>NZ_JAKEVI010000003.1:0-867182 GCF_022398495.1 Shewanella sp. Isolate8 | reverse complement strand
GGACGAACCGCTGGTGTTCGGGTTGTCATGCCAATGGCATTGCCCGGTAGCTACGTTCGGAATCGATAACCGCTGAAAGCATCTAAGCGGGAAGCGAGCCCTAAGATGAGTCATCCCTAGACCTTTAAGGTCTCTAAAGAGCCGTCCGAGACTAGGACGTTGATAGGCAGGGTGTGTAAGCGTTGTGAGGCGTTGAGCTAACCTGTACTAATGACTCGTGAGGCTTAACCATACAACCCAAAAGGGTTTTTACTGCAAAGTAAGTAATGGTTACTGAATCAAAAGAATACAAAAGTACTTGATTGAAGTGCGAACTCAAACAGCTTTCTAAATTTATTATTTCGGTTAATTACGCAGGTAATTGTTTGGCTGACAAAGCCGTAACGAAGCGAAGCGCGGAGTGTACTAGAGTACATGAGCACTGCAGCGAGGAAACAATGCCGTCAGACGAAGAATTAACCAGTAAGAATTTGTCTGGAAACCATAGCATTGTGGCCCCACCTGATCCCATCCCGAACTCAGAAGTGAAACGCAATCGCGCCGATGGTAGTGTGGGGTCTCCCCATGTGTTACGCAGGTAATTGTTTGGCTGACAAAGCCGTAACGAAGCGAAGCGCGGAGTGTACTAGAGTACATGAGCACTGCAGCGAGGAAACAATGCCGTCAGACGAAGAATTAACCAGTAAGAATTTGTCTGGAAACCATAGCATTGTGGCCCCACCTGATCCCATCCCGAACTCAGAAGTGAAACGCAATCGCGCCGATGGTAGTGTGGGGTCTCCCCATGTGAGAGTAGGTCATTTCCAGGCGCCTAATTTAGTATCCCGCGTAAGCGTGTTACTAAAGGAGCGGTAGTTCAGTTGGTTAGAATACCGGCCTGTCACGCCGGGGGTCGCGGGTTCGAGTCCCGTCCGCTCCGCCAACCATTAAGACGAAAGCCCTAGCAGTAATGCTAGGGCTTTTTTCGTTTGTTCTCGTTTGTTTTCGTTTGGCATCGCGGGTTATTTTGTTTTGGTTAGAGAAAGCCGCTGCAGTTAAAGGAGAGGCATTTCAGTTGGTTAGACTCTTACTGGAAGCGGCCTGTCTCGCGTGCCGAAGGCACACGGGCCAATGCCGGACCGTCGGTCCCGTCCTCCCCGGCTCGTTTCACTTCGCGCGCATGAGCACATCGCTTCGCGATATGCGCCCACCAACATTAAGACGAAAGCCCTAGCATCAATGCTAGGGCTTTTTTCGTTTTGGCCTTTTCCAATTTCTTTCGATTAACCCTCTCTTTCCTTATGGTGTTTCAGCCTTAGTCATTGCGATGCTATCGATCGCCAATCCGAATTTCTTACTCGTAAAAGTGGCCAAGATCGCCGGTGTACTTTTACCTAGAACCGAGAATCTGTAAAGCGGGCATAAGGCCACCTTGCATGAATATCGAACAGGCTGCCTTACTTCCTATTGCTATTGCCCTCGGCCTTACCTACCTTATGGCCAAGTGAAATGTCTTAGTTTCAAGGGATGGATATGAAAATAGAAATGATCTGCACCGGTGAAGAGGTGTTGTCCGGACAGATAGTCGATACCAATGCGGCATGGGCAGCAAATGCCTTGATGGATCACGGCATAGAGATGCAGCAGCGGATCACGGTAGGCGATAGATTGGATGATCTGGTCGAGGTGTTTCGGCAACGCAGCGAGCACGCCGATGTCATTCTGGTGAATGGCGGACTGGGTCCAACCAGTGACGATATGTCTTCCGAGGCGATGGCAATGGCCAAGGGTGAACCTTTAGTTGAGTGTACGCTGTGGCGGGAGCGCATCGAAGAATGGTTTACGCGTAACGGTCGACACATGCCCGAGAGCAACCTGAAACAGGCGATGTTACCCGCATCGGCCATCATGGTGGACAACCCTGTCGGCACGGCTTGTGGTTTTCGCGTCAAACTCAATCGTGCCTGGCTCTTCTTTACGCCCGGGGTACCCTTCGAATTTAAGAAGATGGTGACCGAGCAGTTTATCCCCTTTGTGGAGCAGATCGCCGATAGCCATGTCGAAGTCGAGGTGCAGAAACTACTGACAATAGGTCAGGGAGAATCGGCACTGGCGGATAAGCTCGAGGGCATGCCGCTTCCCGAGGGGATGACCTTAGGTTATCGCTCCTTCATGCCCTATATCGAGATTAAGCTGTTCGCTCGAGGGGTAGAGGCTATAGCCGAGTTAGATAGGGTAAAAGATGAGGTGCTTGCGCGTTTGGGCGATGCCGTGGTGGGGCATAACGTGACCTCTCTGGCACAGGTGATCCACAACGGGCTGCTATCTTCCGGTAAGCGTTTGAGTATTGCCGAGTCCTGTACCGGCGGCATGATTGCCAACAACCTTGTGGCCTTTGCCGGCAGCTCCCAATATCTGGATCAGGGACTGGTGACCTATAGCAACGAGTCCAAGGTTAGGGTGTTAGGGGTTAAGCCTGCAACCCTGGACGATCACGGCGCTGTATCTATTGCTACGGTTGAGGAGATGGCCAAGGGCGCCAGAGGCTTGCTGGACAGCGACTATGCGCTGGCCACCAGTGGTATTGCAGGGCCCGAAGGTGGCAGCGAGGCGAAGCCGGTGGGGACGGTTGCGATTGCTCTGGCGACCCGGCAAGGCGTGTATAGCCAGATGCTTAAGTTTCCGGCGCGTTCCCGGGAGCTGGTGAGACAGCTGAGCACGGCGGTTGCGCTGGATATGCTCAGGCGTGAGCTGAAAGAGTCGCCGGTATTGGTGGACTATTCCTCTTACCCGAGATTTGCGAGATAACTAAATAGGCATGAAGGCGCCTAGCGTTACGGCACCTAGCGTTAAGGTGTTAACGTAAAGCGCCCATAACAGCGAGGTTTGAAGCCGAATTAATCCTTAAAGACGAGGTTAATTTTACCCGGGACGACCTGGATGCGTTTGGTCATCTCGGCGACAAGCGCCTGATTACCCTCCTGGGTATCGAGTACATACACAGGTTGGGTCTCAAGAAAATGGGTGATGAAGCCCATGAGCTGCGGGCTCACTTGGCCTATGGCCTGTTCGAGATCTTTTGGATTAGAGCTCAGGCTCACCAACGCTAGGTCTCTCAGATAGAGGCTGTGCTGTTCGGCATCATACCAAGGTTTGGCTTCGAACTCGGCCGTCATGGTGGCATTGAGCGGCATCAGCGGGTTGGCCACCTTGATCAGACTGCTCGCCGTGATCGCCATGGTGTCGGCCTTGTGGCCAAGCTTGACCTTCACATCATTGATCTTCATCTCTATGCCAAAGAAGCGATTGCCCTCTTTGACCTCGAAATGCATCTCGTCGTTCAGGTAGTTGGTGAGCTGGCGCTCGCTGATGCTGTATTGACTGACACATGCAGTCAAACTCAGCATCAGCACGCCTATTAGGGCGAGGCTTCTCATTAACCCGTGTTTCTCATGCCCGCCGCCACACCGGCGATGGTGAGCATCAGTGCCAGCTCGACATTGCTTGATCCTGCCTGCTCCTTACGGGTACGCGCCAGGAGTTCGGCCTGGAGGAAGTTGAGCGGGTCGATATAGGGGTTGCGTAGCTCTACCGATTCACGATTCCATGGGGTATGCGACATCAAGGCGTCGGACTGGGTCAGCTCCAAGACCACCTTAATGCCTGTTGCCATACGGCTACGTAGGGCTTCGCCGAGATGATGTAGCTCTTGCGGCACTAGGCAGGTCTCATAGTACTTCGCCAGGTTAGGCTCGGCCTTGGCGTAAACCATCTCTAGCATGGAGATGCGCGTCTCAAAGAAGGGCCACTTTTGCTCCATCTCCCTTAGTAGGGCGAGCTCGCCGCGGTCGGCTGCCTGTTGCAGCGCCTCACCTGCTCCCAGCCAGGCTGGTAGCATCAAGCGGTTTTGCGACCAGGCGAAGATCCAGGGGATAGCGCGCAGGCTCTCGATACCGCCATCTACCCGACGCTTCGCGGGGCGGCTACCCAGCGGTAACTTGCCTAGCTCGACTTCTGGGGTTGCCGCGCGGAAATAGGCGACAAAATCTGGCTCCTCACGCACTATGGCGCGGTAGGCGGTGACCGAGTCACTGGCGAGTCGTTCCATCGCCTCGCGCCACTCTGGCTTAGGTTCTGGTGGCGGCAACAGGGTGGCCTCCATCACGGCCGAGGTATATAGCGCCAGGCTCTGCACTGCCAGCTTAGGCAGGCCGAACTTGAAGCGGATCATCTCGCCTTGTTCCGTTACCCTGATGCGGCCATCTACCGAACCCGGTGGCTGTGACAGGATCGCCTTGTGGGCTGGTCCGCCGCCACGGCCTATGGTGCCGCCACGACCATGGAACAGGGTTAGCTTGATGTCGGCTTGGTTGCAGACCTTAACCAGTTTCTCCTGCGCGCTGTATTGTGCCCAGGCGGCCGCCATGACCCCGGCGTCTTTGGCCGAGTCGGAGTAACCAATCATCACCTCCTGGCTGCCCTTGCAGTAGCCGCGGTACCAGTCGATGTCGAATAGCGCCGAGATGCAGGTGGCGGCGTTGTTGAGATCGTCTAAGGTCTCAAACAGTGGCACCACCCGCATCGGATGCTGACATCCTGCCTCTTTCAATAGCAGGAGCACAGTCAATACATCCGAAGGCTGACTGGCCATGGAGATGACATAGGAGCCCAGGGCCTTAGGCGACTGGCTGGCGATCAATCTGACCGTGCTGATCACCTCGGCGACCTCGGCACTCGGTTCCCAGTTATGAGGGATCAGCGGGCGTTTACCGCTTAGTTCCCGCAGCAGGAAGGCCTGCTTCTCATGCTCGTCCCAGTGGTCGAAGTCGCCAAGGCCCAGGTATCGGGTCAGCTCGGCGATGACATCGCTATGGCGCTGGGCATCCTGGCGGATATCCAGGCGCAGCATATGGATGCCGAAGCAGGCCAGACGACGCAGCATATCCAGCAGTAGGCCGTTGGCGATCAGGCTCATGCCCGATTCGGTCAGGCTGCGGTAGAGCAGGGTCAAGGGCTGTTTGAGGTCATCCTCATGCCAGATAAGGCTATCGAGATCCACCTCGGGTGAATGCCCCTCGAGGCGGGCATTTAGGTAATCTATGGTGTCACGTAGTTTCTGTCTTAGTTCCCGCAGCACCACGCGGTAAGGTTCGTGGCTGTTGTCTGTGAGGGCCAAAAGTTCCTCATTGGCCTCCTCCATCGACAGTTCGTTCACCAGCAAGACCACATCCTTGAGATAAAGGCGCGCTGCGGTGTGACGGTTGCGATCCAATACTTCCTGGGTGACCTTGGCGGTGACGAAGGGGTTGCCGTCGCGGTCGCCGCCCATCCAGCTGGAGAAGCGGATGGGGGCTATGTCGCTGGGTAGCTGCTTGCCGGTGCGCTCTTCGACCTGCTCGTTGAGCTGGCGCAGAAAGTCGGGAATGGCTTGCCAGAGCGAGGCCTCTATGGTGCTTAGTCCCCAGCGGGCTTCGTCCACCGGTGTTGGGCGCTCGTGGCGTATCTCGTTGGTGTGCCAGATCTGGGCGATAAGCTGTCTGAGTCTGAGGTGATTCTGTTTCTTCTCGCGCTCGGTGAGCTGCGGGTTTTCCATGGTGGCGAGACAATCGACCACGGCGGAGTATTTCTGGATCAGGGTGCGACGCGAGATCTCGGTCGGGTGCGCGGTGAGTACCAGATCGATATCCAGTGTCTGTAGGCACTCGAGCATCTTGTCTTGATCTATGCGTCCGTTGAGCATACGTCCGAGGAGCTGATCCACGGGATCGGGCACACATACCAGCTCGTCACAGTTACGGCTGATGGTATGGAACTGCTCGGCGATGTTGGCCAGGTTGAGAAATTGGTTGAAGGCCTTGGCAAAGGGGACCAACTCTTCGTCGGGTAGGGCCGCCAATAGGGTAAGCATCTGTTCCCTGGCGGTATCGTTGCCTTGGCGAGAGCTCTTGGCCAGGTGTCTGATCTGTTCAATCTTGTCTAAAAAGGGCTCGTCCATGTGTGTGCGAATGGTATCGCCTAATATTTGGCCTAACGTGCCCACATTGGATCGCAGCGACGCGTACATATCTGTCATAAATGCTCCATACCCACGAGTTAATCAATCACCTTACCTAGGCTATCAGGTTTAGGTCAATACGGCATATCTTCATATCGTATGCTTATGTGTTCTATATCACCCTGCGTGAATTTTTTAAGTGATCCTATGAGGTTTTGATGCAGGCGTGGTACATCAACTGTTTGAGTAAGTCGACGGTTTTGTTGATATAGGCGGTGTCCAGGTACTCGTCCGGCTGGTGTGCCTGCTCTATGCTGCCAGGCCCCCAGACCAAGGTTTGACACCCAAGTTGCTGAATATAGGGCGCCTCGGTAGCATAGTTGACCACCTCGGGAGCCTGGTTCGACAGTTCGGCGACCAGCTGGGACCATTGGGCATCGGCCTGCCCCGCGAAAGGTTGCGAGCCGGGATAGAGCTGGCTAATGCTGATGGCACCAGGATAGCGCTGGCTCAGCTCGGCCAGATATTGGGTCAGTAGTTGCTCCAAGGCCTCTAACGGCAGGCCGGGCAGGGGGCGGATATCCAGGTGCAGATCGCAGCAGCCGCAGATGCGGTTGGCGGCGTCGCCGCCGTGGATATGGCCAAAGTTCATGGTGGGATAGGGCACGCTGAAGGCTTCTTCGCGGTAGTGCTCTGCCAGGTGTTGCTTCAGCTTAAGGAGCTGGCCGATCACCTGATGCATGATCTCTATGGCGTTGAGTCCCTTGGCCGGATCTGAAGAGTGACCGCTGCGCCCCGTGATGCGGATGCCCTGTGCCAGGTGTCCCTTATGCATGTAGACAGGCTTTAGGCCGGTGGGCTCGCCTATGAGCGCATATTCAGGCGCGATGGCCTTAGACTGGGCGAAGGCCTTGGCGCCATTCATCGTGGTTTCTTCATCGGCGCTGGCGAGTATGTAGAGCGGCCGCACGAAATCTTGGGTCGGCATCTGGCGCACCGCCTCTATGACCAGGGCGAAGAAGCCCTTCATATCGCAGCTGCCTAGCCCATACCAGCGATTATCCTTCTCGGTCAGGGTAAAGGGATCCTGACTCCAGCGTCCCTCGTCGAAAGGAACCGTATCTGTATGTCCCGCCAGCAGCAGTCCACCGCGTCCCTGGCCGATCTTTGCCAACAGGTTGTGTTTACCACGGGTGTCGGGGACGGCCTGCATCTGGCAGTCGAAGCCCAGATCGGTGAGCCACTGGCTCAGAAGCATCACCACGCCTTGGTTGCTCATGTCGAGTTCGGCTTCGAGGGCGCTGATGGACGGCGTGGCGATCAGCTCGCGGAAGGATTGCTTGATATCGGGAAAGGTTTTCATCATTTGACTCAAATCACCAACTTTATTTAAAAATATCTATTCAATATTATTGCATAATTAGTTTGTTGTGTTAGTCTATCAAACAGCTAAAACGAGCGCCATTATTAAAGGCTTAACTTAGAGATAAAAAATGAACAATTTCTTCTTACTTTTTGCATATAAGGTTAGCTGTAATCACTTCCTGCGACGATAATCTTGTCATATTGGTATCTATACCAGGGCTTAAGCAGTGCCCCTCTCTTTTTTACCGTTAACACAATATAGAAGTCATAAAGTATGAAAAGCATAGCGATAATTGGCGCCAGTGGTTACACAGGTGCTCAGGTTACTTCACTGATCCAGGCCGATGATCAGCTTAAGATTCAAGGCCTCTATGTTTCTGAAAACAGTCTGGATAAGGGCAAAACTTTGGCTAGCCTGTATCCGGTTTACAGCCATATCGATCTTAGCCTGGCACCGCTAACAGAGCAGGCCAAGCAGACCATAGTCGATGAGGCAGATGCCGTGGTGTTGGCGACCGATCATGGTGTGAGCCTGCACCTGGCGGCCTGGTTTTATCAGGCGGGTCTGGCGGTGTTCGACCTTTCCGGCGCCTACCGTTTTGCCGATAGCGAACAGTATCCCAAATGGTATGGTTTCGAGCATATCTACCCAGAGGTGTTGGCCGAGGCTGTCTATGGTCTGGCGGAGTGGAACGCCGAGGCGATTGCCGCGAGCAAGATGATTGCCGTGCCAGGGTGTTATCCCACGGCTTCACTGACGGCACTGAAACCCCTGAAAGATCTGATGACAGACAGCCTGCCGGTGATCAATGCCATCAGCGGCGTGACCGGTGCAGGCAGAAAGGCGCAGCTGCACACCAGCTTCTGCGAGGTGAGCCTGACGCCCTACGGTGTCCTGGGTCATAGACATCAACCCGAGATAGCGACTCACCTAGGACAGCAGGTGATCTTCACTCCTCACCTGGGCAACTTTAAGCGTGGCATCCTGGCTACCATTACCGTGCAGATGAAGCCCGGAGTGAGCGAAGCCGATATTGCCAAGGCCTATGAGGTGTATGAGTCGGCGTCTCTGGTGAATGTGTACCATAATCAATTTCCTAAGGTTGACGACGTGGTGCATACCCCTAACTGCCTGCTGGGATGGAAGTACGATCCCCTCAATGGCTACCTGGTGGTGGCAAGCGCTATCGACAATCTGATGAAAGGTGCTGCCAGTCAGGCGCATCAATGCATAAAGATTCATTTCAATTATTAATATTGTCACCTGTGAGAGAGAAGTAGCTATGTCGGCAAATAAGAAAACCTTAGTGCTTAAAGTGGGTGGCGCCCTGATGCAGTGTGAGATGGGGCTGGCGCGCCTGATGGCAAGCGCGGCCAACATCATCAAGTCGGGCCAATCTGTCATCTTGGTTCATGGTGGCGGTTGCCTGGTAGACGAGCAGCTCAAGGCCAATGGCATGGAGACGGTCAAGCTGGATGGTTTGCGTGTCACCCCCGAAGAGCAGGTGCCGATTGTGGTGGGCGCGCTGGCGGGTACCTCTAACAAGATCTTGCAGGCCAGTGCCATCAAGGCGGGCATCACGAGTGTGGGCATGAGCCTGTGTGATGGCGCCATAGTCAATGGCAGCATCAAAGATGAGCAGCTCGGCTTCGTGGGTGAAGTGTCGCCCAATGACCCGACTTACCTGAACTTCCTATTGGCCCAGGGCTGGATGCCGATTGTCAGCTCGATTGCCGTAGATGATGCGGGCAACTTGCTGAACGTCAACGCCGATCAGGCGGCGACCGTGATCGCCAAGCTGGTGGAAGGCCAGCTGGTGTTGCTGTCCGACGTGAGCGGCGTGCTCGACGGTAAGGGGCAGCTGATCAAGACCCTGGATAAGGCCCACGCCGATGAGCTAACCAAGTTAGGCGTTATCGAGAAGGGGATGAAGGTCAAGGTCGAGGCGGCACTAGAGGTTGCGCAGTGGATGGGGCAGCCGGTACAGGTGGCCTCATGGCGCGACTCCGAGCAGTTGAGCGCGCTGGAGAAGGGCGAGTCTATCGGCACGCAGGTTATGCCACATTAATTAAACGGAACATGAGAAGAGTATTCATCTAGGAGTAGATATATGAATCACCTACTATCGATAAAAGAGCTTACCCAGCAGCAGCTGATCGACTTACTTGCCCTGGCGAAGACGATCAAGGCCAACCCAGAAGACTATCGCAAGGCACTCGACGGTAAGAGTGTGGTGATGTTATTCGAGAAGCCATCGCTGCGAACCCGCGTAAGCTTCGATATCGGTATCAATAAGTTAGGTGGTCATTGTCTCTACCTAGATCAGCAAAATGGTGCCCTGGGCAAGCGTGAGCCGGTATCTGACTTTGCCGCCAACATCTCCTGTTGGGCCGATGCCATAGTGGCAAGAACCTTCGCCCATTCGACCATAGAGCAGCTCGCCGAACATGGCACTGTGCCTGTGATCAACGCGCTGTCGGACATGTATCACCCCTGTCAGGGGCTGGCTGATTTTCTGACCCTGGCGGAGCAGTTCGATGATGTCAGTAAGGTAAAGTTGGCCTATGTTGGCGATGGTAACAACGTGACCCACTCGCTCATGTATGGCGCGGCGCTGCTGGGTGCCAAGATGACGGTGATCTGCCCGCAGGGCCACTTCCCCGACGGCAAAGTGGTGCTCGAGGCACAAGCCATTGCCGAGGCCCACGGTGGCGAGTTGGTATTGAGCTCAGATGTCGAGGCGATCGCCGGCCATGATGCCATCTATACTGATACTTGGATCTCCATGGGAGACAACGCCAGTCTAGATGAGATCAAAGCCAAATTTGCGCCTTATCATGTAGATACCGATATGATGAACAAGGCGGGAGCCAAATTCTTTATGCATTGCCTACCTGCTTACCGTGGCGTCGAGGTAGCTGCCGAGGTGGTCGATGGGGCCGGCTCACTGATCTTGCAACAGGCAGAGAACCGCATGCATGCGCAAAATGCCGTGTTGGTGACCCTACTGAGTTAACGAATCTTCCCAATGGTGATTGGGCCAACGAATTGAGTATTTAGGAAAACGAAATGTCTATCGAAAACAACAAAGCATCGGTGAAAAAAGTGGTACTGGCCTATTCGGGTGGTCTGGATACATCGGCGATCATTCCTTGGCTGAAAGAGACCTATGATAACTGTGAGATCGTTGCCTTCTGTGCCGACGTGGGTCAGGGCGAGGCCGAGCTTGAGGGGCTACATGAGAAGGCGATCGCCTCGGGCGCATCCGAGTGTCATATCGTTGATCTGAAAGAGGAGCTGGTGGCCGATTATATCTATCCCACCATAGCCACAGGCGCAATCTACGAAGGCACCTATCTGCTGGGCACCTCTATGGCGCGACCGATCATCGCCAAGGCTCAGGTAGAAGTTGCCCGCAAGGTGGGCGCCGACGCCGTATGTCACGGTTGTACCGGCAAGGGTAACGATCAGGTGCGTTTCGAGGGCTGTTTCGCCGCCCTGGCACCGGATCTTACCGTTATCGCCCCTTGGCGTGAGTGGAGCATGGTGAGCCGTGAAGATCTGCTGGATTATCTGGCGGAGCGCAACATCAAGACCACAGCATCGGCCACTAAGATCTATAGCCGTGACGCCAATGCCTGGCACATCTCCCACGAAGGTGGCGAGCTGGAAGATCCGTGGAACGAGCCAAGCAAAGAGGTGTGGACCATGACGGTCGCGCCGGAAGATGCTCCCGATGAGCCAGAGTATGTGTCGGTGGAGATGGAAGCCGGTCGTATCACTAAGGTGAACGGCGAGGCGCTGACGCCTTACGGCGCCTTGATGGCGCTCAACGAGATTGCCGGCGCCCACGGTGTGGGACGTATCGACATCACCGAAAACCGTCTGGTGGGCATGAAGTCCCGTGGTTGCTACGAAACCCCGGGCGGTACAGTGATGTTTGCCGCACTTAGGGCGATCGAAGAGTTGGTACTGGACAAGACCAGCCGCGAATGGCGTGAGCAGGTTGGTGCCAAGATGGCGCATCTTGTTTATGACGGTCGTTGGTTCACGCCTCTGTGTGAATCCCTACTGGGCGCCTCCAAGCCGCTGGCAGATCTATTGAATGGTGAAGTCGTGCTGAAGCTGTATAAGGGTCAGGCACAGGCGGTGAAGAAACGTTCACCTAATAGCTTGTATTCTGAAGAGTTTGCGACTTTTGGTGAAGACGAAGTCTATAACCAGAAAGATGCGGAAGGCTTCATTCGTCTCTATTCTCTGGCGAGCCGCATCCGGGCGCTTAACGTTAAGTAGAGTCGACTAGGTAATAAGGGGCGGCGAACGCCCCTTCATTTTTAGAACAGGTTTTAGAGCAGATTTTAGAGCTTATTTAAGAGGATAGTGAGATGGCATTATGGGGCGGAAGATTTAGCCAAGAGAGCAGCGCACTGTTTAAACTTTTCAATGACTCTCTGCCGGTCGACTATCGTCTGGTGGAAGAGGATATTGTCGGTTCCATTGCCTGGGCCGATGCCATCACGGGCGTGGGTATTCTCACTCAGGAGGAGTGCCAGGCGCTCAAACAAGCGCTACAAGCGTTGCTGGCCGAGGTGAAGGATCAGCCTGAGACCATATTGGCCTCGGGCGCCGAAGATATTCATAGCTTCGTCGAGCAGGCCTTGATCGCCAAGGTGGGCGATCTGGGTAAGAAGTTGCATACCGGCCGTTCGCGTAACGATCAGGTGGCGACCGATTTGAAACTCTGGTGTAAGAAGGAAGGCCAGGTGCTGCTTGAACTGCTAACGCAACTGAAAGGGGCGCTGTTGTCACTGGCCAGTCGTGAGCTGGATGCCGTGATGCCGGGTTACACCCATCTGCAGCGGGCGCAGCCTGTGGCCTTCGGTCACTGGTGTCTGGCCTATGTGGAGATGTTTGAGCGTGATATCAGCCGTCTGCAAGACTGCTTGCAACGTCTCGATACCTGTCCGCTCGGCACCGGCGCGCTGGCCGGTACCGCTTATCCCATGGACAGACATGCGCTAGCCAAGTCTTTGGGATTTGCCTCGCCAACCCTTAATAGCTTAGATACTGTGTCTGACCGTGACCATGTGGTCGAGTTATGTTCCGATGCCGCCATCAGCATGATGCACCTGAGCCGCATGGCAGAAGATCTCATCTTCTTCAACAGTGGCGAGGCGGGCTTTATCGAGCTGGACGATCAGGTCACCTCGGGCTCTTCGCTCATGCCACAGAAGAAAAACCCAGATGCACTCGAGCTGATCCGTGGCAAGACGGGCCGGGTCTATGGCAGCCTGATGGGCATACTGACCACCATGAAGGCCCTGCCACTCGCCTATAACAAGGATATGCAGGAAGACAAAGAGGGTCTGTTTGACGTAATGGACAGCTGGTCTATCTGTTTGGAGATGGCTGCGCTGGTGCTCTCAGGCCTAAAGGTCAACAGAGAGAATACCCTATCGGCGGCCCAGCAGGGCTATGCCAATGCAACCGAGCTGGCTGATTATCTGGTGGCCAAAGGCATGCCCTTTAGAGAGGCGCATCATGTGGTGGGTGAGGTGGTAGTCGAGGCGATTGCCCAGAAGAAGCCTATCGAAGAGTTCGAGCTGGCTAGCCTGCAGGCGTTCGCCGCTGTCATTGAGGAAGATGTATATCAATGTCTGACGATCGACTCTTGCCTGGCAAAACGTGAGGCCTTGGGTGGCACGTCACTGACTCAGGTGAAGGCGGCGTTAGCGGCTAAGGCCTAAAATGATAAGATCTGCTTAATCAATTGATTAAAAAACCTGCAGTCGCAGGTTTTTTTACATCTAAAGTTTTATCCGCTTCAAAAAATTGGCGCTATGAATTCACTAAAAAATGGCTTAAGGCTAGTGAAATTAACTGGGCTGGTGGCGAGTGGCACCAGCCCAATTGACCGTTATTGGAAGAGATCTTCCACCGAATCGTCGATAAAGATATCTTCCTGAGTCTGCGCCTCGGTGGCAAACTCCTTAGGCTCGGTACCCTGAATGAAATACTCAAACTTGGTGGTGTAGTCTGTCTTACGGCTCAACTTGCCTGTGCCCAGGTCGATACGGGCCGACACTATCCCTTCCGGTGGCGGAGAAGGTAGCTCAGGCGTGCCTTGGAGGGCATTCTTCATAAACTCGTTCCAGCCTGGGCCGGCTGTCTTGGCACCGGCCTCTGCACCCGAGATCTGATCTTTCGCGCCATTGGTGTTCCATGCGGTGCGGCCCAGTTCGATGCTGTGATCATCGAAGCCCACCCAAACTGTGGTGGCCAGCGTCGGCGAAAAACCACTGAACCAGGTATCTTTCGATTCGTTGGTGGTACCTGTCTTACCGGCGATATCGCGGCGGTTGACGACGCGTGCGGCGCGCCAGGCGGTGCCGTTCCAGCCCGTTCCTTTACTCCAATCGCCGCCGCCCCAGATAACACTCTTGAGCGCTTCGGTGATCAAGAAGGCGGTCTGTTTGCTGATGATCTGCGGCGCATGGCGAGCCGTGCTCGGACACCTAGGATTTTCAGAAGCTATCTTCTGGCTGGCGATCTCCTGACTCGCGTCCTCTTGGCTTGGTAGCTCCTGTGCCATGGCGGCAAACGGATCGTCCGCTGGAAGCGTCTGCGGTTCGACTAGCTCGGGTGTACAGGCTAGGGTTGGGTTGGCTTCTTCTATCGTCTGATCGTAGGCATTATCGATATGGTCGATAAAGTAAGGCTCTACCCGGTAACCGCCGTTAGCAAATACCGAGAAGGCGGTGACTACTTGTAGCGGCGTGACCGAAGGTGACCCCAGGGCCAGGGATTCGTTTTGCGGCAGATCTTCGCGGTCGAAACCGAATTTCACTAGGGTGTCGATTGCGCTTTCCAGCCCCGTATAGCGCATGGCGCGTACCGACATGACGTTGATCGATTGTGCCAGTCCCACCCTTAGGCGTGTCGGCCCCGTATACTTATCGGGGGAATTCTTTGGACGCCACGCCGTGCCCTGACGAATATCGGCATTGTTGATGGGAGCGTTGTTGATGAGCGTCGCCAGGGTATAACCTTTTTCCAGTGCGCCTGTGTAGATGAAGGGCTTGATGTTGGAGCCTAGCTGACGTTTGGCCTGAGTAACACGGTTGTACTGGCTGGTGTGGAAGCTGTAGCCACCGACCAGGGTCTTGATGGCGCCATCCTTAGGATCCAGTGAGACGATGGCGCTGGCCACCTCGGGGATCTGAGACAACTGCCAGATGTTACCATTGTTGCGGATCCAGACCTGCTCACCGGCTTTGAGGATCTCGCCTGCTGTCTTGGGGGCCTTGCCCTGGCGCTTGTTGCTGATGAATTTACGTGCCCACTTTAGTCCTTCCCACTCGAGGGTGAGGGTCTCCCCCTTGGCGTTGATAACCTTGACACTCTGCTCGGCGACCTCGGTGACGGCAGCAGGCTCGAGTCCCTGGAAGCCTTTAGTCTGCTTAAGCTGCGCAACGATTTGAGTCTCGTCTAGCTCGGTTGAGGCTTCGGCCTCCCATAATACTTTGGTGGCGCCGCGATAGCCGTGGCGCTCGTCATAGGCGTAGACGTTATTGCGTAGTGCCTCCTGAGCCAACATCTGCAGGCGAGAATCGACCGTGGTGTAGACGTTGTAGCCGCCGGTATAGGCTTCCTCTTCACCGAGTGTATCAACTAGGTAGTCGCGGGCCATCTCTGAGATATAGGGGGCGTAAAGCTCTACCTCGGCGCCATGATACTTGGCGGTGATCGGAGCCCTTATCGCCTCTTGGTACTCGTCCTGAGTAATGTTCTCTTTCTCCAGCATACGGCTGAGTACCCAGTTACGGCGATTCATCGCTCGCGATGGATTACGTATCGGGTTGGCCGCAGAAGGTGCCTGGGGTAGGCCGGCGATCATGGCCATCTCTGGCAGGGTGAGCTCGTGGAGTTCCTTACCATAGTAGACTTGAGCGGCGGCGCCGACACCATAGGCACGGTTACCCAGGAAGGAGCGGTTGAGGTAGAGGGTTAAGATCTCTTTTTTGCTCAGGGCCTTCTCAATTTTAAGAGCCAGAAAAATTTCTTTGATCTTACGAATATAGGTCTTCTCTCTGGAGAGAAAGAAGCCGCGGGCAACCTGTTGGGTGATGGTACTCGCCCCCTGGCTCTTCTTACCCGTGGTGGCCAGAATCACGGCAGCACGTATGATGCCGATGGGATCGATACCCTTGTGTTCGAAGAAACGGGCATCTTCTGTATCGAGTACCGCATTAATCAATTGTTGCGGCACCTGCTCATATTCGACAGGAATGCGGCGTTTTTCGCCAAATTGTGAAATTAATTTGCCGTCCATGCTGTAAATTCGTAATGGAGTTTGCAATTTTACGGTCTTAAGAGTGGTAACATCGGGGAGGTCCGGCAGCACATAAAAATAGGCCGCAGCAATTGCGCCTATTCCCAAAAGGGCTAGGCTGAACAGAGCGATGGTAATTCGTTTAAACCACTTCACCAGATAATTCCAATAAATTTAGCAGGCACAATAGTATATAAGGCGAGCAGCTATTGGTGAAGCAAAAATGGTTGTCAAAAAAATGGCAATTGTAAAAGTTACAAACATTTTGTACAAATATCTATAACGAGTTGATTTTGTGCTAATCTAATCCCTGAAACTATAACAAAAGTGACGATGGACTATGCTTTCAAATTTATGGAAGCGTCAGGCTCCGCAGATGGTTGGGATCGATATCGGTTCCCACGAGATAAAAGCAATACTGCTGAGTAAGACTGCTGATGGTTATAAAATTTTGAGTCACGCAGCGGTGCCCGTTAAAAAAGGCGCCGTTAATGATCATGAAATAAGAGATTCAGACGCGGTGTTGGAGTCCTTAAGATTGATCAAACGATCTTTGCCTAAGAGCGTAAAATATGCGGCAGCAGCGGTTTCGGGATCGGCTGTGATGACCAAGGTGATCTACATGGATGCCGCCCTCAGTGAAGAGGAGATGGAGACGCAGATCGAGATCGAAGCCGACAACCTTATCCCCTATTCGCTCGATGAAGTCAGCATAGATTTTGAAACTCTCAATGTTAACAGTGCCGACCCCTCCAAGGTGGATGTGCTGCTTAGCGCGTGTCGTACCGAGAATATCGATGCCAGGGTCGATAGCTTGGACGACATCAATCTAGAAGCCAAAGTGATTGATGTTGAAGGATATGCCTTGGGACGCTCCTTCGAGTTGGTCGCCGCCCAGTTACCCGATGGTGCCGAAGATAAGGTGGTTGCGCTGGTGGATATCGGTGCGAACATGACAACTTTTGCCGTGGTGGAGAAGGGCGAAACGACCTTTATTCGCGAACAGGCATTCGGTGGCGAGCAGTTCACTCAATCCATCTTATCTTTCTACGGCATGTCTCATGAGCAAGCGGAGAAGGCCAAGCTCGAAGGCGATCTTCCCCGCAATTATATGTTCGAGGTGCTCTCGCCCTTCCAGACACAGTTACTGCAACAGATCAAACGTACCTTGCAGATTTACTGCACATCTAGTGGCAAGGACAAGGTCGATCATATCGTCTTGTGCGGTGGAACCTCTAAGCTGGAAGGTATGGCTAATCTGCTCACCAACGAACTCGGCGTTCATACCATTATTGCCGACCCATTCTTGGGTTGTCTGCATGCGGACGAGCAAGTGAAGACGCAACTACAGCCCAAAATTAATAAATACATGGTCGCGTGTGGATTAGCGCTGAGGAGTTACTCTCAATGGCGAACATAAACTTATTGCCCTGGCGCGAAGAAGCAAGAGAAAAACAAAAACGCGATTATTTGGGGATATTAGCAGCCGTATTTATCGGTGCAGCATTAGTCGTTTATTTAGCCTTAACCGTTATCGATATGATGACCGAGGAGCAGAGAGGAAGAAATGCCTATCTGCAGGGCGAAATTCAGCTGTTAGAAAAACAAATTGCCGAAATTAAAAAGATTCGCGAGCGTAAGAAAGATATCGAGCGCCGTACCGAGATCATATTAAACCTACAACAGGCGCGAAATTTACCGACCCACGTACTGGATGAGTTGGTGCGTGTTGTGCCCCCAGGAATATACCTTTCCAGCATAGAAAAGAAGGGCAGTTTGTTGTGGATAGAGGGGCGTAGTGAGTCTAATAATAACGTCGCCAACATGATGCGTAAGATCAAGGCCTCTATGTGGTTACACGATCCTAATATGCAATCGATCGTCTCGCAGAATGATGAGATGCGCCAGTTACAGCGTTTTAGTTTAAGGGTCTCTATCGGTGAAGAAGATGCAGATGATGCCAAGACGACACAAGGAGCGAGCAAATGAAACTCGATCTGAGTGAATTCAATGATATCGATTTTGAGAACATTGGCGGTTGGCCGACCCAGGTTAAGGTAGTATTCGCCTCTTTCTTGGCCATCATCATCTTCGTGGCGGGATATTTCCTGTTTGTCTCTGATGCCATCGATGTCCTCAAAGGTGAGCAAGATAAAGAGATCACCTTAAGAGATGATTTTAAAGCGAAATATCAATTGGCGGCTAATCTTAAGTTGTACCGAGAGCAGCTGGCGGTCATGGAAGTTCAGTTTGCTGAGCTGTTGAAGATGTTGCCGTCGCAAAATGAGATGCCAGGCTTACTGGATGATTTGACCTTCGTTGCCACCGATTCGGGGCTGGGGATTCAGAGCCTGGAGTGGCAAGAAGAGATACAGCGCGATTTCTATATCGAATTCCCTATCAGCATGTCGGTGACGGGTGATTATCATGAGATGGGGCATCTGGTCAGTGGTGTCGCTAAGTTGCCACGTATCGTGAGCCTGCATGATTTCGTCATAAAGCGAAGTGATAGCGGTGAACTTGCCATGGAAATCTTGGCTAAGACCTATCGTTTCAAAGAGGGCGCTCAGGTTCCTAAAGACAAAGCGGCGAAGGGGGCGAAGAAATGAAGAAGCTACCTTTGCTAATTCTAGGCTTGATGCTAACGGGTTGTATGGGAGATCGCAGCGATCTTGAGCTGTTTGTAACCACCACTAAGGCTCAACATGTCGCGCGTGTGCCTCCCCTGAAAGAGCCTCCTAAGTTTGAACATTTTGCCTATCAGGCAGAGTTGATGCGCAGTCCCTTCGTACCACCTTCAAGAGAGTTGACCGAAGAGGTGGTCGACACGACTAAAGATTGTCTGCAGCCAGATCTGAAACGACGCAAGGGGCGTCTAGAGACTTATGCCCTGGACAACTTAAAGATGCGTGGTACCTTGAGCGAAGATAAGAATATTTGGGCCTTGATCGAGACTAACGATGGTAGCGTTTATCGTCTAGGTGTTGGCGAATACGTAGGTTTGTATCACGGGCGAATTGCTAAAGTTACACAGCAAATGGTCGAAATAGTTGAATTAATTCCAGATGGGACAGGTTGCTGGGCTGAAAGAATGAGCAACATGGAACTGACTGGTGAATAACAAAGCGAAGGATGAGGGAATAATGGAATCTTCTGCCGCGAAAAGCGTTTTATTAAAAAAGTCGCCCCTGTTTAAAGTGGCCTTTGGCTTGGCTTTATTGTTGGGTGTGGCGCCGTATTCTTCTGCTGCGAACCGTCTGATTGATGTCAAATACCACTCAATTGTCGACCATCAGTTAGAGTTACAACTGGTCTTTGAGGAGGCTGTGAAGGAGCCTGAGATTAATCTCAATGCCTCTCCGGCACAGATCATCCTTGGGTTCGACGATAGCCTGTCTGGGCTGGAAAAAGATATCCTACCGATCAACAACGTTGGCGTTAAGTCCATGTCCACTCTGCAGGAAAGCGAGCAGCTTAAGGTGCTGGTGGATCTGGCTAAGGTCAAGGCCTATCAAGGTAAGGTACTGGGTAATACCTATCGCTTGACCATTAACGATGAGGTCGCCAGTCGCAGCGACACGGCCGCGAATCCTTTCGTTAACGGCATCAAGAACATAGATTTCCACCGTACAAGCGATGGTGGCGGTGAGTTGTTGGTTAAATTAAATAACTCGTCGGTTGCCGCCAATGTGCAGCAGGTCGGTGCCAAGCTAGAACTTAAACTTTACAACACTGACATAGGCTCAGATCTTCTCTATGTCATGGATGTTCAAGACTTTGCGACACCGGTGAAGAGCTTTGAGACCTTTAAGGATGAGTTGACGGCACGTGTATTGGTGGATGTCTCGGGTCAGTACGAGTACAACTACAAGCAGGAAGGCAACCTATTCAGACTCAACGTGCGTAAGGCTGAGCGCGCAGCCGTCGTCAAGGAAGAGAAGAAGTATGAAGGTCGCTCGCTTTCTCTTAACTTCCAGAGCATCTCGGTACGTACTGTGCTGCAGATCATTGCCGATTATAACAACTTCAACCTAGTGACCAGTGATACGGTCGAAGGGGACATCACCCTGAGACTCGACGATGTGCCTTGGGACCAAGCCCTGGATCTAATTCTGCAGACTAAGGGACTGGATAAGCGCATCGAAGGCAATATCTTGATGGTGGCACCAGCCGAAGAGATCGCTATTCGCGAGAGCCAAGAGCTGAAAAACCAGCAGGAAGTGAAAGAGCTCGCGCCGCTATACTCTGAATATCTGCAGATCAACTACGCCAAGGCAACAGACATTGCCGAGCTGCTAAAAGGGGAAGATGCCTCTCTGTTATCGGCTCGTGGCACGGTTGCGGTGGACGATAGAACCAATACCCTGTTGGTTAAAGATACCGAAGAGAGTCTGGAGAGTATTCATCGTCTGGTGGAAGTCTTGGATATCCCTATTCGTCAGGTGTTGATCGAATCTCGTATGGTTACTGTGAAGGATGATGTCTCTGAAGATCTCGGTATCAAGTGGGGCATTACCGATCAGCAGGGCAACAAGGGGACTTCCGGTAGCCTGGAAGGCGCGAACGATATTGCAAACGGTGTCGTGCCGGATATTGGCGACCGACTGAATGTTAACTTGCCGGCGGCTGTGGCGAACCCAACCAGCATCGCCTTCCATGTGGCTAAATTGGCAGATGGCACCCTGCTGGATCTTGAGCTGAGTGCGCTGGAGCAAGAGAGCAAGGGTGAGATTATCGCCAGCCCGCGCATTACCACCTCAAACCAGAAGGCGGCCTATATCGAGCAGGGTGTTGAGATCCCTTATGTCGAATCGGCTTCCAGTGGTGCTGCCACTGTGCAGTTTAAGAAGGCGGTATTGTCGCTGCGCGTGACACCACAGATCACCCCTGATAATCGTGTGATCTTAGATCTTGAGATCACTCAGGACTCTCAGGGTAAGACGGTCGATACGCCACTGGGTCAGGCGGTGTCTATCGATACCCAGCGTATCGGTACTCAGGTGTTAGTGGATCACGGTGAGACCATTGTGCTCGGTGGTATCTATCAGCAACAATTGATCAATCGTGTCAGCAAGGTACCCGTACTCGGTGATATTCCGTTCTTGGGCTACCTTTTCAGAAACACCACAGATAAGAACGAGCGCCAAGAGCTGCTGATCTTCGTGACACCTAAGATTATCTCCGAACAGCTGTAGTTCGAAGCATATCTGAGATAAAGCCAGCGTTTCGACGCTGGCTTTTTAATGCCTGAGTATAATTTCACAGAATTTACTCCCTCTACTTGCCTTTGAGGGGAATTAGCTGAGATAATCCGTGGTCAAGTCTCATTAGAGCAAGGTAACATTTAAGGTCGGCCTGATTTTTTGGCTGGCGTAGGCAAACTTTCCATATAAGATTCAGACGTAAAGCAATGGCTGAAAAACGTAATATTTTCCTAGTAGGTCCTATGGGGGCTGGCAAAAGCACTATAGGCCGTCATCTGGCGCAGATGCTTCATTTAGAGTTCCACGATTCAGATCAAGAGATTGAAAACCGTACCGGTGCTGATATCGCGTGGGTATTTGACGTTGAGGGCGAAGAAGGTTTTCGTCGTCGCGAAACACAAGTTGTTGCCGATTTAACTGAAAAACAGGGTATTGTTTTAGCCACTGGCGGCGGCTCCATTCAGAGTAAAGACATTCGTAACAACTTGTCTGCCCGTGGCATAGTGGTCTATCTGGAAACCACTATCGATAAGCAGGTTGCGCGTACCCAGCGCGACAAGCGTCGTCCACTACTTCAGGTTGAAGACCCAAGAGAAGTGTTAGAAAAGCTTGCTGAGATCCGTAATCCACTGTACGAAGAGATTGCCGATGTCATAGTCAAGACTGACGAGCAGAGCGCAAAAGTTGTTGCAAATCAAATTATTGACCAATTAGGCTTCTAAACATTAGGCGGTAGAATGGAACAGATTCAGGTTGAACTTGGTGTACGCAGTTACCCTATTTTTATTGGCCAGAATCTCCTCGAAAATAGCGATTACTTTTCAAGCTATCTTCAAGGCAAAAAAATTCTAATCGTAACTAATGACACAATAGCGCCTCTGTATCTGGCTAAGGTACAGGCGCTATTGGCTTCCTACCAATGTGCCGATCCTGTCATCTTACCCGATGGCGAACAATACAAGACACTGTCGCAGATGGATGCGATTTTTACCTCGCTGCTGGCGCAGAATATGGGGCGTGATTCCGTATTAATTGCCTTGGGTGGTGGTGTCATAGGCGACATGACGGGCTTTGCCGCCGCTTGTTATCAACGCGGCGTAGATTTTATTCAGATCCCAACGACCCTGTTGTCACAGGTCGATTCTTCCGTGGGGGGCAAGACGGCCGTCAACCATCCCATGGGCAAGAACATGATAGGCGCCTTCTATCAACCTAAGATGGTAGCCATAGACACTGCATGTCTGCATACCTTACCGGCCCGTGAATTTGCCGCCGGCATGGCCGAGGTGATCAAGTATGGCATTATCTGGGATGGCTCATTTTTCAGTTGGTTAGAGCAGAATGTTGCGGCGCTCAAATCGTTGGATGAGGCGGCGCTCACCTATGCTATCGCCAAATGTTGCCAGATTAAGGCCGACGTCGTGGCGCAAGATGAGACGGAGCAAGGCGTACGCGCCCTGTTGAATCTTGGGCATACCTTTGGTCATGCCATAGAGGCCGAGATGGGCTATGGTGTCTGGCTCCACGGTGAAGCCGTGGCGGCTGGCACAGTACTTGCTGCGCAAACTGCATCTAAGATGGGGCTGGTGGATGAGTCAATTGTTTGTCGAATCGCAGCGATATTCGAGGTATTTGACCTACCAACACAGGCCCCAGAGGCGATGGACTTCGAACAGTTCATCAAGCATATGCGGCGTGATAAGAAAGTGCTGAACGGAAAACTCAGACTCGTGCTGCCAAAGGCTATAGGCCAGGCAGAGGTGTATGGCGAGGTTTCTGAGTCCCTTCTGCAAGGGGTCATTAGCCGCGCCTAGTTTGTGTGGTGATTAAGTGACAATTCAAACAGCTATTCTCTTACCCAGTCAGGAGTCTCTGCTACATAGATTGCAGCACGTGGTCTTGTATGGCCAGCAGTTGACTGTGTTGACGGGGGAAACCGGCGCAGGAAAGACCACACTCACTACGGCGCTCGTGGACACATTGGATGATGTCAGCTCGGCCCTGGTCGTTTGTCCACAGCATGTCGATAGCGCCGAGATCCGCCGTAAGATCTTAGTCCAACTCCTAACCGAACCGGTTTTCGACGACGAATTGCCGCTGCCTGAAACCCTGTTGCGCCTCGGCGATGCCTTGCCCTCACACAGCCATATTGTGCTCGATGATGCCCAATATCTGCCTCTAGAGCTGTGGGCGGAATGTATCGTCTTGAGCCAGCTGAACATTGCGGGCAAAAAGCTTTCGCTGACACTAACGGCCCCGGCTGATTACTTAAATCAGATCTTGACCCAGCTACCAGAGACACAGCGTCCGCTCTTGCTGCCTGTCGCCATATCGCCTTTAACCTTGCCGGAACGTGAGGGTCTCTATTATACCCTGTTGCATCGCAGCGAAGAGACGCCTTTTACGCCGCGGGATATAGTCAAAGATCAACTTCAGCGTCAGCAAGGAACACCAGCCGAAGTGGTGAATCTGCTCTATCTGGCATTGCATGGCGAGCCAACCACTCCTAATAAAAGGCCATGGCCTGTCTATTTGGCCATCGTAGCCTGCGTGGCGTTTCTGCTCGCCAGTCTCTATTGGTTATGGGCTGAACCTGAAGAGATCATGACCAAGTCTAAGGTGCAGACAGTTGCGGCGGTGCGCGCGGCCGCGTTTAACACTCAATATGGTCAGCGCCTGTTGAGTGCTTATTTCGAGCAAGGCTCACAATTGCGCAAAATGTTTGCTAAGTCTGCTGTGCTGCCTGCGACCGAGCCGAAAGAGGAGTCTGGCGATCAGGTTGAAACGCTGATGCAAGCTCTGCCAGATGCTCAGCCAAGTGCCTCGCCCAGATCTCAGTCAGCTCCTCAGTTAAAAGAGGTGAGCGAAGAGCAGCGGCCCCAAGCTGAAGCAGCCACTCACCAAGCACTATCTGCTAATCAGGAAGTACCCGCTCATCAAGAAGCTTCCGAGCCAGAGGTGGCTGAGCAACCGTCGCAAGTTGCAGGAGAAATAGAGCAAACGCAACGGGGTGAGGTATCGGATGAGACTAGGGCTGCTAAGCCAGTGGAAACATTTGCCCTGGTGCCGGTAAGCGAACCCAAGGAATCTCGTAAGTTGGCGGCATCGCAACCACACCCTGCGGGCTTTACGCTGCAGCTGGCGACGGTGAAACGCCTTGAGTCGCTCGATGCGACGATCGCCAAGCTGCCCGACGTTAATCAGGTGCAGATTGCCCGCTACAAGAGCTACTGGGTACTTCTCTATGGGCAATACACAGATAGGCAAGCGGGGCAGCAGGCCGCCCACGAGTTAGCCCAGACGAGTCAATTCGCCTCTCCATGGGTGAGAGCCTGGGTAGATTTATCCGGCTATGAGCTGCAACAAGGGGTAGTGAGTCGTGAAATTCATTAATAAACAGAGTACAATCGACAACTTGTTTTCATTGTGCACTCAATCGATTTAGATGATTAAAAAACAGAGAGCCTTCTTAAAATGGGCCGGCGGAAAATTTAAACTGGTTGATGCGCTCACCCAGCATCTGCCCGAAGGCGACAGATTGGTGGAGCCCTTTGTCGGCGCAGGCTCGGTATTTCTAAATACCCATTACAAGCGCTATCTGTTGTGCGATATCAATCAGGATCTGATCAATCTCTATCAGATAGTGCAGTCCACACCGGAAAAATATATCACCGAGGCCAAGGCGATGTTTGTCGAAGCCAAGAATGATAAAGAAGCCTACTATCAGGTGCGCAGTGAATTCAATCAGACCCGGGATCCCTTCCTTCGCTCTGTCTATTTTCTCTATATGAACCGCCATGGGTTTAACGGTCTGTGCCGTTACAACTCCAAGGGCGGCTTCAACGTGCCTTTCGGTTCATACAAGAAGCCCTATTTTCCCGAAGAGGAGATCAAGGCCTTCGCCGAAAAGGCGCAGGTGGCCGAGTTTAAGTGTATAGGTTACGAAGAGGCCTTCGGGCTGACTCAGCCAGGCGATGTGGTCTATTGCGACCCGCCTTATGCACCACTCTCCACCACCGCAAGCTTTACCACCTATGTGGGATCGGGCTTTAGCCTGGACGATCAGGCACTGCTGGCGCGTAAGTCTCGTCATACGGCGATCGACAGAGGCATCCCTGTGCTCATCAGCAACCATGATATTCCCCTGACGCGGGAGCTGTATCATGGTGCCAGGTTCGATACCATTCAGGTGCAGCGCAATATCAGCCAAAACGGCAGTAGTCGTAAGAAGGTCGATGAGCTGATGGCGTTGTATGATGACAGCTATCATAGCGAAAACGATTAAGCCCAGGCTAAGGCATTAGTTAAGGCATTAGTTAAGGCATTAGCTAAGGTTTAGTTAAGACGGTTAACTGAGTGCTAGGCCAGCACGAGTTTCACGATAAAGATGAGTGAAGCGACCAGGGCGATGGCCAATAGAATCCCCATCACTATAAAGGGCAGCGGCGAGCGCGACTGAAAGTCACGCACGCGGTTTTGCTCTGTCTGCACGCCAAAGAAGGCGGCAAGGGTGCTCAAAAAGAGTTGCAGCAAGAGGTTGCCTAGAGGCGCTGTTTGCTGGTGGGGGTGACATCATCCATGGGCGTGTCTTGATGACCATGGAGCAGTTCGAGCAGATCGACAAAGTGCAGTTGATTAGAACGGCTTCGGCCCGTCAGCCAATTGCTCCAGCTGACATTATCTGCCTGTTCGGCACAGCGGTTATTTGGGTGGCTGGCTGGGAGAGAGGAGTTGTAGCTGGTGTTGCTATCGCACACGCAGGCCAGGTTGGTTTCATTTTCACTGAGACTCTGAACGCCAATGGCAGTAAAACCAACAATGGCGGCTGTGACGGTAAATACCGTTGCCGATTTCATCTTGGCTGAAGCTTTGGCCTTATCTCTCATCTCTACATCCTGTGAACATGGAAACCCCTAATCAGCGCATTATAGCAAAGGCGTTTATATTTTGAACATAATTTTTCGCTGAGGCGATTTGCCGCCAGTGAAATTTACTCAATTCTGAACCAGAACACGTTTAATCCTGCATCGCCTATAGAGGCTAGGCTTGGCTATAAGGTAGAATAGCGTAATTCTTATTCAGATTAGTGAGTTTATCATGCGTCCATTTCTAATTGCTCCCTCTATCTTATCTGCCGATTTTGCCCGTCTTGGGGAAGATGTCGAGGCGGTACTCAAGGCCGGTGCCGATGTGGTTCACTTCGACGTGATGGATAACCATTATGTGCCTAACCTGACCATAGGCCCTATGGTGTGTAAGGCGCTACGTGATTACGGTGTGACAGCCGATATCGACGTGCATCTCATGGTGAAGCCTGTGGATCGCATCATTCCTGATTTCGTTGATGCCGGTGCCTCTATCATCACCTTCCACCCAGAGGCCTCTGAGCATATCGACCGCACTCTGCAGCTGATTAAAGAATCTGGCTGTAAGGCGGGTCTGGTATTCAACCCGGCTACATCGCTGCACTATCTGGATCATGTGATGGATAAGCTGGACGTGATTCTGCTGATGTCGGTTAACCCTGGCTTCGGCGGTCAGTCATTCATCCCGTCGACGTTGGATAAGCTACGCCAGGTGCGTGAGCGTATCGATGCCAGCGGTTTCGACATACGTTTAGAAGTCGATGGCGGCGTTAAGGTCGACAACATCGCCGAAATCGCGGCGGCGGGTGCCGACATGTTCGTGGCTGGCTCGGCCATTTTCAACAAGCCAGACTACAAGGCGGTGATCGACGAGATGCGCGGCGAGCTGGCTAAGGTCGATGCCTGAGTATGAAAGCCCAATCTATTAAGGCTATCGCCTTCGATCTCGATGGCACGCTGATCGACAGTGTGCCGGATTTGGCGGCTGCCACCCAAGGCATGCTCGCAGAGCTTACCTTGCCCCTGTGTGACGAGAATCAGGTACGCAGCTGGGTAGGTAACGGCGCGGCCAAGTTGGTCGAGCGTGCGCTGACCTTCGCCCGTGATGAGCAAGCTACACAGGCCGATATCGATGCGGCCATGCCGCTGTTCAGCAAGCATTACGAGGCAAATCTGCAACAGCATAGCCGCCTCTACGATGGCGTTAAGTCTGCGCTTGAGCAGTTGGTTAAGCTGGGATATCAGCTGGCGATTGTGACCAACAAGCCCTATCGCTTCACTGTGCCTCTGCTGGAGGCGTTCGGTATCGCTCACCTGTTTAATCAGGTGCTGGGTGGTGACTCGCTGGAGAAGATGAAGCCGGATCCCCTGCCGCTGACTCACCTCAAACAGACATGGCAGCTCGATGATGAGCAGCTTTTGATGGTGGGCGACTCTCGAAACGATATTTTAGCGGCGAAAGCGGCCGGTATTTCCTCGATCGGCTTGACCTACGGGTACAACTACGGTGAAGATATTGGGCTCAGCGGCCCAACGGCCGTTTGTAACACATTTAGCGAAGTATTGGCGCAGATAACAGACAGCCAAATAGTATTGGAGCAATAAATTTTATGACTAAACCTATTGTGCTTAGCGGTGCCCAACCGTCAGGTGAATTGACCATTGGTAACTACATGGGTGCACTTCGTCAGTGGGTTGCGATGCAAGATAGTCATGATTGCCTATATTGTGTGGTCGATCTGCATGCCATTACCGTACGCCAGGATCCGCAGAAGCTGCGTGACGCCTGCTTAGATACCCTGGCCCTTTATCTGGCCTGTGGTGTGGATCCTAAGAAGAGCACAGTCTTTATCCAGTCTCAGGTGCCTCAGCACACTCAGCTGGGCTGGGCGCTGAACTGCTACACTCAGATGGGTGAGCTAAGCCGCATGACACAGTTTAAGGACAAGTCGCAAAAGCATGCCAACAATATCAACGTCGGCCTGTTCGGCTATCCGGTATTGATGGCGGCAGACATACTGCTGTATCAGGCAAACGAGATCCCTGTGGGTCAAGATCAGAAACAACATCTTGAACTGACTCGTGATATCGCGACACGCTTCAACAACGCCTACGGCGAGACCTTTACCATTCCCGAGCCTTTCATCCCTGAGCATGGGGCCAAGGTGATGTCGCTGCAGGATCCGCTGAAGAAGATGTCTAAGTCTGACGACAACCGTAATAATGTGATCGGTCTGCTGGAAGATCCTAAGGCCGTCATGAAGAAGCTGAAGAAGGCGATGACTGACAGCGACGAGCCGCCAGTGGTGCGCTTCGACGTCGAGAACAAGCCGGGTGTCTCTAACCTCTTGAGCCTGATGTCGGGTGTTACCGGTCAGAGTATCGCCAGCCTGGAAGCCGAGTTCGAAGGTAAGATGTACGGTCATCTTAAAGTCGCTGCCGGTGAGGCCGTGGTTGGTATGCTAGAGCCGCTGCAGGAGCGTTTCAAGGAGTACAGAGCCGATCAGAGCTTCCTCAATCAGGTGATGCATGAAGGTGCCGAGAAGGCCCAGGCCCGCGCCGAAGTGACCCTGAAGAAGGTCTACGAAAAGATAGGTCTTCTGCTCTAATCGAATGTGTGAAAAAGCCGGCAGCAGCCGGCTTTTTTTATGGGTGAGGTTAAGGAAAGCCGCTAGTGCTGCTGGGTCAGCCAGTGAACGAAGGCGGCGATCGCGGGTTCCTGCAGGCGACGCTGCTTGCACAGGAAGTTAAATTCGAATCCCGTGTCGATACCCGCAAAGGGCAGGGCCACCAGACGCGCCTTGGCGATATCATCTAGCACCATGAAGTCTGACGCTAATGCCACACCCTGGCCGGCGATGGCGGCCTCGATCGCCATCAGTACATGGCTGAAGAGCTGCTGCTGTTCCTCCTCGGGTTGAGACACTTTATGATGTTCAAACCAGCGTTGCCAATCCAGTCCCAAGGGGCCCTCGTCGACGGTAAGCAGCTGTTGGGACTTGAGCCAGTCGAGATCCAGCTTGTCACCGCTATTGATGAGTTCAGGGCTGCAGACGGGGATCAAACGCTCGGCGTGCAGTAGCTGCTGCCAGTAGCCTTTCTGGTTCTGTTGACCCGTGATGAACATGTCGGCGCTGCTGTGGGACAGCACAGGGTCTTCGGTGATCATGTCCAGGCGCACCTGAATACCTGGGTGTAAGCGGCGAAATCCGCTGAGTCTGGGGATCAACCATTTCACCGCAAAAGAGCTGTAGACCGCTAGACGCAGCGCCTCGGGTTTCTCGCCCAGCAATCTTTGGTTCAACTCGCCCAGTTCGTTGAAGATCCTCGCCGTTTCCTGGTACAGCTGCTCCCCCTTGTCGGTGAGCCTCAGGCTGCGTCCCTCTCGCCTAAACAGGGGTAAGGCGAAATGCTCCTCCAACAGGCGAACCTGGTGAGACACGGCACTCTGGGTAATGCACAGCTCCTTTGCGGCACGGGAGAAGTGCTGCAAGCGGGCAGCAGCCTCGAAGACCTGCAAGGCTCTCAGCGGGGGGATCTTTCTCATCGTCTGTCTCGTGTCTCGGCAATCAATAGATGAATTTAATTCATCTATGATAAGAAATCATCATTTCAGCTACAGTATTTTGCTCGCTATCATGCCGCCAGATGATTCTTGATATTGGAGCCTGAGATGCAACGCAATCTGATGTTGGGCCTTGGATTACTGCTGCTGGGCAATGTGTTTACCGCCCTCTACGATGTGTCGATCAAGTGGTTGCCGGCAGAGAGCGACGCGGCGATGTTTCTGCTGCTGCGCCAGGTGATGGCGATTGTGATGATGCTGCCACTCTGGTTTTGCGCCGGACGGCCGAAGACAGCCTTTCTGAAGCTGCATATGATACGGGCCAATAGCGGGGCGATCGGCGGACTCATGCTGATCCTGGGCCTGATGTCCCTGCCACTGGCGACCGTCAGCTCGCTGTTTTACTCCGCCCCCTTGATGATCATCGTCATGGGCATGCTGTTTCTCAAGGAGCGGCTCAGTGGCGATCAGATCTTGGCAAGTATCCTGGGGTTTATCGGCATCCTCATTATTCTCAGGCCGAGCGAGATGAATTTGGCGGCGCTGGCCGTGCTGGTGTCGGCCATCATCTTTGCCGCCAATCAGCTGATGCTCAGGTGGTTGCCAAGCAGTGAGGCGGCGAGTGTTACCCTGATCTGTTACAACCTGTTGAGTCTGCCGCTAGTGATAGGCTTTGCCGCCTGGCAGGGATTCGCGGGCTTTAGTTGGCCCGTATTGGGTATCGCAGTGCTGAGTAATATTTTCCTGCTCGCCTACCAGCTCTTTAGCGTGCTGGCCTATCGTAAGGCTCAGGCGGGAGAGATAGCCATAGCCGAATACAGCGGTCTGCTGTTCTGTGTATTGTTTGGTTGGCTCTGGTTTGACGAATGGCTGGACGCCTTAGGTTGGCTGGGTGCCGCGCTGATTGTGCTGCCCACCATGATTCTGCCTGTGCTGGCGCGAAGATGGCGTAAGGTAAGGCAGGCAGAGCTCGCCTAGGCGTTATGCCGCTTAGGCGAACTAGCTGTTGGGGGTATCGAAGACCTTAATGACCTTACGTACTCCGGCTGTGTTGCGGGTGATATCTACCGCCAGATCGGCCTGTTCACGGCTCACGACGCCGAGAAGAAAGACCTCGCCATTTTCGGTGATCACCTTGATGCGGGTGACATCCAGATCTTTGTCGTTGAGCATACGCGTCTTCACCTTGGTGGTGATCCAGGTGTCGTTGCTGCGGGTGGTAAAGGAGGTCGGGTTACCTATGCGGATCTGATTATGGATCTTACCGCCCAGGTTAAGTTTTTGCACTGTGTTGATCGCCTTGTCCCGCAGCATTGAGCTGGGGGCCTGGCCTATCATCAGCACGTTGCCGTTCATCGCCACACCAGTGATATTGGTTTGGTTCTTAATATCTTCGTGTGCTGCCAGGGCACTGGCGATCTGAAAGTCGGCGTTGGTGTCGTCCAGCTGGGTCGAGAAGCTGCGTTCATCGTTGGCCATCATGGCCCCACCCACTGCGCCGACCATAACGGCCCCGGCGCAGCCTTGTAACAGCAAGAGTACGGCTAGGATTGGGAGCAGTGCTCTCATGCCTGGTCATCCTGCGGGAAGAGGGTGCGGTCTATGTTGTCGCACAGGCAGTGGATCACTAACAGGTGCACTTCCTGAATACGCGCGGTGACATTTGAAGGCACACGTACTTCCACGTCGTTCACGCCCATCAGGCCCGCCATGGCGCCACCATCTTTACCCGTGAGGGCGACTATGGTCATGTCACGGCTCAGCGCTGCTTCCATCGCCTTGATCACGTTGCCAGAGTTGCCACTGGTAGAGATGGCCAGCAAGATGTCGCCAGGTTGACCCAATGCCAAGATCTGCTTAGAGAAGATCTCGTCATAGCTGTAGTCGTTACCTATGGCGGTAATGGTCGAGGTATCGGTAGTCAGGGCTATGGCCGGTAGCGGCGGACGCTCTATCTCATAGCGGTTCAGTAGCTCGGCCGAGAAGTGCTGGGCGTCGCCGGCGCTGCCGCCGTTACCACAGGCTAAGATCTTGTTGCCGCCAAGCAGGCACTGCACCATCATCTCGGCCGCTTTCTCAATAGACTCAGGTAGCGCCTCAGCCGCATCGATCTTGGTCTGGATAGAGTGGGTAAAACTGTCTTTAATACGTTCTAACATGGATTTATCCTTCAAAAATAAAACTGTTTAACAAGCCTTCATTTACCTAGTCGTGGCTGAGTGGAGCACTAAAAGGCGTTGGTGATCCACTGAATGTTATCGCCATCTATGGCCAGGAGATCGAAGCGACACTGCGCATCTATCTGATTGAGCTGCATATAATGGCTTGCCGCTCGATTAAGCCTTGCTATCTTGCCTCGGCTAACTGCCTGTATCGCACCGCCAAACTGTTTCGATTGGCGGTATTTTACCTCAACAAAAATCCATTTGTGACCTTGGCGCATTATGAGGTCAATTTCGCCAAATGGGTAGCGTACGTTTCGTTCGACCAGTTTGAGCCCCTGTTGTTCCAGATAGGCCAGCGCGCGATCTTCCGCCTGCTGCCCCTTGGTGAGGTGCTCGGCATTCGTCATAGGGGTCTCAAATTGCCTCGCTGGTAACGTCCCCAGCTGAGCTGACGGTTAATCGTACCATCGGGTGATACAGAAAGCAGACCGCTGCGACCCGAGTACTGGTAGCCGGGCAAAGCGCGCATCTGGGCCAGCTTGCTCACCAGTTGTAGGGCATCGAAACCCATTACATAGAGGCGCTTCTGGCTGTTGCCCCAGGTCGGCCACAGGCGGGCAACCTCATTGGTCTCGGCGTTAGACTCGAGCAACCAGGGAATGTCGCTGATGGTTAGGTTATTCAGCTCCTGGGCAGCGGCGCGAGACTGGCTCTCGATACGGCTGCGGCTGGTGGTGTATAGCGGCACAGGCTCGGCAAACACGCTGAAGTTGACGTCGATGAAGGGCTTGAGCAGCGGCAGATCTTGGTTGCTGGCGATCATATAGATGGCGTCGATATCGCGGCGAGAGCGGAAGTCGGCCTCGATCTTACTACCCAGCAGTGTCTTGATGCGGGCGATACGCTCCTTACTGTCGATCACTCCGAGAGACTTCTGTACCGTGACTTTCATTTCGTCGCCGCGCTTGTAGTAGTGGATCTCGGCCGCCTCATGGGTCAGCTCCTGCCACTTAGCGTTAAAGGCCTCTGCCATGCGGCGTCCCACGGCGTCGTCGCTGGCCAGTAGCAGCGGCTTCTCTATGCCGTCATTATAGAGTTTCTGCGCGGCATCTAATGCCTCGTCCGTGGGCGAGAGCGCGAAGAAGAAGCGATCATTAGACGGGGTGAAGCTGTCCACATGGTTGAGAAACAGCTGAGGCACCTTAGGCTGTATAGCTGTTTGAGCGAGCGGCTGCGTCTGGCCATCGGCTTGCTGCTCGGCTCTGGCCTCCGCCTGCATCAGACTCTCGACTTCGGATTGCAGCAGCGGGCCTATGATGAAGTCGGCGCCGGCGGCAATCGCTTGCTGCTGGGCAACCTCGGCGCCTTGGGCCGTGTCGAAGAAGTTGACCGAAACCGAGTCGTCTGGATTGGTCAGATAGCTGGAGATGATCCCCTGCTTGACCGTATCGGCAATGGCGGCTCTGGGGCCGGTGAGCGGCAGTAGTACGGCAATATTTTTCGGCTTGTAAGGCTTAGTATTAAGCGCCCGCTCCAGATCCGTCGGCAGCTTCTTGGCCCCAGGATGGCCTAGATTGTCCTGTTGCCAGTTGCCCAGTTGCTGCACCAATAGTTGCGGGTCTATGGCATAATGCTTGGCGATATAGGCCAGCTGCAGCCAACCGGCAAAGGTAGGGTTACTGCTATCCTGGCTAAAGGAGAGTAGTGTCTGTTCGTGCAGGGGCTGCAATATGCCCCAGATCTCGTCGTTAACTTCACTTGCCTCCATGCTCGGCAGGTAATTGGCCAGCAGGGTGAGTTCTTTTGCTTGCTCGATTGGCGATTTGCTCAGCTGAAACAGACGCGCCTTGAGTTGATGGTAGGAAACCATCTGCCAGTTGGCGAGTCGCCACTGGCTGGGATAATTGAGTTGGGCCAAGGCCTGAGCATAGTTGTCGGTCTGCTCCAGTACTCTGGCGCTCAGGTATCTGTGCTCGGCCAGGATCTCAGGCTTGTTGACCAGGCTAGGTTTAACGGCGGCCAGCGTCTTACCGGCATTGCCCGTATCGCCTTGGTTGATAAAGGCGTGAGCCGCCAGCAGCATGAGACGGTTCTTGTGTTCGGCATCTTTGGCCTGCTTGGCATCTGCCAGATACTGTGCAGGGCTTTGGGTGGCATTCACCAAAGAAACTTGGCTGCTGGTTTCTTTCACTGGGGTTGGCGCCGTGGCACAACCGAATAACACTGTGGCCAACACAGCGGCGGAGATTAATTTAGTTGTATTCAGTCTTTTTAACACAGGACTTCACTCTGGTAAGATGCTGGCTGTAGTTTAACCTTCTCTTACGCCTGACGAAAGTCTTGTGACAATCATTACAGAGGTAGATATGGACCTGTCGGTCGCACTTTACATAGTTCCTACGCCAATCGGTAACCTTGGCGACATCAGCAGCCGCGCCCTGGAGGTATTGAATCAGGTCTCCCTTATCGCCTGTGAGGACACACGCCATAGCGGTAAGTTGCTGAGCCATTTCGGTATCGAGACCCGCAAGACGGCGCTGCATGATCACAACGAACGTGACCGTGCCCAAGGAATCATCCAGAAGCTGGCCGCAGGCGAGTCGGTGGCCCTGATCTCCGATGCCGGAACGCCGCTTATCTCAGATCCCGGCTATCATCTGGTGTCTCAGGTACGTGAAGCTGGTTTCAATGTGGTGCCTTTGCCTGGCCCCTGCGCCGCGATCACCGCGCTGAGCGCCTCGGGCTTACCGTCGGATCGCTTCTCATTCGAGGGTTTCCTGCCCGCCAAGGAGAAGGGACGTATCGATAAGCTGACCGAGCTAAAAGAGGACCCTCGCACCTTGATCTTCTACGAGTCACCCCATCGTATCCTTCATAGCCTCACCTCTATCGTGACAGCATTGGGAGCCGATCGTCAGGTGGTGATGGCCCGTGAAGTCACCAAGACCTTCGAGACCTTCCTCTCTGGCACTGCAGCCGAGGTGCTGGCGACCGTGAGTGAGGATCCCAATCAGCAGAAAGGCGAGATAGTGCTCATGTGTCATGGGCACCGCACCGACGAAGATGCAGGTGTGCCAGCTCCGGCGCTGGAGACACTTAAGTTGCTGAGTCAGGAGTTGCCGCTGAAGAAGGCCGCGGCGCTGGCAGCCCAGATCCATGGGTTGAAGAAGAACGCCCTCTATAAGATGGGTCTCGAACTGGATCTCTAGTCGTGTGCTTAGGCCAATATAAGGTGGTGCGCCGCGGCGCATTAGGCTATAATCCGCGCCGAGTTGGCCAGACAGTTGCTGCGTTCGCAAGAACGGGGAGGAAAGTCCGGGCTTCAAAGAGCAGGGTACCAGGTAACGCCTGGGCGGTGTGAACCGACGACAAGTGCAGCAGAGAGGAGACCGCCAATCTTCGGATTGGTAAGGGTGAAAGGGTGCGGTAAGAGCGCACCGGGCGGCTGGTAACAGTCCGTTGCAAGGTAAACTCTACCCGAAGCAAGACCAAATAGGGTCCCGTATGGCGCTGCTCGCGTTGGGACCGGGTAGGTCGCTTGAGCCTGTGAGCGATTGCAGGCCTAGATGAATAACTGTCCACGACAGGACCCGGCTTATCGGCCAACTCAACCTCTTTATTTGAAAGGCCTCACAGCGATGTGAGGCCTTTTGCTTTTATGAGCCATTAGGGCTGAGTCCCGTCTTTAGAATTCGCGGGCTGTTGATTTAGTACGGAATATTCATCTCCTGATACATGGCGGGATCTAGGTAGGCTGGTTTGGCATGCCATTTGGTATAGATGGTGTCTAGCTTTCCTTGCAGGAGCATTGCGGCGAAAAGCTGATTGAATTGCCTAACGGTTTGGTGAGTGACGTATTCTTTGTTGAAGGCGATGCTGTAGTAGATTTGGCGGTCAGCGCTGAAGAAGTTGAGATCTTTCAGGCCTATTTTGGCGGCATAGAAATATCCTCCCTCCCGGTTAGCATAGTATGCGTGAAAGCGCTTTTTTTGCAGCATCTTAAGGGGGAGTTCATTACCCCTGACATACACCTCTGTATCGAAAGGGATCAGCTTAGCATCGAGCAGCTTTTGCTTTTGTAGGTTAAGAGAGCGGGCGGTATTTGATGGTCCGTAGACACCCACAGTACTCTTGGCGAGTTGGCTAAGCTCGGTAATAGGATAGGACTTGAGGGAGAAGAAACCGTACTCTGTTTGTACCAGTGGTACAGAGAACCACATGGTCTTAGCGCGATCAGGATTCCAGGCTAAGAAGCGTGCCGGCACCTCACCTGTGTCGAATAAGAACTGGGCGCGTCGATTGGGACGAATTGATACCTCACAGGGTCCCGCCCACTCCTTGCAGACCTGCTCGACCAGTTCGACCAAAATTCCCTGTGCTTTTCCCGATTGGCTGAGGTAGCTGTGTGGCGCAAACTCGTGAAACAGGACTTGAAGTGGTTCAGCATTCGCCTTGGTGACAGGACAAAATAGTAGTTGAACTAGAAGCAGTAATTGTATGCAGCGGTTTTTCATTGGCACCCGACCCTCTCATCGGCAAGGTAGAGATAAGTATAGGCGCCTCATGTTTTGACTGCGTATAAATTAGTGTTGTCGTTAAAACCGGCTCCTGACCTGGAAGCGCCACTCCCAACTGTTGACCTCTTCGCCGCTGGTAAAGGGCAGGGTCAGGTCGATGTGGGCCACGTGGCCATAGCTGGAGCGAGAGGAGTAGATACGGGCGCCTATGCCTATGCTGCCGATGGGGCCCGAAGTCTCATTGTCTTGATCCGGACCGCCGCTGGCCTGGCCGATGTCGGTAAAGACAGCCCAGCCTAGTTCGGCCAGTTGATACAGGTTGATGTTGGGATAGTTTCTGATCTCGGCGCTTATCAGCCATTGATTGTCACCATGCTGATAGTCGTTGGGATAGCCGCGCACGCCCGTGCTGTCGCCTAGGGCGAAGGGGGCATCTAAATAGTTATTTTGCGAGGTGCTTAGGCGCACCTTGGAGTAGGCAGTCCACTTGGGATTGATCTGGTAGAAATACTCGGCGGTGGCGTTGACCTTAAAGTAGTCTGGCTGGCTGGTGGCAAATACCCCCTCACCGTCCAAGCTCAGCAGGATCAGCTGGTCATCGCCCTGATAGCCACGGGACGAATACCAGTTGAGGTGGTAGCCCAAGGGATCGCTGCCGGTCGTGTCCTGGGTTTCCAGGCCGAGTTTGATATAGTGTTGCCAGCCCAGGTTGATATCTTCGTTATAGTTGATCAGATAGACGTTATTGAGCACCTTGTAGTCGTCTTCGATAAATTGATAGGCGACCCAGGGATAGAGGTAGTCCCTGTCCTTCGGCAGCTCGCTGGTGGGAAATTGCGGAATATTGGTGAAGCTGTGTTTGTCCTGGGTTACCCCGACTATGATGCGCGAGCGCCAGTCTTCGACCTTATTCAGGCGCCAGCCATACTGGGCATTAGCGTATTCCACCTTGTGTTCAAACTCATTCACGTCGAAGCCGTTTTGCTTGATGGTGTCGGTGCGTAAGTCATCGATAAAGGTGCCCGAATACATGTTTTGGGTATCGAGCCTGTAGAAAGGCTTGGTAAAGTCCAGGTAAGTGGCCTGGCCGTCGCTGTTATCGTAAAAGTTTGCCGTGAGGGTCGAGTGTTTCACCCACCAGTCGGTGGGGACACGAAAGGCCAGCTGATAGCCGGTACGATCGACACTGGACTTATATTTCAGACGGGTGCGCACTCCAAGCCCCAGCAGGTTATCTTCTTTGATGCCGATAGAGAAGGTATTCTCGCCGCCGCTGTGGCCGGCGCTAAAGGTGGGCAGCAATGACCAGTTGTCCCAGGTCTCCACCAGTATGGTGTCGCCCTCCTCAGTCTCTTCTGGACTGGCATCGGGATCGCGCTGGGTAACGCTGATTCGGGCGTCGCGAATATAGGGTTCCTGGCGCAGGATGCGTTGGGCCTCGTCGAGATCTTTCTGCGATACTTTATCCTGCTCGTCGAAACTGAGCTTGCTGAGCACGGTCGATTCCCGCGTGTTGATATGTAGGTAATTGGCCCAGCGATGGATAAAGAAGGCGTCGGGATCCGACTCGTCGAAGATGGCGTTGCTCACCACCACTATCTTGTTGATCGGCTTCTTATCGTTGTGCCTTGCCTCTTTGTCGAGGCGAGTTTCGTCATCTGTGCTCTGTTGTGTGCTTGCCGCTTGCTGTAACTCTGTTGTTTGCTGTGGGTCGGCCACGCAGAGGCCGCTCGCCAATAGGCAGCTAAGCAGCAGAGAGTAGCGCGCACCAGTCAGCATAGCGATCATCCTTATCTTTGCTTTTATCGTTAAGGAGAACTCTGGGGATTAAAAAGTAGACACAATTTAATAACACACCCGCAACACCAAATAGTCAAGCGGCGAAGATAAAATAAGATGATGATTTTACTTGCGCAAATCCTGATGCAGGCCCGGAAGCCGCATCAGGACTTGATTGGTCAATTAGAGGGTACGACGGGGCGGCACGGCGACGTTGGCAAAGATGAGACCGGCGATGAGTGACATGAAGATCAGGAAGATCTGCGTGCCAATATGCGACTGGTTGAGCATGGTCTCGCCGAGGATCAGGGTGTTGAGACCGATATAGGTCTTACTGCCGGGAACCAGGATCACTATCCCTTGTAGCAATGCGATGGAGGCGGGCGATTTCATCCAGCGGGCATAGAGGTTGGAGTAGATCCCCACCGCCAGGGCGCCGAAGAAGATACCGATAGATTCGCCTAGGTAGATGCCGGCCAGCATGGCCGAGAAGAAGGCGACGATACCGGCAAAAATGCCCCAGGGAGAGTCTTTCAGCCTGGCCTTGAAGATAATTACCAGCGCGGTGGACAGCAGAGGCACGGCCGACCAGATGGCCCAACGCGGCAGCGGCTCTGGCTCGAAATAGATGGCTTCGCCAAACATGGCGTTGCCTATTACCATGCCGAAAATGGCGCCGAAATAGAGTTTAAACAGCAACATGGAGGCATCCATGATGCGCGCCGTACCCGAGATAAGATCTCGCGCCGACAGCTCGGCCAGCCCCAGGGTGAGCGCCAGCCCGGGGATAAAGACAATGATGCCCGAGAGGATCACCACAGGGATATTGATATAGGGGTCGAAGTAGGCGATGCCGCAGGCGGCGATGGCGCACAAGATGGCGGCCAGGGGTTCCAGGGTCTCGGCTATGCGCTTGGAGTGCTCGGCGCGGTAGACCAGACCATAGACCATGAAGCCGAGTATCGCCGACCAGAAGACGTCGTTCCAGCTGGTACCCATCAACATGGCAAAGGCGCCGGCGGAGCAGCCGAAGGCCAGCAGGGTCAGCAGGGGACCATAGGGATTGGGCTTGTTGGCGATCTCCTCCAGGCGTTCCAGTGCCTCGGTCAGGGTGCGCTTGCCAGACAGTACCTCTTCCACCAACTCGTCGGTACGGGCCAGGGAGCCCAGATCCATCTCGCCAGGCTTAACGCGAGCCATATGGTTGTATTCCTGATCTGTGTCGTGTTGCAACACAAAGGTCATGGAGGTCGGTGAGATGAGAAAGTAGCCTTCGATGCCTAAGACTTTAGAGATCGATTGCAGATGGGCCTCTAGACGGTAGGCAGGGGTACCAAACTTGTGCAGGGCCTTACCTAATTTTATGATAAACCTGCGTTTTTCAAGAAACTCTGCGTTATCCAATTGTACAGTCCATGATGGTGAAATCTGGGGGTGATGCTCAAGCGAGCGCATCTTAACCTATCTTGTACCAAAAAGGTTAATGGCTTGGGAATTTTTTTAAATTCGGGTTAAGTTAGCCAAGGATAGAATCTACCAGCGCGTTTCGCTGGTTTGTTAGGGCCTTATTTAGGGCTTTTATTTGTCGGTGTTAAAGACTGACTGCCATAAGTTGGTGTCATTAAGGATAGAGATATGTCGGTAAGCGTTTCGGGATTTTATATTGCTCTCACGGCCATCATGGCGGTGTTTTTTACCTATCGCGTGGTGCGCCTCAGGCGCGGACTCAAGATAGGCCTGGGCTCAGGTGGCAGTGACGACCTACGCCTGGCGAATCGGGTACATGCCAACCTCATTGAGAACGCCCCAATCGCGCTCCTCTTGTTGCTGGTGGCCGAACTCAACGGCCTGGCGCCGGTTTATCTACACGGGGCGGGCACCCTATGGCTGGTGGCGCGCATCTTACATGCTATCGGTCTGACTCAGGGGCGTGGCGGCTATCACTTCGGTCGTTTCTGGGGCGTGTTGCTTAGCTGGCTGGTGATACTGGCCCTGGCGGTGGTGAATCTGTTTTATTTCATCTTGGCATAGAAAATCGCCATCATTGCTGTTTTTTTGTTCACACCTGAGCGGGTTTCGCTGTTATACTCCGCCTCCTTTTAGTGGTCGTCACGCCGAGCCGCATGGCGACTACACTTACTCTTTGGTTTGAAAGTTAGGCAGTATCATACATGCAGGTCGAATCCACACTCTTTTCCCATCCCAAGTATCTGGGCCGCAATGAGAAACCGGCGCCCTTCTTGCCCATGTCGCGCAAGGAGATGGCCAAGCTGGGCTGGGATAGTTGTGACATTATTATCGTCACGGGTGACGCCTATGTGGATCATCCCAGCTTCGGGATGGCGGTGATTGGCCGCATGCTGGAGGCCCAGGGCTTCAGGGTGGGCATCATCTCTCAGCCAGACTGGTCGAGCAAAGAAGACTTCATGAAGCTGGGTAAGCCCAACCTCTACTTCGGGGTGACCGCGGGTAACATGGATTCGATGATCAACCGCTACACCGCCGAGCGCCGTCTGCGTCATGACGATGCCTATACGGCCGGTAACGTGGGCGGTAAGCGTCCGGATCGTGCCGTCACCGTCTACACCCAGCGCTGTAAGGAAGCCTTTAAGCAGGTGCCCGTGGTCATTGGCGGCATAGAGGCCAGCCTGCGCCGCATCGCCCACTATGACTATTGGTCGGATAAGGTGCGCCGCTCGGTGATCTTAGACGCCAAGGCCGATATCTTGGTTTACGGCAACGCCGAGCGTCCGCTGGTGGAGCTATCTCATCGCCTCGCGGCGGGTGAAGATGTACGTGACATTCATGACGTGCGCGGCACCACAGTGATACGTAAAGAGCCTATGCCAGGCTGGAAGGGGATGGATTCACGCAAGCTGGATCAGCTGCATAAGATAGATCCTATCCCCAACCCCTATGGTGCCGATGACGTAGGCTGCCAAAACCTCTCGGGCCCAAGTGACGTTAAGGTGTTCGACAACGACGCACCTAAAGCGATCTCCGTGCAGCCGCCAAGGCCCAAGCCCTGGGAGAAGACCTATGTGCTGCTGCCAAGCTTCGAGAAGGTCGCCGGGGATAAATACCTCTACGCCCACGCCTCGCGCATTTTGCACCAGGAACAGAACCCGGGTTGTGCCCGCGCCCTGTTCCAGCCCCACGGCGAGCGCGCCATCTGGGTCAATCCACCGGCCTGGCCGCTCAACACCGACGAGATGGATGGGGTATTCGATCTCGCCTACAAGCGGGTGCCGCATCCCGTCTATGGTAACGACAAGATCCCTGCCTATGACATGATCAAGACCTCGATCAACATCATGCGGGGCTGTTTCGGTGGCTGCTCCTTCTGCTCCATTACCGAGCATGAGGGTCGCATCATCCAGAGCCGCTCGCAGGACTCGATCATCAAAGAGATCAAGGACATTCAGGAAAAGGTGCCTGGCTTTACCGGGGTGATCTCCGATCTTGGCGGCCCGACCGCCAACATGTACCGCCTGGGCTGTACCTCGGTGAAGGCCGAGAGCACCTGTCGTCGACTCTCCTGCGTGTTCCCCTCTATCTGTGGTCACCTGGATACAGACCATCAGGCGACGATCGATCTCTACCGCGCCGCCCGCGACGTGCCGGGGATCAAGAAGGTGCTTATCGCCTCGGGGGTGCGTTACGACCTGGCGACCGAAGATCCCCGCTATGTGAAGGAGCTGGCCAGCCACCATGTGGGCGGCTACCTGAAGATCGCCCCCGAGCATACTGAAGAGGGCCCGCTGAACAAGATGATGAAGCCGGGCATGGGGACCTATCACAAGTTTAAGGAGCTGTTCGATAAGTATTCCGCCGAGGCGGGCAAGAAGCAGTATCTTATCCCTTACTTCATCTCGGCCCATCCGGGCACCACAGATGAGGATATGGTGAACCTGGCGCTCTGGCTCAAGGGCGAGAAGTTTAAGCTGGATCAGGTGCAGAACTTCTATCCGTCGCCAATGGCCAACGCGACCACCATCTATCACACCGAGCTTAACTCGCTTAAAAACGTTAAGCACAGCAGTGAGACGGTCGAGGTGCCAAAGGGCGGGCGTCAGCGTAAGCTGCACAAGGCGCTGCTGCGTTATCACGACCCGGCCGGTTGGCCTATGATCCGCGAAGCCCTGATCAAGATGGGTAAGGAACACCTTATCGGTGGCGGTGCTAACTGCCTGGTGCCGGCGGAAACCCGCCAGGAGCGCCAGGGCTATCGCGCCAAGGGCGCTAAGACGCCGGCGGGTAAGAAGGCGGTGACCCGCTTCAGCGCCAATCAGTTTGACGAGCGTAAGGGCAATGGCCAAGGCAAGTCTCAAGCTAAGCCCGGTGCTAAGTCTGGCGCTAAGGGCAAGCCGAGCGGTCAGGCGGCAGGTAAGGGCGGTTCGGGGAAAGGTGATTCGGGCAAGGGCGGCTGGAGTAAGCCCGGCAAGCGTCCGGCGAAGAACGCCTGGGGAACCACGCCTAAGCATCAACGCTAAACTGCCGCTGGTCAAAGCGACAAAAAAAGGGGAGTATTTAACCACTCCCCTTTTTTATTGCATGGAGCTTACCATGAGCGACTCAAGAGACGACTCAAATGGCAAGGCTAAGGTCGACGGCTACAGCGACGAGAGCTTTTGGCATAAGGTCAAGCAGTTTGCCAAGTTGGCCGGGCGCGAGGTGATCGACAATGCCTTGTGTCTCTACTATGCGGCCCAAAGACCTGATACCCCCAAGTGGGCCAAGACGGTGATCTTCGGCGCCCTGGCTTATTTCATCACACCACTCGACGCCATACCCGACCTCACGCCCGTGGTGGGATTTTCAGACGATCTCGGCGCCCTAGCCGCGGCGCTGGCCATGGTCAGCATGTATGTCGATGACAAGGTGAAGCAGCAGGCCGCGGCCAAGACCTCGGCCTGGTTCGACTGAGCTAGCCTGCCAGTTTGGCCTCGACTAACCACTGATCCAGGGTTGTCGCTTTGGCACCGCCAAAGCTCAACGAGATGAGGTTCGCCGCCACCAGCTGCTCGCCGCTCAGATCTTGGCTCTCCCAGGAGAGGCTCGGCGCGGCAATGGCATCACTTATCACCTCGCACTCGAAGCCTGCCTTGACGGCGCTGCGACACAGGGTCTGAACACAGGCCTGGGCCATGGCCCCGACGACCACTAGCTTGTCTATGCCCATCTCGATCAATGTCTGAGACAGAGCTGTGCCGATGAAGCTGTCCACATGATGCTTGATGATGACGGGCTCATTGCCCTTGGGCGCGACCATGTCGGCGATCTCCACGCCCTGGGTGCCTGCCTGGAAGAAGCTCGCCTCGGGATCCTTGAAGATATGCTGTACATGGATCACCGGCAGTTGATTGCTGCGAAAATGATGTAGCAGCTTGGCCGCGTTGGCCGCCGCCCGTTCGCAGTTATCCAGCGCGAAGCGGCCACCCTTAAAGTAGTCGTTTTGCAGGTCTACCAGCACCAGGGCGCTGCGCATCTGTGGCGGCAGCGGCTCGCTCAGCTGGGTCAGCACGCTGAAATCATCCTCTTCCAGATACCACTGGCCATCGTCGGCCAGGGTCCACAACTCCTTGCTGATAAAACCGCTGGCGATATTCATGCGCCAGTTGGCCGACAGTATCGCCTGCCTGTCGCTGAGCACCTTGATCTCTACATTGCGGTAGACCAGCTCCCCGGGATTCTGCTGGGCGAAGCCGAGCCAGAACTGGCTGATTGCCTCGATGCCATCGAAACGGCCGAAGGGCGAGACCTGCATCTGCGCCTCTGGCAGGTAGCGGGCGATGCAGTCGGCAAAGGCCTGACGGTTGAAATCGGCAATCCAGGCTTGGCTGGCTTGCATGACGGCTTGGCGGATAGATTGACTCATGTTGGCTCCTCGTTAGCTACTCGAATTAGTCGTTGGAACTAGTTGTTAGGACTAGTCGCTTGAATCTGTTGAGGCGCCAGTCTATTGTTATTTCTTATTGTGATATTTAGGTCTTGATTGATAAGAATGTTCAGAAAAAACGAACAAAAGCGGCTGGCATATCAGATGCTGGTCTTCGACGAGGTGGTCAATCAGGGCTCCTTCACCGCCGCGGCCGAGGCGCTCGGTCATACCAAGTCGGCGGTGAGCCAGTATGTGAGCCAGCTGGAGCAAGATCTCGGCGTCAAGCTGCTGACCCGCAGTACCCGCCAGCTGCATCTCACCACTCAAGGGGAGGCGATGGCTCAGCGCAGCCGTCAGCTGTGGCGCCTGCTGACCGAAACCCTGGAGGCGGCCCATGACCAGCAGGCGGTGCCCGGTGGGCGCATGGCTATCACCGCGCCCCTGGCCTTCGAGGCGCCGCTGCTCACCCCCATCATTGCCGAACTCTGCCGCGAGTTTCCGCAGCTGCTGCCAGAGATGCACTATGACGATGCGCGGCTGGATATCTTGCAGCACAACCTAGACATGGCGATCTCCGTCGGGCCGCAGAAAGACAGCGGCTATCATGCGATTCCTATCGGCCGACTCGACAGCGTTCTGGTGGCTGCCCCCAGCTATATTAACCGTAGCGCCCTCATCACGGCGGAGAGTCTGCGGGGCCACAGCTTAATAGTCCTGCCCTGGCAGCGACCTCTGGTGCTGCAAGGCCCTAGCGGTCTGGCCTTCGAGGCGGTTAAGGAGATCAAGGTCAACACCTCCATCAGCGCCATCAACAGCGCCATTGCTGGTGTTGGCATTGCCCTGGTGCCCTCTATCTTTATCGAGGCTGAGCTTGCCCAGGGCAAGCTGCAGCGGGTGCTACCCGAGCACAGCGGCCCGTCGCGAGAGGTGTTTGCCATTCACGCCTACCAGCAACAGTTGCCCCTGGCGCTGCGTCTGCTGGTGGAGAGGTTGAAAGAGGCCTTCAGACAGAAGGCCCCGGTGAGTGGTTAGTGCTTGAGACTTAGTCGAGTTTGAACTGTCCAACTATCTGTTCCAGCTGCTGATTGGCGGTAGCCAGGTTGACAGCTTCGTTGCGGCTAGACTCGCCGCTGCGAGCCAGTTCGTTGGCCATGTCGCAGATGGCGCTCATGTTGCGGGTGATCTCGGCCGAGACAGAGCTTTGCTCTTCGGCGGCGGTGGCGATCTGGGTGTTCAGGTCGTTGATCTGATTGACAGAACCGCCTATGGCGTCGAGATCCGTGGCGACCCTCTCTGTGGTGCTGGCGGTTTCCAGGCAGGTCTGCTTGGTCACCTGCATCGAGTGGATCGCGCTGTTGGAGGCGTCTCTGAGATTGCTTAGTGTCTCCTCAATTTCCGCCGTGCTGTCCTGGGTGCGCGCGGCCAGGGCCCGCACCTCGTCGGCCACCACGGCAAATCCCCGTCCCTGTTCGCCGGCTCGAGCGGCCTCGATGGCGGCGTTTAGGGCCAGTAGGTTGGTTTGGTCGGCGATGTCACCAATCACCTTGAGTACCTGGGTGATATTGATGGTGTCACGATCGATCTGGCCTATCTTGTCGGCGGTATGTTCCACCTCCCTAACCAGGCGGTTGACCGTTTCTGTGGCCTGAGCCACTACCTGCTTCGATGCCAGCGCCTGTTCGTTGGTGAGTTGGGTAAAGGAGGCGGTCTCGCTGCCATTTTGGGCGACGTCGTTGGCGGTGGCGCTCATCTCTTCCACCGCGGCGACTATCTGCTCTGTCTCTTTGGTGTGAGCCGACAAGATGTGACGATTGGTCTCTGTCTCTCCATTGAGTCGCTCGACACTGCCTGAGATATGGGCCGAGGCCTGTAGCACCTCGCGCATCATGGCCTGCAGGTTGGCGATAAACTGATTGATCCCCATGGAGATTTGCCCCAGATCGTCCTCGCTATGTATCTCGAGTCGTTTGGTGAGATCGCCGTTGCCCTTAGACAGTTCGGTAACCATGGCCTTGAGCGACAAGATAGGGCGATAGAGGAGGTACAGGACCCCAAGCAAGATGCTGATGGCGCACAGCAACATGACGGCGGAAGAGACGAGGGCGCTGGTAAGGGCCTTATCTACCACGGCATAGGCGTTCGACTTATCCAAGCCAATGAAGAGGAACCACTGCTTGCCATTAACCAGGGGAATGGCTTTCGAGAAGCCCAGCTTATCGACGCCGTCGATGCGATATTCCTGCATCACCTCGTCGCTGCCGATGATTTTCTGCTGCACCTGAGGCAGACCGAAGTCGCTGAAGCGGCTGCCACTGACCAGGGTAGGGGACTCTGACGCCAATACCTTGCCGGTTTGATCTGTGATGAGAGCGACCGCCCCAGGATAATCTATGGCGCTGACAACATCATGAAGATAGGTGAGTTCTATATCACCCAGCACCACGCCGTTACCCAGATTCTTCAGGATGGAGATCACCTTGTGGCCCGTACCGTCGTCTATGTAGATGTCGGTGACGTCTAGCTGATTGGTGCCCTTACCCTGCTGATACCAGGGGCGGGTTCTGGGATCGTACTTGCCGGGAATCGCCTTGCCGTTGAGCCACTTGTCGCCGGTTTCGGTGGAGTAGGCGCTGCCGTCATCGAAGCCGAAATAGATGCGGGCGACCCCGGAGAGATCTGTGGCGAGACGCGCGGTGTTGACATAGTTGTCTTGGTAACTCCCCAAACGATAGTGCTGGGCCAGTTCATCCATGGCCTGGGCCTTGGCGCCAAACCAGGTGGCGACCTTGGCCGACTCGTTACGGGTGACGCCGGTGAGTTTGTCGTTAACCCTGGCGATGGTGGCCTCTTTAATCTGGACGTAGGAGAGCCAGTTCGAGATCAACAGGCAGAGGGCGACTAAAGTGACCATGGAGGCCACGAGTGATTTCTTGAATCCCATCAATTACTAACTCCATGAGGTGTGGAATAGAAGAGGCCACAGATGGCCTCTTCTGGAGGGAGCCTGGTCGGGGGGTTAGCCTTTCCAGTTTAAGTTGAAGTCATAGCGGAAGCCGACGGTAACGGCGCGATCGTCGTTTAGGTTGTCGTAGTTCTTATCCAGGTACTCAAGGTGTACGCGCACGTTGGCCAGCGGGTTCCATTCCAGCGTGGTGTTGAAGCCGTCATAGTCCATAGAGCTGATATCCTCGATACCGTCTTTAAACTGGAAGTAGCCCAGCTTGATCTTGTACTCGTCGCTCAGTGGATAGGCCAGGGCGGTATCTAAGGTGCTGCCGCTGCGATCGCCATGTTGCACCTGATTGTCGAAGTTGTATTGCTTGTCCTGGTAGCTCGCGGCCAGGTAGAGACCGTTATCGAAGGTATAGGCGACCACACCACCCAGGATCTGGTTGTCGCCGTTTACCTGGCCGTTGTCCAAACTGTCTTGAGTGACATAGCCCAGGCCAAGATGCAGGGCTCCGACATCGTAACCTACGCCAAGGTTGACCAGATCGGCGCCTGTGTCGCCCTTATCGCCGTCAAACTGGGCGCCGGCCATCCAGGTGAAGCCGCCAGTGACCAGCTTGTAGGTGACGAAGTTGTCGACGAAGAAGGGACTTTCATGGTCGTAGGCGTAAGGGCTGTTGCCGTGGTTGAAGATATCCACGTATTCGGCGATCAGGCTGTATTGGGCCGGACGCTGTTTACCTATGCCCACCTGGCCGTAGGGGGATGCGATGGCCACATAGGCCTGTCTCGCCTTGCCGAAGTTGCCTGAGTTGGCGATATCGACGCTCCATTCACCCTGGGCGATGGCGCGCCAGCCATCGGCAAACTCAGTGCTGGCCTTGATGCCGACCCGAGAGAGGGCGTCTCTCACGTCCCAGGTTTCATCAGTGCTGTCGTCGAGGTAGCTCAGTGTCGGACGGATAGAGCCGTAGAGGCTGACTTCGCTATTCTTGAACTGTGAGGGAGCGGCCTGAGCCTCTAGTTGGGCGATGCGCTGGTTGAGTGCCTCGACCTGTTCACTCAAGGGCTGCTCGGCGGCATAACCCTGAGTAGAAGCGAGTGCCGTTGCGGCGGCGATCATTGAGGTGCGAAAAACAGTATTATGATTTTTCATGGCTTTCTGCCTTCAATTGGTTTTCTTAGGCATGCGAGTCTCCCTCCTGCCATCGGGACGATGGAGGATAGGGGCGCCGCAGGCGTTTAAAAAAAGGGAGTTAATAGGCCCATGACATCTGCCATGGGCCTGGTTTTGGTTAAACCTTGCCAGCCTTCTTCAGGTCGGCGAACCAGAGGTTGTGATGCTGTTTGGCCCAGTTTTCGTCACAGTAGCCAGAGGTCATGTTTGACATGCCGCCTTCGGACATCACAGTCGCCATGAAGATATGCACCACAGAGAAGGCGCTGATGATGACGGTTGAGGCAATATGCAATACCAGCATCAGGTTGGCCGTGTTCTTGGTGACGCCATAGGTCTCGGGGAACATCATCGCCAGGCCTGAGACCACCATGACACCGCCGAACAGGGCGAAGACCCAGAACCACAGCTTCTCACCCGCGTTGGCAAAGCCCGCATCGGGGTGCTGTTTCTTGCCAAAGTTGATGTAGCCGCCCAGTACGGCAAACCATTTCAGGTCATAGCTTGCGGGGAACTGCTTAGGCGCCCACATCAGAACCATAAGCACATAGCCGAGAATGAAGGGGAAGGCCATCAACTCATGTAGGCTGCTGGATAGACCCACCAGGGCCGACCAGGAACCCGCGTTCATGCCGGGCTCGAAGTAGAAGCGGCCGCCGCCTAGTACTAAACCAGTAAGGATCAGCAGGATGCAAGGGATGGCACCCAGCCAGTGCACGCTGACGCTAAGGCCTGACCAACGCTTGATCAGCTTACCCGAGAAGCCATGGTCCAGCTTAGAGACGCCGTTCACTACTACAAACAGAATAAACAGTGCAATGACGCCAAATAGGCTGGCAAACAGGGCGAAGGCGATGGTATCGGTCGCGCCCAGGTAGCCAAGCAGCGACTCGTCGGCCTGCTGTGGAATGGACGCCGGCATCAGCAGCTCAGGCTGAGTCGGCATGCCACGGATCTCAGGAATATCGCCTGGAATGGCGTGCTCCTGAATGGTTTGCCACTGCTGCGGCTGCAGGGTGGCGGTCTCTTCGGCTAGCGCATAACTGGATGCGAATAGACCGAGCACAATAAGGCTTAACCATCTTATTGCTTTACTCATTGAAAACTCCTTGCGACATCGCTTGTCGCGTTGGAATCTGCCTGTCGCCAGGCAGATTCGTCGATCATTCGGCGCCGCCTAGGCTGGGCGCCGCTTGAAGTTGTTGATTGATAAACTGCAGTAGCTCCTGAGCCAACAGTTGCCAGAAAGGTTGTTTCGCATGTTTGGCTATGCCCTCGCAGAAGGGAGTTATCCAGCGCCCTAGATGGGTTTGGAGAAACTCCGCCGCGAGCTCATTGAGTGCCTCGACATGTTCACTGTTTTCAAGCGTTTGTTGCTCGGCGGCCATGGCATGCAGGCAGTAGAGGAACTCGAGTTCGTTACCAATAAAGTCGGCCGGCTCGTTGAAGCTATCGTCGATGACCAGACCAATTTGTTGGTAGAACTCGCCCACACGAACGGTTTCTTCGGTGAAGATCTGATGATTGCCACTGAGGTAAACCGATTCGTAGGGGGCGACTAACAGCTTGTATGGCCCAATACACATGCGATTAAAATCAAATTCCAATTCGGATGCGTCGTCACTGAACTTGCGTGCCTCTATGAGTAGCGGACTGTCTGGCGACTCCTGCTCCAGGTAGGCGATTAAGCCTGCGAGAGCCTGAGTATCCGAGGGCGCGAACATCATAGATTTGAAGGCATGGTAAGCCATTGCCGTTGGGCCATATTCTGCTGTCATTATGCGCGTTCCTTAATGATCACTAGGTTCGGTTTGGTGATGCAATCGCCGTAGCCTATGCCTTGTTTGCTTGCCGATGGACGCTTGAGCACCTCTTGCAGATTGCCGACATCCAGGCACTCTACCGGGCAGCCACTCACACACGCGGGTTTCATGCCGCGGTCCAGCAGTTCCACGCACATGTTGCACTTGTCTGCCTTGCCGTCGTCCTCGCGGATACTTACAGCCGCGTAAGGACAGGCGCTGGCACACAGGCCGCAACCGGTACACTTCTCACGGTCCAGTACCACGATACCGTCATCGCGCACATGGTAGGCTTTCGCCGGACAGACCATGAGGCAGGCTGGGTTTTCACAGTGCATGCAGGCGTGGGACAACCAGACATCGATTGCACCATCGTCACGCTGTACTTCATAGCGATCGACTTTGCGGAATCTATGGTTCTCGGGCAGTTCATTGTGGATCTGGCAGGCAACGGTACAGGCACCGCAACCGACACAGTTCTCTTGTCTGAACACAAAGCCCACTTTCTTATTTAACGACATCGTTTACTCCTTAGGCTTTGGCAATCGCGACGCGAGTGGAATGATACGCAGAGCATCCACCCATATCGGTCAAGGTGTCGGTGGTGAGGTTGTTGGTACAGCTGTCTTTGCCCTGTGGGTCCATGCGACGCCAGTTATTCTTCGGCGCCATGACAGTTCCTCTGACCACCTGGGTAGAGACCTGAGCGATAAAGTGGGCCTCACCACGTTGGTTGCTGAGCCTGACGCGATCGTTGTTCTGAATGCCCAACTCTTTGGCATCTTCGGCGTTGATCTTGGCGAAGTAGGCCGGGAAGTTACGAATGTACTTCACGTTGTAGAAAGAGCTGTTGGCACGCTGCGGAATGGCAGGAGACAGCAGACGGAACGGCAGTGTCTTCTCTTCCTGTACCATCTCATCTTCCGGCAGGCCGAAGTCGATCACTGGGTGGTAGCCGGCTTCTTTCATCATCTCCGAGTAGAATTCGATCTTGCCGCTTGGCGTCTTATATTTGCCATCGCCGAAGTAAGGGCGTTGGTCATAGACGGTGACAAACTTGTCGCGAATGATCTGCTCATAGGTGATGTTGTTATGTCTGAAGGCAGGCTCTTCCGTGTCGAGGAAGTCACGCAGGATCTGCTCATAGTCCACGCGCATCTCAGGGAAGCGGTCCAGACCCATGCGGGCGCCCAGTTCCTTGAAGAAGATCCAGTTGTCTTTAGACTCGCCGAGTGGCTCGATCACCTTCTCAGAGGTCTGCATGTGATAGCAGTTGTAGTCGGTACCCATGTCTGGGAACTCGAACTGGGTCGCTGCCGGTACGATAATATCGGCCAGCTCTGCGGTGTCTGTCATCAGGAAGTCGTGAACCACCAGGAAGAGGTCATCACGCATCGCGCCGCGGCGACAGGCATTCGAGTCCGGTGCAACCGAGACGAAGTTACCGTTGTAGTTGATCACCGCCTTAATCGGCTTGATGGGCTTGCCATAGGCCGTTGGGTTCTCTGGGTCGAGCGCCTTGGCGATCTCCGTCATGTTGACGTGGCCAACCGTGTCTGGGTTCGGGTGGATATGATCCGCACGGCCCTTGCTGTAGTTCAGGCTGTCATCGGCCTGAGTGTTGTCATAGATGAAGCCGTTACCTATCTTGCCGTACTGGCCGGCAACCGCGTGCATCATGGCGATGGCACGAGACATACGGGCACCGTTGTAGTTACGCTGCATACCGTAACCCAGGCGCAGTACAGAAAGCTCTGACTCGCCATAGACGCGGGCGAATTCGAACATCTTGGCCTTAGGTACGCCGGTGACACGCTCGATCTCTTCGTAGCTCATGGTGTTCAGGCGCTCGAGCAGCTGGTCGTAGCCAAGGGTGTTGGCCTTGATGAACTCGAGATCCGCTAGGTCATGCTCTATCAGGTACTTCATGATACCTGTCGCCAGGTGGGTGTCGGTACTCGGCTTAGGCTGCAACCAGATATCGGCCTGAGAGGCGATAGGGGTGCGCACTGGGTTGACCACCAACAGCTTGGCACCTCGGTCACGGGCCTGGTTGATGAACTTGATGCCGTGCACGTTGGTGGCCGTCTCGTTCTGACCCCAAGAGATGTAGCAGTTGGTGTAGATGTTGTCGTAAGGATCCGGGCCTTGGTAGGTACCAGTCACCGACTTCAAGCCTTCATAGGCGGCGAACACACATACCTTACGGTCGAGCTTGCGGGCACCGACGGCGTTGAAGAAGCGGCTAGGTCCGCCGTATTTACCGATAACCCCTTCGTGGCCCGAGTAGCTGTAGGGCAGGATAGAGTCGGCGCCGTGATCTTTAATGATCTGCTGCAGACGGCTGGCTATTTTGTCATAGGCCTCATCCCAAGAGATGCGGCGCCATTTGCCTTCGCCCTTCTTGCCCGCGCGCTCCATCGGGTGCAGGATACGGTCGGCGGCATAGGTGTATTGCACATAGGCATGGCCCTTCACGCAGGGAGAGGTGCCCATCTTCTTCAGTTCTGAAGCGCCTTCCACGTAGGTCATGCGGCCGTTTTGTACCGTGAACTTCAACAGACAGCGGTCGGCGCAGTTACGTTGGCAGGTGTGGTACTTAATTTCTCCTTGGCGTTTCAAGAGTTTGTCGGGCGCGCCGCCTTTTTCGCCTGCACTGGCTATGCCGGGCATAAGACCGGATAGCGAGCCGACGACGGAGCTGGCTCCGACACCTTGCAAGAAGGTGCGTCTGTTCATTTTCATAAGTGTTCCCCATCTTGATGCGTCTTAAGACGCTTTTTACAGACATTGCTCAAATGTTTGTGAGTCAAAGACTCGCTGCATACCTGTTTTGTTATCGTTTTTCGATTTAAAAAGATGGCAAGACCAGCTGCGAAAGGGGTATGCAAGAGTGCCTCTAGTAGCTTGTCGGTCTCGCCATCAAAATCCTTGTCAGCGTTCTGCCGCCCTGCGCCAAGCGCTTTCCAGGCCGCAGATGAGCTTAGACTTGACCCAGTTAAAGGCGGCCGACTGATTCACGTTGCCATACAGGAGGTAATTGCCTATCTCGCGGTTTTCACGGCGACGAATGCGGCAACGCTTGGCCAGCTCTTCGGGCAGCTTGACCCACTGCACAGCGGGCAACATGTCGACGAACTGGCGGGTAAATTCGTTGCAAACTAAGGTGATGGCGTCAGACTCGCTCAGCAGGCGCATGGCGGTGGCCACGCTGTCTGTGTAGCCGTCGACCTCCATGCACAGATCCTCTTCGCGGCAGAGGTTCACCAGCAGCGGGCAGCTCAAGTCGTCATAGTTGTCTATCTCAAGACAGGCATATTGGGTGATGTTGGCGAGGGTGAGTTCCTGCTTAAGGATCGGATGGCCGCTGCGCGCCAGGATGTAGAGATTGTCGGTGGCGGAAAACATCTCGGCGTTGAGGTTTTTACCGTTGAAGCCTTCATAGACCACCACGAAGTCGACATCGCCATTGGCGAGATCGCTGCTGCAGTCATGGGTCAGCACCCTGACATCGAACTTCATGTTGGGCGCCTCGGTGAGGATCTCGTTGCGGATCACCTGTTGTACCGGGTAGATAAACTCATCGTAGGCGTGAATAACATATTGGCCGCCCGATTCTTCCGGGGTAAATACCGAGTGCTGCATCTCGAGTTGCTGATAATGGGCCACCAACTCTCTGGCCAGAGGGATCAGCTGGTGGGTCTTCTCGGTTGCGACGAAGCCGGAACAACGACGAATAAAGAGTGAGTCTTTAAATATGTCTCGTAAGATCTTAAGGGTGCGACTCACGCCTGAAGGAGTTATACCCAGTTCATTGGCAGCCTGATGACTCTGCCCGTGTTCATAAACGGCGATGAACACTTTTAGTTGATTGTAATTAAGCTGGTCAATCTTATTCATGGTTGTGAACTAGGTAAATATATTGAGTCATTATCATCTATATATATCTACACATGTTCAGTGTTGAAAGTCACACTTTTAATATGGCTATTATTTAAAGTTTGCATTACTTCTCATGTTTTAATATCTGCATTTTGCAAAATGCGATATTTAAAATTTGCAGACTTTATATATCTTTCATCATAACTGGTACGGACGAACAACTTCTAGGTGGAGAACCTGCCAGGCCTTGCTATCACTGGTATAGTGGTAAGTGGCTGTTTAGGTTGGGTAAGTGTTCGATTTGTGAACTTTCGATTTTATTTCATCAAAATTAAATTTATTTTTAATATGAGACGTTCGTCTTTTTACGGTGACTATTATACCCGCTGTTCATAAATAATTTCATCGAATTTATATTTTTATTTGATTCGTGATCTCTATTTTAATTTCAATTTATAGCTTTATTGTCTGTTGCAAGTTTTATTGTTGCGTGTGTATTTTAAATAATAAAGAAACCTTCCAGAAGTCATGTTTTTATTTCAGAAAAACATAGTTAAGGATCTCGTTATGTTAGATCGGCGCTCGATATTAAAAATGGCGGCAGGAGGAGCACTGCTCTCATTGGTGCCTGCCAGCACGCTGCAAGCGAAAACCCTTGGAAAACGTTATGCCATGGTGTTTGACGTCAGACGTTGTACCGGTTGTCTCTCCTGTACCGTCTCATGTTCCGTTGAAAATCAAACAGATGTGGGCAGATGCCGTACCCGAGTCAACCAGGCTAGCCTGACCTTGGGTGAGCGCATCGCGACGCTTGCGGTGCCGAACCAATGTAACCAGTGTGATAATCCTGTCTGCACTCAGGTCTGTCCGGTTGAGGCGACTTATAAGCGTAAGGAAGACGGCATAGTGGTAATAGACCACGAAGAGTGCATTCATTGTCAGCTGTGTGTCGATGCCTGCCCTTATGGGGCGCGCCGTAAGGATGAGAGCCTGGATAACCCGCCCGAGAAGTGTAATTTCTGCATTCACCGTGTAACTCAGGGTCTGCTACCCGCCTGTGTCGAGACCTGTATCGGTGGCGCCCGCACCTTTGGCGACCTTAACGATCCCGATAGTCAGGTATCTAGGCTGGTGCGGGACAACAAGGTCTACGCCATGCTGTCCGATGCCGGCACCTCACCCAACATCTTCTATATTGGTTTGCCAACATCGACCGATGACCAAGCCATTTTGAATCTCAATTATCTCGATTGGCAGCGCTAGGAGTCAAAGATGGATAGACGTAAGTTTTTAACTCAGGCGGGTCTGGTGTCTGCCGCGACCATCACGGGGGCGGCCTGCAGTCGAGTCGATGCAGAGTCTGAACCGCAAAAGACCCAGGACATTACACGTTTCGGTCATCCTGTCGCCGCCGAGGGGGGCTTCGATTCCGAGGGTAAATGGCATAAGACAGAGGGGGTACGCACCGCCTATTCCCGCTGCTTTAGCTGCTACAACATCTGTGGCCTCAGGGTACGTGTGGATGAGAAGACAGATAAGGTCTTGAAGGTAGGCGGTAACCCCTACTGCGAGAACAACTCAGGCTCGCCGCTGCCGTTGAGCACCGAGGTGAAGCAGAGCTATATCGCCCTGGCGGGTGAGGCAGGGCTGAAGAATCGCGCCACCACCTGTGCCAAGGGGGCGAGCTGCGTCGACTCGGTTGACGATGAGCGCCGGGTGACTCGGGTGCTGAAACGCGCGGGCAAGCGCGGCAGTGGCGAGTGGGTCACCATCAGCTATGAACAGGCACTTGCCGAGATCATCGAGGGGGGCGATCTCTTCGGCGAAGGTCATGTCGATGGCCTGCGCGCCATTCGCCAGCTGGATCAAGAGGTGAAGCCGGGCCATAGCGAATTTGGCAGTAAAGCTAATCAGCTGTTTGCCACCTTCTGCGCGGAAGACTATTTGCGCGGAAGCTTCTATTCTCGCTTCATGATGCAATCATGGGGCACGGTTAACCTAGGGACCAAGCATGCCTACTGCGGCGCCGCCCAGGCAACGGGTTACAGTCTGGGCATGGCGGCGGGTTTCGAAGAGTGGCTCAACGATGTCGATTGGGAAAATGTCGAGTATGGCCTGTTCATGGGCACCAGTCCTGGCTCGTCAGGCGTGAGCCTCAACCGTGTTGGCCGGGGGCTGGCCAATAGCCGTGTCGATCGCGGCTTTAAATATGTGTGTGTCGATCCCCTGCTGCGTACCACGGTCGCCGCCGATACCAATGCCACCTGGCTACCGGTCAAACCCGGTCAGGATGCGGCATTCTCCTTTGGGGTGATCCGCACCATGCTCGAGGAGCAGTGGTTTAACAAGTCGCACTTGGAAAATCCGAGCCAGAAGGCGGCCGAGGCCTCGGGTGAGCTTAACTACACCAACGCCGGTCACCTGGTGGTGATGGATCCTAAGCATCCAGAGTATCGCAAGTTTGCCAAGGCGCAAGACTTCGGCCTGGGCGGCGATGAGGCGCTAATCATCAAGGCGGGCACTCAGACCTTAGCGTCGGCGGAGTCAGGCGACAAGGCCGAGCTGTTTGTCAGTAAACGCCTCACCGACAGCCGTGGCCGTAAGGTGACCCTGATGTCGTCTCTCTATCTGCTGCGGACCTCGGCGCAAAGTACCAGCATGGAGGAGTATGCCAAGCGCAGCGGCATTGCGATCAAAGAGATGCGTCAGGTGGCGAAAGACCTGGCGCACTATGGCCGAAAGGCCTGTGTGGCAGGCAACGGCGGCACCAACTCATCTGATGGTTTCGTGATGGGCTGGATCTGGGCGACGCTTAATACCCTGGCGGGTTCCCACGATGCCAAGGGCGGCGCCATCTATGGCAATGGCCCTATCGGCGGCATGGAAGGCTTGTATGATCTGGCCAACATCGAAGGTGGCGTGTCGCTGGACGGTATCGTTAACGCCTGTCGTGATGGCGCCTACGAGGCCTCGACCGAATATCGTCTCAAGGTGGAGCAGGGCAAGAACCCTTATCCCGCCAGCACCCCTTGGCATGAGTTGCTGCCCGCCATGAATGCGGCCGAACAGTGGACCAGCCATGCCAACGGCGACCCCTACAGCGCCAAGGTGCTATTCAACTGGCGCAACAACTTCCTCTACAGTGCGGCGTCTATCAGTCAGGAGGTGGTGGCCAGCATCGCCGATCCTAAGCGCTTGCCGCTGGTGGTGGGAATCGACTGCCACATGAACGAGACCAACCGCTACGCCGACTACCTGATCCCGGACCGTTCCATGCTCGAAGAGTATGCGGCGGATCGCATGTGGGGCGCCCATAAACTGGGCGTGGTGGCGGCATCGCCAGTGGTGACCCCGCGAACCGAGAAGAATGAGGCGGGTGAGCATATCTGTATGGAGCAGTTGCTGATCGATATCGCCCTCAAGCTCGACTTGCCTGGTTTCGGTAAGGGCGCTTTGACGACCAGCGATGGCCGTAAGGTTGACCTGTTAACCTTCGAGGATTGGCACGCCAGATACCTGGCCAACGTGGCGGCGCAGTGTGAGCAGCTGCCTAAGGTGACCGAGGAAGATCGCCTGTGGGCTGGGCTGGATTATGCCATGAAGCCGCTTAAGCCAAGGCTTACCGCCGACGAGGCCGCCAAGGTCGAGGCCTTGCTGTCACGCGGTGGCTACTACCAGGAGGATGACCGTTATGAAGGCGACTTCATCAAGGGCGCCGGGCCTAAATGTCTGCAGATCTATCATCAGGAGGTGGCGCAGCTGCGTCATGCCTACTCGGGTGAGTTCTATCCGGGCACGCCGACCCTGCAGGAACATAAGTTCTGGAACGGCGACACCTGGGAGAGCCATTGGCCCCAGAGCGAGTACCCGCTGCTGTTCTCCAGTTACAAGGCGACGGTGCGCTCAAACTATGCAGTGGCCTTCAAGCGGATCGGTGAGATCAGTCCCACCAACTTCGTCTATATGCACACAGATACCGCCAAGGCCCAGGGGCTAAAGGATGGCGATAGCGTGCGCATAGTGACCGCCAACGGCAAGCCCTGCGTCGGCACCCTGCAGACAGATATGGGGGTCGCCAAGGGGGCTGTCTGTGTTTCCCATGGCTTTGGTCATAGTGAGGGCTTCGGCGGTGACGATCGCATCATCAACGGCGAGAAGTTAGCGGGGATAGCCAGTCGCGCCGGCGGTACGGCGGTGAACCAGATGATCCCTGCGGATCCGACCCGTAACGGTGCCGCCAGTATGCTCAACGATTACTGGACCGGAGCCAACTGTCGTCACGGCATTCCGGTGCGGGTGGAGAAAGCCTGATTCGAATCATTAACCAAGCATAGTTTTAACCATAGCTTTTCTAAACATAGTTATCCTGTAAACCTTTCCCCCGTCGCCTCGGCTTCGGGGGCTTTTTTTTATTCAGCTTCAATTTATCTCTTCGTGCTAGTGTGAAGGTTCAATTTGATGGAGCATAAAAAGAAGATGACTCATTCCCTATCACTATCCCTTGGCGCCAAATCACTTGGTGTTAGCGCCGCCCTATTGTTAGTCGCCCCCGCCATGGCGACCACGACCGAGCAGAGTCAATTTTTCGATGCGATTGCCGCCCATTGCGGCCAGGCCTTCGAGGGCAAGGTGACGGCGGGCAACAGCGCCGACTCGGCTTTTTCAGGCAAGCGTCTGGTAATGCATGTGCGTGAGTGTAGCGACAGCGAGCTCAAGGTGCCGTTTCATGTGGGTGAGGATCACTCCCGTACCTGGGTGATCACCAAGACAGACACAGGACTGCGCCTCAAACATGACCACAGACATCAAGATGGTAGAGAAGACAAGGTCACCATGTATGGCGGCGACACCCAAGATGGCGGCAGCGCCGAGCTGCAATCCTTCCCCGTCGATGCTTTCTCTATCGACAACTTCAAACAGAATGGCCTGACCCAGTCGGTCACCAATGTGTGGCACATGGGGATCACTGACAGCCAGTTTATCTATCGCCTCACCCGGGAGAATCGCGACTTTAAGGTGACGTTTGATTTGACCAAGCCGGTTGCCTTGCCGCCTACTCCATGGGGCCACGAGTAGCCTTGCAATGAAGGCTGGGCATTTTGTTTGGTGTCTGGCCGAGTTGGTATTTGATAGGGTTTTGAAGGTCTAACCTTCTCTGCTATTTAGCGCCTGCACCGGCGGAGGCTGGTTCTTTAGGCTTTGTAGCCTCTGAATGCATTTGGCATTTGATGAATTTTTGAAGGCCTAACCTTCTCAGATATCTAGCGCCTGCCCGGCGAGGGATGTGCAGATACGCCTGTGAGACGCCGTGAATAAGTCTCTTTAGGCTCTGCCGAAACATCCCTGTTTCGGAAGCTCACCGGCGTATCTACACTCGGTATCCATCGTCTCTTCGATTTAGCGGTTTTTGTTGCCGTTGCGGATTAAGTCTTACTGGTTTCGGTAGAGGGAGAGCGGTGTGAATGTTTGTGGGTGTAGTGCTTGCAAAGGGGGGGTAGAGGAGTAAGCTGGTGGGCTTTTAAAATGGAGTTAGGTGATAACCCTTATCTCATCTTGCCAAGGATTGCGTCCCTCATTTCGCATAAGGACATCATGAATACGCTGTTTACCTACATCAAGGCTATCCATCATCAAGCGAGTGATGTGGCCATCATAGATAAGTTCACTAAAACAAACCGTTATTGCGATGATGGTGTGCAGATCAATGAAGAAGAGACGAGTTATCGCTTCGATAATGACGTGGTGATCCGCCACCGGGTCGAGCGTGACAATGCGCCGAGCGAGCAGCTGTGCGAAGAGTGCTGGATAAGCTATGAGGTGATCGATAGCGCGCAGTATTCGATAACCCCCTGTCGAAAGACTTTCCACAACGCCTGCCAGGAAAGCTTCTGGCTAAAGATGCAGGCGAGCATCGCTTAACCACACTAGGCTTTAGTGTTTCCCTCTTTGAGTAAGACTCTCCCATGACGACAGAATTGACTACCGCTCGTACCCACATAAGGCTTCTATCCCATGGCGAAGCCGATCTGCTGCTGCGTTATTATCTTCAAAACCGTGAACATCTGGCCCCCTGGGAGCCCGAACGCAGTGACGATTTCTTCACGCTTGCCCATGCCCAATCTGTCGTGGCTGAGAATACCCGCCTGTATAAGGCGGGACTCGCCTTTAGATTTGCCATCCTAAACCCAGAGCAGACAGAGATCATAGGGCTGTGCAATATCACCAACCTGGTGATGGGGATTTTCAAGGCGGCAAACCTCGGCTATTCGGTCGCCGAGCGCTATCAGGGGAAGGGCTACATGAGCGAGGCGCTGCGGGCGCTACTCGACTTCGTTTTCGACGAGGTTGGGCTGAACCGCGTGATGGCCAACTACATGCCGCACAATGTAAGCAGCGCCCGCTTGCTTGAGAGGTTGGGATTTGAGCGTGAAGGTTATGCTAAGGCCTATCTTAAAATCGCCGGTCAGTGGCAGGATCATGTTTTGACCGCCAAGTTGAATCCCAATCGGGATAAAGTTTAGGAGGTTATGTCTCTGCGCTAGCATCCGCTGGAATTCTTGTTGGGTGGATTTCTGAAGGTCGAACCTTCATTGCTTTCGAACACCTGTTCGGCGGAGGATGGATTTTTAGGTTTTGTAGCCTCTGACCGCATTTGGTATTTGTTGGGGTTTTGAAGGCCGAACCTTTATTGCTATCTATCGCCTGCCCGGCGAGGGATGTGCAAGCACTCTTTTGGCACGCCGAGATTCCGTCCTTGGAGGCTTCACGGCGGCGTCCATGCCGCCGAGAGCCAAAAGCGTGCTTACACTAGGTATCTATCGTCTCTTCGATTTGGCCGCGTTGGGGAGAGAAGGGAGTAAAAATGCTAACTTATTTATGCCCCAAAATGAGTTAACACTTTGTCGGTGGAGCAGTACCTAACGGACTTTCTGGCCTGGCAATTTGTCATCGCTACACCTGCGTGATCTAATTCACTACTCCCCAACCTAAAAAACTGGATAACTATACAGTCATATTCAAATCATAAGGATTTTGAACGACTTTTATCCTGTATTTGTGCGCGTTTTCTCATTTCGGCATAAATAAATGGCTTTAAAATTAACTACTTATGACATTCGTTAAGTAGATAATAGGTTTGGAAAACGCGCATGCGCGTTTTTCCAGATGGTATATTTGGCAAAATGCTGATAAGTTCATTACATACAGATAGTTAGCTATGCGCGTATTCACTGATCCAGTGAGGTAAACGCGCATGCGCACTAATAAAATGTTATGTATTTTAAGGAGTAGACAGATTGGCTGAATTATTAGGAGTTTTATTGCCGTCCTTAGTTGTGCTATATCTGATTGTTAATACGCAACTTGATACTTACCGGAAAAGAATTCGCTTTTTGGAAGTTAAAGTAGACGCTCTTATCAAACATACGGGTATTGAATTTGACGATAGCACCCTAGTTCCGGTTGAAGTTCATTCTGCGGTAAAAGCTGGTCATAGATTAAAAGCTATCAGGCTGTATCGCAAAATTACAGGTGCTGGTTTAAAAGAGGCATCAGAGGTAGTAGATGGTTTGGTTAAAAACACATAACAAGGCGCATCACTCGCAGCCTGCGGCTGCTGGGACGTCAAACGCTGTCGCGTTTTTCCGCCCGTGTGCTTAGCGTTAGAAGGCAACAAACCGAATGGACGAGGAAAAATATGTTGAATGTGGTACTCATGGAAAGCAGCAAGCTACTTTCGTGTGTCAACATATAATTCAAACACTGCATGATGGAAAAGCTAGAGGTTTCTGGTGGGCCAATGATCCCGAAAACCCTAGGCCAGATGCCTGGTGTTCCGAGTGCGAAGTTAAAGTTCAAGAAACAAATGGCGAATGGAATGATGAAAGTGAGGCATTTGCCGGAGTTAAACTCTTATGTGGCGCATGCTATGACAGAGTGAAAGAAATTAATCTGGGTCCAAATAAACAATGGTGGCAGTTTTGGAAATAATGCCTTCTAACAATCACATCAAGATCGCTCACTGTCGTTCCCTGGGACGCTCCGCTTTGCTGCGCGCCCCTTATGTGAAGCGTTATCCCATAGAAATCTTTATCCGAAACTGACAGGTTAGAGTAAAGGTTTTAACTCGAAAATGTCTAAAAATGATTTTGATTTTGACTTTCCTGTTAGGTTCAAAAGTGGCTAAATCGAAGAGACGATAGATACCAGTGTAAGCACGCTTTTGGCTCTCGGCGGCAAGGACGCCGCCGTGAAGCCTCCAGGGACGGAATCTCGGCGTGCCAAAAGCGTGCTTGCACATAAAGCCTGCCGCAGGCAATTGATACACCATAAGGCCATGGTTCAAAATTAACCTTCCAAATATCAAAATAAGTTTGATGCCGCATTAACAAGTCATAGCGCCACTTAGGCGACGTCTACACTTACTCAATATCGAATTGACACCACCATCACCTCAAAGGAATTGAGGAAGCGTCGAAGAAAGGAGGGAGCCATCTGACTCCCTCACAGATGCCCGCTATTTGGGTTCGAAGGTAAAAGACTGCCCGGCCAGTGCGGCCTCATACATCAGGCCACCCTTGGCGGCGGTGAAGATCGCCATGCCGTTGATGTAGGCGGCGCTGGCGGCCTTGTTGCTGCCGGACTTGCCTGCGCCCGCCGAGTTACCTGTGGTGCCCACCTGGGCATTGGCACCGACATTGATGGCGACGGCCGAGGCGGTAGCGCCGAACTCGAAGCTGCCGCTGGTAAACTCTTGATAAGCTTTGGCATCTTTGAAGAAGATGATCTCGCTGTAGGCCTGTCCGCCGAGCTGGAAGCCAATGGACAGCTGGGTCAGGCTGGAGTCGCCGGTATGGGCACCGCCCTTGTAGACACGGCCCTTACCGTAGGCGGCGCCTATGCCTATGCCGCCCTTGCCGACTGTGGGAAAGATGGCGTAGCCATAGGCGGAGTTGAAAAACTTCTGGGTGTCTGGGGCTTTCTTGAAGTTGGCGATCGCCTCGCTGTAGCTGTCGGCGGCGAGCGTCATGGGGGACGTCAATAATCCCAATGCCACACAACAGCTTAGAATTAAGGTAGACAGATACTTATGCATGATGACCTCCATCGATTTGGATGGTTTTAGCATAGTTCGACTGGTTAAGAATGAAAACGGCTTTTGATGAAAAAAGCGCCAAAATTGACGCTTTTTCGATTGATGTCAGCTCGGGTTCAGCTAACAAATAGGCTTTTACTTAGCTTCGTCCATCTGCTTACCCAGCACATAATGCTCGAACCAGAGCTTGTCCCAGTCCATCTTGGCCTGTCTGTGCTGGTACTTGCTCAGACCATGACCTTCACCCGGATAGACCACCAACTCGACTGGCACGTTCAGGTAGTGCTTCAGGGCGCGGTAGAGACCCTGGGCATGACCCAGTGGCACACGCTGATCGTTTTCGCCTATGTGGATCAGGGTCGGTGTCTTGATCTTGTCGGCATGGGTCAGCGACGAGCCGTGGGTATAGGCCTCAGGTTTCTCCCAGGGCAGGCCCTGCATGAAGTTGATCACATGGCCTGGGGTATCCTCCAGCATCCACTGCAGACGCTGGTCGAATACGCCGGCACCCGAGCTCGCGGCCTTGAAGCGGTTGCTGGTGCTGATGAGGGCGTTGGTGAGGTAGCCGCCGTTACTCCAGCCCATGACCGCCATCTTGTCACCGTCGGCGATGCCCTGTTTGATCAGATGATCGACACCGGCCATGATGTCGGCCACCTCTATTTCGTGCTCCTGGCCGACCAGATCCGTGAGGAACTTGTCGCCATAGCCGGTTGAGCCGCGGTAGTTAGGCGACAGCAGTGCCCAGCCGTTGGCTGTGAAGGTGGCGCGGCCGTAGGATCTGTGTTGCAGCGCATAGGGGGTGGCCGAGGTTGGGCCGCCGTGGATCTGTACGATCAGCGGCAGCGGGCCATCGCTCTTCTTATAGCCTGCGGGAAGGTCCAGGATCCCCTCGACCTGGCTGCCGTCCGGCGCCGTCCATTTCACTATCGATATCTCTGGCAAGATCCAGCTGTCGGTCTGCGGGTTGATGTTGGTCAGGCGCTTGTACTTGGCCTTCTTGCTGGCGGCGTCCGCGATGAAGAGATCGCTGAAGTGATCCAGGCCGTTGTGGCTGAAGGCCAGCTTCTTACCGTTGTGGCTGAAGCTGTAGCTGCCCATGACCAGATCGCCCGCCAGCACTGTGCGGGTGTCGCCTTGTGCCTGGTTATCTATCTCGCTACAGAAGAGTTTGACCCTGGCATGATCGTAGCCGCGATAGCAGAGCTCGTCGCTGCCTGGTCGCCAATGGATGTCGCTTGAGTTGAAGGTGACATCACCCTCTGCCTTCACCTGGATTGGTTTGGCCTTGTCATCCTCAGGCTTAACCACAAACAGCTTGCCCGGGTGGCCGTCGAAGTCGATGCGAAACGCCAGGCGTTGGTTGTCTTCATGCCAAGCCAGGCCCAGTAGCCAGCCGTAAGGCGAGGGTGCCTGCTCGCGCCAGGCGCTGTCTTCCAGCACCTTGTTCTGCTGTGACTGGGTGTTGTACACCTCTATGTTCGACCAGCCTTCGAGGTTGACCAGCTCGTTGTCCTGGGTGGTGATACGGGCGATCTGGCTGGCGTCCCGGTTGACGCTGAAGTGCCATACCACCTTGTCATCGTCCAGCACCAGGCTCTGTTGGTAGTGCTCGAGATTTAACTTGTAGAGCGGGTTGGTCGTAACCTTGCCGTGACCATACTTAGGTGCACCATGCTTGGCGCGGACCTTAGCCCAGATATCTTTGTCTGTGGTGCTCTTGTTGGCGAGGAAGTAGAGGCTCTTACCGTCTTGGCTGAGCTGAAACTCTTTCACCCCTTCGGCCTCTTTGGTGACAGGCACGGCCTCAGTGCTGCCAAGGGCTATTCTGAACACCTGCGCCTTGCCGTTGTAGGGGGCCTTGTTGTCTTCACGGCTCTGCTTGACCAGGTAGTAGATGGCGCTGCCATCCGGGCTCCACTGAGGGCTGGATTCGCTTTCGTTGGTGAAGGTCAGGCGGTTGGTCTTGCGTGACTTGGTGTCGATAAGCCAGAGATCTTTCTGTGCCTTGTCCAGCTCCTTGTCCCAGCGGGATTCTAGCCAGAGTGCGTGTTTACCATCTGGGCTGAGCTGAACGTTGCCCATGTTGCCTATGGTGAAAAAGTCATCCGTGGTGATCTGGTGAGTACGCTCGACGGCCAATACGCCGCTGCTCAGTCCCATGGCGCCCGCACAGATCGCCGCCAGTACGGTGAGTTGATATCCCCTTCCCATCTTGATCCCTTCTCTAGTGATTGCTTGAGTAATTCTTGTTAATTGAGGTGGTTAAGCCCGGATACATTAACGCAAAACCGCTTAGGTATAAATTGAGTTAATTATTTTTTGTCGGATTGCAGCAGTTGTTGCAGATAATTGAGTTCTTCGGCACTCAGCAGCTGACGGCTGCTGTTTGGATGAGCTTGGGCTTGTAGGTCTGGGGAGAGGCGGCCCCTGAGATAGGCTGACATGGTGATCTGCTTGAGGCCATAAAGCGCCAACAGGTAGAGGCTGAGGAGTAGAAACAGCCGGGTACTCGCCTGAGCCGCCAGGCTGACCTTGTCGCCCAGCAGGTAGGGCATGATAACTAAGGCCATGCGTACCAGCCAGTTGGTCAACATGGCCAGCGTTAGGGCCAGCAGCCACCTGAACTTGATATCCTTGAGGCTGTCTTGATGGGCGCGGTGTACCCGTCCCTTGAAGCGGCGCAGCAGGCGCAAGATGGCATAGAAATAGAGGCCGGTCTGCAGCACCAATAGCAGAGGCAGCAGGGTGCCCAGTAGGGTGACATGGTTAAACTGGGCGAAGCTACTGGTAGCCAGTAGCTGGCGCATCTCGCTGCTGAGCAGCACGCTGAGACCGATCAAGAGTACCAAGATGATAGCCGGCGCAAAGTGCCGCGACAGGCCGACCGCCCCTTTGATGTCGTGCAGGCTGCGATAGCAGTAGAGATAGAGCATGGGCATCATCAGGAAATAGGCCGGAATCAGCAGGATAAACAGCTGTTGCAGCGGCAGCGGTGAGTTGTCTTTGTTGAGCAGGCCGGTAAGAAAATAGAGCGCCAGCAGGCTGAAGATGGCGCCTAGTAGCTTGTGATTGTCGTTGCGGTCACGGTAGAGATATCTGAGGTAAAGCCCCAGGCCGATACAGTGCAGGCCACCCAGTAAGGAGAGCCACCAGTATCCTTCGAATAACAAGCCGGGAGAGTGCGTATCCATAGCCTCATTGTTGACTTAAAGTGGCCGGCGAGGCAAGCATGAAGTGGGATTTCGAGGTGAAATTCCTCTATGAGTTACGGCCCTGATCTCACCTTGGAAATAACGGGTTAACTTAAGGTGATTTTTGGGCCTTATCGCAGCGTTTATTAGGGATTTTTCGCTCTGGGTTAGGAGGACTGCTGTTTCTCCTTGGCCAGGCGAAGGTGACGATTGGACGCCGCCGCAGGGGGCTTACCCGGCACCGGGCCGCGTTCGGCCCACAGGTGGCGAATAGCCATGATGGGGTGGGGCAGTAACATGCGCGGGCCGGCATAGATCATTATCTCTCTCGCCTTGGCCTTTGGCTCAGGCTTGTAGCAATGCACAGGGCATTTGTTGCAGGTGGGTTTATCCTGGCCATAGGGGCAGCGATCTAGCCTGGTGTGGGCATATTCAAGAAACTCGCTACATTCTGGGCAGTTGGGCACATCGCCCTTGGCTGGGCAGTGGTCCTTGCAATAGATATGTACCATGGCGGCGATCGTCTTGAACTCTCGCAGCAGCTTACCACTTAGGATCTCTTGGCTCATGATATATCCGACTCATTTACTAGGTTATAGCTAGCCTAGCCCGAGGGAAGCCGGAACACAAAAGCAAGGCGTGAAACTATGAAGATGCGCACAAAATGCTATTTATTGCCCGCCATGTTTGACCAAGGGATATGACCAAGGGATATGAGCAAGGAAAGGGGGATTTTTGCCCCCTAAGCATGATTTTACCTGCTGTTTTTGATACCCGAGCGAAAAAGAGGTATAAATATTTGATTTATAGCAAGAGAATCGACTAATAATATCGGTTAATATCTAGACATATTTGCGATATGAAACTGCCTGATACTGGGCGCGATTAATCAACGGTGGATGATAATGAAATATATAGCCATTATTTTGCTGGTAGCGGTGGGCGTTTACCTGTACAAACGAGCGCAGCGACTGGCACAGGAAGAGCAACAAGCAACCCAGAAACCGGTTGAGAAGGTAGTATCGGGCGAAGCCGTGGATGTGCCGAGCCAGGAAGCGGAGAAGGTGGTGTCGACGCCAGCCGACGAGGGCGTCACCTTCGAACCTGTCGAGCCCGTTGAGACAGAGGCTGTTGAAGAAACTGTTGTTGAGCCTGCTGAGCCCGTAGAGAAGGCAGAAGCCGTTGAGGCTGTCGAAGAGCCGGTCGAAGTGGTTGAGGCTGCTGAAGAGACTAAGCCGGCCGAAGTGGTTGAGGCGGAAAAAGCCCCTGAACAGGCTGTTGCAGAGCCAGAGCCAGAGCCAGAGCCAGAGCCAGAGCCAGAGCCAGAGCCAGAGCCAGAGCCAGAGCCAGAGCCAGAGCCAGAGCCAGCCTTCAAGATGCTGGCGGTGACCGACGAGTCCTGGGCCAATGATAAGCTGAGCGCGTCTTTAGCCCAATATCGCGCCGAACCAGAGGCCGAAGGTAAGCATATGGCGCTGCTACAGGCGATCGCCGAGTGTTACAAGCAGCGTAAGCAGGAAGAGTACCGTGAATATGGCGCGGCCTTGTCGCCTTATTATCAGTCGCTGTTTGCGGCCCTGCCAGAACCTACCAAGGAGAAGGGGGTTGGCTTCATGCACCTGGCCACCCTGCTCAACGACTGTGGTGACTTCGATGGTGCAATCAAGACTTGTCAGGCGGCCATAGGCTATGGCCTCTCAGACGGTACGGTTACCGGTTTCGAGGGACGTATCACTCGCATCGAGAAGGCCAAGGCGAAGGCGCAGGCCTGATCTTAAGCCCGGCAGTAATCTACTGCATCTCGGCGAATAGCCGTGTAAACTAATCAAGCAATACTAAAGAGGCGAACCGAGTGTCGCCTTTTTTATGTCCGGAATATTTATGCCATTTGCCCAGGGATGGAGAGGAAATGGCGTTATGTCCGGAACATTTATGCCCTATCCGCAGGATGACTGGTATGAGTCCCAGGGATGGAGAGGAAATGGCGTTATGTCCGGAACATTTATGCCCTATCCGCAGGATGACTGGCAAGAGTCCCAGGGATGGAAAGGAAATGGCGTTATGTCCGGAACATTTATGTCTCAGGTCGCAGGGCTATATTGGCCTTGGTTTAGGTTGGACAATCTGTGGTAACAGGAGATCAAAATGCGCAGCATGATGGCTTTCGCGGCGTTACTATTAACTATGACGGCTTGTACCCAGGTGCCACAATGGACCCTCTTCTATTATCCCGATGCGGCGCCGGGTGCCTCCGCCGAGGCGCTGACGAGTCAAGGTGAGCTAGACCAGCACATAAGCGGCTACTATCAGCAGCTGGATCAGTGTCTGGCCAAGGGCGCCGGTATGGTGAAGCTGAGTCAGACGGGCAGCGGCAGTTATCTGTGCGGTGAACTATGTCAGCGCAATGAGGCGGGTGAGCTTAAGTGCCAACGCCTGGAAACTCTGGTGAGCCAGTGAAGCATAAGGGTTAGCCAATGAAGTTTAAGCAAGATTATTTCGACCAGCTGAGCGGGTTTTATTCCCAGGTGACCCCTCAGGGGCTGCCGCGCCCGCAGTGGCTGGCCTGGAGTGAAGATGCCGCCGCGCTAATTGGGCTTAAGCAGCCCGATGATGAGTTGCTGCAGGGGCTGGCGGGCAATCAGGCTATCCCGGGTGCCAGCTATTATGCTCAGGTCTACAGTGGTCATCAGTTTGGCGGCTACTCGCCCCAGCTTGGCGACGGTCGCTCCATCATACTGGGTGAGGCCGAGGGGCCGCAGGGTTACTGGGATGTGGCACTCAAGGGCGCCGGCATGACGCCTTACTCCCGCCATGGCGATGGCCGCGCCGTGATGCGCAGTGCGGTGCGCGAATTTCTGGTTTCCGAGGCGCTGCATCATCTCAATATTCCCACCACGCGCGCCCTGGCGGTGATCGGCTCTGACTTGCCGGTATGGCGTGAGACTCAGGAGACGGCGGCCATTACCGTCCGTCTGGCCAAGAGCCATATCCGCTTCGGTCATTTCGAGTTCTTCTGCCACAGCGAGCAGGGCAGCAAGGATAAGCTCAAGCAGCTGCTCGACTTTACCCTGAGTCAGCACTATCCCGAGTTGAGCCGTGACCAGGCCGGCTACATCGCCTGGTTTAACCGTGTGGTGGCCGATACCGCCAAGTTGATCGCCCACTGGCAGGCCGTCGGCTTCGCCCATGGGGTGATGAACACAGACAACATGTCGATCCTCGGCGACAGCTTCGATTTCGGCCCCTTCGCCTTCCTCGATACCTTCGAGGAGGACTTTATCTGTAACCATTCGGATCCCAATGGTCGCTATGCCTTCGGTCAGCAGCCGGGCGTCGGCCTGTGGAACCTGCAGCGTCTGGCCCAGGCCTTAGTGCCGATTATCGCCTCGGACGATCTAATCGCCGCCCTCAATACCTATCAACATCACTTGGTGCAGGCCTATCTGGTCTTGATGCGCGATAAGTTGGGCATCAAGTTGGTTGAGTCGGCAGGCAGCGAGCAAGATGAGGCGGACCTACAGCTGATCGGCGGCTTTACTCAGCTGATGGAGGCTAACCGTTTGGATCACACCAACACCTGGCGCCGCTTTGCGCAGCTGGATCCGAATAGCCAACACTCCTCTCTCAGAGATGACTTTATCGATCTCGCCGGTTTCGATTCCTGGTATCAGGCCTATCAAGAGCGTCTGGGGCAGGTGAGTGATGTGGCCGGCTGGCAGGCGGCGCGGGCACAGGTGAACCCAAAGTATGTGCTGCGCAACTATCTGGCTCAGGAGGCGATTATCGCCTGTGAAGAGGGCAATACCCAGCCACTGGCCGATCTGCACCAGTTGCTGACACGCCCCTTCGACGAGCAGCCGGAGAAGGAAGCCTACGCCAAGCGTCCACCCGAGTGGGGACAGGGACTTATCATGTCCTGTAGCAGCTAGCCGGCCGAGATAGCCGCGCGTGGGTCTAAAAGAATCAGTTTGAAGAGGCAGGGAACACCCTGAGTAAGTTATGAATCAAGAGTTGAAGATCACCGCCATTAAGGTCGAGCCCCAGGCCAAGAGCCTGTCGATTCTGGCCGATGTGGATTTTGACCGCTTCGATCCTTTTGCCGAGGCGCTCGTTAAGGCGCTGGATTGCCGGGTGATCGAGCGTCATTGGGGCGCCGACAGGCATCAGTGGCTGCTGGAGTTCGAGGGCAGCCTGTTGCAGCTAAATTATGAGTTTTACGGCGATGTCTGCTGGCTGTCTGTGGAGCGCGATGATGAAGTCGAGGTGCTCGTCTATCTGGCCAGCCTATTGGAGTCACAGCTATGACAGAATCGATGCAAGGGGCGGGGTTTCATTTTCAGGCCTTGACGCCGGATCTCATCCTGGATGCCATTGAGTCTGTGGGCATCTACCCCGAGACAGGGCTGTTAGCGCTCAATAGTTATGAGAACCGCGTCTATCAGTTTCGCTGCGATCTGGGGCGACGCTATGTGGTGAAGTTCTATCGCCCCGAGCGTTGGAGTAATGAGCAGATCCAGGAGGAGCACGACTTCTGCGCCGAGTTGGTGGAGGAGGAGATCCCTGTGGCGGCGCCCGTGATCATCGAGGGGCGCTCATTGCAGGAGTATCAGGGTTATCGCTTCGCGCTGTTTCCGTCCATGGGCGGGCGTGCCTTCGAGGTGGATAACCTGGAGCAGCTTGAGGAGGTGGGACATTTCATCGGTCGTATTCATCAGATGGCCAAGCGGCGTCCCTTTGTGCATCGTCAGACCCTGACGCCAAAATTGCTGGGCGATGAGTCTCTGGCGTGGCTCAAGGGCTCAGATCATGTGCCACCTAGCCTTGAGACCGCCTATTTCACCATAGTGGAGCAGGTGCTGGAGAAGGCGAAAGCCATCTGGCATCAACATCCCACCGAGGCGATCCGCCTGCATGGGGATCTGCACCCTAGTAACATCTTGTGGACCCCGGACGGCCCAGGATTTGTCGACTTGGATGACGCCAAGATGGGACCTGCGGTGCAGGATATCTGGATGATGCTCTCGGGCGAGCGCTCGCAGCAGACCCTGCAGCTGGAGGTGTTGCTGGAGGCCTATGAGGAGTTCTGCGACTTCGACAATCGCCAGCTGCATCTGATCGAGTCGCTGCGGGCGATGCGTATGTTGCATTACAATGCCTGGCTGAGTCGGCGCTGGCAGGATCCGGCCTTTCCGATGCATTTCCCCTGGTATGGCGAGGAGAAATATTGGGAGCAGCAGATCTTGGCGTTCAAGGAGCAGCTGGCCAAGTTGGACGAGCCGCCGCTCACCCTGATCCCCTATTAGCCCGGCAAACCTGGCTGTAATTTGTAACAGAAAAATGAACTTATCCGCTTGAGGTGGACTCCAAACCACTTTAAGGTATGGTCAATCTATTTGTCATAGTGGTGCTTAGGCACTGGGAAGGAAACATAATGAAAAAAGCGTTATTGGTAGCACTGGCACTCTTAGTTGCCCCTATGGCGGCACTGGCCGCCGATTACAAAGAGGGAGTTCATTACACAGTGATCAACGATGGCCCAGCTACGGCTAAGCCAGAGATCGCCGAGTTTTTCTCTTTCTACTGCCCACATTGCTACAACTTTGCCAAGACTCAGGTGCCTAAGATCAAGGCTAACCTGCCAGAAGGTGTGGTGTTTAAGCAGAACCATGTTGAATTTATCGGTCGTGAAATGGGCCCAGAGATGTCTCGTGCCTTCGCCGTAGCGAATCAGCTGAAGGTTGAAGACAAGATGGAACACGCGCTGTTTGCCGCTATCCACGACAAGAAGCAACGTTTCGTTAGCCGTGACGATATCCGTCAGCTGTTCATCGCCAATGGCGTAGATGGCAAAGATTTCGATGCCGCCGCCAACTCTTTCATGGTGAGCGCACAGATGGCGCAGATGAAGCGTGCGACCGAGAATGCCAAGCTGTCTGGCGTACCTGCCCTGGTGGTAAACGGCAAGTACCGTGTCGAGACTGGTGCGATTAAGTCTTATGACGAGTTGCTGCAGATCGCTTACTATCTGACTAGCTTGAAGTAATCGGCAGTCGGTTATCGAAAGGGGCTTAGGCCCCTTTTTTGTTGCCCAGAATAAAAAAAACCGTATTTCCGGTCGCTTTGGAAATACGGTTATTGAGCTAAAAAGCTCTATTTACCCTGAGTAACTATTCCAATCTACCAGCGTGTCAAAAATTTGGCAAGTGACAATTTTTGTTTAGGCTAGTCTATTAGTCTGATAGACAAGGTAAAAATTTCGCACTATGGCATGAAGGTCAAAATTAGCGAAAAAAATGCTCAAAAAATTGAAACTAACATGGTAAAAGACCTGTCGAATCTAAGTATAAAAATAAGAACGCAGAGTCTTGCTTGGAGGTCTCATGAGAGTTTTTCCTGTCTACGCGCCGAAATTGATTGTTAAACATGCCCGAATCTTTGTTTCTGGGGTGATCTGGGTGAAAGACCTGGGACGATTAGAGTTCGAGAAAGGAAAATTTTTGCTGCCGCGTCAGAGCCTGCCTCAGGTAAAACGCGCCATCATGGAATTGAATGAAATGATTGAGCACCAACATAACGAGGCGAAGACGGCTTAGGTCTTCGCGCATCGAACGCGCTTATCAATAGAGCCTCATGCTCCTTGTATAAGCGCCTCTACTCTGAAGTTATTCGCTAACTTCGTCGTTCAGCAGACCCACAAGCCCGGTCACTTTTTCGTTCCAAGAGTTGAGATCTTGACTCAGCTGTTGGTTCTGTTCGTTCAGGGTGTGGTTCTTCTGCTTCTCTTCTTCAAGCTCCATTTTCAGTAGCTCAATGGTTTCGAGTGCCGCTTGGATTTTTGTCTCCAGCTTGGACAGTAGTTCAAGGCTCATGGGGAGGTCCTAATAGTTTCTGGATGGTGCTTCGATTCTATCAGTGCCGCTATCTGAGTGAATAGCTAATTCGTGCTAAATGTCTAAAAATCCATCTATATATGGATTAAACATTGTTTATTTCGTCGGCGCGGCGAGCATACTGCGCTAAAGGGCTTGTAAGTGACTCGCCGGCGGCCCCTGGCGTTAATCTTGTTAGGGTTTCTTGGCTGCGGCGATCACCACACGATCGAACGCCGCGCCCTGGGTTAAGGGGGTGATGGCCTGAATATGATCCAGGCGGATCTCCTGCTCGCCCGCCTCGTTTCTCACGGTCAGGTACTCGCTCTTATCCGACCTGGTGGTGCGTGTGATGGCGGTGGCACGAATGTCGCCTTCTGAGGTCTCGATAAGCAGTTGGTAACCCCTGATGCAAGCCAGCTCCAGGTGGTCGTGAACATGACAGTCTATGATGCGATAGGGTTCCATAGGTTTTCCTTTGATTGAAGAGGGCATCTTTGAATGTAAATGGCGCGGCGCCGGGTCTCTTAAGTAGATGCCTATCATCTTGGAGGATAACCCGTGCCGAGTAAACTTGCCCTATTGCTCTTGCTCAGTCTGTTTACTCAGCCGCTTTTGGTGGCGCAGACGCAGACGCAGACGCAGTTTCACAAGCGCAGTGGTGAGCTGCAACCGCTTGTGATAGAGCTGTTTACCTCTCAAGGCTGTAGCAGCTGTCCGCCAATGGATCGTTGGCTCTCGGGTTTCAAGCGGGAGACCGGCCTGTGGCGCGATTACTTTCCCTTGGCCTTTCATGTGACCTACTGGAACTACCTCGGCTGGCGGGATCCCTTTTCCAGGCGTGCCTTCAGTCGCCGCCAGTATGACTATCTAAACCACAAGGGCATCTCCCAGGTCTATACGCCGCAGCTGGTGATCAATGGCCGCGAGTGGCGCCCGGGTGGCCAGGGTTTACTGCCCGATGAAGCCGCTATGCGCCCGTTAGTGGGCAAGCTAAGCGTGACCATAGCGGGGCAAGCAGTGACGGCGACATTTGACAGCCTGTTGCCCAGTAATGAGGGGCTCACGTTGCACCTAGCCTTGCTGGGCAGTGGTATGGCGACTCAGGTTGGCAGGGGAGAGAATCGCGGCAAATATCTGCGAGAAGATTTTGTGGTCTTAAGTCACCAGCACTTTCGAGGCATTGACGCTACCCCGGTAAGCTTCTTAGGCACTTTGGGTGCCTTACCCGGTGAGGCCAGAGAGGCGAAGCGCTTGGCCTGGGTAGCCTGGGTAGAACAAGATCATCTCCCCCTGCAAGCGGTTGGGGATTGGCTGGAGAATGAGTCAATAGATGAATATTAAAAAAGCCCCTTGCGGGGCTTTCTTGTATAGACTCGGCTTAGAAGCGGTAGTCTACAGACAGGTAAACCTGTTGGCTGTCATCCAGTGAGAAAGATGCCTTGTCGCCAGCGTCTGACGCGAAGCCTTTCTCATAGTCTTGCTTCAGGTAACGGTAGCCGATCTCTGTGCTCAGGCTATCGTTGATCTTGTACATGAAACCTGTTTGACCACCCCATACGAAGGTGTTTTTAGATTCCAGCATGTCTGTGTCTGGGCTCACATGGTTCACACCAGCTGTCGCACCGATAAACCAGTTGAACTTGTTGTTTGCATCTAGGCCGACCAGGTAGTCGTAAGACATCAAGAAGCTCTGCTGCTTAGCGAAGTCATCTGAGTTGTAAGAGTAAGTACCGTATACGCGGTTGTTGTCATTGAGGTAAACACCGCCACGTAGCTCATAGATCATGTCGCTATCTGAATCTTTGAAGGTGCCCTTGCTGAAGCCAGGATCGACCGCTTCGGTGATCTCTGCCTTGTAGTTGTTCTCTTGTGAACCGATACCGCCACCGATGAACCAATCTGCGGCCATAGTTGGCGCTGACAATGCTGCGGTGATGACTGCGGCTACTGCTAATGTCTTCTTAGTCATAATATGCTCTCTCTTAAAAGGTGGTGTTGTTTTCGTTGAGGGCATAGTAAGTTAGCCTTGCTGAACCAAAACTGAATGAGATCTGCAAGTTAGATTGCAGGTGTCATGTCTATAGATGTGGCGCCTGTGGAGCTTAAGGTCCCCGATGAGCGTCGAGACAAATGAAGGAGTGAGACGATGAAACTGGTGTTTGTACATGGATGGAGTGTCACCAGTACCCAGACCTATGGCGAGTTGCCCCAGGCGCTGCTTAAGCTGGCCCCCGAGGCCTTGGCCCTGGATATTGAGCACATCTATCTGGGGCGTTATATCAGCTTTAACGACGCGGTGACGCTGGAAGATCTCAGCATCGCCTTCGAGTCGGCTCGCCTCGCCGAGCTGGGGGATGAGCCCTTCTCTGTGATTACTCACTCCACCGGCGGTCCACTGATTCGCCACTGGTTGTGCCGCTATTACCAAGAGGCAGCGACGACGCCGCTACAACACCTGATCATGCTGGCGCCCGCCAATCATGGCTCGGCATTGGCGCAGCTGGGTAAGTCAAGGGTGAGTCGACTCAAAGCCTGGTTCGATGGTGTCGAGCCGGGTCAGCGAGTATTGGATTGGCTGGAGCTGGGCAGCGACGGTCAGCATCAGCTCAATCTGAGCTGGCAGCAAAAGGATTGGCTTAGCAGCGACGTCTATCCCTTCGTGCTCACTGGAGAGGCCATAGACGGCGCGCTTTACGACTATATGAACAGTTACACCGGCGAGGCTGGCTCTGATGGCGTGGTGCGGGTGTGCGCCGCCAACATGAACTTTGTCTATGCCAAGCTGGCGCAGCAAGTGGGCGTACTCTGCGACAGCTTCGACGGCGAGTGCGCCGAGACTTTGGTGCTAACGGAGTTGACCCAGGCCGTTGAGCCTTGCGTCTTAGGGATTGTGCCTAGGGCGAGTCACAGCAATCGCAAGATGGGGATCATGAGCTCAGTGACCCAGAGAAATGCCGCTAACAAGCCTGTGGTCGCCGATATTCTCGATTGTCTGAGGGTAAAAGATCGCCAGGGGTATCGTAAGCTGAGAGAACAGATGGCGCTCGAGTCCGAGGCGAGTCGTAAACCACCCCGTTACTGCATGCTGGTGGTGCGAGTGTTCGATAACCTGGGCCATGCCGTCACCGACTTCGATTGCTATCTCTTGGCGGGCGATGAGTACCATGCCTCGCGGTTGCCCCACGCCATGGTGCTGGATAAGCAGCGTAACAGCGTCAACGGTAACGTGATCACCTTCTATTTGGATGCCAATAAGCTCTCCAAGATAAAGGCGGGTAAGCTGGGGCTTAAGCTGATCCCAAGGCCAGACGAGGGTTTTTGCCATTACAAGAGCGCCGAGTTTCGCTGTGAGCCCGAGCAGTTAACCCAGCTGTTTGGCGCCGATCAGACCCTGATGCTCGATGTGCAGCTTGAGCGCTATATTGCCCCCAATACCTTCGGCTTTGCTAAGGTTGGCGAGAAAGCGGACTTTAAGCAAATACCGCCGCAGGATTAAAGGTGGATAAAACAAAAAGCGGAGCCAGAGGCTCCGCTTTTTAGATTGAGTAGACGAGCTTATACCAATCGTAATAAATAATTGATCATTCTAGCTTGTTAAAACGCTCGATAACTGTAGTAGTATTTTTAATTGTAGAATAACTGCTTATCTAAAAATCCTGCTTTGTTCTCAAGCGTTTTTTCTGCGCTATTTCTGATCACATGTTTACTGTGATTGGTATTATTTCTTAAAGAAGGCTTCGTTGGTGCCGTAGGGGCCTAAGTTAAGATCACGCTTACGGATGGCATCGACGCGATCGAAGGCTTCTTCGGCAACACGCAGGTTTTTCACGTCTTTACGCCAGTAGTATTTGAAACCGTCGAAGTGGGCGTTGTTCGGATACCAGTAGATCACCCCCAGGCCCTTCTCAGACATGATAGGCGTGTTGTGGATAGTGGCGCCTGGAATATAGAAGTATTGGCCGGTGCCGAGTTTCTTAAACTGGTTGTCTGCCAGGGTTTGTCCCTCGCCGTTGACCACGTAGTAACATTCTGGTTGACCGTGGAAGTGAGGCGCATGGTCTGACTTGCCACCATCGGTAATACCAATCACCACAGGGCTATCAGATAGCTCTTTCCAGATATAACCCACAGGGGATTTAGTGCGGTCACAGTCTTTGACTTCTAAGATGTTGCCGTCATCATCTAGGGTCTTACAGAAGCGTTGATCGGCGGCGATACTGTCGTTGGCTTGAATCGTGGTGAAGTCGATCTTGCCCGCTTCCCAATCGGCAATATAGGCCTCGACCTCAGGGTTACTGCACTGCTCTGGCATAGTGTCTTGCGGTGAGTAAGGTGTGCTGTCGTATGGTACAGGCGTCATCTGCTGAAACGGCAGCTGCGCATGGTTACATTGTGGGCCCTGGGCCACGGCGGTTGTTGAAGCCAGAGCGGCCACACCTAATAGCATTTTTAATTTCATCATTCCTGTCCTATTGTTGCAGCCAATGGCCGCGTTATTTTGGGTGTAAATTTGTGTATGGACTAACGATAAAGTGATTAGTTTGTTGTAAAGGTGAAATGGATCACGCCACTTTTTTAACAGCAAACTTATTCGTGACTCAGCTCGCGAATAATCTTACCTATCGCCGTCTATTACAGTGAGAATTGCATACTCAACTGGGCATAGTTTGAGGCCCCGCGGGGGCTCGGGGCTGTCGTGTCAGTGCTGGCGTCCTGAATCTCATAGCGCCCGAATTCGACCCCGACGCTGAGCGCCGGCGTGAGATCGGTAAACAGGTTGACGCCCCAATGGTAGCGGTCCGTCTGTTCGACCTCTGTGGTGGTGCGCCCATAGAAGAGGGTCGAGCGGCTGCGTTCGCTCCAGAAATGGCGATAGGCAAACATGCCCGATAGCGACGTCTCTATCTCGCCCTCTATGATGTCCCTGGCTGCATCTGTGCCTACGTAGCGCCCCAGGTTGCCGTAGTGCAGCTGTAGGCGCAGATCGTCTCGTCCAAAGGTGAACAGCTTGGCCCCCACCGATAGCCCGCTGCCCCATTGCCGGCTGCCGTCTGGATCGAGATAGCGGATCAGGGTCGATACAGAGACATTGCCCCATTCGCCTGTTTGATCGTATCTGATGATGGCGTCGGGCAGATAGTCGTTACTGGTATCTATCCACTGCATCTGCCCTTGGTTGTCAGGGCTGGTGGTGCCGTAGGTGTAAGGGTTTTCCAGGGCAAACTGCCAGTGTGTGGTGCTAAAGCGAAACTGCGCCTGTCTGATCATGGCCTGACCGACCAAGGGGCCGCCGAGATCGGCTGTTTCGGCAAAGCTGCTGGTGTTGACTAGCGTTGACCAGGTTTGCCCGGCGGTAATGCCTTGATACTGAATGAAGGCATGCCTGAGTCTGGGGGCATAGGAGTTAGAAATGATGGGATTGCCCTGGGCGGAGCCGACAAAGTCTATCTCGGCGAAGCCAAAGATCTGCTCATGATTGAGTTTGACGTTGAAACGGCTCTCCTGAGCGCTAAATTGAGTGCGCTTAGCCGGATCGACGACCCGGCCGCCGCCGCTCCAGCTGTCTTGAAAGGCGATGTTACCGTCGACATAGCGTGCATTGGCCTTGAGAAAACCACCCAGTTCGATGCTGGTGGCGTGAGCCGAAGTGGCTGAAAGACTGAGGCAGAAGAGGGCACAGCTTAAGTATGTTTTCATAGTCTTGGCGTCGATTGATGGAGAAAAATTAAAAAAAAAGCCCTATCAGATAGGGCCAGATTGAAAATGCGTTATGCGTGGGGAGCGGCATCTAATCTCAATAAAGGGAAATGGCAGAAACCCAGTGAGAGCGACCAGGTTTCTGCCGGGCACTTATGCCAGGTTAGAAATAGTAACCAAAGTTAATGTTGACCCGTTTGTCCCAATCGTCGCCAACCTCTGGAAGCCCCACATGGTCATTGTTAGCGGTTGAGAAGGTCATGTTCTTACCCATCACGAAGTCGACCATGGTATAGGTCGGGCCGGCGGCGATGGCACAGCCAGTGACGTTTTGCATGCTGTTGTCATAGCTGTCATCGGCAACGTCGGGTGTCATTACGCCAAAGTCGTTGTAGCACTTCACGCTACCCCAGTCGGTGTTGAAGGTCTTGGCAAGGTTCACGCTATATGCCTGACCCTTACTGGCGATTTCATATTGCCAGCTCACCACTGAGACCCCAATCTTGTTTGGGTCGACGGCGTCGGCGGCGTCGTATTCATACTGCATGGCCTGCAGTTGAAGGTTCCAGCCCTTGTAGCTGCTGTCTAGGTGCAGCGCGACTGCATAACGGTCACCGTTGTTGCCCGTCTTATTGTTATAGATCTGACCATACTGCACAGAACCGCCAACCGTGGTCGAGCCGCCTTCATGCTCCAGGGTGTAGGTTTGGCGCACGTTGAACTGGTTGGTCTCTTCGTTGTTGTACTCGGTGCCGTTGATGGTGCCCGTGTAGAGATCTGTGGCGTAGCGCTTGTTCTCTGCCGGGCCATACTCAGGGTTCTTGTAGAAGGCCAGGTCTGTGTGCCAGCCGTTCTTTTCATAGATAGCCTTGATACCTACATCATGATCATCTTCGAAGCCCAGGTAGTAGGGGATGCCGAACCACCAGCTGTTGGAGATGAAGTCGCGGTTACCAAAAGGCACCTTGTTGATACCGAGCTGCAATTGCCAGTCGGGGTCGATATTGTAGTAGCCATAGCCATACTTGACGTAGTCGGTACTGGAGGTGAAGCGGTATTCTGCCGCCAGGCCCCAGTCGCCTTTTTGGCCGTTGAACTTGATGGCCGCCATATCGAAGGTCAGATCACCGCCCTTGTCCTTAGAGGCCTCGCTATAGTCTTTATAGCCATAGTTAACACGTACCGCACCGCCAACATTGATACCGTCTTCCTGTTCCCCGGCAAACGCCGTTGAGCCAGAAAGGGCTATCGCGGTGGCGACCATAGACAACATAAACTGAGTGGTCTTTTTCATCATCATTACCTATTAGTATTTTTAAGTATTTACGTCAGAATTTGTTACATCTCACCGAACCAGGTGCGGTGACATTCGGCGCAGACTGGCGCCTTTTTCTCGTGTTCGCCATGACAGGCCAGGCAGCTCGCGCCTTGGTTATAGTGCAGAGACTTATGTGGATGGGCCTCTGGGATGGCCAGCTTGCTTTCGTCTACCGGAATGCTATTGATCTCGCCGTGACACTCGACGCAGGCGGTATCTGTGGCGTTCTTCTTGCCTGATCCCTGGTGACAGCCCTGGCAGCCATCTTGGTAGATAAACTCGTGGTTGGTGCGTCCCTGAGTCTTGCCCTTCATCTTGACGAGATCGCCGGCGTAGACGCTTGAAGACAGTGCCAGTCCCAGTAAGAGGGTTAAAATACATTTGTTCATAGTGATTAAGCCTGCGCGTCAGATTTGATGGTTTCAGAAACGACGATTCCCATCGCCAAACATTCGAGACAAGAGGTCGAGCTGAGTCTGGCCTCGCCGTGAACGCCACCCGTGGCCTCACCAATGGCATAGAGCTTGTTGATGGGTGACATGGAGCGGCCATCGATAACCCGGGCGCCGAGATCTGTCTTTAGACCACCCATGCAGTAGTGCACCTTAGGCCAGATGCGCGAGACTACATAGGGGCCGGTCAATACCTCGGCCGTGTCCATCTTGCGGTTGAATAGCGGGTCTTTACGGGCTTTAACATGGCCGTTGTACTCGCTGATGGTGCGTTTTAGCTCGGCCGCCGGGATGTTGAATTTGCTGGCTATCTCATCTAGGCTGTCCAGTTTCCAGGCCATCTTGTCGCGCAGCGCACGCACCACACGGTCGTCGTCCTTGTATTTCTCGTAGTTGAACAAGACTACTGGGTAGGCCGGACTGTTGTCTGGATAACGGTTTTTCATGATTGCTTCGGAGCAGGTTTTACGGTCTGCACGTTCGTCCATGAAGCGTTTTCCATTGAGGACGCTGATGGCGGCGCCTTGGTGCCAACCAATTGAAAGCAGAGCATTTGACCAGCCAAAACCACCCTCATCGGGTGAACCCCAGTGGCCGGTTTGAATCAGGTTCATGTGCACGGGCAGGGCGCCGTGTGCCATGGCGGTGAGGGTTACCTCGCCGGTGGCGCCAAGGGCATTGGTGCAGTCAAGTGTCGGGTCCAGCGAAGGGTCGACCACCTCCCTGAGTTTCATGTTGCGGGCGAAGCCGCCATTGGCCAGGATCACCGCCTTGTTGGCTTTGATGTAGACGGTGCTGCCGGTCTTGATGTCGGGGAAGCGATAGTTTTTACGTACCTTGAGTCCGACTATGGTTTGGCCATCCATGATGAAGTCTTCAATATAGTGTTGCAGGCGGTACTCGACCCCCTCTTTGACACCTGCCTCATACAGCTTGGTGGTGATGTCGCCACCCGTACCATGCTGTGTCCGTATGGCGCGAGCCTTGTTGTGGCCGCCGACCTGAATGTTGAAACCATCGCGGAACTTGACGCCTGTGCCTATGCATAGCTCATAGGCATCGAGGGCGCGATTGGCGATCTGACGCAGCGCGGCCTCGTTCTGCATGCCGCGGCCAGAGATGATCTGGTCTTTGACTAACTCTTCGGGAGAGTCATCTTTGATGCCCTGTGCCAGCTGAATCGGGTTTTTGGGGATGGCTAGCCAGCCACCATTGATGGCCGAGTTGCCGCCGATGACCTGCATCTTTTCCAGTACCAATACCGAGCCGACGCCTTGACGCTTGGTATTGAGCGCCGCCGACAATCCGGCAAAGCCGGAGCCGACGACGATAACGTCATGAGACTCGTCCCATTGTATCTCTTTGCACTCTTTGGCAAAGGAGGTGGCGGGCATTGCCACGGCCATGCCACCTATGGCGGCTCCCGCACTAAGCTTTAAAAAGTTTCTTCTGTTGTGCATTGCTAATGTCCTCTGTCTCTTTATGCTGGCAAAGATAGAGGTTCTGCAAAGCGTTAAAGGTGAAGTAAGTCACGGCTTTTTTTGAGTGGCAAACTTATTCGTGAACCATGTCTCGAATAACTTTTCTGAAATGTTTCTATGCCGGCGAAATGTAGGCGCAAGTGTATCTGGGCGTGAATTTTTCTGCGTGAATGTTTGTTTGACGTGATTCACAAAGCCTGACAGTAGCGGCCGTTTTACGTGAGGTTTGTCCCGATTAGTTAAGGGGTCACTGTAATTCGAAAATAAATTGGGCGCATACTCTCGCCTCTTCCACGATAAGGGTGTAAACGATGAAATGTCCCACCGATACTTTGCCAATGATGCGTTGCAATCAGATCTTGGATGCTGCGGAGCAGCTTATCGAGTCTCAAGGGATAGTGTCATTTAAATTCTCTCAGCTGGCGAAAGAGGTGGGTTGCTCGACCGGCACTCTCTATAAATTTTTCGAGCGAAAAGAAGATGTGTTGGTCTGCCTCTTCCTGAGGAGTGCGACATCGAATCACTTACCCATCTTTATCGATAAACATCCCGAACTGACGGCGCAGGAGAGGGTGCTCTTGCCTATCATGTTCACCTTCGAGACCATTAAACGCAGCAAGAGCTTTTTCACCCTGCGTTCGGTGTCGGTCAATACCATGGTGTGGCAGCTTGCCAGCGACGAAAAAATTGAGCGATTTAAGAAGCGAATCAATGCCTTTTGGGGCTGGTTTACCGAGTCGTTGCACCAGGCGATAGAGAGGGGAGAGCTGGAGGCGACACCCTTACAAGTTAAGGAGCTGGTGCAAGGCATCACCTTCTATCTGACCGGTTCGCTGACCCAGTTTGAAAGTCAGTTGATCGCGCCCGAGTATCTGTCAAATCGTCGTGAGACCTGTTATCGCCATCTCGCCAAGTTGATGGGGCAGTATCGCTGGCATAGGCCGTTAACCCCTGAATTATTCGATTCGCTTGAGGCACAAACCACGGCGTTTTTCGACCAGCACTATCGCGATCATATGAGCTGCGCCGCCTGCAGTGCGCTGACGAGTGTTAATTTGCAGGATTCCCCCGAGTGTACTAGGGCCTGTTGACCTTTCAAGTTTAATTTTTGTTCAATCTAAACGCGTTTTGCGCGAGGCGAGAGCCATGAAGCATAGTTACTCTATGTGAATGGCGAACAACAAAGTGCAGCGCGCGTTTAGATGAACCCGTTGGGCAGCGTTTGTAGGCCATTTCTACGGTGTTATCGTCAGTTTGTGTAGGATACTACACGGCACAGGCTCTGCCTTGTATAAATCACCTTCAAACTGCTGCAAAAACAAACGGCAAAGATCAACAGGCCCTAGGCATAACCTCACCGAAAAAAGCCCTCGATAGGGTCGAGGGCCGGGCCAAATTTGTTGCGGTGGTGTGATTAGATGAGCAATAGCGCGGCCCTAAAGCTGCAAGTTAGGCGGAAGGAGCAACTGCCACCTAACTTTTGTTGCCAGGTTAGAAGTAGTAACCAAAGTTGATGTTGACCCGCTTGTCCCAATCGTCGCCAATCTCTGGAAGCCCCACATGGTCATTGTTAGCGGTTGAGAAGGTCATGTTCTTACCCATCACGAAGTCGACCATGGTATAGGTCGGGCCGGCGGCGATGGCACAGCCAGTGACGTTCTGCATGCTGTTGTCATAGCTGTCATCGGCAACGTCGGGTGTCATCACACCGAAGTCGTTGTAGCACTTCACGCTACCCCAGTCGGTGTTGAAGGTCTTGGCAAGGTTCACGCTATATGCCTGACCCTTACTGGCGATCTCATACTGCCAGCTCACCACTGAGACCCCAATCTTGTTTGGGTCGACGGCGTCGGCGGCGTCATATTCATACTGCATCGCCTGCAGCTGAAGGTTCCAGCCCTTGTAGCTGCTGTCTAGGTGCAGCGCGACCGCATAACGGTCACCGTTGTTGCCCGTCTTGTTGTTATAGATCTGACCATACTGCACAGAACCGCCAACCGTGGTCGAGCCACCTTCATGGTCCAGGGTGTAGGTTTGGCGCAGGTTGAACTGGTTGGTCTCTTCGTTGTTGTACTCGGTGCCGTTGATGGTGCCCGTGTAGAGATCTGTGGCGTAGCGCTTGTTCTCTGTCGGGCCATACTCAGGGTTCTTGTAGAAGGCCAGGTCTGTGTGCCAGCCGTTCTTTTCATAGATAGCCTTGATACCTACATCATGATCGTCTTCGAAGCCCAGGTAGTAGGGGATGCCGAACCAGAAGCTGTTGGAGATGAAGTCACGGTTACCAAAAGGCACCTTGTTGATACCGAACTGCAATTGCCAGTCGGGGTCGATATTGTAGTAGCCGTAGCCATACTTAATGTAGTCGGTGCTGGAGGTGAAGCGGTACTCGGCCGCTAGGCCCCATTCGCCTTTTTGGCCGTTGAACTTGATGGCCGCCATGTCAAAGCTAAAGTCGCCAGCTTTGTCTTGAGAGGCGTCACTATAATCTTTATAAGCGTAATTGACCCGAACGGCACCGCCGACATTGATGCCATCTTCGGCGTGGACGATAGTGCTTGCGCTGCCTAGAACGAGGGCGAGTGCGATGCTAGAGCTTAAAAGTGTGGCTTGTTTCATCATGTTTACCTATAGAGTTTACTGCGCGGTGCCGAGCTCAGTGTGAGTGGCTCGATGCCGAAGGGGCGACTTTAACTGGGTAGGGAATGGCTTCATCGCCCTGAATGAAGTAACCCGTTTGTGCAAAGGCATTCTTTTCTGAGCGCACTGCGAGAGTGCCTGAGATATAGATGGGCTGTTCTATCTCAGGTAGGGCAATGGGCTGCTCAAATGTTACGTGGATCAATTGGTTTGGACCTGGCGGTGGTCGGTGGATACAGGCACCTTGTCGTGGCGACAATAAAAAGTCTCGTGTTTGTCCCTCTAGAGTATCCAGAGGAATAACGAAACCAGGAATAACCACCTGCTTGCCATTAAGCGCCTGATTAATGTTGACTTCAGCCGGGAGTTTGGCCGGCCCGGGTGCCAGGCTGTTCCAAAGGATCGCCTGTGGTGCATCGGCAAAGATATTGCTGCTAAACAGTAAGCTAAAGATAAGAATGTATTTTTTCATAGTTATTTAAGGGGCCGTTCTTAACGGCCCCTTACTCTGGCCTAATGAAGACTAAGCGTTACTTTTTCGATGACTGGATAACATCCCAACCATAGCCGCCTTTACCTGAACGGACGGCGTGTGAGTTGGTATATGGGATGAAGTCAAACATCAGGGTTTCACCTGGGCCAACATCTTTTGGCCATTGATACTTAAAGGTGGAGAACTTGCCGTCGAGTGGGAACCAGTACATGTAGATCAGATCCTGATCATCATAGGTGTTTGGTGTGTAGTGCATCGCCTTACTTGGGATTTCGATGTAGTCACCAGGTTGGAATGGCTGCATTCTTTCTTGCGCCCAGGTTAGGCCTTCACCGCTAAGATTGTAGTAACATTCCATTTCTCTGTGGTAGTGAGGAATGGCCGTACCCGGTGCGACGCGAACTAAGCCAATAACAGTAGGTTCGTCGTTAAGCTCTTTCCAGCACATACCCACTTCAGTTGCACTGGCGCCGCCTTCAGGACATGGAATAAGCGTATCGGGATCGGCAATTGTCCAGGTTAGCCAGCCTGAGTCATTCGCCCCCTTACCACCATGGTCGTTTGACTTGACTGAGAAGATATCTTTTTCGCCACTTTGCAGCTCTTTGAGGTAAGCCATTGCCTGCTCCTGCTTACAAACCATAGGCATGGTCTTAGTCGGAGCATTAATGGTCGAAAGCGTTGGCTTTTCGTTGTGCCAAGGCTTATCGGCTGGTTTATCGGCAGCAACGGCGCAGCCTGTCATCAGTATTGCAGAGGTGATTAGTAGTTTTTTCATCATCATTTCCTTTGGCGATTATTCGCCTTTTTAGTGTTTAAATTTTGGGTAATCAAAGTTGTGACAATCCATACAGATTGCTTGCTTTGGTGTGTGCTCTCCGTGACATTCCATGCAAGGCGCTTCTTGGCCATAGTGCATGCTGTCGTGAGGATTCTGTTTGGCGTCATGGCCCTCGCGTTTGGTCTGCTGTGCCAGCTCGCCCATGTCGTGACACTGTAGGCAGGCATCATCTGATGGAAAGCGCTTGGTGCCTTGGTCATGACAGGTCTTACAGCCTGAGTCATAAACCATGTCATGGTAGTCGCGCTTATCTCTTGCTTGAGCCGACAGGGCGATACAGCTAGTTAGTGCCAGCATAAGTAGTACGTTGATCTTGTTCATGTTTAATCCTTAAGCCTTCATGATTGAACGTGCTGCGGTTACGCCGAATGCCATACACTCTGGTGTGGAGCAGCCTCCTAAGCGGCTGACGCCGTGAATCCCACCTGACACTTCGCCAGCGGCATAGAGGCCTGGGATTTTCTCGCCAGTTTTGGCGGCAATCACTTCGGCTTTTGTGTTGATTTGGATACCACCTTGGCAGTAGTGGACCTTTGGCCATAGGCGTTGCACGATAAAAGGTGCCTTGAGGTAAATCCCTGTGCTCATGTTCATTCGTTTGCCAAATTGTGGGTCTTCGCCCGCTTTGACATAGGTGTTCCAATCATCAATCTGTTTTTTCAGCGGCTTGAGTGGTACATCGAAGTGCTTGGCGATTGCTTCGACGCTGTCGAACTCCCAGGCGACGTTATAGCGCAGCACATTCTCCATTGAGGGATCTTTTTGAGCCTCATGCTTGGGCGCAATTAGCAGGGCTGGGTTAGGCTTGCCATCTTTATCACGGCGCTGTACTTCGAGGTCTGCTCGTGTCTTGCGATCGGCAGTTTCATTCATGAAACGTTGGCCTGTAGAGCGATCGACCGCGATAGAATGTGGGAAGTTGTAGAGTGAGAAACCTGCACCATAGCCAAATCCGCCTTCATCGGGAGAAGCCCATGGGCCAGATTGAATAAAGCTGAGGTGAACAGGCATGGCACCTTCGGCAAGCATGGCGATAAGGCCGTCGCCGGTAGCGCCACGTGCGTTAGTACAACCGACTTCTGGACCCAAGTTAGGATCTAATGCCTGACGGAAACTGACGTTGGCACCAAAGCCGCCCGTTGCAATCAGTACCCCCTTGGAGGCGCGAACATTGATCAGTTCGCCTGAGCCTTCGTGACCGAAGTGATAGCCTCGACGCACTTTGATACCCAATACTTTGCCGTCGGCAGCTGTGATTAGGCCTTCAAACTTGTGACGAATCTTGGTTTTGACACCGTAACTGCGCGCCGTTTTAAGCATAGGGCGAATGAACCCGGAACCGCTGCGTTCGACGACTTGGTGGCTACGCGTGGCGCTGGTACCGCCGGTATTGATGATGTGGTCGCGGTAGACACACCCACAATCTTTGGTGAGTTGGTAGATGTAGGGGCCTAACTCGGCACTGTGGCGTAACAGTTCTTCACTGGCGTAGCCGCGTCCCGATTTCAGCTGGTCTTGCACCATGAGCTCGGCGCTATCTTCGATACCGAGCTTTTTCTGTAGATCTGTGTTGGCAAAGCAGGCTTGACCGGCATTTAGGGTGCTGTTACCACCGTATACGCCGAGCTTTTCGAATACGACAACATCTTTGGCACCGAGTTTTCCCGCTTCAACCGCTGCTGCTAGGCCTGCAAAGCCTGAACCGACGATGATGATTTCGTGCTCTTCATGCCACTTTATGTTTGATGGGCTTGCATTTGAGCTGAAGGGAACTAGCGCGCCAGCCGCCGCGGCGCCAGCTCCTAGTTTTAAAAATGAACGTCTTGTTTGCATGTGTTACCTCCGATTAACTTGGGGTAACAATAATTTTTAAGTTGCTTTTCAATTATGCGCCAAATCACACTTTATTAGGGGGGAGAAAGTTTTATGTGATGCTGATTAAGAAAATGTTTCTTTTAAGTATATTAATAGTATGAGCGCCATAAAATAGATTAATAGTTGAGTGTTAAATGGTGATTATATGCGCTGTCCCAAAGATAGTTGTGAGGCGTTGCGATGCAACCAACTGCTAGATGAGGCGGAAAAATTAATTGATAATCAGGGTGTTGTTTCTTTTCGCTTTGCTCAGATCGCAAAGCAAGCTGGTTGTTCAACCAATACGCTTTATAAATATTTTGAATCAAAAGAAGATGTATTAGTTTGTCTTTTCTTAAGAAATACTACATCTACTCGAATTCCTGTATTTATTAAGGAAAATCCGCAGCTTAATATTCATCAGCTTGCCGTCTTGCCAATTTTATTTACCTTTGAGGTGGTTAAAAGAAGTCCGATATTTAATATATTGCGTGTTGTCTCAATTAACAGTATGTTCTGGCAGTTGGCAAGCTCAGAAAAAATTGATGTTCTGCGAAATAGAGTTAACTTATTTTGGAGCTGTATTCGTCAGCCTATTGATCATGCGGTCAGCGTGGGAGAGTTGGATGCAACGGAGGCAGAAGTTAAGGAACTGGTGCAATCGCTATATTTCTTTCTGGCAGGAGCGACCTCTTCATACGAGAGTAAACTGATGGATGAATATTACTTTACTCCCGATGATGAGACTGGTTATCGCCATATCAGTCGACTGATGAATCGATACCGCTGGCAGAAACCTATCACCAAAGAGATGATGCAGGAGATGACGCAGAAGATCAGCGCCTTTCTAGATAAGGGGGAAGGTAAGGTGCGTTCCTGTAATACTTGTGCAGAGATAGGCAAACGTCACCATTGCAGTGAAATTGAATAGCAAGTGATGTAACGCTTTGGGTGGATTAGCTGTCTATATATCTGTACTCCCACTTTAATGAAGAGTTTGATGGCAGGCCCCATTGAGCTTGACTTTAAAGCAGGGCGTCCATAGTCTGCTAGATCAGTATTCAAGGTGGTATGCAATGCAAATAAATTATAATTTAAAACCTGCGTCTGAACGCCGAACACAGCAGTTTAAGCCTGAAGCCAATGTGGGCTTCGGTAATCTTAGAACTGACCATATGTTTTTGATGGATTACCGCGATGGGGAGTGGCGGGATCCGAGAATCGTTCCTTACGGACCATTCGAGATGGCACCGGGTGCCATGGCTCTGCACTATGGTCAATCCATCTTTGAGGGGGCTAAGGCCTTCATGCATGACGATGGCGAGATCTATACCTTCCGTTTAAATAAGAATGCCGAGCGTCTCAACCTGAGCGGCGAGGTGATCTGTATTCCGCCCATACCCGAGGCGATGCAGCTGGCGGGGATCAATGCATTGATCGATGTCGATAGGCTCTGGTTTCCGATGCAGGATGGGGCCTGTCTCTATATTCGTCCCTTCGTATTTGCGACCGAAGACAGACTCTCTGTGAGCCCGAGCCAGCAGTACACCTTCTGTGTCATGCTGAGCCCAAGCGGCGCCTACTATGCAGATGGTTTCGATAAGGCGATTCGTCTGTTGATCACCGAACGTTTCCACCGCGCGGTATCGGGGGGTACGGGCGCCTCTAAGGCGGCGGGCAACTATGCAGCCTCGCTCAGAGCGGGCAAGGCGGCGGCAGAATATGGCGCGGCCCAGGTGTTGTATCTCGATGCCAACAACAAGCAGATCGAAGAGGTGGGCGCGATGAACCACTTCCATGTGCTAAAAGATGGTACCATCATCATACCTAAATTTACCGATACCATTTTGAAGTCTATTACCTCGCAATCCATCATGGAGCTTGGGGAGGCCCTCGGCTGCGAGGTGCGTCAAGAGACAGTGATGCTGGATAAGTTTATTGCCGATATCGAGTCCGGTGAGATCGTCGAGGCCGGTGGCTTCGGTACTGCCGCCGTGGTGTCGCCTGTAGGCTCCTATATCTTCGAAGACCATAGGGTTGTAACGGTCGGCGATGGTGAGGTGGGTGTGCATACCCGCCGCATCTATCAGGTGTTGACGGATATTCAGAAGGGCAAGCGTCAGGGCCCAGAAGGCTGGATGCAAAAGGTTGAGCGCGTTGCGCCTTAACTCCTAGCTATGCCCTTGATAGCTATACCCATGAAAAGAAAAGGCGCCCAGGAGGCGCCTTTTTTAATCGAATGTTACGGTTGCAGAGACCCGCACCGGCTGGGCCGTCTTGTTGTAGACCGTGGCGTTAAATCTCTGCTGGCTAAATCTGGCGAGCAGTGCTTGTTTCTGTTCGGGTGAGAGGGTCAAGTCGTCGAGTTCAAGATCCACTAGCTGCCCTGACCCATTGATGCCAAAGCTGATGTTGAGCTTCTGTTTTTGTTCTACCAAACCTTTCCAATTCAGGGTACTGTCTTGTATGACCCAATACTTGCTTAGCTGAGTCGGGGTGACTTCCAGATAGTCTCTTGGAGTTTGGGTAATAGCATTACTCTGGCAGGCGGAGACAAATAGCGGTAATGCGAGTAACGCTGCCAAGCGAAATAGCGATGATAGTTTGTGTCTGGCGACAACATCGAGTGGGTTCACAGCAACTACTCTCCGTTAATGCGTTTTTATGCATGTATCTTGCTCATTTAGGCGGTCAAGTATATTAGCATTCACTTAAAAGTTGTAGTCAGTTTTGTGACATTTACAATAATTTGGCGTTAAAGATGAGTGACTCTTGCTTAATATAGAGAAAAGGCCTTGCCGGAAGGGAGGGGCAAGGCCTTTTCGAGTCGATGCCAACGAGTGTTCGCTGGCATGAACCAGGTTGCTGCTACTCTGCCTGTAGCGCCTTAAGTCGTTTCTCTGTGTTGATTCGGCCCTGCTCTATGTGACGGCGCATCAGCAGGCTAGCCAGTTCGCCATCACCAGCGGCAATGGCTTCGACAATGCGTCTGTGTTCGGCAATCGCCTTGGTCGGTCTGGTCTCGCTGGTGCATTGATAGCGATACATGCGCAGCAGATGATAGAGGTTGCCGATGAGGGTTTCCTGCAGATGCTTGCTACCGCTCGCGCGTATGATGCGGTAGTGAAAATCCACATCGCCATCTTGCTGAAAATAGGTATCGCCCTTGGCTAGCGATTCTTCCTGACTATCCATCAGACGTTGTAGCTGCATCAGCGCTGTGGGACTTATATGCTTCGCGGCCAGTTCGCAGGCCATGCCTTCTAACACGCTGCGCAGACGATAGAGATCGCCCAGCTCATCTATCGACAGCTGAGCGACGCGGGCGCCGACATGGGGAATTCTGACGATGAGGCGGCGACGCTCCAGGGTCAACAGGGCTTCCCGTGTGGGGCCGCGACTGATGCCGTATCGCTGGGCGAGCATCTGCTCGTTGATCTTACTGCCGGGGGCGAGTTCTCCCTTAATGATACTGGTTTGGATCGCCTGCAATGCCTTATCCGCCAGGGTGAGTGCCGGCGTCTCAGTGTCTATGGTGTTTAATGCGTCTAACGCCATCGGCTTGCTCATTAAGGGATAAGAGGAGTAATGAAGTTAGTGCGGATGGTTTGGATTGTCAACAATCTGTCGGTAAAACTTAAGTCTAACGCAGGCATTTAGCCTTGAAATCGTCATTTTATGGATAGCTTACGGCTTTGCTGGGGTGGTATTGTAGACAACCTTGGGTGTTCGCCGCCCGAAAAGGCGACGAATCCAATAAAATTAGCGACTCTCTGCCAGAGATGGGGTCTCTTCGGTGATCAGCTGATCTGAGTTATAGCGGGTCAAGATCTGATGAATCTGCTCATCTTTTTGTTGCCAGACGCCATTGAGCCAACGCTGGAACTGAGCACGACACTCGGCGTCGTTGAAGTATCTCTGGTCGTCGACCTCGGGTACCGGCATAGATTCGATGCGCACCACGATACTTTTCACCTTGCCGTGCATCACCTCGGATAGCGTGTTGTCGGCCGAGTCTGGATAGACCAGGGTGACGTTAAGCAGGCTGGTAAACTGCTCGCCCATGGCCGAGATGGTAAAGGCGATGCCGCCTGCCTTTGGGCGCAGCAGATAGCGGTATGGAGAGCGCTGACGAGCCTTCTTCTCCGGGGTGAAGCGACTACCTTCCACATAGTTGATGATAGAGGTAGGAATGGTCCTAAACTTTTCACAGGAGCGGCGGGTGGTCTCTAAGTCTTTGCCCTTGAGTTTAGGGTTTTTACGCAGCTGCTTGGCGCTGGTGCGATTCATGAAAGGCATGTCCAATGCCCAGCAACCGAGGCCAAGGAAAGGCACATAGAGCAGCTCTTTCTTCAGGAAGAACTTGAGCATAGGGATGTTGTTACGCAGCACATAGGTGAGGGCGGCGATGTCGAACCCACTGAGATGATTGCTGATCAGCAGGTACCAGCCATCTTTCTTCAGTCCTTCTAGCCCTTCGATATCCCACTCTATCTTGGCGATCAAAAACAGAATGCCGCCATTGAGGCTGGCCCAGCTCCACATGCAGCGATTCATCAAGTGAGTGATCCCGGTGCGCAGCAGTGTGATCGGTAGCAGGAGTTTAATTATGCCGCCAATGCAGATCAAAGTACTCCATAACACAGTGTTGATGATCAACAAGGTCAGGCTAAGCGCAAACAGGAGGGGTCCGGGTAAAAAATTTAGCATCTTTCTAAAGCACCTTATCTGCGGTTATTGCTGCGCCATTTTCGTTAACATGGCGTCCTTTTCTTGCCAGATACGATTGAGTTGTTCCTGAAAACTGATCTTGTAGGCGCGATCATTGAGGTAGTCGCCACGCATCTCGGGAGCGATTTCGCTGACCTTGATGTGGACCCTGACCTGTTTGACCCGGCCGCAGATATAGTCCCAGTAGCTGGGTGTGTTGCCTGGATAATAGATGGTGACATCGACTAGTTTATGGATCTGCTCACCCATTGCCGACAGGGCGAAAGCCATACCACCCGCCTTCGGCTTGAGCAGGTGGTTAAATTCTGAGTTTTGCTTTTGATGTTTCTCGGGTCTAAAGCGGGTGCCCTCGACAAAGTTCATCACACTGACCGGCTTAGTCTTAAACTTGGCGCAGGCCTTACGGGTGATCTCGATATCTTTGCCCCTGAGCTTTGGATTCTTGCGCAGTTGCGCGCTTGAGTATCGGCGCATGAATGGGAAGTCTAGCGCCCACCAGGCGAGGCCCAGCACTGGCACGTAGAGCAGCTCCTGCTTCAGGAAGAATTTCAGGAAAGGGATCTTATGGTTGAAGATACGTTGCAGGACCAAGATATCTACCCAGGATTGGTGGTTGGCGATCACCATGTACCACTCCTTGGGGGAGAGATTGCTGTCGCCTTCAATCTGAACATCCACTCGGTGGAACAGACGTTCGATTAAGGTGTTGACGCTGATCCAGGCGGTCGCGCAGTGATCCAACAGGTAGCTACACAGGGTACGTAGCGGCGTGATAGGGATAAGTTTTATTATACTTACCAATAAGATAGGTATTACCCAAAAAAGGGTGTTGATGACATAACAGCTAAATGCCAAGCTGCCTCTTATTAGTGATAACACCGCGCCCATTAAAGCCCCCATAAAAAATTCGGAGACCTATGTTACTCGCCTGAGCCCATTAGCTCAATCTTATCCTGTTCATCTTGCCAAGATAACCCTGTTTTAGGTAAGGGTATAACTGGTCTCAGTAAGGCGTTTTCAGGCTATTGAGCAGACGATCCATAGCGCGATAGCCAAGTGCTTGGGCGATGTGGTGGCGTGCAACATCTTTGCTCTGCTCAAGATCGGCTATGGTGCGGGCAACCCTCTGCAGCCTGTGATAGCTGCGCACCGAGAGCCCGAGCTGGTTAACGCTCTGCTCGAGAAACTCGAGATCTTTCTGGCTGAAGCCTGCGGTTTGCGTGAGCAGTTTGCCGCTCAGCTCGGCGTTGAGTACTCCGGCGCGGCTCAGCTGGCGCTCCCTGGCCTGATGCACTCGCTGAGCAACATCTCGGCTGGTTTCACCACGCTGACTGCTGGTGAGTGTGCCTTGGGGCAGCCGGGGGACCTCTATGGTGAGATCGAAGCGATCGATGAAGGGCCCCGAGAGTCTGGCGAGATAGCGCTGGATCTGATCCGGGGTAGCCCTGGCGTTGGCGCTGTCGCCGCAGGGGCTGGGGTTCATGGCGGCGATCAACTGAAAGCGGCTGGCAAAGGTGAGCTTGGCGGCGGCGCGGGAGATCACTACCTCGCCTGTCTCCATCGGCTCTCGCAGGCAATCGAGCACCTTGCGGGGAAACTCGGCGACCTCATCGAGGAAGAGCACGCCGCGATGGGCCAGGGAGATCTCGCCTGGCTTGGGGTGGCTGCCGCCGCCCACCAGTGAGATGGCCGAGCTGGTGTGGTGAGGGCTGCGAAAGGGACGTTGATAGAAGGCCTGCATGGGAATGCTGATCCCCGCCACCGAGTGAATGGCGGCGACCTCTAACGCCTCATCATAGTCCAGTGGTGGTAGCAGCTGCATCATGCGGCTGGCGAGCATGGTCTTGCCCGTGCCTGGAGGGCCGAGAAACAACAGGTTGTGATTGCCGGCTGCGGCGATCTCCAGCGCGCGCTTCGCCTGATACTGGCCGATCACATCGCTGAGGCACTTGTGGTCCGTGTTTGTCTGGCTATCGAGCCACTCTAGATCTTGTGTCAGTCCTGGCAGGGAGGCTTGTCCGTGCAGGTATTGGGCTAAAGCTTGTAGGTGGGCGGCGAAGAAACATTTACGGTAGCCCACCAGTTCGGCGTCGGCGCGATTTTCCAGGGGCAGGACTAAGGCCTTATCCTGTTTACGGGCATCTATGATCACCGGCAATATGCCGGTGCAGGGCCTTATTTGTCCGGAGAGAGCCAGCTCGCCGATGAACTCATGATCACTTAAGTGGGTATCGGGTATCTGTTTGGAGGCCGCCAGTATGCCGATGGCGATGGGGAGGTCGTAGCGGCCACCCTGCTTGGGCAGATCGGCTGGCGCGAGATTGACCGTTATCCTGCGTTGTGGGAACTCGAATCCCGCGTTGATCAGGGCGCTGCGCACACGCTCTTTGGCTTCCTTGACCGAGGTTTCAGGTAGCCCCACCAAGTTGAAGGCGGGTAAGCCATTGCTGAGATGTACTTCGACTGTGACTTCGGGAGCTGCCACGCCCAGGCTGGCGCGCGTGGTGACGCAGGCAATGGCCATAAACAAATCCTTTTGTTTTTGTTATTAAACCTTTTTTAAATAAGTGTAGCAGCAATGAATTATTTGGACTGTCTGTACAAAATTTAGTTGCCTATTGGCCAATTTCTGATAAAAGGTGCTCCATGTTTTCAGCCGCATTCTGTCGCGGCGACTTTCCCGCAAACTTGCATCCTGAGGTGGAATCTCAATCACGTCTTCTGAAGGCGTAGATCACTATAATTGTCGGCGTCTTCACACGGCTTACATCATTTAGGGTTAATGTCACTTTATCCCCTGACAGGGAGAGTTCCTGGCCGTCGCTGGCCCGTATGAGGTTTAGGTTAGGTTTAAAATGAGTCTACTAGATAACATCTTGATTATTTTGTTGTTAATCGGCACGAGTTGTTTCTTTTCCATGTCGGAGATCGCCTTGGCTGCGGCGCGTAAGATCCGCCTGCGTCAGTTGGCCGACGAGGGAGACCTGCGTGCGGAAAGGGTGTTGCATCTGCAGGCTCACCCCGGCAGTTTCTTTACCGTGGTACAGATAGGGCTGAACGCGGTCGCTATCATGGGGGGGATCGTCGGTGAGTCGGCCTTCACCCCCTACATTAAGGCGGGTCTGCACTCCTGGCTGGCCGATCCCTGGCTTAGCCAGCTGAGCTTCATCTTGTCTTTCATCATAGTCACCAGCCTGTTTATCCTGATCGCCGACCTGATGCCCAAGCGAGTGGCCATGGCGATGCCTGAGCGGGTGGCTCTGGTGCTGGTGGGGCCCATGACCTTCTGCATCCGCCTGCTGACGCCGCTGGTATGGATTTTCAACGGCCTGGCTAATGCCATCTTTCGCCTGCTGCAGATCCCCACGGCGCGCAACGACCAGGTAACCTCAGACGATATCTATGCGGTGATGGATGCCGGCGCCGAAGCCGGTGTGCTGGATAAGGATGAGCAGCAGATGATCGAGAATGTGTTCGAGATGCAGACCGTGCCGGTAACGGCTGCCATGACGGCTCGCGAGAGCCTGGTCTATTTCCTGCTGCAGGATGATGAAGAGGTGATTAAGCGCAAGATCGCCGAAGATCCCCATACTAAGTTCCTAGTGTGCGACGGCCAGCTGGACACTATTAAGGGAGTCGTGGATGCCAAAGAACTGTTGATTCGGGTGATAAATGGTCAGAGCATCACCCTCAAGGACAGCTCATTGGTGCATAACTGCCTGATCATTCCTGATAGCCTTAGCCTGTCGGAATCGATGGAATATTTTAAGAATCACAGGGCCGATTTTGCCGTGGTGATGAACGAGTATGCCCTAGTGGTCGGCATAGTGACGACCAACGACTTGCAGAGCGCCGTGATGGGGGCCTGGTCACTCCATGAGAGCGAGGAGCAGATCATCGCCCGGGATAAAGATTCCTGGTTGGTGGATGGCGTGACACCCATTACCGATGTGATGCGCGCCTTCGGTATCGAGGCCTTTCCCCAGAGTCAGAATTACGAAACCATCGCCGGCTTCATGATGTTTATGTTACGCAAGATCCCCAAGCGCACCGACTTTGTCAATTTTGGTGGGTATAAGTTTGAGGTGGTCGATATCGATGCCTATAAGGTGGACCAGTTACTGGTGACGCGCATCCCCGTCGAGGCTACGTTGCCATTGACCACGGGCGTAGAGCTTTAAATGCTCTCGTTTAGGGGCGAATTACTCGAGTTTAGGGGCTGAATTGCCCCAGAGGCGGAGGCGTGTCGATCACCTGAGAGAAGGTCTCATAGTCGCTGTTATTTTGTTTGCTGCGATACATGGCAATATCGGCATGCTTCATCAGGGTCTTCCTGTCGTCGCCATCTTGGGGATAGAGTGCCATGCCTATGCTGATGCCGACGGCCAGCAGGTGGCCCTCGCAGTGAATATCTTCAATCACTGCCTTCTGGATCTGTGCTGCCAGACGTTGCGCCTGGCCGAGTTCGCTCTTGGGGAGGATCACGGCAAATTCATCTCCTCCCAATCGCGCGGGTAAGGCCTGAGGGGGCATGATACGCTCGATGCGATAGGCGATGATCTCCAGCACCTTGTCACCGGCATCATGACCCAGATTGTCGTTGATCATCTTGAAATCATTGAGATCCATCATGATAAAGGTAAAGGATGAGCCATTTTCTCTGATCAGGCGCTCCATGGTTTCATACAGCATGTGGCGATTGGGGAGATCGGTCAAGGAGTCGTGATAGGCCTGGTAATGTTTATCCTCCAGTGTGTCTTGCAGTTTGACTATGGTCTTCTTGCTCATCTTTACGACCAACCAGACGAAGGCGCCGCCGGCGGAAAACACTACGGAGACGACGGTTTCCAGGGGGCCGGTCTCGCGATTGAGCAGCATCCAGAGGAAACCCAGATAGCCGAAAATAAACAGACCTATCATGCACAGCAATAGATACCAGCCCTGGCTCTGTGGCGGTTTTAGCTGACAGATCTGATAGGTAGGAATGAGCGATGCGAGCAGTCCCATCAAACCGATCAGTACGATAAAAATGGCAAAGGCGGTCATGTCTTCCCCTTGTACTGCATATTGGCGTTGAGGCGTCATTCCATGGCATGGACGTGCCATCTTTTGGGACAAAGGCTACGTCGGGCTCGCCAACTGCTTGAGAGTCATATGGCTGATATATCGGTCTTAAGTATAGGCTAAGTTGGCTGCAAGCATGACGAGCGCCGCCGTTATCTCATCGAAAGTACATTAACGAGTCTGCCTTAGCAGCTGTAGATGGTGTTCCAGCAGCGGGCGTAACTTACCTTCCTTGTTGAGCCTGTCGACCTTGGTATCGAACAACTGCTTAATGGCCTCTTTGTGAGGTGAGTTTTTAGAGATAAGCATATAGAAGGGTTCAGGCTGGATATCGGGGACAGATATACCGGTGAGTTGGGTGTAAAAGTCATCCATCTTATTGATGGCTAAGGTGCCGCTGAGGGTCTCTTTGCGGGCGAGAAAGAACTGACAGCGCTTCTTGGTGAGCATCTCGGGAAGATGCGCCAGGTTACGGATTTGAAACATGTGAAAGTCTGGCTTGAGACCAAAGTTTTCATAGTTGAAGTTTCTAATGCCGCACACGCTGCCATAGTCGTTGAGCTGCTCAAGATGCTTTACCTGTACCCCCTTGGGGAAGTCCGTCTTTAGGTAGTAGTAGCTGGGTGTGAGGAAATAGTAGGGGGTGGAGATCAGATAGTCGCGGCGTCGCTCACCGTTGAGTGAGGCGCTCATCGCCGCATCGACCGTGCCCTGTTTGACCTCCTTCAGGCAGCGATTCCAGGGGAGGGCGACCACCTTGTGGCTTAGCTCGCTCTGGTCGAAGGCCAGTTTGAGTAGGTCAATATCATAGCCTATGGTGCGGGGCTCCACGCTCTGGTTGCGATCGAAATAGTTGAAGGGTGGGAATTCGGTATTCTCGACACATATGGTGATAGAGGCCGTGGCCATGGCGGGAAGTGCCGAGCATAACAAGGCGAGGCCACAGCATAAGCGGGTGACCCAGAGTCTCCATGACACCATAGCTAACCTCTTGATAATTAGTCGATGAAATCAGTATAGCAGAGGTCTGCACTCTGCCACTTTTTTGCTACTTGACCTCATTGAGTTCTTTCACGAAGGCGGCAATTACAGGCTCATCTTCGCGACTCTTCTTGCTGCAACAACCAAGCTCAAAGGGGGGGATTGCCACTGGTGAGGCCAGCTGCTGGATTCTGTCTTTCACCGGGCTGTTTTGAATCACCACCTCAGGGGTAATGCTTACCCCACAGCCCAGTGCCACCATGGAGGCGATCGCCTCCTGCCCGGAAACCTGAGCATAGACATTGGCATTGAGCCCCAGTTGCTTGAACCAGTTCTCGATTCTCAGCCGTCCCGGGCCGTGTTCCGGCAGGATGAAAGGCAGTCGATCCCAGGGGATGTAGGGCTCGGTCAGCAGCTCCTGCACGGCGCACTTGAAGGTGGGGGCGATGATCACCAGCGGCACATTATCTATCTTGATGAAATGCAAGGATTCCGGCAGAGATTCGGGCTTGGCGGCGATACTGATGTCGGCGCGGTTTTGCCGCACCATCTCCACTGCGTTGGCGGCGTCTCCCGTGGTCAGCGCGATCTCCACCATGGGATGTTCGTTGCGAAAGCGATCCAGCAGTGCCGGCAGGTGACTGTAGGCGGCGGTGACCGAGCAGTAGATGTTGAGGCGGCCGCGCAGCAGATCTTGTTTGGGATCCAGCCTGTGTTTGAGCTTGCTCCAGTTATCTAACGTCTGCTCGGCAAAGTGGCGATACTCGATGCCGGCATTGGTGAGGGTCACGCTGCGATTATCGCGCTCGAACAACTTGGCGCCCACCTCTTCTTCCAGGCGCTGCATGGCGCGGCTTAGGGTGGAGGGGCTGACATGCATCTGCTGCGCGGTACGGGCAAAGTGGAGACTGTTGCTCAGGTGCAGATAGAGTTTGATGGTACGAATATCCAAGATCCCGCCTCGTCTTATCGTCTAGTTGTTGAGCTAAATATTGCATTTTATGCAACGTGACATTTCGAATATATCATTTTAAGCAATGAAATACATGGGCTATAGTTGATTGCAATCACAGCTTGGCCAAGGCGGTTGAGCCCATATTCAACGGTTTCGTTTTAAAGGTAGGGAATCTGATGGCTAATTACTTTAACTCTTTGAATTTACGCCAACAATTAGAGCAACTTGGCCAATGTCGTTTTATGGACCGCAGCGAATTTAGTCAAGGCTGTGACTATATCAAGGGCTGGAATATCGTCATCCTGGGCTGTGGTGCCCAAGGCCTTAACCAGGGTCTCAACATGCGCGATTCGGGCCTGAATATCTCCTTCGCTTTGCGTGAGCAGGCGATTGCCGAGAAACGTGCCTCTTACCAGAAAGCGACCGGCAACGGTTTCCGCGTGGGTACCTTCGAAGAGCTGATCCCGGAGGCGGATCTGGTGCTTAACCTGACCCCAGACAAGCAGCATACGGATGCCGTGAATGCCGTGATGCCGTTGATGAAGCAGGGCGCGGTACTCTCTTACTCTCACGGCTTCAACATAGTGGAAGAGGGCATGCAGGTGCGTCCCGACATTACTGTCATCATGGTGGCGCCTAAATGTCCGGGTACCGAGGTGCGCGAAGAATACAAGCGTGGTTTCGGTGTACCAACCCTGATCGCCGTCCACCCAGAGAACGATCCTAAGGGCGATGGCCTGGAAGTGGCCAAGGCCTATGCCAGTGCTACCGGCGGCGATCGCGCCGGCGTGCTGCACTCCTCTTTCATTGCCGAGGTGAAGTCAGACTTAATGGGTGAGCAGACCATCTTGTGTGGCATGCTGCAAACCGGTGCCATCCTGGGCTATGAGAAGATGGTGGCCGACGGTATTGAGCCAGGCTACGCCGCCAAGCTTATCCAGCAAGGTTGGGAGACCACGACCGAAGCGCTTAAGCATGGTGGTATCACTCACATGATGGATCGCCTATCTAACCCTGCCAAGATCAAGGCATTCGAGATGGCCGAGGAGCTCAAAGCGATTCTGCAGCCACTGTTTGAGAAGCACATGGACGACATCATCAGCGGTGAGTTTTCTAAGACCATGATGGAAGATTGGGCGAACGACGATGCCAACTTGCTGAAATGGCGCGCCGAGACCAACGAAACTGGCTTCGAGAATGCCCCAGCATGTGATGAGGCGATCGACGAGCAGACCTACTTCGATAAGGGGATCTTCCTGGTCGCCATGATCAAGGCGGGTGTTGAACTGGCCTTCGATACCATGGTATCGGCCGGTATCGTCGAAGAGTCGGCCTATTATGAATCGCTGCACGAGACACCACTGATCGCCAACACCATCGCTCGTAAGCGTCTGTATGAGATGAACGTGGTGATCTCAGATACCGCTGAATATGGCTGCTACCTGTTTAACCACGCCGCCGTGCCATTGCTGCGTGATTATGTGAATCAGATGTCTCCCGAGTACCTGGGCGGGGGCCTGAAAGACAGTGGCAACGGCGTCGATAACCTACGTCTGATCGAGGTGAACGATGCAATCCGTCACACCGCGGTTGAGTACATAGGCGCCGAGCTTCGCGGTTACATGACCGAGATGAAGCGCATCGTAGAAGAAGCTTAATTATCAATGCATTAACCCACGGATTTTTAGTGGTTGGGCCGAGTCCTCTCTGTTTCGATTTGTCGAATTTGGGCCGGCCCAAGAGTCAAACCCGAGAGTCACATGAGTAGGGAAATATCTGGTCTTGATTGGCTTGCTAGCGCTGCCCAAGACGCCTGTGACCAGGCTTTTTACAGATAGTCGCAGGTTTTGGTTGTGTTATTCGTTGGCTTTGTGGTATTGATTAAAAGGTCGGCTAAATTGAGTCGGCCGAGATACAGAATTTAAGCAAACAGAGATTAGGAAATACAGATACACCATGTTTAACCAAGCTGCCCTCCTCATTATTGAGATTATTACCGTAGTGATTATTCAATCACAGCGGGGGCATCGCATGGCGCGTCGACACACCTAATCAGGTCAAGATTGCAACAAGAACCCCCGCTCCGAAAGGACCGGGGGTTTTTTGTTTTTAGCACTCATGACTTGCTTAACCCAGAAAAACACTTAAATACGCAGGATAGGGCAGATGGAACAAGGGCAGAAGATCAGAGGCGCAGACGCCGTCATCAAGGCATTGGCCGCGCACGGCGTGACCACGGTATTTGGCTATCCAGGCGGGGCGATTATGCCCATCTACGATGCCTTGGTTGGCGCGCCGGTTGAACATCTGCTCAGTCGTCATGAACAAGGCGCCGCCTTCGCCGCAGTGGGCTATGCCAGAGCCAGCGGTAAGACGGGAGTCTGTTTCGCCACCTCGGGCCCAGGTGCCACAAACCTGGTGACCGCCCTGGCCGATGCCCTGCTCGATTCCGTGCCTTTGGTGGCCATCACGGGTCAGGTCTCTACCGCCGTTATCGGCACAGATGCGTTTCAGGAGATCGACGTGCTGGGCATGTCGCTTTCCTGTACCAAGCACAGCTTCATGGTGACTGATGTCGAGGAGTTAGTGCCTACCCTGTACCGTGCCTTCGAAATCGCCGCTTCTGGCCGCCCAGGCCCTGTGCTGGTGGACATTCCTAAAGATATCCAGATCGCCCTACTGGACTACAAGGCGCCACTCCAGGCGATACAGCCAGAACCCGAAGTTGAATCCAGTCAACTTGATGCCGCCAGAGCGCTGATTGCCCAGGCACAGCGCCCCATGCTTTACGTGGGCGGCGGCGTGGGCATGGCGGGTGCGGTCGAGCAACTGAGAGGCTTTATCGACAAGACAGGCATGCCTTCGGTGGCGACCCTCAAGGGGCTGGGCAGCATAGCCCATGACCATCCTGGCTATCTGGGCATGCTGGGCATGCACGGCGGTAAGGCGGCCAACCTGGCGGTGCAGGAGTGCGATCTACTGCTGGTGGTCGGTGCCCGTTTTGACGACAGGGTTACCGGTCGTCTGGCCAGCTTTGCCGAACATGCCAAGGTGGTGCACCTGGATATCGATATCGCCGAGCTGGGTAAGCTTAGACGCCCCGATGTCGCCATCGCCGGGGATCTGCGTGAGATCTTGCCTGCGTTGGCGCAGCCGCTGGAGATAGCGCCTTGGCTGGCCGAGGTTGCCACATTGAAAGCCCAGCATGCCTGGAGCTACGACAGACCCGGCGAGCTGATCTTCGCGCCTAAGCTGCTCAACAGTCTGGCGGCTAAGTTGCCCGAGGACAGCGTGGTGGCCTGTGACGTGGGCCAGCATCAGATGTGGGTCGCTCAGCATATGTGGTTCAGACGCCCCGAAGATCACCTCTCCAGCGCAGGTCTCGGCACCATGGGGTTTGGTCTGCCGGCGGCGATCGGCGCCAAGGTCGCCAGACCCGACGCCTGTGTGGTGGCCGTCTCAGGCGATGGTTCTTTCATGATGAATGTGCAGGAGCTGACCACCATCAAGCGACGCCAGATCCCGCTCAAGATCCTGCTGATCGATAACCAGAAACTGGGGATGGTGAAGCAGTGGCAACAGCTGTTTTTCGAAGAACGTTTCAGCGAGACAGACCTTTCCGACAACCCGGACTTTGTCACCATGGCCTCGGCCTTCGACATCCCGGGGCGCACCATCACCCAGGCGGGTGAGGTGGAGTCGGCGCTCGATGAGATGCTCGATGCAAAGGGGCCCTTCTTACTGCACGTAAGAATCGACGAAGCCCACAACGTTTGGCCTTTGGTGCCGCCCGGCGCCAGTAACCGTGACATGATGGATGAGATGGAGAAGCAGACATGATCTATAACCTAGCCTTAACCCTAGCCCAGCAACCCGAGGTGGTAGAACGTGTCCTGCGAGTCACACGCCACCGTGGATTTAAGGTCACCGAGATGGATATGCACCTGGGTGACAATGGTACGACCCGGCTCGGCATGGTGGTGGAGAGCGAGCGCGCGCTCGAGCTTCTGAGCCATCAGCTGAATAAATTGATCGATGTCACCGAGTGCGAGGTCCTTTCAGCCAAGCCCGCCGCGACAAGATACCCCCAACACGCAAGCGCCTAAGACGCGAAACAGATAGGTGAGAGAAGATGGCCGCAAAAACAGCAGAGTTGATTTGGTTTAATGGAGAGATCATGCCTTGGGGGGATGCCAAGGTACACGTGATGTCGCACGCCTTGCATTACGGCACCTCGGTGTTCGAGGGGATCCGCGTCTACGACACGCCACAGGGACCGGCGGGATTTCGCCTAACCGACCATGTGCAGCGCCTGTATGACTCGGCCAAGATCTATCGCATGCCTGTGCCCTATAGTTTCGAGCAGACCATGCAGGCCTGCCGCGACATAGTAAAGCGCAACAAGCTCGACGCGGCCTACATTCGTCCCCTGGTGTTTTTCGGCGACGTAGGCATGGGGATCACCCCGCCTAAGGATGCGCAGTGCGATCTTATGGTGGCTGCCTTCCCTTGGGGCGCCTACCTAGGTGAGGGCAGCATGGAGCGCGGCGTCGATGTGGCCGTGACCTCCTGGAATCGTTTGGCGCCGAATACCATTCCTACCGGTGCCAAGGCGGGCGGTAACTATCTCTCCTCATTACAGATCTCCACCGAGGCCAAGCGTAACGGCTTCGATGAGGGGATCGCCCTGGATGTCAACGGCCTGGTGAGCGAAGGCGCCGGTGCCAACCTGTTTGTGGTGAAGAAGAACAAGCTCTATACCCCGCCAGCCACAGCGGCCATTCTGCTGGGGATCACCCGATATACCATCATCACCCTGGCGAGAGACCTGGGTTATGAGGTAGTCGAAGAGCCTATGTCGCGCGAGTTTCTCTATCTGGCAGACGAGATCTTTATGACAGGAACCGCCGCTGAGATAGTGCCGGTGCGCAGCGTCGATCGTATCGAGGTGGGCGCCGGTGGCCGCGGCCCGGTAACCCAGGCCTTGCAGGCGAGCTTCTTTGGCCTGTTTAATGGTGAGACCCAGGATAAGTGGGGCTGGTTAGAGCCGCTTTAACCTCCCGTATGCAAGTTTTAAGATAAGATTAAAACCTCGGCGGTGGATTTGCCGTCGAGGCTCCAATTTAGCTCAGGTGGCCAGGCCGCCAACGCAACAGAAGGAAAGTGTCATGGCAAAACTACGTTCAGCTACCAGTACTCAAGGGCGCAACATGGCCGGAGCCCGTGCCCTCTGGCGGGCGACCGGGGTAAAAGACAGCGATTTTGGTAAGCCGATTGTCGCCATTGCCAACTCCTTTACCCAGTTTGTGCCGGGACACGTGCATCTTAAGGATATGGGCTCGCTGGTGGCCGGTGCCATCGAAGAGGCGGGCGGTATCGCCAAAGAATTCAATACTATTGCCGTGGATGATGGCATCGCCATGGGCCATGGTGGCATGCTCTACTCCCTGCCATCGCGGGAGCTGATCGCCGACAGCGTCGAGTATATGGTCAATGCCCATTGCGCCGACGCCCTGGTGTGTATCTCCAACTGCGACAAGATCACCCCAGGCATGCTGATGGCGGCGCTCAGACTCAACATCCCCGTGGTGTTTGTCTCCGGCGGCCCCATGGAGGCGGGTAAGACCAAATTGTCGGACAAGCTGATAAAACTGGATCTGGTGGATGCCATGGTGGCCGCAGCCGACGATCGCGTCTCGGACGAAGACAGCGAGAAGATAGAGCGTAGCGCCTGCCCAACTTGTGGCTCCTGCTCGGGCATGTTTACCGCCAACTCGATGAACTGCCTGACCGAGGCCTTAGGCTTGTCGCTGCCGGGCAATGGTTCACTGCTGGCGACCCACAGCGATCGCCGCGAACTCTTCTTAGAGGCCGGTCGCCGGGTGATGGCGCTGGCTAACCGTTACTACCGCGATGATGACGAGTCGGTGCTGCCACGCAATATTGCCAGCTTCAAGGCATTCGAGAATGCCATGGCACTGGATATCGCCATGGGCGGCTCGTCGAATACCGTATTGCACCTTTTGGCCGCGGCCCAGGAGGCCAAGGTAGATTTTACCATGGCCGATATCGACCGCCTGTCCCGCCAGGTGCCGCACCTGTGTAAGGTGGCGCCGTCGACCCCTAAATATCATATGGAAGATGTGCACCGCGCCGGTGGCGTGATGGGCATCTTAGGTGAGCTGGACAGAGCTGGCTTGCTGCACACGGATGTCAGCCATGTGGCCGGTGAGAACCTCAAGGCGGTGCTGGCCCAGTATGACCTGGTCCAGACCCAGGATGAGGCGGTGCAGCAGTTTTATGCCGCCGGTCCTGCCGGCATCCCCACTACCAAGGCCTTCAGCCAGAGCTGTCGCTGGCCGAGCCTGGATGTGGATCGCCAGGGGGGCTGTATCCGCACCCGCGAATTTGCCTTCAGTCAGGAGGGCGGCCTGGCGGTACTGTCGGGCAACATCGCGGCCGATGGTTGTATCGTCAAGACAGCCGGGGTCGATGAAGCCAACCATACCTTCGTGGGCCATGCCCGTGTGTATGAGAGCCAGGACGATGCCGTGGCCGGCATCTTAGGTGGCGAGGTGGTTGCCGGTGATGTGGTCGTGATCCGCTACGAGGGCCCTAAAGGGGGCCCGGGTATGCAGGAGATGCTTTACCCAACAAGCTATCTTAAATCTAAGGGGCTGGGTACCTCTTGTGCGCTTATCACCGACGGACGCTTCTCAGGTGGCACCTCGGGTTTGTCTATCGGTCATGTGTCACCCGAGGCGGCGGCCGGTGGCACCATAGCCCTGGTGGAGACCGGCGATCGTATCGAGATCGATATTCCTGCAAGGTCAATCACTTTGGCAGTGAGCGAAGAAGAGCTTGAGACTCGTCGTCAGGCCATGCAGGCCCGTGGCAAGCAGGCCTGGAAGCCGGTTAATCGTGAGCGCAGCGTGTCGCTGGCGCTGAAAGCCTATGCCATGCTCGCCACCAGTGCCGATAAGGGCGCGGTGCGCGACGTCAGTAAGCTGGAGGATTAGTATGTTGGCCCTTGCCTCTCAGTCTCAGTTGGATCTCGCCCACTATTATCTGCAAAAGATCTTGCTGTCGTCGGTTTATGATGTTGCCAAGGTGACGCCGCTCTCTAGCCTCAATAAGCTGTCGGCGCGCCTCGGGTGTCAGGTATTTCTGAAGCGTGAAGATATGCAACCGGTACACTCCTTTAAGCTGCGCGGCGCCTACAATCGTATCGCCGAGCTGAGTCAGGAGGAGTGTCAACGTGGGGTGGTGTGCGCCTCGGCCGGTAACCATGCCCAAGGGGTCGCCATGTCGGCCTCAGCGCGTGGTGTCAGTGCGGTTATCGTCATGCCCCAGACCACGCCGGATATCAAAGTGGATGCGGTGCGTCGCCTCGGCGGCACAGTGGTGCTGCACGGCCAGTCCTTCGACATGGCTAACGAGCATGCTCAGCAGCTCGCCCGCGATGAGGGGCGCATCTATGTGGCGCCGTTTGACGATGAGGCGGTGATCGCCGGGCAAGGCACGGTTGCCCAGGAGATGCTGCAACAGCAGCGGGATCTTGAGGTGGTGTTCGTGCCCGTGGGCGGTGGCGGCCTGATCGCCGGTATCGCGGCCTACTATAAGGCGGTGATGCCGCAGGTGAAGATCATAGGCGTAGAGCCGGAAGACTCTGCCTGCCTCAAGGCGGCACTGGAAGCCGACGAGCGGGTGGTATTGTCTCAGGTGGGGCTGTTTGCCGACGGCGTGGCGGTGAAGCAGATAGGCGCCGAGCCTTTCAGACTGGCCCGTGAGTATGTGGATCAGGTGGTGACAGTAACCTCAGATGAGATCTGCGCCGCGGTGAAGGATATCTTCGAGGATACCCGCGCCATCGCCGAACCGGCGGGCGCGCTCTCTCTGGCGGGGCTAAAGAAATATATCGGCGACGAGGGCAAGGGGCAGAAGGTGGCGGCGATTCTCAGCGGCGCCAACGTCAACTTTCATAGCCTGCGTTATGTGTCCGAGCGTTGTGAACTGGGTGAACAGAAGGAGGCGATTCTGGCGGTGAAAGTGCCGGAGCGTCCGGGGATCTTTCTGCGCTTCTGTGAGCTGCTGGAAAAGCGTGCCATGACAGAGTTTAACTACCGTTTCTCTAGCCGTGAAAAGGCGGTGGTGTTTGCCGGTATTCGCCTGTCTCACGGTCAGGCGGAGCTGGACGAGATAGTGGCGCGGCTCGAGGGCGATGGCTTCGAGGTGCAGGACCTGTCTCACGACGAGACGGCCAAGCTGCACGTGCGCTACATGGTCGGCGGTCTGCCGCCCGAGCCGCTGCAGGAGCGTCTGTTCAGCTTCGAGTTTCCCGAGCATCCCGGCGCCCTGTTTAAGTTTCTCACCACCCTGCGTAGCAAGTGGAACATCAGCCTGTTTCACTACCGCAACCACGGTGCCGCCTACGGACGGGTGCTGGCCGGTTTCGAGGTGCCCGAGAGCGATAGCGTCGCCTTCCAGCAGTTTCTTACCGAGCTAGGTTTCGTCTACCAGGAAGAGACTCAGAGCCCGGCCTATAAGCTGTTTCTGGATAATCGCGACTAATGTTTTTTGCTTTCGCGTGCAGAGACAAACTTTAACGTTAAAGGGGCGCGATGGCGCCTTTTTTTATGTTATCTTGCAACAGATTCAAAGCAATAAGATGCCAGTTATACCAATCACGGTAAGTAAGTGATCAGAAATAGCACAGGAAAAACGGTCGAGAACAAGGCAGAATTTTTTGATAAGTAGTTATTCTACAATCAAAAATAGTAACGCCGTTATCGGACGTTTTAACAAGCTAGCATGATCAGTTATTTACTACGATTGGTATTATGGCACGCGAATAACTGTTCATCCGTAGGGTGATGATGGGGCGTAAAGCGTTCGTCATCAAAACAAAACGACAGTTAGCCTTAACCCTAACTTCTCAAGCTAAGGCTTGATAGAGGATATGAGATGTTAGCAGCACCCAAAGTTACCCCTTTTAATCCCCCACGCCGAGTCTTGATGGGCCCGGGCCCGTCGGATGTCTATCCCGAGGTTCTGGCGGCACAGGCAAGGCCGACCATAGGCCACCTGGATCCCCTGTTTGTCGGCATGATGGATGAGCTTAAAGCACTGATCCAATATGCGTTCCAGACCGAAAATGCTATGACGCTGGCGGTATCAGCCCCAGGCAGCGCCGGTATGGAAACCTGTTTCGTCAACCTGGTGGAGCCGGGCGAGAAGGTGATCGTCTGTCGTAACGGCGTATTTGGCGAGCGTATGCGTCAGAATGTTGAGCGTGTCGGCGCGATTGCCGTAGTGGTGGATAACGAGTGGGGCACGCCGGTGTCTCTGAGCGATGTCGAGGCGGTGCTTAAGGCCCATCCCGATGCCAAGTTTCTCGCCTTCGTCCACGCTGAAACCTCAACCGGGGCGCTGTCGGATGCTAAGGGACTGTGTCAGCTGGCCAAGGCACATGACTGTCTGTCGATCGTCGATGCGGTGACTTCCCTCGGCGGCGTGGAGCTCAAGGTTGATGAGTGGGGCATAGATGCTATCTATTCGGGTAGCCAGAAGTGTCTCTCCTGTGTGCCGGGCTTGTCGCCTGTCTCTTTCTCACCGGCGGCGGTAGAGAAGCTCAAGGCGCGTAAGACGCCGGTGCAGAGCTGGTTTTTAGATCAGAGCCTGGTCATGGGTTACTGGAGTGGCGATCAGGGGGCGGGCGGTAAGCGTAGCTATCACCATACGGCGCCGGTCAATGCCCTGTATGCCTTGCATGAGTCGTTACGCCTGCTGGCCGAAGAGGGGCTGGAAAATGCCTGGGCTCGTCATCAGTCTATGCATGGCTTGCTGCGCGATGGTCTGGAAAATCTGGGGCTTAAGTTTGTGGTCGAGGAATCTTCGCGCCTGCCGCAGCTCAACGCCGTCTATATCCCCGAGGGCGTCGACGATGGCGCCGTGCGTAAGCAACTGCTTGAAAACTATAACCTTGAGATAGGTGCCGGACTGGGTGCCCTCGCCGGTAAGGCCTGGCGTATCGGCCTGATGGGCTTCGGGGCGCGGCGCGAAAATGTGGCCCTCTGCCTAAGAGCGTTAGAGGAAGTGCTGCGTTAAACCAACTGCAAATCTAAAAAAGGGGGCTTAGGCCCCTTTTTTGTTGTTAGCGCCTCCCTGTTTAGAGGGAAAACCTTTGATTTAGTCTATCGTGGTGCCATAAGCGATGAGCGCCAGGGTCGCCATTATGGTCACCGAGGAGAATATGGTCCCCAGAATGGCAAAGATCTTCTTGCGTTGTTTCTGCACCAGGCCGCCAATCCCCAGTCCCAAGCCTACCAAGGCTAGGCCGATAAAGGCAAAGATCAGCATGCCGACGATGATCGCCTCGGGAGAGGTTTCATCCATGCCACCGGGCGTGGTCGCCTCTAGGATGCCAGCAATGGTGACTAGCGCGAAGATGAGCAGAGTCGAGAGAATACTCAGAATGAAGGCGGCGATACCAAGGCCCGAGTGTTTTAACGCAGGTGCGGTTGGCGTGCTCGGCGCCTGCATAGCGGGCTGAATGTGTAGCTGAGAGTCTGATTGAGTGATTGCGGAGGCGGTTGCTTGTGACGGCTCAGATGCCGCGCCCTTGTCGATGGATGCTGTGTCCATTAACGATTCCTTTCGTTGAAGAGTGTCATTCAAAGCATACCTAAGTCTCCCCCGGCTGTCTTCAAAAATTTTGTCGAGACTGGTGAGGTAAAAAATTGTCTAACCTCATAATAATATTGCCTTTGTCTTGTCTGATTCAGGGGCTTTTTTCCCTTGGTGGTGAGGGCATATTTTGTGCCCGAATATTGCCCTGAAATAGGCTTTTTCACCTTGTTTTGATCTGGATTAATTCGGCTGTAGATAGTGCCTTTCCAGCAGTAAAAATTGGGACTAAGGGACTAAAATTAGATCAGGGAGCCCAGAGGGCTTGCGCTTTGGGCTGTTCGTAAATCCTCTGAATCTTGCCTTAGGGAGATTCAGCCAACAAAGGAGCTTGTTATGCGATCTTTCTTCCCCTCCATCTTTCATAAAGATGATCCGCGAACCGCTCTGCATTCGCGGCTAGACAATGTATTCGATGATTTTGCTAAAGACTGGTTAACCACTTGGCCCAACGCCCGCGCCGAGATGGGTGTCATGCCTGCCATAGATGTCAAAGAATGTGCCGAATATGTCGAGATCAAGGCCGAATTGCCCGATATGGAAGAGAAGGATATCGACGTCGACATCCGCGGTAATTACCTCACCATCAGCGGTGAGAAGCGTCATGAGCAGGAGAAAGATGAAAAGGGCTATCACCTCAGAGAGCGTTCATTTGGCTCATTCCAACGGCAGATCCCATTAGGCTTCAATATCGACGCCGACCAGATCACCGCCCAGTACAAGAAGGGTGTGCTCGCCATTCATGTGCCAAAACCTGCCGAGTTGCAGCAAGATGCTAAGAAGGTGAAAGTCGACTTTCATGAGTAGCAAGTGAGGTGAGTTAACAGCTATAGCAAGTCAATCGAATGTGAATCGAAGGCGCCCAGTTGGGCGCCTTTTCACTGAATTACGCAGGGTTAATAATATAAGCAGATTGCCGGTGGAAGTTGTGCGTCTTCCGGTGCGATTAATTGGGGGTATAGCTCGGTCATGTCAGCATATAATTTTGTGTATTTTAACCGTAAAAGCGCCATTAACCTGATATGTGCTGGCTGAATTGGCGGTTCGAGTGACATGATAAACGGTAAATAGGTCATGAGTTGATCCGGATTGAACCTATGATCACTCGTGTCTAACAAGAGATATAAAGGATCCCGTCCAACCACTCTTTCGGGATAGAGAATGTGCTGCGAGATGAGATAATTAAGCAGTTGAAGATCTTCTTTTGTAATCGCTATGTCGAGCAGGCTCTTACCTGAATAATCGAGCTCGTCGATATCTATACCCTGCGCAATAACGTCGACCATTTTACTCTTGCTGGCGTCGTATAACAGCGAATAAGAGAGCCTTTCCTGATGCAGGCGACTGGTCTGTAAAGGTACAAAATAAGTGGGGTCGTAACCTAGCAGTTGATAGAAGAAATGGCGATATTCCGCTTCATTAAGCTGCGCCTCTTCTAACAGGCTTATGGCTTCAGAGATCTTATTCTCACGAGCGAACCCGTAGACCTTATCTTCCAACTCTCTATCGTGAAGGTAACTTACCCCAAGTGTTTCCGGTGCAAACTTTGAAGAACAGTCTGCCAGGATAGGATCGATTTCATTGAGGGTTTCTCTGGTAACAGTTTTCCCCTCATCAGTGAGCTTGGTGGTGAAAAAGTTGAGATCCCGAGGTTGCCACTCTTGATCGACTCGAGCCACAATTTTCTTGCATTGGTTGCGCTCGGACTCTGAAGCAATAGTTGTTAGCTGCTCTGCGAGTTCTTTCTCAAGAGCTTGCATTAAGGCGCTCTGTTTATCGAACTTCAGGCCCTGCTTGGGGAGGATTTGAGCCAAGACTAAATCGTGAGTTTGCTGTAGGAATGCGATTTGCTGGGCGTCGAAACTGTAAAAGTGCCTTGGGAAGAATCCTTTAACACTCTGTTCTGTGTTTGAGATGAAGTTTGCGGGGCTCCCCTGTGACTGCAGGAGTCTGATGATCTCTATCTGGTGCTTAAAGACTTCATCATCGTTGAGTTTGTTCATTCGGAATCGATAGTCGAGGCCTGCAAGGGCATATTCCATCGTCGTGCCCAGATAGGGATCATTAGTCAGTTGGCTACCTTTGTTTAGTAGGGCAGAGACCACTTGGTTGCGACCATGAAAGGCTGCGGTATCGATTAGATGTAAGGTTTCATCCTGTGTAATACCGTAGCCGAGCAAAGCGTTGACATCTTCGATTTGATTGAGTGCTTGTAGCAAGAGGGTTTGAGGTAAGCTCTCTTGTTTCAGCAGCCAATTTAGATCATCGATTGAAATCTCTGTGGACTCAAGTAGGGCTAGAGCCTCTTCTTGTTTTAACTCAGTTATATTTGCGAGTTGTGGCTGCGGAACAGCTTTTTCTACGCGAACGAAACTCGGCAAGTCGGGTATCAGCGCCTTTACCTGCTCGCCGAGACTGCGATTAACCTGACTTAGCTGAGAATTATGTTTGAGCTGTTTGGCTCGCCAGCTGCCTACAAAGTTTGTATTGAGATAATGACCCATAGCCAGGGTAATGTCGTCTATGGAGTAGCCTTGTTCGAGTCGTTGATCCCAATCTTGCTCTCCGGCCCATTTTTGCTTGAGATCCTTGGCAGATTGAAGCGTATTACGGCAATCGGCGTAATTTAGTCCATCGAGTGCTTGCGAATGGCTTGCAGTGTCAGGCGCCACATTAGCAGATTTATCGGTAGGGGCATTGGGTGTATCGGCTGCTTGAATAGGGACGATGAGCGAACTGTCACGCGTCTGCCAATAGAGGATAAAGGCCACAAATAGAATGATGGCGACAAAAAATTTTTTCACTATGTTTCAATCCCTAAAACAATTTTGATGGTTAAATTTTTATTGTCGCCATTCTAGCATCTCGAATCGCAGAGGAAAAATCAGCCCTTGATGCCAAGCGAGTGGCGAGCCTCAAGGGCAGAAGATTATTCGTTTAGTGCTAAGTTGAGCTGTTCCTCCCGCCACCAGGCGACGCTTTCGGGCGTGTTGTGAATATCCAGTACCTGTCCCACGATTGGCGTGATGAGCTGTGTGTTTGCATCGGCGGCTAGGGCGGCGATGCGTTCCAGTGGCTCGTACCAGCTGTGAAAGGCCAGGTCGAAGGTGCCATTGTGGATCGGCATCATCTGACGTCCACCCAGATCCAGGTGGGCCTGCAGGCTCTGTTCTGGTGTCATATGAATGCTGGGCCAGTCTTTATCATAGGCGCCCGTCTCTATCATGGTGAGGTCGAAGGGGCCGAACCGCTCGCCTATGGCCTTGAAGCCGTCGAAGTAGCCCGAGTCGCCGCTGAAGTACAGCTTGCTCCTGTCAGATTGAATGACATAGCTGGCCCAGAGGGTCTGATTCTTGTCCCAAAGTCCCCGGCCGGAAAAGTGCTGGGTCGGCGTTGCCGTGATGCTGAGTTCGCCAAGCGTCACACTCTGCCACCAATCCAGCGGCTGCACCTTATCTTTGTCGACGCCCCAGCGAAGCAGATGTTGCTCCACACCCAAAGGGACGATGAAACGTTTCACCTTGTGGTGGAGTCGCTTGATGCTCTCTTCGTCCAGGTGATCGTAATGGTCGTGGCTGATCAACACGCCATCGATCTCGGGAAGCTGTTCGAGGGCGATCGGTGGTTGGTGGAAGCGTTTAGGGCCGATAAAGCTAAAGGGCGAGGCCCGGTCGCTAAAAACGGGATCGATCAACCAGGTTTGGCCCGCTATCTTGAGTAAGATGCTCGAGTGGCCCAGGCGGATCACGCTGTCCTGAGAGTCAGGCAGCGCGGCGATGCCATCGCGGGTCAGTGGCATCAAAGGGATTGCCTTGGAAGGACTGGCATCGATTCGTGTCTCGATCAGGTAACGCATCAGGATGGCGCCCATGCCGCTGTTCTCGGTGAGATTGGTGGCGGTATTTTGAAAGCCGCCATCTGATCTGTGGTGTGCGGCAGGCTCTCTGCTGGCAAGTTGATCACCTGAGCCCAGGGCTTGCGGCGCCGAAGAGGAGTTGATTAGGTTAGATGTCAGCATGCCGCCTCCGAGTATGATGCCAAGTGAGATGAGATATTTGCGTTTCATTGCAACCACCAAATGTAAACTAGTCAGTGTAGTTTACATAATCTTAGTTTAAAAAGTAAACTAATAAGTGTAAAATAATTGCAATTCGCCAAGGTAAACCTAATAAGTTATTTAAAATGATAGAGAAAAAATTAACTCGCTCGGAGCTGAAACGCGCGGCCATCGTCGAGGCAGCCAGTGTGGAGTTTCAAAATAAGGGATTTAGCCTAGCGAGTATGGATGACATTGCCAAACGTGCCGATGTGTCCAAACGCACCGTGTACAACCATTTCCCCAGCAAAGAGGCGTTGTTTAGTGCCATCATGCTCGAGATGATGGAGATGCTGTGTGCCTTCGAATCTTTGCCCTTCGACGAAAATAAGAGCCTGAGCTCGCAGTTGACCCAATTGGTGCAGCACGAGATTAAGCTGTTAAGTGCTAAGGGGTTTATCGATACGGCCAGGGTGATTATTGCCGAGGCGATCCATAAGCCGGAGCTGATTCAAGACGCCATGTCGGAGTTCAGCAAGCAGGAGTCGCCACTGGCGAACTGGTTCAATCAGGCGATCGCCGCCGGTGCGTTAAAGGCCAAGGATAGCGAGATCTTGGTGGTTCAGTTTACCGCTGTGATCAAGGCCTACTGCTTCTGGCCTCAGTTGATCCAGGGTGAGCCTCTGCCTAGCCAGGCCAAGCTCGATGAGATCACCCAAACTGTGGTCGAGATGATTATCAAGCAATATACCTAGGGCTAGCCCCCAGCCATTGGTGGTTGCCCAAATAGCAAGCCTAGTCATATCCCAATGACTAGGCTTTTGTGTATCTGAGCTTTAGACCGACCTTTTATGCTCACCTCAGGTTGACTTACTCGCTAAGCCTTAGGCGGTCAGCAGCTGCAATATGATGGCGAGGATCAGCACCGGGCAAACATATTTCACGTACACGGGCCAGATGTGCCAGAAGAGGCCGTCGAGCTTGGCGCCTTCCTGGGCGGCGATCGCCTTGAGCAGGCTGTTTCTATGCCATACCCAGCCAGTGTAAAGGGCTATGCCCAGGGCGATAAAGGGCTGGGCGCGCTCAGTGGTCAGGGTAATAACTAACCCGAACAGGGCATCGAAATTAAACACCATGATAGTCGCCAGCAGGGCTATGCCACCGCCCACCAGATAGGTGGCGCTGTGACGCTGAATCTCTGTCTTCTCCACCATATAGCTGGTGGGCACCTCGACAATCGAGATGGCCGATGTCAGCCCGGCTATGGTCATCAGGATGAAGAAGACGATGGCGATCGCCTGCCCTGTGAGGCCGCCCAAACTATCAAACAGTGCCGGTAACACGGTGAAGACCAAGGTGTCGGCGTTGAGCAGGCTGCCATCGGAGGCGAAGATCTGAACGCCGTTATGCTGGGCGACATACATGGCGGGAATGATCATCAGGGCGGCGAGGAAGGCGATGCTGGTGTCGGTCAGGGTGACGTATGCAGTCAGCTTGGCCAGGTTTTCCTGCCGATTCAGGTAGGCGCCGTAGACCATCATGGCGCCTGTACCCACGGTGAGTGAGAAGAAGGTCTGGCCCAAAGCGCCGATAAGCACCTGAGGTTCCCAAATGCGGCCGAAATCCGGCACCAGTAGGGCGTTTAGCCCCTGGCTCGCACCGGGTTGAGTCAGAATATAGGCCACGCCCAATATCAAGATTGCCAACAGCAGCGGCATGAGCCGCTTGGACCAAGCCTCGATCCCCTGCTGTACTCCCTGGCGGATCACTAAGACCACCATGAGGATAAAGATTAGGGTAAAGAGTAGATTACGCTCCAGCGAGAAGCTCCTTAGCCAGTGGGCAATCTCTGGCATTCCCACTAGCCTGGCGATTGGCGCCAGGGTGAAGCTGACAAACCAGCCAGATAGGATGCTGTAGAAGGTGCAGATTAGGGTGGCGGTAATGATGGAGGCGAAACCTATGGTCTTGCCCAGGTTGCGACTCAGCTTACTGCTACCCAGCTTGGCCATGGCATCGGCAGGGTTGGTCTGGCCGTGGCGGCCAATCATGAGTTCGGCCACCAACATGGGGTAGCCCAGTAAGAAAATCAGCACCAGATACACCAAGAGGAAGGCGCCGCCCCCATGGGTTGCCGCCTGAGTGGGAAATCCCCAGATGTTACCGACACCGACGGCCGAGCCAGCAGCCGCCATGATAAAGCCTATGCGTGAGCTGAAATGCCCTAAATCTTTTGCGCTCATCTATTCCTTACCTCAGTGTTAAAGAGGGCGCATCATAGTCCTTTATTATAGTCGGTCAAGGATGGTAAATGGCGTGATTCCAGGTTAAGCCTTTGTTGTTATCGCGTCATATTGCTATTGGGTGAAAATAAATTTCGCTATCTGACTTTATTGGCGAAATTATTGCGATGGTCGCATTGAGACAGGCGTCGACGCGATAGGATTGCGCGGCCAAAAAAATGAGAAATTGCGTGATTTATCAAGCTTTATCGTCTTGAATGCCGAGTTCCGGCAGGGGAATGGCGGTGCGGCTCTTGACCTGTTTGAGCACGAAGCTTGAGCGTATGCCTGCGATATGTGGATTGCTGGTGAGCTTCTCCAGCAGGAAGTGTTTGAAGGCATCCATGTCTCTGACTAAGACCTTGAGCTGGTAATCGGCGTCGCTACCAGTGAGCAGGGCGCATTCGAGTACCTCGTCATAGCCGTCGATGGCCTGCTCGAACGCATCGAGTATTGCTTGGGTGTGTTTTTCCAGGCGCACCTGCACGTAGGCGGTCAGGGTTAACTGAAAGTAGGGCGCATCGACTAAGGCGGCGTAACCGGCGATGATGCCCGCCTCCTCCATCGCCTTGACCCGGCGCGAGCAGGGCGAGGGCGACAGGCCGACGCTTGCAGCCAGATCTTGGTTGGCCATGCGTCCCTGGGCTTGGAGTAACTTGAGGATCTGAATGTCGGTCTTGTCGAGTTGTAGTCTTGTCATGTCAGTCGCCGGGTAAGAGTAAACCCTTGTGGAAGTAAAATACTGTTTCAGTCAAACATTAGCCCAGTTAGGCATTAGCCTTGGCCGATGGCGCCATTTTTCGGTGATCAGCAAGGCCAGCAGGGCGATAGCGCCGCCAAGCAGGGTGGCGGCCAAGATATCCTGAGGCCAGTGCATGCCCAGTAACATGCGGCTAAACCCCATGGCCAGCGCCCATAAGCATAACAGAGCGGCGAATAAAAACCTTTGCGCCGCCAACAAAAAATAGCTGACGACTAGGGTGAGCGTCACCGCAAACAGTGTGTGACCCGAGGGGAAAGAGTAACCCACCTCATCTTGCCAATGCTGGGCTATCTTGGGGGAGAGGGATAGCTTGGTCTCCTGTGATAGCTTGGCAACCTCTTGTGCCATCAATGCCCGTCGCGTCGGCTGACTGGCCTGATAAAAACCGCTAAGCGACAGCCCTTGGTTCTCTGCCAAGAATTGCACATTGGGTCTGGGGTGGCCGAAGTAAGGCTTGAGAAAGTGATTTAGCCCTAGGCTGAGCCCCATGGCGAGGCAGACGCTAAACAGCAGTGGCGCAAGCTGTTTGCGTGGCAGCAACAGATAACAGGCGAGTAGCAGGGCAAGCACGGTGAGTATGCCATAGGGCGCCGTTCCCAGGCTGGTTAAGCCATAGAGTAGCTGCGCCTTGATGGAGTCTAGCTCGAGCCAGGGAAACAGGCTGAGGCCACCCAGATAGAGCGCGGCGGGAATAAGTGCTAGGCCGCCCCAAAGGAGTAACAGATAAGCGTAGGGATTTAGCCGATCGTTTCGTGTCATAAATGCTCCCTAAAAAGCGCTAGGCTAACCTGCCGCGGTGATGCTGGCTAGCCCGACGTTGTATTTAGTCGTTCGCGGCCTGCGGCGGCTCGACCTGGTGGCGGGTCAGGTACATCAGAATCAGCAAGACTAGCATCAGCAGCCCTGAACCCATCAACAGCGCATAGTCTTCCAGCTTCAATATGGAGTAGAGCACGCTGTAGAGCGCCAGCAATATGATGGCCATGAAGACGCCCCGCTGACGACTGGCGGTGACGCTGGCGATATAGGCCGAGACTGATAGCAGTGGGACGGAGGCGGCCATCAGATAGGCGTAACCGAAGCTGATATGTTCCGACAGGGAGAGGAGCAGCAGATAGAAGAGCGCCATGGCGCTGGCGACCAGCAGATACTGAATCGAGCTTAGGGTCTGTTGTTGCCCCAGTTCGAAGATCAGCAGCATGATGCTGGTGAGCATGATAAACAGCAGACCATATTTGACCGCGCGTTCTATCTTACCGTAGTGGGTAACCGGTTCAAATAGGGTCGCCTGAGCCGCTATCTCCTGCAGGTTAACCTCCTGTATCTTGGTGAATACCTGCGGATAGTTGCGGGTCAGGTGGCTCACGTCCCACTGGGCGCTAAAGCCCTCAGCGCTGATCTGCCGCTCGGTCGGCAGCAGGCCGTGGAAGCTCGGATGAGGCCAGTCTGCAGACAGTGTGACCTGGGTCTGTTGTCCTATGGGCAGCACAGAGATCCCTTGGGAGCCGCGCAGGCTGATATCGAAGTTCACCCAGAGTTGCTGGTTGTCAGATTGCAAGGTGATTGGCTGATGAAACCCTCTGTCTAGCCCGCCGAGCTGCTCCAGCCCTGTACCCGGCATGAGTCGTTGGGGAGCGGCCTCCTGTTGATCAATCTTAGCCGTGAAGCGGTTGATCTTGTCGATGGCCTGGTTGGCAGAGATGCCAAATACCAGCCTGGCTAGCTCGGGGTGCAGGCTGACTAAGTTGGCCGGAGTGTAAGGTTCGAGGCGAAAGTGTGCCGAGCCTGTGACCTGAGATTGATAGACGAGTGAGCGAAAGATACCGCGCGACAGAAAGCTATGGTCGAGCGAGACGGCGAGATTGAGCTGCTCGGGTAGCACGACCAGCTCGCTGTCGTAGGTGTGCCTTGCCTTGGTCATCTTGCCAGTGTCGCTGATACTCTCCTGCACCACCTCATAGGTGTAGGGGATCACCAGCGCCGGCCCCGCAATGGTCTGCCGCTCGCCCCAGGAGCGACCTATCTCATGGACCACGTCGTGGTACAGATGCTGCCTGTCCGAGGTGAGGCTATCGATGAGTCCCAGGGGGATCATCGCTACCAGGGTGAGAATGGCGATGAAGATAAGTTTCTTGCTTAGGGGGCTGTTGGCTAGGGGTAACCGACTTAACATAAAATTCCCTCTCAATGACGGTCTGGGTGTATTGCGCCATTACACCACAAGTCGCGCCAAACAGGCTGGCATAGCGATGACCAATTGTGGCAAAACCGAGGCAATTTAAAATGAGCAATCGAAAGCCGGGCCCGTGGAGGAAACGGTAAGGAGAGGCAATAAAAAAGAGCGTCGTGCGCTCTTTTTTGTGGATGGGGCGTTATAGTCGCCGCCTTTCGCAGATGGGCTTAGGCGTCGTCTTGCTGTCTGAGTCTGGCTTCCAGGGCATCGACCTGGGCCTGGAGTGATTCCAGCTTCTCACGGGTTTTCAAGAGCACGTGCTGCTGCACATCAAACTCTTCGCGCGAAACCAGATCGAGTTTCATCAGCTGGTTTTGCAGTATCTGCTTACTCTTCTCTTCAAACTCACCGGCAAACTGCTTAAGCCCGCTGGGGAGGTTATCGCTTAGCTGCTTAGCTACTTCTTCGATCTTTTTGGGGTTAATCATCTTTTCTGTCCGCCATTGGCCGTTTAATGCTATGCCCGAATTGTACCTAAGCCTACTGGGATGACAACTAAAAACCGGTGGCTTGGCCCCGTGTTTGGGGCGGGCTCACGTCTGAGGCAGGCCGGTCATCTGCGGTTAAGCTCAGGGCAAAGCCTGGATATTTTTGTCTGAGCTATGGCAAAGATTCTGGTATGATCCCTGGCCGATCTTAAGATTTCTCTAGTTGGTAGCCGTTAGTTAATGAAGCTCAATCCCGGTCAAAATGATGCTGTTCACTATGTCTCTGGTCCCTGTCTGGTGCTTGCCGGCGCGGGCAGTGGTAAGACACGCGTGATCATCAATAAAATTGCCTATTTGGTACAGAAGTGTGGTTATCAGGCTCGCAACATCGCCGCGGTGACCTTTACCAACAAGGCGGCGCGGGAGATGAAGGAGCGTGTAGCCCAGTCGATGGGGCGTAAAGAGGCCAGAGGGCTGTGGATCTCGACCTTTCACACCCTGGGGCTTGAGATCATCAAGCGGGAGTATAAGGTGGTCGGTCTCAAGCCCGGCTTCTCCCTGTTTGACGATCAGGACACCTTGGCGCTGCTGAAAGAACTCACCGAGAAGGAGTTTGACGGCGATAAAGATCTGTTGCGCATGCTGATGACGGCGATCTCCAACTGGAAGGGCGATCTGATGACGCCGGATCGCGCCATCAAGAGTGCCCGAGACGAACAGTCACAGCTGTTCGCCCTGCTCTATCAGCGCTATGCCCAGCATATGAAGGCCTATAACGCGCTGGATTTCGACGATCTTATCCTGCTGCCCACCCTGCTGCTGCGGCACAAGCAGGAGGTACGCGAGCGCTGGCAGAAACGGATCCAATACCTGCTGGTGGATGAGTATCAGGATACCAACACCAGCCAGTATGAGTTGGTTAAGCTGCTGGTGGGCGAGCGCGCCCGCTTTACCGTGGTAGGGGATGACGATCAATCTATCTACTCTTGGCGTGGGGCCAAGCCGCAGAACCTGGTGCTTTTGGGGAAGGACTTTCCCAATCTTAAGTTAATTAAACTCGAACAGAACTACCGCTCCAGTCAGCGTATTTTGCGGGCGGCTAACATATTGATCGCCAATAACCCCCACGTCTACGACAAATCACTGTTCAGCGAGCTGGCCTATGGTGAGCCGCTGCGGGTGCTGATCGCCGCCAACGAGGAGCAGGAGGCCGAGCGTGTGGTGGCCGAGATGATCCGCCACAAGTTTGTGGGCAAGACCCAGTTTGGCGATTATGCCATCCTCTATCGGGGTAACCATCAGTCGCGCCTGCTGGAGCGCGCGCTGATGACCAACCGCATCCCCTATAAGCTCAGCGGGGGCACCTCCTTCTTCGGCCGCGCCGAGATCAAAGATATCATGGCCTACCTGCGTCTGGTGGTGAATCCCGACGACGATAACGCCTTTCTGCGGGTGGTTAACCTGCCCAAACGCGGCATCGGCCCGGCGACCCTGGAACGCCTGGGTAACTACGCCAACGAGCAGCACATCTCCATGTTCGAGGCGATATTCCAAAGCGAGCTGAACCATCATCTGCCGCCGGCGGCCATGTCGGCCCTGTATCAGTTTGGCAAGTTTATCGTCGATACCGGCGAGGCGGCGACCCGCGGCGAACCGGTTGAGGCGGTGAAGCAGCTGATCCGCCACATCAACTACGAAGACTATCTGTACGAGACCAGTACCAGTGCCAAGGCCGCCGAGATGCGGATGAAGAACATCTCCGAGCTCTATCGCTGGGTGACCGAGATGCTAGAGGGCGATGAACTGGACGAAGGGATGACGCTGCCGGAAGTGGTGACCCGTCTGACCCTGAGAGACATGATGGAGCGCAACAGCGAAGACGAGGCTGGTGATCAGGTGCAGCTAATGACGCTGCACGCCTCTAAGGGGCTGGAGTTCCCCTATGTCTTTATGGTGGGAGTGGAGGAGCGCATCTTGCCGCACCAGACCAGCATAGATGAAGACAACGTCGAGGAGGAGCGCCGCCTGGCCTATGTGGGGATTACGCGGGCGCAGCGGGAGCTGTGGTTCATGATCTGCCGCGAGCGACGACAGTTTGGTGAGGTGATGCGCTGTGAGCCTAGTCGCTTCTTGATGGAGCTGCCTCAGGACGATCTCATCTGGGAGAACCGCAAGCCCCCTCAGTCCGAGCAGCAAAGAGTGCAATCGGGCCGGGCCAATATTGCCAACATACGGGATATGCTGAAGAAGTAATTGGACTAGCCTAAGTGGACATCTCTGCTTAGGCAGAGATGCTGCCGCTGCGAGACCGGCTTGGCTCAGGTAGTTTACAGGGGTCGATAGACTCACCCAGGGCCTGGCCCTGACCCTGATCGAAGCCTAGGCTGACCAGCTGCTGCCTGTGCAGATCTGTCTTAACCCCTTCCACAAACAGGGTCAGTTCGAGCGCCGATGCGGTCAGCTGATGCGCCTTAAGCAGGCGTTTTTGCTGCGGATTATTCAGATGACTGATATAGCTAGGGTCGAGCTTCAGGCCGCTCAAGGGCAGGAAGCTTAGGCTGCTCAGCGCGGTGTGGGCACTGCCGTAGGCGCAGAGGCCTATGTTTATTGACTGCTTGGCCAGGATGTCGAAGGCCTGAATATGGCTGTCGCTGTCGGCGACAAAGGCCTTTTCGTTGAAGAAGACCCAGATATTGGCTGGCTTATAGTAGCTCTGCTTGATGCGATTCTTGAGCTTACGCACCGCATGCTTATGCTTGAGGTGCTGACTGGCGACTTTGATATGTAGCTGCACCTTGCCATCGACCTGCTGCATGACCTTGTCATAGTCGCTATTGAGTTGATCGAAGAGGTAGAGATCCAGCTCCTTGGTCAGGTTGCAGTGTTCGGCAATGTTGCTTAGCTGATCCTGCTTTATCTTCCCCAGCTGCTCGTGTTGCCAGTAGAGTCTGGGTTCCAGCGCGATAACCTCCTGGGTCGCCAATGCCATGACGGGGAAATACTGTAGTGCCAACGCCTTCTTGGCTATCGCCTCCCTCAGCTCTATCTCTAGGGTGATGTCGTGGCTCTGCTGGTGGCTGGTATTGTGATCGAATATGACGAAGCAGCCCTTGCCGTTGGACTTGGCTTGATACATGGCGGCATCGGCGTCCTTTAACAGCGATTCGCTGGTATCGCCACTGCTTTGGCCGCTGAAGGCGATGCCAATACTGGCCCCCGAGGTAAAGCTCTGATTCGACAGCTGGTAGGGCTCGCTCAGCTCGCCTAAGATGCGCTCGGCCACCTCGATGGCGTCACTATTGGTATTAATGCTGTCCAGCAATATGACAAACTCATCGCCGCCGATACGCCCTAAGGTGTCGTTGCTCCTGATGCAGAGGTTGAGGCGACGGGCGGTTTCAATCAGGAAACGGTCACCCTGTAGATGGCCCAGGGTATCGTTGATCAGCTTAAAGCGGTCGAGGTCGATAAACAGCAGGGCAAATCTGTCTCTGGCATGGCGCCTGACATGTTTGACCGCCTGTGCAAGCCGCTCCATAAACATGGCGCGATTGGGCAGGCCGGTTAAGGTGTCGTGGCTAGCATCATGCACCAGCTGTTGTTCGACCTTACGGCGCTGGGCGATCTCCTTCTCCAGGTCTTGGTTGAGCATCGCCAGGGCGCGGGTACGTTGGGCGACTTTCTCTTCTAACTGCTCGTAGCTCTGTTTCAGTGATTCCGCCGATAGCTTGCGCTCGATCGCCGCCGCGATATGCTGCGAGACGAAGGTGAGCAGATCCAGATCTTTCTCCTGGTAGGTCTGCGACGGGGTAAAGCTGTAGATGGTTAGCGCACCCTTGACTATGCCCTGAATAAACAGCGGCACGCCGATCCACTGGTGTATGGTTTCGGCGTAGTTGAGCTGGGGTGCCTTGGCGTAGAGTTGCTTGTTCTTGATCAGCGTCTTGATATCGCTGCCATCGAGCAGCAGGGGACGTTTATGTTTGAGGATAAACTCCGTCAGGCCATCGGCCAGAGGGCGCCTTTGCGGCGCGCCTACGTTGAGCTGAGAGACATAAAAGGGAAAATGCAGCTCACGGCCATTGTCCTCGAGCAGGGCGATATAACAGTTGTTGGCCGGTAGCAGGTGGCTGATCACCCTGTGTAGTTCGCGGTAGAAGCTCTGGTGGTCTATGGTCGCATTGGAAAGCTCGGCTATTTCAAACAGCGACTTCTGCAGGTTTTCCGCCCGTCGCCGTTCGGTGACCTCCTGCTTGAGCTTATCGTAGGCGACGCTCAGCTCCTTGGTTCTGTGCTCGATAGCCGCTTCCAGGTTGTGTTGGTATTGTACCCGCTCGATAACGCCCGAGATATGTTGGCTGATGAAGGTCATCAGCTCGACCTCTATCTCGCCATAGGTGATATTGGCATCGTAGCTCTGCACCGCGATCACCCCTATGGTCTGATCGCTGCTGAAAATTGGGACCCCTAGCCACTGGTGGCAGCTAGATCCCCGACTGACGATCTCGCCGCTGGCGAGCAGATGCTCAAACTTGTCGTCATCACACAGCAAAGGCTGTTGACTGCGCAGCACATAGCCGGTGAGGCCGCTGTTGAGCGTGGTAGACAACTCTTCACTGGGGTAAAGCTGGCTTGGGTGCTGGTCCTTCTCATCGACGAAGAAAGGTACACCTAATTTGTTGGTTTCTCTGTCTGTGATGGCGATGAAGAAGTTGTCTGCGGGGAGGAGGCGGTTGAGATTGGTCTGGATTCCAGCATAGAAGTCTTCGGCGCGCTCGACTCGAGCGGCAAGATTGGAGATATCCAATAGTGTATGTTGGACGATCTCAGAACGCTTGTACTTCCGAGCCAGGCTCTTTAAGCGAGATATCCTTTTATATAAACGGCCAACTTCACGGGGTGAATGTTGGTCTGTTTTATCCCTAAACATGGTTCCGCCAATCACAAGTAATTATATTTTTTCGCTAGGATTTGGGGTAATGATTATAAATAGCATAAAAAAACACCAGCACCAAGTCATTATTTTGACGTCGTCAGCTTAATATCTCCTTAAATATGCTAAAACTTGAGCAAACGCGTAAAAAAATATGTGTTTGCTATAGACGCGCAGTAAAATAATCCATACTATATGCGGCGCTAACAAGGCAGGCACCCATAGCTCAGCTGGATAGAGCGCACCCCTCCGGAGGGTGAGGCCGAGGGTTCGAATCCTTCTGGGTGCACCAGTTGGATGAGGGTCAAGTTAGCGTAAAGAAGTCAACATCAGTGGTGATTGTAGCTCAGTTGGTAGAGCCCCGGATTGTGATTCCGGTTGTCGTGGGTTCAAGTCCCATCAGTCACCCCACTTCTTCTTGCAACAGACTTCACGAGTCATTCTTATCCTTGATATAGTGAAGCGAGGCGGCACCTCGTAAAATATCCCTTGTTTCGGTGATTAGCGCAGTCCGGTAGCGCATCTGGTTTGGGACCAGAGGGTCAGAGGTTCGAATCCTCTATCACCGACCAGTTTCCAAGTGAGTGATGTTTTAAGATGTCATTTACTGATACAAAAAGATTTTCGGTGATTAGCGCAGTCCGGTAGCGCATCTGGTTTGGGACCAGAGGGTCAGAGGTTCGAATCCTCTATCACCGACCAATCATAGAGAAGCCCCTCGAGTAATCGAGGGGCTTTTTCTTTGCCTGTCTTTTGTAAATAATACCAATCGTAATAAATAATTGATCATTCTAGCTTGTTAAAATGCTCGATAACTGTATTAGCAATTTTTAATTGTAGAATAACTACTTATCTAAAAATCCTGCTTTGTTCTCAAACGTTTTTCCTGCGCTATTTCTGATCACATACTTACTGTAATTGGTATAAGGCCCTCTTTCTATTTATTAAGCCGTATTATCGGGATAAAAAAAGCTGCCTTTTGGGCAGCTTTTTTTGTTATAGCTCAACCCGAGTGGGCGGGTAGATGTAGCCCATGTAGGCGTTGGCCTTGAGCGGCTCGAAACGTGCCAATTGTGGCTGCTCCTGAATGCCTGTGACGATGATCTGGATATCCAGGCCTCTGGCGACGTTTACCAGGGCGCGGCACAGCTCGCTGTTGTGCTCGTTCTCATCATAGTAGGCGAAGGATTGATCTAACTTGACGTAGCTAGGTCTCAGGTTCTGCAGGTAAGACATAGAGCCAAACTGACGACCGAAGTGATCGATACCGAAGTGGGCGCCATTATCGCGAATGATGTTACATAGGGCCTGACAGGCATCGGGATCGCTATAGACGCCGGCCTCTGGAATATCAAACACGATACGCTGGGCCTGCTGCGTACTGCTCAGGAACTTGTTGAGCCATTTATGGAAACTGGTATCGCTCAGACTGTTGAAGGTCAGGTTAATGGCGATAGGCTCATCATTACGCTCCAGCAGACCATTTTCCACTATGGTTTCGATCAGGCATCTGTCCAGCATAGACCCCAGTGAGAGCAGCTCGACATAAGGCATAAACTGGCCCGCGTGGATCTCTTTATCGCCTATGGTGAGCTGACAATAGAGCTCACGCTGCACCACCTCATCCTTATGGGTATGGTAGACCGGCTGCCATTTGAACTGGAACTGCTTGCTGCTGATGGCCGCGCTCAAATGCTCTCGCCACTGCTCACGGGTGTAGAGCTGTTTCTCGTTACTCTCGAACCAATGGAATACCTTGTTGTCGGCGATCGCCTTCTGCAATGCGTTATCTGTCTGCGCCAGAATGTCCGATACCGTCATGTTGTCGGTGCGCTGGGCGATACCTATGGCAAACTGCTCGTTAGGCTTACAGCCCGCCTTGGAGATCTCCTGATTCACGGTTCTGATCAGGGTATGCAGGTACTTGCTGCTCTGCTCCTGTTCGGCACTGGTGATCAGGAAGGCAAATTCATAGGCGGCGATACGGGCGATGACGGAAGGGGCGATCTCGTCGAGTTGCTCCTGCATCTTCTCGGCCAGCAGGCGTATGGTTTCATCGCGAACCTGATAGCCATACTTGCTGTGTACCTCTTCTAGCCAGTCAAACTTAGCCATCATCAGCGAGCCATTGTTAGGTTCATTCAACCAGCTGTTGAGACGGCCCATCATATATTGTCGGTTTGGCAGCTTAGAGACTTGATCCACCAGGTTCTTCTTGCGCAGTTCTGTCACCTCTTCGTCTAGAGAGCTGAAGATCTGCTTGAGCTGGTGAGACATGCTGTTAAAGGCTTCGACCACTGACTTGAGCTCTGAGGTCTTAGGAATTGCCATGTCAGGGCCAAATTTGCGCTGGGCTATTTCGGTCGCATGCTCGGCAATCTCATGCAGTGGTCGCAGGATCCAGGTTAGCCCGAAGCGCGCCAGCATGATGGCGAGTAAAAACAGGATAGAAATGACTATGATGGCGTTGGTCAGGGTGCGCCACAGCTCGTTGTAACCAAAGCCGGGGTGGGCAGTGATCTCTAGCTTGGCCAGTTGAATCCAACCCGAGGTAATGGTGCTTTCGCGTTTAATGGTTTCGAAGAACCCTAGGTCGATAAACCATTGGGGGACGCCCTCAATCTTAACGTCGTTTTCCCACACCTGTTGTTTGCCATCGACCAGCCAGGTGAGTTTCACCTGTTGGTAATAGCCGCCTTCGAAGATGACGTTGATCAGCGTCTCCGCGCCGACAATGTCACCCGCTTCCAGATCGGGAACCAGCATGATCCCCAGACTGTGGCTGGTGTTATTGAGATCGGACTCCATCTGCTTGGTCAGAAAGCTTTGTGTCTCTGTAAATTGTACATAAGCCAGGCTGATGACAACGACCAAGAACAGGCCAAAAAGCAGTGAGTATATCTGTCGAAACAGTGTCATTGTTTTCGCTACTCCAATCTTAACTTAGGCATTTTGAGTCGCTCAACACCTAATCTATTTTTGAGATCATTCCATTTTTCAAGGCGTCCCGATGAGCCTGCCAGTACACCGCGACCTTTTTCTTTGTTTAGCCACAACTGACGACCGTTAAAGCTGTATACGGGGATCAGATCTTGTCTCTGGGTGGCCGGTTTAATCTGTCTGTCCAGGTTATCCAACACCAAGGGGATGGAGCCGGGCGTTTCATAATAGGCTAACACCATGTGGTACTGGTTGACCGAGGTGGCCTTGACCATGGTGATCCGCAGCTTGTCATCGGGCACCCCCAGCTGCAGCAGGGTGAAATATTTGGCGATGGAGAAATCTTCACAATCGCCACCATTCACCCCGATAAACTCCATCGGTGTGGCCCAGTAGTTACTGACGCCCCACAGCTTGATGTCGTCGACAAACCTAAACAGATTGAAAAAGTTATTTACCTTGGTGATCTTCTCTTGTTCACTCAGGCCCTGCGATTCATCCAGCACCTTAAACCAGGCGGCGACGCGCATGCCTGCGCGCTCACCGTATCGGGCTTCTAGGGTGGACTTAATGTAGTTGGCGTCGAGTGTTTGTGTCGGAGAAGCGTATAGGCAAGAAAACCCCAGGGCCGTTGCCACAACGCAAAGTTGGCAGACCCTTTGAAAGCGTTTTTGCCTGCCAATTTTGGCCTTCATCTTCTCCGACTATTTTTTATTTTACTTGTTCATCAACTGTGTAGATGTGCCACTTCATATCGGCTCTGGTGTCTTCACCCGTTACCTCTGCGATCACGCGGCGGTTACGTGTGTGTGCCATCTTGGTATGAGTAGGGTCTACCGGTCTGTCGTAGCTGTAGCCTATGGCGGTCAGACGGTCGTTGGCGATACCGAATCGCTCAGACAACAGCGAAGTTACGGCATCGGCGCGGTTTTGCGACAGCGTTAGGTTGTGCTCATAGCTACCCGTCTTACTGCAGTGACCTTCAATGGTCACCTTAGTATTGGGGTACTGTCTCATGAAAGTCGCAACCATTTCTACCTGATCATAGTACTGGGGATCAATGTAGTAAGAGTCGTTGGCGAACAATATCTTAAGCTCTTGACGCTCATTGATCGGCTTAATCTTACCACAGCCGTAGTTATCAATGTTGGCACCGAGCACTGTATCGTTACAGCGTTCGCGAGCGACAATAACACCATCTTTATCTTTGTCGTTAAGATCGAATACCTGATTGGTTGGGGTATCCATGGTCACTATGTCGCGCGAGGCGCAGCCGCCCAGTAAGGCGACGCTAAGAATAATCAGTAAGGCTTTCATTATTTTACTCCCCCTTCGTATTCGCGCTCACCCTTCCAGACATCGGGGCGAGTCACACGAAGCGATTCCAGTAGTCTTCCTGTAGCGTTAAGGATGCGATATTCAGAGAGGATCTCGTCATATTCGGCATCGAGGTAATCCTTACGCGCTTCAAACAGTTCGTTTTCGGTATCCAGCAAATCCAATAAGGTGCGCTGTCCCAGGTTGAACTGTTGGCTATAGGCGACTTGAGTGTCTTTGGCTGCGATGACGTGATCGCGGATATAGAGCTTCTGTGGCTCTAGCATCTCATAGGCGTTCCAGGCCAGGTTGACCCCTTCGACCACCTGACGATAGGCACGCTGGCGAATCTCTTTCGCCTCACCTATCTTGTAGGCGGCTTCTTTCTCGCGGGCCAGATCTTTACCACCGGCAAACAGGTTGTATTTCACCCTTACCATGGCGACAAGATCATTGTTGTGACCGCCGACATTCTGGTTGGCAAAAATTGAGTAGCCGTCTTCACCGTCCAGGTTGTCATTCCAGTTGCCACCTAATTCTAGCGAGAGCTTAGGGTAGTAGTTGGACTGGGCTGATGAACGCTCGTTCTCTGCCGCCGAGATATCACTGGCGGCGGATTTCAGAATAGGATGGTTTTCCTGGGCAACCTTGAGGCCGTCGGTGAGGTTGGTCGGCAGCATATCGTCATCAGGCACGGGAACGATTAGGTTTTCCGGCTCTTTCTCGACGATACGAACAAACTGCGCCTTGGCATCGAAGAAGTTGTTCTTCGCCGCGATCACGTTGGCGTTGGCGCGGGCCAGACGACCCGTGATTTGAGACAGATCTGCGACTGAGCCCAGGCCCGAATCGGTACGCTGTTTGATCTGATCATAGATGTCTTTATGACTCTGCAGGTTTTTCTCTGCCAGGGTCAGCACTTGCTCACTACGAATATAGTTGACGTAGACTTTAGCCACATCCAGTGCGATATCTTCGGCAGCGGCAAACAGGGCCCATTGATCGGCGCTGGCTTCGAAGCTAAAACGATCCACTTCGCTCGAGGTGTAGAAACCGTCGAAAAGCATCTGCTTGATGCTAAATCCGACTTCACCACGCATCAATTCGATGACACCATCTTCGTCAACATCGCCCTGGCCTGCACGGCGGCGGGTAGACGGACTATTTGTCTGCTCCCAGCCATAGCCACCACTGATATCAACGCTTGGCATGTAACCGGCGATTGCCTGATTGACCTGCTCTTCGCGTGCCTTGAAGCGATTAAATGCGATGCGAATATCTGGATTGGTATCCAGCGTATGGGCGACAGCCTGTTCTAGCGTTTGGCTAGAGGCTGCCCCGGGTATCAACATCGCACTAATGGCGAGTGCCATGGCACTGCGCTTTAGTTGATGCATGGTTTGCTTACTCATTTGGTAACCCCCCTGGTTATTGTTGTGAACTTAACGTTCACGTAGAGCAGTGTCTCTTGCTCTCAAAATTGGATTAAGTATGTACTCCAGAACAGATCTTTGCCCAGTGATCACATCCACCGTGGTTAACATGCCAGGTATGATGGGCATCTGGGTGCCGTCGTCTTTCGTCAAACTTGATAGTTCAGTTCTAACCCTTACAAGATAGAAACTGTTTCCCTCTTCGTCCTGTGTTGTATCGGCACTGATGTGCTCCACAACGCCATTGAGGCCACCGTAACGAGTGAAATCGTAGGCAGTAACTTTAACAACGGCGGGTAAGCCAGGATGTAAAAATGCGATATCTTTCGGAATGATCTTGGTTTCGATAAGCAGCTGATCTTCAGATGGCACTATCTCTATGATGTCGATGCCAGGCTGAACAACACCACCTAAGGTGTTGATATGAACTGTTTTGATCGTGCCGTTTACCGGCGAGACGATCTCGGCCTTGCTCACCTTATCTCGTGCGCCCACCTGAGCCTCGTTGATGCGCGACAGACGTGTCTGCATCTCGTTGAGCTGGGTGCGGGCCTCTGCGGCGTAGACGAACACGGCTTCGCGGCGTTTCAGTATCGCCTCATCCTGTGATGCCTTAACCTTCGGCCTGAGTAGCCTGAGCGAGCTTAGCTCACCGCGAATGTCGTTGACGTTACGTTCCAGCTTAAGCAGCTCAACCTCGGGCACAATCCCCTTGTCGGCTAGCGGACGGGTCAGCTCAAGTTCCCGGGTCACCAGCTGGAAGCTGGTTGTCAGGGTATTGATCTTAGAGGCCAGCTCTTCGGTTTCCTGCTGCTTCTGTTGGATCTGGCGCGCTAGGATCTCCAGCTGATTGCTCAGGTTGTCCAGCCTGCCCGAGTATTCGTCGCGCTGACGCTCTATCAGGTCGTGTTCGCTTTCGATCAGCTCAGGCGGGAACTGTAGCGGCTGTTTGGCGATCTTCACCTGCTCGCGCCAGTCGGCGGCCACATCTGAGATGGTGATGCTGTTGAGCTCGGCGCGCAGACGAATAACGTTAGCCTGCAGGCTGTAGACCTCCTGCTCCTGCTGGGCGAAGTCTGAGCGAAAACGGGTGTCATCTATGCGCACCAGAGGCTGGCCCTTGGTGACCGTCATGCCTTCACGGACATACAACTCTTTCATGATGCCGCCGTCCAGACTCTGAATCACCTGTACCTGAGACGAGGGAATCACCTTGCCTGTGCCCGTGGTCACCCGATCCAGCTCGGCAAAATAGGCCCATACCAGGAAGCTAAAGGCGAGGGCGGTCAGGGCCCAGATTATCAGCCTGTGACTGGTGGGCGCATCTGTCATCATGGCGCCGTAGACGTCATCGACCATCTCTAAATCTTGGGTAGTTAAGTGCTTACTCACTCTTCGGCCCTCCCGAAAGTAGCCCCTTGGCGAGCTGGTTGAGTACCTGCTCTTTCGGGCCGTCGGCCACCAGATGGCCTCGATCTAAGACTATGATACGGTCAACGAGATTCAGCAGGTGCATCTTGTGGGTGATCAGCAGCAGGGTGCGCTCCTTGGAGACATTCTTCATGGCGCGAATAAATTGCTTTTCGGCGCGCGCATCTAGGCTTGCGGTGGGCTCATCCATCAGCAGCACTGGCGGATCGTTTAGGGTCGCCCGTGCCAGCGCTATGGTTTGGCGTTGACCGCGAGACAGAGACTGACCGCCTTCACCGACCTGTTGATCTAAGCCTTCGGTCTCGATATCGGTAAACTGGTTGACGCCAGACAACTGCACCGCACGGATTAGCTGATGTTCGGTGACCTGTCGGGTACCGAAGAGTATGTTGTCGCGGATTGTCCCGTGGAATAGAGTGATGTCCTGAGGCAGGTAACCGAAGTTTCTACGCAGATCTGTTGGGTGAATCTGCGCCGAATCCAGGCCGTCGTAGCGCAAACTGCCCTTGGTAGGTTGGTAGAGGCCGACTAAGAGCTTGGCCAGGGTGCTCTTGCCCGAACCGTTGCGGCCTATGATGGCGATGCGTTCACCCGGTGCAATCGACAGGGACATGGGGTGCAGTACGGGACGCTCTGAGCCAGGATAATTAAAGCTGACGTGGTCGGCGTTGATCTGGCCCTTGAGACGCTGTTTGCTGACCAGATGGCCCTTATTCTCAAACTCATCTTCCTGGGTCATGATCTGATCCAGCTGCCTTAGGGCGCTGGCGGTATGGTTGCCTCGGGTCATCAGGCCGGCCAGCTGCGCCATGGGTGAGATGGCCCGGCTAGACAGGATCACCGCGGCGATAATGCCGCCCATGGAGATATCGTTATCGGCGACGCGATATACCCCTAAGATCACCACGCAGACCACGGAGAGTTGTACGGTGAAGTTGGCAACGTTGGTGACCGAAGTGGAGATCTTCTTGACCTTCAGCTGCCAGTTAGCGGTGTGGCCAATCATCTGCTGCCAGCTCTTCTGCACTAGGCCTTCGGCGCCGCTGGATTTTATCGACTCGATAGAGGCCAGAGACTCGATCAGGTGACCATGTTTCAGGCCAGAGAACTTGTTGCTCTCTTCGATAGCCGCCTTGAGGCGCGGCTGCATGATCAGGGTATAGGCAATGATAATGATGCCGCCTATCACAGGAATGATGGCTAGATCGCCCGCAACGATATAGATGATCAGCATGAAGAACAGTGCAAACGGCAGATCGACCAAGGTGGTGATGGTCGCCGAGGTCAATATCTCGCGTATGCTGTCAAATTCGCCCAACTGGCGTGCCATGCCGCCGATACTGGGGGAGCGTTTCTCTAAGGGTATGCCTATGGCCTTAGCGAAAAGCCTCGATGACACTATGATGTCGACCTTCTTGCCAGCCACATCGATCAGGTAGGCCCTGAGTTGCCGCATGACCAGATCGAAGATGTAGGCGATGCCGGCGCCTATGGCGAGTACCCATAGGGACTCAAAGGCGAGGTTAGGCACCACCTTGTCATAGACATTCATGATAAACAGTGGCGATACCAAGGCGAACAGGTTCACCAGCACGGAGGCTATTAAGGCGTCTCGGTAGATGGGCGCCGAATCTTTCAGGGTTTGGATAAGCCAGTGGGTGCGACTGTCGTGCAGATGCACATCCAGTCCCATGTCGCCACGGTATTGCTGCTTCACGAGAAATAGATACCCGACGTACATGGCTTCGAGCGCTTCTATGCTGAGCACTTCTTCGCCGCCGGTTTCCGGCAACTGAATCACAGCCCTGTCTTTGTCTATGTCGATCTCTCGCAGCAGACAGGCATTCTTATCTTTTAGCAGCAAGATACAAGGCAGGAGGATCGGGGAGATCTGATCCAGCCCCTTACGAGTCAGCTTGGCCGCCAACCCGGCTCGGCTTGCTGCCTGAGGGACAAGTTCGGGTGTCAAAATACTCCCCGACAGCGGCAGTCCTGCGGCTAATGACTCGCTGGAACAGGGGCTGCCAAAGTATTCTGTCAATAACACTAAACTGTCTAACAAGGGATCGACAGTCACTCTTTGGGAGGCTGAAACTGTCCATTGCTCAGTTTTTGGAGACGCTGAAGCTTGCACCTTAAAAGCTTATCCTTAAGATTTTATTATAAAATTATCGTAGAACAATTATAGAAGTAATACTAAAACATCACCAAAGTAAAAATGACACCAATTAGCCGAAACTAGTTGGTGCCATTCTACTGTTCTCCTTTTTAAGGGAGTATGACTTGGATTTGGCCATCATCGTCGAGGGTTGTCGGTACGGCAAAGCTCGAAGCCGCCTGGTTCACGTTGGCATTATCTACGATCAATGCACCGTGACCCTCCGAGCCCAATAAACCGTTGATGATTTGACCATCGGTTGTGCCCAGATGGCTCAGGTCGACGCCGTCGAGGACGATGGTCTGATCCACGTGACCATCGTTATTGGCATCAATCTCGATGGTAGTTGAACCATTATCAACGGTGAAGTGCAGGTAGTCTTCCAAGTTACCGCCGTTTTCGCCCTGGAGCAGATCGCTTAGATCCAGCTTGTCCTGGTTGATATCGAAATCGGTAATATGGTCGGTACCCGTATCACCTTGCTGCCAAACGAAAGTATCGGCTTCACTATCTGCCTTACCTGAGCCACCGGTTAGGGTGTCATCGCCCAGGCCGCCGATGAGAATATCTTCGCCGGCACCACCGATCAGCATGTCGCTGCCATGGCCGCCTAGTAGCATATCATCGCCGCTACCGCCGTGAAGCTCGTCATTGCCGCCTTGACCGAAGAGGATATCGTTGCCCTGATTACCGGCCAGTATATCGTTGCCATCTTGGTCGCGAGAGGTGTCGAATAGCGCTGGATTGGCCGCCACGAATTCGTGAACATCTTGGATTGTAACGGTTGAAGCATCTTCACCTAGTTGCTGTGCCACAAATTTCTGCAGTGCTGCGTAGCCCTGACCGTCAATACCGTCGAACTGAACCAGATCGCCAAACACTATGTCGTGGCCCTCGCCGGCGTTAACCGTGTCATCACCTTGAAGTAGCATCTCTTTAGAGCCCAAGATGATGCTGGCCAGATCGCTGACGTTGATGTTGGTTGCAACGTTACCATCAGAGTCATATGGAGTTAGCTTATTCAGGCTAATACCACTGCCTATGCCGATGGCTTCGACATTAGACAGAGTGTTAAGCACTTGGAAGGCCGCCAATGCTTCAGATTCTGCCGTGACGTCGGTACCGTTACCATTGCTGTATCCGGAGGCGATCTTCGCGACATAGTAGTCGCCATTTTCATCGACTCTCATGCTACCAGTCTGATAATGCTTCCATGAGCCATCGTCTCTATACCAGTAATTAATGTTACCGTATTCATCGATGATGACTTTGCCATTGTGCTTAAGTTCTTGGCCTGGGACGTACTTATCTAGAAGATCGGATAACTTCTTATCCCAGTCATTGTAGTAATTATTATAAACCCACACATCTTCAGGATCGGCATCAACGTTGTAGTTGTTGGTTTCACCATCTGTGATGAAGTAGGTCAGGTTGGTTCCTGTATTGCTAGCTGCCGAACCATGACTAAACCAATCGATGACAGTCTCAAATGCCGCCTCGTAGTTGGTTCTACCGTTGTCGCTGCTGATTTCGTTCAGTACGCTCTCTAACTTAGAGATAGCATCTGAATCGGCTAGATTAACGGCCACATGTGCCTTAGTGCCGCTGTTAAAGTCGACAAGTAATACGTTCACCGTACCTGAGGTAGCGCCACCCACGCTGGCCTTCAATGTATTGAAGACCTGTAGTAGCTGATCCTTAGCCGACTCAATTCGATTCGAGCCCATACTTCCTGACGAATCCAGGATAAAGGCGACATTGTAGTTTTCGCCCTGTACTACCTGTATGCCGGTCGTATCACTAACGATGACGTCATGATCATTTGTCCCTGTTAGTGCGTTGTCTCCATCTGTTCCATTACTATATTGGTAGTCACGTACAACAGACTGAGGATTCACGGCAAAATGACCAATTGCGGTATCGCCGTCCGAATCGGTTGCGACAACATTGAAGTCTAGCTGTCCATCGGCGGTTGCTTCCATCGTCTTGTATTGATAGAACTCCCACTGACCAGTGCTAGGTGTAAACTCAACCTTAAAGACTAGCTCACCAGATGCTGTTTCGCCGATAAGGGTATTGCCCGACATTGAGGTAGAGATACTTTGACCATCGCTAGTCTGCAGTTTGGTTTCGTCTATGCCTGTAAGGCTTAGAGATCCCATACCATCGGCGCCCCAATCGGTATCGACTGTGCCCGTTGCATAACCCGTTGCTATGTCGTCATAGCCTAAGAACTCAATAGCCTTGATGGCAAAGTCGCTGTTATCACCATGGGCTGCACCAAAACCGTTATCGGTAGCCCTGATAACCATCTTGTCGAACCCGCCTTGTAACACTTCAAAGACTGCGGCGTAATTACCATCTTTGGCATCCGAGCTAAAGGTTTGCGTTGTGATCAGCTGGCCATCGCGATAAAACTCGACAATACCTACTTCAAGTTCACCGCCAAACATCGCAGAGAACTCTATGTTGACACCATAAGCGAGAGTATCGGCATCTAGTGTAACAACTATCTCCTCTGAGCCTTCACTACCATCGGCGAACTTCCTGAAGTCGACTTCGCCAGGGAGGTTAAGGTATGGGCTATCTATGCTTTGAACACCTATGCCACTACTTGTGCTAGAGACGTTCGCTGTCGTTAGCGTTGAGTCTGTAGACGAGCTAAATCCTCTTGCCGTGATGGTGAAGCCATCGAAATCAAGCGAGCGGCTAGCGCCGCTGCCGGTTAATGAGAATTCACCCACTAAGGTGTCAGGAATGTTATCGCCCGTCACATCAACAGTTTGGCTAGCGGCAATTTCTGGGGCATCGTCTTGTACGGTAACTGAGTAGGTGCTTGTTGCCGTCTTGCCGTTAGCATCAACCGCTATAATATCAATACCGCTAATTGTTAAATCCTCGGTGCTGACATTGTGTGGGAAGGTATCGAGAATCTCAGCGGTAACGCTTACGTTACCCTCGGCACCACTCTCAATACGATTACCATTCAGGGTCAGGCGGATAGCCTCTTTACCCATGAAGGTACCTATGAGTTGTCCGTTCTCGTTAAATGACCAGCTTATCTTGGCGTTGACACCAGAGACTTGGATATCATCCGTATCGCCAAACTGGAATGCCGTAATCGACTCACTGCCAGACTTGAAGCGCAGTGTCTGTACGTCTGACTCGGCGCCATCTTTGTAAAGGTCGGCTTCGCTCAGCATAGATACAGCATTCGAGGAGAGCGCCGTTGGAGCCGTAGTCGCGCTGCCTGGTGCATCCAAATCAACATGGATAGAACCTGTTGAGGTATCGCCGTCGCTGTCGGTCACATCGACCACAAAGTCGAGATCCACATCCACGGTCGAGCTGACGATATTCTCTGCCGACGTACCGGTAAACTGGAAGTTGGAATGCCCCCCTTGCGCACTGGTGGACACTTCGATATAGCTAATTTCGCCAAGGTTACCAATGGTTTGTCCGCTGGTAATGTCGCCTTCGCCCAGCAAGTTGCCATTGGCATCGTAGGCCTTGTAATGGATATAGGTGGCACCGCTAAAGTTGATCGAAGCCGAGGCTACCTCATTGGCGTAGTCGATGATGAGTGCTTCGCCTTGATCGACCCAGGCGTTTTGTGCGCCGAAACCATTTGTGTTGCCATTGACGGTGCTTGCAATGCTGCCCGATGTAGACGTTAAGGTGAATGCAATGTCATTCGGATTCGTTACATCATTAATATCGTTATAAATTGTACCATCGGCCATCACATAGGCTGCTGGCGTGTTACCGCCTTTACCACCACTCATGTTGGCTACAGTCACTGTGCTGAGTTCATCGATGGCATGCTTCAGATCTAGCTGGTAGCTATCGCTATTCGGATCGATAGATAGGGTAAATATCACCGATTGCGCACCGTTGCCAGAATCGTAAGCCGAAGGTGTGCCACTGGTATCCGAATAGGCAATGAGTATGCCTGGATTGGCCGGATCGACATAGTAGAACACGGTCAAACCACCGGCGGTAATGCCTGAGTCGGAGAAGGTTCCCCCGCCCGAAATATTGCCTGAGAGGTCTGCACTAAAGTCTTGATCTGCGCCGTCGACATTGATAACGCCATCATAGATACCTGCGGCATTGTCACCGGCAAGGTCTAGCGGATCGAGCGTGACGCCGTCGTCGATAACCTTCACGGATACAGAACCCGTGGCGGTTGCATTACTTGTATCTGTCGCTTCTACAGTGATGCCATTGATGACAATGTCATCGACGTTTGCGCCGTGTGGCAAGTTATCCAGCAGGGTCACTGAAACAGTTACCGAACCGGTGGCGCCCGCGCTGATGTTACTACCCGATAGACTTAGCTGTAATACCGGTGTGCCGTCTATGCTGCCGATCAGGTTACCCGAGGCATCAAGATCCCAGCTAATGTTGGCGTCAAGGCCGCTAACATTGATATCGCCAATATTAGTAAAGGCAAAACTGGTGACATCGTATACGCCTGCTGTGAAGCTCAGCCCTGAACTGTCGGTGTCGCTTGCTGAGCCAAGTGTGTTGGCGTCATCGACAGTGAGATCAGCGTTGCTGCCACCTGACACTCGTATGACGGTATGTGTCGAAATGGTGTCGGCGGTAAAGGGGTTACCGGCATCATCGGTACCAGAGACAGTGGCAGTGAACTCGGTATCAAGGGCCAAATCGCTGCCTGCGACCGCGACGCTAAAGCCCAGGCCGCCATTAGGCAGGGCGATCACTGTGGTGGTGTAGGTCGTGCCGTTGATCACCATGGTGACCGTATCACCGATGGCGGCATCGCCGCCGACGGTACCGGTGACCGTGACATTGCCGGCCGCTTCCTGGGCGTTGAGCACGTCATCACTGGTGATGTTATCCACCGTGATGGTGGCGCTGGCGTTGGTGTCGACAGTGTGTGTCGAAATGGTGTCAGCAGTAAAGGGGTTGCCGGCGTCATCGGTGCCGGAGACGGTTGCAGTGAACTCAGTATCAAGGGCCAAGTCGCTGCCGGCGACGGCGACGCTAAAGCCCAGGCCGCCATTAGGCAGGGCGATCACTGTGGTGGTGTAGGTCGTGCCGTTGATCACCATGGTGACCGTATCACCGATGGCGGCATCGCCGCCGACGGTACCGGTGACCGTGACATTGCCGGCCGCTTCCTGGGCGTTGAGCACGTCATCACTGGGAAATGGTGTCAGCAGTAAAGGGGTTGCCGGCGTCATCGGTGCCGGAGACGGTTGCAGTGAACTCAGTATCAAGGGCCAAGTCGCTGCCGGCGACGGCGACGCTAAAGCCCAGGCCGCCATTAGGCAGGGCGATCACTGTGGTGGTGTAGGTCGTGCCGTTGATCACCATGGTGACCGTATCACCGATGGCGGCATCGCCGCCGACGGTACCGGTGACCGTGACATTGCCGGCTGCTTCCTGGGCGTTGAGCACGTCATCACTGGTGATGTTATCCACCGTGATGGTGGCGCTGGCGCCGGTGTCGACAGTGTGTGTCGAAATGGTGTCAGCAGTAAAGGGGTTGCCGGCGTCATCGGTGCCGGAGACGGTTGCAGTGAACTCAGTATCAAGGGCCAAGTCGCTGCCGGCGACGGCGACGCTAAAGCCCAGGCCGCCATTAGGCAGGGCGATCACTGTGGTGGTGTAGGTTGTGCCGTTGATCACCATAGTGACCGTATCACCGATGGCGGCATCGCCGCCGACGGTACCGGTGACCGTGACATTGCCGGCTGCTTCCTGGGCGTTGAGCACGTCATCACTGGTGATGTTATCCACCGTGATGGTGGCGCTGGCGCCGGTGTCGACAGTGTGTGTTGAAATGGTGTCAGCAGTAAAGGGGTTGCCGGCGTCATCGGTGCCGGAGACGGTTGCAGTGAACTCAGTATCAAGGGCCAAGTCGCTGCCGGCGACGGCGACGCTAAAGCCCAGGCCGCCATTAGGCAGGGCGATCACTGTGGTGGTGTAGGTCGTGCCGTTGATCACCATGGTGACCGTATCACCGATGGCGGCATCGCCGCCGACGGTACCGGTGACCGTGACATTGCCGGCTGCTTCCTGGGCGTTGAGCACGTCATCACTGGTGATGTTATCCACCGTGATGGTGGCGCTGGCGTTGGTGTCGACAGTGTGTGTCGAAACGGTGTCAGCAGTAAAGGGGTTGCCGGCGTCATCGGTGCCGGAGACGGTTGCAGTGAACTCAGTATCAAGGGCCAAGTCGCTGCCGGCGACGGCGACGCTAAAGCCCAGGCCGCCATTAGGCAGGGCGATCACTGTGGTGGTGTAGGTTGTGCCGTTGATCACCATGGTGACCGTATCACCGATGGCGGCATCGCCGCCGACGGTACCGGTGACAGTGACATCGCTGGCCGCTTCTTGGGCGTTGAGCACGTCATCGCTGGTGATGTTATCCACCGTGATGGTGGCGCTGGCGTTGGTGTCGACAGTGTGTGTCGAAATGGTGTCAGCGGTAAAGGGGTTGCCGGCGTCATCGGTGCCGGAGACGGTTGCAGTGAACTCAGTATCAAGGGCCAAGTCGCTGCCGGCGACGGCGACGCTAAAGCCCAGGCCGCCATTAGGCAGGGCGATCACTGTGGTGGTGTAGGTCGTGCCGTTGATCACCATGGTGACCGTATCACCGATGGCGGCATCGCCGCCGACGGTACCGGTGACCGTGACATTGCCGGCCGCTTCCTGGGCGTTGAGCACGTCATCACTGNGTAAAGGGGTTGCCGGCGTCATCGGTGCCGGAGACGGTTGCAGTGAACTCAGTATCAAGGGCCAAGTCGCTGCCGGCGACGGCGACGCTAAAGCCCAGGCCGCCATTAGGCAGGGCGATCACTGTGGTGGTGTAGGTCGTGCCGTTGATCACCATGGTGACCGTATCACCGATGGCGGCATCGCCGCCGACGGTACCGGTGACCGTGACATTGCCGGCCGCTTCCTGGGCGTTGAGCACGTCATCACTGGTGATGTTATCCACCGTGATGGTAGCGCTGGCGTTGGTGTCTAAGACTGCAGAGTCAGTACCCGGAGCAGATATGTTTCCAGCTTGATCGGTGACAGTTGCGGTAACAACTATCTCATTACCTTCACCTGGTGATGGTAAAGTCATATCTACACTGTTGTTAGTAATATGTTCCTGAGTAAGGACTATTGAAATTCCATTTACTGTAAGAGTGTCACCGACAATTGCTCCTGTATTTTCAAGGCTAATGGTTACATCAATTGTCGTGCTCCCATTTAATTCACTGTTGCTGATAAATGCATCATTGTTTATATCAGTGGTGATCGTAACTGTTGGAGCTCCATCAATAACTGGGGTGACATTAATGGTCAGGGTCGCGCTTTCACCGGTATTGGTGGTGTAAGTGATGACCGGCACACTGCCGTTCCAGTTGTCGTTTGGCGTAAAGGTGTAAGAGCCATCGGCGTTGATCACCAGGCTGCCACCTTCTAGCTCGACGGTGGTGCCGGCGTTAACGGTTTGACCGTCGACGCTGAAGCTGACCACAGACAGCTGACTGTCGATATCGCTGTCGTTATCGAGCACGTTGCCGCTTGCCACGGTGTCTTCTGCCACGGTGTTGCTGTCGTTGGCCAGTACAGAAGGGTCATCTACTGGGGTGACATTAATGGTCAGGGTCGCGCTTTCACCGGTATTGGTGGTGTAGGTGATGACCGGCACACTGCCGTTCCAATCTTGGTTCGGTGTAAAGGTGTAGCTGCCRTCGGCGTTKATCACCAGGCTGCCACCTTCTAGCTCGACGGTAGTACCAGCGTTAACGGTTTGACCGTCGACGCTGAAGCTGACCACAGACAGTTCGCTGTCGATATCGCTGTCGTTATCGAGCACGTTACCGCTTGCCACTGTGTCTTCTGCCACGGTGTTGCTGTCGTTAGCCAGTACAGAAGGGTCATCTACTGGGGTGACATTAATGGTCAGGGTCGCACTTTCACCGGTGTTGGTGGTGTAGGTGATGACCGGCACACTGCCGTTCCAGTTGTCGTTTGGCGTAAAGGTGTAGCTGCCGTCGGCGTTGATCACCAGGCTGCCACCTTCTAGCTCGACGGTRGTRCCRGCRTTRACGGTTTGACCGTCGACRCTGAAGCTGACCACAGACAGTTGGCTGTCGATGTCGCTRTCGTTATCGAGCACGTTACCGCTTGCCACTGTGTCTTCTGCCACGGTGTTGCTGTCGTTGGCCAGCACGGATGGGTCATCTACTGGGGTGACATTAATGGTCAGGGTCGCACTTTCACCGGTATTGGTGGTGTAGGTGATGACCGGCACACTGCCGTTCCAGTTGTCGTTTGGCGTAAAGGTGTAGCTGCCATCGGCGTTGATCACCAGGCTGCCACCTTCTAGCTCGACGGTAGTGCCGGCATTGACGGTTTGACCGTCGACACTGAAGCTGACTACTNGTGTCTTCTGCCACGGTGTTGCTGTCGTTGGCCAGCACGGATGGGTCATCTACTGGGGTGACATTAATGGTCAGGGTCGCACTTTCACCGGTATTGGTGGTGTAGGTGATGACCGGCACACTGCCGTTCCAGTTGTCGTTTGGCGTAAAGGTGTAGCTGCCATCGGCGTTGATCACCAGGCTGCCACCTTCTAGCTCGACGGTAGTGCCGGCATTGACGGTTTGACCGTCGACGCTGAAGCTGACCACAGACAGTTGGCTGTCGATATCGCTGTCGTTATCGAGCACGTTACCGCTTGCTACTGTGTCTTCTGCCACGGTGTTGCTGTCGTTAGCCAGTACAGATGGATCATCTACTGGGGTGACAGTAATGGTCAGGGTCGCACTTTCACCGGTGTTGGTGGTGTAGGTGATGACCGGCACACTGCCGTTCCAGTTGTCGTTTGGTGTAAAGGTGTAGCTGCCGTCGGCGTTGATCACCAGGCTGCCACCTTCTAGCTCGACGCTGGTGTCGGCATTGACGGTTTGACCGTCGACGTTGAAGCTGACCACAGACAGTTCGCTGTCGATGTCACTGTCGTTATCGAGCACGTTACCGCTTGCTACTGTGTCTTCTGCCACGGTGTTGCTGTCGTTGGCCAGTACAGAAGGGTCATCTACTGGGGTGACAGTAATGATCAGGGTCGCACTTTCACCGGTGTTGGTGGTGTAGGTGATGACCGGCACACTGCCGTTCCAGTTGTCGTTTGGTGTAAAGGTGTAAGAGCCATCGGCGTTGATCACCAGGCTGCCACCTTCTAGCTCGACGCTGGTGCCGGCATTGACGGTTTGACCGTCGACACTGAAGCTGACCACAGACAGTTGGCTGTCGATGTCGCTATCGTTATCGAGCACGTTACCGCTTGCCACGGTGTCTTCTGCCACGGTGTTGCTGTCGTTGGCCAGCACGGATGGGTCATCTACTGGGGTGACATTAATGGTCAGGGTCGCACTTTCACCGGTATTGGTGGTGTAGGTGATGACCGGCACACTGCCGTTCCAGTTGTCGTTTGGCGTAAAGGTGTAGCTGCCATCGGCGTTGATCACCAGGCTGCCACCTTCTAGCTCGACGGTAGTGCCGGCATTGACGGTTTGACCGTCGACACTGAAGCTGACTACTNGTGTCTTCTGCCACGGTGTTGCTGTCGTTGGCCAGCACGGATGGGTCATCTACTGGGGTGACATTAATGGTCAGGGTCGCACTTTCACCGGTATTGGTGGTGTAGGTGATGACCGGCACACTGCCGTTCCAGTTGTCGTTTGGCGTAAAGGTGTAGCTGCCATCGGCGTTGATCACCAGGCTGCCACCTTCTAGCTCGACGGTAGTGCCGGCATTGACGGTTTGACCGTCGACACTGAAGCTGACTACTGATAATTCGGTATCGAAATCAAGATCATTATCTAAAACGTTGCCAGTTGCGACTTCATCTTCTGCGATAGTATTAGTGTCATTAGCGGTAATGGTAGGGGCGTCATCACTACTAACGGTAAACGCTTGAACTGTAGGCTGTTCTACAGAGAATCCAGATGTAGTATATCCGGCGCCAGCGATTGTTTGGGCGCCAGTTCTGCTTACGGAGATAAAGCCAGAGTCACCTTCACTGGTGGCAGTATTACCCGCGGCGGTTTCTGGTAATTCGGCTGTTGGATCTTCTCCTGATGCGATCAGTGCTTGAAGTTGTTCAATTTCATTTAATGCATCAGCTTCAACAGACGAAGTGTCATTGATACTTTGACTTGTAAAAGAAGTGCCATCTGCAAACTCAAGCTCTAAATCAGCCTGCTCAGCAATGAGAATCGTGCTTCCTTCGGGAATCACTTCACCGATAGTTACTGCTTTTTGCTCGGTTTCTGTTACCAAAGAAACCTTCCCTTTCACATCTATAACTTGTCCATTTTTGGTTGTAACTATCGATTTCATACCTGCCCCCGCAGAATTAAATGACACAACTTGATTTTAAGTGTTGTAACTGTTAGCGCGTTTTTTCGCCAAGTGTTGAATGTTATCAATAGTCTGTACAGTGGTCAATTTTTTGACACACAAATAATGCTAAAGGTAAGGTATGCTCGCAGTTTGTAATGCTTGTGATTGACAAATAAAAAGGCCAAACCACTAATTGTTAGGGTTTGACCTTGTAGGGTGTCGCGACAATGTCAGCTGTTATGGAATTGTATCAATAATCAGGTTTTCGTTGCCGAGTAGATTGTTGATGATCTGTGTATCGCTTAAGGTGTTGTTATTGGTTAAGTCAACATTGTTCAATACGATCGTGAGATCAACGATTCCATCATGGTTGGCATCGACAGAGATCTCAGTATTCCCACCGCTGAAATTGAATGCTAAGTATTGATCTAGAGAGTACATACCATTCTCTTCGTCGACTAAGATTGCTGACAAATCTAACTGATCCATACTGATGTCGAAATTGAGCACAGTATCTATGCCGTTGTCGTCGGAACCAATATCCCAGACCAAGGTGTCAATGTCGCTGTCAATACCCGCATCTATGGTATCGCTGCCTGCACCACCAATGAGTATATCGGCGCCTATGCCGCCATCGATAGTGTCGTTTCCTAGGCCTCCTAAGATGATGTCGTTACCACTTCCGCCTTCTATCAGATCGTCACCAGAGCCACCGATGAGTTGATCGTCGCCTTCCAAACCGAATATAGAGTCGTTGCCTTCTCGACCATATATTTCGTCATCGAGGTTTGCCCCTGTTAGAGAGTCACCCTCTGTGGTGCCGAAGATAAGGTTATCCACATCATCAGTACCTGTGACTGTCACCGCTGTATCAGCTAGCAGCTCATGGGTAAAGGTGGCCTGTACAAAGCGAGCCTGATAGGAGCCACCATCGTTATCCAAGTAGGTAATGGTCCAAATATCACCGGGATCGACTGGATTAGCTGCTAAGTAATCGGCAAGTGTAATACTATTGTCTGATTCCATAAGGATGTTTGTATAAGAGATATGGGCATTCATCAGACCTGAATCAGCATCATAAAACCAATCCGTTACGCCATTAGCTGCCGCTATCACAATGAAGGTGATACCGTTAATAGTCAGCCTTACTGATACTTCCTCCTCCCTTTCTATGCCTGTCTGTCCGCCAATTTCGCTGTTAGGAATTGGGATATCGAAAGGCGATTTTTGGAAATCAGTAAACAGATCTAATGCACCGCTGCTTGGATCTAAGTTGATGGCGCTGGCAAATGCGCTACTAACGGTCAGGAAGGCATCTTGATCATTACCTGAAGTTAGTGGTGATGAACCATCACCAATGAGCACAGTATTTCCGCCCAGGCTATTCGCTGGAACCGTATGTATGACAAAGTTACCATCGACGCTATCGGAACCCGAGTTGATTGTGAAGGTGAGGTTAATGTCTAGCTGCTCGCCTGTATCTCCATCACTTCCGGGGACATATATTAGGCTACCGAGTTCAGAAGCCGATAGCACGACGGGACTATCGAAGAGATACTGGGTCAACTCCCCGGTAACATCATCTATATACCAAATTTCGCCTATGTCGGCTGTCTCGTCAGGATCGACGAAGGATAGATTCAATCCTGTGATAGTGATGACATCTGTGTAGTCTTGGTCCGTTGGTATATCAATGTTGAGTGGATAACCATCAAGGTAAGGTATGGCTATTTCAGCAAGCGATGCCGGTACCCAGATCTCTTTAGCAAATTCGCCCTCAATTGGATCGTTAGTTCCATTGATGGTGATTGTGACTGTTTGAGTATCTGTGCCCCCGTCATTATCAGTGACTGTGACATTGAAACTCAGGGTGATGGTTTCATCTTCAGCAAGGAACTGCACCAGAGAGTTAAGGATGCTGTAATCCCAGCTGTCGCTGTCGACGCTGAAGCCGTCGATGAGGCTCTGGATTTGACCTGCGCTGAGCACGCTGGTCAGGTCACCACCGCTCCAGCTGATGTCATTGTTGTAGACCTCGGTGACGCTGTGGGTGTTGTTGACATCCACGTCGGTGAAGCTGAGTGCGCCGCTGTCGGTCAGGTTAGGATTGCTGGCATCTTCCGTCACGCCGCCTGTGGCATCCACGGTGAGTACCGGCAGGTCGTTGGTACCGGTAATGGTGAGGCTAACCGTCTTGGTGTCAGACCCGCCGTCGTTATCGGTGACCGTGACCTCGAAGCTTAAGGTGATGGTCTCATCTTCAGCAAGGAACTGCACATCACTGTTCAGGATACTGTAATCCCAGCTGTCGCTGTCGACGCTGAAGCCGTCGATGAGGCTCTGGATTTGACCGGCGCTGAGTACGCTGGTGAGGTCACCACCGCTCCAGCCGATGTCATTGTTGTAGACCTCGGTGACGCTGTGGGTGTTGTTGACATCCACGTCGGTGAAGCTCAGTGCGCCGCTGTCGGTCAGGTTAGGATTGCTGGCATCTTCGGTCACGCCGCCGCTGGCGTCCACGGTGAGCACCGGCAGGTCGTTGGTGCCGGTAATGGTGAGGCTGACGGTCTTGGTATCAGACCCGCCGTCGTTGTCGGTGACCGTGACCTCGAAGCTTAAGGTGATGGTCTCATCTTCAGCAAGGAACTGCACCAGAGAGTTGAGGATACTGTAATCCCAGCTGTCACTGTCGACGCTGAAGCCGTCGATGAGGCTCTGGATTTGACCGGCGCTGAGTACGCTGGTGAGGTCACCACCGCTCCAGCTGATGTCATTGTTGTAGACCTCGGTGACGCTGTGGGTGTTGTTGACATCCACGTCGGTGAAGCTCAGTGCGCCGCTGTCGGTCAGGTTAGGGTTGCTGGCATCTTCCGTCACGCCGCCGCTGGCGTCCACGGTGAGCACCGGCAGGTCGTTGGTGCCGGTAATGGTGAGGCTGACGGTCTTGGTGTCAGACCCGCCATCGTTGTCGGTGACCGTGACCTCGAAGCTTAAGGTGATGGTTTCATCTTCAGCAAGGAACTGCACCAGAGAGTTAAGGATGCTGTAGTCCCAGCTGTCGCTGTCGACGCTGAAGCCGTCGATGAGGCTCTGGATTTGACCTGCGCTGAGCACGCTGGTCAGGTCACCACCGCTCCAGCTGATGTCATTGTTGTAGACCTCGGTGACGCTGTGGGTGTTGTTGACATCCACGTCGGTGAAGCTGAGTGCGCCGCTGTCGGTCAGGTTAGGATTGCTGGCATCTTCCGTCACGCCGCCTGTGGCATCCACGGTGAGCACCGGCAGGTCGTTGGTACCGGTAATGGTGAGGCTGACGGTCTTAGTATCAGACCCGCCATCGTTGTCGGTGACCGTGACCTCGAAGCTTAAGGTGATGGTCTCATCTTCAGCAAGGAACTGCACCAGAGAGTTAAGGATGCTGTAATCCCAGCTGTCGCTGTCGACGCTGAAGCCGTCGATGAGGCTCTGGATTTGGCCTGCGCTGAGCACGTTGGTCAGATCGCCGCCGTCCCAGCTGATGTCATCGTTATACACCTCGGTGACGCTGTGGGTGTTGTTAACATCCACGTCGGTGAAGCTGAGTGCGCCGCTGTCGGTCAGGTTAGGATTGCTGGCATCTTCCGTCACGCCGCCTGTGGCATCCACGGTGAGCACCGGCAGGTCGTTGGTGCCTGTGATGGTGAGGCTGACGGTCTTGGTGTCAGACCCGCCATCGTTGTCGGTGACCGTGACCTCGAAGCTTAAGGTGATGGTTTCATCTTCAGCAAGGAACTGCACCAGAGAGTTAAGGATACTGTAATCCCAGCTGTCGCTGTCGACGCTGAAGCCGTCGATGAGGCTCTGGATTTGGCTGGCGCTGAGTACGTTGGTGAGGTCACCACCGCTCCAGCCGATGTCATTGTTGTAGACCTCGGTGACGCTGTGGGTGTTGTTGACATCCACGTCGGTGAAGCTGAGTGCGCCGCTGTCGGTCAGGTTAGGGTTGCTGGCATCTTCGACCACGCCGCCGCTGGCATCCACGGTGAGCACCGGCAGGTCGTTGGTGCCTGTGATGGTGAGGCTGACGGTCTTAGTGTCAGACCCGCCATCGTTGTCGGTGACCGTGACCTCGAAGCTTAAGGTGATGGTYTCATCTTCAGCAAGGAACTGCACCAGAGAGTTAAGGATACTGTAATCCCAGCTGTCGCTGTCGACGCTGAAGCCGTCGATGAGGCTCTGGATTTGACCGGCGCTGAGCACGCTGGTCAGGTCACCGCCGCTCCAGCCGATGTCATTGTTGTAGACCTCGGTGACGCTGTGGGTGTTGTTGACATCCACGTCGGTGAAGCTSAGTGCGCCGCTGTCGGTCAGGTTAGGATTGCTGGCATCTTCCGTCACGCCGCCTGTGGCATCCACGGTGAGCACCGGCAGGTCGTTGGTGCCTGTGATGGTGAGGCTGACGGTCTTGGTGTCAGACCCGCCATCGTTGTCGGTGACCGTGACCTCGAAGCTTAAGGTGATGGTTTCATCTTCAGCAAGGAACTGCACCAGAGAGTTAAGGATACTGTAATCCCAGCTGTCGCTGTCGACGCTGAAGCCGNAGTGCGCCGCTGTCGGTCAGGTTAGGATTGCTGGCATCTTCCGTCACGCCGCCTGTGGCATCCACGGTGAGCACCGGCAGGTCGTTGGTGCCTGTGATGGTGAGGCTGACGGTCTTGGTGTCAGACCCGCCATCGTTGTCGGTGACCGTGACCTCGAAGCTTAAGGTGATGGTTTCATCTTCAGCAAGGAACTGCACCAGAGAGTTAAGGATACTGTAATCCCAGCTGTCGCTGTCGACGCTGAAGCCGTCGATGAGGCTCTGGACTTGACCGGCGCTGAGTACGTTGGTGAGGTCACCACCGCTCCAGCTGATGTCATTGTTGTAGACCTCGGTGACGCTGTGGGTGTTGTTGACATCCACGTCGGTGAAGCTGAGTGCGCCGCTGTCGGTCAGGTTAGGATTGCTGGCATCTTCCGTCACGCCGCCTGTGGCATCCACGGTGAGCACCGGCAGGTCGTTGGTGCCTGTGATGGTGAGGCTGACGGTCTTAGTGTCAGACCCTGTGGCATCCACGGTGAGCACCGGCAGGTCGTTGGTGCCTGTGATGGTGAGGCTGACGGTCTTGGTGTCAGACCCGCCATCGTTGTCGGTGACCGTGACCTCGAAGCTTAAGGTGATGGTTTCATCTTCAGCAAGGAACTGCACCAGAGAGTTAAGGATACTGTAATCCCAGCTGTCGCTGTCGACGCTGAAGCCGTCGATGAGGCTCTGGATTTGACCGGCGCTGAGTACGTTGGTGAGGTCACCACCGCTCCAGCYGATGTCATTGTTGTAGACCTCGGTGACGCTGTGGGTGTTGTTGACATCCACGTCGGTGAAGCTGAGTGCGCCGCTGTCGGTCAGGTTAGGATTGCTGGCATCTTCCGTCACGCCGCCTGTGGCATCCACGGTGAGCACCGGCAGGTCGTTGGTGCCTGTGATGGTGAGGCTGACGGTCTTAGTGTCAGACCCGCCATCGTTGTCGGTGACCGTGACCTCGAAGCTTAAGGTGATGGTTTCATCTTCAGCAAGGAACTGCACCAGAGAGTTAAGGATACTGTAATCCCAGCTGTCGCTGTCGACGCTGAAGCCGTCGATGAGGCTCTGGATTTGGCTGGCGCTGAGTACGTTGGTGAGGTCACCACCGCTCCAGCCGATGTCATTGTTGTAGACCTCGGTGACGCTGTGGGTGTTGTTGACATCCACGTCGGTGAAGCTGAGTGCGCCGCTGTCGGTCAGGTTAGGGTTGCTGGCATCTTCCGTCACGCCGCCTAGGCCGTCAATTGTCAGTATTGGAAGATCGTTAGTACCCGTGATGGTAATGGTCAGTGGGACGAGTACCGCGTCGCCGTCGCTGTCGGTTAGCAGGTAATTAAAGGTTTCTGTTATCTGCTCACCGAGCGCAAGTGACTGTACTGAGTTGGAGCCATTGTTGAGTTGATAGCTATAGCTGCCATCGGCAAACAGGGTGAGTACCCCGAACTGGCCTTGGATGCTATTGATCTCACCAAGGTTGATGGAGGTGCCTTGGCTATTGGTGACGGCTGTAACCTGAGCTGAGTCTGCACCCAGAGTATCATTTACGAGCAAGTTGCCTGTTGCCACGGTGGCCGAATCTTCTGTGACGGCGTTACTGTCGGCGAGTCCTGTAGGTTGATCGTCGATAATATTGACTGTAATGGTACCTGTGGCGACAGCACCCTGATTATCGATCAGTTCAATGTTGAACAGGAATTGCAGTTGATCGCCTGCGCTGTGATCGGCTGCGCTATTGAAAGCATAGTCGTAGGTAAATTGTCCCGATGAGCTGTCAAAGCCTGTAATGGTGAGGACACCGTTTGGAGTATTGATCACTATAGGACCGGCAAATTGGCCGCCACTAATGATGTTGATGCCATTGATGGTGAGACTACTAATGCCTGCATCTGCTGCGGTTTGAATACTGTTGGCAAAACTGGTTAATAGGGCAGACGGTGAGCTACCCTGCGCCAGATTGGCCTCGAATAGCGAGAAGGTCGCAGAGGATACCGTTGGCGTGGGTTGAAGCTCGGGAATGATCACTTCTTCAACCGTGGTATCCGATGTCAGTGGGAAACCTGTTGTGTCCCAGCCCGCATCGGCAAGTGTCTCATCGGCGGCTCTGCCGACGGAGACGAAGTCGGATCCACCTTCATTACCGCCAGTACCGGCTCCGGCCGCTGTTTCTGGGAGTCCTTGGGTCGGATCATCACCGGCTAGTATCTGGGCTTGCAGTGCGGCGATTTCGGGATCCAGAGCTACTGGCGTATCGGTTTCGGGCGCGGCGTCATTCTGTTGTCCCTGGCTGGTAGCATTGCTGACCCTTATGTCTTGATTAAGTGTATCTTGCATCAAGTTGGCTTGGGTCGTTGATGAGCCATCTTCATATTCAAGATTAAACTTAACATTGGGTGAAAATATAAGTTGCTCCCCGGCATGGATCAGGTCGCCTATTTTTACCTCTCTGATATTTCCTTGTTCATCTTTAACCTTGAGTTCGCCTACAAGGTTAACAACTACTGCATCCTGTGTTGTGATTGAAGCACCCATAATCATTTCTCGCTCTACTAAATGTAAAATCAAGAGCAAAAGAGTTCTGTTTTGCGCTTGCTATTGGTATACCCACCTGGTTTATCTCTTTAAGTGTGGTTGGCATTGAATAGCTGTCAAATAGCGGCAATTAAGCGAAAAATAGGGGAAAATACAGTGTTTTGATAAAAGTACAACTAATTGATTGTTTTAGAGAGGGTTATATGGAAGGAAGCAAGTTAGGGACTCCTTTAAAAACAAAAAACCACCAGTGATGGTGGTTTCTTATCTAAAAACAGTATAAGAAAGCGTCAAAAAATTGCCGCTTTACGGTAATTTTGTAGCGCCTGGTTCTGTTCTCCCAGGTGTTCGCAGGCCTCGGCAAGCGCCAGCCAACGCTGTTTAGTGGGGGATTGTTGACAGACTCTTAACCACCATTTCTGTGACTCTCTAAACTCCTTGCTCTGATCATACAGGGCGGCGATACAGGCTTGGTATTCGGTCTGTTCGCCGAGTTTCTTCTCAAGTTCAAAAAGTTGCTTTCTTGCGTCGAGATCGGCGGGGGTCAATACCTGGGGAAGAGCGTCGAAGATCGCCTGCGTCGGCTGCTGTTTTGCCTGCTTCATCAAGAGCTTGATCGCCTCGTCTCTGCGCTCGAATTTGGCCAGACCCAGGGCATATTGTGCAATAAACTCGGTTTGTTTGCGTTCTGCACGGCTAAGCCAGTGCCAGGCTTTTTCTAATGCCTGTTCGTTCTGGCCGGCAGCTTGCCTGAGCAGGGCCAGATTCACTTCGGCGTTGAGCTGCTGATGCTCTGTCTCGTCGATAATCCCGCGCTTCTTAACTATGGGAAGCAACAGCTTGAGGGCTGACCAATCTTCCTGGGCACGGTAGAGATCGAGCGCCAACCCTAACACAGGCGGCTTACTCTTGCTGGTTGGATTGAGCTCGTCCAGTAGTGCGCGTGCCCGGGTGAGTTCACCCTGTTGTAGCAGATATCTTACTCGTGTCGTGAGTACCGCCTTGTATGCGGCAGGGTCTTTTGCCGCCTCGTTGAGGTAATGGTCACGGGCATCATGATCGTTTCTGTGCTGGGCGGCGCGGGCGGCAGCTAATAGATTCAACGCCGGGATCTCGCCCTTATCGGCGCCACGGGCCATCGCCTTTTCGGCGGTCGACCAATCTTCTTCGGCCAAGGCTAAGGCGCCTGTGAGAGTATGTTTTCTGGCCGCCTTACGGCGCCACTTTTCCGGTAACAGACGGCTGTTTAGGACCAGGTTCACGCTCCAGACGACCAGCATTTCCAGCAAGACCAGGCCCACGTAAAACATGACGGCAGCAAACATGGCAAATACTAGGCTGGTTTCCAGTTCATAGTCGCCGATGGCGATATAGATATAGCCCTTTAGCCAGGACAGATAGGGGCTGGCGATTAACCCTATGATGACGATTACCAGGTAGATCAAGGCTCTTATCATAGCGATGTCTCCCGATCTTTAAGCAGGCTGCCGTTTGAGACCAGTTGCTGTAGCAGCGGCGTGGCGGCAAATTGTTCTATGGTGGGCGACTGGATTTCCAGCGTGGCCAAGGCATCCAGGGCGGCCAGTGTCTGCTCGGTTTTGTTATCGTCGAGCGCGAAGTACTGGAAGATCCACTTTCTGGCGAGGTTTACCGACTGACGATAGTTCACCTGATCCTGACGGAACAGAGCCAACTGTGCCTGTAGGAGTTTGTTGCGAATATTTTCAACAAGATACCACTGCTGATCGGGTGCCAATAGGGGGGCTGGATCAGTAGTGCGCTTGCGTATAATGACAAACTCTTCGATGAGTGCCTGCCAGGACTTGGCCAGATTGGTCTGCCAGTCGTCGATAGACTCGGTGACTTGCAGGGAATCGTCTCTGGCGTTGATCTTGGATTCGCTACGGTTAACCTTTAGTTTCGGCAGGCGCTCTATGATGGTGTCTAGGCTAAGCACAGTGCCGGCGACATCGGTACTCTTGATGGCGGCGACATCGCTCATGTCCCGTGCCAGGGCTTTGCGGATCGGCGTCAGCGAAGGATCTTTCATGGTTTCGATGCGATCGTCCGCGGCCTCCAAGAGACTCAGCGCCGTCTGGGGATCTTTCTCTAACCAAAGCTTATTGCCGGCCATTCTGACCAGATACTTGGCCTCTTCTGCCCTCCAATGATTAGGATTACGCTGAGCCAGTTTGTTGACTTGGTCCTGCACCTCATTCTGCTTAGCCTGTAGCTGGGCAAGCTTTTGATCGAATTGATTTTCTGAGGTGCGTTGCTGCTGTTCCAGATGGGTGATGCGGGTGCGCGGGTCGTCGAGACCCTGTTGCAACTGTTTAGCCAGCGCGGCCGTCTTTTCCTGTTGCTGGGTTAACTCCTGATACAGGTAGAAACCACCTGTTGCCGTGGCAAATAGGAGCAACAAGATAAATACCAGATTAAAGAGAAATCCCCAGGAAACCCCGCCGCTAGACTGAGGAGGCTTGGCCTCCTGAGGTGCCGTCGATTTGGCCTGTGGCGTCTCGGTAAAGGTCTCATCGATAGACTCATCGTGCTCTGTGGTGGCAACCGCTTTACTCTCTTGGGTATTTTTGTCCATTTAGGCAGATCCTTGAAGACGAGGGCGACATCGGCGAGCAGCTGAGTAAGAAGGTTTAATCCTGTAAACCTAAGGCTGTGAGTACTGCGTCGCGGTTTGCTGCTTTTGCATTGGTGACCCGTGTAAAACCTGCCGCGATGGCTTGGTCATAGACACGTTCGCTGGGCACTATAATATGACATGCGTGCAGCCAAGCAAATAATTCTTTAGGTACAAGTGTAATTAGGTTAGCCAGAATTTCACCACTGGTAATGACTATGGTGTCAATCGCTTGCGCTTGCCATTCAACTGCGGTGCTGGGATCGAATTCAGGGCAGGCGCGGCGATAGACCTCCCAGTAGTCCACCTGTGCCCCTCGCTCTGCTAGCGCACTAGCCAGGGCTTCTCTGCCACCAACGCCTCTGACTATGGTGATCCGCTTAGCCGTTAAGGCCTGGAGTGAAGGTAAGGTGAGTAGGCCTTCAGTTTGCTGACAAGACTCGGGGGCCTCGGTGGCGGTAATGCCCTTGTCTTTAAGGGCGCAATAGGTTGCCTGACCGACCGCAAAATATTGCTTATCCTTCGGCCAATCTGACGCTAGGGCGATATCGGCATACTCTACTGCGTTGGTGCTGATAAAGATGATGATGTCAGACTGATGAAATAGCTTTTTCTTGTGCTGATGGTCGGCGGCGTCGTTAGCGACGACCTGAAGTAACGGCGCTATGGTAAAAGGCACGCCACGCTGTGACAATGCCTCGGCCATAGACTGATTGCGCCCTTCTGGGCGCGTCAGTAGTAGCTTCATTTTTACTTGGCGTATACCGCATCTAAGATGGCTTTGGCGCCTTTAGACAGCAGCTCATCGGCCAGTGCAATACCCAGCTGCTCCGCATCTTGCTTAGAACCGCTGGTCGCGCCGCGGATCACCTGGCTACCATCTGGGTTACCCACCAGGCCGCGTAGCGACAGGGTGTCACCGTCGATTTCGGCGTAGGCGCCGATAGGTACCTGGCAGCCACCCTCAAGGCGAGTGTTCATGGCGCGCTCGGCGATGACACGATAGCGTGTCTCTGTATGTTCGAGTGGTGCCAACAGTGCCTTGACGCGCTCATCGTCGGTGCGACATTCGATACCCACGGCGCCCTGGCCGTTAGCGGGTAGCGAGTCTTCTGCCGAGATAAAGCTGGCGATACGCTCTTCGAGTTTCAGGCGTTTTAGGCCTGCTGCCGCCAAGATGATGGCGTCGTAGTTACCGGCATCGAGTTTCGCCAGACGAGTGCCGACGTTACCGCGCAGGTCGCGAATTTCTAGGTCAGGACGTGCCGCACGGATCTGGCATTGGCGTCTCAGGCTCGAGGTGCCGACGATGGCTCCCTGTGGCAACTCTTCGATGTTTTTATAGGTATTAGAGACGAAGGCATCGCGGGGATCTTCGCGCTCGCAGATCACCTGCAGTCCCAGGCCTTCGGGGAAGTCGACCGGCACATCTTTCATCGAGTGCACGGCGATATCGGCCTTGCCTTCGAGCATGGCAACTTCCAACTCTTTAACGAACAAGCCTTTACCGCCTACTTTTGCCAATGGCGTGTCCAGAATGACATCCCCTTTGGTGCTCATAGGTAGGAGTTCGACGACCAATCCCTCATGGGCTTTTTCTAGTTCGGCTTTAACAAATTCAGCTTGCCACATTGCCAGTGGACTTTTACGTGTAGCGATACGAATGACGTTTTGAGACATGCTCGATATTCCATCAGAGGCCATAGTTGCGCTAATGCTAACATTGCTTATTGCTATATGTAAGAAATGCCTGTCGATTCTTTGAAGTTCACCCGTTTACCGTTTTAGCGCCATGAGGAAAAAGTGTGATCCAGCTCTCATATACTTGCTGTTTTTGTCTAAGCTGTTAGCATGCTATAGGTGAGCTAAATTGACTAGGTTGCTTGAAATTGAAAGAGCAAGAGCATTTTATCGCAACGGCGGAGCGCTTAAACAAGGTACGTTTAGCACGTGCGCTTGCCATATTGACGCCCCTACAGCGTCATTTGATGCAACTGATCCCTGTGCTGTTTCATTATCATCGTAGCGACTATCCCGGCTACAACGGCCCCATGACGCCTAGCGGCATATTCGAATACTTTCCCAGTGATGATGCCCTTGAGGCCTGCGACACCCTCGGGCTCAGCGAGCCGCAGGTGATTCACCAGCAGCAGAGTGCCATCTATGGCGTCTACACCATGGGCAGCACCGCCAGCTTCGGCCAGAACCCTAAGAGTGATATCGACGTTTGGTTGGTGTATGACCCGACCCTGGCCGAAGATGAAATTGCCTCCCTGCAGGAAAAGTCCCAGCGACTGACGGCCTGGTTTGGCCAACACGATCTCGAAGTGAATATCTATCTGGTTCATCCGAAACAGTTTCTTGCCAGTAGTGGCGAAGGCGTATATCAGGCTGCCAGCCTCGGCTGTGAAAACAGTGGCAGTGTGCAGCACTGGTTGCTGCTCGAAGAGTTTTACCGCAGCCACATCTGTCTTGGCGGTAAGCGGGTCGCCTGGTGGCCAGGAGCCGAGGCGATAGAGAGTCATCTCTTCCTGGGGGACGTGAGTAACTTGCCCGCCAGCGAGTACTTTGGCGCCTCCCTGTGGCAGCTCTATAAAGGCTTGGACAAGCCCCATAAGGCGCTGCTCAAGGTAATGCTGCTGGAGGCTTATGCCAGCGATTATCCCAATAGTAATCTGGTGACCACCCAGGTTTGGCAGCGCACCCTGGCAGGGGATTTTTCGGCTTTCAACGATGCCTATTTTCTGCTGTATCAATCGATCGAACATTATCTGGAATACAAGGGAGATAAGAGGCGCCTCGAGATTGTACGCCGTTGTTTCTATTTGAAATGTGGTATCAGGCTGACGGTCGCCGAACACCCTAAAGACTGGCGCTACTACAAGTTGCAGTCGCTGGTGACGCGTTGGGCCTGGTCTGACAATTTGCTGCGCACCTTAGATCAGTGCGCCAGCTGGCACTGTGGCCAGTTACAGTGGTTCAACGAACAACTCAATGAGTTGATGCTTGGCTGCTACCAGACCCTGCTGCAATTTGCCTCGGCCAACAAGTTGAGTGACAGCCTGAAGATCTCCGAGCTGGGTCTGTTGACCCGTAAGCTACACACCTATTTTAGTGAGGATGATAAGCAGATCATCAGCCTCAATCGGCTCTGGACGCGATCCGTGGCCGAGGCGCACCTGACGGTGATCTATAGCCACAACTCCAAGGAATATTACCTCTATCGCTGCACGCCAGAGTCGAAAAACTTCATGGGGAATCGCGCGGTATTTCACTCCCATAGCAAGGCTAAGCTATTGATTTGGGCCAGCCTAAATGGTGTGTCGACCGCTCAAACGCAATGGTATGCCTTCGGCGAGGGTAAGGGGCATGACAGGGCGCTCACCAAGGCGGCCAAGCGTCTGCCAACTATCATGTCGGAGCGTCGCTGGCGGGCATCCAAGTTGGATCTGTGTCAGCCATGGCATTTTCGTCAGCTGTTGTTTCTGATTAATTTTAATCGCGACGAGACCGAGTTGTGGCGGGGACAGGAGATCATTTTCGACTATATGAATGCCAATATTTTCTCAATGGGTCGCCATCATAAGAACATGGTGCAGTCGTTGGATGTGATCTGCCAAAACAGCTGGGGAGAATGGCATTGCCATCACTTTGAAGGCAATGAGGCCATCTTAGATGCCCTGGTTCATATTACACCCGGCATGCAGAGGGCGCCTCAGCCGGTGAAGGTGGATGTAGTGAGCTGTTCCAGCCGGTTAAGTTCGCAGATCGAGCGCAGCATCAGCCAGCTGGTTCACAGAGCAAATCGTATGTGTACCAAGGCGAAAACCTCGTCGACCATGGTGCATCCGCTTCAGGTGGGTGGCATTAAATATGGCCTGTTTTTCAACTCTAAAGGCATGGTGTATCAGGATCTGAGTGAATCAACGGCCTTCTATCAGCGACTCTCCAAGCAACGTATGCTGGAGCTGCCGCGGCCGGATCTCGGCAACGAACCTTTTAGTAAGATCCCTGAAGTGATCCAAGATTTTGCCGCCATAGGTGCGATTCAATACTTCCTGCGGCCGGGTAAGGAAGGGATAGATGTGTTTGTGCTCGATGAAAAAAATGAGCTGAATCATTATGTTCAGCCGGGGAATAACCTGGAAGAGCTGGTGAGTCAGGTGAGCCATCATCACGCCTTTGCCGACTCTTATCTGGATAACGAACGCTTTAATCTACCGCAGTTTTTCCGTCTGGTAAGAGTCGATGGCCGACTGGAGGCGCAGCCCTTTGGGGTCAACGCCGATGAGGCAGCCATCGAATTTTAACGCGGCCTTATAGGCTCAATGCTATGCCACCCTGACGCAGGATAGAGGCGAGCACGAAGGGCATAAATTCGCCAGCATCGCTGCGCTCATCTAACCATTTGCCATCGACGTAAGAGAAATGGTATCCGCCAAACTGTGTCGCCACCCAGATCTGATGCAGGGGCTCTTGCTTATTGATGACGATCTTGGACTTGTCCTGAAACTCGAGTTGCAAAACATTGCCTGAGGCATCGATGTCGATATCGGCATCTTGCTCATCGATTGCATTCTCTATGGCATCTTCAAGGGCGTTAAACATTTCGTCGGCGAGCTTATGGTACTCGGAATCTGTCATTGCCATCTGGGCATCCTTCAGTGGAGTGGGTTGTTGCAGAGCCCACATAGTAATACCAATTTTACTAAATATCTAACTTTGGCCAGGTCTGGGTGCAGTTAAGGTTTTATGTGGAACAGGAGTTTCATTTACCACTCTGGAATAAGGGCAGGCTGCCTTTGGCACGAGAATGAATAAAAATATTCATATTCGGGGTTTTTAGTCTGGGTTAAGCTTGACGTTTTAACCCTATCTCTGCAAACATCAAGCAGACTCTATATTGATTGTGCAAGTGTGAGTCCCAAGCCGGATGAGCACACTGTTTGATGGTGATAATGCCTGCCTGCACAGCTTAGGGAATTCGTTTTTTCCTGATGATGGCAGACATATGAAATATAGATTTTTATAGGCTTTGGCGGGGATTTATCCTGTTTGGGGTAAAAATCATCTTTTTCTCCCCTCTAGCCTCGATAGCGCATACAATCATGAGAAACATGATTAAAAAAGGTGCGGAGCCCTTGGCTACCGTGTGTGATCCCCTCGATACTGGAATGTCTGATGTTGAATAAGATGAAACCAATTTTGTTTATGTTATTGGCGAGTGTTGTGCTGAGTGCCTGCGGACAGAAGGGGCCTCTGTACAAATCGCCAGAACAGGAAGACAACCAGAAGGCGCAGGTGGAACAGCCCACATCAGCAACCCAGCAGAAGAACAATAAGGACTAAGCCAAGTGGATCACTTTCTTTATCAACAAGACGAGCTCCATGCCGAGCAATGTGCCGTTGCCGAACTCGCCAACACCTATGGCACCCCCCTCTATATCTATTCGCGCGCGACGTTAGAGCGTCACTGGCATGCCTTCGATAAGGCGGTCGCCGACCATCCGCACATGATCTGCTATGCGGTGAAGGCCAACTCGAATCTGGCGGTGTTGAATGTGTTAGTCCGGCTGGGCAGTGGTTTCGATATAGTCTCCGGCGGCGAACTCGCTCGGGTATTAGAAGCAGGTGGAGAGGCGAGTAAGGTGGTCTTTTCCGGCGTCGGCAAGACGGTTGCCGAGATGGAGATGGCGCTGGAGGCGGGGATCTACTGTTTTAACGTCGAGTCGGCCGCCGAGCTTGAGCAGCTAAACGAGGTCGCCCTGAGGCTGGGTAAGGTCGCACCTGTGTCGCTGCGGGTGAACCCGGATGTGGACGCCGGTACCCATCCCTATATTTCGACCGGTCTTAAAGAGAATAAGTTTGGCATCGCCATGGAAGAAGCCGAGGCGATCTTCCTGCGGGCCAATACATTAGCTGGCTTGGCGGTGAAGGGCGCCGATTGTCATATCGGTTCACAGCTGACCGAGTTACAGCCTTTCCTCGATGCCATGGATCGTATGTTAGCCCTTATCGATCGTCTGGCAGAGCAGGGCGTTAAGATTGCTCATCTGGATGTGGGCGGCGGCTTGGGGGTCACCTATGATGGTGAACAGCCGCCTGAGCCGAGTGCCTATGCCAGTGCCTTGCTTGGCAAACTCGCGGGACGCGACCTCAAGCTCATCTTCGAGCCAGGCCGCGCCATCGCCGCCAATGCCGGTATCTTTGTGACTCAGGTGCTCTATCTGAAAGAGAATGCCGATAAGAATTTTGCTCTGGTCGACGGCGCCATGAACGACCTGATCCGTCCTTCCTTGTATAGCGCCTGGCAGAAGATCATCCCTGTGGTTCCTCGCCCGGGTGAGACCCGTCATTATGACGTGGTGGGCCCAGTGTGTGAGACTGGCGACTTCTTAGGTAAAGACAGGGCGCTCAATATCGCCGCAAACGATCTTCTAGCGGTGCGCTCGTCGGGCGCCTATGGCTTTACCATGGCATCAAATTATAACTCCCGTCCTCGCGCCGCGGAGGTGATGGTGGATGGCGATCGTCATTATTTGGTGAGAGAGCGAGAAAAAATCGCTCAATTGTGGCAAGGTGAACAACTCCTCCCTTAAGCAAGGGAGGCCGGTTATTTATTGAAGGAAAACACTTTTGATCCATTTCACCAAGATGCATGGTTTAGGCAATGATTTTATGGTGGTCGATGGCGTGACGCAGAATGTCTATTTCTCGCCCGAGCAGATAAAGCGCTTAGCGGATCGCAATTTCGGCATAGGTTTCGATCAGCTTCTGTTAGTGGAGCCGCCTTATGATCCTGACCTGGACTTTCATTATCGCATCTTCAATGCCGATGGTAGCGAAGTCGAACAGTGTGGTAACGGCGCGCGCTGTTTTGCTCGCTTCGTCAAGAGCAAGGGGCTGATCCATAAGCAGAAAATTAAGGTCAGCACCTCATCGGGAAAGATGACCTTGCGCCTCGAGCGTGACGGCAGCGTCACGGTCAATATGGGTATCCCTGTGCTAGAACCCAGTAAGATTCCTTTCAACGCCAAGAAGGCGGAAAAGACCTACCTGTTGCAGGCCGATATGCCTGAGGGGATGCAAACCTTCTTGTGTGGCGCCGTGTCTATGGGTAATCCCCACTGCGTGCTCGAGGTCGATGACGTGGCGAATGCCGACGTCGAGCGGATCGGTGCCTTGCTGACCAAGCATGAGCGTTTCCCCAAGGGGGTGAACGTGGGGTTCATGCAGGTGGTCGATGCAAACCATATTAAACTTAGGGTATATGAGCGCGGCGCGGCCGAAACCTTGGCCTGTGGCAGCGGCGCCTGTGCGGCCGTGGTCGTGGGTCAGTTGCAAGGCAAGCTGGCCAGACGCGTGCGGGTCGACCTGCCCGGTGGTAGCTTAACCATTAATTGGGAAGGCGAGGGTAAGCCCCTATGGATGACGGGGCCTGCTGAACATGTATACGATGGACAGATACAGCAATGAATGATGCGATGAACAAAAAAGCCGAGTTGCCCTTCGATGAAGTCTTGATCCGCGAGTATTTGCTCGACAATCCCGACTTCTTCACCCGCTACCCAGAGTTGCTACTTGCGATGCGAATCCCCCATGAGCAGCGTGGTGCCGTCTCACTGGTGGAGCGTCGTCAGGAGATGCTGAGAGCCAGGGTGACGCAACTCGAAGAGGAGATCACCTCGCTACTGTCCATGGCCTCGCGTAACGAACAGATCTATATGTTCAATACCGCCTTGTCACTCAAGCTGTTGCAGGCCGAAGATCTGGGGGAATTAAGACAGATACTGTCGAGCGAGTTACAGCAGCAGTTTCAGTTTACCCATGTGCGGCTGATCACCGTCCATGATATCGACAGTGAATTGTCCAATATCTGGAGTGAGCGCCTGAAACAGGGCTACTACTTCGGCCGTCTTACCCAGAACGAATCTAAGCGTCTGTTTGGCTGCGAGGTGGGCTCGGTGGCGCTGTCCCGCCTGTCACAGCAGTGTGGTCAGGTGATCTTTGCTATCGCCAGCCAAGACCCTATGCATTTCCATCCCGAAATGGATAACCTCTTGCTGGATCAGCTAAAACAGTTGCTCGATCACCTGCTACCTAAGTTGTGATATCGCTATGTCAGTCGACTGGGTGAAGGAATTTGTCTCTTATTTGGCGAACGAGCGGCAGCTCTCTCCCCACACGGTCAGAAATTATCGCTTCGAGCTCGACCGAGTCGGCGAGCTCTTACCTCAAGATCTTGCGTGGGGTGAGGTGAGTGACGAGCAGCTGCAAGCTGTGCTCAATAAGCTGCACCGTAGGGGGCTCGGGCCTCGCTCCATCGCCCTGACGCTTTCGGCCCTTAAGCAGTTTTGTCACTATCTGCTGCAAGAGGGCTATATCAGTAAAGATCCCAGCCTTAACCTCAGCGCTCCCAAGCTGCAAAAGCCCCTGCCTAAGAACATGGATCTCGACTCTGTGACCCATCTTCTGGCTATCGAGGGCGACGATCCTTTAGCGCTGCGAGACAAGGCGATCATGGAGCTGTTCTACTCTTCCGGCCTGCGCCTGGCGGAGTTGGCGGCCCTGGATACCCGGGATATTGCCAGCGGTGAGCATCAAGTGAAAGTCATGGGTAAGGGCAGTAAAGAGCGTATCGTGCCCATAGGTAGCATGGCGCTGACTGCCATCGACGACTGGCTCAAGGTGCGAGCAAGCCTGCCCTGTGAAGACGATGCCCTGTTTGTGACCGCCAAGGGTAAACGCCTCGCCCATCGAAGCATTCAGGCCAGGTTAAACAAGTGGGGTCAGCAGCAGGGGTTAAACGTCCGGGTGCATCCCCACAAACTGCGTCACTCCTTCGCGACTCACATGCTGGAATCCAGCGCCGATCTCAGGGCGGTGCAGGAACTGCTTGGCCACGCCAACCTGTCGACGACTCAGGTCTACACCAGCCTGGATTTTCAACATCTTGCCAAGGTCTATGACGGCGCCCATCCCAGGGCCAAGAAGCGAGGTGGCAATGGTTAGTGTGGCCATAGGTCTGCGCCCCTTCAAGGCGATCAGCTTCGACCTGGACGATACCCTGTATGACAATCGGCCCATCATCATGACGGCCGAGAGGCGCCTGCTGAGCTACCTGGCCGAGAAACATCCGGTAACCCAAGATTGGAGCCTGGATGACTGGCAGGCCTTGAAGCGTCAGCTTATCCAGCAAGCGCCCATGTTGGCCCATGACACCTCGGCCGCGCGTCTGGCGACGCTGGAGCAGGGATTGATGACCTTAGGTTATGCCAGCAAGACCGCAGCAGAGGCGGCGCAGCAGGCGTTAGCCTACTTTGTGGAGCAGCGCTCAGACTTTAGGGTCCCAGCTGAGGTGTTGGCACTGCTCACCAGGTTGGCCGAATCTTATCGATTGGTGGGGATCACTAACGGCAATGTGGACGCTCATCGCATTGGTTTAGGCGAGCTATTTGAGTTTGTTCTGCACCCAGGCAATGGCACCCGCATGAAACCCTATCCCGATATGTTCTACCAGGCCTGTCATCGGCTCGATATCGACTGTGATCAGCTCTTGCACCTAGGCGATAGCTTTAAGGCCGATGTTCAGGGGGCGCGCCGAGCGGGGTGTCAATCTGCCTGGCTCAACCCTGCGGTCGGACGGGAGCCACAGAAAAGCGCCCAGGGGCAACTCCCTCATATTACCTGTAGCAGTTTGGACGTTCTCCTAGCGCTTATTGACTAGGGCACTTATTTATACTTTTTAGCTAAGCGTCACAGTCCATTAATCTTATTTCCTCTATTGTCATCGCTATCATTTCAAGGATAGAGAGGACTCATGCGTACAAGGTTACTTCCCCTATTGCTGCTGGCGTGGACAACGCCGGTATTTGCCCATGGCATCACTCACGGTGCCGGCTTCATGACAGGCTTTAATCATCCCGTATTGGGCTTTGACCACCTCCTAGCCATGCTTAGCGTGGGCCTGTTGAGTACTCAGCTGGGTGGGCGAGCGATCTGGACCGTACCGCTGGCCTTCATGGCCTTCATGTTATTTGGCGGAATACTGGGGCTCTATGGGGTAGAGCTGCCACTGGTAGAGTTGGGAATTGCCTTGTCTGTATTGCTGCTTGGCCTGGCGATCGCCTTGGGTCGACAGATTCCGCTGCTGCTCGCCATGGGATTTGTCGGGCTGTTTGCCATCTTTCATGGCCACGCTCACGGTGCCGAGATGCCGGCGTTAGCCAGCCCGGTGCTATATGCGTTAGGTTTCCTCACTGGTACTGCGGTGATCCATCTGCTAGGCGTGGCGCTCGGCATCATAATGCAACACCTTAGCCGTAAGCTGCCGCTTCTGCGCCTCAGTGGTGGTGTGATTGCCTTGGTGGGTGGTTACCTGATCGCTGGATTTTAAAGGCTTGATACAGTGGGGGCTCCGACGGCAGAGCCCCGAGAGAAGCCCTTTTAGATAGCCAGGGTCTTAGGGAAGAGGATGTTGTTTTCGATATGGATATGCTGGTGCAGATCGGCGACAAACTCTTTTAGGCTGGCATAGCAGATACGCCAGGTGGTACAGGCGTGTGCCGGCGGGGTAAAGTCGTTAGTGAGGGCTCTCAGGCGCTCGACGATCTCGCTGGCCTCATCATGCTCATGTTCCATCGCATTGATGGGATTACCTATGTGACCAAAGCAGCCGCTGACCTGTTCGCCATTAGCCATGGCGCGGATGGCCGGGAACAGGATCTGTTCTTCCTTCATCAGGTGGGGCATGAGATCTTCTATCAGGGCACGCACCCAACCGGCAAAGGGTTTTATCTCGTCATAATGTTCGCCATGGGCGCGCACCATCTTCTGGCTATATTCGATCAGCAGGGGGGCTTTCTCACGAACATAGTCATGGTGGGTCGCCTCGATATAGTCGATCAACTCGGCGAGGGGGAGTTGATTCAGGCTATCTTCCTGCATCCCTTCAGCCTTAACGGCCTGGAGCGCCGCCTCCACCTCTACCAGTGCTATGCCTGCTCGATCACAGGCCTTTGCCAGGGTGCGCTTGCCGCCACAGCAGAAATCGATGCCAAATTGGCTAAATACATGGGCACGGCGAAAGTCGCCAGCCACTAAGCTGCCAACCGTCTCGTCGGCAAATTCTGAGGCCAGTGGGGACTGTGTAGATAAAGACATGGTGACTCCAACATTAAAAAAGATGTATTTAATAAGCGTGTTTTGATGGTAGAGAGATTGCCGATTAAATTCAACGTAAACTTGAGTAATTTAGTCGGGTTTGTTGAGGCAGATCATGATTTGTGCGCTAAGGCGCTAGCACGAGATGGTGGAATAGAATGAAGGCTCGTACGGTTGGGCTTGCATTAAGTGGCTGAAAGCAAAACGGGCTCACCATTGCTGGTGAGCCCGTTTAATACAGCTAACTAAGAAGGTCTTAGTTCATGCCGTATTTCTTTAATTTCTTACGCAGAGTACCACGGTTGATACCTAGCATGTTGGCAGCACGAGTCTGGTTGCCACGGGTGTGTTGCATGATGATATCTAGTAGAGGTGCTTCAACTTCACATAACACCATTTCATAAACTTCTTCGGCTTCCTGGCCGTCCATTTGAGCGAAAAAGTTAGTTACCGCACGCTTCACTGCGTCACGAAGTAACTGAGGCTTGATAGTGCCGTTAGCGGTTTCGATTTTGCCTACGGTAAGCTGATGAGCTTCTGGTTGAGTTGTCTGATCAAACATTCGTATTCTGCTCTTTATTAATTCTTTACTAATTCATCAAAATAACGCTCCAACATGGAACGTTGTTCTTCAACAGTTTCCAGCCGATTGAAGTCGGCTCTAAAAGATCTCTGCGCTTCTTGGTCCAGATACCATCCAACATGCTTTCTGGCGATACGTAACCCTTTGTATTCACCATATAATGCATATAAATTCTTGAGGTGTTCCAGCATCACTTGACGCTTTTCGTCCACTTCAATGGGCGCTAGCTTATTACCTGTTTCCAAGTAATGTTGGATCTCTCTGAATAGCCAAGGTCGTCCTTGAGCGCCTCTTCCTATCATCACGGCGTCTGCCCCCGTATAGTCCAGCACGTGACGTGCCTTCTCTGGAGTGCAGATATCGCCATTTGCGACAACTGGAATAGAGACATTCTGTTTAATCGCACGAATCGTGTCGTACTCGGCATCGCCTTTGTACATGCATTGTCGCGTACGGCCATGGACCGCGAGCGAGGCAATGCCACAATCTTGCGCAATTTGGGCTATCTGAACGCCATTTCGGTGTTCTGGCGCCCAACCTGTGCGAATCTTCAGGGTGACGGGTACATCCACAGCGGCAACGACAGCCTGTAAAATTGCTTTTACCTGCTCTGGTTGCTGCAGTAGTGCCGAACCTGCCAACTTCTTATTCACTTTCTTTGCAGGACACCCCATGTTGATATCGATGATCTGTGCGCCTTGTTGTACGTTGACAACGGCGGCATGGGCCATCATATCGGGGTCGGCACCTGCAATTTGTACTGAGCGAATCCCATCTTCACCAGCGTGTGCCATGCGCTGTCGGCTCTTGTCCGTGTCCCACACTTCGGGATTAGACGAAAGCATCTCCGATACGGCCAGGGCGGCACCGTAGCGTAAACAGAGATTTCGGAAGGGTTGGTCGGTGACTCCTGCCATAGGAGCCACGATCAGCTGATTCTTCAGTTGATAGGGTCCAATCTGCATTAATCATTACACCTTGCGCTTCAAAGGGGCGCTATAGTACGCCTTTTTCAAGCCGGTGAAAAGGTCAATAAATGACCTGAGAGCAACTTTTTTGCTTGACTTTTGCGAGCTGAGAAGTCTGTGGCGGCCTTGCGGCCGCTGGCTTTTACCCCTATTTGCGTCTGCCTGTCAAGCGGCTCCAATCTTCTTTGTGAGCTGGTGCGTCCATGTCGAACCACTGGGCATAATGCTGGCTGATCTCGTCGGCTTGTTCCTTTAACAGACCAGAGAGTGCGAGCAAGCCGCCCGGTTGTACTTTTTCGGCGATCAGCGGAGCCAGTTCGCGTAGCGGGCCGGCAAGGATGTTGGCAACCAGGACTTCCGCCTTAAGGTCGGCCGGTTGGTCCTCTGGCAGATACAAGGCTAACTTGTCGGCCACATGGTTACGTTCGGCGTTAGCCTTAGAAGCCTCGATCGCCTGGTAGTCGATGTCGATACCGGTAACCTTGGCGGCGCCCAGCTTGAGCGCTGCGACGGCGAGAATGCCTGAACCACAGCCAAAATCGATCGCCTCTTTATCTTTTAGGTCCAGGCTGTCCAACCATTCGAGGCACAGGGCCGTGGTTGGGTGGGTGCCGGTACCGAAGGCTAGGCCGGGATCCAGCATGACGTTGACTGCGTCTGGGTCGGGGACTTCGCGCCAGCTTGGGCAGATCCATAGGCGACGACCAAATTGAATGGGGTGGAAGTTGTCCATCCACTCTCTTTCCCAGTCTTTGTCTTCGACCTGTTCTATCTTGTGGCTAAAGTCTGCGCCTAAATAAGGCTGTAGCTTAAGCATCTCCACCACAGGCGCCAGATCATAGTCTGCCTCGAACAGGGCGGTGATCACCGTATGGCTCCATAGCGGAGTCTCGCCCAGGTTAGGCTCGTAGATCGGAGTGTCTTTACCATCTTCGTAGGTGATCGACAGCGAACCCAGCTCCATCAGCATGTCGCTGAGTTGCTCGGCGTGTTGGTTATCTGTGTCTATCTTTAACTGGATCCAGGCCATGGGATCTTCTCTCTAAGGTCAATATAAGTTCAATAATGGCCCTATTGTAAACCAAGCCTAAGGCAAAGGCCGAGGAATCTGTGCTGAAACTGAGATTTGAGGGAATTAGCATCTAAATTCAATTGGTTATTTTTACCGATTTGTCATTGATTGTATTGTTTGAAATGGTTGTTTAAATTACTGATTAATAGTGGGTAATTGGTTTTACCTTTGTTTTGTTGTTGGCATATTGTTTGTGATCGGCGTCAAATGTTCCACCTTGGCATGGTGAGGTGTCTCACGCTTTTTAGGCATCCGTATAGGCAGCTCAAAACTTGTTGGTATGGTGTAGATCCCGACACTAGGCGCAGAAAGATCATGAAGGTTAACAGCTTGCAGTACCAACACACACATTACGCTGCTTTGGGCAGTCCCTGGTCGGCCAAGGCTGACAGAATACAGAGTGCCACCGGCATCTTATTGGGATGTTTCTTGTTGGCGCATCTGCACTTCGAGTCGAGCATCCTCTTCGGTAAAGAGACCTTCTATCAGGTGGTGCAGTTTCTCGAAGGCGGCATGTTTAGCAGTGATGGCCATGGCATGCCGATAGTGACCAAGGTATTTTCCATTTTTATCATGGTGGTGGTGATGCTGCATGCGGCGGTGGCTCTGCGTCGCTTCCCGGCGCAGCTGGGTCAATGGCGCGCGTTGCGTAATCACATGCAGGGGATTAAACATAAGGATAGCCATGCCTGGTTCTGGCAGTTGGTCACGGGCTTCATCCTGTTCTTCCTGGCGCCTGTGCATATCTTTACCATGATCACCAACCCTGAAATTGGTCCGCACCTGTCGGCCGAACGCGTCTATCACGCCAATGCCTGGCTGCTGTATGCCCTGTTGCTGCCCGCCGTGGTAGTGCACGCCATGATCGGCCTGTACCGGGTGGCGGTGAAGTGGGGGCTGATCCGTCACCGTAAGGGACTGAGAAAGGCGATCAAGGTCTTGATCATCTATCTGATGACGCTAGGGATCCTCAGCCTTATCTCTTACATCATGATTGGCAGATCACTGGTGTTGCCAATTACGCCGTTTGTGCCTTAACTGTGTAGGCGCGAGATAGATTAGCAAATTGTAAAGTATAGGGTTTTGTTTTGATCTATCTCACGGTTTTTGTTGGGTTTGTGAGCGACATTAAGGCTAACTATTTTTAGCTTTTGCACTGTCTTGCCCTTATCCCACTATTCACAGGAGTGCCTATGTCGCTGGCGAAGAAAAATAATAATGTAAGCGGTTGGCTCGATATGAGTCAGAGTGTCTCGGGCGTCATCTTGGCGCTGTTTCTCTGGACACATCTGGTATTGGTTTCCTCGATCCTCCTGGGAGCCGATGCCATGACCTTTGTGGCGCGCACCATGGAGCTGAGTTTTCTCAGCGCCGATGGTCATGGCTATCCCTGGGTGGTGTCAGGCATCGCCATCATAGTGGCGCTATTGGCCTTGATACATGTCTTGGTCGCGGTTCACAAGATGCCACTGAACCTGCAGCAGCAGCGGGCGCTACGTCAGCAGATGAGCGTGATCCACCACGACGATACCAAGCTGTGGGTGTGGCAGGCGATCACCGGAGTGGGCATCTTCCTGCTCTTGCCTGTGCATCTGTGGTTGATCGGTAGTGCACCGGAAACCATAGGCCCGATCGGCAGCGCCGATCGTATCTGGAACCAAGGGGTTTGGATGGTCTATCTGCCGCTGCTCCTGTGTGTCGAGTTACATGCCGCCATCGGCATCTATCGTGTGGCTATCAAGTGGGGAGCAAAACGCGCCATCGATGCCCGCGCCCGAATTAGAAAAATAAAAACCATAGTGAGTGTGGTGTTTGTGGTCATAGGTCTGGCGTCTCTGCTCGCCTTCCTGCCCTACGCCAGCTAATCACTTAGAAGCTAAATTTGATCTCTTATCCCTCGTAAGGAGCAAGTGTGAAACTGATATATACCGATTCTTTAGTCGTGGGCGCAGGACTGGCCGGACTGAGGGTCGCCATAGCCTCGAAGGAACGCGGCCTGGATACCCTGGTGCTGTCATTGATCCCCGCTAAGCGTTCTCATTCGGCCGCGGCCCAGGGGGGCATGCAGGCCAGCCTGGGGAATACCGTCAAAGGCATGGGAGATGATGAAGACGTCCATTTCCAGGATACGGTAAAGGGATCGGACTGGGGCTGTGATCAGGAAGTGGCGCGGATGTTTGCGCACTGTGCGCCCAAGGCGGTGCGTGAGCTGGCAAACTGGGGTGTGCCCTGGACGCGAGTCACCAAGGGGCCACGACAGGTGGTGGTGAATGCCGAGAAGGTCACCATCGAAGAGGCCGAAGAGGCCCATGGCCTGATCAACGCTCGTGACTTCGGCGGCACCAAGAAGTGGCGTACCTGTTATACCGCAGACGGTACCGGCCATTCGCTGCTTTATGCCGTCGACAACAAGGCGATTTCACTCGACATTCCTGTGCACGAGAGAGTAGAGGCGCTGGCGCTGATCCACGATGGCAAGCGTTGCCATGGGGTGGTGGCCAGATGCCTGATCACGGGGGAACTGCGTGCCTATGTGGCCAAGTCCACCACCATAGCCACCGGCGGTTATGGCCGTATCTACGAGGTGTCTACCAATGCGATCATCTGCGAGGGGATAGGCCAGGCGTTGGCGCTGGAAACCGGCGTGGCGACACTGGGTAATATGGAGGCGGTGCAGTTCCATCCGACTGCCATCGTGCCCGTGGGGATCCTCACCACAGAAGGTTGCCGCGGTGACGGTGGCCTGCTCAGAGACAAAGATGGCCATCGTTTCATGCCCGACTATGAGCCGGAGAAGAAAGAGCTGGCCTCGCGGGACGTGGTATCTCGCCGCATGACAGAACACATGCGCAAGGGCAAGGGGGTCGATAGCCCTTACGGACCACACCTCTGGCTCGATATCACCCTGCTGGGGCGCAAGCATGTGGAGACCAACCTGCGTGAGGTGAAGGAGATCTGTGAGAACTTCCTCGGCATAGATCCCGCCGAAGATTGGATCCCTGTGCGTCCAACTCAACACTATTCTATGGGCGGTATACGTACGGATGCCAAGGGACAGAGTCCTCAGCTAAAAGGCCTGTTCAGTGTGGGTGAAGCCGCCTGCTGGGATATGCATGGCTTCAACCGTCTGGGGGGCAACTCGTTGGCGGAAACCGTGGTGGGCGGCATGATTATCGGCAAGTATGTCGCCGACTTCTGCGAGGAGAACACACTCGAGATAGACACCGCACTGGCCGAGCGTTTCGTGGCTCAGGTGCGCGATGAGATAGACAGCCTAGTCGAAGGCCAGGGCAGTGAGTCGGCCTATGAGCTTAAGCGCGAGATGCAGCGCATCATGATGGATTATGTGGGGATCTTCCGTAATGGTCCCGAGCTGACCAAGGCGGTCGAGGAGTTGGAAGCCTTGCTGATCCGTTCGCGTAACCTCGGCCTTAAGTGCAAGAAGCGTCATGCCAACCCAGAGCTGGTGGAGGCGCTTAGGGTCAAGCGTATGATCAAGGTGGCGTTGACGGTGGCCTGCGGCGCCGAGGCGCGCACCGAGAGTCGCGGCGCCCATGCCCGCGAAGACTATCCGCAGCGTAACGATAAAGAGTGGCTCAACCGCACGCTTTCTTCCTGGCCGAGCGCCGATGCAACGCGGCCGCAGCTGGATTATGAAGCGCTCGACGTGATGAAGATGGAGCTGCCGCCTGGCTATCGTGGCTATGGTATCAACAATGCCATCGCCCATCCGGATACCGAGAAGCGCGAGAAACAGATCGTCGAGATCTTGAGTAACCTGGGAGAAGAGGCCGATCGTCACGAGCGCCAGCACGCCTTGATGCCGTTCGAGGTACCAGAATCCCTTAGAGAGAAGAATGAGCGTTTGCATGATAAGCCGCTCGGAAACAGTCAGCAGCTTGGAGAAGAGAGCAAATGAGTCAGGGTCGTACACTAACCTTTAATATCTTCCGTTATGATCCTCAGGTGCCGGACGATAAGCCTAAGATGGTGAAGTATCAGCTGGAAGAGGCGCCGGGCATGACGGTGTTTATCGCGCTCAACATGCTGCGGGAACAGCAGGATCCCTCGCTGCAGTTCGACTTCGTCTGCCGCGCCGGGATCTGCGGCAGCTGTGCCATGGTGATCAACGGCTATCCCACCTTGGCCTGCCGCACCCTGACCAGCAAGTATCCTAAGGGGGAGATCACCCTGATGCCGCTGCCGGGCTTTGAGCTGATCGGCGATCTCTCGGTCAATACGGGCAAGTTTATGCGCGAACTGGCGGAGCGTCTCAAGCTGTGGCTGCATCCGAGAAACGACGAGGTCGACATTCATCGCATCGAGGCGCCCATGGATCCCGAGGAGGCCGCCAAGCTCTATGAGCTGGAGCGCTGCGTCGAATGCGGCGTGTGTGTCTCGGCCTGTGCCACCAAGCAGATGCGCGACACCTTCGTCGGCGCCGTGGGCATGATGAAGATCGCCCGCTTCGAACTCGACAGTCGCGATGCCCGCAGCGTGGAAGACTTCTACCATGTGATCGGTAATCAGGATGGGGTGTTTGGTTGTATGACCCTGCTGGGTTGTCAGGACAACTGCCCTAAGGATCTGCCCCATATGCAGCAGATCGCCTACCTCAGACGCAAGATGGCGACCGCCTTGGTCTAAAAGCTCTAAGCCGATAGCGCTAAAGTGTCTGCGTAATACCTAAAGAAGCCTGCCCATGCAGGCTTTTTTATTGTCTCTCTGCCTTTTATCAAAAATATTTTGATAAAGGTAAGGTTTTTAGCCAGTCTATGCTTAACTGAAGCGAATAAAAAAGGGCTCTTAAAAAGGGGCTCATTAAGAGAGTCTCACAAACGAGAAGCTTCGCGAGAGAGGCGGTAAGAGGACGGGGAAACGGGCTATGCAAGTCAATGATCTATTGTTATTTGTAAGGGTCGCCGATTGCGGCAGCCTGAGCGGCGCGGCGGTGGAGCTGGAGATCTCCGCGGCGGTAGCCAGTGCCAGCCTGAAGCGGCTGGAGAAGGAGCTGGATACCGTGCTCTTTATCCGCAGCACCCGCAGCCTGAGGCTGACCGATGCCGGCGAGCGTTACCTCAGCTATTGTCGCCGGGCGCTGGAGGACTTGCGTCTCGGCGAACAGGCGCTGGCCTGCGCCAAGTCGCAGATTGCCGGTAAGTTGAGTGTGGCCCTGCCGTCCGATGCCGGGCGCAACTATATTCTGCCCTGGCTGGATCATCTGATGGACGAATATCCCAGGTTACAGCTGAGGCTGCATCTCGCCGACAGCCTGACTAACTTCTATCACGACAAGATAGATGTGGCCCTGCGGAGCGGTACCCCCAAGGATTCTAGCCTGGTGGCCTTTAAGATCTGCTCGGCCCAGCGCATCCTGTGCGCCTCGCCCGAGTATATTGCTGCCCATGGTCGCCCCGAGACCCTGAGCGATCTGGAGAAGCATAACTGCTTGTTTTTCATGTTAGATGAGAAGACCCACGACCAATGGTGCTTCTATCGCGATGGTCAGACACATAGGGTGAGGGTGTCGGGCAATCGCACCTGTAACGATGCCGAGGTGGCCCGCAAGTGGGCGTTGGCGGGCAAGGGGATAGTCTATAAGTCATCGCTGGACCTGGCGGATGATTTGGCCAGCGGCGCCCTGGTGCCACTGCTGACTCAGTACAGTGGCGAGAGCGCCGATCTCTATCTCGTCTGCCCAGGACGGCAGCATGTGACGCCTCTGGTGCTGACCCTGAGGGATCAGCTGCGCCAGCGCTGTGCTCAGCGCGCCCAGAGGCTCGCCGAGCAGGTATAAAAAAAGCCGCATGTTTGCGGCTTTTTCTTTATCGCTAAAGTCTTAAGATTTTAGGACTTAGCGCGTTTCATCGCGGTAAAGAACTCTTCGTTAGTCTTGGTCATGGCCAGCTTGTCGATGAGGAACTCCATGCCGCTGACTTCGTCCATCGGATTGAGGATCTTACGCAGGATCCACATCTTCTGTAGCTCGTCTGGTGTGGTCAGCTTCTCTTCGCGACGGGTACCCGAGCGGTTGAAGTCGATGGCAGGGAAGACACGCTTCTCGGCGGCCTTACGAGACAGGTGAAGTTCCTGGTTACCCGTACCCTTAAATTCTTCGTAGATCACTTCATCCATCTTAGAGCCTGTATCGACCAGCGCGGTGGCGATAATGGTCAGGCTGCCGCCATGTTCGATGTTACGAGCGGCGCCGAAGAAGCGCTTAGGACGGTGCAATGCGTTGGCGTCCACACCACCGGTAAGTACCTTACCTGATGAAGGGATCACTGTGTTGTAGGCGCGTGCCAGACGGGTGATAGAGTCGAGCAGGATCACTACGTCTTTCTTATGTTCAACCAGACGCTTCGCCTTCTCGATAACCATCTCGGCTACCTGTACGTGACGGCTGGCTGGTTCGTCGAAGGTAGAGGCAACCACTTCACCCTTCACCAGGCGTTGCATCTCGGTTACTTCTTCTGGACGCTCGTCAATCAGCAGTACCATGAGGACAACTTCTGGGTTGTTGTAGGTGATACTCTGGGCAATGTTTTGCAGCAGCAAGGTTTTACCTGCCTTCGGCGGCGCCACGATCAGACCACGTTGGCCCTTACCGATAGGCGAGCAGAGGTCGAGAATACGGGCGGTAATATCTTCGGTTGAACCGTTACCACGTTCCATTCGGATACGTTCTTCTGCATGAAGTGGGGTTAAGTTTTCGAAGAGGATCTTGCTGCGGGAGTTTTCGGGTTTGTCGAAGTTGACTTCACTGACTTTCAGTAGCGCGAAATAACGTTCACCTTCTTTCGGGGGACGGATTTTACCAAAAATGGTATCACCGGTGCGCATGTTAAAGCGGCGAATCTGACTCGGTGAAACATAGATATCGTCTGGACCTGCAAGGTAAGAACCGTCTGCGCTACGAAGGAAACCAAAACCATCTTGCAGGATTTCGAGTACCCCGCCACCGAAAATATCTTCACCGCTTTTGGCGTGGGCTTTAAGGATTGCGAAAATAATGTCCTGTTTGCGGGCTCGGGCCATGTTCTCGATTTTCATATCCTGGGCCAGAATGACCAGGTCTGAAATCGACTTCTCTTTTAATTCTGATAAATTCATCGTGGTGGGTCTTGTATATTGCGAGACAAAGCTATTCTAGGACTAATAGCATAAAGTTGTTTGGATATTAATCGAAATAGCGAGGTGTGGTTAATGAGAAAGTTTCTGGTTATTAAAGTAGCACTATAGGAGCAGGGCGTCTAGAAATTTAGCGACCCTCGACACAATTACTTGACTAAGCTGTGTCGAGAATCACTTTCTATGACAAAAATGTCATAGGGATCGATGCATTTATAGTTGTGCGTCGATGAACTCTTTCAGTTGAGTCTTAGAAAGGGCGCCTACTTTAGTGTCGGCAAGCTCACCATTCTTGAACATAAGCAGTGTTGGAATGCCACGTACGCCATACTTGGCCGGAGAGGCGTTGTTTTGGTCTACGTTTAGCTTAGCGATAGTTACCTTGCCGGCATATTCGTCTGCAACGTCATCCAGGATTGGGGCGATCATTTTACAAGGGCCGCACCATTCTGCCCAGAAATCAACGAGGACTGGCAGATCTGATTTTAAAACGTCGTTTTCAAAGCTGTCGTCGCTTAGGGTAATAATTTTATCGCTCATGATGTTCTCCAGTTAGGTTGCCATTGCTGGTTTGTTAATGGCTTAAGCTGTATATTGGGTCTGAAATTCGCTTTTCAAGAGTTATTCGCGGCTTTCAACGGTCTTTTTTTATTAGCCGTTATTTCAAACGATCGAGTTCCTTATTGCAACCCTAACTGGTATGCTTGCGCTATGAGCGAAACACATTTAACGAATCAAAAGTTTGCCGACTTTTCTCTGCATCCAGAGATACAACAGGCATTAGTCGAAAGCGGCTTTGAATATTGCACACCTATCCAGGCATTATCATTACCGATTTTACTCCAGCATAAAGATATCGCAGGCCAAGCGCAGACGGGTACAGGTAAAACCCTGGCTTTTCTGGTCGCAACCTTCAATCATCTGCTAACCACCCCCATTCCCGACGGACGTCAACTCAATCAGCCGAGAGCCATAGTGATGGCACCAACCCGCGAACTGGCTATTCAGATCGCCAAGGATGCTGAGCTGTTGGCGAAACATACTGGCCTGAAGGTGGGTATTGTCTACGGCGGCGAAAGCTACGAAGTACAGCGTAAGGTGTTGGATAAAGGGGTCGATATCCTTATAGGCACTACCGGACGCATCATAGACTATGTGCGTCAGGGGGTGATCAACCTCAGCACCATCCAGGCGGTAGTGTTGGACGAAGCCGACCGCATGTTCGATCTCGGTTTCATCAAAGATATTCGCTTCCTCTTTAGACGTATGCCAGACGCCAACGAGCGTTTGAACATGCTCTTCTCGGCGACCCTGTCGATGAAGGTGCAGGAGCTGGCTTACGATCATATGAATGATCCTGAGAAGGTCGAGATCGCGCCAAGCGAGAAGACGTCTAAAAACATCACCGAGGAGATCTTCTATCCTTCACAGGAAGAGAAGATGCGTCTGCTGCTTACTCTGATTGAGGAAGATTGGCCAGAAAAAGCTATCGTGTTCTCTAACACTAAGCACAGCTGTGAAAACCTTTGGGCTCACCTAGAGGGTGATGGTCACCGAGTTGGCCTGCTCACCGGCGATGTGCCGCAGAAGAAACGTATCCGTATTCTCGAGCAGTTTACCGAGGGTCAGCTGGATATTTTGGTCGCGACAGACGTGGCTGCGCGTGGTCTGCATATCTCAGACGTGTCTCACGTGTATAACTATGATCTGCCCGATGACTGTGAAGATTATGTCCACCGTATCGGTCGTACCGGACGTGCGGGTCAGAAAGGGGTCTCTATTAGTTTCGCTTGTGAAGAGTACGCCCTGAACCTGCCGGCTATTGAGAATTATATTCAACATAGCATTCCTGTGACTAACTACGACAGCGAAGCGTTGCTCGATGATATTCCGCCACCAGTGCGCATTCATCGCAAGCATTCGCCACGTCCTGCAGGCCGTTCGGGTGGTAGTAAGCCACAGGGTGGCCGTCCAGGTGCTCGTCCAAGACGTCACGACAGGACCCGTAGACACAGTTAATGAAGCACTCTGGCGTCAGTCCCTTGTATGCGGCCATTACCTTAGGCTCGAATAGTTTTAACATGCTGGTGGCGCAAACCCGTGCCGGCAAGCCGACCGTAGTGGCCAAGTATAAGCGCAAGGTACGCCTTGCCGAGGGGATAGGCGCAGATGGCGTGCTCAGCCCCGAGGTGTTCGACCGTGGCCTGGATTGTCTGCAGATGTTTTCGCAGATGCTGGACCAGGACGGGGTCAGTCGCGAGCATATTGCCGTTATCGCCACCGCGACCCTGCGCAGTATCAGCAATGCCGAGGCCTTTTGCGAGGCCGCCCTGCCTATCCTGGGACAACCCATAGAGATCATCTCTGGCCTGCGTGAGGCGGAGCTCATCTATCAGGGGATGGTTGCAACCACCCTGGGCGAGGGGCGACGCCTGGTGATCGACATCGGCGGTGCCAGTACCGAGTTCATCATTGGGGATGGCAATAAGGTGCTGCTTAAGACCAGCCTGCCCATGGGCTGCGTCACCTTCAACGATAAATTCTTCAACAGCTTCCCATTTCAGCAACTGGATTTCGATGCGGCCCAGAGCCAGGTCGAGACCGCCCTGGGTGACTATCGCAGGCAGCTGACCGATTATGGCTGGCACTGTGTGGTTGGCGCCTCGGGCACTGTGCAGTCCGTGGTGGAGCTACTCAACGATCGCGGCGTCTCCGCGACCATTACCCCGGCAGTGCTAGCCGATCTCAGGGGTGAGGTGCTGGCACAGACAGATGTGAGCCTGCGAGATATTCGCGGCCTGCATAGTGAGCGCGCGCCAACCTTCGCCGCCGGATTAGCCATACTATCAGCCCTGTTTAATCTGCTCGACATTCAGTCCCTCAATCTCTCCGGCGGCGCCCTGAGAGAAGGCGTGCTGCATCAACTTGCCCAGCGAGTCTTGGCCGCCTAATTCTGCCTTTTATTGGCGATTGCCAACATTGAATTAACGCCCTTAGCCTTCGGTACCTCTCCTACTTTTTCTTGACGAAAACAAAATAATCCAATTTTTCATAAACTTGCAATCCTTTATTGCCTGTCTCCCTCTCTCCCTCTCTCCCTCTCTCCCTCTTGACTGCTTTGCATGAAGATCTTTTGTATATTGAAGATTGTATAAAATATGTCTTTTATGTTATGTTTTTGTTGCGTTCGGGGGCTGTACCCATAAAACCTTAAATTCATTGCCTCGAACGTCAGCAAAATAATAAAGAGAAGGGAGATAAAACTTATGTCAGGAAGTAACGCTACTAAGCGTTTTGTCCCGAGAAAGACCCTGGCGGCAATCGCTGTCGGTTCGGTACTTATGATGTCCGCACCAGCCGCGATGGCGGCCGATGGTCTGGGCACGATTAAAGGGCATATCACAAGTGCTGTCGGCGCCGACGTGAATAATGCCAAGGTGATCATTCGCCACGAGAGCAAGGGTATAGTCAAAGAGACCACCACAGGTGCCAACGGCAGCTTTTCATTGAAGGGTCTGCCGATCGGTAATTACACCATCACTATCGTTAAGGATGGTTTCTATCAGGTACAAGAGCAGCATGTGGCCGTGACCGTGGGTAACGCCTTGACCTTCGATGTGGCACTGGATGCACAGAACAATGAAGTGGAGCGTATCGCGGTGACAGGCGCCCGTATCAGCCGAGTCGATACCTCGAGCACCACTAACTCTCAGGTGATCTCTATCGAAGAGCTTAATCAGCTGCCGGTAGAGTTGGACTCCACCTCAATCGCACTGCTGAGCCCTGGTGCGGTCGCCGGCGATAACGGTTTCGGCGGTGTTGCCATCGCCGGTTCTTCGGTGGCCGAGAACGGCTACTATCTAAATGGCCTGAACATTACCGATCTGCGTAAGGGGATGGGCGATATCGATCTGCCTTGGGAAGCGATCTCGCAGACAGAGGTACAGACTGGCGGCGTGTCGGCGGAATATGGTCGTTTCATCGGTGGTGTGGTCAACCTGGTGTCTAAGTCGGGTGACAACGAGTGGAAGTTCGGCGCCAAGGCCGAAGTCGCCCCGGATGCCCTGGCCGAACCTGTGCCGCGCATGAAAGATGACGGCAGCATAGAAACCGTATCCGATGCCTATTGGCAAGAAACCGAATATAACCTCTGGGCGTCTGGCGCCCTGATCGAAGACAAGCTCTTCTTCTACGGCCTGTGGAACCCCTATGGCGAGGAGTCGACCGCCTATGGCGAGACTACGCTGCGCGATAAAGAGTGGGATACCAACCGCTGGTTTACTAAGGTGGACTGGTTTATCCATGAGGATCACTCTGTCGGCGTGATGGCCTTCAGCAACGAAGGGGATTATGCCAGCACCCAGTATCGTCGCAATGACGACGGTAGTCGTGGTGATGCTATCGGCCTTACCGAAAGCACCTACGGCGGCATCGGCTGGAACGCCCAGTACACGGGTTATCTGACCGACGACATTACCCTGTCGGCCATGTATGGTGAGATCACGCAATCCACCAAGGACAACTCGGGCACCCTAGATCAGTCCACCTATGAAGATTACCGCTCGGGCAGCTATCAGCGTCTGGGTGACTGGGTTGGCTATGGTTCTTCCGAGACGGAAGATAAGCGTATTACCTACCGTATCGACCTGGACTGGGTCATTGGCGATCACACGCTGCGCGCCGGTTATGACTATGAGCGTCTCGAGATCGCCGACTTCTATACTCCGCACGGCGACGGCTGGTATGAGTATTACACCGCCGGTGCCGACAACGCCTATGGCCTAGCCGAAGGCACAGAATATGCTGACTTACGCATCTGGGGTAAGGCGAGTGAGACTGAAAACGTGCACACCGCCCTGTATGTGTCGGACACCTGGATGGTGACAGATACTGTGACTGTGAATGCCGGCGTGCGTTACAGCGAGTTCAGTAACACCACAGGCTCTGGCGACAAGTACGTCGACCTCGACGGTCAGTTTGCGCCGCGTCTGGGCGTGACCTGGGATGTGATTGGTGATGGATCGAGCAAGGTTTACGCCTCTTATGGCCGTTACTTCCAGCCGGTATCGCCTAACACCAACCTGCGCATGGCCTCTGCTGCCTACGATTCGCACATCGTCAGCCATCTTAATGGCGTGAACGCCGACGGCTCGCCAATCCTGGGGGATGAGATCTCTCGCCGCGTGGTGGCCGATGGCACAGTGCCAGATGCCGACCAGCTGTTTAACAACAAGGCTGGGTCTATGTACTCGGATGAGTTTGCCCTGGGCTTCCAGCAGCAGCTCAACGACGACTGGGCCGTGGGTATTCGCGGTGTCTATCGCGACCTTAAGCAGTCGATTGAAGACGTGTCCTTTAACTATGGTATGAACCAGTGGATTAAGGAAAACTACGATTCTTCCTGGTATGCCGGCAATGGCGAGACCAGTGCCGAAGATTACTTCGTCGGTGGCTGGTTCCCGACGCTGACCAACCCAGGCATAGGCACTGAGATCAACTATGATGTCGACGGCGATGGCGTGAAAGAGACGGTTAACGTGACCGCAGATCAGATGGGCTTCCCTAAGGCGACTCGTACCTATAAGGCTGTTGAGCTGAGCTTTAGCGGTAACGTGACCGAAGACTTTACCCTGAACGGTTCATACACCTGGTCTAAGAGTGAAGGTAACACAGAAGGTTTGGTACGTTCGGACAACGAGCAGGCCGATCCGGGTTGGACCACTTCGTTCGACTATCCTGAGTTGATGGACAACGGCGAAGGCTACCTGCCTAACGACAGACGCCATAACTTCAAGCTCTATGGTGTGTATCACATCACGGATGACTTGAGTGTCGGTTTTAACTCTTATCTGCAATCGGGTCGTCCGATCAATGCCTTCGGCTTGCATCCGGCGGATCAGGGTTACTGTGTGAAGGCGATCGCCATCGATGGTACCTGTTATGGTCGTGACTGGTACGGCGCTTCCTCTTTCTACGCCAATGGCGAGGCGGCACCGCGTGGCAGCATGGGACGCACTGACTGGGTCTACAACATAGATCTGAACCTGTCCTACACCATGGACTTCGATACGGCGGGACGCCTGAACTTCAAGTTGAACGTGTACAACCTGTTTAACTTCGACGGCATCACTGGTGTGGATGAGCAGTATGAGCTAGACAGTGGCGATAAGAACATTCGCTACGGTTATGCCGACAGCTTCCAGACGCCAAGATATGTACGTGCGTCGGTACGCTACGACTTTTAATCTTTAGTCAGATCAAAAAAGGCCGCAATTGCGGCCTTTTTTATTGATGCGGGTTTAGTCGAGGATCTTCGCCAGATCCACCTCGAGTGAGGTTTCTGGACGCTCGACGATACGACCTATCTCTTTGCCATCCTGCTTCACGATGAAGGTTGGGATGCGGGTAAAGTCATACTTGGCAGCTAGGCCTTCTGGGTCGAGTTTCTTACGATCCACCCCTATGTAGGTCACCTTGATGTTCGGGTTGTTGGCCGCCTCCATGATGCGGATGAAGCGCGGGGTCTCACGGTGACAATCTGGGCACCAGGTGCCAATGATGACGACAATCTCGGTTGGTGTCTGCAGCTTCTTGATTGGCGCGATGGCAGCCTCGTCGACCTGATAGCTCTTATAACCCTGGGTGAAATCGTCAAGCTCTGTGACTAAGGTCTGGGCTTGTACTTCGCCTGTCAGTATCACTTCCTGTTTCTCCTCACTGCAGGTGGCGATAAAGCCTTCCTGCTTCTCATCAAATGCACAGCCATTATTTGCCAGTGCCTGAGTGCTAAAGAACAGCGCTGTGGTGGCAAGTAATGCTTTAATATTATTGGTCATAAATAGTACCTCAGGCCCGTAGACAAAAACCAGAATTGAGCATTCATTTCATTCTGATGCTATTCAATCATCTAAGTTGCACCGAGAGTAGCGCCAATGCGGCGAGCTGTTAACTGGATCACGCCATGATGGCCTGCTTGGCGCAGGGCTTCACACATTTGTCGCTAAATTGCAGAATTTTTCCGCTATCGGCAACAAGGTGTTAACCCTGCGGGGCGCGAGGTAGTTAGGCGGCGACTAGCTTGGCGAGATCCGCTGGGCGATAGTAGACTGACTTGAGCACCTTGCCCTGACGCACCACCTTACCGGCCATCTCCACATCTTTGGCACACTTGGCGATGATGAAGTCGCCCTTGCGGCTGCCGACGATCTCTACACCCTGCTTGGCGTAGTGGGCGATGGTTTCTTGCAGTTCCTGCTCGTTACGGCACACCTTACTCATGTTGCTCGAATGCACCTCGTCCCAGCAGCGGACGAAGTCGATGTCGCGGTTCTTGGCGACATGCAGCAGCAGATCGATCACATAGCTGATCTCCAGGCGGTCATTGACTTGCTTAGCCCCCAGATGTACCAGGCGGCCCATGAGCACATAAACCGAATCGACGATGGCATCGGCCTGTTCGACACGGTTATCGGCCTCGGCCAGCTCGGTCAACTCCTCGATGGCGAGTGAGGTGTGCAGGGTATCGGCCTGCTCATCCAGGCTGGTCTCATCTTCGATAGGCAGATCGAAGGTTGAGCGGAACTGGTGGATGTCACGGTAGAGGTGGTCGTAAAGGGGCTGATCGAGTGCGGTCAGTTTCATCTGTGTGCCTTACTGGGTCTTGAATGTCTAAATGCGTGGCGGCAATTTTAATTTAACGGCGCAGTAATTGAAAGCTGACTTCCAGGCGCAAAGTCAGCGAGTATTAGGGACTTTTTTCATCCTTTTAAAAGCACAAAATATATGTGCAATAGATGCATAACCACGCTCAAAACCGCCTTAGTGATGAATTTATACGCTCAACGGCATGGCTTTGCCGCGCCTTGGGCGTATCGGCATCCCAGGCCGGTCTGGACTGGATTGTTAAAAATGTGTAACTATGTTCGGCCCGCCTGAGGATTAAACCTTTGATGCCCGAATTAATAGGGCCGGTGTGATGGCGGGGAGAAAAATAGGAAACCCCATAATTATAATAAGGATTATCCATGACCTCTCATCCGCAGTCGCCAGAACAGCCTGGCAGAGATTCGAGTCCCGCGTCTGACACCACACATAAGCAGCCGACGCTATTAGATGCCCTGATCCCCATTTTTGCCTTGGTCTGCATGTTAACTGCATCAGTGTATCTGTTCTCTTCAGACAGCTCCTATGGCGCCAACCAGATTGCCCTTATCATGGCGGCCTGTATCACCCTAGTTATCGGGGTGAAGAACGGCTATAGCTGGAAGGAGATGGAGGCGGGGATCGTCAAGAGCGTTTCCCTGGCCACGGGCGCCTTGTTGATCCTGTTTTCCGTCGGTTCCCTGATCGGTACCTGGATCCTGGCCGGCACAGTGCCCACTATGATCTTTTACGGTATGAAGATCTTAAACCCGGATTATTTCTACGCCGCCTCCTGTCTGCTGTGCGCGGTTGTGGCCTTGAGTATCGGCAGTTCCTGGACGGTCGCCGGTACCTTAGGTATCGCGCTGATTGGCGTCGCCGGTGCCATGGGGCTCAGCGTCGAGATCACCGCAGGTGCCATCATCAGTGGCGCCTATTTCGGTGACAAGATGTCGCCCATGTCCGACACCACCAACCTGGCGCCAGCTGTCGCCGGTAGCGAGCTGTTTGGCCATATCCGCCACATGGTGTGGACCACCACGCCGAGCATATTGCTGGCCCTGACAGGCTTTCTGTTTATCGGTCTGAGCAGCGACAGCAGTGGCGCGGTGACGGATCTTGCCGCGACCATGTCACGCATCGAGGCTCAGTATCACCCAGGCCAGCATCTGCTGCTGCCCTTGCTGGTGGTCTTAGTGCTGGCCTACAAGAAGCTGCCCGCCTTCCCGACTGTGATTCTTGGCACCTTGGCCGGTGCCATCTGTGCGGCGCTGTTCCAGTTCGACGGGGTGATCAAGTTTGTCAACGACGACAGCCTGCCCACCATGGTCGCCCTAGTGAAGGGGATCTGGGTAGCGATGTTCGATGGCTATACCGCTAATACCGGAGATAAGACGCTCGACAGTCTGCTGAGCCGCGGCGGCATGAGCAGCATGGTCAATACCGTCTGGTTGATCCTCTGCGCCATGGCCTTCGGTGGCGTGATGGAGAAAACCGGCCTGCTACAAAGGTTGTTGCAAGGGGTGCTACGTCTGGTGAAATCCAGTGGCAGCCTGATCATCACCACCCTGGCCAGTTGTATCGGCGCTAACCTGATCACAGGCGATCAGTTTATTGCCATCTTGCTGCCGGGTCGTATGCTCAAGGTCGAGTATGAAAAACATGGCCTGGCACCTGTAAACCTGAGTCGTGCCCTGGAAGATTCGGCCACCATCACCAGTCCCTTGGTGCCCTGGAATACCTGCGGCGCCTATATGGCCAGCACCTTAGGGGTCGCCACCATCGCCTATCTGCCTTTCGCCTTCTTCAATCTCATCTGTCCCTTCATCAGCGCGGCGTACGCCTATTATGACTTCAAGATTGAGCGACTGGCAGAGAGTGAAGCCATGGAGGCCGTGGCTTAAGTTGGCGGGATAACCCGCTTTGATTTAGTTATAAAAAAATCCGCCCGGCGAAGTGACTGGCGTGGTGCCGGGCGGGAGCAATAAAGTGTGATGGTGGATACGGCGCCGAATGACGCGATTGCTTAATGAAGATTTTTTGCCGTGTCAGGGTTGGCGTACTTAGCCGTTAGTTGTTCCAGATAGGGCTGAACCGCCTTGTCCCCCCAATCGAGGTAACCGCGTAAGAAGCCGACCAAGTTGCCCTCGCCATCGAAGGCGTAGGTGGCCGGAACAATATTGGCCGGCAGCATGGTTTCCACCTGCAGCTTGGGGTCGATTAGCGTCGGATAGCCTGCCAGCTGATGGCGGGCCAGGAAGGCCGCGACCTCGCCATGGGCCTCGTCGATGGACAGGGGCAGCACTACCAGATCTTTGTCGAGATTGTCCCGTCTTATCTTATCCATCATAGGGATCTCCTTGATGCAGGGAGCGCACCAGGTAGCCCAGAGGTTGATTAATACTAGCTTGCCTCGATAATCACTCAGCTTCACCTGATGACCATTGAGATCCTCGAATGTGGCCTCGTCGACCTTGCGGGCGCTGGTCATCTCCACAAAGCGCGACATGATCATTGGCTTGGGTAAGTTCTCCCCTGTGTCATACACCTTGGCACTTGGCATGACGGCCAGGGAAGGTAGGCTGAGCGTCATTAGGCTAAAGGCGAGCAGGGGAAGTGGTAATTTTCTCATGATCTGTGTTCCTGACTATGGGGTAATGGTCGGCGCGTATGCATTTGTCGCAGGTACCAGAATAGGACGGCGGCAAGCAGCCCGAGTGGTATAAAAAAGAGGAGGGCGGTACCCGATGTCAGGCTGGGCATATAGCGGATCCGCTCACCGTAGCGGGCGACCATAAAGTCGACAATCTCATCGGCCGTCTTTCCCCGTTCAAGTTGCAGATAGATCTCCGCCTTGAGTTCGCTGGCGATCGGGCTTTGTGAGTCCAGCAGGTTCTGATTGGTGGACATGGGGCAGCGCAGGGTGGCTGCAATCTCTATGGCCTGGCGCTTTAGCACCGCCGGTGCCTGCAAGGAGGTGTTAGTCTGCACCTCTGCTTGTGCCTGCCCGAGGAGCAGTGTGAGCGTGGCGCCAAGTAGAAGTAGTCGCTTAATGCTTGTCATCATCGGGCTCCTTTTACCGCGAGTTGAGGGGCCGACACGCGGGCTTGTCTGCAGGCGTCGCTCGGGCGCAACAGGCTGAGACCGGCAAACATCATGATGAGGGCGCCAATCCAGATCCAGCCGACGAGTGGCTTGTAGCTGATGCGGATTAAAAACTCCTCCTCGCTGAGCTGGTTGCCCATGGAGATATAGAGATCGGCAAACAGGCTACGATGGATCCCCGCGGCGGAGATCTGCATGGCGTTGCTGTTAAAGGTCTGGCGCTGGGGATAGAGATAGGTCAGATGCTGATCGCGTTTGTCTCTCACCTCTATCTTGGCCTGTAGCGCACTGTAGCTAGTGTGCGAGACCGTTTCTGTTGCCTGGTAGATAAAGGTATAGCCCGCCACGACCCTGCCCTGACCTGGCCCCATCCTCAGTAGCTCTTCCTGCTGAAAATAGCTTGAACAGGTGGCGCCTAAGATACTCAACGCCACACCTAGGTGGGTAACACACATGACGTAAAAGCGTCTGTTGCCGGTAGGGAGCGTCATTCTTCTCAGATGATTACGTACATACAGGCCCGTACAGGAGATCAGCCAGAGGCTGGCGAAACTGCCAAGCATAAAGTGAGCATCTATTTCACCCAGCATCAGATAATTGAGGCTGAAGCTGCCCCCTAGGCAGATGCATGCCAGCAGCGCGAGTGGTTTTATCGCATCTTGACGCGATGCCTGCCAGCCCATCAAGGGGGCGGCGCCCATGAAGAGACTGATGATCCCAGTTAATGGAATGAAGAGGCTATTAAAGTAAGGTGCCCCCACCGAAATGCTTTGCCCCGTGACGACTTCATACAGCAATGGATAGCAGGTACCCAGCAAGATGGAGAGCGCGGCAACCAGCAGTAACAGGTTGCCAAGTTGCATCAGGTTTTCCCGGCTCAGCCCTTGGGTGCTTATCGGCCTGATGAGTTTTGGCAATCTGTGCAGCAGCAAGGTAAAGCCGCAGATAGAAACCAGAGCGAACAGGGTGAGCATGGCTGCGCCACGCAGGGGATCGGCTGCAAAGGCGTGTACCGACTGCACCACGCCCGAGCGAACCAGAAAGGTGCCCAGCAGGCAAAGACTGAAGCCGAGTATTGCGAGAAACAGGCTGGTGCCGTGAAACCTGTCCCTTTGCTCGCCTAAAATGAGTGAGTGCATGAGCGCCGTGGCGACTAACCAGGGGATAAACGAGGCGTTTTCGACCGGATCCCAAAACCACCATCCACCCCAGCCCAGTTCGTTATATGCCCACCAGGCGCCGAAGGCGTTGCCCCCGGTTAGCATGGCCCACGCCAGAATGGCCCAGGGGCGCATCACTCGGCAGTGATGCTTCATAGATTGGCTATTGTCTAACAAGGCGGCGACAGCCGCGGCGAAACAGACAGCCAGCCCCACATATCCCACAAATAGCAGAGGTGGATGCAGGATAAGACCTATATCTTGAAGTATGGGGTTGAGATCCCGCCCTTCGACTGGGATGCCGGGTAATAGCCTGGCAAAGGGATTTGAACCTATGAGGAGAAAGGCGATTAATCCGGCTTGAATCGCACCTAGGACCGCGTGAAGGTAGTGAAAAAAGGGCGCGGTGGCATCTGATTTCAAGCTGATCACCCAGCTCCAGATGCCGATGGCGGCAACCCAAAACAACATAGAACCTTCGTGTCCTCCCCAGACGGCGGCGACCTTATAGAGGCTGGCCAGTTGGCTGTTGGAGTTATTGGCCACGTATGCCACAGAAAAGTCGTTATCCAGGAAGAGGAAAACGAGGATCAATAGGCTAGCCAGTTGCGCCAGCGTGTTTAGCTTAATAAAGAGAGACAGATAGTCGTGCAGTGCCACGCGGCAACGGCAGGCCTGCGCAATAGGCATCGCGGCCATGAGCAAGCATAGCGTCAGTGAGATAGTAAGAAGTAATAAGCCAATTTCTGCGTTCATCGCCTCGCCTTCAACCAATCGAACGAAATAATTCGTCTAACTAATAGTGATGGGTAAGTTTGTCTCTGATTGAGCCTAACCTTAGGTGAACTTCTTCATGGATTCTGTGAGCTGTGGCAGGGTCCGTTTTACCCCTTTTCTCCCTCAATCTTTTTCATAACTCAAAAAGCGACTTGAGGTTTTTTGAGATCTAAAAATACCGGTTTTAGAACTAAAAAAGAAAACACTAAAAAGATTTAAATATTTGTTTTTATTTGTTTTATATCTATTCACAACTCATGGTTTTTTCCCTGTGCGCCAGCTCAACTTTTTTGTCTTTGGTCTGTGAAAAATACTGAAGCTGCTCAGCTGTAAAGTCGTTCGGTTAACGATGAGGTTTATTCCCTTTAATTCCCGTCAGCGAAAAGGATGAGCCGATCTGGAATTAAGCATAAACAGATAAAACTAAAAATATTTAGGAGTGAATGATGAGACGATGGAAACACAAGGTAGCCTTGAGTGCGCTATTTTGTTTCGGTGCCATTGCCAATGTGAACGCTGCTGGTGGTAAATACAACAGCGTGCCTGAGATGGGCGAAACTGCCAAAGGCGCGATCGCAAACTATCAGGGCATGGAAAAAGTCAACGGCGTAAAAACCCTTCAGGACTATGTAGTTCAAGAAGCCGCGTTGTTTGACTTCTTGTTTGAAAACCACCCTATGTTCAAATACCAGGAAGCGGGCAATCTGGTTGGCGATTATCATGTCAGTGATCGTGGCGAAGAGTATCTGGATACCGGCCATAGCCCTGACTACAGCAAGAAAGTGGGTAAACCCAGAGCCGTACAGTACAGGCTAGGCGCCAAGTCTATCCTGGACTTTCCCAACAATTTTGTCGGCCCGGAAAAGTGCGCCGAATGTCATGCGACCCAGTATGAGAAGTGGAGCCGTTCACGTCATGCCAAGACAGTTCGTTTCCCTGGGGAGCATCCCGAGGTGGACAACGACCTCAACAAGACAATGTATGGCACTAAAGACACTTCTATTCTCCCCGACGGCATCACGCCGGATGTGATCTATGCGACCGTGGGTACGCCCAGAACCAAATATGGCTTTATCGATGCCTGGTTGGTGCGTGGCTCTTACCATATCGAAGGTGGCTTATTGAAGGATGGTACCGGCAAGATGGTTGCCGGTGCTAACCAGTTCTCTCGTGGTTGGGCCGAGTGGTTAACCCCTGAGATGGCTAAGAAGATCAACGCCGTGATCCCTGAGTTCCCTACCACCTTGGCTGCTTATGGTGACTCGGGTTCTCATCAGTGGGGCATGAGCTCTTACGGCGCCAAGTACCGTAAAGAGATGTTGTTCCAGCCAGCAAGTTCTTACTGCGAAGTTTGTCATACCTTCAAGTTCGACTTTAAGTCTCAGCAAGAGTACTTCGATGCCCTGGGCGATCCTAAGAAGCTGCAGGAACACACCATCAGTAAGGGCATTGCCTGTGAGGAGTGCCACGGTGCTGGTGGCCACCTAGATGGCGGTACAGGCGGTATGCAGTCTAACTGCGAACGTTGTCACCAACGCTTCCAATACGATCCTGTCATGGCCGAGACGCCAGCCGCACAGGAAAAACCTGAGCTGGCCTTTGGCGTGAAGATGAAGTCGCTATGTCCTTCTTGTGGTACCGAAGGCTCACAGATGTACGGTTCGGCGCACTATGAGAAAGGCATGCGTTGTACTACTTGTCACGATCCTCACGAGGTCACCGATGGTTCCTGGTTGTCGGGAATCACTAAGCCCAAGTTGAAGAAAGACTGTAAGGACTGTCACGAGGCGCAGACTGTGATAGCCAGCAACACAGACACTCACGCCAACCAGACCTGTCAGAGCTGTCACATGCCAAACATGGGTAGCTGTGAAAACTTCAAGGCGATGCAGTTCCCCGATCAAGCAGGCTTCGACGCCGTTCGTAAGTCACACATGTGGAAGATTGATGTCGACCCTGTGCGCAAGACGCTTAACCCACCAGAGGGAGCGCCTAGAACCCAGGGACCAGATGCGGCTAAAGGCTGGACTGTGGCCAAGAACGAGGAGGGACGTACCTATCTGGATCTCATGTGGTCTTGTGCCCGTACCTCAATTTCTGACCACGATGTGGTGGAAAACAAGGGCTGTCACAGCCAGTTCCAATCTGAGCTAGAAACCGGCCTGCACTATAAGGATCAGCTGGAGATCTACGGTGAAGTCATGAAGTGGCAGAAGCCGATCAAAGAGGTCTTCGGTCAGGTTGAGCAGGCGCTGGTGCGTATCGATCAGCTGCTTGAGGTCACTAAGTTGTCTACTGAAGACAAGACTCAGGTGCTGATGTTGGCGGAGAAGGCTCAGGCCACAGTGGATCTGATCAAGCAAGATGGTTCTTGGGGCGTTCATGGCTTCCGTTATAGCCAGAAGCGTCTGGATGCCGCGCTGACCTATGTGACTCAAGCGCAGAAGATCTTAGATGGCAGTGGCTATTCGGCCAAGGCGAACTAGTTCTCTCACAGTAACGTGATTGACCAACCACCCGGCGCCACGCCAGGCGCCGGGTATTAGGGGAGAGAGAAGATGAAATCGAGAATAGGCCTGTCTTTGGCCTTGCTGTTGGGCTTGACTCCGCTATGCAGTCAGGCGGGCGGCGGCGCCGAGATGGCACCGGCTCACAGGTATGAACATAGCCTGCACACTATTAGTCTGGCCCAGGCCGAAGCCCTGCTGGCCGAGGGGAATGTTTACTTCTTCGACGTCAACACCTTAGAGCTTTGGGCCGAGGGGTATATCCCTGGGGCCGTCTACTTCAATGTCGATAACTGGAAGACCCTGCTACCGGAAGATAAGGCGGCGCGAATGGTGTTTTACTGTGCCAATCGCCTCTGTAATGCCAGCGAGATTGCCGCCCATCAGGTAATGAAGCTGGGCTACACCAATGTGATGCAGATGCACGATGGGATCTATGGCTGGCGCCTGTCGGGTCGAGCTATTGAAAAACCATAATAAACAAATCCTTGCGTAATTTTTTGAACAGTTAGCATTTTGAGCAATAGATGAACGAGAGTGTGAATATGAAAGCGAGTCTACTGAAATCTTGTCGTGTTACCACCTTAGCCCTGGCCTTGAGTGGGTCATTCTTTGCCGTGGCCAGCGAGTCGCCTCAGGAGGTCGAAGATGCCTCCTATGCATTAGGTGCGTCCGTGGGCCATTACATATCGGGCAAGATCTATAACCAAGTTGACTTAGGTGCCCAGGTCAATATCGACACTGTGGTCAAAGGGGTCGTCGATGCCCTCAAGGGTGAGGGCAAGATGTCCAATGAGGAGATACTGACCCATCTCAACGCCCGCGCCGAATGGCTCAATAATGCCAAGAGCGCCAAGCTGGAGGCCTTGGCCAATAAGCATCTGGCCGAGGGGCAAGCCTATCTGGCAAGGAACAAGAGCAAGGCTGGGGTGACGGTAACCGAATCGGGTCTTCAGTATGAAGTGCTGAAGCAAGGCGATGGCCCTAAACCTGTCGAGTCTGACGTGGTAACGGTTCACTACGTAGGTAAGCTGCTCGATGGAACCGAATTTGATAACTCTTATGAGCGCGATGAACCCAATCGTTTTGCCCTAATGTCGGTGATTGATGGCTGGAAAGAGGGGATAGCCCTGATGCCCGTGGGTTCCACCTATCGCTTGACCATTCCTGCCGAGTTGGCCTACGGCAAAGAGGTGGTGGGGATTATCCCACCGGGCTCGACCCTAATCTTCGATGTTGAGCTGCTCAAGCTTGAGGCTCCTGGCGAAAACGCCCATGGCATGGGGCTAAGTGGTATGGGCATGGGCGGCATGATGGGCATGGGTCACTAGGTTATCGGCAGTAGGTGCTTGTTATGAATCATTTAGTGTTTGCCATGGCGGTCACGCTTGTTTGTTTTATTGCGCCTGTTTGGCGCCACTATTTCATCCAGGCGGCGAATGCCAAGGCCGGTGATGCGACCATCCCTGCTAGGAAGCGGATCCAGACACCAATTTGGGTGACGGGCATGCTACTGCTGATACCACTGACCCTCTATGGTCTGCTGGGGCGTTTTAACGACTGGCACACAGGCCAGATAGACGAAAACATCGATTACTTGATTGCCGCCGACATCAACAAGAATGCACGTATCTTAGATGATGCCCCCCTCGATAGGCTTGCCTTGCTCAATCTGGCCAATGCCTACGCCGAAGGTGGTCGCTATGGCGATGCGGTAGCGACACTAGACAAATTACTGGCAATAGCGCCCGACGCCGAGCTGTTTGGCATGAAGGCGACGGCGCTCTATTACCGTGATAACCGCGCCATGAGCCTGGAGGTATCGATTGCGATATCTCAGGCGCTGGCGCTCGATCCTAAGGAAGTGCAGTCACTGCTGCTGATGGCGACCCACGCTTATTTGAATAGGGATTTTCAACAGGCGATCGCTTATTGGCAACAGTTACTGGACAGTGATAACCCCAACATAAACCGAGCATCGATTAACAGTGCGATTGTCAACGCTGAGCAGAAAATGGCTAACCGTACCGTGACTGCATCTGAGTAAAAGTCACCAAGATGAAAGATTCAATGAGGTCGGCGTGCGTGCCGACGGATGGAGGATGCTGTGAGTGAAAATATAGAGAGACGGAGGTTCCTGAAATGCTTAGGAGCCGGCTCTTTGATGTTGGCGCCCTTGGGCTGCAGCGTTAAGGAGCAGACTGCTCAAACCGAATCGCCACACTATGTGATGGTGTTCGATCAAAATAAATGTGTGGGGTGTGGCGGTTGTAAGGAGGCCTGTAATAAAGCCAACAACCTGCCCGAGGGACGTTCGCGAGTGATACTGGAGCAGCAGTCATCTGCCGTTGCGGGGCAGGCTTGTCCCCATTGCGGCAAGACAGATTGCGATTGCCAGCGTAAGTATGTGCGGGTCTCCTGTCAGCAATGTCAGAATGCCCCCTGTGTGTCTGTGTGCCCAACGGGGGCGGCTCACAGAGATCCCAACACAGGCATAGTCACCATGGATGCCAGCAAGTGTGCCGGCTGTAAATACTGTATCGCCGCTTGTCCTTACAACGCGCGCTATATCAATAGTGAGACGGATGTGGCCGATAACTGTGACTTCTGCCTCGAGAGCAAATTAAGCAAGGGAGAGTTGCCTGCCTGCGTACAGGAGTGTCGTTACGATGCCCTGATCTTTGGCGATGCCAACGACCCTAACTCCTATGTGAGTCGTTTGCTGGCGGTGAAGGATTCGGTAAGGATTAAGGCCCATCTGGGGACCGAGCCGAGCCTACGTTACATTCCTATCGTTAAGTTGGGGGTATAGAGATGGACGGAACACTCGGATTTACCATAGGTTTGTCGGAAGGGGTTGCCTGGCCTTGGCCCATTGCCGTGTACCTGTTTTTTGCCGGTATCTCGGGCGGTGCCCTGTCGGTCGCGTTGTTCATTCGCTTCTATAAACAGCAGAGCGTTAACACCCCCTTCCTCAAGGCGTCGGCGCTAATTGCCTTCGTGACCATAGCTCTGGGCATGCTTTGTCTGGTGTTGGATCTGACCAACCCGCTGTTTTTCTGGCGTATCTTGGTCTACTACAACCTCAACTCCGTGATGTCTGTCGGGGTGATCGCCTTGTCGGCCTATATCCCGCTGGTCGCCTTGATCGCCTTGTTTGCCCTGGAGGAGGAGATCCGTCGCCTGCCTATTTTGGCGCCGCTGCTGCCGCTTATCGACAGGTTAAGACCCTGGCGACGGGCGAGTGAAACCTTAGTGTTGCTATTGGCGCTGGCAGTATGTGCCTACACAGGCTTCTTAATCTCAGCCTTGATTCGCTTCCCTATCATCAACACCTCGGTGTTGCCTGCGCTGTTTGTGGCCTCTGGTCTGTCGGCCGGCGCGGCGGCGGCCAAGATGCTGGCGGTTGGGTTGTTTAAGGAAGACAGACACAGCAGCGACATGCAGATTTTGCACGGTGCCGAGTGGCCGATCATGTTTGCCGAGGCCTTGTTCCTCTTCATGATCATCATGTCACTGGCCACTGGTAATGCCGGCGCGCAGAGTGCCTTCGAGGCTTTCCACAGCGGCAGCTGGTCTATGGTGTTCTGGCTGGGTGTCGTGGGCATCGGATTTGGTGGTCCTCTGCTGCTGAATTTTGCCACAGGTAAGCAATTCAGTCATTCGGCCCAGGCCTTCTACCTCTCGGGTCTATGCGCCGTGAGCGGCATGATGTGCCTGAGGATGTTCATCCTCTACGCCGGTCAAAACTTTGCGATTTGATCCTTTAGCTCAGCCCCTGTGTGACAGGGGCTGATTATCCGTTTAGGAGACACAATGAGAGCCTTTATCTTCATTTTTATTTGTTCCTTGTTTATGTCGGGGTGCGGCGCGGCCGAGAGCGACACTCATAGTCACGCGAGTCTGGTGATCGACGCCCATGAACGCTGTCACATGTGCGGCATGATGGTGAAGCAGTATCCCGGCCCTAAGGGGAGCCTGCATCTTAAGGGGGGAGAGCTACAACCTAAGTTCTGTTCGACCCGTGACATGTTCATGTTTGCCCTGCAGCCCGAGAATCGACGTCAGGTCGAGACACTTTGGGTGCACGATATGGCGGCAACAGATTGGCAGTATCCGGACGATGAGCATTTTATCGATGCCACTAAGGCCTGGTATGTCTATGGATCCAATCGTAAGGCGGTGATGGGGGTTGCCGTAGCTCCTTTCTCAACTCTCACTGCGGCCGAAGAGTTTGCCCGCCAGTATGGCGGCGCCGTGTTCAAATATGACGAGATAACTCTTGAGTTACTTTCGGCTGATTAAGCACCGTCTTTGGCCTGTGTTGGCTCAGTCATTGGGCCTGTGCCTGTGTGGTTTACTGTTTATGGCGCCAGTGCTGGCACAATCCAGTGATGGGACTCGGCACGTTACTGTGGTGGACAGCGAGACGTTACACTCGGCGTTGGCCTCCATGCCCCAAGGCGCAGAGATACGGCTAAAACCTGGGCTCTATCGGGGGCACTTTCACATCGAAAAGCCCCTGACCCTCATCGGAGCACCTGGCGTGGTGTTCGATGCTCAGGGAGTCGGTTCGGCAATCGTGGTCAGTGCGCCGGGGGTGAGTATTACCCGGGTGACTGTGCAGCGCTGGGGGCAGGATCTCTATGAGAAGGATGCCGCCATTCGCCTGATGCCCGGCGCAAACGACGTTGCAATTATTGCCAATCGGCTTGTCGGTCCCGGTTTCGGTATCTACGCCAGCGAGGTGAGCGACCTTAGGTTGCTGGATAATCAAATACAGGGAGATGAGCAGACATTCTTGCTGGATCGCGGCGATGGGATTCATCTGCTGAAGGTGAATCACCCTACTGTTCGCGGCAACCGTATCAGCAAGGTGCGTGATGGTATCTACCTTGAGTCGGGTATAGGCAGTCGCATCTATAGCAATCATCTCTCCGATCTGCAGTATGGCCTGCACTATATGTATACCCAACAGGATGAAGCCATGGACAACCAGGCGACTCGGGTGAGTGGTGGTTACGCCCTGATGAACTCGCAGGGGATTCATTTGATCGCAAACACAGTAAAGCACGCCCAGGAGTTTGGGGTGCTGCTCAATCTTACCCATGACGCCAAGATCCAAGCCAATCAGATTGAGGCGACCCAGATGGCCAATAGTGTGGCCGGCGATCTGTTTAGCGAAGGCAAAGGCTTGTTTGTATACGGCGCTCAACGCAATCAGATCATCGGCAACTCAGTTACAGGTAATCAGATTGGCATCGCCATGGCGCTAGGCGGTGAAGACAATGCCGTTTATCAAAACCAGTTTTTAGCGAATACGACCCAGGTGCGCTACGTGGGGGAGCAGCGAGTTGAGTGGAGCTTTCAAGGCCGGGGAAATTACTGGAGCGACTATCAGGGCTGGGATCTCGACGGTGATGGCATAGGCGACAGTCAGCATCTGCCCAATGATAATTTGGATCGTCTGTTTTGGCTGTATCCGGAGGCAAGGTTTTTAATGGAGAGCCCCATAGTGAAGTTACTGAAATGGTTGGATAACCAGATACAAGACGAGCATTCTGCTGGCGTGGTAGACAGCTATCCTCTGATGGTGCCGTTAAATGCTTTCGTGTCGCATACCGGGGAGGCACTATGAGTCAGATAGCCGTGAGTGTGAGGCAGGTGAGTCATTTTTTTGATGAGCGCTGCGCCCTGAATGAACTGAGTTTCTCGCTGCCGAGCGGCCAATTGATGGCGCTCTTGGGCCATAACGGTGCGGGCAAGTCGACGCTGATCAAGATGATTCTGGGCCTATTGCGTCCTACCTCGGGCGAGGTAAGCGTATTCGGGCGTGCGGTGACGACATCGGGTGCCATGACTGAAATAGGGTATCTTCCCGAGAACATTAGCTTTTACGACAAGTTAACGGGCCATGAGGTACTGAGTTATTTTGCGGCGTTAAAGGGGATCTCAAGACAGACGGTGAATCGGCTGCTGGAGGAGTTTGGCCTGGCCTATGCGCAGCACAAGTCGGTTAAGGACTACTCCAAAGGGATGAAACAGCGCCTGGGATTTGCTCAGGCCATTCTGGCCCGGCCCAGGTTGCTGCTGCTGGATGAGCCTACTGTGGGGCTCGATCCGCAGGCGTCGCAGTTTATCTATCACAAGATCAAACAGCTGGTTACACAGGGAAGTACGGTGATTGTTTGTACCCACGAACTACAGCTGGTGGAATCGCAGCTGGATCTCGCCTTAATTCTCGGCAGAGGGCGCAGACTTGCCTTCGGTACGCTCGACGAACTGCTGCACAGCGGCAACATGAACCTACGCGTAGAGCACCCACGCCTGGATAGCCTGGTAGCGACCCATCCCCTATTAAAATCTTTTTACGCAGACGGCGGCTTAAATTGTCCTGTCTCACAACGTGAGGTGTTGATGAAATATCTGATCTTAGAGTGCCAACTGTATGATGTTAAGGTGAGCCCCCCGGATCTGGCGCAGGTGTACCATGCCAAAATGGCTCAGATGCAGGTTTTAAACGAGCTGGGACTGAGCCTGACACCGGGAGATATCTGATGCTGACCATAGCTAAGCGGCCGAGCCTCGGCCTCATCAGGGTGATCGCGAACAAAGAGCTGAAAGACAGCCTCAGAAATCGTTGGGTGCTGGTGGTTTTTGCCATCTTCTGGGTCTTGGCGTTGAGCATGACTTTTGCCGGCAGCGCCGTCAGCGGCACGCTAGCCTTACCTAGCCTAAGTAGCGTTATCGCATCCTTGACCACTGTCTCTGTGTTTATCATCCCCCTGGCGGCGATTTTGCTCAGCCATGATGCCTTCGTGGGGGAGGAGGAGGCGGGCACTCTCTGCTTACTGCTTACCTATCCGGTGAGCAAGTCGCAGATCCTTGTCGGTAAGTTGCTGGCCCACTGTATGGTGACATTTACTGCCATTACCAGCAGCTACGGCAGTAGCGCCGCGATCTTGATGCTGTTTGGTCGTGGTGAGGCCTGGGAGGAGATACTGTCGGCCTTTGGGCTCTTGATTGCCAGTAGCTGCCTGCTGGCAACAATCTTCATTCTGATCAGTTACCTGGTGAGCCTTAAATCGGCAGAAAAGGCCAGAGCGGTAGGGAGTCTATTGGGACTCTGGTTTGCCTTGGTGCTTATCTATGATCTGCTGCTGTTGGCACTCTTGGTGGCCGATCTCGGCTATGGCAGCCAATGGTTGGTCAACCTGCTTATCTTGCTAAATCCAACCGATCTCTACCGCGCCATTAACCTGGTGAGTGCTGGTGCCCCTCTGGGAAGCCTTGGACTGCTGGCTCAGTATGAGTGGAGTTTGCCGCTTCTGCTGGGGGCCTGCGTTGCCTGGCCATTGCTGCTTCTGTTTTGGACTCGCCGCGTATTTATCACCAAGTTGGTGTAGTGCTTAGCCGCAGCATATTGAAGCAGGGTTTTGGGCGGTAGTTCACATTCTTCGTGGCTGCCTGAAATCCTGGCGCAGTATTTGAGTGAACAATCACGTTAATTTTGTAGGGACATTAATAAAATATCATAGATAACAATAAGATATTTCTAATTGATGATTAGGAATTATTGAGGTGTCAGGTGTTAAAAATTACGCCATATCTTGAGTTCGATGATGAGGCGCACCAACTGCATGATCGCACCTGTGGTGCCACCGTAGGGCTGAGCTTTTCCGAGTCGGCGGTGTTGGCGCACCTATTGTCTCAGCCTGATGCCATCTGTAATAAAGAAGCGTTGATCGCCGTTGGCTGGCCCGATCGTGTGGTGGCGGCGACCTCGCTGACACAATGCATCAGCACTCTTCGCAAGAAGCTGGAGCCTTTTCCCGAAGTTCAACTGAAAACGGTCGCCCGGCGTGGCTACCAGCTACATGTCTCACCTAAATCCCGTGTCACCATGCTGGCGGTGACTGATGCGGAGTCGATCAAAGATGCGCTGATCGATGTTTCCTTGATGGTTAAGATTAGCGGCATCTTGATTGCGCTGGGGATTGTGGCCACCCTCTGGTATCAGAGTGATTATCATAAGGTGATGAAACATTCGGCCAAGTGGGTGTCAGGCAGCGAAATTAATCTGAACATAGGGGGAACCAAGCGGCCACTGACGCTGATCCACCCTAAAGGGGTCGATAGTCTACATCCTTCCAATTGGCAAAAGCATATTGCGCCCGAGAGCAATAGCATTGAGGGATTTAACCATTTTGGTGGTTTCGCCTTTACCGATGGCACCCACTATTCGGTAGCGGTATGCGACCTGGGTGACAACGGCGAGTGTCGCCGAGATAAGATCATCAATTTGACCGAAATCGACCTGAAGCCTGCCGGCCTCAACATGGTGGAGTTTGTCGAGCTGAGTAAGCGAATGGAAGATAGGATCCGCTACAACCGCATCCTGATCCCCCCTAGCGAGGCCGAAGGTGAGCTGGTGGAACATCACTACAATGGTGATATCTATTTTCCGGTGGCAGACGAGTTGCTGGTACGTGCCGACTTAGGGATCTCTCTGGTGTACGACAAACCTCTCAGCGGTAAGTTTTACTCCCGCGCCTGTATTACGGATCAGGACTGCCTGACCACGCCGATTAAGTATCAGATCCGCGGCGAGTTCGAGCAGTATCGTCAGCAGCTTGGTCAGCTGGATGTGGATGTCTTTTATGTTAAGGTCAGGCAGAAAGATCTGATCATGCCAGAGGTGGTGAGTGACTCGGCCATGCACTTCTATCGTGAGATTCGTAAACATAATATTCGCGACGAGGAGCTGTTTTACATGCGAATACATGCCGACAACGGCACTGCGGTCTGGGTGGTGCCATTGCTAGGCAGTCTGGTCGCCTGGACCAAGTATGAGAAGGTAGCCCTCTAACGGTGAGGGCATAAGCCCCGACCTTAAAGGTCAGGGCTTGCGCGATAGCATTACTTGATGAAGGCGAAGGCGTCGCCGTAGAGGTGCTGCTCTTCGACGCCTATCTCACGGAACACTTCGCGCGCCGCGCCGACCATGTCGAAACGACCGGCAATATAGATGTCGTAGCCGTTGAGGCTGACATAATCCTGCTTAATCTGCGCCAACAGGTTGGCCGTCTTGCCTTGCCACTCGGGCGTCGACTCTTCTACCACAGGCACGAAATGTAGCCAGGGGTGATCCTGATGCCACTGACGTGCCAGCGACTCATAGTACATAGCATCTTGGTTACGACAGCCCCAGTAGAGGGTGGTCTCAACATTCTGCCCAAGGGCGATCGCCTGTTCGACTATGCTCTTGATGTAGGAGAAACCTGTGCCACCGGCGATCAGCAGGCGGGGTCTGTGGCTGTCGGCGCGTAGGAAGGCTTCGCCGCCCGGCACTTCGATGTCGATATATTCGCTCTGCTGCAGGCGCTCGACCACCTGCATGGGGTAGCTCTCGCTGACGGCGGCACCTATGTGCAGCTCGATCTGCTCCTGGCCTGGCGCAGAGGCGATAGAGAAGGGACGTTTATCTTTTTCACCCATTACGACGCAAAGGTACTGACCAGCCTTAAATTCGAAGCTGGTTTCTGGGGTTAATGCTACCTGATAGACGGCATCATTAAAGGCGGTAACATGTTCAACTTTACAGCGTATGGTGTTCATTGGTTTTCCTTTCAGACCCTCTCTGTGGAGGTTTAGCACCTCTGAATACCTGATTAAATTTTTCAGGTATTCAAAGGGTTAACTTCTTTGATTTATTTTTAAAATTCAGACGATTAGTTTATGTCTGATATTGATTATAGCGTTGGCGCTTCGTCTATGCCCAGGTCATCCCAGATCGCATCGATCCTCTGTTTGACCGCTTCGTCCATGACGATAGGGGTGCCCCACTCGCGATTGGTTTCCCCTTCCCACTTGTTGGTGGCATCCATCCCCATCTTAGAGCCGAGTCCGGCAACCGGGGAGGCGAAATCCAGGTAGTCGATAGGCGTGTTGTCTATCATCACGGTATCGCGCTTGGGATCCATCCGGGTGGTGATGGCCCAGATCACATCGTTCCAGTCGCGGCAGTTGACATCCTCATCCACTATGATGATGAATTTGGTGTACATGAACTGGCGCAGGAAGGACCAGGCGCCCATCATTACCCGCTTGGCATGTCCCGGATACTGCTTGCGGATGGAGATCACCGCCATGCGATAGGAGCAGCCTTCGGGCGGCAGATAGAAGTCGACGATCTCCGGATATTGCTTGCGCAAGATAGGCACGAACACCTCGTTCAGTGCCACACCCAACATGGCGGGCTCATCGGGTGGCCTGCCGGTGTAGGTGCTGTGATAGATGGCGTCGCGTCTGTGGCTCACATGGGTCACGGTGAAGACAGGGAACTCGTCGGTCTCGTTGTAGTAACCCGTGTGATCCCCGTAAGGCCCTTCTTCGGCCATCTCGCCGGGCTCGATATAACCTTCAAGGATGATCTCGCTGGTGGCGGGCACCTCGAGATCGCAGCTCAGCGCCTTACACACCTCGGTGCGTTCGCCGCGCAGTAGACCTGCAAAGGCATATTCGCTCATAGCGTCGGGCACAGGCGTCACGGCGCCTAAGATGGTCACGGGGTCGGCGCCCAGCGCCACCACCACGGGATAGCGTTCGCCGGGATGCTGCGCCTTAAAGTCTTTGAAATCCAGCGCGCCGCCGCGATGATCCAGCCAGCGCATGATCAGCTTGTTCTTGCCCAGCAATTGTTGGCGGTAGATCCCTAGGTTTTGGCGTTTCTGCCTCGGTCCCTTGGTGATGGTGAGTCCCCAGGTGACCAAGGGGGCGACATCGCCGGGCCAGCAGTGCTGAATGGGCAGCTTAGTGAGATCGACCTCATCGCCACTGACCACAACCTCCTGACACGGAGCATTGCGTATCGTCTTAGGTGGCATGTTTAGCGCCTGCTTGAACATGGGGATCTTGGCGATGGCGTCTTTAAAGCCGCGTGGCGGCTCGGGTTCCTTGAGGAAGGCCAGCAGCTCACCCACATCGCGTAGGGCGAGTGGGTCTTCTTTACCCAGGGCCATGGCGACGCGTTTGGGAGTGCCAAATAAGTTAGCCAATACCGGCATGGTCTTGCCGACAGGATTTTCAAACAGCAGCGCCGGGCCCTTGGCTCTTAGCACACGATCGGCGATCTCTGTCATCTCCAGATGGGGATCGACGGGGTGGCTAATGCGTTTTAGCTCGCCATTGGCTTCGAGGTGATCGATAAAACTGCGTAAATCCTTAAAACTCATTTGGAAATACTCGCGTTGAGAAAAATGTGATATGGCGCGCACTATACCATTTATGGGCGTTATTCCCAAATGCCTTACACCGGCTTTGCGACCCCAGCATGGCAAGATTTTCAGGGCGTATAATTAAGGGTAAGATGCGGTGAATCTCTCGGGCATGAGGTGGCAAGATGAGGCTTAATGTGAACCCTTTATTACTTCTGGCTGGGCTGTTGTGGCTTGGTGCCTTGCCGCCGATTGCTACCGACGCTTGGGCGCTGAAGTCAGACAAATATCAGCTGACTCCATACGTAGGTCTAGGGTGGGGCTATCGCCCTGGCTGGCATCGGGACTTCTATGACCCTTGGCGCTGGCAAGTAGGTATAGGCACAGGTTTTCCCTACTGGCGCCATGGCTACTGGCGCAATGACTGGGGTTATTGGCGAGACGACTGGCGTTACCCCTATCGCTATCAGCCGCGTAAGCGCCGGGAGCCTAAACCTATCGCACCGCCTCAGCGGGTGACCACTAGCCTTACTCAGAGCGATGCGATTCATAGCCTGCCAGCCAATGCCAGAGTGAAGGTGAAGGACGGCAGGACGGTATACGAATGGCAAGGCGTTGAGTATGCCTACGACTGGAATAGCGACAGCTACCGGATTGTAAAGTAGCCGCCGCGGCTTACTCTTTACGCTTTAGATTTTAGAGTGGCTGCAACCAACGCTCTGGCCGGAATAGGTAATAGTGTTCCGGGTCGTTGGAGAAGGCGACTCTATGGGCCTTGCCGGTGATCTCTTCGCGGGGGACGAAGCCGATGACGCGGGAGTCGGCACTGGCGTCGCGATTGTCACCAAGGGCCAGGTAGTGCCCTTCGGGCACGGTCACAGGACCAAAGTTGGCAAGTCTAGACGGTTGGGCATTGAGCCTGATGGCGTGAGGCTTGCCGGGCAGGGCTTCTTGCCGTTCGCTATAAGCTTGTTTTCCTGTGCCAAAGACTTGCTGCTCGCCAGTGTTATTGGGCGCCTCTTGGTAGCTTAAGGCCTCGCCATTTAGGTAGAGGCGATTGTTGCGCATGGCCAGGGTGTCACCGGGCAGGCCTATGATGCGTTTGACCAGCTTCTTGTCGGCCACGGCCGAGTCGAAGGTGATGATGTCGCCACGCTCTGGATCCGCCAGCTTCATCAGGCTGATATGGGTAAAGGGCAGACGCAGATCGTAGGCCATCTTGTTCACCAGTATGCGATCTCCCTGCACTATGGTGGGTAGCATGGAGCCGCTGGGGACATGATTCCAGTCGGCGACGGCACTGCGAAACACCAGCATCAGGCCGATAAACAGGATGAACTGGCGATGTTGTTTTATAGAACGAATCACTTTTTTTAGCATACCAACTCCTTGGAAAGTAAAGTGTCTGGCAGAGTCAGACGCTTGTTTGCCCGAGTGGTTCCAACCGTATTCGCGTATAAGCGTAAGCAAATATTTTTGCTCTGCTCAGCGTGGCATTGATATAGTGCTGCCACTTGTCCTGAGGCCATCCCATGGAGAGAGAATGAAGTACCAGTGGATATTATTTGACGCCGATGAAACCCTGTTTCATTTCGACGCCTTTAAAGGATTACAGCTGATGTTTTCGCGTTTCGGTGTGGACTTCACCCTTACCGATTTCGAAGAGTATCAAACGGTTAATCTGCCTTTGTGGGTGGATTATCAAGACGGCAAGATCAGCGCCCGCCACCTGCAGGTGACTCGTTTCGAGCGTTGGGCCGAGAAGCTCTCTGTGACCGCCGAGCATCTCAATGCGGCGTTTCTTTCGGCCATGGCCGATATCTGTACCTTGCTGCCCGGTGCCGCCGAGCTGGTGGACGCCCTCTATGGCAAGGTGAAGATGGGGATCATCACCAATGGTTTCACTGACCTGCAGACGGTGCGCCTAGAACGCACCGGCTTGCTGCATGCCTTTTCGCCCGTGGTGATCTCCGAAGAGGTTGGCGTTGCCAAACCCGATGTGGCGATCTTTGAACACGCCCTGTCGCAGATGGCTCACCCCCCCAGGGAGCATGTGTTGATGGTGGGGGATAACCCTCATTCGGATATTCAGGGTGGGCTCAATGCCGGGTTCGATACCTGTTGGCTGAACCCTGCCAGTCAGCCCGCACCCGAGGGGATAACGCCACACTATCAGGTGACTTCGCTCACCGAGCTGAAACACCTGCTGCTTAAAGGCTAACTCAATTCGGGCTAACAGCCTGAATCGACAATCTCGAAGGTCGGGCCCTGGGCAGTACTCAGGGCCTGAGTGTATTTGAGGTAGCAGTTTTGGCCGCTGGATTTCCTGCTTGGGTGCATGAAGCGGATAAAAGGCTCGGCCTTGTTATTGTGAAAGTACCAATCGGCCGGATCGTCGGCATTGAATACCGCATCGGCAAAGGTGGCTTCTAATAACAGTGCCCAGGCGTGGGCCGAATCGGCGGCGGGGTAACCATAGGCAAGCTCGACCTGATCGCCGTTGAGGCTGATATTGGTGCTGGCCTGAGTCTGCAGGTTTTCCAGGTTCGCCTTGGTGAAGACCAGGGGCAGGGTGCCGCTCATCTCCCCTTTGAGTCCCTGAAGGGCTGCAACGCGGGCATCGGACTGGATATTGATGAAGCGTGGCAGGGCTATCGTTGCCAAAATCGCCAGTATGATCACTGTGATGACAAGTTCAATTAGGGTAAATCCGTTAGGTTTCATCTTGCTACCTGCAGTTTTCTTTGTGTTTATACTACACACTGAGCGGGCATTTTATCCCCTAAACAAGCTTAAAAAGGTTGTTTTTAACGCATTTGTCATCGAAAAATGCCTTAATGGATTATTTGTTGCTCAGTTAGTGAAATTTAGGCTTTACATTTAAAGTCCATTTCCTTACTATTCTCGGCGTTCGGAGAGATGGCAGAGTGGTCGAATGCACCGGTCTTGAAAACCGGCACGGGTTTATAGCCCGTCTAGGGTTCAAATCCCTATCTCTCCGCCACATTAAGAAAAAAGGCTTCCAGAAATGGAAGCCTTTTTTCGTTCTAGCTTTCGAGTGCTGGGCACTGTCTTGTCAGCGCTTTTCATTCTGTCCTCTGGAGCCGGGTTAACAACCAACACGAGCAACATTAGCACCATAAACTCATGAGCTTAGACGAGCGAAAAATAGATGTCGGTGATCAGCTCATGCTCCGCCACTTCGGGGAAGAAGTTGTGGTACTCGAAGTAGAGGGGGAAGTCCCTCAGCTCCTCTCCGCTCTCGGGTAACCAGTCGCGGTAGAATTGATAGATCTTATCGTCCATCTGATCGTGTGGCCCCTGGTGGCGGATCACGGCGCAGCGACCGCCGGGGATCGTCTTGGTGATCACCCCAAAGTCATTGGCCTTGACCTCAGACGCTACCGAGCCACAGATGTCGAAGCGAAACGCCTCGGGTGCTACCGTATTGGGGTCGTTAAAGGGGACGCCCAGGGTCAGGCTGCTGGCTACAGGGGATTCGCCGCTCTGTTTGCGCCAGTTGATAAATTGTTGAATCGAGTCGTTCAGTGCGGCCGGGCTGCCTTGGTGTTCCAGCACGGCGACCTTGATATCGTCTCTTTGCGTGAGTTTGATCTGCACAGTTTCTCTCCTTGTATAGTTCACCTTGGCATATTGTTGACTCCATTGCTCCCACTGCGGGGTCAACCTGAACTGGGATGGGGTCTGGGCAAATATCTGCTTAAAGGCTCGCGAGAAGGATTCGCCGTTCTCAAATCCGGCATCGAGGGCGATGTCGGTGATCTTGAGCTCGGGGTGAAACACCAATCGGTATGAGGCCCGTTTTAGCCTGAGCAGGCTGATGTATCTACCTAAGGTTATGCCGGTATACACCTGAAACTGGCGATGAAAATGATACTTGGAGAAGTGCGCCTTCTGGCTCAGTTGTTCCAGCGTCAGGGGCTGATCCAGATGTTTGGCAATATAGTCGCATACCGTCTGTATGCGTTGACTGTAGGCCTGGTGCGCTGCTCGGTTCATATACATCCCTTTTCAAGTGAGAGGCCATTGTGCGACGAGACGGTCGGCTTTACCTGACTCATATTGCTCAATTGAGGATGGCTGAGCGGACTGCCTTAAAAGCCTCTGCGTTTCCAGAAGTTGGCCACCTGGCTTTCCTCGTCATTAAGGTGCACATGAAAGGTCTTCTCGGCAACCACCTTGTCGCCCAGGGAGAGGGTCATGCGCCACTTGCCCACCTTATCATGCTCGGGGGCCCAGATGGTGTCACCCAGGTAAAACTTCCAGTCGTTAGACTCGACGAACAGCTCGCCCTCGAAGGGCGGGCGAATATTGCCCTGCTGATCGGTAATGTGGGGATGATAGATGCAGTAGGTTAGCCTGCGATTCTTGGCCTTGCGGATGCGGGCGATAAAGCCAAATTCTATGTCTATCTCTGCAGGTACATGGACTGTGGCCTTGAGAAATTTGGGCAGATCTGGGCTATCTTCATCCCAACGGCTGAAGAGTCCCGCCTGCAGTATGGTGACGTCGGCTTTGAGCTTAGACAAAGTAGGCTGGTCTTACGGCCTAGGTGTGATACTTCACGGCCATGTCGATCAGCGGCTCGCGGCTGGCCTTGGCGGCGCGCAGCCTGGCCAGATAGTTCTCCCATAACTCCACCTGATTGGTGGCTAAGTCATAGAGCACCTTCCAGGAGTAGAGACCCGTGTCATGGCCGTCATCGAACACCAGCTTGACCGCATAGTTGCCTACGGGGGTGATAGCGTTGATATTGACGTTCTTCTTGTGAGTCACCAGCACTGGATTGCCGTGACCATGCACCTCGGCCGAGGGGGAGTACACCCTTAAGAGTTCACAGCTGAGGGTATATTGCTGGCCGTTATCGAAACTGACTTCCAGCTGACGCGACTTACGTTTGAGTTTGAGTCCTGTGACCTTGGGGGTATCGCTTTGAGGAGTCATGGCTTTGCCTTTTGGGAACGCTTGGGTGTTAAAAAAAGAGGGCCCGCAGGGGAACTGACGGGCCCTTTAAGTTTACAGGATGAAGCGGCTGAGGTCTTCGTCCTGTACCAAGTTGTCCAGGTGAGCGTTGACATAGTCGGCATCGATCACTGTGGTGCTGCCCGATTTGTCCGAGGCCTCGAAGGAGAGGTCTTCCATCAGACGCTCCATCACGGTATGCAGACGGCGGGCGCCAATGTTTTCGGTGCGTTCGTTCACCTGCCAGGCGGCCTGGGCGATGCGCTCGATACCCGACTCGCTGAACTTTACCTTAACTCCTTCGGTCGCCATCAGCGCCATATACTGCTCTGTGAGCGATGCATGGGGCTCGGTGAGGATGCGTTTAAAGTCGTTGGCCGAAAGGGCTTCCAGCTCGACACGGATCGGCAGACGACCCTGCAGCTCAGGAATCAGATCCGATGGCTTGGACATCTGGAAGGCACCCGAGGCGATAAACAGGATATGGTCTGTCTTGACCATGCCGTGTTTGGTGTTCACCGTGCAGCCTTCTACCAGTGGCAGCAGGTCGCGCTGAACCCCTTCGCGGGAGACGTCTGGGCCCGAGGTGTCGCCACGCTTACAGATCTTATCAATTTCGTCTAAGAACACTATGCCGTGCTGCTCAACCAGTTCGATAGCCTGTTCCTTAAGATCGTCAGGGTTTACCAGCTTGGCAGCTTCCTCTTCGATCAACAGCTTGTAGGCTTCCTTGATGGTCATCTTGCGACGCTTGCTGGCGCCGGGGCCCATGTTTTGGAACATGCTCTGTAGTTGGTTGGTCATCTCCTCCATGCCGGGAGGTGACATGATCTCTATGCCCACCTGAGGCGCGGCGATATCGATTTCGATCTCTTTATCATCCAGCTGGCCTTCGCGCAGTTTCTTACGAAATACCTGGCGAGTGCCAGAATCATCTTTTTGCTCGCTGTCCCAGTCTTCCTTCGGCTTAGGCAGCAGGGCGTCGAGAATGCGCTCTTCGGCGGCTTCCTCGGCTCTGAATTTACACTTGGCCATCTGCTCTTCACGGGTCAGCTTAACGGCGGCGTCGGTGAGGTCACGGATGATCTGCTCGACCTCCTTACCTACATAACCGACTTCGGTAAACTTAGTGGCCTCGACCTTGATGAAGGGCGCCTTGGCCAGCTTGGCCAGACGGCGGGCGATCTCGGTTTTACCTACACCCGTTGGGCCTATCATCAGAATGTTTTTTGGGGTGACTTCTTGGCGCAGCGCGGCGTCAAGCTGCATACGGCGCCAGCGGTTGCGCAGGGCGATAGCGACCGAACGCTTGGCATTTTGCTGGCCTATGATGTGGCTGTCCAGCTCGTGAACAATCTCGCGTGGAGTCATCTCAGACATAAGTATCCCTTAATGCTTGGGTGCATATATTTGTTAACAATGAGCGGACTCAGTGTTAGTAATTCAGTTCTTCTATCGTCTTGAATTGGTTGGTGAATACACAGATGTCACCGGCAATGGTCAAAGACTTTTCGGCGATCTCTTTGGCACTGAGATCGGTATTTTCCAGAAGTGCCGTGGCCGCGGCCTGGGCAAAGTTGCCGCCCGATCCTATGGCTATCAGGTCGTTTTCTGGCTGTACCACATCGCCGTTACCTGTGATGATCAGGCTGCACTCGGTATCGGCCACCGCCAACAGGGCCTCAAGCTTGCGCAGGACCTTGTCGGAGCGCCAGTCTTTAGCCATCTCGACCGCGGCGCGCATCAGATGTCCTTGATGCATCTCTAACTTGGCCTCGAAGCGCTCGAACAGGGTAAAGGCATCTGCGGTACCGCCGGCAAAGCCCGCGAGGACCTTATTGTGATATAGGCGGCGAACCTTTTTAGCGTTTCCTTTCATCACTGTATTTCCCAGTGATACCTGGCCGTCTCCGGCAATAACAACCTGATTGTTGCGACGTACTGAAACGATTGTGGTCACGGTATTTCCTCTTCTCAAGCCGACGAGTAGGAAACTCATCGGTGGATAATAGCTTAGATATGGGGATGGCATTTCGTTTTTCAAGGGAGATCACCCATAGGTTTACCCATGCAATCCGCGAAAAGCCGAGTTTTGTGCCTCTTAGGTGGAAAAGCCTTTTATTTTTATCGCCTTATTCATTTGAGTATGACACCGAGGCTAATACTAAAGAGGGGGTATTCCTGGGCAAAACTAGCCGCTTGGTGGCGGGCTTTCATACCTTAGCCGGATGAAGGGGGAGGGGCTTGTCCGCATACTTTTGCCTGCCAGCAAAGGCTGGCGCTTGTTTCTAAGCCGCTTGTTTCAAACATGGGGATGAAAGGAAAACGGTTCGCGGTGTAGGGGTCGATTGGCCAGAGGTTGCACGGTGACGCTTGTCGGAATCTTCTCTGGATGCGCCAACATCTCAGTGATGGGCGATGAAGATTCGACATCTGGTAATCGCAGTTTCATGTTACTGCTGAGACTTGCATAGGATGCACCACCAGACTTGGTGTGCTTGGGGGCCGCTTTAGCTGAGCGCCCGACAGATAAATTTAGTAAAGGATATTACTCATGACAAAGCTACTTCCACTGGCCGCCGCCATTGCGATGACAATTGGTACCGCCCACGCTGCAGACAGCACGGCGACTACCTCACAGAATGGTTCAGGCAACCTGGCGACTACAGTGCAGACAGGGACTAACCATACTGCGACGATTAACACAGCCCTGGGTTTCGACAGCTCGGCCAACATAGACCAAGCCGGTGATGCACAAACCGCTACCATCAACCAGGTTGGCGGCGTGGCTAACTCGAGCGCCACGGTGACTCAGTCTGTATCGTCAAACAATGCCACCATCAACCAGGAGCATATGGATAACACCCATGCGACTGTGACCCAGGCCGGTGAGAGTAACAACGCCGATGTGAACCAGCTGCATGTTAACGATTCTCAGGCGATCGTTCAGCAGCAGGGTAACACCAACAACGCCAACATCAGACAATATGGTTTCGGTATCCATAATCCGGCAGGTTCGACCATACTGCAGACAGGTAACAACAATAGCGCGACTTCAGATCAAGATACCTCTACCGATGCCCTGTCGACAGTGGTGCAGACCGGCGCAGATAACATCGCCAACGTAAACCAGATGAACGGTGCCGAGCGCTCGATTGTTGCCATCAATCAGATCACTAATAGCTCTCTGGCCACCGCGACTCAGGATGGTTCTGCCGACTCGAGCATCACCATCAACCAGATCAACGGTTCTATCGGCACCGCTGATGTCACTCAAAGCAACGGCAGCGGCAACCTGGCGAGCGTGACTCAGGATGACAACAGCCTAAATGCGATTGCAAGCGTGTCGCAAACCGGCAGCTCTAACCAGGTCAGCACGCTACAGCAGCACGCAATCAACACCAGCCTGAGCGTGATGCAAGAGGGTGCGTCTAACATCGCCTCTGTTAATCAAGAGCATGTGAATGACAGCGTCGCGACCGTGAATGTGACCGGTGACTCTAACACCAGCACTGTACGTCAGAATGGCTTTGGTTTCCATGAACCGGCATCGGCTACCGTAACGACTGTGGGTAACCTCAACAATGCCAACATCAACCAAGATACCTCCTACATGGCGCAGGCGACCGTGGACCAGGCAGGTAACGGTAACATCGCCTTGGTGAGCCAGCTTAATGAGTCAGACAACGCTAACGTCTTTGTCGCTCAGATCGATGGTAGCGAGTCGGGTAACGTTGTCGTGGCGCAGAACCAAGCTGCAGACTCTACCGCGACTGTGATGCAGTCTGCCGTTAACGGTTCGGCGGTATTTGTGGCCCAGGGCCCAGGTAGCCAACTGAATGCCGACGTGAATCAGACTGGCAGTATTGGCGGTATGGTAAACGTGAACCAAGATGGCGTTGACCAAGCCGCAGTGGTGAGCCAGAGCGGTACGGATAACATGGCCGATGTTTACCAGACGGCTTCGCTTAACCGCGCGAACGTGACGCAGATGGGCGACTTTGGTGCGGCCGATATCGATCAGACCGGTGCCGACAACGAAGCTTGGGTAAACCAGAGTGGTGGTGAGTACAATGACGCCGTGTTGCTGCAACAAGGCGATGAAAACTACGCCATGATCGAGCAATCAGGCTTGGGCCAGGATGGCGCGCATAACCTGGCGACCATCAACCAGCTGGGCATGAACGATAGCGCTTCTATCATGCAGGCCGGTGGTTTCGGTAACACGGCGACCATCACCCAGAACTAAGCGATTAACGCAGACAACAAAAAGCCAGCATCATGCTGGCTTTTTTATTGCCTCAAACATAAAAAAACGGGCCTTGGCCCGTCTTTAGTCTGCTGAGGTTAACTGCCTTCCCAGAACCAGATCTGACAGCCGTTGAGGCCGCCGCGTTGCAGGATATGGCGATGCTTCTCGGCGAGGCGTTTACGCTCGTAGGGGCCTAAGACCACCTTGTACCAGATACCGCTACTGCCGCTGACTTTACGCACCTGAGCCTCTAGGCCCTGAAAGGCGATAACCGCTTTCATCTCATTAGCCTGAGCCTCTTTCCTGAAGGAGCCACACTGCATCTGATAGGGACGGGTCGGCGCGGTGTTTTCCGGAATATCCACCTCGACCTGCTTGTTTTCAAGCTCCTCTTGGTAGGTCCACTCCTCCTTCGGCTTTGGCGGCAGCGCATTAGGGTCCTTCTTGACCACCTTAGGCTTAACCGTTTGCACCTCGGGCTGAGTCTCTACCTTGTCGGCGCTGTCGTTGATGCTCCACAGGAAGTAGCCGAAACCGCCCACCAATCCTAAGGTCACCAGTGAGAGCACGAAGGGGAAGCGTCTCGGCTTTGGTGCCGACTTACGTCGGCCACCGGTGCTCTTCTTGCGTCCTTTCGAGGCAGGTCTTCTGTTGGCGTAATCGCGATTGCTCATCCTAGCGCCCTATACTACATGCGTTCTAAGGTTTCGATACCCAGTAGATCCAGACCCTGCTTCAAGGTCTTAGCGGTCAGCTGTGCCAGCAGTAGACGGCTCTTCTTCTCATCTTCGCTATCGGCCGCCAGTACAGGACAGGCCTCGTAGAAGCTTGAGAAGGCGCCAGCCAGTTCGAACAGGTAACCACACAGGGCGTGAGGCTGCCCCTTGGCCACCATGCGACCTAGCACCTCGGCAAACTGGGCCAGCTTGTTGCCCAGCTCTTTCTCCTTGTCGTGTTCCAGCTTGATGCTGGCACCGGTCAGGTCGACGTCGGCTGCACGCTTGAAGATACCCGCCACACGCGTGTAGGCATAGAGCAGGTAAGGCGCCGTGTTGCCCTCGAAGCTCAGCATCTGCTCGAAGCTGAAGATGTAATCGCTGGCACGGTTCTTCGACAGGTCGGCATATTTCACCGAGGCGATACCGACCACCTTGGCGATCTTGGCCAGCTCCTCTTCATCCATATCTGGATTCTTGCTGCGTACCAGTTCCAGTGCGCGGGTCTCTGCCTCGCTCAGCAGGTCAACCAGCTTCACTACACCGCCAGAGCGGGTCTTGAATGGGCGACCGTCTTCGCCGTTCATGGTGCCAAAGCCCATATGTTCTAGGCTCATCTCTGGACGGACGAAGTTAGCGGTGCGGGCCAGGCTGAATACCTGCTGGAAGTGCAGGGCCTGACGCAGGTCGACGAAGTACAGGGCGCGGTCGGCCTTGAGTACGTTTGAGCGGTAGCGCATCGCCGCCAGATCGCTGGTGGCATACAGGAAGCCGCCGTCAGCCTTCTGGATGATCACTGGCAGTGGCTCACCCTCTTTGGTTTGGAACTCATCCTGGAAGACCACCTTGGCGCCGTTACTTTCTGACAATAGGCCCTGGGCATCCAGATCCCGTACCACCTGCTCCAGGTCATCGTTGTAGGCGCTCTCGCCGCGCACGTCGGCGCGGGTCAGGCTCACGCCCAGACGCTCATAAACCTCGTGACAGTGGCTTAGGGAGATATCGTTGAATTCACGCCATAGCTTGTTGCAGTACTCGTCGCCCGATTGCAGCTCAACCACGAGCTGGCGAGCGCGGGTAGCAAACTCTTCCGACTCGTCGAAACGTACCTTGGCGGCGCGGTAGAAGCTTTCGAGATCCGCCAGCTCAACCTGGGCTTGCTCGCCTTGCTGAGCGCGTAGCTCTTCCATGTAGGCCAGCAGCATGCCGAACTGAGTACCCCAGTCGCCGACATGGTTCTGACGGATCACCTTGTGACCCTGGAATTCCAGGGCGCGTACCACGGCGTCGCCGATGATGGTCGAGCGCAGGTGGCCTACGTGCATCTCTTTGGCCAGGTTCGGCGATGAGTAGTCGACCACCACAGTCTGTGGCGCTGGCAAGCTGACACCCAGATGATCGTCGTTCAGGGCGGTCATCAGTTGGTTGGTCAGGGCGTTCTCATCGATAAAGAAGTTGATGAAACCTGGGCCGGCGATCTCCACCTTAGCCACCTGGCTATCTTGCGGCAGGCTATCGATTATCAGTTGCGCGACCTCACGAGGGTTCTTGCGCGCCACCTTGGTCAGCATCATGGCCAGGTTGGTGGCAAAATCACCGTGGGTTTTGTCTTTGGTTCGGTCTACCTGAATGCGAGCCTCAAAATCCGCAGGGATGATCGCCTGCTGTTTTAGGGTTTGAATGGCTTGTTCGAGCAAAGATTGAATATGTGATTTCATTGGCGTTTAATCGACAGTTGCTAAATATAAAAAGATTCAGGGATAACCGCGTATTTTAGCCGTTTGTGGTGGCCAATTGCTATCCTCTTGCCGGATTTTTATGAGCTATTTTTGCATTTTTTGATCACAAGAGATCCTGCGGGTCGCGATCTAGGCTCCAGCGGCATCGCTTGGCCAGGGGCAGGGCTTCGATCTGCGGCAGCGCCTGTTCGAAGGCCTGCTGCAACAGGCCGCGGGTCTTGGTCTGGAACATCAGTTGACGGCGGAATTTGCCTGCCTTTCTGTCCATGGGGGCGGGCATGGGGCCTATGATCTCGCACTGCTCGTTTTGTGGCAGCAACTGGGCGACCTGGGCCAAAAAGGCGTCGGCATCCTCGGCCCTGTGGGCCTCGGCGCGCAGCAACAGCATGTGCCAGGCAGGTGGCAGCAGGGCCTGTTTGCGCTCTTCCAGCTGACCACGGGCGAACTCGCCGTACCCCTTGTGCATCAACTCTCGCAATATGGGGTTATCGCATTGGTGGGTCTGTAGCAGCACGGTTCCTGGCTTGCGTGCCCGCCCGGCGCGGCCCGATACCTGGGTATAGAGCTGGCCGAAACGCTCGGGGGCGCGAAAGTCGGCGCTGAACAGGGCGCCATCGACATCTAACAGGCCTACCAGGGTAACATCGGGGAAATGGTGTCCCTTGGCGAGCATCTGGGTGCCCACCAGGATCTTATATTCGCCCTTATGGATGGCATTGAGGTGGTTTTCCAGCGCGCCCTTGCGGCTGGTGGTGTCGCGATCGATTCGCACCACGGGGTAACGGGGAAATTCCTTGGCGAGGGCATCGGCCAACTGCTCGGTTCCCACGCCTTGGCCCATCAACATGGTGCTGCCACACTGGTGACACTGTTTGGGGATGGCGTATTGATTGCCACAGTGGTGGCAGCGGATCTCCCCCAGAGACTGATGCACGGTAAAGAAGGCGTCACAGCGGTCGCACTCGTGTAGGTGGCCACATTCATGGCACAGCAGCGCCGGGGCGAAACCGCGACGATTGAGAAACAGCAGCACCTGGTTGCCCGCATCCAGATGGATTCGCATCTCGTTGAGCAGGCCATGGGAGAGGCCATTCTTCAGCGGCTGGTTACGGATGTCGATGATCCCCTGGCGCACCTTCTCGGCGGCGCCGGCGCGGCTGCCGAGGCTAAGGTGTTGGTAGCGTCCCGACAGGGCATTCTGTAGCGTCTCTAAAGAGGGGGTGGCGCTGCCCAGCAGCACGGGGATCTTTTCCAGATGGCCGCGCATCACCGCCAGGTCTCGGGCGTGATAGCCTATCCCTTCCTGCTGCTTGAAGCTGGCATCGTGCTCCTCATCCAGGATGATGATGCCCGGATAGCGCATGGGGGTGAACAGCGCCGAGCGGGTGCCGATTATGATGGCGGCCTCGCCGCTTCTGGCCTGGCGCCAGGCGCCGAGGCGTTGATTGTCGGTGAGCCCAGAGTGGATAACTACCACCTGTACCTTGAAGCGGCGTTTGAAGCGGCTGATGGTCTGAGGGGTCAGGCCGATCTCGGGCACCAGAATCAGCGCCTGTTTGCCCTGTTTCAGCACTGTTTCCAGCAGGGCCAGATAGACCTCTGTCTTGCCCGAGCCTGTGATTCCCTCGAGCAGGGTGCAGTGGTAGCCCTGTTGCTGATTGAGGGTGGCAACCGCAATGGCCTGCTCAGGGTTGAGCTGATGGGGCGTCTCAATGAGCTCAAGTCCATCGCGCCAGCTGAGATCTGAGGCGACTTGTCGCTCAAATGATTCGATCCAGCCCCGCTCCACCAGTGCCTTCAGCGCCGTCTTGCTTAGCTCCAGGGCATTGAGTTCATCCTGGCTGAGTTCAGTCTCTAACAGGGCGAGTAGCAACTTGCGCTGGGCCGGGGCGCGCTTGAGCAGATCGATATCCGCCTCCTGCCCGGCCGGGGTGACGCGCCAGATCTGCAGCTGCTGGGCCTCTATCTCGGCCCCCTTACGCAGGGCGACGGGCAGGGCCTGAGAGAGCATCTGCCCCAGGCTGCAAAAATAGTAGCGGGCGGCCCATTGGGTCAGCTTGTAGAGCGAGGGAGGCAATACGGCTTCTTGGTCGAGAAAGGCGATGACAGACTTGATCTGATTCGGCGCCAGGTCGCAGCTCTGGCTGAGGCCGGTTACTAGTCCGATCAACTGCTGCCTGCCAAAGGGGACTCTGACCCTGACGCCTACCTGGGCCTTGTCGAGATCGGCCTCTTTGACGCGATAGCTAAAGGCCTGGCGCATGGGGACGGGGAGGGCGACTTCGACAAACAGGGACATAGGTTCGGCTGGGACTCGGCTGGCTTCAATAATAGTAGAGCAAGTGTAACCAGACAGTCTGACGAGGGCTACCAGAATCTGTCACGAGTCGGTGGAAAGCTTAGGCTGTTCAGATCTAAGACTTGTGACAAAATTGTTGAAACATCAAGGAGCTTGTAGCTTAATAGCTAATAGACTTATGGGGCGTTAGGCGAGTGTTGTCCCGTTGAGCCCTATTAAGGTCGGCGTCAAAGATTCGAGTCTGTTCACCCAAACAGGGATAAGAAGGTTGCGATGAAGAGAGTGCAATATCTGGTCATGCTTTGCTTAGTACTGGTGAGTCAAGCCGGACTAATGAGTCAGTCCGCCTGGGCCAAGCTTACCCACGTCAGTATCAACCAAAGGCTGTCAGATCTGGGGCAGCGCCCGACGCTCAGAGTCAATATCGTCGCCCAATCGGTTAACCTGGATAAGGTGCAGTTTATTGTCGAGCAGCGATCGGGCAGCGAGCGATTGATGGTCAAGCCGATGAACACCTATATGTTGTTGCTCAGTGGCGTAGAAGATGTGCGGGACAGTGAGGCGGAGCTGGTGGTCAAAGAGTATCAGGTCAACAACTGGCAAGAAGTGAAACGCATGCCATTGTTCGATGCCGGCATGCGAAGCGCTAGCGCCGATAAACGAGTCAAGGCGGCTAAGTCGAACGAGTCGGTGAAAGCAATTGCGAAGGCTTCGCGAATTGCCGATGCCCGTCAACCTATGGCTGCCTTAGGGACTGTCGATGCCGGCGATAGAGTGCAACCTGGCTGTCTGCTGGATTATGCCCCGCCGCAGACTCTGTGGCGACTCGGCAGTGCCTATGCCAAGCAGTGGGAGCTGAGTACCTACGGTGCCATGCTGGCGATCTTCGAGGCCAATCCTAGGGCCTTTAACGGCGGCAAGATCAATGGCCTGCGGGCAGATGTGACCCTCAAGTGTCCGTCTGCTGCCCTTAAGCAGAAATATCTTAGTGCAGAGGCGGCAAGAGTCACCTTCGAGGCCCTGTCGGCCGAGTAAGCATGGTGCCCGGCCGATTCGGGCCGGATGCCGATATTCCCAGCCGCAATATTTTTAGATGATGCAGCAGAATAGTTACAGGCTATGCTTGTATCTATTGGTGGTATCCTGTACTATCTCGCGCCTAAATATTTTATTAACTGCATGTGGTGTCCGACTTCGGGTTGGAAGTGCGACATGGCCTTAAACTTGAGGTAATCCCAATGAAACCAGGCATTCATCCTGAATATGCTGAAATCACTGCAACTTGTACTTGTGGTAACGTTATCAAAGTAAACTCAACTGCAGGTAAGCCACTGCACTTGGACGTATGTGGTGCATGTCACCCATTCTACACTGGTACTCAGAAAGTTATGGATACCGGTGGACGTATCGACAAGTTCAACAAGCGTTTCGGTATGCTTGGCAAGAAGTAATACTTCTGCAAAGAACTCTGAAAAAGGCGCCTCTAAGGCGCCTTTTTTGTTGCCTGTTCGGCAGCCTACTCGGTGCTGGTTTGCCCCTCAAGCAGGCCCTTGGCAATAAAGTTGGCACTCGGCCCAACAAGCTAGAATGATCAATATTGATTACGATTGGTAGTATACCAATCACAGTAAACATGTGATCAGAAATAGCGCAGGAAAAGCGCTTGAGAACAAAGCAGGATTTTTAGATAAGTAGTTATTCTACAATTAAAAATACTAATACAGTTATCGAACGTTTTAACAAGCTAAAATGATCAATTGTTTATTACGATTGGTATAAGGTAATGATATAACTGATCGACCGAGCGTTTAATTTAGGGAAGTGATTCATTATGGACAAGATTCTGGCCCTCTCTCTTTCTCTCTGCTCCTTTCTGGCGACGGCCAGCGGCAGCCTGTGTGCGCCGACCCATTATGATGAGACTGTCACTTTCGCCTCGGTGATCGATGGCGATACCTTGATGCTGGAAGATGGCCGTCAACTCAGGCTGATCGGCATCGACTCGCCCGAGATAGACAGACATTATCCCGAGTTGTCTGAACCCTTCGCCAATCGGGCTCGCAACTTTCTGGCGGAGCGCTTGGTACCCGGTCAGGCACTCAAGCTGGCCTTCGATCGTAAACGTCTGGATCCCCAAGGGAAAACCTTAGCCTATGCCTATACCGAATCAGGGGAGCATCTGCAGGAGATCATGCTGAGTCAGGGCTACGCTAAGGCGAGGGTCTATCAGAACGACTATTTTTGGCAGTGTTTGGCCAATATCGAGCGTCAGGCCCGCCAGGAGAGGCGGGGATTATGGAGCCATAAAAGCTATCAGGCCAAGTCGCCAGATGAGCTGGGGCGTGACGATCGCAACCGTTGGCGAGAGGTCAGAGGAGTAGTGACGGGTTTTGAAAGAAAAGGTCAGCAATTGTGGCTGATTATCGATGAAAACTTTTATGTGGGTATACCTAGAGAAGAATCTGGTAAATTTAGCAACATTTTAACCCTAAATCTGCTTGAAAGTCCGGTAATCGTGCGTGGTGAGTTGTATTATTCCTACAAAAAATGGCAGATGATTGCCCATCATCCTTCGCAGATAAGTTTGCAAAATAAGCCTTAGACCGTTTGGCTTCATAATAAACTGAAATTTTCTAATATCTTGTTTAAAAATCGCCTAATTTCGAGTATCTTAGCGCCCTAATGGCTCGCGTCGTTTTTCGCCAAATCTGGGGGAGCGAAGCGGGGCAAATAAGACCTTACCCTGAACACACTTGTCGCATTTTTTGCAGGATTACTAAAATGGCCGATTTCCGTCAGCAAGCCCTTGACTACCATGAGTTCCCCGTACCAGGCAAAACCGCCGTTAGCCTGACCAAGCCCGCAGAGACCAGCATGGATCTGGCGCTGGCCTATAGTCCGGGTGTGGCCGAGCCGGTGCGTGAAATTGCTGCCAATCCTGACGACGCCTACCGTTACACCGCCAAGGGCAATACGGTTGCCGTGATCTCAAACGGTACCGCCATCTTGGGCCTGGGTAACCTGGGGCCACTGGCCTCTAAGCCTGTGATGGAAGGTAAGGCGCTGCTGTTCAAACATTTCGCCAATATCGATGCCACAGACATCGAAGTGAAGCACCGTACCGCGGAAGAGTTTATCAACACGGTCGAGGCGATTGCCGATACCTTTGGTGGCATCAACCTGGAAGACATCAAGGCGCCAGAGTGTTTCGAGATCGAGAAGGCGCTTATCGAGCGTTGTAATGTGCCAGTCTTCCATGACGATCAACACGGCACGGCCATCGTGACCGCTGCCGGCATGATCAACGCCTTAGAGATCCAAGGTAAGAAGCTGGAAGAGGCGGTCTTTGTCTGTATGGGCGCCGGCGCTGCGGCGATCGCCTGTATGACCATGCTGGTGAAGTGTGGCGTGCAGCGTGAGAATGTCTACATGCTGGACCGCAAGGGGGTTATCCACACCCGTCGTGAAGATATCAACGAATACAAGGCGCTGTTTGCCAACAACACAGACAAGCGTACCCTGCAGGATGTGATCAAGGGCGCCGACGCCTTCCTCGGTCTGTCTGGCCCTGATGTATTGAGCGCTGAGGATGTGGCTCTGATGGCCGAGAAGCCGGTGATCTTCGCCTGTTCAAACCCAGATCCTGAGATCAAGCCTGAGCTGGCCCACGATGTGCGTAAAGATCTGATCATGGGCACCGGTCGTAGCGACTACCCTAACCAGGTGAACAACGTGCTCTGCTTCCCCTTCATCTTCCGTGGTGCCCTGGATGTGCGCGCGGCTAAGATCAACGACGAGATGAAGATTGCCGCAGTACACGCCATCGCGGCCCTGGCGAAAGAGCCGGTTCCTGCCGAGGTATTGGCTGCCTATCCTGACGTGTCTGAGCTGAAGTTTGGCCCTGATTATGTGATCCCTAAGCCGATGGACCCACGCCTGCTGTCAAACGTGGCCAAGGCGGTTGCCCAGGCGGCTATCGACTCGGGTGTTGCCGCCTTGCCAACACTGCCTGAGCACTACATGGCCTAATCGGCGCATGCGATGATAAGAAAAGGGCCTCAGGGCCCTTTTTTATTGTGCCTTTACGGCTTTATTTGTATGGTAAGTGTTAATACGCAGCCTTTGCGTTGACGCCTTTCATCGCAAGCGGTCAGCGAAGCTGTTAGGAGTCGTTCCAGACGATTTCTTTGTTGCGTGCTATTTACATAGAATAACTATGTCGTACAGCACGCGCCTTGAGCAAAACGCGTTTAGGTCGAACAAAAAGTAAACCGGAAAGATAAACAGACCCTAGATGATAAAGCGGTCTCAGACGTAAAAAATAATAATAATCCTGCAGGAAGCGGAAATGAAATTGACACAACTCCTCACCAAGAAGTTAACCGGCTTTTGGCTGCTTTCCCTCGCTGCGGTCGCCTTCATCTTTCTGCTTACCGCCCTGGTCAGTTTCATTCAGCTTACCTATAAGTTCCAACAGCAACAGATGACAGAGCTGGAAGAGATGCTGCTGCAACATCAGGTTCGCCATGAGCTGCAGCATCTGGATATCTGGTTACCGCAGATATTGGCCGCCTACGACGCGCAAAAATTTACCCTGATCCGGGGAGACGAGACACTGTACCGCTTCGACCGGGGCAATCATGATCAGAGTGTGGTCAACTACGACAGGGTACTCAACCAGACCCTAGATCTGCATTTTCATATCAGTCTGCCCCAGCCCTTCTTGCTGCATAACATCAGCTGGCACGGCAGCCTGGTGTTCCTGGTGGGCTGTATCGCCGTGGGGCTGCTGGTACGCCGCGGCTATCTCTGGCTGGCGCTGCAGCTGCAGGGCATAGAAGATCTGGCTAAGCGCAGCCATCTGATCCTCTCCGGGGACTATGACAAGGCTCTGGCCGAGACGGGCCACGGCCGCCCAAGGCTTATCAACCGCGCCCTGACCCAAATGTTGCTGGAGCTGGATGATGCCCAGAAGCAGCGCGCCAGGTTCGATCAGTTTATTCGCTCCAACACCTTCCTCGACCCCGAGTCTGGCATAGGTAACCGCCTGTTCCTCAAGAATCGTCTGGATGCCCTGAGCAACAAGGATGGCATGATGGCCCCTGGGGTACTGCTACTGCTGGAGATGGAAGATCTGGATCTTTTACAGCAGGAGGCAGACGAGTTCAGCATTCAGGAGCTGCTGACCCAGACCATAGGCGGCATCAGTCATCTATTGGACAGTCAGGCCAACAGCATCTTTTCCCGTCGCTCCTACAATCAGTTTGCCATCGTCGTGCCGCAGATCTCCCTGGCCGATGCCGAGAAGCTGGCCGCGCGGCTGCTCAAGGTCTGCCTGAGTCAGCCCCTGGAAGGGGTGAACAATCGCGACGACTTCTTTCATATCGGCGTCGCCTACTTCAAGGTGGGCGAGAGCAAGGAGCAGCTGATCGAGGAGGCCGAGATGGCGCTGCGGGCGGCGCAGTTTCAGGGCAACAGTGGCTGGTTCATGTACGACAAGGGCGCGGTGGACGAGGAGTTTGCCCGGGGCTCGGTGCGTTGGCGCAGCTTTCTCGAGTATGCGCTGGTCAACAAGCGGGTAGTGCCCTTTACGCAGGCGGTGCTCGACAGCGATGGCAAGGAGCACCACAGCGAGGTCTCCTGTCGTCTGCGGGACAGCGGCAACAACCTGGTGCGCGCCACCCTGTTCCTGCCGATGGCCATTAAGTGTGGTCTGATCCCGCAGATCGAACGTCAGGTGATCGAGGCCGTGTTGTTCGATCTGTTACCCAAGTCACCCAAGGACAAGCATAAATACAGTATTAATCTCTCTCTGGACACCCTGACCAGCAGGGCCTTTATCCGTTGGTTGCAGACGACACTGCTGGAGTATCGTCATCTGACGCCGCGGCTGATCTTCGAGATCAACGAAGATATCCTGGTAAACAACCTGGCTAAGCTGAAGGCGCCGCTGGATATGATCGCCAAGATGGGAGCCAGCCTGTGTGTCGACAGGGTTGGGCAGCAGGTGGTGAGTACTCAATATCTTCAATCCTGCCGCGTGGATCTGATTAAGCTGCACAGGTCTATCGTGCGACAGATACATTTACGCCAGGAAAATCAACTGTTTGTCAGAAGCCTTATCGGTGGCCTCTATCGCACCGAGGTGCAGGTCTTTGCCGAAGGGGTCGAGTCGCTGGAGGAGTGGCAGACGCTGAAAATTTTAGGGGTGAGTGCGGGGCAGGGCAGTTTCTTTAGCGAACCGCTCGAGGCAGAGTGATTTTGTTATCTCTCTGTTGGGGCTGATAAGGGCTTGTTAGGGCGGGGTTACTGTTCTATGTTTATCTGAGTGTATCTGATTGATGTTAGATTTTTTCTATAAAATTAGGCGATTAGTCGCTACAATAACGCTATTATTTTGACGCTTTCCTCGAGGCAATATCGGCCCTGTATTTGAGGTAGAGCGATTTGGGACACTCATGGCGCGTGAGTATCAAATTGGTGGATATGCCTTAAATGGAAAATAGTCTTTTGAGTAAATTTGCCTTCTGGCAAACCAAGCACGATAGAGTCGATTTAGGCGTATACCTCAACGTCGCCGGGATGACCTTCTTTAACCGCGATGGCGATACCTCCTTTTCTCTGCCCCAGTCGGGTGATGACTGGTCTGATGTATTTCAGGCGCTGACCGACAAGATCCCCGCTCCCAACCTGCAACTCGTTCTGAGCGAAGATTTTTACCAGCTGCTGGTGGTCGACAAGCCTATGGTCGAGCCCGAGGAGATGCATCAGGCGCTCGTCTGGTCGATCAAGGATATGGTGTCAGAACCTGTCGAGTCTTTGCATCTGGATTATTTTGAGTCGCCTGAGTCCACCAACAATAAGGTGACTGTGGTGGTGGTGAACCGGGCGATGTTGCAGGCACTGGTCAAGGCGGCCGACAAGCATGAGGTGAGCATTGGCGGGATCAGCATCGAAGAGATGGCCATCAGTAACTATGGCGCCGAGGACAAGCTGGCGCACATGGTGCTTTGCCATAAGCCGGGGAGCGAATTGTTGCTGACCGTAGTGAAACAGGGACAGCTGTATATGCAGCGTCGTATTCGCGGCTTCAGCCAGATCGACAGGGTCTCCAGCCAAGATCTTCAGCTCGGCGTGGCCGATAACCTCAGCCTGGAGCTGCAGCGTTCCATGGACTATTTCGAGAGCCAGCTGCGCCAGGCACCTGTGGCGTCTATCGCCCTGTTGATGGGTGGTGAGCGTCAGATTCTGGCCCAGCTACTGAGTAAGAACTTTGACCAAGCTGTCGAGGTGATCGCCTGCGACCAAGTGCAGGACAAGTTGGCCCAGTGGGCTTTGGTCGAGCTTGCACGTCAAACGGAGGAGCCTGCCTAGATGAATCCAAAATTGCGGGTCAACCTCTACACCGCCAGCCTGTTACCGCCCAGGCTGCGTCTCTCATTTACGCGCCTGCTGCAGCTTGGTTTCGGCCTGTTTGTCTTGATGCTGACGGCTAACTTACTGGCCTATGTACAGCTTGGTAGCCTTGAGACAGAAAAGGCGCAGCTGCTTACCGAGAAGGCCGCCTTCGATCAGCAAAAGGCGCAGCTCGAGCAGGCTATCGCCCAACGCAGTGCCTCTCAGGCCCTGGTACAAGACGTGGATCTCCTCTCACAGCAGGTGGAGCTTAAGCGCCTGCTCTTGGGTGAACTTACCCATGTGGATACGTTGACCAGTAAGGGCTACTCGCCCCTGCTGACAGGGCTTGCCCGGGTGACCGACGATAAGCTCTGGCTGAGTCGCATTCAGGTGAGTGAAAATCAGTTTGTCTTCGAAGGCTTTAGCGCCGCGCCCAACGCAGTGCCGCTGTGGCTGGCACGCCTGCAAGGGGTCGAGCCGCTCAAGGGCCAGGCCTTTAGCACGCTCACCATGAACCGGGGTGACAAGCAGCCGCTAGGGTTTGTGCTGCGTAGCAAGCGTGATGAGGAGCAGGCGAAATGAAACAACAGATAGCCCGCTGGGGCGAAGCCTTCGATCAGCTGAGTCAGCGCGAGCGGGTGATGATCGCCGTGGCAGTCGTGGTGGTGATCGGCATGTTGCTCTATCTGCCGCTTGAGTCTCTGCTGACTCAGAGCAGCCGCGTGCAGAGCAATATCAAGGCCTTAACGGCGGAGAACCGTATCTCCCTGCAGCAGATCGACCTGTATCAACAGACGCTGGCGAGCGATCCCGATCAGGAATACCGTCAGCGTCTGGCGAGTCTGCAACAGCAAGTGGCGGATCTCGATCAGCAGCTGTCGTTTCAGATGGTCGACATGGTGCCCGCCGACAAGATGCCGACCATGCTCGGTGAGCTACTTGGCCGGGTGAAGGGAATACGTCTGCAAAGTTTCGAATCATTGGCGCCTAAGCCGCTGCTGGCCCTGGGGGATGAGAATAAGCTTAATCTCTACAGCCACGGGATCAGGCTGGCGTTCGAGGGGGATTACTTTTCTACCCTCAAGTTTATCGAGGCGGTCGAGTCTATGCCCAATAAACTCTACTGGCGTCAACTGGATTATGTGGTGGGTGATTACCCTAAGGCCGAGGTGATGTTAGAGGTCTACACACTCAGTATTAACAAGGACTTTATCAGTGTTGCGAATCAAGATTAGTGTTTGCCTGTTGGCACTGCTTAGCCTGACTCAGGCCTCGGCGCAGACCCTGAGGGATCCGACCCGGCCGGGTGTAGGCGTCCAAGGCTCGGCGCAGCACCAGGGCGGTCAGAAGCTGGTGTTAAACAGCCTGATGATCACCGACCACTCGGCGACGGCCATTATCAACAACAAGATGTTCACCACAGGTGACAGGGTACAAGGTGTGAGCATTACTCGCATCACTAAGCAGGGGGTCTGGCTCGCCGATGGCCGCCAACTCAAGCTCTACCCAGAAGTAACTGCGACCAAGGGACAATAAATGACTGCGATGAAAACCATAACACCTCTGCTCGTGCTGATGTTAGCCGCCTGTCAGACAACGGATCGTCCCCAGCCCGTCGAGTCGAAATCGGCGATCGATACCTCGATCGCGGCGGCCCAGAATAAGCCGCAGACGCCCCCTCCGGCGGCTGTGATGCCAGACTCTGTGCAGCGTGAACTGCAGTCATCGGCCCTGCTCGGCTCCTTGACCCCAAGCCAGCCTAGCGAGCGTCGTTTCGATGTGTCGGCCAAGGATGTCGATGCCAAGGTGTTCTTTCCAAGCCTGGTGCAGGGCACGCCTCTGAGTGTCGCCGTGCATCCCGCCGTGACAGGCAGCGTGTCTTTGTCCCTCAAGGGCGTGACTTTGAGTGAGGCGCTGCAGGTGGTCGAAGATATCTATGGTTACGAGGTGAGCCGAGAAGGGCGTATCCTGCGCGTATTTCCTGCGGGCATGCGCACAGAGACCTTCCCGCTCAATTATCTCTACATGGAGCGTCAGGGGCTGTCGCTGACCTCGGTGAACTCTGGCCGCATCTCAGACAACAACAATAACAACAATAATAACAACGGCAACAACAGCAATAATTACAACAATAACGCCAACAATAACGGCAACGACGGCAGCAACAACAATAGCAACGAGACCACCAACGGCACCTTCATCCGCTCCAAGACCAAGACAGACTTCTGGGGTGAGCTCAAAGAAACGCTGGAATCTATCATAGGCAACACGGGGAATGGCCGCCAGGTGGTGGTCAGCCCGCAGGCGGGCCTGGTGACCATCAGGGCTTATCCTAACGAACTGCGTCAGGTGAAGACCTTCCTCAAGACCGCCGAGAGTCACCTGCAGCGTCAGGTGATCCTCGAGGCCAAGGTGTTGGAGGTGACCCTGTCTGACGGTTATCAGCAGGGGATACACTGGGAAAGTGTGTTGGGGCAGAGTGGGAATAACAGCGTCGAGTTTGGTACCTCGCAGGCGCCCGATGGCCTGGGGGATGTGATCACCTCGGCGATAGGTGGCATCACCTCCTTGCAGATTAAGGGCAAAGACTTCAGCACCATGATTAACCTGCTCGATACCCAGGGTGATGTGGATGTGCTGTCGAGCCCAAGGGTGACGGCCTCGAACAACCAGAAGGCGGTTATCAAGGTGGGTCGCGACGAATATTTCGTGACAGATGTGTCTTCGACCACGGTAGCGGGCACCACGCCGGTCACCACACCGGAAGTGGAGCTGACGCCGTTTTTCTCTGGCATCGCCCTGGATGTGACGCCGCAGATCGACGAGGAGGGCAGTGTGCTGCTGCACATCCACCCATCGGTTATCGATATCAAGGAGCAGAACAAGTCGATCAAGGTATCAGACAGCACACTCGAGCTGCCCCTGGCCCAGAGTGAGATCCGCGAGTCGGATACTGTCATCAAGGCCAATACCGGCGACGTGGTGGTGATAGGTGGCCTGATGAAGAGTGAGAATATCGAGTTGGTCTCTAAGGTGCCGCTGCTGGGGGATATTCCGTTACTGGGCGAGGCCTTTACCAATCGTTCCAATTCGCTACGCAAGACTGAGCTGGTGATCCTGCTCAAGCCGACCGTGGTGGGCGCCGAGACCTGGCAGACCGAGCTGCAACGCTCCAAGGCTCTGCTGGATCGCTGGTATCCAGAAGAGAAGCAGGAGTAGAGGTTTGTATCTGCAGCACTTTCATTTGGCGCAGCCGCCCTTTTCGCTGACGCCAAATACCGGCTTCTTCTTCGGCTTGGCGCCCCATGTCGAGGCGCTACAAGTGCTGCAAACTGCCCTGCAGACGGGCGAGGGTTTTATCAAGGTTACCGGCGAGGTCGGTACGGGTAAGACGCTGATCTGTCGCAAGTTACTTAACGATATCCCCGAGCGTTTTCACTGCGCCTATCTACCCAATCCCTATCTCAGTCCCAGCGAGCTGCGCTGGGCGCTGGCCTTGGAACTTGGTCTCAAATACAGCGCCGATCTGGATCAGCAGCGCCTCACCACGCTGATTCAGCAGCAGTTGATTGCGCTCAGTGCCCACGGCCATTCCATCGTCCTGGTGCTGGACGAAGCCCAGGCCCTGCCCGATGAGAGTCTGGAGGCGCTGCGGCTGTTCACCAATCTGGAGACGGAGAGCCGCAAGCTGCTGCAGGTGGTGCTGTTTGGTCAGCCGGAGCTGGATAGCCGTCTGCAGCAGACCCAGTTTCGGCAGCTCAGGCAGCGTATCACTTTTAGTTATCAATTAAGGGCCATGACCCCCGACGAGACCCGTGCCTATCAGGCTCACCGATTGGAGGTAGCGGGGTATCGCGGCGAAGGGCTTTTTGGCGCCCGCGAGAGTAGACGCATCGCCCGCGCCGCAAGAGGAATTCCAAGACTCATCAATATCTTATCCCATAAGGCTCTGCTGCTGGCCTATGGTGAGGGTGCAGCAAGGGTGAATCTCTGTCACGTGAAGGGCGCGATCAAGGATACTCAGGATGCCGACAAGGGGCTGTTTCCCCCTTGGTGGTTTGGCACCTTTGGCGCCGTGTCGCTGTGCTTGGGCGCGTTGTGGCTATGGTTAGCCAGGGGGCTGGCATGAGCGTCATCAACACCATGCTCAAAGACTTGGATAAGCGCCAGCAGCCCCATGGGCTGGATGAGCTGCCGGTGCCGCCGCTGCAATATCGTCAGGCGCCTCAGTCGCGACTGCCCTGGTTGCTACTCGTGCTGCTCTCGCTGTTACTGCTGACTCTGGGTTATCTGGCGTGGGAGAGATATGCGGTGCTCGCACGCACCAACCTGTCGCTGCAACAGGATAATCAGGCATTGACCCAGGAGATCGCCACAGGGAATAGCACGCCGTCGGGGGGCAGTGTAGAGAGGGCTGCCGCATTTGATGTGAGTAAAGAGCCCTCAGGTCATAAAAAGCCCTCAGCTAGACAAGAGCCCTCAGCTCATAAAGAGTCTTCAGCTAGACAAGAGCTCTCAGCTAGACAAGAGCTCTCAGCTAGACAAGAGCCGACTGGGTTAGTAACGACTCAGGCCGCAGCGGTTCCTGAATCAAAAACTGAGCCCAAAACAGAGCTAAAAACTGAACCCAAAACTGAGTCAAATGCAGAGCCTAGCGTCGAGAGCAAGCTCGTCGTTAAAAGTAGGCCAGTAACAAAACCTCAGACGGCCGCAGAGGCCCAGGCATCGAGTGCTAAGGCGGTAAAACAGACTGGCACCATGGCGGTGACCGAGGTGAAGCTTTCTCCGGAGGCGATGGCCGAGAAGCGTTTTAGTCAGGGCAAGTCGGCCCAGGAGGGCGGGCAGCTCTCCCAGGCGGTGACAGATTTTAGTGAGGCGATAAGCCTGAATCCTGCGCTGCACGGTGCGCGTCAACATCTGGCGGCCCTCTATTATGGTCAGGGGCAGCTGGGTGAGGCCAACAAGGTGCTGGAACAAGGGCTCGCCCTCTATCCAGGCGAATTCGATTACGCCCTCATGCTAGCAAGGGTGCTGCAGGCACAGGATGATAGCCAGGGGGCCTTGGCGGTGCTTGGCAAGATCCCAGATGATCACCTGCTCGCCAAGCAGAAGTGGGTGATGCAGAGTCATCTGGCCCAGCAGGCCTCGGCATTTACCCTGGCCGAAGAGAGTTATCGTCGCCTGGCCAGGGTCGAACCCAATCAGGCCAAGTGGTGGATGGGGCTGGCCTATGCCTTAGATTCCCAGCAAAAATTTACCGGCGCCAAGCAGGCCTATGGTCAGGCTCTAGGCTTACCCGGCTTGTCGCAGCAGGCCAGCGATTTTATTCAGCAGCGGCTGGCGCAGTTAGGAGATATTGAGTGAAACCCAAGTTAAAGATGCGCCTCGGCGACTTATTGGTACAGGAAGCGATTATCAGCGAGGCGCAGCTGGGCCAGGCCCTGGCGGAGCAGAAAAATACCGGCAAGAAGCTGGGGCGCACCCTGATCGATCTCTCCTGTATCACCGAGGAGCAGCTCCTTAAGTTTTTGTCGCAGCAGCTTAATATCCCCTTCCTCGATATCAGTCGCCGGGCGATCCCCCCACAGGTGGTGAACCTTCTGCCCGAGGTGCAGGCCCGTCGCTATCGCGCCCTGGCGGTGGAAGATAATGGCGATCATGTGTTGGTGGCCATGAGTGACCCTGCGGATCTGCAGGCGATGGATAATATCGAGGTGTTGCTGGCGCCTAAGGCGATCCAGATAGCCGTAGTCACCGAGACCCAGCTGCTGGAGGCTTTCGATAACCTGTATCGCCGCACCGGTGAGATCGCGCAGATCGCCGGTAAGCTGGAGGAGGAATATGCCGCCGACGATCAGTTCGACCTGGCCAGCCTGACAGATGCCGACAGCGATAACGAAACCACTGTGGTTAAGCTGCTGCAGTCGATCTTCGAAGATGCGGTGCAGATGCGGGCGTCGGATATTCATATCGAGCCAGGCGACAAGGTACTAAGGATCCGTCAGCGTATCGATGGTCAGCTCCAGGAAAATACCCTGCAGGAAGTGAATATCGCCTCGGCGTTGGTGCTGCGTCTCAAGTTGATGGCAGGCCTGGATATCTCTGAGAAGCGACTGCCGCAGGATGGCCGCTTCCATATGGAGGTCAAGGGACACAAGATAGATGTGCGTATGTCGACCATGCCTATCTATCATGGCGAGTCGGTGGTGATGCGTCTGCTTGACCAATCCGCGGGTCTGCTCACCTTGGATGAGACGGGCATGCCTGCCGAGATACTGGCGCGGGTGCGTAAACAGATCAAGCGCCCCCACGGCATGCTGCTGGTTACCGGGCCTACGGGTAGCGGTAAGACTACCACGCTATATGGCGTGCTGAGCGAGCTTAATACCGCAGATCGCAAGATCATCACGGTGGAAGATCCTGTGGAGTACCAGCTGCCGCGCATCAATCAGGTACAAGTTAACCATAAGATAGGATTGGATTTTTCTAATGTGCTGCGCACCACCCTGCGTCAGGACCCCGACATCATCATGGTGGGTGAGATGCGTGACCAGGAGACGGTGGAGATTGGCCTCAGGGGCGCACTGACCGGTCACTTCGTGCTATCGACCCTGCATACCAACGATGCGGTCACCTCGGCACTGCGTCTGCTGGACATGGGCGCCGCCAGCTACCTGGTGGCCAGCGCACTTAGGGTGATTATCGCCCAGCGCCTGGTGCGCCGTGTCTGCCATAACTGTGCCCAGCCCTTCGAGCCCAGCGCCGCCGATCATGCCTGGCTGAGTAGTATCAGTGGTCGTGACTTCAGTCAGGCCAGGTTCCGTATCGGCACAGGTTGTCAGAGCTGTAACGGCAGTGGCTATCGTGGCCGTATCGGGGTTTTTGAGATCTTGGAGCTGGACGAGCAAATGATTGAGGCGATGCGTAGCGGTAATCCCCAGGCGTTTGCCACGGCTGCCTACCAGAGCCCTAACTTTACCCCGCTGGCGGAGTCGGCGCTCAACTACCTGGCCGAAGGCATGACCACTATGGAAGAGGTGGCCAAGCTTATCGAAGATGCCAGCGATGCCCAGGTACCCATCTCGCAGGAGATGATCCATCAACATGAGATTGAGGGCTAACTATGCCTGTCTATCAGTACAAGGGGCGTGATGCACAGGGCAATGCGGTCAGCGGGCGACTCGATGCGACCACACAAAGTGCCGCCGCCGATCAGCTGCTGTCTCGCGCCGTGATCCCCCTTGAGCTGGTGGAGGCCAAGGCCGCGCGCGAGTTTCACCTTGGCAGCCTGTTTAAGAGCAAGGTCGGCCTGGATGAGCTGCAGATATTTACTCGGCAGATGTATTCGCTCACCCGCTCAGGTATCCCGATTCTACGTGCCATCGCCGGCCTCTCCGAGAGCTCTCACTCGAAACGGATGAAGGATGCCCTGAATGATATCTCAGAGCAGTTGATCTCGGGGCGTCCGCTTTCATCGGCGATGAACCATCACCCGGATGTGTTCGATGCCCTGTTTGTCTCCATGATCCATGTGGGGGAGAACACGGGTAAGTTGGAGGATGCCTTTATTCAGCTCTCTGGTTATATCGAACGTGAGCAGGAGACCCGCAGGCGCATCAAGGCGGCGATGCGCTATCCTGTCTTCGTGTTGATGGCGGTGGCATTGGCTATGGTAGTGCTCAACATCATGGTGATCCCTAAGTTTGCCGATCTGTTCGCCCGTTTCGGCGCGGATCTGCCCTGGGCCACCAAGCTGTTGATTGGCACCTCTAATTTCTTCGTCAACTACTGGTACCTGTTGCTCATCGCCTTAGTGGGGGGCTTCGTGGGCATCCGCTACTGGCACAACACAGAGAAGGGCGAGCAGCAGTGGGACAGATGGAAGCTTAAGATCCCGGCGGTGGGGAGCATCATAGAGCGCTCGACCCTGTCGCGATATTGCCGCAGCTTCTCCATGATGCTGAGTGCGGGTGTGCCCATGACACAGGCGTTAAGCCTGGTGGCCGATGCCGTCGATAACGCCTATATGCATGACCGCATAGTGGCCATGCGCCGGGGCATAGAGTCCGGCGAGTCTATGCTGCGGGTGTCGAACCAGAGTCAGCTCTTTACCCCGCTGGTGCTGCAGATGGTGGCCGTTGGGGAAGAGACGGGCCAGATAGATCAACTGCTTAACGACGCCGCCGACTTCTATGAGGGGGAGGTCGATTACGACCTCAAGAACCTGACCGCCAAGCTGGAGCCTATCTTGATCGGCATAGTCGCGGTGATCGTCCTCATCCTGGCGTTGGGTATCTACCTGCCGATGTGGGATATGCTCAATGTGGTCAAGGGGGGATAACCCATGGCAGCCATGAGCCGGGAGCTGAGCTGATGGAAAACCAGACACGGGTCGACAGCGAGCTGATGCAGGCCTACGGCAAGATGATCGCCATAGTGGTGCTCTTGCTCATCTTGGGGGGACTGGGTTACGGTTATTTTGCCAAGGTGGATCAGGTCTCTTCTCAGGGGCTGAAGCTGGAGCACAGCCGCCTGCTGAATGTGCTGGCCATGGTGCGCTCTCAATGGTTGGTGCAGGGGCGCCCAGCTGAGATGCATCTGGATTGGTCCACTGCGATGGAATTGAGGGGCGGTGAGCAGCCTCTGATCAAGATGAGTGATCAGGGGTGGCCAACCTTAGACAAGATAACCCAGGAGAGCTGCAAGACCCTCTGGTGGCAGCTGTTGGGTGGGCGCGACGATTTAGAAAAAATTGTTACAAAAGCCGACCAGGTCGGAGAGGTTTGTAGTTATATTGCTAATAACGGTGATCGTTTGAGTTATCAACTCAATAGCGGGCGTGTTATTTTTTTGACTGATCTTTGAATTTAGCAACTTCTAAGGTTTTATAATTTGCTGTAACTGCTAGAATTATCAGGATTATCTAAGGGAGATTTTTATGAAAATGCGAGCCCAAAACATGGGAGTGAACCAGAGTGGTTTCTCTCTGATCGAATTGGTGATCGTTATCGTGATCCTGGGCATACTGGCGGCCACAGCGATTCCCCGTTTTTTAAATGTGACCGACGATGCCGAAGATGCTAGCGTAGATGGCGTAGCCGGTGGCTTGGCCACGGCGGTAAGCTTCGTGCGCTCACAGTGGGAAGTCGATGGACGTAACAATGCCAATGTGGTCTTAGATGGCACCCAGATCTCTCTCGATACTCGTTTCGGTTTTCCAACCGGATTAACCTCGGGCAGTGGTATCGTCAGTGCGACCGGCATGACAGATGCCGCCTGTCAGGAGGTATTTCAGAACATTCTGCAGGGCGCGCCGCGTAACGTGTTGTTTAATCAAGATGCCCGTAATCAGCGTTTTACTGCACGGGTATTAGACGGCGCTGGTGGCAATGGCGTGGCGATCGATGGTACCCAGGTGACCAACTTAGATCTCTGTGTCTACCATCAGGTGACTTCCCTGGTGTTAAATACCACTACAGGGGTGCCCACACCCGCGCCGGATCTGGATACGGCCAACGCCAAAGGGATCCTTTATAACCCGGGTACCGGCCAGGTGGTGAGTTTTATCAATTAATCTTGCGCCTTGCCCTCGGCGAGGCCAATAGAATTTTATAGAAAAGTTGAAAGTTAAAAGTTAGCAGAAGCGACAATAACAAGGGTACGACATGAAGAAGCAAAACGGCTTTACGCTGATCGAGTTAGTGGTTGTGATCATCATCTTGGGGATTCTGGCCGTGACCGCAGCACCTAAGTTTATTAACTTACAGAGTGATGCGCGTAAATCGACGGTTGAAGGGGTAAAAGCGGCACTGCAAGGCGCTAATTCTCTGGTTTATTCTAAGGCGGCCATTGCCGGTAAAGAGAAGGATCAAGGAGCGTCTATTACAATCGCTACCGGCGTGGCTGTCACAACAGATTATGGATACTTGGATAGCGCAACCGATACGGCAACGGTAAAGACAAACCTAGAGAAAGCCATGGATATGACTTTTGAAGCCTTGAGCGCTACCGATAGTGTTACAGCCCAAGATTGGGGCGTGCTCTATTCAAGTGAAACTAAGTTTATCATAGTGCCTAAGGGCAAGAAGTCGACAGATGCATGCCGCATCGACTATACGACGGCAGAGAATGCAAGCACACCGGCGGTTGTTGCCGCTGTTACTACAGATTGTTAATTGGGGCGCTGTAAATGAACAAACAGAAAGGTTTTACGCTAATCGAATTAGTGGTCGTTATTATCATTTTAGGTATTTTGGCGGTAACCGCCGCACCTAAGTTTATTAACCTGCAGAGTGATGCTCGTAAATCGACGGTTGAAGGTATGAAGGGGGCACTACAGGGTGCCAATACCTTGCTTTACTCCAAGGCCGCAATCCAGGGTAAAGAAAAAGATGCTAATTCGAATGACGCAAATAACGTTGATACGACTGGAGACGGCACTGCTGATACCAAGGCCGTATATGGTTACGTGAAGGCGGATGCGACAGAGTTAGCTAAAGTACTTGAAGTGGATAGCGCTGATTGGACGATAGTGGCACCAGCAGCTGGTGTGAGCACTGCCGATATCATCATTCATCCTGCAGATTTTACTCCGGCGGCAGATAAGAAGTGTTTCCTTGAGTACACGGATGCTACATCCAGTAGCCTACCTATTTATAAAACCGTTTTAGATAACTGTTAATGGTTTAGCGTTATATAAAGGCCTGCATTGCAGGCCTTTTTTGTCTCTGCAGTGAGACTAATTACTGAAATCGATGGCAATATTTGCCATACTCTGTAGGTTATTAGAAAGTTTAACGCTATCAGCGTGTTGCAGCTGGGGTGTCGATGAATAAACAACAAGGTTTTACCCTTGTAGAGCTGGTTACAACCATCATCTTGATTGCCATTCTTTCTGTGGTGGTCTTGCCGCGCTTCTTTACCGCCTCAAGCTACAGCGCCTATACCCTCAGAGACGAACTGATTAGCGAACTCAGACGGGTACAGCTGATGGCCCTCAACAATCTGGATCGCTGCTACAAGGTGAGCGTGACTGAAGCGGCCTATCGCGCCGATATCTATGGCGCCGACTGCAATAGTCTGACGGTCACTGGCAATGCCCAGTCGCTACCCCGGCAGACAGGTCTGAGCCTAGGTGGGGCGAACAGCTTTACCCTGGCATTCGATCGCGATGGTCGGGTGACCGGAAGCTGCGCGTCGGGTTGTACCATCAAGGTCGCCGCCGATGAAACCTTAGATCTTACTATCGAGAGCCAGGGGTATATTCATGGACGCTAGTAGATTCAAGGCATCAAGGCGCGCCTCTGGTTTTACCCTGATCGAGTTGGTGGTAGGCATGATAGTCTTAGGCGTCGCCCTGGTCATGCTCACCAGCATGCTGTTCCCCCAGGCGGATCGCGCCGCCGAGACACTACACAGGGTGCGCTCTGCCGAGCTGGCTCACTCCCTGCTTAACGAGATCTGGGGCAAGCGCTACGATCAGAATGCCAACCCTAATGGCGGCGTGCCCGCTTGCGGCGCTGCGGCGCGGCCAGATCTTGGCTTGCCCGCCGGACTGCCCTGTACCGACCAGGCTGATTTTGGCCCTGACGGCCTGACGCGCAACGCCTATCGTGACGTGGATGACTACCATGGCCTGACCCAGGCCAGCAAGATGCTGAATTCGGATCGCACCTATGCCCAGGAGTACCTCAACTATCAACTGTCGGTGAGCGTGACCTATCCCGGCAGCGACAAGAACAGTAAGCTGGTGGCGATCAATGTGACCACCCCCAGTGGTGAGGTGATCACCTATCATGCGCTGCGGAGTAACTATTGATGAGCAGATCACCGCAGATGAGCAGGCGAGTGAATAAGGGCTTCACCTTAGTGGAGATGGTGACCGTCATCATCATACTCGGCATCCTGGTGGTTGGGGTGAGCAGTTTCGTCATCTTGGGCACCCGTATCTTCGTCGAGTCCAGTTCGGTGGATCAGGTGTTGAGCCAGAGCCGTTTCGTGATTGAGCGCATGACCCGTGAGCTGCGTAATGCCCTGCCAAATAGCATTCGAGTGGCGAGCACGAGCGGTGGCCAGTGCATAGAGTTTATGCCTATCACCGCCAGTGCCAGCTATATCAGCCTGCCTATTGCGCCCGATAGCGAGACAGACAGCGGCAGCATCATGTTGCCGGCGCAGGGAGTAAACCTGGCCCATAAGATAGTGGTGTATCCGCTATCGCCCGCTCAGCTCTATCAAGACACGCCTTCGACGACTCAGGGACGTATCTTCGCTATCAAGCAGTTGAGCGGTAATCGGCTCGAGTTTAATAATGCGCTGCGTTTCGATGAGACATCGCCTCAGCGGCGTTATTTCATGGTCAATGGCGCCGTGAGTTACTGTTTCTTGAGTAGCGGCGACATCAGGCGTTACGACGGCTATGGGGTTCAGACCAGCCAGCCGACACCCGCGCAGATGGGGACGGGCGCCTTGATGGGCCAGTATGTGGTCAATAATCTAGGTAGCGAGGCGCCGATTCACTACACGCCTGGCACTCTGGTTAACAATGCCGTGGTGCAGCTGTCGCCCCGGTTTGAAGTGAATGGCCAGACCTTTCAATATCAACATCAGGTGCAGGTGATCAATGTTCCTTAATCGATCAAGCCAACGAGGCAGCGCCCTAGTGATAGGTATCTTCATCATTACCGTGATGTTTCTGATGGCGGCTGCGCTCATCAATATCGTCAGCGATGCCGATGAGGGGGTAAACCTGGAGGTCTTGGCGACACGCGCTTTTGCCGCGGCGAACAGCGGTGCCGATGCTGCCATGGCGCAGTTGTTTCCGTTAAGCGGCACAGTGATCGGTTGTTCTAGCGTCTCAGCTAGTTGGACACCGCCGAATGTAGTGGGCTTTCATGGCTGTAGCGTGGCGTTAAGTTGCAATCAGACCACAGTGACGATTGGGAGTGAGAGTGTAACCCAATATCTTATCGGCAGTGAGGCGACCTGCGCCGTGGGCAACTGCGATGGCGATGCCTGTCTGCGCGTTAATCGAAAGGTGGAGGTTGAGGCTCGTGAATAGATTCCTTCTAACCCTGCTCGCTGGTTTGTTATACCTGGTATTCTCCACAGGCGTTTTCGCCGTGCCTCAGTGTGATGCGATCTTTACCGACCCACCTTCAGGTAACCATTTCCCAAATGGTATATGGCCTCCTGATAATTTGGAGCCTACTCGAGGAAATCTTACATGTCGAAAGCAGGGGCGATCTACCTATTGTTCACCAAGCTATTATAGTTTCTCTCCGGGAGATTATAATTTTTCCACGGGCAGTTTTAGTCACGGAAGCTATGTGGCAACAAACGGTGCCAGTACTCGCTTATATTTTGATGATTTATATTTAAACCAAGCAAGATTGAATCAGTTTGGTAATGCCGCTGATTTAGTTATTTATGTTCGAGGCAGTTTATCAATCGCTGGGCAGAATTACATAAATGGTATTGTTTATGTAGCGGGCAGTGTGTCAGTAACAGGCAATGCTTCGATCGATGGTGCTCTTGCCTCTGGCGGGGCAATGGTCATTAATGGTAATGGTAATGTCGATGTCGACCTGAGTGCCGTGGATGATGCCGACTTCGGTGGCATGTGCAATAAGGGCGGGCCAAGTGTCGATCATTACCGGCTCGAATTTACCTCGGATGCGCTGAGCTGCGCCGCCAAAGACATACTGCTGCGGGCCTGTGTCAACGCCGACTGCTCGACTCAAGCGAGTGTCTCTTCGAGCGTCGAGTTAACCAAGAATGACAATAAATATGCCGATGTCGGCTTTACCGGATCGACTCAGACCCAGGTATGGCACCCTGATGGTGGCAGTGTGTTACTCGGCTTAGATGCCACGGCACCATCCGCGCCCTATCGCTGTTATATCGACGGTGCTCTGGTGGCTAATGCCCAGTGCCTGCTCGATTTTGCCGATACGGGATTCTATTTCGATGTGCCCGACAGCACCGCCTGTAAGACGGGTAACAGCTTTAACCTGTTTGCGGTGACCAAGGATACTCAGACGCAGCAGTGTAAGCCCCTGTTTGCCAACCAGACCAAGACGGTCAACTTCGGCTTCGATTATCTGCGCCCGGCCGTGGTCAACAATCCGGCCAAGCTTACCCTGAACAGCCTGTTATCCCCGACGGATACGGTAGTTATTGATGGCGGCGGCACTCAGACAGTGCAGGTGCATTTTAACGGTGAAGGGGTTGCCAACCTGTCGGCCAACTACCCTGAAGCGGGCGTGGTGACGCTTAGCGCCGAATATAACCACACAGTTTCGCGTCCCGCCGGAGGCTCAGAGACGCTAGTGCTCACCCACAGTGATAGCTTTACCTCGGCGCCCGCCGGTTTTCATTTTGCCAATGTCAGTGCCAATGGGCGCTGTGATGCCGGCGATCCCTATGATGCAGGCTGTAAGGTGCTGGCCGCGGCGGGGGAACCTTTTAGCATGCAGGTGACTGCGGCCTGTTGGCAGAGCGATGATGATAAGGATTTCGGTGACAATACTGCATTGCAAAACTTCGAGCATAATGGCCTGTCTGTGATCTCTCAGGTGGTACAGCCCGATACTGGGGTCAATGGCGTATTAGGCCGTGATAGTTTGGCGTTCTCGCTATCATCTGGTGCCAGTGCCCAGATCATCAATGATCAAAGCTGGAGCGAGGTGGGCACTATGAAGGTAGCGCTTGGCAGCGATGTCAGCTTTGAGGGAGTAACCATTCCCGCCAGCCACGCTAGCAGTGAGGTGTTTGGCCGTTTCACGCCAGCCTATCTAGGCATTACAGGCAATACCCCTGAGGCTGACCAGAGCTGCGGCACATTCACCTATCTGGATCAGCCCTTCGGCTTTAAAACGGGCGTCGAGCCAAAAATTGAGGTGGCGGGGTTAAATGCCCAAGATAAGGTGACCAGCAATTACCAGATCGGCGATTGGTGGCGTTATAAACATAGGGATGAGGCCGAGCGCAATCAGTGGGCTGAGCGCAGCTATCAAGACAGCACCGGGTCTGCTGTGATTGGTGACAGTCAGGCGCCGGCACTCTCTGGACAGGTCAATTATCTTAGCTCTCCAAATGTCGCTGAGTTAATCGGCGCAGAGCCGAGTTACCAGCGCACCAAGACGCCGCTGGCTCCTTTTAATGCCGAGTTTGCTCTGGTTTTGTCGGCGCTGGACGTCAGCGATGAAGATGGTATCTGTTACCAAGATAACGCCACGGCCCCTTGCCGCGGATTTACCTTCAGCGATATCGGCGACGGTAAGGCCTTCGAGCTTCGCTATGGCCGCATGGTGCTGGAAAACGGCTATGGTCCTCAGTCCGAGAGCCTGCGTCTGCCGCTACGCAGCGAATATGTTTCCAGCGTGACAGCTGGCGTGCCGGTCTGGACATTAAATGGCGACGATAATTGCTCGATTTTTAATTCGCAGACCTCCTTAGATGCCGGCGAGACGGCAACCTCTGGCCTGTATCGCGTTCTTCCGCCGGGCTTCCCCGATCTGCAGGCCTATAGCGATAGCGGACTGTCGCTGCGAAGTGGCGCCTTACTGAATGGCTTGGGCAATCTCTATTTTGCCATCCCCAATCAGGCGGGCGAGGTGCCCCTCAAGCTGCATGTCGAGCCTTGGTTAAAGGGATACTGGAACTATCCAGGTAATGCCGCCGATACCCTGTTTGATCCCAGAGCAAACGCCTATTTTGGCACCTACCGTGGGCACGATAAGATCATCTATTGGCGGGAAGTAAAATAGCCACTCTCCCAATTGCTGAGCGAGTGTTCACTTAGGCTGACACAAGCCCCAATGATGAACAGATATTTATCTAAGGATCAGCATAATATCCTTGTGGAATGCGGGGGGCATTGATAAAGTTACCTGATTTTTATTTTTCCGACTCCACTGAGACAGGCTGGTTACATGTTCAAGAAGCTGCGTGGCATTTTTTCTAACGATCTTTCGATCGATTTGGGTACGGCTAACACCTTAATTTACGTTCGCGAAGAGGGCATAGTGTTAAATGAGCCTTCGGTTGTTGCAATTCGAGGCGAACGCGGCAGCGGCGGCCAAAAATCGGTTGCCGCCGTGGGAACAGAAGCTAAGCAGATGCTGGGTCGTACGCCGGGCAACATTCAGGCCATACGTCCAATGAAAGACGGCGTGATCGCCGACTTCTATGTGACCGAAAAGATGCTGCAGCATTTCATCAAACAGGTACACAACAACAGCGTATTCCGTCCAAGCCCACGCGTCTTGGTGTGTGTGCCAGTGGGAGCCACTCAGGTCGAGCGTCGCGCGATTCGTGAGTCGGCCATGGGCGCAGGTGCTCGCGAAGTCTATCTGATTGAAGAGCCGATGGCGGCCGCTATCGGTGCCGGTCTGCCAGTGTCGGAAGCAACAGGTTCTATGGTTGTGGATATCGGTGGTGGTACTACCGAAGTGGCTATCATCTCGCTAAATGGCGTGGTTTATTCTTCTTCTGTGCGTATCGGTGGCGATAAGTTTGACGACGCCATCATCAACTATGTGCGTCGCAACTATGGCAGCCTGATCGGTGAAGCCACGGCTGAGCGTATCAAGCACACCATAGGTACCGCCTATCCGGGTGACGAAGTGCTGGAGATCGAAGTGCGCGGCCGCAACTTGGCCGAAGGGGTACCACGTAGCTTTACCCTGAACAGCAACGAGATCCTCGAGGCGCTGCAAGAACCGCTCTCTGGCATCGTCAGCGCCGTGATGGTTGCACTGGAACAGTCTCCGCCAGAATTGGCCTCAGATATCTCTGAGCGCGGCATGGTACTGACAGGCGGTGGCGCGCTGCTGCGTGACCTCGACCGTCTGTTGATGCAAGAGACAGGCATCCCTGTGATGGTAGCCGACGACCCGCTGACCTGTGTGGCCCGTGGCGGTGGTAAGGCGCTTGAGATGATCGACATGCACGGTGGCGATCTCTTCTCTGACGAAAACTAATTCGGCCCAAATAAAATAGGCAGCAAGACTCTGGTTATCCTCCGGGCGAGACATAGCAACTGATGGCTCGCCGCCCCGACACCACAAGGTGAAAGGGTAAAGCGGGTACCGGGTTCGCTGCCTTAAGTGTTTTATGAAACCTATTTTTGCCCGCGGTATTTCGAATCAATTCAGGCTCACATTGGCAATTGTTTTGTCGGTGATCTTACTGGTGGCCAACGATAGGCTGGAGCCGGTTCGCCAATCTATCTCCTCTTTGCTCAGCCCCTTACAATATGTGGCCAATATTCCCGGTGTCGTGCTGGACTGGTCGGCCGAGAGTATCGCTACCCGCAACATGCTGGCCAAGCAAAACAAGCAGCTGCTCAGGCAGCAACTCTTGATGAGCGAGCGTCTGCAGCGTTTCGAGCACCTGAGACAGGAAAACGATCGTCTGCGCGCCTTGCTTGGCTCTCCGGTGCATATGGACTCCAAGAAGATGGTTGCCGAGGTGATGGAGGTGGCCAGCGATCCCTTTCGTCACTATGTGGTACTCAACCATGGCGCCCGTAGCGGCGTATTCGTCGGTCAGCCGGTGGTGGATGCCCACGGCGTCGTCGGCCAGGTGGTGGAGATCAGCGAGCTGACCAGTCGGGTACTGCTGATCTCAGATGTGACCCACGCCATTCCGGTACGGGTGACCCGCAACGATGTGCGTCTGGTGGCCCAGGGCATAGGTGAGCTCGATGAGCTAGAGCTGCGCCATGTGGCGAAGAGTACGGATCTCAGGGTCGGCGATCTCCTGGTCTCCTCAGGCCTGGGTAAACGTTTCCCCGAGGGCTACCCGGTGGCGCGCATTATGAAGGTCGAGCGTGATGATGGCCAGAGCTATGCCACGGTAACCGCTCAGCCCCTGGCGGCGCTGGACCGTATTCGTTATCTGCTGTTGATCTGGCCAGACGGCAACCAGAGTGAATTGAGCGAGCCTCAAGCCGAGCCGCAAGCCAACGAGCCTAAAGCGGAGGAGACGCCATGAGCATGCATATTCCCCACGGACGTTGGGTGGTCTGGCTAAGCTTCCTGCTGGCCATGTTGTTTCAGATCATGCCGCTGCCCGGCCTGGTCGAGGGCTGGCGTCCCGACTGGTTGCTGCTGGTCATGATCTACTGGGCGATGGCACTGCCGCACCGCTATAACATCTTATCTGCCTGGTTACTGGGTGTGTTGCTGGACATCTTGCTGGGGGCACACCTTGGCATACGCGCGCTCTCCATGTCGCTGGTGATCTATGTGGTGGTGTTGCATTTCCAGCGGCTGCGTAACTTCCCCATGTGGCAACAGGCCCTGATGGTGGCTAGCCTGGTGTGTCTGCACCATCTGCTGGTGTTCTGGACACAGTTTGTGGTGAATGTGGCCAGCTTCGATGCCAGCCTGTTCCTACCAGCCCTGTCGAGCCTGATCATCTGGCCTTGGGTATTTTGGATGCTGAGACGCATTCGTCGTATTTATAAAGTGAGATAATCATGCAACTGGTATTAGCCTCTGCCTCTCCCCGTCGTCGTGAGCTGCTGTTGCAGGTCGGCCTGGGCCAAGCTGAATTTAGTTTCGAGGCGCTGGCCGCCGATATCGATGAGAGCCATAGGGCCGGGGAAAGTGCCGCAGAGTTCGTGGTGCGTCTGGCGATTGAGAAGGCCAATGCCGGATTGGCACTGTGGGGGCAATCGGATGCCGTGGTGTTGGGCTCAGATACTATAGTGGTATTAGAGGGGGCTATCTTAGGTAAACCTAAGGATGAAGCAGACGCCAGGCAGATGCTTAGTGCGCTTTCAGGTAAGCGCCATAGTGTGATGACGGCGGTGGCGGTGACCGATGGTCAGCGGACCCTGTCTCGATTAGTTGAAACTAAAGTGCAATTTTGCGGCCTAACAGAACAGGCTATCTTGGCTTATATCGCCACCGGCGAGCCTATGGATAAGGCCGGTGCCTACGGCATTCAGGGCCTGGGCGGCTGCTTCGTCGAGGCCATAGATGGCAGCTATTCGGCGGTAGTGGGCCTACCCCTGGTGGAAACCCGGGCGCTGCTGGCCGAGATGAAGCTGTTATCCATTTAGCATTTTACCCAGTAGATTGAGCCATTTAGGTGTAAATTGTTCTAAAATTAACGGTCCGTTAGGGCCGTTAATGCATTAATCATATTTAAGTGAGTAAGCATGAGTCACATAGTCAAAAACAGAGTACAGAAAAAGATAGGTTCTGAGTTATTGATCAATGTGACGCCGACCGAGGCGCGGGTAGCGCTGGTGGAATATGGCATCCTGCAAGAGGTGCATATAGAGCGCCGCATGAAGCGTGGTCTGGTTGGCAATATCTATAAGGGCAAGGTCAGCCGGGTGCTGCCAGGCATGCAGGCAGCCTTTGTGGATATCGGTCTAGACAAGGCGGCCTTTCTTCATGCCTCAGATATTGTGCCTCATACCGAGTGTGTGGCGGATATCGAGAAGGGCAACTTCGTGGTGCGTGATATTGCCGAGCTGGTTCGTCAGGGCCAGGACATCATGGTGCAGGTGGTAAAAGATCCCCTGGGCACCAAGGGCGCACGCCTCACCACAGATATCACCTTACCCTCACGTTATCTGGTGTTCATGCCGGGCTCCAGCCATGTGGGCGTGTCGCAACGGATCGAGTCCGAAGAGGTTCGCGCCCGTCTCAAGGGGCTGACTGAACCCTTCGTCGACGAAGATGGCGGCTTCATTATCCGCACCGCCGCCGAGAATGCCGGCGAGCAGGAGCTGGTTCAGGATGCGGCTTTCCTGCGCCGAGTCTGGGCCAAGGTGTGTGAGCGTCGTAAGCGTCCCGGTGTCTCGCTGCTCTATCAAGATCTCGCCCTGCCTGTGCGTATCGTACGCGACTTCGTCGGCACAGAGCTGGATCAGATCCAGGTGGACTCAGGCCAGACCTATGAGGAGCTGCTGCAGTTTACCCAGGAGTTTATGCCCGAGATCGCCGACAAGATTGAACACTATTCTGGCCGGGTACCCATCTTCGATCTCTACGATGTGGAGAACGAGGTGCAGCGCGCCTTGGGGCGCAAGGTAGAGCTCAAGTCTGGCGGCTATCTGATCATAGATCAGACCGAGGCCATGACCACTGTGGATATCAACACAGGCGCCTTCGTCGGTCATCGCAACCTTGAAGAGACCATATTCAACACCAACCTGGAGGCGACACACGCCATCGCCCGCCAATTGCGCCTGCGTAATCTGGGGGGGATCATCATCATAGATTTTATCGACATGCTGAACGAAGATCATAAGAAGCGTGTCCTCAGTACCCTGGAGGCGGCGCTGGCCAACGACAGGGTGAAGACCAATGTCAGCGGCTTCTCGGGCCTCGGCCTGGTGGAGATGACCCGTAAGCGTACCCGCGAGAGCCTGGAACATGTGCTGTGTGGCGAGTGTCCGGCCTGTTTCGGTACCGGGAGTCTGAAGACAGTCGAAACCGTCTCCTATGAGATCTTCCGTGAGATCATCCGCCTCAACCGCGGCTATGATGCCGACGAGTTCCTGGTCTACTGCGCCCCCACGGTTTATAACAGCCTCACCGGCGAGGAGAGTCATCTGGTGGCAGAGCTAGGAGCCTATATCGGCAAGCATGTGCGTCTGCAAAACGAGCCCATGTACGCGCAAAACAAATTCGATGTGGTGATAATGTAGTGTCCCGCCCATTCTGTCCCCGCACCTTCGGCCGCCTATGTTGGCAGATGATCGCCATCATAGTGGTGCTCTTCGCCCTGAGTGTCAGCCTGTTCAGAGGCCTGCTGCCTAAGCTGGATCAGGTCCGTCAGGAGCTGGTGAGCTATATCTATGAGCAGTATCAGGTGAAGGTCGAAGTGTCAGAGCTGACCGCCGAATGGCAGGCGTTCGGCCCGGCGGTGACCATCAAGCATCTGGTGTTGCCCGTGCAGGAGAATCTGCCGGTCACCTTCATCATAGATAATGTCCATCTCAAGCTGGATTTCTGGGACAGCCTGGTCTCGGCCTCGCCGCAAATTGAGAATGTGATCTTCGAAGGGGTTAAGATTGCCCTGGACCTGGATCGCGTTGGTCAGGGCGGCAAGGGCGAGCAGAGCAGCGATGCCCCTGTGGTGGAGCAGAATACCGATTGGCTCTATGCCCTGATGCTGGAGCAGTTCGATCGATTCTCTATCACAGATGTGACCATGCAGCTGATCAGTCGCTCCCATAAGTTCAGGCCTATTCATGTCAGGGACCTGCGCTGGCGCAACTTAGCCGGGCGACACCGGGCCGAGGGGGCGCTGTTTCTCGACGAGCGGGCCTCTGAGGTCGAGCGCCTCTCTCTCGCCGTCGATATTCGCGGCGATGGTCATAGCCCCGAGTCTTTGACCGGTCAGCTCTATCTGGCGGCCAACTCACTGGATCTCGGCGAATGGGCATCGCGCCAGGAAAACCCTTATGCCTCGGGTAAGAAGCTGCCTCTAGAAGGCGTGGTGAACCTGCAGGCCTGGGCCGAATTTTCCAACCGAGCCTTTACCGCGGCGACGGTCGCCTTCGAGCCGAGCTGGTTGCAATGGGAGCTCAAGGGCGAGCAGCAAAAATTTGAGATACAGGGCGGGCAATTCAACTGGCAGCCGCAATTCTCGGGTTGGCAACTGACCAGCTCAGATCTGGCCTTTGTGACCAATGGCCAGGCCTGGCCGGTGCTGCATATTGGCGCGCGTAAGCGTGACGACCAGCTGATGGCCAATATCAATCAACTCGATGCCAAGGTATTGCTGCCCCTGTTGCCACTAGTGCCCGGCATGGATCTCGATGGCCTCCACCTGTGGCAGACGATAGATCCCAGTGGCACCATAGAGCAGCTCAAGTTGGGTTATGGCGAGCAGCAGGGCTTTGCCCTGTCGGCGCAGTTAACTCAGTTTGCCTGGCAGGCGAGTGGTTCCATTCCGGGGGCCGAGGCGATCGATCTCATGCTCGGCATCCAGGGCAGCGATCTCTATCTGTCTGCGCCCGAGCAGCATTATCGATTGGATTTTAATGGCGGCTTCGAGGCGCCACTGTCGCTTGACGGCGATGCCTTTACGCTTAAATACGCCATGGGCGAGGCGGCGCTGGTTGCGCCTAAGCTGCATTTCTATAACGCCGATCTGGATCTCGACGCGGCCATGAAGTTTGGCTTTTCAGGCGAAGCCAGCCTAAATCTGCTTGCCGATGTACAGGTGAAAAACGCCGCCAGGGCCAAATACTATTTTCCGAAACATGGGATGAGTGAGTCGCTTGTCGATTACCTCAGCGGCGCCATCAAGGCGGGACAGAGCCAGGATGCCAAGGTGGTGTGGAACGGCGCCCTCAAGCATTTTCCTTATGACGACAATAGCGGCGTATTCCAGGCCGGTTTCTCCCTGAATCAGGCTCGCTATCAATTCCAGCCCGATTGGCCCGAGGTGACCGAGCTGAGTCTCGATGCCTTGTTTGAAAATGCGGCTATGGATATCTGGGTGAACAAGGGGATGTTAATGGATGTCCCCGCCGACGGTGCCCACGTGGCCATTCCGCGTATGAGTCATGAGACTCTGCTGACGGTGAAGGCGGATCTTCGCACTCAGGGTGATGCGGCCAAGCAGGTGCTGCTGCGCTCGCCCCTGGCCGATACGGTTGGCGCGACACTCGAGGTGGTGCAGGTGCAAGGCGATGTCTCGGGCAAGCTGGATCTGAGTATTCCCCTCTATCATGGCGGCAAAGCGCAGATATTGGGACAGGTAAGCTTCGACAACACCCCCGTTTATGTTACTCAGCCGGGCGTGCAGCTCGAGGGCGTAACCGGTGTGGTGCATTTTGCCAACGATGTGGTGACGGGCGAGGAGATACAGGCCCGTCTGTTCGAGCAACCCGTGAGTTTCAGCTTCGATACCGGTAAGAGCAACAAAAATTATGGCCTGAACCTGGATATGCAGGGTAAGTGGGCACTGGCCTCGCTCCCACCGTCATTGGATAATCCACTGAAGGATTACTATAGCGGCGAGCTGGATTGGCAGGGCGCCATGACGCTGATCTTCGATGAGCTGGGCTATCGTATTCAGGCGCAGGTGAAGAGCGACATGCAGGGCGTCGAGCTCAGCCTGCCGGGTAAGTTTGCCAAGACGGTGGACAGTCAGCGAGCGCTCTCCTTCGAGCTTATCGGCGATAACAAGCAGGCCTCCCTGGGGGCCAAGCTTGGGGACCAGATGGAGTTCTGGGGCGGTTTCGACGAGCAGTCGGGCGACCATCTGGCGCACTTCGACCTGCTGCTGGGACGCCTGTTTAAGCCCGGCGATCAACTCAAGCGTCAGGCCGGCCATCTACAGCTGGACATGCCTGCCACCGAGTTTGCCCCCTGGCTACCCATCATCAAGGGATTCATGGGGGACGCCGCGCTGGAATCCTCCCTGGATGCCGCCATGCGTCAGGCCCTTGAAGGACAGACACAAGAAACCCCGCTGCTGCAGGCAGAAGAAGCGCCTCAGAAGAGCCATTTCTTCCCGCCCTTGATCGCGGTCGACGGCCAGGTACGCCAGTTAAATCTCTATGGGCAGCCGCTGACCGAGTTGAGCCTGGAGGCCTATCCCACAGAGCATGGTTGGCGCTTCGAGGGTAACGCAAACGAATTTAGCGGCCGGGTCGATTTCTATCCCGACTGGTCGACTCAGGGGTTAAAGCTGGTGGCGAGCCGGTTTAACTTTGCCCCCGAAAGCACACAAGGCGATGAGTCTGAGTTAGCCGGCGACGAGGTGCTTAGCATACTGCCGCCGCTGGCGGTGGATGTGGATCAGTTTAGTGTCCACGGCAAGTCTCTCGGTCACCTGGTGTTGCAGGCGACCCCCAAGAATGGCGACTATCAGATTCAGACAATCGCCATCACCACGCCCGGGATCACCCTCAAGGGTAAGGGTGCCTGGTCGAACAGTGAGGGGCAGAACCTGACCGAGTTTGAAGTGGATCTCAAGGCCAAGCAGTTCGATGAGGTCTCCGAGCGGCTGGGCATAGACCCGGGTCTCAAGGAGGCGCCGCTGGATCTGCAGGCCGAGCTGTCCTGGCAGGGAGCACCCCACGCCTTCTCGCTGGAGACTCTCAACGGCCAGATAAGTTATAAGCTAGGCAAGGGCCATCTGTCAGAGGTGAGCGACAAGGGCGCGCGTATCTTCTCCCTGTTCAGCCTGGATTCCCTGCTGCGTAAGCTGTCGCTGGATTTCTCCGATGTCTTCGGCAAGGGGCTCTACTTTAACGCCTTTACCGGTACCCTCAAGCTGGACAACGGCGTGGTAAAGACCACAGATTCCGAGATGGATGCGGTGGCGGGTAACATGAAGGTGCGGGGCTATACCGACCTCACCACAGAGAGCCTCAATTATGACATACGTTTCGTGCCGCAATTGGCTTCCAGCGTGCCGACCGTGGTGCTGCTCAGCACTGGTGGTTGGACCCTAGGCCTAGGCGCGTTTGCTCTGACCAAGGTGCTGGAGCCGGTGATCGAGGTGATCTCGGAAATTCGCTTCAGGCTGACGGGCACCATGTCAGAGCCTAAGCTCGAGGAGCTGGAGCGTAAGAGCAAGGAGATAGAGATCCCCGAGTCTGTCTTGCCTCGCCAACCAGAACAGCAGCCTGGCGCAGAGACTAAGCCCCAGAGTGAATCGAAAGAGCCTAAACAGGAAAAGGCGCAAGAGCCAAAACAACAGCTTCAGCAAGCACAGCAGCAACAACAGAATCAGGTGCAACAGCCTGCAGCTCAGCCAGTGGCAGTTTCGGCAGATGAGCAGGTGATGCCATCGGGTGTCGCTATCCCTAAGAGTGCGGTCGAAGCCATGCCCGAGTTTAAGGAGACGCCGACCGGCCAGCAGCCCGTCGAGCAAGAACCTCAGGCGCCGCAACAGCAAGAATCACAGGAAAAGCCGGTGAACAAGGAGCCAAGCGATGCAGGTCAGCCTATTACAATGTCAGAGTGGTCGCGACGTCGAGGAGAACCTCAAGTTTATTCGCGAGCAGCTTGATCTGCTAGAGAGTAGTGAGCGCCCCCATTTGGTGGTGCTGCCAGAGTGCTGTCTGCTGTTTGGTGGTCACGAGCGCCAGCAGCTGGCCTATGCCGGCAATGATGCCGACAGCGAACTCAAGCAGACCCTGGCCGCCTTGGCCAAGCAGTATGGTGTCTATCTGGTGGCCGGTACCATTCCTATCCTGGCGGATGAGGGGCGGGTGTTTAGCCGCAGCTATCTGTTTGACGACAACGGCGAGACCTTAGGCCATTACGACAAGCTGCACCTGTTCGATGTGGATGTGGACGATGGCACTAAGTCCTACCGGGAGAGTGACACCTTTTGCCCCGGTGAGGCGGTAACCGTCGTCGATACGCCTTTCGGTAAGGTCGGGATGGCGATATGCTATGACATCAGGTTTGCCGATCTATTTCGGGCCATGCGTCTGCAGGGGGCGGAGATCATCGTCTTGCCGGCGGCCTTTACCCGGGTGACCGGGCGGGTGCACTGGCTGCCCCTGCTGCAGGCCAGAGCCATAGAGACCCAGTGCTTTGTGTTGGCGGCCGCTCAATGGGGCGAGCACAATCAGGGCAGGCGCGAGACCTGGGGACACTCCTGCGTCATCTCTCCTTGGGGGGAGGTGCAGGCGATCAAACCCGAAGGTTGTGGCTGGTTGTCGGCAGAGATAGACCTTAAGGCCATTGAGGGGATACGTCGTAACATCCCAGTGGTCGAGCACAATCGTTTCGAGCCACCCAAATTAAAGAGATAATAAAATTGCGTCTTCATGCAGGCGCCAAAGAGAGAGAATTAATGCCATTTTTAACCCAAGTAGAACAGAGCCTCTTGCAAGACGGATTGTCGCTGGATCAGTTGCAAGGCTATATCAATAGCATTCATCAGCATCAGGTGGACTTTTCCGATCTCTATTTTCAGGGCAGTCGCCACGAGTCTTGGGTGTTAGAAGATGGCATAGTCAAAGAGGGCAGCTTCCATATCGAGCGTGGTGTGGGCGTGCGTGCCATCAGCGGCGAGAAGACGGGCTTCGCCTATGCCGATGAGATCACCCCCGTGGCGCTTAGCGCGGCGGTCGAGGCGGCTCGCGGCATCTCGGCGGCGGGCAAGAGCGGTGGTGTGCAGGCCTGGAAACAGCAGAAGGTGACGCCGCTCTATCAGAGCGCCGACCCTATCGCCGCCATGGAAGAGGTGAAGAAGATTGAACTGCTTAAACAGGCAGACGCCTATGTACGCAGCCTGGACCCGCGCATCATACAGGTGGTGATCAGCCTCTCTGGCGTGCATGAGGAGATCTTGGTGGCGGCCAGTGACGGCACCCTGGCGGCGGATATTCGTCCGCTGGTACGTTTCAACTGTAGCGTGGTGCTAGAGCAGGAAGGCAAGCGCGAGCGCGGCGCCAGCGGTGGCGGCGGACGCCACGATTATCAAGTCTTTTTCGAGTCGGGCGACGACGGTCTGCCCAGCTGTTTTGCCTTTGCCCGCGAAGCCGTGCGTCAGGCTTCGGTCAATCTGACCGCCATAGATGCGCCCGCCGGCGAGATGCCTGTGGTTCTGGGGGCCGGTTGGCCCGGCGTCTTGCTACACGAGGCCGTGGGGCATGGCCTGGAGGGTGACTTTAACCGTAAGGGCAGCAGCGCCTTTAGTGGCCTGGTCGGCCAGCAGGTGGCGTCAAGCCTGGTAACTGTGGTGGACGATGGCACCCTGGAGAATCGCCGCGGCTCGCTGAGCATAGACGATGAAGGGGTGGCGACGCAGAAGACAGTGCTTATTGAGGACGGTATCCTCAAGGGCTATATGCAAGACAAGCTTAACGGCCGTCTGATGGGCCAGGCCTCAACCGGTAATGGTCGCCGTGAGTCTTATGCGCATCTGCCGATGCCGCGTATGACCAATACCTATATGGAAGCTGGCGACAGCTCGCCTGAAGATATCATCAAGTCGGTCGACAAGGGGATCTACGCGCCTAACTTCGGCGGCGGCCAGGTCGATATCACCTCGGGCAAGTTTGTGTTCTCGGCGTCCGAAGCCTACCTCATAGAGAAGGGCGAGATCACCCAGGCGATCAAGGGTGCGACTCTCATTGGTAACGGCCCGGAGGCCATGGGGCAGATCTCTATGGTAGGTAACGATCTGGCGCTCGATAAGGGCGTCGGTGTCTGTGGCAAAGATGGTCAAAGCGTGCCCGTGGGTGTGGGCCAGCCTAGCCTGAAACTCGATCGCTTGACGGTGGGCGGCACGGCCTAGTTCGCCGGATCTCGTTGTCTGTAGAAAGCGTTAGCGGCGATTGCTGGGAAGACTGCCGATAAGGCGCTAGAGAAGCTTGCCTACAAGGCCTGCTTCTCAACGCCTCCATAGGGTGTTAACATTTGCCAAGGAAGTAGAGTATTAGCTCTAGAGGTGTAGATGAGATATTCACATGTTATTTGGCTGTCGTTGTTGACCCTGGTGGGGCATGCGGCGCAGGCGCAAGAGCTCGCCTTTGGCGAGGCCTGGCAGCAGCTGCTACAGGTCAGCGACAAGCTGCAGGCCAGTCAGCAGGAGGTCAACCGTGCCCAGGCCGAAAAGGCCGCCGGGGAGGATCTCAACCTGCCTTCGCTGTCGATCAACGGCAGCTATACACGCTTAGAGAAGCCCCTGGAGCTGGACCTGAGGGATCTCAATCCCTTAGCCAGCCTCGATCCCGCGAGTCTGCCTCCGGCGCTCGGCGCCGCCCTAGGCGCCATTCCTGGCTCGCTGTTTATTACCCCTTTTACCGAGCAGGATGTCTTCCGCTCCAGTCTGCAGGCGATGTGGCCCATCTATACCGGCGGTCGTATCAGCGCCGCGCAGGGGATCCATGAGGCGCAAGTCGCCGAGAAGGAGCAGCAGCATCAGCTGTCGACGCGGGATCTCTTCATCAAGCTGGTGGACAGATATTATGGCGTGGCGGTGAGTCATGCCCTGATGACCACCCGAGGCCAGCTGGTGGATGCCTTGAGCGAGCATGCCGAACATGCCGTCAAGCTGGAAGAGCAGGGACAGATCGCCAAGGTCGAGCGTCTCAACGCCCAGGTGGCGTTGGAAAATGCCCGAGTGGATTATGCCAGCGCCAAGCGTCAGCTGGAGATGACTCAGATCGCCCTATCGCGCATGTTACATCGGGAGAATATCGATACCGCCTCCAGGCTGTTTATGCTGGAAAACTCGCCCTCTTTAGGTCAATTAAGCCAGCTGACCCTGACGACACACCCGGCGCTCAAGCTGCTGGAAGCCAAGGAAGTCCAGGCCAATGGCCTTATCGACGTAGAGAAGGGCAGTTATTACCCCACAGTCTTTCTTTACGGCAACTACACACTATATGAAGACGATAGCCTACTGGCCAAGATGGAGCCCGATTGGATGGTCGGCGTCGGGGTGAAGATCCCGCTAATCAGTCGCGACGGACGCAGTGGCAAGGTCGAAGCCGCCCGCAGTGCCTTGCTTCAGGCACGTTATACCAAGGCGCAGACCCAGCAGGATCTCAGCCTCTTGCTGGACCAGAGCTATCGCCAGCTCGAGCAGGCCAGAGAGGAGACAGAGTCACTCAACCTATCGCTGGCCCTCGCCAAAGAGAATAAACGCCTGAGGGATCTCGCCTTCAGTCAGGGGCTGTCGACTTCGATTGAGAAAGTTGACGCCGAGCTCAAGCTGAGCGGCGTGCAGACCCAACAGTTGGCGGCCCAGTACCGCTATGTGCAGGCCTATGCCAGATTGATGGCCATCAGTGGCCAGTTAGATGAATTTATCGGTCGCTCATCGAGTGCCCAGGAGAGAGTCAATGCGAACTAATAGAGCCTTAGCCGTTGTCGCCTTACTGGTGTTGGTGGCTTTACTCGGGTACGGATTAAAGTTAGCCCATACCCCTAAGCCCGAACGACTACAGGGGCAGATAGAGGCCAGGGAATATAACATCTCCTCCAAGGTGCCGGGACGGGTCGCCAAGGTGCTGGTGCGCCGTGGCGATCGGGTGGCCGAGGGGGATCTGTTATTTGCCATCGACAGTCCCGAGCTCAACGCCAAGCTGATGCAGGCCCAGGGAGGCCGCGATGCTGCCAAGGCCTTGCAACAGGAGGCGGATAACGGCGCCCGTAAGCAGCAGGTTGCCGCGTCGAAAGAGCAATGGTTGAAAGCCAAGGCGGCGGCGACCCTGGCCGAGACCACTTATAAACGCGTAGAGGTGTTGTTTAGCGAAGGGGTGCTGGCGCGCCAGAAACGCGACGAGGCCTTTACCCAGTGGCAGGCAGCCAAGTATACCGAGCAGGCGGCCTACGCCATGTATCAGATGGCCGAAGAGGGCGCTCGCGAAGAGACCAAGGCCGCGGCCGAAGGCAATGCCCGTATGGCCGAGGGGGCGGTGAAAGAGGTTAGTGCCATTTTGGCCGACAGTCAGATGCGCTCGCCCAGAGCCGGCGAGGTAAGCGAAGTCCTGTTGCAGCCAGGTGAGCTGGCGCCGAGCGGATTCCCCGTGGTGAGCATTATCGACATGCAGGATGCCTGGGCGGTTTTCCAGGTGCGTGAGGATCAGCTTAAAAACTACAAGATAGGCGACACCCTCGAGGTCGAGATTCCGGCATTGGGGGCCAGTTATCCGTTCACCATCAAGCATATTGGTGTTATGGGGCACTTTGCGACCTGGCGCTCTACCGAGAGCGGTCACGACTTCGATATGCGCACCTTCGAGATGGAGTTGCGGCCAAACGCCCCGATCGCCGACCTGAGAGTGGGCATGACAACTCTGCTGGTGCGTTAAGCCTTGGCCACCATGAAGCAGCTAATTAAACGCGAGTTAATCGCCTTGTGGAATGACCCTTGGCAACTCGCCTTAGTGAGCTATATCCCCTTGGTGGGGATATTCGGCTTATGGTGGCTATTTAGTGCCGGTCTGCCACGTGAGTTGCCCGTAGCGATCGTCGATCAGGATCAGAGTCAGATCAGCCGTATGCTGGTGAGACGGCTACAGGCTAACTCTGTGATCACCCCAATTCATTATCAAGACATCAATAGTGCCAAGGCCTCGATGGAGAGCGCCGAAACCTATGCCATGGTGGTGTTGCCGTTTCAGCTCAATCGCGATCTACTCACGGGTCATCAGCCAACCATAGATATACGTTACAACAGTCAGTACCTCTTGGTTGGTAAGCTGTTATCGAGTCAGATCCAGCTCAGCCTGGCCGATGGGCTCAAGAGCAAGGCGCTCTTGAAGCAATTGGCCGCGGGTGTGCCTATGGCGCAGGCCGAAGTGAACCTTAACTTAGTGAAGACCCAGATAAGCGCGCTCTATAATGCTAACAGCAACTATGTGGTGTTCTTGCTGCCACCGATACTGCTCGCCCTGGGGCAACTGCTCGCCATGTTAGTGTTTGCCAACTCCCTTAATCGGGAGCTAAGACAGGAGACCATGACCGAGTGGTTTAGCCTGGGCACGCGGCGTGTGTTATGGGCTAAGATGCTGGTTTATACACCCTTGATCGTGCTGCAGGGGCGCCTGATCCTGACCCTGCTATATCAATACCTGGGATTGCCGCTGGCGGGGGTATTCGGTCAGCTATTGTTGGCGCAGATAGTGATGTTGTTGGCGGTGTGGCTGCTGGTGCTCACCATCTTCTTCCTGTTGCAAGACGCCGCCAGGGTGATCAGTTTCTGCACCGCGCTATTTGCTCCGGCATTTCCCTTTATGGGGATCACCTTTCCAACCCAGGAGATGCCGCAGTTGGCTCAGTGGTGGCGAAAGCTGATGCCATCGAGCCACTACATAGATACCCATGTTGGTGTGGTGAGTTATGGCCAGGATTTTGCTGTCTTTGTCCAGCAGGTGACTAGCTATTGGGGCTTCTTGTTGTTGGTGCCTGTGATTGTGGTCTTGGCTCGTCGGGTCAGGCGGGAATGGTCTGCCGAAGCCAGCACTCAGCCTATGAATGAGGCGCCTTAATATGGATTTCTGGTCTTTGATGTGGGCAGACTTTAAGTCGATCGTGACAGACAAGGCGATCGCTATCACCTTGTTTGGTGGCGTGCTCTTCTATTCTGTGCTCTATCCTCTGCCTTATCTGCATGAAGTGCCGACCAAGCAACAGATAGTCGTCGTCGACGGGGATCACTCGAGCCTGAGTCGTCAGTTGATTCGCCATGCCGATGCCAGCCCCAAGCTTGAGGTCGTCGCTGAGCTGAATAATATTAACCAGGCGGAGGACTGGATCGCCTCGGGTAGAGCCCACGGCTATATGGTGATCCCTGAAGGGTTCAGGCGGGATCTCATTCGTCAAAAAGGGGTGACCTTAGCCTACGGCGGCGATGCCAACTACTTCTTAATCTACTCTGCCGTGCTCGAAGGGCTAGTGTCCGCCGGGATCGATGCGGGCAAATATGTACAATTTAATGGTCTGCTGGCCAGGGGGAGTTCGGCCAAACAGGTGAAACATGACCTGGAGCCGATTAAGCTCAACAGCGTACCCGCCTTTAATCCGAGCCTGGGCTACACCCCTTATGTGGTGCCTGGCGTGCTGTTATTGGTGCTGCACCAGACCCTGCTTATTGGCGCGGGCATACTCGGTGCGGGGCAATGGGGAAGAGAGGGCTACTGGCAGCAGGTGCCTGCCATGAAGCTTATTTTTGCCCGGGTGAGTGTGTTCGCCCTTATCTACAGCCTGTTTACCAGCTTCTATGTGGGCTTCTGTAACTACTGGTATGGGGTCAGCGTACAGGGCGTGCTATCCCAGGTGGTCCTGTTTCTGGTGCCCTTCGTTATCTGTACGGCAATTGCCGGTGTCGCCTTTAGCTGTATGTTTACCCGGCGTGATCTGCCGACCCAGGTGCTTTTGCTGATCTCTATGCCGATCCTGTTTGTCTCAGGGTTTATCTGGCCGTTTGAGTTGATCCCGTCGCCGCTTATCTGGATCGCCCAGGTGATCCCCGCCATACCTAGCATACAGGGCATGTTGCAGTTAAATCAGATGGGGGCTAGCTGGAGTAGTGTTGCCGGCTTCTGGTGGCAGTTATGGGGCTTGGCCCTGGTCTATCTTCTGCTAGCCTATCTGGGCGTCAGGTACCGTTTAAATAGCAAATAGCCCGCACTGATGACGGGCTATTTTCGCGAAAGGCTATTTGCTCGAAAGGCTATCTTTTCGAGGGACTATCTTCTTGAACTAGTCGTGCCTATTCGCCGGTCTCGGCGCGCAGATACTTGACCAATTCGGCGGCAGACTTAGAGGCCTCGTCGGGCTTCTTGGTCAGCTCCTTGTTGGCCTGTCTCACCAGCTGGCGCAGCTTCTGGCGCTCTAGGCCTGGATGCTGTTCGAGCAGGGCCTGAATCGCCTCATCACCGCCACTTAGCAGCTGATCTTTCTGCTTCTCGGCGACGTTCTGCTTAGAGCTTTCGTTACGATTCTGGTTGAGCACGTTCTTCAGGTTTGCCTGCAGCTCGTCGATATCCACGTTGCGCATCAGCTTGCCGACATAGTGCAGCTGGCGGCGATGGGCCTCGCTATTGATGCGGATCGTCTTGGCTTTCAAGATGTTATCGTGCAGCAGCTCGTCCAGCTCCAGCTTCTTCAGCTGGCTCTTGCTGAGGGAGACCAGTTTCTTACCTAGCTCTTGGTAAATGGCAATCTCGCGCTTTATATCGGCTCTGCTGACGTAATCATCGTCATGATCGAAGGGCTGTTTAAAGTGTTCTGAGTCACCAACAATATTATTCATTAAAACTCTCTGGGGTCTAAGCCATAACTCCCCTAATGATACCATTTCCGGCCAATATCGCCTACGAAACGGCTCAGTTATTTAATGTGAAAGCCTGACGGGTTTGCTATGCTACGGCCACGTTTGATAACAAAAGAGTAGATTTGTGCCTTCTCCCAGCATCGAAACCGGATTGAATTCACTGAAAGACGCCGTGTCTATGGCATTGGAATATGCCGCCAAATTGGGTACCTCGGGGGCCGAAGTGGCCATCAGTAAGCAGCAGGGACTCTCAGTCTCTACGCGCCTGAAAGAGGTTGAGACCGTTGAGTTTAATAAAGATGGTGCGCTGGGGATCACACTGTTCAGGGATGGCTGCAAGGGGAGTTCATCGACCTCAGATCTGAGCCCTGAGGCGATTCGCCGCGCCGTGAAGGCCGCCGACGATATCGCCCGCTTCACCTCGGAAGACCCCTTCAATGGTCTGGCAGATGCCGAGTTGATGGCCAAGCAGATAGAAGATCTCGAACTCTACTATCCTCACGAGGCTGCGCCTGCCGAGCTCGAAGCCCTGGCGGCAAGCGCCGAAACGGCGGCGTTAGATAGCGATGCCCGCATCATCAATTCCGACGGTGCCAGTGCCAATGCGCACACAGGTGCCAAGGTGTATGGCAACAGCCATGGCTTCTTAAATGGTTATGTCAGCTCACGCTACAGCCTGAGCTGCGTGGTGATCGGCGAGCAAGACGGTCATATGCAGCGTGACTACGACTACACGGTCGCCCGCCGCTTCGAAGACCTATGGACGCCCGAGTCGGTAGGTCAGCAGGCCGCCAAGAAGACTTTGAGCCGTCTGGGGGCACGCAAGATAGCCACCACTAAGCTGCCGATTCTGTTTGCACCTGACGTGGCCACCGGCCTCATGGGGCATCTGGTAGGCGCCATCAGCGGCAGCAGCCTGTATCGCAAGTCGAGCTTCCTGCTCGATGCCATAGATACCCAGATCTTCCCCGAGTGGTTTACCATCGCCGAGCAGCCGCACCTCAAGGGGGCACTGGCCAGCGCTTGTTATGACAGCGAAGGTGTGGCGACAATCGATCGCAACATCATCGACAGCGGCATTCTCTCTACCTATCTGCTGACCAGCTACTCGGCGCGCAAGCTCGGCCTGACTAACACGGGTCATGCAGGTGGTATCTATAACTGGACGCTTTCTCATACTGGGCAGACCTTCGATGAGCTGGTGAAGCAGATGGACACAGGTCTTATTGTCACCGAAGTTATGGGTCAGGGGGTCAACGGCGTGACTGGCGATTATTCTCGCGGCGCCGCCGGTTTCTATGTGGAGAAGGGCGAGATCCAATTCCCCGTGGAAGAGATCACCATAGCCGGTAACCTCAAGGGTATGTATCGCAACATGGTGGCCGTGGGTAAGGAGCGGGATCTGCGATCTTCTATCCGCACCGGTGCCATACTGCTCGATGAGATGAAGATTGCCGGTAACTAATCCGACATATTCAGACTGATATTTTAAATACTGATGTTTTAAATGATAGGAAGCGAGCCCGATGGCTCGCTTTTTTTGTGTCTGCTCACTGCTGCGTGTCGTGTTACAAGCGTGGCAAACAAGACTTGAATATACGGAAAAGCATATATATGCTTAGCCATATATTTATGTGTGGGAGTGCCAATGGCCGTCGCAATCTTTAAAGCCCTTTCCGATGAGACCCGCCTGCTGAGCCTGCTGTTGATCCAGGCCGAGGGCGAGCTGTGTGTGTGTGAGTTGATGGTGGCGCTGGACGAGAGCCAGCCTAAGGTCTCACGTCACCTGGCGCAGCTGCGTAAGGCAGAGCTTTTAAGTGACCGTCGTCAGGGTCAGTGGGTGTTTTACCGTATCAACCCCGAGCTACCCGCCTGGGCTGGCGAGGTGATCCAAAAGACCCTGGCGGGCAACCCTGAACTCTTGCGTCAGGCCCAGGCCCGTCTGGCTAAGATGGGTCAGCGTCCCGAGCGGGTACAAGTCTGTTGTAAAGGATAAGTCCATGGGACTATTTGAACGTTATCTGAGTGTCTGGGTAGGGCAGGCCATAGTGGCTGGTGTCGCATTGGGCTATCTGCTGCCGGCGCAATTTGCCCTAATTGCCTCCTTTGAATATGCCAGCGTCAATCTGCTGATCGCCCTGCTTATCTGGGTGATGATCTACCCTATGATGGTACAGATCGACTTCTCGGCTGTGAAGGATGTGGGCAAGCGCCCCAAGGGACTGGTGCTGACCCTGGTGGTGAACTGGCTGATCAAGCCCTTTACCATGGCACTGCTGGGCTGGCTCTTCTTTCGTGTGCTGTTTGCCTCCTGGGTCGATCCGCAGACCGCCAGTGAGTATATCGCCGGCATGATCCTGCTGGGTGTGGCGCCCTGTACCGCCATGGTGTTTGTCTGGAGTCAGCTCACCAAGGGCAATCCTAACTACACCTTGGTGCAGGTGTCGGTGAACGATATCATCATGGTGTTTGCCTTCGCGCCTATCTGTGCCTTCCTGCTGGGCGTCAGCGACATCCAGGTGCCCTGGCAGACGCTGCTGATCTCAGTGGTGCTTTATGTGGTACTGCCGCTTGTCGCCGGCGTGATCACCCGTAATTTATTGAATAAGAAGGGTCATGTGTTGAGCGTCGAGGGCTTTGTCGCTCGCCTCAAGCCCTGGTCTATTCTGGGACTACTGGCGACCGTGGTGCTGCTGTTTGGCCTGCAGGCCAACACCATATTGGAACAGCCGCAGAACATCCTGCTGATCGCCATACCCTTGCTTATCCAGACCTATGGCATCTTCTTCATTGCCTATTTTGCCGCTAAGCGACTCAGGCTGGAACAGGAGGTGGCGGCGCCTGCCTGTATGATCGCCACCTCTAACTTCTTCGAGCTGGCGGTGGCCGTGGCCATCTCATTGTTTGGCCTGCATTCGGGTGCGGCGCTAGCTACAGTGGTGGGGGTGCTGGTGGAGGTGCCCGTGATGCTCTCCCTAGTGGCCTTCGTCAATCGGGATAAAACCAATTATTTGCGCGGCCTGGGTAAGGCCTAGGCGGCAACAGAAACAGCGAATTGAGAGAATAGGATAACAAGATGACAATCAAAGTAGGCATCAACGGCTTTGGCCGCATGGGACGTCTGGCGCTGCGCGCCGCCTGGGAGTGGGACGATATCGAGTTTGTGCAGATCAACGACCCGGCGGGCGATGCCGCCACCCTGGCGCATCTGCTCACCTTCGACTCCATCCATGGCCGCTGGGCGCATGAGGCTGTTGCCGAAGGCGATCAAATAGTCATAGGTGATAAGCGCATTGCAACTAGCGCTAACCGCGCCATCGGCGACACCGATTGGTCGGGCTGCGACCTGGTGATCGAGGCCTCTGGGGTGATGAAGTCGAAGGCGCTGCTGCAGGCCTATCTCGACCAAGGGGTCAAGCGAGTGGTGGTGACCGCGCCAGTGAAGGAGGAGGGCGTGCTCAACATCGTCATGGGGGTTAACCATCAGCTATATGACAAGGACAAATATCCGATAGTCACGGCGGCCTCCTGCACTACCAACTGTCTCGCCCCCGTGGTCAAGGTGCTGCATGAGCAGATCGGCATCAAACATGGCTCCATGACCACCATTCACGACATTACCAATACCCAGACCATCTTAGATGCGCCCCACAAGGATCTGCGCCGGGCCCGCGCCTGCGGTCAGTCGCTGATCCCGACCACCACGGGCTCGGCCACCGCCATCACCCATATCTTCCCCGAGCTGAAGGGCAAGTTAAACGGTCATGCGGTGCGTGTGCCCCTGGCCAATGCTTCCATAACAGACTGTGTGTTCGAGATGCAACGCCCTGTGACCGAACAGGAGGTCAACGCCCTGTTTAAGGCGGCCGCCGAAGGTGAGCTTAAAGATATTCTTGGCTACGAGGAGCGCCCGCTAGTTTCGGTGGACTACAAAACAGATCCCCGCTCCAGCATAGTCGATGCGCTGTCGACCATGGTGATCAACGACACTCAGCTCAAGCTCTATGTCTGGTACGACAACGAGTGGGGCTATGCCAACCGCACCGCCGAGTTGGCGCGTATGGTCGGCCGGTTGGATAAGGCCTAAGGTTCGCCGGCATGCTAACTAGCCTGCGCGCCCTACCGAGTGAGATGCGCCAGTATCTGCTGGTGACCGGCAACTACTGGGCCTTCACCCTCACAGATGGCGCGCTGCGTATGCTGGTGGTGCTGCATTTTCACCAGCTTGGGTATTCGCCGCTGTCGATCGCCATGTTGTTTCTCTTCTATGAGATATTCGGCGTGGTGACTAACCTGGTGGGCGGCTACCTTGGCGCCCGCTTGGGGCTAAATCGCACCATGAACATCGGCCTCGGCTTGCAGGTTGCGGCACTGGCCATGCTGCTGGTGCCCAGTAGCTGGCTTACCGTGCCCTGGGTGATGGCCGCCCAGGCTCTGTCTGGGATCGCTAAAGATCTCAATAAGATGAGCGCCAAGAGCAGCGTCAAGATGCTGGTGGCCAAGGGCGAAGAGGGCAGGCTGTACAAGTATGTCGCCGTGCTGACGGGTTCTAAGAATGCCCTCAAGGGGGCGGGCTTCTTCCTCGGCGGCGCCTTGCTGGCGCTGCTGGGCTTCAAGGGAGCTATCGGCCTGATGGCGACCCTGCTCAGCATCGTCTGGCTGGTTAGCATCATCAAACTCAAACAAGATCTGGGCAAGGCCAAGAACAAGCCTAAGTTTACCGAGCTTTTTTCTAAGAGCCGGGCGATCAACATCTTATCGGCGGCGCGCATGTGCCTGTTCGCCGCCCGAGACGTCTGGTTTGTGGTGGCTCTGCCCGTTTATCTTGCCAGTCAGTTTGGCTGGGACCACTATCGGGTGGGGGGCTTTCTGGCGCTGTGGGTCACAGGTTATGGCGCGGTGCAGAGCCTGGCGCCCAGAATCACCGGCAAGGCCAGCGGCCAGGTGCCCGATGGCCGCAGCGCCATGTTATGGGCGGCTGGGTTGACACTGATCCCCGCCGCGATTGCGCTGGTCCTGACTGGACAGCTCGGGCTTGCGTCGGCGATGGCCCAAGAGGCGGCCTTGCTGATCGGCCTCTTGCTGTTCGGCGCCGTGTTTGCCATCAACTCCTCCTTACACAGCTACCTGATCGTCAGCTATGCCAGCGACGATGGCGTCTCCTTGGATGTCGGTTTCTACTACATGGCCAATGCCATGGGACGGCTATTGGGCACTATCCTCTCGGGTTGGGTCTATCAGGCCTATGGGCTGGCGGCTTGCTTATGGATCTCGACGGCATTGCTCGGGCTGACGGCTGTGATAAGTGTGGGGCTGCCGAGGCGCTAGCCTTGGCATGAAGACTGAGCATTATTTTGCTCTGCCATCGACGTCCGCAGCTGCATCTGCAATCGATCATTTACTCTCTTAGATTTGATGGCATTTGAATCATTGGGGGCTCAATTCCTGAGGTTGCTGTTTCTCCGCTTAGCCCCCTTCAATTCATAGTATTTCGTCTCAGTGAAAGAGTCGCAGGCCGAGCCCGAATATGCCGTGGGTGAGCAGGCTGTGTAGTCGAGCCAGGCCCGGGTTGGGCAGACGTGAGGCGGCGATGCCTGCGCCCATGCCGGGTTGCATCAGCAAGAAGGGGGCGAGCACAGTGACTAGGCCCACCGCGAGGGCGGGAGACAGGCTTGGCTCTGTGAGCCACTGTGAGCCAGTAATGAGCAGCAAGAGGGCGGCAAAGCTGACGCCGATAAGATAGTGGGCCAGCCAACCTATGAGGGTCTCACCCGGGACGGGCGTGGCCTTGGCGATCGCCTGGTGACGAAACTTACCCTTGGGCATGTGGCATAGCCAGCGGCCCACCAGATAGTAGCTAGGCAGGGGCATACCCAACAGGGGATGACGCAGCAGGCCCCAGAGGTCCATGATGAGGGTGGCGATACAGTCTATTAGGGGAGACATATTCATTCCTTTGTTGTGTGAAGCCGTTGATATTGTTAGCTTACAGCTTCAAGTCGACTTGAGGTCAAGGGAAGGATATGGATATTTCACTGGTCGCCAAGCGCTCGGGCGTGCCGGCGTCGACCCTGCGTTATTACGAAGAGCGGGGGTTGATCCGCTCGCTGGGGCGTCATGGCATTCGCCGCCAATTTGGCGCCGAGGTGCTAGAGCGTCTGGCGTTGATTGCCCTTGGCCGCTCGGCGGGATTGTCCCTCGATGAGATTGCCAGCATGCTCGCAACAGGCGGTGATCCCCTCATAGACAGAGAGCTGCTGCTACGCCGGGCCGACGAGCTGGAGCGCACCATCTTGAAGATGCAGGCGATGCGTGACGGTTTGAGACACGCCGCCAACTGCACCGCGCCCAGTCACATGGAATGCCCCAAGTTTCGCCGTCTGATGAAGGCCGCCGCAGCCGGTGCATTTGACCCGCAGTATAAGTCGTCTCTACCAAGGCGCTAGCGGTTCGCTTGCGTCAAATTCCTCATGAAAACGCCTTGAGTCATATTCTTAGGCAGTAGGCTTGCCGCCTCGGCTAACATCTCTCTTTGTTTCAATTTGTTAACAATCGCTGCTTTCATTTTGAACGCTTTTCGTTGTACTCTGGGATGCAATCAACAAAGCGTGGCGTAGATCACCAAAATAACGATAAAAACGACGAGGTTTGAATGGAAGTTATTACTGAGTTTGTCAGTACGATTAACGGGTTCGTATGGGGTACTCCCATGCTCGTGATGATCTTAGGCGTGGGACTCTTTCTCTCCTTTGGCTTGCGGTTGATGCCGATCCTCAAGCTGGGTACCGGCTTTAAGTTGCTCTGGTCTGGGCGTATTCCCGATAAAGATAAGCAGATGAAGGGGGAGATCAGCCCCTTTAATGCCCTGATGACCTCACTGTCGGCCACCATAGGTACGGGAAACATTGCCGGGGTGGCGACCGCCATCTTTATCGGCGGCCCGGGTGCCCTGTTCTGGATGTGGTGTACAGCCTTAGTCGGCATGGCGACTAAGTTTGCCGAGGCGGTGCTGGCGGTGAAATACCGTGAAGTCGACGATAACGGCAACCATATCGGCGGCCCCATGTACTACATCAAGAATGGTCTGGGCAGCAAATGGGCCTGGCTGGGTACAGCCTTCGCCCTGTTTGGATCCTTCGCCGGTTTCGGTATCGGCAACACAGTACAGGCCAACTCTGTGGCCGACGCCCTGAGCAGTAACTTCGGCGTGCCCACCTGGGTGACTGGTGTGGTGCTCATGGTGTTGGTGGGCGCTGTGCTGATGGGCGGTATCAAGCGTATCGCCGATGTGGCGGGTAAGCTGGTGCCCCTGATGACGGTATTCTATATCGCCGCCGGCCTGTCGGTGATCGTGGTTAATTTCGCCGACATTCCCGATGCCATCGCCCTTATCGTGCACAGCGCCTTTAATCCTGTGGCGGCCCAGGGCGGCTTCGCCGGTGCGGCGGTGTGGGCCGCGGTACGTTTCGGTGTGGCCCGCGGCGTCTTCTCTAACGAGGCCGGTCTAGGTAGCGCGCCTATTGCCCACGCGGCGGCGCAGACCAACAACCCTGTGGCCCAAGGCCTGGTGGCTATGCTGGGTACCTTCATCGATACTCTGGTGGTATGTACCATTACCGGTCTGGCGATCGTGGTCTCAGGTGCCTGGACATCGGGTGAGAATGGTGCGGCGCTGACCTCCTATGCCTTCTCCCACGCCCTGCCTATGGGGAACTATATCGTGGCCATCGCCCTCTCTATCTTTGCCTTCACCACCATCCTGGGCTGGAGCGTCTATAGCGAGAAGTGTGTGCAGTACCTGTTTGGTGTGCGCGCGGTAAAACCCTTCAGAGCCATCTGGGTCATAGTTGTTCCGCTAGGGGCCGTCAGCTCGCTCGACTTCATCTGGCTGCTGGCCGATACCCTGAATGCCATGATGGCGATCCCTAACCTGATCGCCTTGTCGCTGCTCAGCCCAGTCGTCTTCGGCTTGACTCGTGAGTACTTCATCAAGAAGCGACAGCAAGAGGCCGAGGCCAGTAGTTAAACCGTCTGTTATGAGCAACAAAAAAAGCGCCCGAGGGCGCTTTTTTTGTTGCTCATATGACTAGTCGAGACGCTTATTGAAGCGCAGCGAGGCCACTAGGATGCCGACCAGGGTAAAGCCGATAAGCCAGAGGGCATCGAACTGCATGTCGCTCAGGTCGCCTCCCCGCAACACTATGGCGCGTATGATGCGCATGAAGTGGGTGGCGGGCAGAAGCTCGGCGATCCACTGGGCCGGCCTGGGCATGGCCTCGAAGGGAAACATGAAGCCGGACAACAAGATAGTGGGCAGTATGATGAAGATGGTCATCTGCATCGCCTGCAGTTGCGTCTTGGCGATGGTGGAGATGATCAGCCCCAGGGTGAGGCTGGCGGCGATAAACAGCAGGGTGCCCATCAGCAGCTGGGCGATGGCGCCATTGATGGGCACATCGAAGATAAGATGCCCCAGGCCGAGGATGATGGTCATCTGCACCAAGCCCACCAAGATGTAGGGCACTATCTTACCCAGCATCAGCTCTAGCGGCTTGATGGGCGTGGTGATCAGCAGCTCCAGGTTGCCGCGCTCGCGCTCTCGTACTATGGCTGCCGAGGTAAAGAGGATCATGGTCATGGTGAGGATCACCGCGATCAGCCCCGGTACTATGTTGACCGCCGAGCGCTGCTCTGGGTTATAGAAGAGGGCGATCTCGAAGGTGGGCAGCCTCTGTGTGTCTTGCCCTGTGATCTGATCCAGAGGCATGTTTCTCAGCTGGCTGATCGCCGAGGCAACCATGGTATCCGAGCCGTCGACCACCCATTGTCCCAGGGTTTCGCCGTTGGCCAGCTTCTGGGTGAGGTTGGGCGGCAGGATCAGCGCCGCGCGTACCTCACCCCGGGTAATGGCGGCCTCGGCCTCTTCGGCACTGGCGTAGTGCTTCTCTATGCTGACCACCTGAGTCACCTTGATCGCCTCGACTATCCAGCGACCGGCGGCGGAGTGGCTCTGATCCACCACGACCACGGGCACGTTACGCACATCGGTATTGATGGCATAGCCAAACAGCAGCAACTGGATCAGCGGGATCATCACCACCATGCCGAAGGTGATACGGTCGCGCTTGAGCTGGCGGATCTCCTTGGTGGTGATCGACTTTATGCGCCTCAGGCTAGCCAGTAGCATCTTGCGCCTCCCGCGACGTGCTGAGCCCCTTGCCGGTGACCGACACGAAGAGATCTTCCAGATTGGGGGCGACCTGAGTCAGTTGCTGTGGCGTCAGTTGGCCTGCTACGGCGCTACTCTTCTCCAGCAACCAGGGAATGGGCGCATCTATCTGCTTGTCGACCAGGACCCGTAGGCGATCGCCTAGCTGGGCGGCGGAGGGGATCTCGCCGAACTGGCTAAGGTGTGACTTAAGCTGTCTCAGCCTGTGTCCGGCTATCTCGATGACGTGCAGCGACATCTCCTCAAGCAGCGCCTGAGGATTGCCCTTGGCGCGAATGTGGCCGCTTTCCATGATCGCCAGCTGGTGGCAACGCTGCGCCTCATCCATGTAGTGGGTGGTGACTAAGATGCTGGTGCCGCGCTCGGAGAGATCGAACAGCTGTTCCCAGAAGTCGCGCCGGTTCTGGGGATCCACCGCCGAGGTGGGCTCGTCGAGAAACAGCAGCTCTGGCTCGTTGATACAGGCGCAGGCCAGCCCCAGGCGCTGTTTCTGTCCGCCGCTGAGGGTGCCCGCGAGCTGCTGGCGCTGGGCGTCGAGATGATAGGTATCGATCAGCTCATCTATCTTGTGTTTGCTCTCCCTGACGCCCAGACCATAGATGTCGGCGATAAATTGCAGGTTCTCCCTGACACTCAGGTCTTCGTATAGGGAAAACTTCTGTGTCATATAGCCTATGCGCCGCCTGAGTGCCTCGGCCTGCTTGGGGATCGCCATGCCGAGCACGGAGATCTCGCCTCGGGTAGGGGTCAAAAGACCGGTGAGCATGCGTATTGTGGTGGACTTGCCACAGCCGTTGGGGCCGAGAAAGCCGTAGATGTGCCCCTTCTGCACCTGCAGATCCAGCTCGGCAACCGCAAGTAGGTCGCCAAACCGCTTATCAACGCCGCGGGCATCTATTGCCAGCTCCGCACCTGGAGACATCAGGGCAGCTCCACCTGGGCGGGGATCCCCGTGGGCAGGCTCTGAGCCGAGTCGTCGAGATCGAACTCCGCCAGATAGACGAGGCGAGACCTGTCTTGTTGATTTAAGGCGTAATAAGGGGTGAAGGCCGGCTCCTTGCTGAGCCAGCGTAGCGTGCCGGTAAAGGGCTGCTCTTGACCGTCGACATGGACTTTTAGCTGCATCCCAATGGTGAGTTTGGCCATGGCGGGGGCGGGAATATAGACCCTGGCATAGGCGGCCTTGTCGGCCTGAATCGCCACCACCACGGCGTTGGCGGGCACTCGTTCGCCGAGGTTAAAGGGCAGGCTGTCGAGGCGACCGCTGCGGGTCGCCGTGATGCTGAGATCTTCCAGCAGTTGCCGCGCCAGATCCAGCTCGGCGGCCGCCGCATCCAGTGCCGCCTGGGCCTGCTGAATATCTTCCTGACGCACGCCGACAATCAGTTTACTCAAGGCTTCGTTCGCGGCGTTATGTTCGGCGATGGTCTGATCCCGGCTAGCAATGGCCTGATCCAGCTCCTGCTGGCTTACCAGGTTCTGTCGCTTGAGTTTGTCGATGCGCCTGTAGGTCTTCTCCGCCTGCACCATGGCGGCGGTGGCACGCTCCAGATTGGCCTGAGCGCTGGCGATATCCTCCGGGCGTTCGCCATTGGTGAGCCTGAGCAGGTAGGCCTGTGCCTTCTGCCACTGGGCCTGGGCGTTGGCAACACGTGCAAGTTGTTTGCGGGTGTCGAATTGCAGTAGCAAGTCGCCTTGGGTGACCTGGCTGCCTTCGCGTTTAGGTAAGGCCGTGATGATCTCTGAGGTGGTGGCGCGCAGGAGTACCCGGTCGCGCTCTAACGTGCCCAGAGCCTGGGGCGGCTCGGCGCCCTGACAGCCGCTTAGCAGCAGGATAAGTGGGGCGATAAGGCGTAAGGATTTGCTTAGCGTCATGATGACCTCTTGCAGATAAACTGCCCGGAAGAATTATGACTATCAATAAGTTATGTACTGAATTTAATCTTACACCAATTTAACCAGTGGAGAAGGGGAATCTTAACAAGCCCTCGGCTCGACCTGATAAGTCACTTTAAGACGGAACAAGATTAAGCCTGAACCAGATTAAGGCCTGTGTTGCACAGCAAAGAGCGTCCTAATAGGGCGCGTTTTTTGTGTTTGAGATGGATGATTCTTGGATTGAGTTGCTAGGCTTGCTGGCGCTAAGTGGTGAGTGGCTTCGACCTATGGCGCTAGGCTGTTTTTCTTTGTTTCGAACAATTTTTGGAGGAGAGATGACAACAATTGAAGGGCGATAACATCGCTATCCAGGTTGCGATTAGGCTTGGTGGCGAGCCTTTTCTTACGCATTTAAGTGGTTTGGGTCCTTGGTTAGGCGTCGTTTGGTGCAAGGCTGTCACTTATCGGTTTGTTAACATCTCAGTGTCTTGGCGGGTGGTATTAAGGCGTTTCTTTTGGTTTCTCCTCTAGGTTGACCGCATTTCGCCTAGAGAGTGTAAAAGTAATGTGAGCGCCGCACTTTCTTGTGAGAGGTTGGCGCAATTAGCGTGTATCTTATTGTTTTTTAACTTGCCACCCCTGGTAACTGGCTGATTTTTTGGTTGTTTTTGTTTTGTTTGCGTGTTGCCTCATTGCTATCTGTTTTGAGTTTTCCCCTTTCTCGCTTCTTAATGCGGGTGTTCGTTTGCGTTTGCCTGTTATCCATTAATTAAATCTTATCGACTTTGTTACCGGGATCACATCTCGTTGCAAAATGTTCACATTTACCCCCCTGAACTTGACCGCAATGTGAGGCCGCTCTCATTAAGTGCGAAAAAGAAAAATTAGAGTAAAGACTCTAATTTAGAGTAATTGCTCTATAAGTTGTTCAGGTTAGCGTCGATGTAAACGTCAACCTGAATCAAGTTAACTCAGGAGGCGTTATGGACATACCTGTCTGGCAATATGTTGTTTCGATGAGCGGATACATAGTGTTCTTGCTCGTGTTGGTGGAGGGCATGCGCCGTACACCTCGATTAACGGCAGCCTTTTGGCTGTTGTCATTACTGACCGCGCCCTTATGGGCGGATAACCTCGACGGATGGTTCCGTTGGGCGAAAACCGTGAGTGTGCTGATCCCTACCGCTATCGTGGTAGGCGGCGCTCGCATCGCTTATCTCTACTATGACAATCCAAATAGGGTGCTGGCGTTCTTCAGGGGCGACTGGGTGCTCAAGGTGTTGTACGCCGTGTTGTTCCTCAACATTGCCGAGGCAACGGCTAAAGACTTTGTGACCGCCAATTACTTCAATGCTATCTGTGGTGTGATTCTGTGTATCACCATTCCGTTCCCTCGTTACAAGAACGGCCAGCGCATGTATTGGGTGATAGGTCGAGACAAGCCCAATGATCTCTTGTTTTATTCGACTGCGGCGTGGAACTTCCTCTACACCACATGGAACCTGGCCTTCGTGTTTGGTGAGAACCCAGGCTACTTCGCCAGCTCCTTCTGTATCTTAATGGCGGCAGAGCTGTACCCCATCATCAAGGGACGACCCGAGCTCTACATCATCGCTCGTGTGTACACCTTAGCCTTCCACATTCTGGTTCGCGCCAATGCCGACATCTTCACGCCTGTGATGGATTCGACCAGCTGGGCCAACGACACAGTGCTCTGGGTGTGGGGCGCGATCAACCTGTGTCTGCACGTTCCATTTGCCATCTGGTACTTCAATAAGCAACGCACTAGCCCAACAGGCGAGCCGCCTACGGGGGACAACGAGCCGCCGATGCTTAATGAGTACTACAAAGATACGCCGGAAAAACAGCAACAACTAACCACGGCTTAAGACCTTAGGGCGCCGCTAGGTGGCGCCCCTCATCTAAGCATCACGATTGAGAGAGTGAAATTATGAAACTCAGGGTGAAACAGATATTTAGCACTATGTTTGCCATGTTACTGATGCTATGCAGCTCAGTTAGCTACGCAGACGACGCCTTAGATGCGACATCGCATCTGGACAATATTCAGGGGCAGGTTTGGCAGGGAACGCGAGACGGTAAGCCGGGGGAAGGCAGCCTGTTTTATCGCCTCGAATTTGGCAGCGATGATACGGTTCAGGTCATCAAGCAGTCGGGTGGCTTTAACCATAGCGAGATTCAGCACTGGGCATTGTCGGGTCATGACCTGACTATCGCCAGTCAGCCAGGCGCCTTGATCACCGACTTCGATGGCGCAAAGATCAGCTTCGTCGAAGCCGAGACCATGCGTTTTAGCCTGGATGGCGATGGCTTTAACATCCACAAGTGGTATCAAAACCGCGCCTTCGGACACGTGCTTTTGGTGCTGATTGGCTTGATGCTGCTCAACGAGCTATGTCGTCGCTTCAAGTACAGCAACTACCTGCTGTGGTTTATTCTGCCCATCGTATTGATTCCATTGTGGTCCAGCTATGGTGTGACCTATTGGTTCAAGTGGGTCAAGCTCTATTCTGTGGTGGGCGCCGCCGCGCTATTTACCTTGATCCGCTTTACCAAGATAGGGGATATGAAGTGGGCCAAGTTTGGCGCGGCCGCCTTCCTCGCCATCAACATTTCAGAAGCCGTTATGCAGGATTTTAGTATGGGTAACCTCGCTAATATCCTCAACGCCATTGGCGGCGTGTTGTCCATCATCACGCTGGCGGGCTGGGCGCAGATCTTTGCCGACAAGTCTAAGCAGCAAGACATGATTTGGCCCGCGATGACCACCTTCTGGATCATTGCCTATGACGTTTGGAACATCGTCTTCGTTTACCTCAACTTCCCGGGTTCTGCGACGGCGCAGATGATGGTGCTGATCGCCGCGACACTGCCCGCGCTGTTCATCAAGAAGGGTACCTGGTTGCAGGCGCGTGCGTTCACGCTGGCCGGCTCCTTCATGTATTACTTCAGCTGCCCATTCATGTACGAAAGCAACGTGGTGCCAATGCCACGTAACGATGAGCTCATGCTTGCCGCCGGGCTGGCAAGTTTCGTGATTAACAGTGCATATGCCTATGTCTTCTTTACTGGCAAGTGGAAGCGCCGTCAGGCACTGGCTGCGGCAAGTTAACCGCCGTAATGCGACAAGTGATTAAAACCGATTTTTTATAACAAATAGATCAAATGATGACGATGGAGTCAATTATGAAAAAGCATCTTTTAAGTGTTGCGGTTGTAGCGTCAATGACTTGTGGTTTCAGCGCGATGGCGGCAGATGATGCCGATATCGATATGTCTAACCCAACGGATGTGTATACCTCTTTGGGGGCTTCCTATGGTAGTGAAGGTGCAAATTTTAAGGCGCAGTTGATGCTGTCTGAAAAGACGGCCACCTCGGGGCAAAAAACAGGGGTGATCTTCGAGGCGAAAAACATCTTCAATGAGGGAGACAAGACGCCGCAGTTCACAGGCATGGTGGCTCACCCTGATTACGGCATGATCCCAACCTTTAACGACGAGACCAGCAAGCGTTCATATCGTATGCGCTACGGCACCATTAACACAACCAATGGCACCGGCTGGTCGATCGATGCCATCCTGGCGGACCATCCCTTCTACGGCAACATGGCGGTGATTCAGGCGGGTCCCGTGATGACGATTCCAGTGACAGACAGCTTCTACATCTGGCCGATTCTCTATGCCGGCGCCGTGGTAGTTGAAGATAACATGTCGCAGATCTTGCCGCCTGATATGGCCGCTAGTACCGCGGTATCGAGCAGCGGCATCGATGTGCCGTCACTCATTCTGACCGGCATGGTTTACGCTCGCTATGCCTTTAACGATCACTGGTGGACCCTGGTGAGCGCCTCTTATACCGATGAGATTCAGGGTAAGGGCTGGAGCGATGACATCATGGATGGTGGGTTACAAATGGCCAGTTTCAATGGTGAAATTTCGGTGGCCTACCAGATGAATAAGCGTCAAAACATTCGTGTGAACTTTAAGACGGACAATAGTGACAGCACGGATGACAGCTACTGGATCGAGTACAACCACGCATTCTAGCTGGTGCCCTTTGCGCTAGCGTTTTGCTCCCCAGTTCGGCGTTAGTGCCTTTTTATTATGTCGTGTGCGGAAGGCTCGCTATGAGTGGCCTAGCCTCCCGCCACGGCCTGGAATTCGATGGAGTCACAAATGAAAAAACAGAGTTTATTATTGGCGAGTGTGCTGTTGTTGAGTACCTCTGCTGTGTCGGCAGTCGAGGTGGCGGGGGTCGATGTTGCCGACACCATGACCTCTCAGGAGCAGGTGCTGCAACTTAATGGTGCAGGTGTTCGCAGTAAGTTCTTCATGGATCTCTATGTGGGATCCCTCTATACGGTTGGTCCTACCGATCAGGCCGCCAATGTAGTCGATGGCGAACAAATTTCCGCGATTCGGCTCAACATCACCTCGGGCATGATCACCTCAGAGAAGATGACCGAGGCGATGCATGATGGCTTCGACCGCGCGACCGATGGAGACACCAGCGCCATTGCCGATAGCATCAACTCCTTTATTGCAACCTTTGCCGAGCCGATCAAGGAGGGCGATCAATTTACCTTAGTGAGCGTACCGGGTACTGGGATTGTCAGCTATAAAAATGGTCAGCAGCTGTCGGTCACCAGTGGTGAAGATTTCCGTAAGGCCGTGCTCGCGATTTGGTTGGGTGACAATCCAACGGATAAAGGGCTAAAGAAAGAGATGCTTAAAGGGTAAGTTTTAAGTCGGCCTGTTGCGGTCAGCATTTGATGTGCCATCAGACTTGCCTCTATCAAATGAGCCAGTGTCGATGAGCCACTCCTGTTCACTCGGTGGTTGCAATGCAACGTCATGCTGATTAGCGACAGGCTGGCTTAACTCGAGCCTGAGTTCTAACGTGGCAGGAGAGCAAAGCCTATGACCCCTCTCGCTATCTGGCGCAAGTTGTTTTTCCCAAAGCGCCATGGCTGGAATGATGATCAAGTTCGTTTGGTCGATACCCTGTTGTTCTTCACGCTGCTTTGCCTGTTTACAGGGCTATATAGCCTGATGAAATGGGCCCAGCAGCCCCATACCCTGTTGATGATCACCTCGATGATCTTAATCTCCGTCGAGGTGATCGCCGCCGCGACGATTCGCTTTCTGCGGCAGATAAACCTGGCGTTAAACCTGGGCTTCTTTGGCATGGTGTTGCATGCCCTCAACGTTATCTACCAGGGAGGTGGCATACTCACCTCCAGCCAGAGCCTCTGGGTTGCTGTGTTGATTATCGCCTTCTATCTCACCGCCAATTTAGTCATGGCGACCCTTTGGAGTCTGGTCGTTATCGCCCTGTCGGCCGTGATGGTGCAGCAGGGATTGCAGCAGCAGATAGTGGTGACCATAGCTTTGTCTGAAGCCGGGGAGGCCATAGAGGCCTGGAGTGGCATGATACTCCCGCTTGTGGTCATAGTCGTCGCGCAGGGTTATAGCTGCGCGGCCCGGTTTAAGGCCAATCAGGCGCAGGCCGAAGCACAGCAAAATATGCAGTCGAGCGCCGCCAAGGCGCAGGCGGGCGAGCAGCGCCTCGGACAGGTGCTGACTCAGGCGAGTGAGGATGCCTCGGCCCTGTCTGGCGTCGCCACCGCGCTGGACACCCAGGCGTTGACACTTCATCGGCAGGTGACTCAGCTTAATGTGAACTGCGAATCTCAGGCCAGTGCGGCCGAGCAGATGAGTCAGCAGGTGTCGCAGATGACCCAAGACATGCGCCAATCTGAACAGTTTATGGAGGAGCTAAAGGGGCGCTGCCAATCTATCGATCGCCGGGCGGCCAATAGCGCCCAATCCTTAGAGGCGTCCACCAACGCGATTGCGGCGATACTGAAAAGCAACCAGGAGATAGTCTCGGTCGCCGATCTCATTACCTCAGTGGCGGAGCAAACGAATCTACTGGCGCTAAACGCGGCAATTGAGGCGGCCAGGGCCGGCGAGTATGGACGAGGCTTTGCCGTGGTGGCGGAACAAGTCAGGGAGCTGTCGGCTAAGAGTAACCGCTCTGCGATAGAGATACGTCAGCTGCTCGGCAACAGCCGTGACGAGGTGATTCAAGGGCAAAGAGTGATAGAGCAGAGTGCGGAGGAGCTGACGCAGATCATCGACCAGATTGCCAGTGTGGTTCACGACGTTAATCAACTGGCGGGGTTAATGACCCAGCAAGGAGAGGCGCTCACCCAGCTAAACTGTGCCAGCAGCGAGGTGGCCAGCAGTGTGGTGGGCACTAACCAAGTATCCGAATCGGTTGCTATTGAGGGCGAGCAGTTGGCCAAGCGGGTTGAGCAGCTGCAGGCGTTAGCCAATAGCCTGACTAAGGTTGTTCACTGCCAGGCGGATTAGCATTTAAGGGTAGGGATGGCCTACCCTAATCGCTAACTTTCAGTAGAAATCGCCCCCCATGGCGCGTTTGAGGGCCGCCTCTTCGAGTAACTCTTCTAGGCGACGTTTGACTTCGCGTCTGTGTTGCAGCTCACAGGCGGCCTTAGGGTTTTTGGGTGCTGTGATCGCTTCGATTTCAGCATCGTTCGGAATAACATCGAGTAACTGAGCCATAGTGAAATCCTCGTCAAATAAAGTGCTTGAGCACTCATTTGGTGCTGCTTAGCACTGAGCCGCTTTAACATAAAGTTAACTGAGTCAAAGCGTTAGCTAGTTTAGCGTCCTAAGGCCTGGGCACATTAGCGAGCGCTAATGAGAAAAATAGCAGGGGATTTTCAATTTTTGTTTGATCGAGTTAACACATTTGTATTTGTCGATTTTCTCGACAAAAGCGGAGGGCGTTGGTGAGTGTGTGGATTTTAATTGATTGTTTTTAAATGGAATAGTGGCTGAATAATAGTGAGTTGCCAGCTAAATTAGCGGCAACTCATTTAAATTTAGATCACAAATCGAAACTATAGCTGTAGCCTACCACCACTTTAGGATCGTCACCGTCGAGGTCGGTATCGCTGACCAAGAAGGAGATGGTACCAAAGTCGGTCTCCTTATCCAGAGAGAGGGAGTAGTCGGCATAGTTGTCGGTATCGAACCAGGCGTTGACCACATCGCCGCTGGAGTAGCCATAGTGAGCCGAGAATGACAAGGTTTCCGATAGCGGGAAGCTGACACCTGCGTTGATGTAGCTGAGATCTTTCTCATCGAAAGGATCGGCTGCCACATCGCTATCGGCATTGACTACCTGTGAGTAGGCGAGGCTAAACCACTTCCAGCTCAGGGCCAGGGTGACTTCACCGAAGTCTATGCTCGAATCGCTGTCGGGATAGGCGTAGTAGAGATAGCTGATGTCATAGCCAAAATCTTCCCCCACGCTGCCCGCATAGCCGCCGTAGAAGTCGATCTCGTAGCTGGTGTCGTCACCGAAATCCACATTAGAAGCCCATGTGCCTAAGTAAAGGCCGCTTTCGTGTTCGAAGTCTATGCCGCCTTGAACCGCGGGTGCGTCTCCTGTCTGTGTGGCACCGCGCCACAAGTAGTTGGAGGTCGCACCAATGTTGCCCGTGACGCTAGCGCTGGTAGGTAAGGCCACTATCAAGGTGCCCGCGAGTAGGCTTAGGGTTCGCAATGCTTGTTTCATACTCATTCCTTCTTATTGGTCTATGGGAGCGGCCTTGCCTGTTGTTATGAGTATTGTCAGGCCGCGTACAAGCTATAGCGAAGAGTGTGCCAAATATTTATTGGTTATTTTTCAATTGGTTATTTTATTTGTGTCAGAGGTAGGCTAGCGATTGATTAAAAATGAGGCAGAGGGTGCACTAGGAAGGTGCATAAAAAAACCTCCATGGCGGAGGTTTTTTCGACGGATTAAATACCGATTTAGTTTACGCTGTCTTTTAGCGTCTTACCGGCTTTAAACTTAGGTACTACAGCCGCTGGGATCTGAATTTCTTTGCCCGTCTGTGGGTTGCGGCCTGTACGTGCTGCACGGCTAGTGGTCTCGAAAGAACCAAAACCTACAATAGAGATTTTTTCGCCGTTCTTCATCGCTTCCGCTACCGTTTCTTCGAAAGACTTTAAGGCGCGAGCAGCTTCAGCTTTAGTGAGTTCAGCGCTTTCCGCTATTTTTGCAACAAGTTCAGTTTTATTCATTTGGATAGTCTCTTCTTTCCGTAGATTTAGTAATACCAATTACATTAGATACTTGCAATTGCTGGACTTAACATGCCACAAGCATCCCTATAATGAAAGCGGTTTTATGCGCCCAAAGGGTGCTTTCAGTCAAATTCAGTAAAAATTTACCTTAGTGGCAGCAAAAAGTGGCCGATATTTCCCACTCTTGGCTTGAAAGGCTCACCAGACAAGGCTTGGGCCTTATTTGGCTCATTTACCAGGGGGATTATTTAAGCCTCGCGCTTATCGCTTGTTTGCGCCGCTTGTGGCAGATACTGTTTCATGCTCTTAGAGAAGGCCATATACCACTGAAAACTCAAGAGTATGGTGACCACCAGGGCGATAGCCCAGATAGGCAGCTCCTGACCACGCACCACCACCTTAACGTCTTCAGGGGTGATCTGATAGGCGATCACCGCCGTGGCTCCAAGCGCCGTGAACCCCAGGGTTTGTATGCCAATATAGATCTTCAGCACCAGGCTAGCCCAGTTGGTGCGTGCGATCAGACCGATCAGCACAGGGATCACGCCTAGGGTAAAGAGATCGAGTGTCTGGCTGTCTAACGCGCGCCAGCCGGCGAGAATGGCGATAACGATATAGAGGGCGATCAGTAGCAGTATGCTGGGAGTCGGTCGGTTCATCTTGGCTCTTGGGTGAATGATTTGCCCCGCAGTGTAGAAAAATGGTGCGATTTAGTCCAATGCTTTGCCTAATTTGCCTGTCTATGCTGCTCAGCGTTGCCGGTTAAGGTAAGATGTGGCGGACTTAGATAGCGTGAGAACCCCATGACAGAGAGTGAATTTTGGCAGTTAGTGACCCGCCGCGAACCTCAGCAGGATCAGGAAAGCCTGGCGGTCGAGCTTAAGGCCAAGCTGACCGAGTTGAGTAACGAGGAGCTGGCGGCCTTCGATAAGCTGTTTTCCCAGCAGATGCGCAGGGCCTATCTCTGGTCGCTCTGGGGGGCGGCTTATATCGTCACGGGCTGCGACAGCGAGTATGGGTTTGCCGAGTTTCGTGCTTTCTTAATCTCGCTGGGCCAGGAGTGGTTCGAGCGGATACTGCTGGAGCCAGATGCATTGGCGCAGCTGCCAGCCTGGCCTGAGAAGGACGGCTATGCCTATCCCTTCGTGGAAGATTACGATCTGCTTGCCGGGCAGATCTATGAGGATCGTACCGGCGAGGAGTTGCCCTTTGTGCCTTCTGGCCAGGCGACACCTCAGGGTAAGAAGTTTTCGCACAAGAAAAAACAGCTGAAGGCGACTTACCCCCAGCTGTTTCAGTTGTTTCCCTTTTAGCGGCGTCTCGGCGAGTCAGGTTTAGTAGCAGACCTGGCTGTCGTTGTCGAACTGCAGCTCATGTTCGGCGCAGGCGTCTTCCATAAAGGCTTCCTCGGCCTTGTCAAGCTGGTTGTCCAGGTCTGCCTGGAAGCTGTCAAGCCTCTGGTTGTCGCTCGCTTCTTGCTGCTTATCCAGAATCTGGAAGTGTTTTGCTACCGCGGCGCGTTCGCTGTCGGTCAGCTCATTGGCGTTAACGCCCGAGATAAAGGCGAAACCAAGGATTAGCGAGGCCAATAGGGCGAATTTCCCTGAGAATCTTGTGCGGGTGAGTTGGCTCATTGTCATAGCTCCTGTCAGTATCTTAAATCGAATTCTTTGCCGCTAACCGGGCCATGCTATTGCGCTTTGTTGTGCGCTTGCAGACTGCCCCTGCGGTTTAATTGATACCTATGTTAATGACAATTGCTTGAACAGGAGCTGAATAAAAAACGAACAGGTGGAGTCGGTCTGTGGATCTCTGAAGAAAAGGGAGCCGACTTACTCCTGATTCTTCATGGTCTCGCACTGAAAGCCCTGACGGCTGTTGTCGAAGCGGCACCTTAGTCCACACTCCCACAAGACATCGCCAAGCGCCTTAGCCTGTTCGGTGGCGAAGGTCTTACAGCTTTCATAGTCCTCGAAGTCATCGGTTTTCTTGTAGCGGCCCGAGTTGTAACCGTGGGCATAGACGAAGGCCGACCAGGTCTCTGGCGTTTGCTGGGTCTCTTCTGCGGTGATCCAATAGAGGGCGCCTGCCAGTAGAGAGAAGATAATGACGACGAATAGCAGAGCGGATCGATTTTGCATGATTTACCTTAGTAGACTTGCCGAGTCTGAGAGTCTACCCCAGGGGTGCAGCAAATTGATACAAAGGCTGCCAAAAACTGTGGGCTCGGGAGAAAAGGGTTAATCGTGATTGTCCAATAGGTAAAAAGGCGGCGAAAAGGTTCGCCAGTGTTTTACATTAAGCCTATATTCAGGTTAGCTTTTGTACACTCAGTGTTGTAACAAGACTCAATAGGTGTCCCAAGCTTGGGCGATTAAGGAGGCAAAATATGAAGTTTCAATCTCTACTCCTGGTGGGGGCGCTGGTGTCGCTGAACCTTGCCGCCGAAGAAGCCAAAGAGAACCCGGTCACCGAGGCCGGAGTGGTGAAGATCTCTTGGCAGGATGTGGACAACTATCGTGACGTGAAGGCGGTAGGCGATATTCAATCTCGCTACGAGCTGCGTGTGTTCGAGACCCTGACTAAGAATCTCAACAAGGCGGCCGAGAAGACGCTTAAGCCCAACCAGAAACTGGAGCTGGTGGTGACAGATGTGGATCTGGCCGGCGACGTGCGCCCTACCTTCGGTGCGACGCCAAACGATATCCGTGTGGTCAAAGACATCTATCCGCCGCGCATGACCTTTAGTTATCAGGTGCTCGACGGTGAGCAGGTGGTGATTGCCGGCGACGAGAAACTCAGAGACATGAGTTTCATGCACACCACGGGTACCATGAATGACAAGCCGCTGAGATATGAGTCTAAGATGCTCAGCGATTGGCTGAAGAAGACGGTGGAGCCCAAGCTTTAAGGCAGGGCTGTCTCTTAAGCTAACTTAAGCGGCCGATACATAGCAATTGCCCCGTCATTGGGCGCGGGCGTAAACAGGCTAAAGCCATTCAATGCGGCTTTGGCCTGTTTTTTTGCCGCCGCGCTATAGGCCGACAGCTCCTGCTCGTCGCAGTAACGCGTCACCTCTGGCGGTAGCAGGCCGACACATAGGCTGATCAGGGGATGAGTCACCCTCTGTCCCTGTCTGTCTTCTGCCATCACACTCTGGGCCAGCCAGTCGTCGGGACTGTAGAAGGCCTCCCTGGCTTGGTTGAAGCTGAGGAGCAGGCGACGACACTCATCGACGATCGCCTGGCTAGTGCCTATCACCACAAAATCATCGCCGCCCACATGACCGACAAAATGGTCGGCGCCCAGTTGCTGCTGTAAACGCTTTGCCAGGGATTGGATCACCTCATCTCCCCGGCAGAAGCCGTAGAGATCGTTATAAGGCTTGAAGTGGCACAGATCGAAGTAGGCTAGGTAGAAGGCCCTGCCTTGCTGGCGTAGGCGTTGCAGCTCCTCCTGGATGGGGATGTTACCGGGAAGACCGCTCAGTGGATTGGCGTGGCGGGCCATCTTGATCCGCTGCTCGGTGATCTGTTGCAGCAGATCTTTGGTGTGACCTATCCCCAGCAGTTGCTGGCCGCGCATCACCAAGAAATGTTGCGCCACAGTGCCATGTTCGGCGGTCAGGCATTGACTCACCTCGGAGATCGGCATGCAGGCGGGTACTTTCAGCACCTTGTCGTTCATTACCTCAGCCACAGGGCTGTTCTCGTGTAAAGCGCGGCCATAGGGCGTACTGAACAGCTCCATCAACTGCGCCCTGTCGACCACGCCCAGTGGCAGCTGCTTGGCATCGACGATGGCGACTACCTGCAGATGAGGCGAACGGGCGAAGCGGGCGCTCAGCGCCTTTAGCTTGGTCTGTGGGGAGACGCATATGGTACGGGTGGACAGGCTTTCGGCCGATTCGGCGTAGCGGGTCTGGCGTTGGCGGGTGTCCTGGGGTGCCATCGCCGCCAGGGTCTGCGTCGGTTGTGTCTGGGGACGCCCTAAAAAGTAGCCCTGGCAATAGACTATTCCCAATTGGGTCAGCAGGGCCAACTCTGCCTGGGTCTCTATGCCTTCGGCGATCACCTTACAACTCAGGCTCTGACAGAGATCTATGATGGAGCGGACAAATTCCTGCTTCACCGGCGATTGGTCAATCTGGTGGATGAAGTGGCGGTCGATTTTGACATAGTCTGGCGCCAGTTCTGACCAGAGCCTCAATCCCGAATAGCCTGTACCCAGATCGTCGATGGCGGTCAGGAAGCCCTGGCTGCGGTAGTGGTTGAGGCACTCCTTGAGCAGATCGATATCATCGGCGGGGTATTGCTCCGACAGCTCTATCACTATCTGATCCGGCGACAGCCCAAGCTCCTGCACCAAACTTAAGGTGAGTCCCTTGGCGTGGCTGGGTTCCAACAGGGCCTTTGGCGAGATGTTGATAAACAGCTTGCCCGGCAGTTCGCGGGCGTCAAACTGCCTGATGGAGTGACGACGGCAGATCTCTTCCAGTTGCGACAGGCGCCCCTCATGGGCAGCGGTCTGAAACAGGGGCACAGGAGAGAAGAGGGCGCTATGCTCTGGGCCTCGACTCAGGGCCTCGAAGCCGTGCAGCTTATTGCTTGCGATGTTGAAGATGGGCTGAAACAGCACATGGATCTTCTCATGCTCGATGATCTTATCCAGTTCACTGCTCAGGTCGATTGCTGTCATCTAGGTCCGCCTCCTACGAAAAGTAGGGCGATTCTAGGACCAGGCCATGACAGCAATATGACACTAAAGTATGAGGTTACCCGCTCATTCAGTTGCTTTAGTTACTTGGCCTGGCTTTTAAACGCCTGCAGGGTCTGCAGCAGCACCCCGAGTTTACGCACGAAAGTTTCAAGCGCCGGCGCCAGGCCATCGCCTTGGCTAGGCAGCTTAGTCATGTCGTCGGCCAGCTCCTGTACATAGGGGCCGAAGCGGTTGCTGCGTGCGCTAAAGCCTTCTTCTTGGGTGAAGATGGTGGTGAACTTGCCGTGGCCGGCCTTCTTTAACTCATCCAGTTTGGCATCGGCATCGATTGCCTGGCGATAGGCCAACTGCAAGTTCTCTTTAAGTTGCTCAATGAGGTGACTATGTGGCATAACTGCCTCGTGTTGAAAAATTTAGCCGAATTATAAGGGGCAAGCCTGATGGCAACAAGTCGACCGCGTTTATTCACCATAGGGATTTTATTACTGACAGGGATCATGTCACTCGGCGCGATGGCCGCGAGCGACGACAAACCGCCCTTCTATAAGCTCAGTTATCAAGGCAAACAGACCTATCTGTTGGGATCCATTCACATCGGTCAGGCCGATTTTTATCCCATGGCGGAGCAGATAGAAACGGCCTTTGCCAAGTCGGGAGCACTTGCGGTCGAGGCCGATACCAGCAAGGCAGATATCATGGGATTGATCCGCAAATATGGCCTGACTCAGATGGCGGCAAATGCCAAGACCCAGGCCCGCCTGGCTGATTATTGCCGTAGCCGCAGCGAGATCTGCACCCCAATGCAAGCCTATGCGCCCTGGATGCAGGCGATGCAGTTTAGCGTGATGCGTTTTGCGTCCCTGGGCTACCAGGCGCAGTGGGGCGTAGACCAGGTGCTGCAGAGCAAGAATGGTGAGCGTCCCGTGATTGAGCTGGAGAGTACCGAGTTTCAGTTTGAGCTGATGGCCTCGTTCAGTCCTAAGCTTCAGTGGGAGATGGTGCTCGAGGCGATCGATGCCCCTGACGAGGAGATGGAGCTGCTGGTAAGGGCCTGGCGCAGCGGCGATGAGGCCGCCCTAGATGACTTGATGCAGGGGCAGATGCTGCATGATGGTGATAAGGAGCTTATCGACAAGATGCTCTGGCGGCGCAACGAGCAGATGACTGCCAAGATCCGCGCCTTGATGATGCAGCAAGACGGTCCGTCGCCGCTGTTTGTGGTGGTGGGGGCCGGCCATGTGGTGGGCGACAAGGGGATACCCGCCAAGTTTGCCGCCATTGAAGGGGCCAAGGTTCAAAATTGCTGGCAGACGGCCTGCAACTGATTCCTTTTTAGAACTCGGCGCCAAGCTGAAGGGCATCAATGTCTGTCGTTTAGCTATACTGTTAGGCAGGATAAATATTGGCCAAAATATCGATGGGCGTAAAGTCCATCGATGCAGGGAGGCAAGATGCAGGCTGAGGCGCCCCTTTTCCCCGTTCGACCCGAGTTTGAGGGTATCCCCCGTCAGTGGGATACCCGCCACGACGCCGTGGTGGCCCGTGTCGACCCAGGTAACTTCTATGTCACCGCCCATGATGAGCTGATCTTCACCCGCCTGGGATCTTGTGTCGCGGCCTGCATCTGGGATCCTCTGTTGGGGATAGGCGGTCTCAATCATTTCCTGCTGCCCGAGCGGCAACTCCATGAAGATTGGCACCAGCTAACCAGTTATACCTGCCGCTATGGTAACTGGGCCATGGAGCAGTTGATCAACAGCATATTGAACCTGGGTGGCATGCGCAGTCGTCTCAAGGCCAAGGTGTTTGGCGGTGCTCAGATGACCACATCCAGCGTGCTGAACGTGGGCGAGTCCAACATCAGCTTCGTGAACAACTACCTCAAGACCGAGGGGATTGAGATAGTGAGTGAAGATCTCGGTGGCCCCTGGCCGCGAAAGGTGTTGTTTCATCCCAATAGCGGCAAGGTCAAGCTGATGCGTCTGTCGCCGGAGCGGATCACTAAGATGATGAGCGAAGAGCAGCGCTACCTGAAACAGATAGTCACCGCTCAGGGCGAGAGCCAGGTGGAGCTGTTCGACTAGTGAGCTAGCTATCTTTGCCAACGGATGATGAAGTGGACGTATCGCCCCAGGCCTATGTAGGCGGGGTGAGTCGAGTATTGCAGCTCCATCTCAAGCAGTTGGCTGAAATCGGCATTGGGGGGCTGGTGGGTCTTGAGATAATCGTGGATCACTCTAACGCCCGACTCCGATACCAGCTCCATCTGCCAATCTGTCACCCAGGCCCGCACATCCTCTATATACAGGGGATAACTAGGGGTTAGCCCCACCTTCTTCTTCACCTTAAAATCCGCCGCCACATAGTCGAAGTTGCCGGAGATCAGGCTGTGAAAGCGCATCGCCTCCTTGTTGTAAAACATGAGGGAGAACAGGCCCTGTGGTTTTAACAGCTGGGTGAGATCGGCCAGCGTCTGCCTGGCATCGCTGAGCCACTCGGCGACCGCGTGGCAGAGGATGAGGTCGAACTGGCCAAGATCGTCTCGGGTAAGGGATTGGATCGGTGCGTGCAGCAGTGTGATATCCAGTTTCTCGCCGCTGCTCTCCTCATAGGCTTCAATCTGCGCTTTGCCCAGGGCTAACATCTCGCTGGAGATATCGCACAGGGTGACGCTATGGCCCATCTTTGCCAGCTTCTGGCTGAAGAAGCCGAAGCCGCCACCGGCATCCAAAATACGCAGAGGCCCCTCGGGCAGTTGTGTCATGGCCTGGGAGAGATCTCGCCATAGCACGGCGGCGCGAACCTCGCCCTTAGGGGTACCGTAGATGTTTTTGGCAAATTTACCGGCTAATGCATCGAAGTTTTTGTCTTGCACTGAGTGACGCCCATGGGAAAAGCTGACTGAAATTAGGAGGGCTATTTTGCCATAGGCACGGGCGGCGCGCATTAAACAGACTTAAGGTTTAGGTAAAAAGCGTGAATTTGGGGTATACTCGCGGGCTTGCAATTTTTAGGCTAAGTAAAGTGTGAAGGGTTTGGATAGCGTGAATAAAGAAATTTGTGTTGAACTTAAGGCGATGCCGTCGCTGTTATCGCTTTATCGCAAGATCTTTTTTGGCCGAAAGCCAGGCTGGGATGAGCAGCCGTTGCCCCATGTTAAGGTGACCTGTCCACAGGTGGCCGTGCGCGGCGATAAGGTCGCCCAATATGCCAAGGTGTGTGGCTTCGAGTTCGATGGCCAGCAGCTGCCCCTGACCTATCTCTATGTCATGGTGTTTCGTCTGCATGCCAGCATCTTTACCTTAGATGCAATTACCTTCCCCTTGCTGGGGATGATCCACCTCAAGAACAGCATTACCCGTTATCGCACCACGGGTGTCGATGAGCGTTACGATCTCGAGTGTGAGTTGACCAGCAGCCAGATGACGGACTCTGGGCTGGAATTTGAGCTGGTGTCCCGCGCCTTCGTCGGCGGCGAGCTGGTGTGGGAGTCGCTATCGACCTATCTCTATCGTATCGAGGGCAGTGGTAAGCGCGCCCGCCCACCTAAGGCGACCCCAATGAGCTGGTCTAATCCGGTGAGCTGGGAGCTGAGTGAAGATCTCGGCCGTCGCTATGCCAAGGCATCGGGCGACTATAACCTGATTCACCTACATCCTGTGCTGTCCAAGCGTTTCGGTTTCGACCGCGTGTTGGCCCACGGCATGTGGTCTAAGGCGAGAAGTGTCGCCCAGCTGATGCCAGAGATCGGCGACAAGCCCTGTACCATAGAGGTGGCCTTTAAGTTACCCCTCTTGATGCCGGCTCAGGTGAGCTTCGATTTCGACACCGAGAGCGCCGAAGGCCTGATGTTTGAACTGCGTGACGTCAAGGGACGCAGACCTCATCTGACGGGACAGGTGAAGTTTCACGACTAAGTTTTAGGACTAAGTTTCAGGACTAAGTTTTTGCTTACGTCTCAAATCTGAGCCGTGAGCCTTGAGATAGAAATGATAAAGCCAGCGGATTGCTGGCTTTTTTGTTGCTGTCAACAGGCCCTAGGGCACGCTGTGGCCGGTGGCGGCCTGCCAGATGCTAAACCACTCCTGTCTGTCCAGTGTGATCTCGCTGGAAGCCACGGCGGCGCTGATGCGCGCTGGATTGCCGCTGCCTATGATGGGTTTTGGCTGGCTGGGGAGGGCCAGCACCCAGGCATAGATGATCTGGCTGATATCGTCCGTGCCATGGTTGGCGGCTATCTGGCTCAGGGTCTTACGTAGCCTAACGGCCTGCTCGCTCTGGCTGTGGAAGATCTCACCGCCCCCGAGACAAGACCAGGCCATGGGAGGACAGCGATACTGCTGCGCCTGATCTAGGCTGCCATCGCTCAGGGTATGCATGGCCAGGGGGGAGATCTCCAGCTGGTTGGTCACCAGGGGGCGATCCAGCCGGGACTGTAACAGGTCGAACTGAGCCGGGGTGAAGTTGGAGACGCCAAAGTGGCGCACCTTGCCGGTCTGATAGAGCTGTTCGAAGGCCTGGGCGACCTCGTCGGCATTCATCAGGGGATCTGGTCTGTGGATCAGCAGTAGATCTATCTCATCCACCCGCAGCGCCTTAAGCGAGTTATCGACGCTGGTGAGAATGTGCTGATAGCCTGTGTCATAGTGGTTGACGTAGCGCTCTGGTGTCGAGGCGAAGGCAGGCTTGATGCCGCACTTGGTGACAATCTGCATCTGGTGTCTCAGCTCGGGCTTTAGGGCCAGAGCACGGCCAAATAGCGCCTCGCAGCTGTATTCGCCGTAGATGTCGGCATGATCCATACAGGTCACGCCTAGGCTGAGATAGTGCTGGATTAACGCCAGGGTCTGCTGTGGCGTCTGTTGCCAACTATCGAGGCGCCAGAAGCCGGCGATAAAGGGGGAGAATGTAAAGCTATGCTGACTCATGGGCTGCTCCGTTTGGATTAATTTTTTCCATTAATAATCATTTTATTGATTTAGATTCATAAATCCTTAATTAATGCCTTAGCCGACAATGAATAGGTTTGTTGTGACCACTTTTTGCTCTATATTCGCACCAGCTCGCTTTTTTCATGCTTATTTATTGTAGGAGCGCTATATGCTGACTGACATCGAAATTTCACGCCAAGCCAGCTTACAACCCATAGAAGACATTGCCACTGCCTTCGGGATCTTGCCCCATGAATTAAGCCCCTATGGCAGGACCAAGGCCAAGGTAGATCTGGCTATCACAAACCGAATTAAAGATAACAAACAAGGCAAGTTAGTGATAGTCACCGCGGTCACGCCGACTCCCTTCGGCGAAGGCAAGACAGTGACCAGTATCGGCCTGACCCAGGGCTTGCAGGCGATCGGCAAGAAGAGCTGCGCCTGTATCCGCCAACCCAGCATGGGCCCGGTATTTGGTATCAAGGGCGGCGCCGCAGGCGGTGGCCTGGCCCAGGTGGTGCCCATGGAAGATCTCAACCTGCACCTGACTGGCGACATACATGCGGTGACTAGTGCCCATAACTTGGCGGCAGCGGCCATCGATGCCCGCCTGTATCACGAGCAGCGCCTGGGCGGTGATGCCTTTCTCGAGCAGTCCGGGCTCGCGCCTTTGGATATCGATCCCGAGAAGATCTTATGGCGCCGGGTGGTGGATCAGAACGAGCGCAGCCTACGTACCATCACGGTTGGCCTGGGCGAGGTCAACGGCCCTGTGCATCAGGGGGGCTTCGATATCAGCGCCGCCTCCGAGCTGATGGCGATTCTCGCGCTGAGCCGGGATCTTAAGGATCTGCGTGCCCGCATCGGCCGTATCGTGCTGGCGCAAAATAAACAGGGCGACTATATCAGCGCCGAAGATCTCGGCGTGGCTGGCGCCATGACGGCCATCATGAGTCAGGCCATCTCGCCGACGCTAATGCAGACGCTAAGCGGCGCGCCTTGTCTGATCCACGCCGGCCCCTTCGCCAATATCGCCCACGGCAACTCGTCGGTTATCGCCGACGATATCGCCCTGAGACTGGCGGATGTCGTGGTGACCGAAGGAGGCTTCGGCTCCGACATGGGCTTCGAGAAATTCTGTAACATCAAGACACGTCAGTCGGGCAATGCGCCGGATGCGGCTGTGTTAGTGGTAACGATTAAGGCGCTCAAGTCCCATGATCCCCAGGCGGGAAGCGAGATGGACAAGCTCGCCGCCGGCTATGCCAACTTAAGCTGGCACATCGGCAATGTGGCCAAGTATGGCCTGCCGCTGGTGGTGTCGATTAACCGTTTCGCCGAGGATACCCAGGAGGAGCTGGACTGGCTCAAGGCCCGCGTGCTACAAGAGGGGGTGTTTGCCTGTGAGATCTGCGAAGCCTTCTCTCAGGGCGCCGAGGGCGCCGTGGCACTCGCCGAGGCCGTGGTGCGCGCCACAGAGCAGCCGAGCCAGTTCCGTTATCTCTATGAGACCAAGCAGTCCATCGAGGCCAAGTTGCTGACCATCGCCGAGGCGGGTTATGGCGCCGGAGGCATCAGCCTATCCGACAAGGCCAAGACCCAGCTGGCCCAGCTGCAACGCCATGGATTCGATAAGCTGGCGCTGTGTATCGCTAAGACGCCCATGTCGGTCAGCCATGATCCTAAGCTCAAGGGGGCACCGCAGGGATTTGAGTTACCCATCGCCGAGCTGAAACTCAATGCCGGTGCCGGCTTTATCACGGCGCTGGTGGGTAAGGTGATGACAATGCCGGGGCTGGGAATACGCCCAGGCTATCTTAATATCGATATCGATGAGCAGGGGGAGATCACCGGACTGGCCTAAGGCAAGTGGATTATTGGCTCTGATTCTAGTGAGATAAAAAAACGCCTGCAATTGCAGGCGTTTTTATGTGAGCGACTATTTTTCTGTCTGATAGATATGCACGTCGCGCTGTGGGAAAGGAATGGAGATCTTTTCCTGATCGAAGCGCATCTTCACCGCACGGGTGATGTCCCAGTACACATCCCAGTAATCTTCCGGCTTCACCCAAGGGCGCACCACGAAATCCACCGAAGACTCGCCCAGTAGATGCAGCTTCACCGTCGGCTCGGGTTGCTTGAGCACCTTTGGATGCTCTTCGACTATGCCGCGTAGCACCTGTTCGGCGTGTTCTATGTTGTCGCCATAGCCAATGCCGAAGGTCATGTCGACGCGGCGTTGATGTTCTACCGTGATGTTGTTGATGGTATCACCCCAGATCTTGTTGTTGGGGATGATCAGGCGCTGGTTATCCAGAGTCTTGATGGTGGTGGAGACCAGGCTCATCTGGCTCACCTTGCCGGTGACGCCCGCGGCGTTGATCAGGTCGCCCACATCATAGGGGCGATAGATGAGGATCATCATGCCCGAGGCGAAGTTGGACAGGGTATCTTGCAGGGCGAAGCCTATGATGACACCCGCGACCCCAAAGCCTGCCAGTAGTGGTCCAAGCTCGAAGCCCAGCTGTGACAGGGCGATCATCAGACCCAATGCAAATACCGTCTTACCCGACAGGGAGATGAAGAAGTCTTGCAGCAGCTTGCTGAATTTCAGCTTAGAGTTACTGACCATCTTCTTGACGATGCGCTGCACCGCCTTGCCGGCCAGGTGGGCTAAAAAGAGGATCAGCAGGAAGACAAACAGCTTGAACAACAGCCCTGGACCGTTATCCAGCAACTGATTCTTAGCCTTGTTCCACCACTGATCCAGCAGGTTGCTGGCCACGTCGACGTTGAGTACATCCTGGGTGATATCCCCTGAGATGCTAAACAGGGTCTGTTTTAGCACTGTGGTGTCCTGGCTCAGGGCGTCTAGTAGCTCGATCGCCACCGACAGGCTGGCGCTGGTGAGGCTGAGTCGCTCGTTGAGATTGGTGACCAGGGCCGTCTGCTCAGCAGTGACATCCTTACCCGCCTTAGCCGCCTCGTCGACGGCTAACTTGAGCTTGTCCTGGGTAAAGTGTACCAGGCTATTGAGCATGTCTGAGCGCTTGAGTAGCTGAGTCGTGAGTTGGGTCTTGATGGCCTGAGTGTCTTCGCCTAGCTCATCTAGCCAGGTGAGGGTCTCGTATTTAGCGCCGAGGATCTCGTCGCGCTGACGATCCCGCATGGCCAGCTTATACATGACACCCGTGTCATTATCGCTGCCAAGTTGTTGTTTAAATTGGTCGATATCGGCGGCGTAGTAGTCGGCCACCTTGTCGATGAAGGCCAGATGCTTCTGCAGTAGCGGCAGAAGTGCAGCCTTATCCAGCGGTTGCTGTTTCATCAGCACCTTGAACTTGTCATGGACCTGATTGGCGTGTTCCTTGATGCGATACTCGATGAACTGCTTCATCTCACCATTGGCATTGCCAAGTTTAGCAATATCTAAATCTATGGTCTGTTGCAGTTGAGTCAGTTCGGTCAGGGGCTGAGGTGTCTGGAGGGCTTCATCGGCGGTGGCGGGAAGATGGGCTAGCGCCATCATAGTCACCAGCGCCAGGGCTAAGGTGCGTAACATATTATCCGTCCTGTGTTAGCTAATCGCTGGATCATAATCTGTTCCATCTGCGCTGTAAATTCACAACGCGCGGCGGTTCAATCTGGTAGACTAGCACTCTTTGTCGTCATTTGAGAGTTTGTTGTGCTTTGTCCTCACTGTAGTCATTCCTTTCGCGCCGCTCAGGTCGATGCCCAACGGGGCAAGGGGCTGGATGCGCAGATCCAATGCCCCCACTGCGAGGCCTGGCTAGGGCGAAGTGCCATCTTGATGCGATTGAAAATACTCGGCTTCTATCTAGGCCTGCTGATGCTGGTCCTGGGCTATTTCTTGCCTGACTGGCGCAACCTGACTACGCCAGTGGCGATATTTGCCGTGATGATATTGCTGGTGAGCCATATGATGGATCACCTCAAGGTGATTCAAGCGCCGCCGAGGCAAGAGGTGGATGATAGCGAGCAGCGACAGAAGTATCGCTGAGATGAGCTGGCTGGTGAAAGCCAGCTAAGAAGATGCCGGGTTTTATCTTGGCTTAGCGCTCGCCATCTTAATCTATGACTTGAACCTGGGCCTCGAGCGCCGCTTCGACGTAATAGATCCCGCCCAGGATGGCGACGATAAAGATCGTGGTCCAGAACAGCATTTTGAAATTTTCGCGAAAAAATTCCTTCATAGAGAGCATTTCCTTTAACCTTGAATGGGAAGAGTCGGTAGCCGATAGCCACTATGGCTGTAATCTTAGTGTCACTAACTTAAGTCAGACTTAATTTTAGCCAATCTGGCCGTGATGTGGGCCACGCTTTGGGTCGGCGCATAAGTAAAATTTTCGAATAACTTTTGTTACATTCCAGCCTGAGCCACCGCCAATTCTGGCTTGACTTCATCACTCGTATCCCTAAACTTGGTCGGAATTTGAATGGTTCCAGTTGATCTCATGGCAATATCGGTTAGAGCAAAAGTAAGAGGAGTGGCGATATGGCTTAGTGCCGTATTGTTCTGCTTGTCTGTGCTCGCCCCGGCACATAGCCTGGAACATCTGGACGATGGGGCGACAACTCACTGTACCCTGTGTATTCAAAAACTGCAGCTTAACAGCGTCTTGCCTGTCGGCGAGTTCAGCTTTAGCCTGCCCACTCTCTCGGTGGAAGTGCCGCTGCGAGAGTCTACTGCGCTTGCAGCCGTTCATGTCGACTATTTCCAAAGTCGCGCCCCGCCCGCCTTATCGTAATACCTCAAAAACTTAAGAAGATTAATACTCTGCGCCCCCTTGGCAGCAGAGTCGTTTAGCTGTTTTTTGGAGACATTATGATAAATTTCAATGCGCGCCTGTCGGCGGTTGCTCTTGCCTGTGCCTGTTTACCTAGCCTAATGCCAAACCTAAGTTTTGCGGCGGATCCAACCCTGACGAATCCTGCTATTAGCGCCGTACTCGATGGTTATTATCAGAACGCCGAGCGTCCAATGGCCGAGCGGGTCGAAGGCTTTGGCCTGGGCCATACAGAGCTGGCACTGAGCGCCAACATAGATGACATGTTCTACGGCAAGCTGACCTCGGTGATCGAGGTCCATGACGGCGAGACCGAGGTGGGGCTGGAGGAGGCCTTCATTCAGACCCTGGGTATGCCCTATGGTTTCTCTATGCGCGGCGGTCGTTTCCTGTCGGATGTTGGTTACCTCAACAATCAGCATGTGCACACAGATGCCTTCTCGGATCGCCCGGCGGCCTATCGCGCCTTCCTGGGCAGTCATTATTTTGATGACGGTGTGCGTCTGGACTATGTCGCGCCGACCGACCTCTACTGGACCATGGGTATCGAGGCCTTCAAGGGCGACAGCATGCGCGCCGAAGATGAGCATGGTGAGCGCGAGTTTAAGAACGTCGGCGTCTACACCGCCTACACTAAGCTGGGTGGCGACATAGGCGTCAGCAGCTCCTGGATGTTGGGCCTGAGTTACCTGCGTAACGAGAACGGTCGTCTCACTGCCCATGAGGAGCATGAAGAAGCCGTGGTGGCCGAAGAAGAGCACGATCATGACCACAGCCATGGGGCAAGGTATACGGGTGAGAACACCTACATCGCAGACTTCGTCTATAAGTGGGCACCACAGGGTAACTACAAGTATCAGCATTTAACCCTGAGCGGCGAGTATTTCCGCGTCAGCGACTATGCGCCGCTCGAGGAGCACGATCATGACCTGGTTGACGATCACGATACCTCAAAGCCGGATGCTCACACCGGCTGGTACCTCAGCTCTGTGTATCAGTTCTCGCCAAATTGGTCGGCGGGCGTGAGATACGGTCAGGTCGATACACATCTTTTGCACGATGAGCATTTCGATGCACAGAAACTGAAAGAGACAGAGGTGAGCCTGGCCTGGCACCACAGCCATTTCTCGACCGTGCGTCTACAATATACCAATCAGCAGGGCACTAACTTTGACGGCATCACCGACGATAACGTCATTACACTTCAATATGTTATGACTTTGGGGGCTCACGGTGCGCATCAATTCTAATTACTTAAAGGCCGGCGTTGCGGCGCTGGCACTCAGCTTTGCCTGTGGGGCACAGGCGAAACTCAATATCTTCGCCTGCGAGCCTGAATATGCCGCGCTATCCAAGGAGCTGGCGCCGGATGCTAAGGTGTACGCTGCGACGACCGCGATGCAGGACCCGCATCAGGTTCAGGCCAGACCCAGCCTGATCGCTAAGATGCGCCAGGCAGATCTGGCGGTCTGCGCCGGTGCCGATCTCGAGGTGGGCTGGTTGCCCATGTTGCAGATGAAGTCGGCCAACGCTCAGGTGCGCTCGACCGACAAGGGGCTGTTCTATGCCGCCGAGCATACCCAGACCCTAGATAAGCTGGCCCAGGTCGATCGCAGCATGGGTGATGTGCATGCCCAGGGCAATCCACACCTGCACTTCGACCCAGAGCGTCTGCTCCAGGTGGCTAAGGCCTTGTCGGCCAAGATGGTGGTGCTCGATCCGGATAATGCCGCGGGTTATGAGTCGGCCCTGGCCGATTTCAGTCAGCGCTGGCAGGCGGCGATGGGCCGCTGGCAATCACAGGCGGCGCCACTTCAGGGCAAGAAGGTGATCGCCTATCACACCAGCTTCCGCTACCTGTTCAACTGGTTAGGCATGGAGCAGGTGGGGGATCTCGAGCCCAAGCCGGGGCTGCCGCCGAGCACGGGTCACCTGGCAAGCCTGCAGGGGCGTGCCGGTCAGGGGGATGTGATGGCCATCATAGTCGCCTCCTATCAGGATGAGCGCGGGGCCAAGTGGCTCGGTGAGCGCACCGGCCTGCCAGTGGTGAATCTGCCCATGTCGGTCGGCGGTAACGATGACGCACAGGATCTCTTCGGTCTGTACGACAGTGTTATCCAGTTATTGCTGGGTGTGAATCGCTAGCCTGGCTTATATCCGGCGCCCCATGGGGCGCCGTTGTTCGTTTTTTGGTACTCAATCATGTTTGATCTCGATCTCTTATCTATCCTGCTACCCGCCTTCGCCGCGGGTATCTTGGTGCTCTCAACCCATGTGCTGCTGGGCAGTCAGGTGCTCAAGCGCGGCATCATCTTCATCGACCTGGCGATCGCCCAGGTGGCGGCGCTGGGGGCCATCATTGCCCACACCAACCACGAGCTGGAGCATCTAGCCTATGTCACGGTCTGGATGCCGGCCCTGTTTGCCCTCTTGGGGGCAGGGTTTATCGCCTGGCTGGCCAAGCGAATGGCCAACGAGCTGGAGGCGATCATAGGTTGCTTCTATGTGTTGTCGGCGGTGGCGGCCATGTTACTGCTGTCAAACGATCCCCACGGCGCAGAGATGCTTAAGCAGTTGATGTCCGGCCAGATCCTCTGGGTGAACTGGTCACAGCTGATTCTGCCTGCCGTGGTGTCTGCACTGGTGCTGGCAATCATCGCCCTGCGCCCGGCCATACTCAATGGTGCCGGTTTCTATCTGTTGTTTGCCTTAGTGATCACTTTGTCGGTAGAGCTGGTGGGCGTCTATCTGGTGTTCAGTTCCCTTATCCTGCCGGCGCTGGCGGTTAACAAGCTGCGCGGCAGGGGCAAATGGCCGCTGGCCTATCTGGTGGGTCTGCTGGGCTATGGCATTGGCCTGTTGCTGTCGGCCAGTTTCGACCTGCCGAGCGGCGCGGCGATTGTGGCGACCCTGGCGGTCAGCACAGTGGCGTTTCGTCTGTTACAGCCTCGTCTAATGAGGGAAAGTTCGATTACGAAGGTTAGCGCTAACTAGAAAAGTCGATAAAGACGACGTGCTTGAGAGATGAGCGGGTAGGGTGCAACAGGCACTCTCCCGCTTTTTTCTTGCCTGCATTCCGTTGAGGCGATGTTTTTTCACTGTTAATTCCATGACTTATATCGTTAACACTTGGCAAGTATGCTGTAAGCCCTTTGAGGCCCTAAGACGACAGGTGTAAGTCAAAAGGCCTGCTGCTATAATGTCGCCACTGAAATCACAGGAGTAAGTTGTGCTGTTAATCTTCAGATCTCTGATCTTAGCCATCATGTTGTTGTTGGCCTTTGTCTTCGGTGGCCTCTATTGTCTGCTGCGCCCCCGCCATAGAGACAATGTTCATCTGTTTGCTAAGATATTTTCCTGGGCCGCGCCTGTCTTAGGGGTCAAGGTCGTGGTACGTAAGCCCAAGGTGGAGCGCAGCGAGCCTTGTATCTTCCTGGCCAACCATCAGAATAATTTTGATATGTTTACCCATACGGCCGCCGTGCCTAAGGGCACTGTCAGCCTGGGCAAGAAGAGCCTGGCGTGGATCCCTTTCTTCGGCCAGATATACTGGTTATCGGGGAACATATTGATTGACCGTAAAAACCGTAACCGCGCCTTCGAGACCATGGCGCAGACCGCGAAGAAGATTAAAGATAAGTGCCTCTCTATTTGGATCTTCCCCGAGGGCACACGCTCACGGGGCAAGGGGCTGTTACCCTTCAAGGCCGGCGCCTTCCATACCGCCATCGAGGCCGGTGTCGCCATGGTGCCTGTGTTGGCTTCGAATCAGGAACATATTAAGCTTAACCGCTGGAATAACGGCGTGGTGATCATCGAGATGATGGATCCCATAGAGACCAAAGGCCTGGCTAAGTCGCAGGTAAAAGAGCTATCGACTCGGATTCATGCCATGATGGCGGAGAAGTTGGCTCAGCTGAATCAGGAAGCCAGCGCCCTGATGGCCAAGAAAGCAATTAATTAAGAACACTTTTATTCGGAGAGATCCATGTCTACAGAACGTCAACTGCAGGAACAGAAACAGGAAAACCAGGAGATCGTCGACGCGATTCTTGCCGATGGTTCTGAGCCTGATGCCGAATACACCATAGAACACCACTTCTCGGCCTCTAACTTCGACCGTCTGGAGAAGGCGGCGGTGGAAGCCTTTAAGATGGGCTTCGAGGTGAACGATGCCGAAGAGATGGAGCTGGAAGATGGCTCAGTGCTCTTCTGTTTCGACGCCATCGCCTACCATAAACTCGACGTGGCTTTGCTGGACAAGGCCTGTGAAGATCTGATCCAGCTGGCGGCTAAGCTGAAGGTGGATTACGACGGCTGGGGCACCTACTTCATCGGCGACGATATGGAAGGTGGCGACGAGGAGTATGAAGAGGAAGACTCTCGCTTCCATTAAGCTGTTTTTATTAAGCTGTTTCCATTTAGCAGCTGCCATTAAAAAAGCCCATCTATGATGGGCTTTTTTGTGTCTGTGACCACTTGCCATTTAACACCTACCGCTTGCCACTTGCCATTTAGCCGTGGCGGACTAGTCTGCCTCGCCTGGCTCGAAGATGACGCAGCAGTTACGCCCTTGCTGCTTGGCCTGATAGAGGGCGCTGTCGGCCTGACCCAGCCACTGGGCGCTGTTGCTCAGATGCTCGTCTATGCCGCAGATGCCGATACTCACCGTCACCTTAAGGATGGCGCTCTCGAATCTCAGCTCCGAGGCTTCAATCTTCTCCCGCAGACGATCGGCAAAATGCAGTGCGGCCTCGGCGTTGGTGTTCGACAGCACCACGGAAAACTCCTCGCCGCCGTAGCGGCCGGCGCAGTCTGTGTCCCGCAGGGACTGGCGCAGGATATGGGACACATGCTGGATCACCTTGTCACCGGCGATATGGCCGTAGGTGTCGTTGATGCGTTTGAAATGGTCGATGTCGAACATCACCAGCGTGGTGGGTTCGCCATAGCGGGCGTGGCGGTCGAACTCCTTCTGCATACACAGCTGCCAGTGGCGGCGGTTATGCAGCTGGGTCAATCCATCTGTCTGGCTCAGGTGTTCCAGGCGCTCGTTGGCGGCCTTGAGCTGTAGCTTGTTGATCGCCACATCGGTGACATCATAGATGATCATGCTGATATGGGTGATCTGGCCGGTGAGCGAGGAGAGCGGCAGCAGGGTCACATTCTGGTACATGAAGTCGGCGCGGCCCGTGATGGGACGATAGTTGCCGAACTTGAACACATAGGGGCGCTGCTCCCAGCTGATAAAGGCGCGATTCTTCAGCAGGAAGACAGACTCCATCTTCTGTTTCAGCCAGGTCGCCGGCAGGTAGTCGAACTGATCGAACAGGTACTTGCCCTTGATGGAGTTGGGTGAGATGCCACTATGGTTCTCCATGAAACCATTCCAGAGCTGGATGTTGTAATCGCGATCCAACACGACCAGGCCGACCTCTATGGTCTGCACCATATCGATTAGCCAGTGGAGTTCGTTCATCGCGCTTTGGTCATATGGCATATCTTGATCCAACTTAATCCAGCAAATAGCCCAGCTTATAGTTAAGCGTCGGCAAAGATTCTTCGGTAAATAACAAGAGAAGATCGCATTGAATATCATGCCCTTCGATGCGGTAGTTGATCTCCATCGCCAGGGTGCGAGACCACTTCTCCGAGTTGTCGTGGATCAGGTCGTTCACCGTGCAGTGGCGCCCCAGCACCACGGGATGGCTCTGGCTGAATTTCATGTGTAGCTGCTCTGAGATGCCGCTGAGGAAGGCGCCGATCAACACGTTGCCCGTGTCTATCATCACCTCTATCTCAGTATTGGCATCCTCAGGGTTTGCCAGTCCCATCAGCTTGGCCATGTCCTGAAAGGAGGAGTCGTGAAATAGCAGTAGTGCCTCGCCAGCTACCCCTGCGCCGATAAAACCCTGACACAGGGCCGATACCGTGCTGTACTGCTCGGTGGCCTTGAGGGTCATGGTGAGTTCGCTGACTTCCAGCACGTTGACGTTAGGGATGGGCAAGAGCACGAAGACATCCAGCAGCTTGGCCAGCAGATCGGCGGCGCGGCCCATGGCCACGTTGGCGACCTCCTGACAGGCGTCGCGTAGATCCACCTCGATCATGGGGTTGTCGTTTTCTTGCTCGCCCAGGGCTATGGTGAGTATGCCGTATTCCTGGAGTATGTTACTGATGGCATCGGCGCTGACGGGCTTCTGAATAAAGTCCAGGGCACCCAGGGCCTTCACCTTCTCGTGGGCCTTGATCTGAATGTCGCCCGACACCACGATCACCAGGGCGGGTAGATCCTCTTTCTGAATGGTTTCCAGTACCTCGTAGCCATCCATCACCGGCATGTTGAGGTCGAGAAAGACCACTTCGCCCTTACCGGCCCTGATCGCCTCGATACCTTCGGCGCCATTGTTGGCAAAGGTGATCTCGACATCCCACTCCTTGGGCAGGGTCCTGGCCATCTGCTTGCGAGCGAGTGCGGAGTCATCGCATATGAGTACGGGGATCGACATCTAGTTATAACATCCTAATCTGCCTTCATTATTAGAAGATAACACCAAATCACTTGCTTGGTGGCTAAAAGCTTCATCCTGAGGCAGTTTTATCGGTTTTGTCTTTGGTAACGACAGGGATTATCGGGGCTTGTTGCTGATGCATTTACCGGGACATTTACCCGATCTCCAGGCATCCGAGCCAGCTTGGCGCGGGTAGCGGGAGCAGGTAAATGACAAACTCTGTCCAAAGGTTATTATCTATCAGCTTGATTAACAACCGTAAACTCTTGGGTGGCAATATTTTGACGATAGTCAAAAAACGGACTCATGTTATATCTTTTAGGGATATTTGCCAAATGTGTTACATTCCCTTCTGGACTGACCAGTAGCAGAGTTTAAGCGCAGCGATTGAGGAGTAAAGGAATGCAACACCCCAACGTCACCCTGACCATAGCCGAAGGCATCGCCTGGGTAGAGCTGTCACGGCCGGAAAAGTACAACGCCCTTAACTATGAACTGTTTGAATCTATCGTTGAGGTGCAGAAGCATATCTCCAAACGCCGGGATGTGCGGGCGGTGATCTTAACCGGCAGCGGCGGTAACTTCTGTTCCGGCCTGGATGTGGCCAGCGTGATGAAGTCGCCGATGCAGGCGTTTAAGTTGCTGTTTAAGTGGTTGCCGGGTAATGCCAATCTGGCGCAGCGGGTCTCAATCGGCTGGCGCCGACTGCCTGTGCCTGTGATCTGCGTGCTCGAGGGGATCTGCTATGGCGGCGGTACCCAGATAGCCTTAGGGGCGGATATGCGTATCGCCGCGCCAGACTGTCGTCTCTCTATCATGGAGGCCAAGTGGGGACTGGTGCCTGACATGGCGGGCTTAGTCGGTCTGCGAGAGTTAGTGGGTAAGGATATCGCCATGCAGCTCACCATGACGGCCGAGGTGATCGACGCCCTGCAGGCCAAGGCCTATGGCCTGGTGACCCAGGTGAGCGAGGCGCCGCGGGAGGTGGCAGAGGCCCTGGCACATCGACTGGCCAACACCTCGCCCGATGCCAATGCGGCGATCAAGTTCAGCATCAACAAGAGTTGGCGCGCCGGTGAGCGTAGCCTGCTGGCCCGTGAGTCCCTGAGTCAGGTGCGTCTGCTTGTGGGCAAGAATCGGCTGATTGCCGCCCTGCGTCAGACAAAAGATCCTGAGCGTCGTTACCAGCTGCGTCAGCCCTGGTGGCGTTAACTGAATGAGTCACAACAGATTTTCAATGTGATCGGCTTCACACTACCTCTCGCCCGGCGAGACGAACACCCCGAGGCTCGCTAGTATCCTGCTGCCAAAATTTTGATAAAGGAAAGCTGGATAATGCGACAAGGGTTTGAACGATTTCTCTGGAGTAGCCGCCTCTCAGTGATGATAGGGGTGTTTGCCTGTGTGCTGGCGGCCCTTGTGGTGTTTGTCATGGGCATCAAGGATGTGATCCATATGGTCGACCTGCTGTGGGACTATGTGATCAGCGGCAGCTACGAGGTGCGTAACGATCTTGTGATGGTGGTGGTCGAGATCTTAGATACCTTCCTGCTAGGGTCTGTGCTGCTTATCTTTGCCTTTGGCCTCTATGAGCTGTTTATCAGCAACCTGCAGGCGGCGGAAGACAGTGTCGCCGGTGGTAAGATCTTAGTGATCAGCAGCATAGACTCGCTCAAGAGCAAGCTGGGTAAAGTGATCCTTATGATGTTGATCATTAAGGTGTTCTCCTACTTTACCGAGATGAAGCCGACCTCCATGTTGGAGTTGCTCTACATGGGCATCATAGTCGTGCTGATCGCCCTGGCGCTGATGCTGAGTAAAGATAAGAAGTAAACCTCTAAGCCTTAGGGATAGGCTCGCAGAATACGCTGGGCGAAGCCCTGAACCAGGAGCAGAACCTCCTGCCAGGCTGTGGGCTGATCCAGGTTTAACGCCAGTCGCTGCTGCTCATAACGCAGTGGCTGCCCCATGGGGGAGAGGGTCTTGCGGGCCTTTTGGGTCGCCAGGGAGGCGGGCAGTCCGTCCGGCGATTGAATATCCAATACCGGCAGCTCGAGCTTAGCCAGCTTGCCCGGCAGATCCCGATTCTCCGCCTCAAGTTCCAGATAGGGATTGATCACCACCAGCAGATCCGGGCTTGGCAGCGCGGCGGCGGTCAGCATCTCGATAACCAGGCCGGCACTCTGGCCGCTGACAATAAGCATCCGCTTACCCGGATACGCCTTCCCCAGGCCGTCGAGCTGCCCCAGGGTTTGACTCAGGGCGGTTTTCTGTTTCTCCCGTAAAGCGGTCCAATCTTCCTGGCTGTATTTGGGCAGGCTCTGATCACGCTTCTGGCTGAGCTGCGCCTCGCCGGGCTTGGGGATCTCACCGGCATCAGTGATATGGTTGGGCTGTGATGCCCCCTGGGGGGCACCTATGCTCAGGGTCGCCCAGCCCTTGGGCGTGAGATCGCGTCTGAGAAAGGCGAGCAGGCCTTCTGGGTCGGCATCTTCGCCCAAGTCCCCTAACAATACCGCCGCGCCATATTGATTTCGTCCCTGCCAGGGGCGCACCAATACCGGCTGCTCTGTGCCCTCGACCGTGATTTTAGCCACCTCGGTTGGCGGCAGGTAATCATAGTCTTGCATGGTATTGCGCTGGGCGAGAGCCATAAGGGGAAACAGGGTAAGGATGAGCAGTGTGGTGCGTAGATTCATCGGCTTATTGGGTCATCTGGCGTTAACTTTGACTATGGCGTCAGTATAAGCCTAAGTGCTTGCCAATGGCGATAAAATGCGAAAGAAGCTGGCACCGACCAGGGTCGGTGCCATAGGGAGAGAGTTATGCGTAACTGGAATTAGGCATGGCTGACTAGGACCAGACGCACGGCGTCCAGTTGCAGCTGGCAGCCATCTAGGTAGTTGCCCAGCTCGACCATCTGATTTCTCAGGTGCTCCAGCTCCTCGTCACGGATGTTGGGGTTGACTGCCTTGAGGGCCTCCAAACGTTCCAGCTCGGCGGTGAGCTGCTGAGTCATCTTGGCGCAGGCCTCTTCGGTCAGCTGTTTCATCGCCGCCTCGGCAAAGGCTTCACCCTTGGCAAACAGCGGGTGCAGCAGGGTCTGCGACGCGTTGACCAGCTTGCTGGCGATGTGACGGTTGACCGCGCTCAGCTGCTTGTCGAAGCTCTCGTAGCTGACGTTCTCCGACAGGTTGTTGCCATTCTTGTCCAGCAACACACGAACCGGGGTAGGTGGCATGTAGCGGTAGAGCTGGCTCGAACGCGGCGCCGAGGCATCGGCCATGTAGATCAGCTCAAGGAAGACTGTGCCTGCCGGCAGGGCCTTGTTCTTGAGCACGGCCACGCTGGTGGTGCCTGTCTCGGAGGAGGTGATCAGATCCAGACCCGTCTGTACCAGCGGGTGCTCCTGGGTGATCAGGGCGATATCGTCGCGGGACAGCGCCATCTCTCGGTCGAAGGTCACGGTAATACCGTCTTCCGGCAGGCCTGGGTAGGTGGGGAACATCATATGCTCGCTCGGGTGCAGCACGATGGCGTTCTCGCCGCTATCTTCCTGCTCGACACCTATGATGTCCCACAGGCGGATCACTGAGCCAATCAGCTGGGTGTCCTGGTCGCGGGCCGCCAGGCTCTCCACCAACTTCTGCGCCTTGGCGCCGCCGTGGGAGTTGATCTCCAGCAGCTTGTCGCGGCCCTGTTCCATCGCCTTCTTCAGCGCCTTGTAACGGGTCTGGGTGTGGTTGAGCAGCTGGGTGAACTGATCTTCGTCGCGATACACCAGCTGGGTCAGCAGCTCGTCGGAAAACTCGTTAAACAGTATATGGCCCGTAGGACAGGTCTGCTCAAAGGCGTTCAGTCCCTTGTGGTACCAGTTCATCAGGTTTTCCTGGGCCGTGCCCGCTAGGTAGGGCAGGTGGATCTCGACATCGTTGGCCTGGCCGATACGGTCCAGACGACCGATACGCTGCTCCAGCAGATCTGGGTTCAGCGGTAGGTCGAACAGCACCAGATGGCTGGCAAACTGGAAGTTACGGCCCTCTGAGCCGATCTCGCTACAGATAAGTGCCTGGGCGCCGCCGGTTTCCTGGGCGAAGTAGGCGCCGGCCTTGTCGCGTTCTATGATAGACATGCCTTCATGGAATACTGTGGCCTGAATGCCCTCGCGGGTACGCAGCGCCTCTTCCAGGCTCAGGGCGGTCTCCGCCTGGCTGGCGATGATCAGCACCTTCTTGCTGCGATGATTCTTGAGGAAGTCGATCAACCAGTCGACCCTTGGGTCGAACTTCCACCAACTGGCACTGTCGCTCTCAAACGCCTGATACAGCTTCTCCGGGCTCAGCGCCTGTTTCACCTTGGCGGTGAGATCTGTCTGGCCACCCATCATCTCTGACACGCGGGCGGCGGTCTCGTACTGGGTCGGCATGGTCTGCGGATGGGCGTTGAAGATACGGGTCGGGAAACCCTTCACCGAGGCGCGGCTGTTACGGTAGAGCACGCGGCCGGTGCCGTGTCTGTCTAATAGCTCCTGTAGCAGCTCGCTGCGGGCCTGTTCGCGTTGATCATCATCGACACTCTCGTCCTCGATCAGACGCAGCGCCGGGGTGATATCTTTCTCGTTGAGTAGCTCGGTCAGGCTGGCAACGGCCTCGTCGGGCAGACGCTTGCCACTGGCCAGGGCATCGGCGGCACTGGCCACCTCTTTGTAGCTCTCCTCCTCTTTGAGGAAGGCCTGATAGTCGTAGAAGCGATCCGGGTCCAGCAGACGCAGACGGGCGAAGTGGCTCTGGTGGCCCAGCTGATCCGGGGTCGCGGTCAGCAGTAGCACACCGGGGACCACTTCACTCAGGGCCTCGACCACGCGATAGGCGCGGCTCGGTTCCTCTTCGGTCCACTCCAGGTGGTGGGCTTCGTCGACTACCATGAGATCCCAGTCGGCATCCAATGCCTGGTCCAGGCGTTTCTTCTTACGCAGCAGCTCCAGCGAGCAGATCACCAGCTGTTCGGTGTAGAAAGGGTTGTCGTGGTCGGCATAGGCCTCGACGCATCTGTCTTCGTCAAACACTGAGAAGCGCAGGTTGAAACGGCGCAGCATCTCCACTAACCACTGATGGCGCAGCGTGTCTGGCACTATGATCAGGATACGCTCGGCGCGGCCGGTCAGCAGCTGCTGGTGAATGATCAGGCCGGCTTCGATGGTCTTACCCAGGCCTACCTCGTCCGCCAATAGGACGCGCGGTGCAAAGCGCTGGCCCACTTCATGGGCGATCCACTGCTGATGGGGGATCAGGCCGACACGGGGCCCCTGTAGGCCCAGCAGATCTGAGGTGGCCAGCTTGTGACGCAGTAGCTGGCTCTGGTAGCGCACGCCAAATCTGTCGAGACGGTCGATCTGGCCGGCAAACAGTCTGTCCTGGGGCTTGTTGAAGCGAATATTGTGGTTGAGCAGGGTCTCGCGCAGGCTGACCTCCTCGCCGGTTTCCGTGTGGATACCGTGGTAGATCACCAGCTGGTTCTTCTCTTCGACTTCGCTGACCTTGAGGCTCCAGCCTTCGTGACTCTCGATGATATCGCCGGGGTTATAGATCACTCGGGTTAGCGGGGCATCGTCGCGGGCAAACATGCGGTTTTCGTCAGTGGCGGGGAACATCAGGGTGACCATACGGCCTTCGAGTCCAATGACAGTACCTAAACCGAGTTCCGATTCGGTATCACTAATCCAACGTTGACCTAAGGAAAAGGGCATTTACAAATTCTCATCTACAGGGTGAATCACGAAAGGGCGCGTATGTTATCCAATCGGGGCTTTGATGTCGAACACATCTGACCCGTAATTGCCTCGTTAAAAAGCCTAAAGATTACAAATTATCCAATCGGATCGGCTGGCACCCGCCTTGTCATCTTAATGTCATTTTAGGCCACCAGTCTCAAATTGGGTCGGGCGATTTTCTGGGCAAGTTTCCGTTGAAGCCGTGAGATTTTGGTGTCAGTATGGATTTAACCGCTAAGTGCTTTGTTGCGCGTCACTATACTGATAGAGAAGGAGGCTAATTACCCACTCAGTTCGCTCGACTACAAATATAACACCCTACGCACAAGTGGAGGCGCCATGGAACAAGACGACAAGAAGTTGTTTGTACTGGATACCAATGTGTTACTGCATGAACCCTTAGCCATCTATTCGTTTAAGGAGCATGATGTCGTAGTCCCCATGACTGTCCTTGAAGAGTTGGATCAGATCAAAGACAGGAAACGAGATATTAGCCGAGATGCCCGAGTCGCCATTCGCGCACTGGAAGATATACTCGGTGGGCAAACCACCCCAGAAGAGATTGTCAGCGGGGTGCCCTTACCCAAACGTGAAGGACACGGTGACGCAGTAGGTTCCCTCTCTATCTTCCCCGACCATCAACTCGAATTTACCCAGGCATCCCTGCCTGGCGACAATAACGACAACCGCATCATCAACACAGCACTGCATCTGCAGAAGCAGTTTGCCCCACGCCATGTGGTGCTGGTGACTAAAGATATCAACATGCGCCTCAAGGCCAAGGGCGCCGGCATTAACCTGGTCGAAGACTACCGCACCGACCAGCTGATCGACGACATTCGCTTCCTCACCAAAGGTTTTCACCAGTTTGAGGGGGATTTCTGGGCGCGCAAGGAGCATGTGAATACCGAAACCCAGGGGCGCCATACGGTGCATAGGGTGCCGGTTAGGGAAGTGGGTGAGGAAAACTTTTATACCAACCAATACCTTATCGACGAAGACTCTAACTTCTGTGGCCGGGTATTGAGCAATAACGACGAGGATCTGGAGATATTGGACCTCGGCCGTGATCGCCTGCTCAACCTGGATGCCTGGGGCATCAAGCCCAAAAATATCTACCAGGGGATGGCGATGCAGGCGCTGCTGGATCCAGATATCGATCTGGTGATCCTCACCGGCCCCGCCGGTTGTGGTAAGACGCTGCTGGCCATGGCGGCGGCGCTGGAGATGGTGGTGGAGCGGGGCCTCTACGACAAGGTGATCGTCACCCGTAACACGCCGGAGATCGCCGAATCTATCGGCTTCCTGCCCGGCACCGAAGAGGAGAAGATGGCGCCCTGGCTCGCGGCCATTACCGATACGCTGGAGGTGTTACACAAGCATGACGTCAACCCCAGCGGCAGCATGAACTACATCATGGACAAGGCCAACATACAGTTTAAGTCGATTAACTTCATGCGTGGACGCTCGATACAGAACTCTGTGGTCTTGCTGGACGAGTGTCAAAACCTGACCGCCTCGCAGATCAAGACGATGATCACCCGTATGGGCGAGGGGACTAAGCTGATCTGTAGCGGTAACCTGGCGCAGATCGATTCTAACTACTTGACGGCGGTGACCTCGGGGCTCACCTATATCGTCGAGCGCTTTAAAAATTTCGATGGCAGTGCCAACGTCTACCTCAACGGCGTGGTGCGCTCTCGCCTAGCCGAGTTTGCCGAGGAAAACCTATAGCCGCTTAGACGGTCAATGACGATAAAAGGCTCCCAGGGTGGAGTCTTTTGTCTAAAGAAAGCGCAGCGCTAGGCAGCTGCATCAATTTGTCGGCCCAGGCCAACTGAGATCATTCTGGCAAAAGCGACTCCCCTTTGTATTCCATTGGGCTGGCTTCCTGATACTATATGCAGAATATGATGCGCCGCTCAGGTTAACCCCAAGGGCAGATGCTTGTTTTCAAAGGTAATCAATGAAGTCGACAGAGCCGGACTTACAGCTTAAGTCTCCGATTCAAAAAAACTACAATCGCGCGGTTTTCTATACCTATATCGGCGTGATCATCATGGCGTTGCTGACGGCCTGGATCTTCTTCGAGCGACAAAAGACCCAGATGATGGAGCAGCGCGAAGAGCTGGTCGAGCGTCACGTGTTGCAGATCGACCTTTTGTTGGAATCCAGCATTCGCGCGGTGAAGAGCCTGCGCAACGTGGCGGTGGATCACCTGCGTCTGGGCGAGCTGGTGCGTACCGACCGTCTGCCCCAGTATGAGAAGTTTAACGAGAGCGGCCAGTTCTTTACCTTAGAGCCCAGCTATGCCCAGAGCGGCAAGCCCTTCACCAACATGGGGCGGATCACCGGGGCGGGCTCCCTCAATGGCCGCAGCGACAAGTTTTATCAGGAGCTGGAGATGCTGTTCGAGCTCTCCCTCTCCTTCCCGGTCGCCCGACAGGCGGCGCCCAAGGCCTCCTCCATCTACTACATCTCCAAACACAGGATGATGTCTTACTATCCCTGGCCCTCGGACGAACAACGCTTTCGCGACGAGCTGCTGAAGAAGCAGCAGTTCCAGCTGGTCACCCCCGCCATGAACCCACAGCGCAGCGTGGCCTGGAGCCCCGCCTATGTGGAGCCTAATGGCAAGGGGCTGCTAACCACTGTAGGTGTGCCCATCTATCTGGAAGATGAGTTTATCGGCTCCATCAACCTGGATATGACCCTCTCCTCCCTGGACAAGCAGATCCGCCTCTACTTCAAGATGCCGGGCACGGTTATTCTGCTGGATCAGCAAAACAATATTCTCTCTCACAGCGATATCGACGCCGCCGACATCAACCGGGTGTTCCATATCAGCCAGAAGATCCCCTCGGCGCTGCATTCGGTGCCCGAGTCAGAGCTGTTCGATGCCCATGAGGGGATCATGCGTAACGGCTACTATATCCACTCGGTGGCGCTGCAAAACGCACCCTGGCGCCTCCTCTACCTGCAGGACGAGAACGAGCTGTTTAAGGATTCCTGGGAGAAGCTGGAGCTGACCTTCCTGCTGGTGGTGATCGCCCTGTCTGTGTTGGTGACCATAGTGCACTGGCAGACCCGCCGCTCCTTCGTTAACCCGGCGTCGCGCCTGTTGTCGCACCTCGAGGGCTGCTCTCAGGAACCGCGCAAGCCACCGGCCAAGATCACCCAGGGCTGGGAGCCATGGTTCCAGCTGGTGAGTCGTATCTTCGAAGAAAACCAGCAATATACCCGGCACCTGGCGGAGCAGAACCGTCGCCTGGATAACCTGGTGGCGCGGCGCACCGAGCGTCTCAAGGAGACCACAGAGCGGCGCGAGCGGGAATATGCCTTGTTGCGCTCCCTGCTGGACTCCATCCCAGAGGCGATCATCTTCAAGGATAAAGAGGGTAAATACCTGGGCTGTAACAAGTCGGCTGAGCGCATGCTGGGTTACACCGAGAGCGAGATGATCGGCCAGGATTCCCAGGCGATGACCAGCAACGAGCAGTCGATGCGGATCCGCGCCGAAGATGAGCGGGTGCTGTCCGAGCGTACGCCGCTGAGGTATCAGGAGAAGGTGGAGCTGGCGGGCAAGCCGGTGCTGCTGGATACCCTCAAGCTGCCTTTCTACAACCGCCGTGGCGAACTGCTGGGGCTTATCGCCGTGTGGCGTGACGTGACCCGGGAATATGAATCCGCCGAGCAGCTCAGGCTGTCGGAGGAGCGTTATCACCTGGCGATGGACGCGGTAGAAGATGGCCTGTGGGACTGGTATCTGGATTCTGAGCAGATCATCTGTAACCCGGCCTACTACTCTATGCTCGGCTATAAGAGCAACGAATTCCCGGCCCTGGTGTCGACCATTGACGAGCTGGTGCATCCGGATGATCGCATTCGGGTGCAGGAGTACCGCGAGCAGTATCTGGCGGATCCTATCGGCGCCTACGACATCGAATTCCGTATGCGCGGCAAGAGCGGCATGTATCACTGGGTACTCAGCCGTGGCCGTGTGGTGGAGTTCACCTCTGACAACCAGCCTAAGCGTATGGTGGGTACCCACAAGGATATTACCCGCCATAAGAGCAACGAGGTGGCGCTGCTGGAGGCCAAGCAGGACGCGGAATCGGCCAACCTGTATAAGAGTGAGTTCCTGGCCAACATGAGTCACGAGATCCGCACGCCGATGAACGCCATTATCGGTATGTTGCAGCTGGCCAGCCGCACTCAGCTGACGCCGCAGCAGGCGGACTACCTGGATAAGGCGGGCTTCTCGGCGCAATCCCTGCTGCGCATCATCAACGACATCCTCGACTTCTCCAAGATTGAGGCCGGTAAGCTGGAGCTGGAACGGGTTGCCTTCCCGCTGGACAAGGTGCTGGACCATGCCTTGGACCTCAACGCCCTCAAGGCCCAGGAGAAGGGCGTCGAGCTGCTGCTTTACGCCCCTGTTACCGCCGGGCTTATCCTCGAAGGGGATCCCCTACGTCTGGGGCAGGTGCTGATCAACATGCTCAGCAACGCGGTCAAGTTTACCCAGAGCGGCGAAATCGAGCTGGGCTGTGAAGATGTGGGCGAGCGGGATCATCGCATCACCCTCAAGTTCTGGGTGCGCGACACCGGCATAGGGATCAGCAAGGAGCAGCAGGCGAGCCTGTTCGACGCCTTCGCCCAGGCCGATGGCTCGACTACCCGCAAGTACGGTGGCACAGGCTTGGGTCTCTCCATCAGTAAGCATCTAGTCTCCATGATGGGCGGCACCATGCAGGTGCAGAGTGAGCTGGGGGTGGGCAGTACCTTTAGCTTTACCATCAGCTTCGAGATCGCCGAAGAGGCCGAGGTGAAGCCCCTTATCGTGCCCGAGGTGATAGGTAACCTGAAGACACTGGTGGTGGACGACAACCCGACGGCGCTGCAGATCTACTCGACCGCCATGCGCGACTTCCACTTCGACGTGGATACCGCCTCTAACGGCGCCGAGGCCCTGTACAAGCTGGAGCACAGGCCGGTGGATCTCCTGCTGCTCGACTGGATGATGCCTGAGATGGATGGGGTCGAGGTGATCAAGGCCCTGGACGCCATGGTGGCCGATGGTCGCCTGGAGAAGCGCCCGGTGATCATCATGATGACCGCCTACGCCTCGGAGCCGCTCAAGGAAGATCTGGACGATCTCGACATCTACGCCATGTTGCAGAAGCCGTTCAAGGCCTCGGCCCTGTTTGACGAGATCATTTCAGCCTTCATCGACAAGCCTAAGATCAATCCTGCGGCGGCCCTACCCGTGGAAGGTAAGGCCACGGGATCTGGGCAGATCCTGCTGGTGGAAGATAACTTCATCAACCAACAGGTGGCCACCGAGCTGCTTAAGAGCGCGGGTTACGAGGTAGATGTGGCCGAAAACGGCCAGGTTGCCCTGGACATGGTGGACGCCAAGCAATATGACGCCGTGCTGATGGATATTCAGATGCCTGTGATGGATGGTCTGACGGCCACCAAGGAGCTGCGTAAGCGCTACACCAAGGAGGAGCTGCCGGTGATCGCCATGACGGCCCATGCCATGTCGGGTGATCGCGAGAAGAGCCTGGCGGCGGGCATGAACGCCCACATCACTAAGCCTATCGTGCTCAACGAGCTGTTCGACACCCTGGCCCAGTGGATAGTGCGTCACTAATCGGACAGTGCAATGCGTATGTGAGAGAACAGAAGGGGCCTTGGCCCCTTTTTTGTGGCTGTCGATTTGCTGGCCAACAAGGCGTAGAGGCTTATGATGCGGCGTGAATTATTTGCACTTGAGCCTGAATCGAGACCTGTTAAGCTAAGTGACTGATATTCACGAGACGCATAATATTTGAACAACTCAGTCTCCCATTATAAGTCTCAGCAAGGAGATAACATGAGACCCTCTACACTCGCGCTGGCCCTTGCCCTCATTCTGGTCCCGACTGGCCCCCTGCTCGCCGTCGAAAATAGCGCTAAGGTGATCAAGAGCAGTCAGGCCGCCAAAGGCTTTATCAACCTCTTCTATCAGCAAGGCTCGGGCGATCTCTACCTGGAGGCGACCCGCCTCAATCAGCCTTTCTTGCTGGTCACCAGCCTGCCCCATGGCGTGGGCTCTAACGATATCGGCCTGGATCGCGGCCAGCTGGGAATGACCCGCCTGGTGCAGTTTGAACGCCATGGACCCTATCTCATCCTGAAACAGCTTAACACCCGTTACCGCGCCACCACGGACAACGGCGCCGAGCAGCGGGCGGTCAAAGAGGCCTTCGCCGAGTCTGTGCTCTGGCGCGGCAAGGTACTTGAGGGCAAGCGGGCGCTGGTGGCGATCAAGGATCTTGTACTGCGCGACCTGCATGGCATAGTCGATACCCTAGAACAGACCAAGCAGGGCAATTATCAGCTGGACAAGGAGACCTCGCTCATCCTGCCTCAGGGGGTTAAGTCCTTCGAGCGTAACAGCGATGTCGATGTGCTGCTCACCTTCAAGGGCGCCAAGGCCGGGCCTCAGGTGGCTCTGGTGACCCCCGATGGTAAGCAGATGTCGCTGCGGATGCGTTACTCCTTCGTCGCGTTGCCGGACGATAATTATCAGCCCAGGGCCTACCACCCCAATAGCGGTTACCTGTCCGATGAGTATCTGGATTACGGCGCGCCAATCGACAGCGACATAGTGCAGCGCCATCTGCTGCGTCATCGCCTGGAGAAGGTAACCCCGGGTGACGCCCCCAGTGAGGTGGTCAAACCCATCATCTATTATCTGGATCCCGGCGTGCCAGAGCCTATTCGTAGTGCCCTGCTAGAGGGGGCTCGCTGGTGGGAGAGTGCCTTCAACGAGGCGGGCTTTATCAACGGCTTCAAGGTGGAGCTACTGCCGGAAGATGCCGATCCCCAGGACATTCGCTACAACGTGATCCAGTGGGTACACAGGGCGACTCGCGGCTGGTCTTATGGCAGCGCCATCGCCGACCCGCGCACAGGTGAGATCATCAAGGGCCATGTGACCCTGGGCAGTCAGCGTGTCAGGCAAGATCATCTCATCGCCCGCGGTCTCACCGCAGGCTGGGAAGACAGAGAGGCGGCTTCTCAGGCGGTGACAGACCTCTCGCTGGCGCGTATTCGCCAGCTGTCGGCTCATGAGGTGGGTCATACTCTGGGTCTGGACCATAACTTCGCCGCGTCGAGCAACGACAACGCCTCAGTGATGGATTACCCGCACCCCAAGGTGACACTCAAGGGCGGCAAGATAGATATCTCCGCTCCTTACGATGAAGGTGTTGGTGCCTGGGATAAGTTTACCGTGGCCTATGGCTATGGTCAGTTTAGCGCCGAGGCTCAACAGGCCAAGTTGACCGGGTTGATGCAGGCGGTGGAGCGCCAGGGGCTGAGATATATAGGTGAGGCAGATTCGCGCCGCGCCGGTTCCAGCCAGGCCTATGCCAGCCTCTGGGACAATGGCAAGGATCCTGTGGCCGAGCTGAGCCGTCTGGCCAAGGTGCGCGAGGTGGCCATCGACAACTTTAGCGACGCCGCGCTGCTCCAGGGCCAGCCCTATGGTGAGCTGCGCGACGCCTTCGTGCCCATCTATCTGCTGACCCGTTATCAGATCGAAGCCGCGGCCAAGTTTATTGGTGGCAGTGACTACAACTATTCCACTCAGGATGGGGGGCGCAGCTGGCACTATATGGCCCCCGAGCTGCAAAAGAACGCGCTGGATACCCTGCTGCAAGGCCTGAGTGCAGATGCCCTGGCCTTGCCGACTAAGGTGACCGACGCCCTGGTGCCTAAGTCGGGCAACTATGGCGCCACCCGCGAGAGCTTCGATGGCGCCACCGGCGTGGTGATCGATCCCCTCGGAATGGCCGAGGTGCTTAGCCGTCACACCTGTCAGCAGCTGCTGCAGCCTCAGCGTCTCAATCGCGTCAATCAGGGCTACTTTGCCGACAGGGAGCAGCTGTCTGTGGTGACTCTGGTCAATAAGCTGCTGGCTAAGACCCTGTTTAGCGATGCGCCTAATGGGGCGACGCAGGGGGTATGGATGCGGGTCAATGCCGTGGTGATCGATGCCCTGCTGGCCAGCTACCATGATGGGGCGAGTTCGCCCGAGGTGAAGGCGCAGCTGGCGGGTCGTCTGGCCTATGCCCAGAAGCAGCTTAGCCGTCTGGTGAAGCGCAGTAGCGACTATGAATCGGCGCACTATCAGTGGCTATTAGAGGGGATAGAGCAGGGGCTGAAAGAGAGCAAGCATAAGCTGATCCACAAGCCGCTTGCCATGCCGCCTGGCTCGCCGATTTAAGCTCTGTAACATTAGCTAAAAGCCCCGCATCGCGGGGCTTTTTTATGGTCTAAATTTGCCCGAGCCGGCGGCTAGAGGCGCTGCACCGAGTCGAGGAAATTACGGGCGGTCTGCTCTTCGCGGCTGGACTGATAGCTGGCCATCAAGAGCAGTAGGTGGTCGTCGATGATATAGATGTGTTGCAGCATGCGCAGATCGTCCTTGGGCATCCGCATCTCAACCTCGTAGCCGCGCATGCCATTGGTGTTGATATAGCCCTTGCTTAAGGATCATCTCCTCGAGAATGCTGGCCACTTCAGGCCCCGCCATGCTGGTGTATTTATCCAAATCATAAGGCAAGAACTCCAAGTCCTCTGGTTCTAAATGCTCCATCGACGACTTGAAACTCATCACGAACATGGTGAGCTTGTCGTCGCTGCTTTTCTGGGTATTGAGGGACTCGAATTCCACCTGGCTGTTTTGCTTGTGCAGCACTTTAGGGTCAGGCAGCAGCTCGAGGCTCACCGGCACCGACGCCAGGCGGTAGGTTTGTAGCGGGTAGGGGGCAAACCAATGCTGGTAGCCGAAATAGAGCGCAGCCACCAGGGCCGCCAGTTTGATCAGGTGCGACATGCTTATTTCCTTGTCTGCTTAGCGCTGGGCTAAGGGTTATCCGTAACGCGTTAATTTGTCGTGCCAGCCATATTTGCCCCGCTGGCACCCAGTCAGTTTACCCAGCGAATCGTCAAAATAGCAAATTTGCTGCATGGGGCCGAGGCCGGCAAAAAGTGTAACAAATTGCAAGCCTTAGTGTGATCTTGTTCAAAAAATGTGTGGTTTAGGTTAGTATCTTTGTTAGCTAATTGTGGTCAATAAGATTGGAGTACATGATGAAGTTGTTAGCCAGCACGACCTTAGCTTTAGCCTCTCTACTACTTACTACTCAGGCGTTTGCCGAGAGACCGGATTTCTCTAAGACCGCCGCGGCAAGAGCCGATTATCGCTTTTCCGACAACCCAGGCGCCAAGCAGAATCTGGTGCCGCAATCGAGCAGTCGTCACGATTTTTCCAAGACGACCGCCGCCAACAGTGAGTATCGTTTTGCCGACAATCCCCCCGCAGATGAAACTGAGCCTGCGTCGAGATCTACTCAACACGATTTTTCGCGAACCCAGGCGGCAAGCAAACAGAGCTAAAGATGATTTGAGATCACCGAGGAGCCGATTAGGCTCCTTTTTTTATGGCCAGCTTTTATGGCGAGAGTTTATGTTTCCTGATTCAGGGCTTCTTCACGCATCTGCTTCTTGCCCTGGCGATAGGCATCCAGAATGCCGATGAGCCAGCCGAGGATGAAGGCCCAGGTAGCCACCTCGATCCACAAGGCCTCGTTTCCCTGAGGTGCCTGGCTGATGGCGGCGTAGATGGCGCCATAATCCAGGGGGAACTCTCCCGATAGGATCTTATCCGACACACTCGTGGCGCGATTGACCGCCTGATACAAGAGGTAGGCGAGGCCGCTGAGGCTAAGGCAGGAGATGAGCGTGCCTGCGTTATAGCGCTTGAGGTAGAAGTGGCCCGAACCTGGGCAGACGAAGGCCGAAAGCAGGGTGGCGATGATGGCTTTATTCATAAGGCTCTATTCATAAGGTTTGCTGCTGAGTCGTGTGGTTACAGGACTGTCGTTATTGGCATTTTTATTATGGGTAAGCTATTCCAGATCGATGCGTCTGATGGCGGCCCTGAGATGCTCGGCCCTGGTGCGCATCGCCTCGGGAGCCGCATCGCCACTGGCCGCCAGCTGGCTCTCGACGCCGCTTAGTGTTTGCACCAGCCAGCCACGCACCATCACATAGTAGCGCGAATCCGTGCCGTAGCGGGCGATCACCTCAAGGTGCTCGGGAGAGGGGACGGCGATAGCTTGTTGCAGCGCCTGCACCATGACCCCTAGCCGTTGTTGCTCCACCTCTGTTTGGCTGGGCGTGGCTACGCATCCCGTCACTAGGCTGGCGGCGAACAAGAAGAGGAAAATCTGACGACCCATAGGTTTCAACTCGGTGGCTTAAGGGTGAGTTTGATGATAACAGAATTTAGTAAAAAGCCACCGCCCGGAGGCGGTGGTTAGCAGAGTAGAAAGCTAGTTCTGTTTGGCGCCTTCATCTATCCAACGTTTGATCGTGGCGATCTGCTCGCTGCTGAGGGGCTTTCCTTCGCCTTGCGCAAATTTATCACTGTGGTGAGGGGGCATCTGGATCTTGCTGTCGACCTTGTGATCGATCGCCAGGTAGAGGGTGCTTGAGGCGGCGCTGCCGGGGACCACGACGGGGCCAAGCTGGGTGCCGCGCATCACGCCCTCATAGCTATCCAGTGCCAGATGGGTTTTTGCCATGCCTTCGCCTGCACCCGAATGACAGCTGATGCAGGAGGCGTTAAGTATGGGCTGTACCTGAGATGAGAAGCTCACCGGCCGCTCACAGCCCAGTAGCGCCGTGGTGGCTAGTGCCGCTACCAGTAACAGGCGCCTGTCGATGGAGTGATGAGCATACATAGTATCCTCCCGATAACCTTACATTGTTTACGGTTTAAGTATAGTCCCGTCGTGCCTGATCCTCCTGTGTGACGAGTGAGACGAGGCGCCTGTGGTGAGCGGGTGTAAATCCAGCTTGCCGCTAATCCGAGATGAACCAAAGAAAAAGCCCGACTCTTTCGAGCCGGGCACGCCGGGAAGCGAATTGGAAAGGGGTGAAGCCCGCCTAGGCGCGCTTAGGCACCTTGATGCCGAACACTAGCGTGTAGGTCACCGGCAGCACCACCAGGGTGAGCACAGAGGCGAACCCCAGGCCGAAGATGATGGTGATCGCCATGGAGCCGAAGAAGGCGTCCGGCAGCAGGGGGATCATCCCCAGCATGGTGGTGATCGCCGCCATCAACACGGGGCGCACGCGGCTCACCGAGGAATCGAACACCGCCTGATAGGCCTGCTTACCCTGGCTCAGCTCCAGGTTGATCTGATCTACCAGGACGATACCGTTCTTGATGATCATCCCGGTAAGACTCAGCAGGCCCAGCAGCGCCATGAAGCTGAAGGGGGCGTCGAACAGCAGCAGGCCTGAGACCACGCCGATAAGCGCCAGGGGCACGGTAAACCAGATCACCAGGGGCTGCCTGACCGAGTTAAACAGCAGCACAGTTATCAGGAACATCGCCAGATAGCCCATTGGAATCGAGCTAAATACCGACTGCTGCGCCTCGCTTGAGGTCTCGTATTCGCCGCCCCATTCCAGTTCATAACCGGCAGGCAGGCTGATGGCCTCGACTTTGTCACGTAGCTTTCTAAACACCGAATCTGCGGTCTCATTGCTGCCGTTGACCGGATCGGCGAGCACAGAGATCACCCGCTTACGGTCGCGGCGCATGATCAGCGGGTTCTCCCACTCGGTGGCAAAATCGCTGACGACCTGAGAGATGGGCACGAACACATTGTTTTCTGTGCTCCACACCTGCAGCGCCGAGATGCTGTCGGCATTGAGACGCTCATCGGCCGGTGCCCGGGCGATAATCGGCAATAGGTGGCTGTTCTCGCGGTACAGGCCCACCTGCTTGCCGCTGAAATTCGTCAGCAGAGCGTTATCCAGGTCTTGCTTGCTGATGCCGGTTTCGCGGGCCTGAGCCAGCGCCAGTTGCGGCCGTACCAGGGTCACCTGATTACGCCAGTTGTGGCGCACGCTGGTGGCGCTCGGCTCGGCGAGGAAGAGCTCGCTGGCCTGCTGGGCCAACTGCCGCAGCACCTCAGGGTCTTCGCCGTAGAAGCGCGCCTCTATCTTGGCCGCCGGGCTTGGGCCATTCTCCATATACTTGAAGCGATATTCCGCCTCGGGATAATGCTGTACCAGATCCTGCTCTAGCCTGCGCATATAGGCGTTGAGGGTCTCCAGGTTGCTCATCTCGATCAGCAGCTGACCATAGGCTGCATAGCCCTTCTCCGGCACATAGGGCAGCACGAAGCGTTGGGCACCCTGGCCCACCACGCTGGTGATGTTCACCAGGCCGGCATCTTGCTTCTGCTGCTCCGCCATCAGGTCCTGCTCGATACGGCCCAGCAGGGCCTCGGTGGCCTTGATGTCGCTGCCCTCTGGCATCCATACATCCACGAAGAAGATAGGCGTGTTAGAGGCCGGGAAGAAGACGTTCTTCACCTGACCAAAGCCCATGACAGAGCCTACCAAGGCCAGCAGCACGACCAGCAGGGTCAGACCGCGAAAGCGCATCGCCAGGCCTAGGCTGGCACGATAGAGCTGGAACAGCCAACCCTTGTAGGGGTCGCTATCGGCCTCGTCTGGGATCTCGCCATCCTTAAACAGCAGATCGCAGAAGAAGGGGGTCAGGGTCATGGCGGTGATCCAGCTGATAAACAGTGAGATCAGCAGCACCAGAAACAGGGAGATACAGAACTCACCCGTGGCGTTATCCGACAGACCGATTGGCGCGAAGGCGATGATGGCAATCACGGTTGCCCCCAGCAGTGGCCACTGGGTCTGGGTGATCACCTGCTTGGCGGTCTCCAAGCGCGACTGGCCGCGCTTGAGGCCGATGAGGATCCCCTCGGTCACCACGATGGCGTTATCCACCAACATCCCCAGGGCGATGATCAATGCCCCCAGTGAGATGATCTGTAGTTCGATATTGAGCACCTGCATCATGATGAAGGTCCCCAGAATGGTGAGCAGCAGTACCAGCCCCATCAGCAGGCCAGATCTCAGCCCCATGAAGATCAGCAGCACGCCGATGACGATGGCGATCGATTCCGCCAGGTTCACCAGGAAGCCGTTGATGGTTTGATCCACCATCTTGCTCTGATCATAGACTGTGGTGAGTGTCATGCCTACGGGCAGCTCGTCGCCGAGCTCCTGCATCTTGAGGTTGACCGCCTCACCCACCTTGACCACGTTGACGCCGCTGGAGAAGGCGATGCCCACAGACAGCGCCATGTCGCCGCCGCTGTGATACAGGTTACTTGGGGTCTCGTCCATCGCCTTGTAGATGTTGGCGATATCTCTCAGGTAGATAAGCTTGGCACTGCCGGGCGCACTCACCACCAGGCGCGATAGCGCCTCGACGCTGTCGAACTCGCCCGTGGGGTGGATGCGAATACGGTTGTCGCCCACGCGAATGCTACCCGCGTTAGAGACCACGTTCTGGCTGTTGATCAGGCCATAGATATAGTCCTGGTTCAGCCCCAGGGCGTTGATCTTCTGGGTGGAGATCTCCACCACCACCTGCTGGTCGACGATACCGGCTATGTTGACCCGCTTGATGCCGTCGACCAGCACCAGCTCACGGCGCAGAAAGTCGGCGTAGTTTTCCAACTCGCGCTCGCTATAGCCGTCGCCGCTGAGGTTGAGCAGAATGCCGTAGACATCGCCAAAGTCGTCGATCACCTGAGGCGTCATGGCGCCACTGGGCAGACTCCCCTGGGTATCGCTTACCTTACGGCGCACCAGATCCCAGATCTGCGGCAGCTTCTCGGCATCATACTTGTCTTCCATCTCAATCTGGATCTGCGACAGGCCGGCGCTGTTGATCGAGGTGATATGCTTCACCCCATCGAGTTGCTGCAGCGCGTCTTCCAGTGGCAGGGTGACCTCTTCTTCCACCTGCTCGGGCGAGGCACCAGGGTAGGCGGTGACAACCAGCGCCTCCTTGATGGTAAATTCTGGAAATTCAAGCTGCCCCAGGCTGAGGAACGACAGGCTGCCGCCAATCAGCAGTAGCAGGGCAAACATCCAACTGATCACCTTGTGGGTGATCGAATACTCGGCAAAATTCATCGGTTAAACACCTCGTTGCCAGCGCAGAGGCTTGACCTGTTGATGTTCGCTGAGCTGGGCCACACCGGCGACCACCACACGGTCGCCCACCGTCAGGCCCTGGGTGATCTCTATGCCCTCACTGGTGACCTTACCCAGGCTCACCTCGCGGGAACTCACCTGGCCCGTGCCCAGATCATAGGTCCAAACGATAGGCGTGCCGTCCTGATCTCGCTTGAGCACGGCGCTCGGCGGCACTACGGTGCTTTTCTTGTCGGCATCGGGGCCGGCAATATCCAGCACCAGCTGGGCGCTCATGCCCGGCAGTACGCTAAATTCGGTCGGGGTCGGCAGGGTAAACACCACCTCATAGCTCTGGGTACCCGGAGTGACCTGGGTGGCGAACTCCTTGAGACGCGCGGCATACTGCTGCTCTGGATGGTTGCTAAAGGTCACCATGGGCAGCGAAGGCGAATGGGGATTAAAGGAGGTCACGCGGCTGGCCAGCGACTCGGGCACCTGGATCACCACGTCGATGAAACGATCTTTCTGTAGCACCAGAATCGGCTGGTTGGCCTGCACTATCTGGAAATTTTCTATCTTGGTCTTGGCGACCGTGCCGCTGAAGGGCGCCTTGATCACCGTATAGCTCAGCTGATCCTGGGCGCTGGCCAGGTTGGCGGCGCTGGATTTCAGCTGCGCCTTGGCTAAGTCATATTCCGCCTGGGAGATCAGCGCCTGGCGCAGCAGCTCACCCTTACGGTTAAAGTCGGCCTGGGCCAGCTCATGATCCGCCTCGCGGTTGAGCAGGTTGTTGCGGGCGTCTCTGTCGTCCAGACGCGCCAGCACTTCGCCCTTGGTGACACGCTGACCATCCACCAGGGTGAATTCGACCAGCTGACCCGACAGGCGGAAGGAGAGCTCGGCCTGCTTGGTGGCGGCCACCTTGGCGGGGAAGCTTCTCAGGGTGCCGCTACCTAGCTCGGTGATCTCCAGCAACTTAACGGGGCGCACACTGGGCGGGGTTATCTCGGCAGATTCTGTGCTGCAACCAGCAAGTACTAGAGTCATTACGAGTAGTGAAAGTGAGGTTGTCAGGGGTTTCATATCGTAAACTCCATTAATTGTGACAAGGTGTATCTCATGGCTGGCTAAGATAGCAGCGCGATACATCTATTAAAATGGAATTATGTGGAACTGTGGGTTCCATAAAATGAAACGATATTGACTTGATTTAGCCTGACGTGTGTGTGCAAAGTAATAGGCAATCAGGTTTAGCGTGTTAGTGAGTCAGTGATGAAAACCGAAGATATTGCCCTGTTCCACCGTATCGTTGAGACGGGTAGCCTGGTCGAGGCGGCCGATATACTCAATGTGCCTAAATCGACCCTGAGTCGCCGTCTGCAGGCGCTGGAAGATGAGCTCAATGTGAAGCTGTTTCATCGCCAGAGCCGGGCCATGACCCTCACCGCCTCGGGCAGTCATTTCTACAATAAAACCACGCCCTTACTGGCGACCCTGGAGCAGACCTTCTCAGAGCTGTCGGGGGGCGAGGCCGCTGTGTCTGGACACCTGCGCATACTGATCTTTCCAATCCCTGAGCTCCTGCACATCACCCACGCGATATTCGAGTTCATGGATCTCAATCCGGCGCTGACGGTGGAGATCATCGTCAGCTCAGAGCCCAAGGATATGATCCGCAATAATATCGATCTGGCCTTCATGCTCGAAGATGCGTTTAATGAAAATGAGATGGTGGCGCGCCACCTGATCAGCGAAACCATACACTTCTTTGCCAGCCCGGAATACCTGGAGAGGGCGGGTAAACCGACTAAGCCGGAGGAGTTACCCGAGCATAATTCGATCCTGTTCCGTTATCCCAACGGTAGGATCTTCAACGAAGTCCCCTTCGGTAAAGACAGGATACTGTCGGTGTCGGGTAACCTCTGCGTCAACAGCCTCGATACCTGTTTAGAAGCCGCTCTGATGGGGCGGGGGATCGCCATGATGCCGCTGCCGATAGCCCAGGAATATGTGGAACAGGGCAAGTTGGTGATGCTATTTGAAGATATCGAACCCTATGAGGGTAAGTGCTTCCTGGTCTATCCGTCGCGGCGTTTCATCAGCCTCGCCAGCCAGCGCTTCATCGACCACATGATGCGGGCGTTAGAGGAGTGCATTCAAAGCGGGGCCTGTGACCGCGAAGCCAGAACCAAGGGTGTGATCAAGCCGCTCTCCTAAGCTGGCATTGATGACAACTCGGCTCGAGAAGGCCGATAACCGAGAGCCATCATCAGGCTCTCAGGTATCATTGCCAGTGCTACCGACCATACCAGCTAAAACACCATCAGCCGCGACTCAATTCCTCTTAGAAAACCTTTGCCAAACATGGCGGAGGCGCTAACGCTTGTAGAGCTCCACATGCTTAGGCGCTTAGCTAACGCTTGTAGATCTCCACATGCTTAGGCGTGGTGTCAGGTTCTGTGATGCGACTGGCCAGGATATAACAGGCGATGCCCATCACGGCGTTGGTGACAGGTAGCGCCAGCAGCAGCCCCTTCACCCCGCCCAGATAAGAGCCCAGCGCCGCCAGCGGCAGCAGGAGCAGAAACAGGCGGCAGAGGTTAAGCACCAAGGAGCTCATGGGCCTGTGGTAGGCGTTGAGCGAGGTGGCGGTGAGGATCACCATGCCCAGCGGGCCATAGGCGGCGGGCAGGGCGATGATGTAGAAGCTGAGCCACTCGATCACCTGGGGATCTTTACTGAACAGCTGGGCGATAGGGTTCGCCAGCAGCGCCAGCGGCAGATAGATCAGGGTCTGGAATACTAGCACGAAACGCAGCGACAGCATGAGGGCGTCGCGGGCGCGCTCCGTCTGTCCCGCCCCCAGATTTTGGGCGATGAAGGGCACCAAGCTGGAGGAGAGCGCCATCACGGCGATCAGCAGTACCGACTCCAATCGGGTGCCGGCGCCGAAGGCCGCCACCGCGCTGTGGTCGATGCGCGCCAGCATGGCCATGATGATGGCGTTAGCCACAGGGTTGAGCAGGTTCATCAGCGCCGCCGGCTGGGCGATATGGGCCAGCTGGCGCCAGTTGCAGTGAATCCGCTCAAGGTTAAATTCGGCAAAGTCCACCAGGTTACGCTTGATGATCAACAGGTATCCCGACAAGGACAGCGCCACTATCCAGGAGACCAGGGTGGCGATGGCCGCGCCCTGAATTTCCAGGCGTGGGAAGGGGCCTAGACCGAAGATCAGCAGCGGGTCGAGCACCAGGTTGATCAGCGCCGCCAGCGCCATGATCTTGGCCGGTGACTTGGTATCGCCGGTGGCGCGCAGCCCCTGGTTACCCACCATCAAGAGCACCAGCAGCGGCGCCCCCAGATACCAGAGAAACATATAGTCGCGGATCAGCGGCAGGCTGAGTTCGTTGGCCCCCAGCAGGCTAAACAGCGGGCCGATAAACAGGCTGCCCAGCAGCGAGATGGCGGCGATCAGCCAGAAGGTGATCAGCAGGGCGTCATGGAGAAACACCCTTGCCTTGGGGCTGTTGCCGCTGCCGATGAGGCGGCCAAGATTGGTGGAGACCCCGGCGCCTATGCCGATGGCTATGCTGGAAACAATCAGGGTGACCGGAAAGGTAAAGCTGATGGCGGCCAGGGCTTCTGTGCCTAACTGGCTGATAAAAAAAGTGTCTACAAGGCTGAACCCAAGAATGGTGAGAATACCAATCAGGTTCGGGAGGCTCATATTTAGCAGTACACGACCGATTGGCTGACTGAGCAGCCCGTGTCTGTCTCTCATGTAAGTGAAATGCCTAGGTAACAGAAGGAGGGCAATTCTATCAGGAATGGCTGATCTTTTATAAAACCCAGTTAAAAAAAATCAGATTTTTTTTGTAAAGCCCTTGGATCTCAGCAACCCCATCCCCATATATCGAACATCCCGCGGCGAAAGCGAAGTCGCCGCACTTTTTTTTGATAAACCGCCAACGTTTGTTGGGCAAAAAAATCATTAGGAGAGTCCGTAGATGAATATTCGTCCATTACATGACCGCGTCATTGTTAAGCGTTCTGAAGTTGAATCAAAATCAGCCGGTGGCATCGTACTGACAGGTAGTGCAGCCGAGCAGTCAACTCGCGGTGAAGTTCTTGCTGTAGGCAATGGCCGAATTCTTGAAAATGGCACTGTGCAGCCACTCGACGTAAAAGTGGGTGACATAGTGATCTTCAACGAAGGTTATGGCGTGAAGAAAGAGAAGATCGACGGCCAAGAGGTCTTGATCCTTTCTGAGTCAGATTTAATGGCTGTAGTGGAATAATCCACTCAATATCCCGTTTAACCAGAATTTTATTAAAGGATACAGAACATGGCAGCTAAAGAAGTTTTATTTGGTAATGATGCTCGCGTAAAAATGCTTTCGGGCGTAAACGTACTGGCTAACGCAGTTAAAGTCACCCTGGGCCCTAAAGGCCGTAACGTAGTGCTAGACAAGAGCTTCGGCGCACCACTGATCACCAAAGATGGTGTATCGGTTGCTAAAGAGATCGAACTAGAAGACAAGTTTGAAAACATGGGCGCGCAGATGGTGAAAGAAGTTGCTTCTAAAGCCAACGACGCCGCCGGTGACGGTACCACCACTGCAACCGTACTGGCGCAAGCTATCGTGACCGAAGGTCTGAAAGCCGTTGCCGCTGGCATGAACCCAATGGATCTTAAGCGCGGTATCGACAAGGCAGTTGTGGCTGCTGTTGCCGAGCTGAAGACACTGTCTCAAGAGTGTAGCGACACTAAGGCTATCGCTCAGGTAGGTACCATCTCTGCTAACTCTGACGAGTCTATCGGTGAAATCATCGCAACTGCGATGGAGCGCGTGGGTAAAGAAGGCGTGATCACCGTTGAAGAAGGTCAGGCGCTAGAGAACGAGCTGGACGTGGTTGAAGGTATGCAGTTTGACCGTGGTTACCTGTCTCCATACTTCATCAACAAGCCAGAAACCGGCAGCGTTGAACTTGAAAACCCATACATCCTATTGGTTGACAAGAAGATCTCTAACATCCGTGAGCTACTGCCAATCCTTGAAGGTCTGGCGAAAACTGGTAAGCCACTGATGATCATCGCCGAAGACGTCGAAGGCGAAGCCCTGGCGACGCTGGTTGTGAACAACATGCGCGGTATCGTTAAGGTTGCTGCGGTTAAGGCACCTGGTTTCGGTGACCGTCGTAAGGCGATGCTACAAGATATCGCCATCCTGACTGGCGGTACTGTGATTGCCGAAGAGATCGGCCTAGAGCTTGAAAAAGCCACTCTGGAAGATCTGGGTACGGCTAAGCGCGTGGTTATCACCAAAGATGACACTACCATCATCGACGGTACCGGCGAGCAAGAGCAGATCTCTGCCCGCGTTGCTCAAATCAAGATCCAGGCTGAAGAGTCTACTTCTGACTACGACCGTGAAAAACTACAAGAGCGTATGGCTAAGCTGGCCGGCGGTGTTGCAGTGATCAAAGTCGGTGCCGCTACCGAAGTCGAAATGAAAGAGAAGAAGGCTCGCGTAGAAGATGCACTACACGCGACTCGCGCCGCCGTTGAAGAAGGTGTGGTTGCCGGTGGTGGTGTTGCCCTGGTTCGCGTTGCCTCTAAGATCGGTGAAGTTGAAGTGGCTAACGAAGACCAGAAGCACGGTGTGACTATCGCACTGCGCGCCATGGAAGCGCCACTACGTCAGATCGCCACTAACGCAGGTGAAGAAGCCTCAGTGGTTGCCAACAACGTTAAGAACGGCTCAGGTAACTATGGTTACAACGCCGGTAGCGACGTATATGGCGACATGCTAGAAATGGGTATCCTTGACCCAACTAAGGTGACTCGTAGCGCGCTACAGTTCGCTTCATCTATCGCGGGTCTGATGATCACTACCGAAGCTATGGTTGGTGAGATTCCACAAGAAGCTGGTGCCGGCGATATGGGCGGCATGGGCGGAATGGGTGGTATGGGCGGTATGGGCGGCATGATGTAATTCTAGCTGGTTAAAATCGTCTATAGCGGCGTTATCTTGCCACTCGTTTAGACAGCTAAACGTCGCGGCAAGATGCCTTGCTCTAAAACGATTTTTCCTGCGCTAGAACATCTGTTCCATAGGCCTGAGTGCTTAGCTAAATCGCTAAGCACAACACCTAAAAAGAAAATCCCTGATACTTCACAGTGTCAGGGATTTTTTTGTATATAGGGGGAGAGTACGCTGCGTTGCTTCATCACATGAATGTAAGGTATTAGCAGTGTACTAAACGTTGCGGTAAAGCGCCTTGCTCTAACAAGATTTATCCCACGTAAAATGCTCTGCTGGTCTAAGCTTAACAGCCTGAAACTAAGTAAAAAAACCGATACCTAAGGGGGGCGGTTTTTATGTCTGAATTTTTTATAAGGTAAATTAGTAGGATAGATGTTTTTGAGTCCATTGCATACGTCTAATGCAGCTGGGTCTGAACCTTTAGTTTAGGGGGCATATTTTAGATGTGTCTACCTAATTCAGTAAAACTTGATACATTGGATTATCTGGGAGTGCTTCAATGTTATTTTTATGATTTTCATCATCAAAGCCTTTAGATGTTTTTATATTTAAATAACAGTTTTTAACATATGGTATAAATATAAACAATAAGTCTAATTGAATTTGTTATGTAACTGATTGTATTATTGTTTGATATTTTTGTATTTACATGGTTGTTAGATGATTGATAGTCGAGTGCGTTCTGTTGAAGAAATAAAAAAACCTTCGGGAAAGCAAGTTTTGAGGGCCGGAGAGTGTTTGATTAATTCAGATACCTATCTTCCACAAAATGAGGATAAATTGAACGAGGCCTTCAGTGTTCTGTCTTATTGGCGATTTAGTTATGAGAAACCATTGGAGAATGCTTTAGACAAGTTGCAACCAGCTGTTAAAGAAATTGATGAAAAGGCTATTTTTGCTAAAAGATTAAAAAGATTTCCATCTATAGTTCTGAAGCTAAGGCGTTTTCCTAAAATGAACTTAAAAAACATGCAGGATATCGGTGGCTGCAGAATCGTTTTAGGTAACAGTAAGAAAGTCGCTCAAGTTTCAAGAGTTCTAAGGAAAATGCCAGAGTTTAGATGGGATGATGGATTTCGTATTAAAGATTATATTAAAGAACCAAAGGATGATGGATATAGAAGCTTGCATATAGTGGGAAGATTTCCAGACTTATCTGGAAGAGATAAAAAAATAGAGGTTCAATTAAGAACAAGAATTCAACACTATTGGGCGACAGCTTTGGAAATTATTGACTTGTTTACTAAGCAGTCTTTAAAAACAAATCAAGGTCAGAAAATGTGGAGTGATTTTTTTATTAATGTTAGCAAGCAGTTTGCAATCATGGATAATATTCATTTGTTTGAAAGTTTAAGTGATAAAGATAAAAAAATTCAGTACATTTCTCGACTAATAAATGATAAAGAATCGTCAGAATCTGTCCTATCTATTTGTGAAAACACTAGGAATCTGAAGGTGGCAGATAAGCTAAAGGCATTTGCTAATTCGTTGAAAATTATCGGTGAGGAACTAGATACTATTGGAAAGGAAGGCTATGTTTTACTTGAGGTAAATATTTTGAATAAATCTTTGACTTATACTCATTTTAGTGAGGACGAGTCTAAAGAAGCGCAGGATATATATACCGAAACAGAAAAAATTACAGCTGATAAGGATTCTAATGTTGTAGTTGCATTAGTGTACGCAAATGCCGTTGGTGGTATAAGGGAGGCATACCCTAACTTTTTCGCTGATTCATCAAAATTTAGTGAACACCTAGAATATATAATGAGTGCTGAAAACATATTCAGGCAGAATTTCTTTGCTAAACTCCTGAAAAAAGCAAACTTAGCTGACTCCTGGGGAGATGTTTCACGGTGAAGATTAGAGTGGTAAAAATGGGTGGTAAAAAGTGGGGGCAGAGTAAACTTTATTAATACCTGAGTCGATATTCGAATTTCGTTTGGTAAGCCTAAACCACCTGCTGATTAAAGCTGCATTCTTGGCAGTGTAGCGTGTAGGTTTCTCGCCTTTTCTGTACTCGGGTATGCTTGCTTTGGCACTGGGGACACTCCTGTTTCATGGGCGTGTTTTTAGTGCACTGGTTGCAATGGATGTAGTATCCGTACTTACCATACATTGGCTTGTAATTAGCTGATTCCCCACAGTGCTTACAAAGCAGTTTTAGTTGTGGGACTGCATCATGCTGACGAGCTTGGTAAGGGGGATGGGCCTCTTGTAGCTGCATTATGGGCTGTGGCTGAATCGCCTCTGAATCTATAATAATTTCGCCTTGTTCTAAGTTTTTATGTTTCCACGTAGCCTGCTCGCTAGCTTCGTGCTGTTCTTTCGAGTGCTTGTTATCGAAGTCATGGCTAATCAAGAAATCGGCGATTGAGTTGAGTTCATCTTGGCTAAAGTCGGGTCGGGTATCGGTAAAATTAACCAATCGTGTAAACTTGCCCTTGAGATTCATTATCTCGTTGAGTTTGTCGACCAGGAACTCGGTTTTCACTAGTTTTTCTGAGACCTGCTTAGGTATGGTGTCGCGGTTAATTATTGCATCGCTCGATACGGCGCAAAGATGATCCCATCCTCGTAACCTGAAGCCCTGCTGTTTGATGCCCAATAGCTTACCGAGAATTTCACTTCTGTGATGCGTTAATAATTGCAGCAAAAGCGCCTGTTGGAGTTCGACTTGTTTGATGGGCGATGCCATACCAAACCAATTGCCCTGGTGGCTGCGAGTCCACTCTTCCTGTTGGTTGACTTTAACCTGACCTTTGATGCTCTTTGACTCGATTAATACAAAACCATAGGTGTAGATAATCAGATGGTCGATCTGCGCCGTTTCATCGTTAAAACTGAACTTAAAGTCATTGATGACCAACACTTGGGGATGATCTTTGAAGGCGCGGCGTAGAAAGAAAGCAACGTCCTGTTCTTGCTTTTGTCCAGCATAGGCTTGTGCGGAATGTACTGTTTGAAGTGATTTGTTTTTCAGAATCATTTATCAATTGCATCCATTCACTGCTCAATAATGAGCAAACTGATAATGGGCAAGTGTATCTGATTTCATCTAGGTGACAAAGCATTGAAGAATGTTCAGGATTTTCTATGTGGATAAAGAATATGCGTTAAGAGCTAATGTTGCTGTTGTTGATAACCAAGGCGCAGGTGCTGTTCGTAGGGATAATGCTGTTGGTCCTAGGGCTTCGATAACACTTTCTCATTCTGTACGACTCAAAAAGTGTAACAAGTGACACTTTTGGCCCATTTGCTAACTTGAACAGATTAAAGGTGTATGATGTTACACTTTTTGGCTGTTGATCTTGTTAATACTTAAAAAGTGTATGTTGCTACACTTTTATGTTGAATCATCCCTTTATCGTGGCTAAAGTGTAGCAAAGTACACTTTATGGTGATCTTATGAGCTCCTCGTTAAACCAAGATTCGTTGGGATTACTGATTAAGACCCGCAGGAAGGAAGCGGCGCTGACTCAAGAGGTGGCGGCAATGTTGTGCGGTGTCACTAAGAAAACCCTGATTCGTGTCGAGAAGGGGGAAGATGTCTACATCTCTACCCTATTCAAGATACTCGATGGCTTGGGGATTAGGCTCGCTGTCGAGTCAAAGTCGGATGCCGGTTCAAGTGAGTGGTACTAGCTATGGCCGAATCACCAATCCTTGTGTTAGAAATGCTTCTCGGTGACCAAGTCATCGGTGAGTTGTCATTTAATCCAAGCGATGAGCGTTTTGCGGTCAGCTACACCCAAGCCTGGCAGCAAAGCGGTTTTCCATTATCACCTATGATCCCTTTGGATGGTTCGGGTAGCAGTACGCAAATTGCCATGTTTCTGGTTAATTTGCTGCCTGAGAATAAGGGGCTCGATTACCTTGTTGAATCGCTTGGTGTTACAAAGGGCAATACCTTTGCGCTCATCCGGGCCATTGGCCTAGATACTGCGGGTGCCATCGCCTTTTCTTCTAAAGGTTCAGCATTTCCACCGACAAGATTCCGGGCTATCAGTGACGATGAGATCGTTCAGAGACTGGAAGCTCCTGACTACTGGCCAATGGAGATTTGGGATGGTAGACCTAGGCTGTCGGTGGCTGGGGTACAGTCTAAGTTAAATCTCTTCTTTAACGGTGAGGAGTTTGGCTTCGGCGAAGGAGCGCTGTCATCGACACATATCCTGAAATTTGAACAGCATCCGCATCTGGTCATCAACGAGTTCCTTACTATGCGCTTGGCTAAGGCGCTGGCCTTGAATGTCGCGAATGTCGAGATTCGTTGTTTTGGTCAGTATAAATCCTTGTGTGTCGAACGTTTCGATCGTCGCTATCTGGCCGATGAAAACAGGGTGCAGAGGCGGCACATTATCGATAGTTGCCAAGCCCTTGGTTTTAGCGTCAACAAGAAATATGAACGTAACTTTGGTAGTGGACGGGATGTCAGGGATATTCGTGAAGGTGTCAGCCTGCCAAGGTTGTTTGGTCTTGCGAATCAATGTATTAATCCGGCTGCAGCCAAGCAGGATATGTTGCGGTGGACGCTCTTCAATTTATTGAGTGGCAATGCCGATGCCCATGGGAAAAACTACTCGTTTTTTATGACGCCCAGCGGTATGACGCCTACGCCTTGGTATGACCTAGTTTGCGTGGCCTTATATGAGGATTTTGAACAAGAGTTGGCAATGGCGATAGATGATGAGTTCGATCCCAATAAGATCTATGCCTATCAACTTGCCGCCTTTAGCGAAGAGGTGGGATTACCAAGAGCCTTAATCGTAAATAGCCTGGATAAGATGGTAGTTAAGATAAGGCTCGAAATTGATGGTGTCATCGCCATGCTCAAAGACTTGGACGAAGATGAGCAGGCTTTTGTGGAGGCATATAAGGCACAACTACTGGCCAGATGCGAACGTTATTCGGCGATCGCTCCTGACATCAAGGCAATTGCGCTTTAACCTGAACAATTATCCATTTTTAAGATTTGCCTCAGCTTGCCTAGGTAGCATGGTGACTGTTTTGTATCTGGAATGGTTATCAAGGGAGCGAGCATCATGGGAGAGCGGCATTTAAACGGGACTAAGCGTGGGCCTTGGATGGCGATTGGGGTGAGCTTGGCCGTGGTGGGGCTGATCGCGCTGCTGATCATGATGATGCCCAAGGGCTTTAAGGCGACCCATGAGGAGATAGGTCAGGGGACGCCTGCCCTAGTGTTTGTCTACGACCCTAACCTGGCGGTGAGCCATACCCAGACAGAGCAGATGAACGAGGCGCGTGGTCATCTTGGCGATAACCTGGTGTTTCTGCTGGCCAGAGTCGGCACTCCAGAGGGCGACCAATTGATTGCTAAATACCGGGCGGGCGCCGCCGAACTCCTGCTGTTCGACGGCTCGGGTAAGCTGATTAAGCGCCAGCTCGGCGGGCTAGACGCCAATCAGCTAATGCGTTGGGTACGCTAACAATCTCATGGTTTCCCTAATATAGTTATCGGGATTATTGAATGAGTTTGTTTGGTGTGAATGTGGTTATAAATGGTATTTCACTAAGAATGAGAAGGTGTTTTGGTCTATCCCTTCTACGCCGTATTTGTTTAGCCATAGGTCATACTCTATCCCGACCAGCAGTTTGCTGGGTTGATTAAACATGACCTGTCCCAGGTCATACTTTATCTGGGGATTTAGGTGGAAGCTGTCTATATCTGTGTCGGTATTAAATACCCAATCGATATAGCCGTCGATGATGAGGCTGCTGTTGCCTACGGGGACCTCAAGCATGAAAGAGGGAGATAGCTGCCATTCATTGTCGTCCTGGCCACTGTGTAGGGGATGCTTCTTGTAGCTGTTGAGCTTCACATATTTAAAATAGGGCAGATCGAAGTCGATGCCAACACCGTAGAGTAAGGTTTCAAGCGGACCCTCTCCTTCTTCTAATTGCAATGCCAGTGAGAGATCTTTAACGATCGAAAAGCCAATATCTGTGTTGAAGATTTTGTTGGCGCTGAAACGTGTGGTGATTTCGCCATAGGTGGTATTGCTTTTTCCGACATCGCTGCCGTTGAAATAGGTCAGGTCTTGAAATGCGAACCAATCGCCGTAACGCCAGCCTCCTGCGGTTTCAAAGGTGAATGTTGTCTGCTTATCCGACGGGGCTAGATCATAGTTTTCGCCGTAGAGTGCCGAAGCACTAAGATCCCACCAGTGGATCAACGGAGTGGATTCTGCGTGTACCTGGGTGCTGCAGACCAAAGCTATACATGCGTAAAGGGTTTTCATCTCATGACTCCTAGGGGTAAAGGTTTGTACAGCAACAATGAGGCTAAATTTGATATTGGTTTGATGTCGCTGAACATTGTTGACTTCATGGGTAACTCTAATGAAAACGCAAAATATGTTTCATCTTTAAATGTTGTTTGATTTTCTTATTGTGATGTTGTTTTTATTATTTCTGCTAGATGTGAATATTTTTCGTTTTTATTTGTGACTGGGTTAATGGTGACTTTTTCATGGTCTGTTAATATGTGGGTGTTACCGTGATTGAGCGAAGGCCATGAAGTCTAAGAAATATAGTGATAGAGAGGTTTTATTACTGAATGAGGCAAAGCGCCTTATTGAGACGCAGGGGGTGATGTCTTTTCGTTTCTCTGAATTAGCAAGTGTTGTTAAATGTAGCGTAGGCACATTGTATTCCCATTTTACTAATAAAGAAGATCTGTTCTTAGCTATTCAAACTCAAAATCTTGAGCGTCATCTATTACACTTTCCAAGTTTATTTAATTGTGAACTCACCCCGGCGGAGATCTGGTTGGCGATCACCTTGCTACCCTTCTGGCATGCGAAGCAGACTGGTCTTGGCACTGGGGTGCATGTCATGGCCGAGTTGCCATCTTTGCTGCATAGGGCTAGCAGTGGACGAAGACAGGCATTTTTAAATAAGCTTAACTCTTGTTGTCTAGGTATTGATGCATTATTAAAAAGAGCTAAGGCTGCAGGTGAACTATATAGTTGTAGCGATGAAATTGCATTAGTCCGCACAAGTGTTGTTTGTATTCAGCGTGGTGCTATGGCGCTATCTGATGTTGAAATATGTGGCAATAATCCACGTCTATTAGACGAGCATAATTTTGCCAGGTGTTTATTTGGTTGTATTAACCAGCTTGAGTGGAAAAGACCATTGAATAGTGATTCTTATGCTAAGGTTATTAAGCAAATTAATCGGATTGTTATGATTTACGATGAATGAGTTTCTGCTTTTATCATGAATTAAAATGATGCTGGCATCTAATAGTGATTAAGTTTTCTATTCAATAATGTAATCTTTAAATCCACCCGCATAAAAAACGCTGAATTGTTCGTCCCGCCTTTCTATTATCATTACTGGTAACGCTTTTTCATTTGCAAAGGCCAACGCTCGCTGGACTCCCATTACCGATAAGGCCGTAGCATAGCCGTCAGCATACATACAGCTGGGGTGTAGGACGGTAACCGATGCAATATGGTTGGTAATAGGTTTACCAAGTTGCGGATCGATCAGGTGACTGTAAACCTTGTCCTGATAGCGATAGAAGTTGAGGTAGTCTCCAGAAGTCGCAATCGCGAGGTTGTTGGCACGGATGATTTGTTGAATCTGCTGCTGTTGAGCATCGGGTTTGAGGATGGCGATTTTCCATGGTAGTCGCTGCTGATTAAGCCCCTTAAGCCTTACCTCGCCGCCAATTTCGACCATATAGTCTTCAATGCCGTGTTGCTCGAGAAGGTGGGCGATGCGATCGACGCCATACCCCTTCGCAATTGCCGAGAAATCGAGTGTGGCACCAGCAACTTTCTTCGTGAGGTGCTGGTTTTGTACCTTGAAGCTACTTAGTCCCATCTTAGATTGGGCATGTTTGATCTGGCTGTCACTGGGTATCTTAGCTATCTGATGTGGGCCGAATCCCCAGAGATTTACCAGTGGTGCCGCCGTGACGTCTAAGGCCCCTTGAGTCTGTCTGTATAGTTCCATTCCCGCATCGAGAATCTTGCGAAAATCATCGCCTATGGTGACGCTCTGGTCTGGATTGGAGCGGTTATATTTTGCGATTTGTGAGTTCGATTGATAGGTGGATACCTGCTGATTGAGCGCGGCAAGTGCCGCGTCGATCTCTGCTTGTCGTGCCTTTGGAGAGCTGGAGATCCACTTGATGTGATAGACAGTGCCCATGGTGTCACCGCTAATGCTATGAAGCTGTTGAGCCGCGGCGGGAAGAGCGCAGCAGAGGCATAAGTAGAAGGCGACGAACAGGTGACGCGACATAGGTGACTCCTTTGATGAATCGCCCCGCACTCGCCTATGGTTAGGTGGGGGCGATAGTGACGCTAAGTGAGACTACAGGAACACCTTGTCTAGGTGTTTGGTTAGATCTTGACGTAGTTGTTTGATTTCACTTTGATAGTTATCTGAGTCGTTCTTAGGCGTACGGTCGTTCATGAAGCGACCGAGGTTTTCCATGCCCCACCACGACGAGGTGTCGTCATCGAGTACCTTGAATGCCTTCATATAGCTTTCCCATTTCGCATCATTGATTCCGACACCATCACCTATGTAACCGCGCCCGCCACCTAGGAAGCCGCAGTTCATGATGGTATACATGCCTTTGCCTTTTAGCAGACCAACCGGGCCTTTAGCGCCGCTATCGTAGGCAAATTTTTTGGAGAATACTCTTTCCTGGTACCCCTTAATCATGGCGTTGGGTGTATCGTGCCAGTTGGTGTAAGAGAAGATTACGTAATCGGCTCGCTCAATTAGTGCCTGCTCATGCGCCACGTCTTCTTGGGGCTCGCCGATGCCGTCTTTCTGGAAGTAGAACTCCTCTTTGTGTAATACGGGCTGCCACTCCATGGCATATAGATCTCGCACTTCTACCTCGATGCCTTGGGCTTCAAGGTGAGCCATGGCGGTGTAGGCGAGGTCCATGTTTACGCTGCGTTGACGAGGATCGGCTAACACAAATAGAGCCTTCTTGGCGTCGGATTGGCTAAAGCCTTTAGGAGTATATTGTTGCAGGTACTCTTTCTGCACTAAAGAAGCGGAGGTAACTGCATCTATGTCTGTCACTTCTACTTTGGCTTTCTTGGCCGTTGCGGCAGACTTGCCATCATGTTTGTCGGCAAAAACAGGGCTAGCAAATAGCGCGGTAATTGTTGCGGTAACGAGTAGTTTTTTCATTGAATAGTCCTCTGGCACTTGTCGTTGTGATTAGATTGGACTGACTCATGAGGTGGTACAATTACTGCTAAAAGAATTGCTTTCAATGTTTGATGGCGGACAATAAAGCGGCAGAAAAACTGAAAAAAAATCGTATTTTGTAGCCAGTTATTGATTCCGTTCACAGCCGCCGGTGATAGAAAAGGCAAGATTAACCTGGAGCGACAGTATGCCTTGTTCCAGAAGAGTTGCTCCTGAGAGATCGCCGATAGCGATGGCCCTAATCGATAAGATGCTTGTCGGTCATATTGTCTTGATGAAAATTAGTCAGGCATCACGACTATTCCTAGTGGTTCTAGTAATTGCTCCGTCTGCCAGGCACAGATCTTCACGCCTTCCAAGTCGACACTTCTGATGTCGAGCCCCTCAAGCTCGGCATGGGTGAGGTCACACCCGCGTATGTTCAAGTTCTGCCAGCAATCTTGAGAGAAGCTGCCGCGACTAAGATCCGAGCCCATCAACGAGGCACCGTTAAGATTGGCGCTGCGCCAGTTGTTTTCAAATAGTTCGCACTTTTCCAGGCATTGGTCGTTCAAGTTGGCGTAGGCGAGGTTGCAGCCCGTGATGTAGGCGGAGCAGAAGTACACAGTATGACTGATCTGGTTGTAAAATCGGCTGCGGGAAAAGTTGGCGCCCTTAAGATCGCACTCTCTGAATTCGATGCCAAAACAGTTGGCACCGGCAAAATTGGCCAGAGAGAGTCGGCAAGCCTTAAAACTCGCATCACGCAGGTCGGCGAAGTTAAAGTGACAGCCTTCTATGGCGCCAGGTTCGATGAAATGACACTCTTCGAAGCTGGCATCTCGCAGGTTGGCGTGGCGAAAATCGCACTGGTAGAAGTGGCAACGTCGAAAACGGCAGTCGCTCAAGTCTTGGCGCGAAAAGTCCTGCTGTGTAAAAACTTTGTCGATAAGATCCATACTTACTCCTCAAATAAACCGCCTGCACCTTAGCACTCAGATGTTCAATTTTCACCAAAATTAAACCCTTTAAAATCAGTATTTTAAAATGTGCTCAAATCGCGATGCTAAGGGGGCAAAACGGCATCCTAAGCCACGTTCGGCATCGAATCGGTATGAACGGGTGGTGAAAAAAGTTTTTAGCCTTAGTGCGTTTGATTAAATTCGACTCAATTCAGGCGGTGAATCGTATCTTCGCGGCACTTTAGTTGAACCATTGGCGGCATTTTTGAACATTTGTTAATCGAAAAAGTCGTTGTTGAACGGCGCTGGGGTGGTAAAATGCCGCTCGGCTTTGGTGCGGCCGTGGCCGAACTTGGGGTCACCTCGCGAGTGCCGAGCTTATTTCTCTTTTTCCATTACTGATTCGAGTGTCTATGAAACGGATTTTATGTTTGTCCCTGCTGGCCTGTTCTAACCTGGCGTTTTCTAACCTAGCGTTTGCCGTCGACCCCCTGATTGAAACCCCGAAAGATATGCCGCCGACCTGGGTGGATGAGATCCTCGACGTGTTTGGCGCCGACGGTGAGTTTGACGACAGCAAGACCATAGACATGAGCTATCTGCCGACTGCCTATTACACGCCGGAGAAGAAGTTCGGCGTGGGTCTGCTGATGGTGGGTCTGTATAAGACGGACGGCGCGGCGCCCGAGGAGCAGCCTTCCTCACTGGTGCTGAACTCCTTCGTGTCGATGAACAACTCCTACGGCGTCGAGGTGGAGAACATGACCTTCTTCAACGGCGGCAAGCAGCGTCTGCTGCTGGGCCTGGAGCTGCACAACGAGGCGTCTGTCTATTACGGACGTGGCATAGCAGATGGCAACATAGACAGCAATCATCATGAGTTCGACGAGCAGCTCTACAGCTTTACGCCGCGCTGGATGACTCAGCTGGCCGACAACTATTTTGTCGGCGTGGGCGCCGACTTTACCTACGCCAGTGCTGACAAGTTCACTCGGGTGGAGGGCGACCTGCCCCTGCCATCCGATGGCATACTGCCCGATAACCTGAGTTCGGGTCTGGTGGTGACCAGCATCTATGACTCGCGAGACTATCGCCTCAACGCCACCCAGGGTTGGTTGTTGCAACTGGACGCGGGTTTGTATCAAAACAGCGAGTACGACAGCTTTGCCAAGTACGATCTCGAGTTGGCGAACTATATCGATCTCAGCACCACCTCTTTACTGAGCGGCATGCCGGGGCTGATTGCCTGGCAGGTGCAGGGTCACTTCACCAGTGGTGACGTGCCCTGGAACATGCTGCCGGATCTCGGCGGCTCAAGTGCCATGCGCGGCTACATCAAGGGCCGCTACCGTGACAAGCAGATGATGATGGGGCAGGTCGAGTACCGTCTGCCTATCTTCCAGCGTTATGGCATGGTGTTCTGGGGCGGTGTGGGCAGCGTGGCCGACAAGGTGAGCGAGCTCAATGACGAGCTGTTGACCACCTACGGCACAGGCTTCCGCTTCAAGCTCAAAGATAAGATCAACCTGCGTCTGGATATTGGTGTCGGCGAGAACGAGACCAACTTCTACCTCAACGTGAACGAAGTCTTCTAGTGATGCTGTTGCCGTTCGCTCTGCCTGCCCGATTGTGTCTCAACGTCAAGTTTTTGCTGGTCGCCTCGGTTGTTATCTCCGCCCTGGCGACGAGCCAGCCTGTGCAGGCGGGCGAGACTCAGCTCCATGATGCACAAGATAAAAAGGCCCAGTGCACGCGCCGTGCCGAGTACGATATCTATCTTAGCGGCATACACACGGGCACCATGAGCCGCACCGAGCAGTGGCAGGGCAAAAGCGCCGTGGTGACCTCAGACAGTGAGGCCAGCATCTTAGGCATAGGCACCCGCTACAGGCAGAGAGCCGAGTTAACCTGGTCAGAGGCCACCCAGGAGTGGATCACCCAGGCGTTTCATCAGCAGGTGAGCGGCTTTCGTGCCCGCGACATGCGGGTAGAGTTTAGCGACAATGGCCGCGCCTCACGGGTAGACTTGGATGGTGAGGTAACCGACTATCGCTCACCGGAGAAGGCACTGCGCGACGTGGACACCCTGGCGATCGAGATGCGCCGCTTGCTGTTAAAGGGGCGACACCAGTTTGCCCTGATTCGCCAGGCCTCGGATGCCATGGAGCCCTATCAATTCTATGTAAAATCCCCTCAGCCTTTACAGCAGACTCCCTGGGGTAAGCTGACCTTAGTGCCGGTGGAGCAGACAGGCGCCGAAGAGGTGACCTACTACTTCGCCCCCGAGCTGGATTATCAGCTCATTAAGGCGCGCTATCACGGCATCCTGCTGCAGGGGCTTATCGAGCTCAATCACTACAGCTCGAGTTGCGACTCAACCTCATAGGGCCCAGCCGCAACTATCATTTGGGTAAGGCTTTAAGCGTCAATAGGCTTGGCTCTTATTTAGCCCTGATTTAACCCTGGTTATAGTGGCTAATGGGCAGCTGGCTGACGCTGTCGAGTCGCCAGGCACCTTTCTCGTAGACGAAGCTGACGCTGTGCAGTGCATCCTTAAACTCATAGCGTTTGTTCGAGGCCGGCAGGGCATGGTTAAACTCGACCTGAATGTGTTGGTAGCCATCGTTTAGTGACATCTTACCCAGGTGCTTGGGCAGGTCGATAAGGCGGCTCAGCGCCTTGTCTAATTCGCGATCTCGTATCGGCAGTTGCTGCTTAAACTGCTCGCTGAACAGCGCCGAGAAGGCCTGCTTGTCCTTGCTGTGGGTGTAGGCGGCAATGGTCCAGTCGGCCAACAAGAGGTCGAACGCCTTATCGGCCTGGGTCAGTGAGGCGACGGGCGTCTTGTTGTCGTTGCTAAGGTAGTTGTTAAGCGTCTCCTCGGCTGTTTTTATCGCGTCTTCAAGCAGCTGAGCCACCTTTTCCGCCGCTGGTTCTTGGCTGACCTTGAGCTCGCCGCTGACCCTGTCGACTGCCTCTACTCGTTCTTGCCAGCTGTTGAAGCCCTTCATAAGCCCTTGTAGCGAGGCCATATGTAGCTTCATCACCTCGGCGACGGCCTTGTCTTGTTTGCGCGCCTCTCTGGCCTCTGTGCCCACAGTGTCTCTAAAGGTGCTATTGAGCAGGTTTTCGGGCGAATCGAAGTAGAGTCCGGCACCGCTGTAGGGATCGACCCAGAGATCGCTGGTATCGACAGGCGCCATGGATTTGGGCTTTAAGTCGCCATAGTAGAGCTGGGCCAACTCGGCCTTATGCTGGCTAACGAAGCCGCCAATTGCCTTGCGATCGCTGGCCGGCAGTTGTTGGTACTGGCTTGCCAGTTGTTGCAATTTGTCTGAGTGCTGCACCCTTTGGCTGGCATAGTAGCCGCAGCGCAGGTTACAGGCTTGCTTGGTCAGGCTGGAGGCTGGGCCTAAGGTGATCGCCTTGCTCTGCACAAATACCTCGGCGGTATATATGCCTCTGGGGATGACGCCACTCTTGTCCATCAGGTAGATGGTATTGTTGGGGCTATGGCGGCCGACGACCTCAAGATCTTGCTTGCTGGCGCACAGGGAATAGTCCCGGCTGGTGACAGGCAGCTCCTTGTTGTAGGTGGAGACGACCAGCTTATCCAGGCTAATCCCGTCGGGCACTTTGCCTGTGATGGTGAGATCGCACTGCTCAGCGTTGACGTTGAGGGCCAGGCCACCCAGGGCCAGACCGAGAAATACCAATCCTTGTTTCATGAAGCTTCCTTGTCGTTGTAGCTGTTAATTGATTTAGGGTGTTCCTTTAGCCGCACCACTGTTTTTCACAGGGGACACCGTCATGGTTGCCGTCCATCTTAGTATCTGGGCAATTATTGATATAGTAGATGGCCTCCTCGCAGGAGCGCATATGACTGCAATGTGTCTTACCTGCCTCACAGCGAAACTTGGGGGTAGCCGGTTGCCACTCTTGGGGCTCGACTGCGGGGAGTTCCTCGTAGGTGATCACCGGAGTGGCATTGAGTGCCTGATACTGTCTTAGGCCGAAAAAGCCAATTCCGAGCAATAGGCTCAGGGTGATGAGTCGGCGCAAAGGCGAGCCTGAACGGCGGTGAGTGTAGTGCGGCGTTTGGTGGCGCTCTCTGCCTGGGGCGCCTGCATTTTGCTTTGGCTTGGGTTGTGGCTTGCGCGCGAGGCCGGAGGTTACGCCCGATATGACGGCGACCCCCTCGATGCTGGCTTTTGTCGCCTTTATCTTGCCATCGCTCTGTTGCTGGCTTTGATAGACTATCTCGTCGCCCACCACAGGCTTTCTGGCCATCTGTTTCAGGGTGGAGATATGGATAAACACATCTTGGGCATTGGGCGTATTTGGCTTGATAAAGCCAAAGCCTCTATCGTCGTTCCAGCGAACCAGGGTGCCTCTTTCCATGGCGAAGGTTGTCCTTTTTTGAATTGTTTTGCTATCGATGCAGTTGCTAAGCAATGATTTTCACTCAGCTTTTTATCTATGCTATCGCGAATGCTCCCGCTTTGTCATCCGCTAATGGTGACCAGATTCAGTATCCAGCCCATCAGGGTGAAGGCGACTAGCAGCAGGCCAAACAGCATGGCGAGTAAGCGCCAGCGCATCACCTGCTTGAGCATGACGAACTCGGGAAAGCTGGCGGCGACTGTGCTCATGCAAAAGGCCAGGGTAGTGCCCAGGGGGACGCCCTGCATCAACAGGCTTTCCAGCACGGGGATAACGCCGGTGGCGTTGGCGTACAGGGGGATGCCCATTAACACGGCGACAGGGACTGACCACCACTGGCCGTCGCCCAGATTGGCCTCCAGGAAGCCGGCGGGCACGAAGCCGTGCAGGGCCGCGCCCAGGCCAACCCCTATGATGACCCATTTCCACACTCGGCCGAAGATGGTGAGTGTCTCCTCCTTGGCAAACTGGTGACGCTGGCGCCAGCTCATGCTTGGCGGACTCATGGGCGAGGAGTGAGCCGCGGCGGTTTGCGCCTGAGAGATGCCGCGTTGGTAGGCGTTGGCGGCCAGTGGTTGTAGCCAACGCTCGGCATGTAGCAGATCCAGCAGGGCGCCACCGAGAATGCCTATGGTGATGCCGGTGAGGGCATATAATAGGGTAACCTTGGCACCGAGCAGGCTAAACAGCAGCAGGATGGCGACCTCGTTGATCAGCGGCGAGGTCAGCAGAAACGCCATGGTGATCCCCACGGGAATGCCCGCCGTGGTAAAGCCGAGAAACACTGGGATGCTGGAGCAGGAGCAGAAGGGAGTGATGGCGCCAAAGCCCGCGCCCAGGCCATAACCCAGCAGCTTAGGCTTACCTGCCAGATAGTCGCGAACCCGCTCGACGTTGAGCGCCGCCCGCAGCCAGCCGATCAGGTAGATCATCATCAGGAGCAGGGCGAAGATCTTGCTGGTGTCTTCGACAAAGAAGTGCAACGCCTGACCCCAGGCGCTCTGAGCGGAGAGGCCGATGAGATCAACGACCAGCAGGTCGGCGAGTTGGGTAAACCAGGCTAGCATGGGTCCTCCCTTGAGATGCCTGAGGCGTTATTGCACCTTGTGGATCTTGGTTAGCAGTTGGGTGAGTTCTTCGTCGCTGGGCAGACGTCCTGCCGCCAGCACCTCGCCGTCGATCACTATGGCCGGGGTCGACATGACGCCATAGGCGGCGATCTGGGCGATGTCGGTCACCTTGGTCAGCTCTATATTGAGGTTAAGCTCATCGGCGATCCTGGCGATGTCGCTGGCGAGGTTGGTGCAGCGTTTACAGCCACTGCCGAGTACTTCTATCTTCATCTGTTGCTCCTTATCTAACGGATTGAATTTATTCGCTATGAGCCTTGTTCATTGCTGGTGGGTGATTATCTGCCGCAGCAGCTTTTGCTTGTTTGTGCCTCGAGTGCGGTCTCGATACAGGTCAGCATGCCCAGCAGGCAAGGCGTTTCCAGGCGATAGTAGATCTGCTTGCCCTGGCGGCGGCTGGCGACTATACCGGCTTGCCTAAGCAGTAACAGGTGTTTGGAGACGGTGGAGATGTCGGCATCCACGCCGTCGGTGAGCTCGCAGACACAGCGCTCTTGCTGTTCCAGCTGCTCAACCAGCCAGAGGCGGGTCGGGTGGGCCAGCGCCTTGAGCAGGGCGGCGCGACTGTTGAGTCGCTCCTGGCTCTGGGTATGAGTCTGGGCCTGGGTCATGACAGGTTTCATGGCGCGCCTTAAAAAAGTGTTGGCTTCATTTGGCATAATAGCCAAATGTTTTGCCGACGAGTAACCTTTTATCAAGGGTTTAGCTCGGCTTTGTGATGCAAGTGTCATCTAGCGGATGCTTTGTGAGACTGGGCTGATTTGCAATGAATGGGATTCGCCTATGCAGTTTATGCAACTCTGGCGAGTCCACATGGCAAGCTGTATTTAGAGAGTGGTGAAAATTTGTACTTAGGTTGCTTGGTGCTAGAGTGAGTAAATCGCTCATCGAAAGGATCTAAGATGAAGACACCGAAAATATCCCCTAGATTACCGCTGGCCCTGCTACTGGGATTGGGGCTGTTTAGCGCCCAGGTTTCCGCCAGCAATGGCTTTAACAGTGAGGCGAGCCATGCCGCCGGCGGCGCCGTGATGGCCGGGGCACTGGTGTGGGCATCCGATGCCTGGACGCCTCAGTATGACAGAGCCAGGGTGGGATTCTCCGTTAGCGCCGCCCTCGGCATCCTGGTGCAATATCATGAGTATGACAAGGGCACCAATACCGCCAGCGAAGCCTTGCTCGACGCGGCGTCTCATACCCTGGGCGCCGCCATCGGCGCCTATGTCACCGACGGTTATCTGCTTAGCCCTGTGGCCAAGCCCGAGCACGGTGGCAGTTATGTGGGCGTGGATTTCTCGTTTCGTTTCTAGCGCCAGCCGCTACTGAATTCTGGCTGAGTTTAAAGGATTAAGTTTGGTTTAAGTCTTAGGGCCGATCATGTTGGCCAAATCACAATAACAACAAGTTGAAGGAGAGGACGCGTGAAGAAGATAGCAATACTCTTGCTGTGCATCTTGATGCCGGTAACGACGGTTTTTGCCCAGACGGGCAAGCCTCTGTCGGTGGAGGTGCTGTGGCAGCTCAGCCGAATAGGTAATCCTAGCATTTCCCCCAATGGCGATTACATTATCGCCCCAGTGACCGAATACGATGTGCCCGAAGACAAGGGCAACACCCAGCTGTGGCTGTTCGGCAAGGATGGCAAGCAGCAGCGGGTGCTGACCGCCAAGGGGCTGCGGGTGAGCGAGCCGGTATTCTCGCCAGACAGCAAGACCCTGGCCTTTATCAGCAAGCGCGATAAGGATGAGGCGGGTCAGATCTATCTGCTGCCTATGGATGGCCCGGGCGAGGCGCAGCGTTTGACCGAGGTGCCTAGTGGCGTCTATGGCCTCAAGTGGGTGGGCGAGCACCTCTATTTCATCAGTTCTGTCTATCCCGGCAAAAACTGGAAAGAGATAGGCGAGCAGCTCAAGGCCGACAAGGACAACAAGGTATCGGCCCACCAGTGGAACGCCCTGCCTTATTCGAGCTTCGATCACTGGATCGATGAAGGCCGTCAGGCCCATGTATTCCGTATTGCCGCTAAGGGCGGCGAGGTAGAAGCGATCACTCAGCCGCTGAACATAGAACTGCCGCGCTCGTCCCAAGGTGCGGGTAGCTATGATATCAGCCCGGATGAAGCCTGGATCGCCTTTAACGCCAACGGCAGCGACAACCTGGTGAATCCTAAGCTAGATCTCTTCCTCGCGGCCATCGGTAGCGGCAAGGCCGAGAACATCACCCCAGACAATCTGGCGCCGGACGCCAGCCCGCAGTTCAGCCCCAACGGTAAGACACTGGCCTTTACCCGCCAGCATATTCAGGGCTTTTACGCCGATACCGCCAAGCTGATGCTGTTCGATCTGAAGAAGCGCAGCACTAAGATGCTCGCCAAAGAGTGGGATCGCTCTGTGGCCCGCTTCGTGTGGACCCCTGACAGCAAGGGCTTCTATGCCGCCATCGACGACGCGGCCACCAGGCGCCTGTACCATATCGACGCCAAGAGCGGCAAGGTAAGGGCGATTACTAAGGCGACCAACTTTGGTAAGCCCGCTATTGCTCAAGATGGCACCCTGGTGGCGGCCAACGACAGCTTCCTCTACCCGGCGCGTTTGGTGAAGGTGAATGGCAAGAACGGCAAGACCAGCCGTTTGGATAGCTTTAACGACCAGATCCTCGCGGATGTCGATCTGGGCAGCTATGAGTCGGTGACCTACAAGGGTTATAACGACCAAGAGATCCAGATGTGGGTGCACTACCCACCAGGGTTTGATCGCAGCAAGAAATATCCGCTGATGATGCTGGTGCATGGCGGGCCGCATAACGCCATCTCAGATGGTTTCCATTATCGCTGGAACGCCCAGACCTTCGCCTCCTGGGGCTATGTGACCGCCTGGCCTAACTTCCACGGCTCCAACAGCTTCGGTCAGGCGTTTGCCGACAGCATCAACCCGGATTGGAAGAACAAGTCACTGGAAGATGTGCTCAAGGCAGCCGACTGGTTTAAGCAGCAATCCTGGATCGATGACAAGCGCATGGTGGCCGGTGGTGCCAGCTATGGCGGTTACCTGACCTCTATCATCCTGGGGCAGAAGCATCCCTTCAACGCCCTGTTGATCCACGCCGCCGTATACAACATGTACTCGCAGATGGCGGCGGACTTCTCGGTGCACAGCTCCCGCTTTGGCAACTACTGGGATAACCCAGAGATCTACCAGTCTATCTCGCCTCACTATGGCGCAGGCAATTTCAACACCCCGACCCTAGTGATCCATGGTCAGCTGGATTATCGCGTGCCTGTGGGCCAGGGCTTCGAGCTGTTTAGAACCCTGCAGACCCGCGGCGTAGAGTCGCGCATGATCTACTTCCCAGACGAGAATCATTGGATCATGAAGCCTAACAACTCCATTTACTGGTATCACCAGGTGAAAGACTGGATGACCCGCTTCGCCGAGCCAGGTGGCAAGTAAGCGACTGATTGGTTAGGTGAATAGTTGAATTAAGTGAATAGTTGAATTAGGCGAATAGATGAATCCTATCGCCTAGCACTAAAGAAAAAGGCTGCCTCGCATAACGGGGCAGCCTTTCTTATATCGCAGCATATCGCAACAGATATGTTAGGGCTTTTGCAGTTGCGCCTTGGCCGCTTCGACCTTGGCGAAATCCAGCCCGAGCTCGGTGACTGCCTCTTTGATCAGTGCCGGGTTTTGCATCACCAGCGCCATCAGTTGCTGCAGCTTTTCAGGGGCGATCCCCAGCTGGCCTATGGTGCCCATGGCCATCAATGGGTTTTCGGTCAGGGCTTGAAACAGCTCCTGGATCTGCGCATCGCTGACGTTATGTTCTTTTAAGATCGCAATAATCGGGTTCATTGCACTACCTTGTCTCGGTTGAAAGTAAAACAGGTCGCTAGTCTAGCATCCTCTACGACTAGCTCAAGCCATAGTCTTGCATCAGGTCGCATAGGCCCTGTCTTGGCGAGCATGTCGGCTGAGCCAGTTGCTGTTGAAGCCTTGCTTACAGGAGCGGGTCGCCTGACTTGCTTTCTACCTTGCCGATCACCTCGATATCGCTCAGGGTCGAGAGTATGCCCCACTGCTGTATGGTCATCATATCCTTCACCTCCTGGGCCTTGAAGCTCAGGCGCAGGCCGTCCTTGCGATACTCCTCGGGCAAGTTTTGCGGCAGTATGTGGCGGCCATCGTCGGCAACTATGCCCCAGAAACCGCCTTCGAGATTGAAATACCTAACCGTGCCCTGTGTCATGGTGATCGCCTTATCCAGTGATTCGCTCTTCTCGATTGATAAGCCATTGGGGACGGCTTTTAGCGCTTCCTTGCTAGGCTGCTCGGCCTTAGGCGCTGCTTGCTCTGCCGCCTGCTCGGTTGGTTGAGCGGGAGCCTCTTGCTCCTGATTGCAGGCGCTAAGGGCGAATACGGCAAGCAGGGGAAGTGACATCTTGGTTACTAGATTCACGGAATAATTCCTCTCTTTCGAAATGGACAATAAGTAATGTAACAGAAACCTCTAAGGCCAGTTTAGCTTTCGGATTTAAATTATGTTTAATCTAAACGCGTTTGGCGCTGGCAGGCAAATTAAGCATAGGCTAATAAATTGAATTAAAAGCAACAAATGGCAATCGGCCCTAGCTTGCAAGGTGACGGTTTTAGTCTTGCCAGGGTATCGATTTGTGGTGAATAAACCCTGGTCTGTGCCTCAGGTTTCTTTCTGCCCTTGGTCGAAGTACCATAGCCTGCAAGAAATGACTCTATGCGCCTAGCCTTTGTTGATGGGTGGGCAAAGGAAGGTGTGATCTTGGCTAATACGTTTAATGCTGGATTGGCGATTCATCGTCAGCGAGGTTTTAGTGGCATGCAGATCTTCATGATCGTGCTCCTGACCATGGTGCTGACCGCAGTGGCCAGCTTCTTTATCATCAAGACCTATATTTTTCCCTCGCCCTTCACCCCTGTGACCCTCAATGCGAAGGAGGAGCAGCGGCTAGACGGCAAGCTGTCGCAGCTGGGCTGGCAGGTGGAGCGTAAAGACGATCGCCATGGCGGGGCGGGTAAGCTTGAGCCCGAGCCCTATCGTGAGCGCGACGCCGACAGGCAGGTGACCTTTAGCGAGAAGGAGGTCAACGCCATGATAGGTCGTAATCCGGACTTTGCCGAGCGCGTGGTGATCGATTTCTCCGACAACCTGGCCAGTGCCAAGATCTTAATACCCATTCCACAGGATTTTCCCGTCATGGCCGGTGAGATCCTGCGGGTGAACGCCGGGCTGGATATCCACCTGGATTCGGCCCGTCGCCCGGTGGTGGCGCTTGTCGGCGTCAGCCTGATGGGCGTGCCGATTCCCAACGCCTGGCTGGGCAACATGAAGAACGTCAATCTGGTGGGGGAGTTTGGCGATCGCGGCTTCTGGACCACCTTCGCCGATGGTGTCGAGGATCTGCAGATCCGCGATGGTGAGCTCTACCTTAAGCTAAGGCGTTAGCGAACAGGCCTTGCGACCAGGCTCGGTGGATAGACGTTAGCAAAATAAAAGCCGGTGATGAGAGCCGGCTTTTTGATGCAGTGGTGTAGGGAGGGGGAGATGGTGCCTAATCCTTAGCCTGATCCGTCTTGGCCTCCTGCTGGCTAGCCTTCTCTTGATTCGTCTCTTCCTGTTTCGGTTTTTCGGCCTGTCCGCCGCATCCGCCACAACAACTCATAAATACTCCTGTTATCTCGATTAAGTGGCCACAGAGTACTTGATTAAATTACTCGGGTATTTGATCTCGATCAGCTTTTGTCTACTTGTTGTGATCGCCGCCCTCGGCGAACGATCACGGATGAGAGATCAGGCGGTCAGCTCCTGTTGTTCACCTTGGCGTTCTCTGGCGGCGAAATAGCTGAGCGTATCGCTGATGATCACCTTACGCAGGCCGATGAGGGCGATGAGGTTGGGAATAGCCATCAGGCCGTTGACGGTATCGGCCAGCAGCCAGATAAGATCCAGCTGAATAAAGGCGCCCAGGGCGATGAGACTCAGAAAGATAAACTGGTAGATCTTTATGCCGTGTTCGCCCAGTTTCTGCCCCGTGAGATAGTACCAGCAGCGCTCGCCATAGTAGTGCCAGCCCAGTATGGTGGTGAAGGCGAAGCAGACCAGTGCGATGGTCACCAGGTATTGGCCGATGAGGGCAGAGCCACCGGTGGCGAAGGCGGCGCTGGTCATGGCCGCGCCAGCTGCATCGCCGCTCCAGACTCCTGTGATGATCAGCACCAGCCCGGTCATGGTGCAGATGAGCAGGGTATCGAAGAAGGTTCCCGTCATGCTCACCAGTCCCTGTTCGACCGGCTCCTTGGTCTTGGCGGCGGCGGCTGCGATGGGGGCGCTGCCCAGCCCCGACTCGTTAGAGAAGACGCCGCGGGCGATACCTATCTGAATCGCCTGTGCAACCGTGGCACCGAGGAAGCCGCCGGCGGCGGAGATGGGGCTGAAGGCCGAGTGGATCACCAGCTGCAGCGCCGGAATTATCTGGTCGCTAAAGGTGAACAAGATCCATAAGCAGGCCAGCAGATAGCCCAGGGCCATGCTGGGCACCAGTTTTTGTGCCACCTTGGCGATCCGCTTGACGCCGCCCAGGGTGACAGCCGCCACCAATAGGGTGAGCACCTGCGCCGTTACCCAAGCGGGTACATGAAAGGCGATGGTCATGGCGTCACTGATGGCGTTGACCTGGGCAAAGGTGCCAATGCCGAAGAAGGCCACGCCTACGCCGAATAGGGCAAACAGCTTGGCCAGCCAGCCCAGACCTAGTCCGCGTTCTATGTAATACATGGGGCCGCCGGCGATATTGCCGCGTGCATCTGTGGTGCGATACTTGAGCGCCAGCATACACTCGCCATACTTGGTCGCCATGCCGAAGAAGGCCGCCAGCCACATCCAGAAGAGGGCGCCAGGGCCGCCTACCTTGATGGCGGTGGCCACGCCGACGATATTGCCCGTGCCTATGGTGGCCGACAGGGCGGTGCACAGGGCGGCGAAGGAGGAGAGATCGCCCTGGCCGCTGGCGGGTTTAAACAGCAGTTTGAGCGCCAGTGGCAGCTTGAAGATCTGGATGAGCCGCAAACGCAGCGTGAGATAGAGGCCCGTGCCGACTAACAGGCAGAGGGTGATAGGGCCCCAGACGATGGCGTTGATCTCGCTTAGTAACGCGTGAAAATTCATGATGTTCCTCGAATATTAAACACTAGGGTCTATAGACCCTCTAATATGGAGGAGGAAAAGAAATGTCTGTGTGGAGACCGACGTCTGTGATCCATTGGCGAGCACCAACAAGCTAAAAGCGACAAACGACAGTGACTGAATATAGCCATGGCTATAACCGCGACAGTCATCCTCTCCTCTGTCCTTTTGCCTGAGCGTTTCGCGCAGCCATGTGGGGCTGCACTTTCGCCTTCGGCGCCGTAATACCCAGGGATCATCCTGGGCTCACAGTCTCTCCAGAGGCTCGTCCAGTAACAGTCCACGCCATACTATGGCACCTGAAAGAGTGGTTTCTCGCCGATAACGCCTGGCGACAAACTTGCCTCGTCGGTGTGGGGTTGACTCCCCACTCTCCTGCTACCTTCATCCGAACGGAATCCGGGGGCGGCAGCCCCCGGGCCGGATAGCATGCGTCAAATGCCGCGTCGGCTCAAGGGGGACGAGTCACAATTTGTGGCTTTAAGTCGAATATCGTTAGGGATCTTCGACCAAAGGCGAAGCAAATTTTTTGTTTTGCCCCTTAACTTGGCGCCCTCGCAGGGTTTAGAATAAATGCTCGTATCCACCTTGTGGTCATACTGGCATACCTTGCTTAGCTGTCCAGCCTTAGGGCTCACAGACATTCAGGTGTATCGTCACCTCACGACTTGCCATTTTTTGCCAAGCGCAGACAAGCCTTGATCTCGACTCGTTACACTCAGATGTCCGCTATTGTGTTGCGGCCGCTAGCATTATTTCATCGGGATCAAAATGTTATCAGCACTCAAGAAAAGCATCAGCGCTAAACCTTCTACTCAGGAGATACAGACCAATATATTGGCGGGATTGACCGTGGGGGTGATTGCCCTGCCACTCTCAATGGCCCTGGCGATCGCCAGTGGCGTACCGCCTCAGCACGGCCTCTACACGGCGATGATCGCCGGCATAGTGATCGCCCTGTGTGGCGGCTCTAAGGTCAACATCTCGGGGCCGACGGCGGCCTTTGTGGTGATTCTGCTGCCCATAGTGCAGCAGTTTGGCCTGGGGGGACTGCTGCTCAGCGGCCTGATGGCCGGGGTGATACTGCTGCTGATGGGGCTGGGCAAGCTGGGTAAGTTGATAGAGATAGTGCCCTATCCGGTTACCGTCGGCTTTACCGCAGGCATAGGTGTGGTGATCGCCACCTTTCAGATCAAGGACTTCTTCGGCCTCGAGGTGGCCGGCGGTGGTGAACACTATCTGGAGAAACTCTCTTACATCGCCCAGGCGCTGACCAGCATCAATTGGCAGGAGACGTTGGTGGGCGGCTTAACCCTAGCCGTGTTGTTGGCCTGGCCCAGGCTCAAGTCAAAGGTGCCGGCGCATCTGGCGGCGCTGTTAGTCGGCGCCTTGTTCGCCTGGATCATGACCCAGATGCTTGGTGATTTTTCGGTGGCGACCATAGGCAGTCGCTTTCACTATGAACTGGACGGCATGTTGGGCAGTGGTATTCCTCCTATCATGCCGAGCTTCGAGTGGCCCTGGAACCTGCCGGGCGCCGATGGCCAGCCTATCGGCATGAGCTTCGAGCTGGTACGTGAACTGCTGCCCTCGGCCATCACCATCGCCATACTCGGGGCGCTGGAATCCCTGCTGTGCGCCGTGGTGGCCGACGGCATGTCGGGCAAGAAACATAATCCTAATGATGAGCTGATCGGCCAGGGGATAGGTAACATGCTGGTGCCTCTGTTTGGCGGTATTCCGGCGACAGCGGCTATCGCTCGCACCGCAGCCAACGTCAAGGCGGGCGGAACCATGCCGCTGGCCTCTGTGGTGCATGGCCTGTTTATTCTGGCGGGGATCCTCCTGCTGGCGCCACTGCTGTCTTATATTCCCATGGCCTCGATGGCGGCTTTGCTGCTGGTGGTAGCCTGGAACATGAGCGAGGCCAAACACTTTGCCCGTACCCTCAAGGTGGCGCCTAGGGACGATGTGCTGATTCTGCTGCTCTGTTTCGCCCTGACCGTGCTGTTCGACATGACCATTGCGGTGGCGGTGGGCATGGGCTTGGCGGCCATGTTGTTTATTCGTCGCAGCATTAGCCTGACCGATGCCAGAGCCGTGGAGACCAATCATCAGGCCTACCAGGTGCCTGATAGCGTGGTGGTGTATGACATCAATGGGCCGCTGTTTTTTGGCTCGGCCCACAAGGCGCTCAAGACCATCGCCCTGGTGCGCCCCGATGTGCGGGTAGTGATTCTGGATATGTCGGAGGTGACGCTGCTGGATATGAGCGCCATCGTCGCCATGGAGTCGATCGCCCAAGATCTTTCGGCCAAGCGGGTGGGGCTCATCATCAACAACCTGCAACCACGTATGCTGCTCAAGCTCAGGCGGGCGGGGATCCGTAAGCGTCGCGGTCAGGTGGAATATGCCCGCACCATGGATGACAGCTTTACCCTGGCACGGCGCATGGCCGCACAGGAGTAATTTTATCTGGATATTTGGAGTCGCCTAATACATTTGTTGTATTTTTGTTGACAGTCTTTAGTTGTAGCAGTAGCTTCTAGTTTCTTTTTTTTGAGGGAACAAAAATCGTGACTAACTACAAGATACAAAAACATTTTTCACTAATTTTAGGAGTCCTCCTATTAGGGCTGACAACAGGTTGTGCCACCTCTTATAAGGTTGACCCCGAGTTGGTGAGTCAGTTTAAGCCTGAGGCGACACCGACTCAGGAGGAAACCTTCGTCTATGTGATCCGTGGCGCTAACTTTCAGGGAGGTGCCCGCGGTGCCTGGGTGGCGGCCAACAAAGATGTGGTTGCCGATCTCTCCAACGGTAGCCATACCTTGCTGAAGCTGGCAACCGGGCTGAACTCTGTGCACTTGGTGCAGGGCTTGGTGGGGTTCGGTTATAGCCGTGTGGATAATCGTCCCGGTGAGACTGTGTACCTGACCATAGATTACACCACGGGTAAGATGAAGGAGGTCGAACGGGATCTCGGTGTCTCCATGATCATGCAGACCAAGAAGGCCAAAGATATCGGCGCGCCGCGAAACAACGATGCTTACGATAACCTGATGGCTAACCCCGCCTTGCTGGGTTTCCCCGTGATGAAACCGGGTGTTGAACCTATTAAGCCCGATGCCGAGACGGCGGTGATCAACTTCTACCGTATGGAGACTCTGATCGGTGAAGTGCCTTTCGATATCTGGTCGGAAAACGGCTATGTGGGTAGTACCAAGGCGGGCACCTATTTTCAGGTGAGAGTCACGCCGGGCAAGCATACCTTCGTCTCACTCTCCGAGCGTTACTCTGTGCTGGAAGCCGAGGTCGAAGCGGGCAAGGAGTATGTGGTCGAATATGATGTGGACATGGGATGGAATCAGGCCCATGTACAGATCTTGCCTATCGATCCCGTCAAGTCGGCCAAGACCATTAAGAAGTGGCAGGCCAAGGCTAAGCTGATGGTGGTGGATGAGGCCGTGGTGAATCAGAGTGAGTTTGCACAGCGTGTCGAGATGGCCCGCGAATACCTGACGCCAAAGTTTAAAAGTATCGATGCCGGCGAGATGAGCAAGCGAGTATTGAATAAGCAGCACGCGCTGTAATCTACAGGCGGTTATGGCTTGAGGCGAATCACTGTTAAAGGTGGTTCGCCTTTTTGTTCTTAAGGGTTTACGAATGCAACCCAGTGTGACTCGCCCCTCAGTTTTCATCGATGAGATGACTCAAAATCAAGTTATTGGCCTAGGCCAATAACTCGTGTTCAGCTTGTCCTCGCCACGCCCTTAATATTGCGCCGTGGAGGATGCGACTGAACGTCTTGCTATGTAATCGATGAAGGTAATGGTCATGCCAAGACCCAAGAAATGTCGTCATCTGCAGTGTCGCCCGCCCTGTAGCCTGTTTAAACCCAATGGGATCCCCAGTGTGGAGCTAGAGCAAGTCCAGCTTGAGGCCGATGAATTTGAGGCCTTGGCGCTCGGCGATGTGCAGCGGCTCAGTCAACTGGAGGCGGCTGCGTCTATGGGGATCTCCCGTCAGACCTTCGGCAATCTGCTGGCCAGTGCCCGCCACAAGGTGGCGACGGCGATCACTCAGGGGCAGGCCATAGTGCTGCCGACATCGAATCAATAAGGAATCATCATGATAATTGCTATGCCCATGAGCAGGGGCCGTCTGGCGGCGCATTTTACCAAGGCGCAGCGCATCGGCTTCTTCAACGAATATCACCAGCTGATCACCAGCTTCGATAACCCGGCCATAGGTGGCGGTGGTTGTCGCGCCAAGAGTGAGTTGCTAAGCCTGATCAAGGCGCAGAAGACAGATATAGTGATAGTGCAGCATATCGGCGAGCGTATGCTGGGTAAGTTGCTGGCGGCAGGGATCAGTGTCAGCCAGGGGGACAACGCTGAGAGCATAGAGGTGCTGCTCAGTCAGACTCAGCTGCTGGAGCGTCGTTTGGTGGATGCCTCACAGGGACGGGCTTCCCTCAATCACGCCAAGAAGGGTGGTTGTTGCGCTGACGGTGGTGGCTGTGGTGCTAGTGAGGGCGGATGTGGCTGCGGCGGTCATAAGCCTATGCCTGAGGTATCGAGTTTGCTACAAAAGCCTGAGTCAGCCCAGGGTGAACAGGCGTCTGTCTCCTATAGCGGCTTTCGACCTCTGAGTTAGGCTCATCAGTCCAGCAGTTGATAGGGGCGAGCGATCGCCTCTCTCACCTCGGCCATAGAGAAGACCTTGATGAAACGCTCGAAGGGCTGGCCGTGAAAATAGAGTTCAACAACGGGTAGGGTAAAGACTCGGTGGGCGGCGGCGATCTCGCCCTGCTCTGCACAGTCGATATAACAAAGCTGCATCTTGGGATACTCGGTCTCGAGTAGCTGTTTCAGCCTGGGTTTAATGCTGTGACAGACGCCGCAGTCGGGAGCGCCAAATAACAAGAGTACCGCCTGCTGCGTTTTCAGGTAGGCGTGCAATGCCGCCAAAGAGTCTGTGTGTAAAGATCTCACCTGTCTTATCCTTCTCTGTGCCAGATGTCAGCATGCCTCTAAAGAGGTATTTAAAAACAACATCATAGCCTATTTTACCTATCTGGTTCACACTTCTTTTGTTCGGTTCGAATATCCATTGTCCGTCATATGTCCTCTGAGTAGACTGGCAGCATTAAAGCGATATTCAAGATGTTTGTTTAATTACTGATTCAGGCCGAGGCGCTGCAGATGCTTAATATTGATGATCCTAAAGTGGTCGACAAGACGCCGGCGATTTGGCGCCTGGGGTTCAGACCCTTCTTTCTGGGCGGTGCATTGTTGGCGGCCCTCTATGTGCCGCTGTGGCTGGTGACCTGGTATTTGCCCGAGATGAGCCTGCTGAGATCCCAGTTTTGGGTGAAGGTGGTGCCGCTTTGGTGGCATCCCCACGAGTTGCTGTTTGGCTTTGCCATGGCGATCGTCTGTGGCTTCCTGCTAACCTCGGTACAGACCTGGACCAATCAACCCAGCCTCAAGGGCTGGCCGCTCGCGATAGTGTTTGCTTGTTGGTTGCTGGCGCGTGTGCTCTTATTGGCGCCGCTAGAGCTGCCCGTCTGGTTACCTGCGCTGTTTGACAGCCTGTTTCTGCTGCTCAGCGCCGCCAAGCTCTGGTCCTGTATCTACCGGGTCAAACAGTGGCGCAATATAGGCTTTCCCATCATGTTGCTGGTAGCGACCGGCATTAACCTGCTGAGCTATTATGCCCTGAGTCAGCGCGACTTCGTGCTGAGCCACCATATCTGGCAGGGCATGCTCTGGTGGCTGGGGCTGTTGATCACTATCGTCGGTGGGCGGGTGATCCCCTTCTTTACCGCGGTGCGGATCAAACAGCCCAAGCCCGAGCCTATTCAGGCGCTGGATCTGAGTCTGATCGGCCTGATGATCCTATTGATTATCCAAGGCATCACTCAATATCTACCACTCGGCGCCGAGCAGGCCTTGCTGGCGGTGACGGCGCTTGCGCATCTGCTGCGTTGGAGTCGCTGGTTGCCTCACAAGACGCTGAAGGAGCCTATGCTCTGGTCGCTGCAGCTGGCCTATCTGTGTCTGCCGTTAACCCTGGCGGCCATAGCCTGGAATATAGATGATGAAAACGCCTATCGTCATCTGCTGCACCTGTTTGCCATAGGCACCATGGCGGGGCTCTGCCTGTCGATGATCTCTCGGGTCTCTCTGGGCCATACCAGTCGCAATATCTATCAGGGCCCCAAGATGTCACTGGCCTTTATGGGTATCACGCTGGCGGCCCTGTGCCGAGCCGTGATGCCGTTGTGGTTTCCCGAATATAGCGAGCTGTGGCTGTGGATCGCCGGCAGCTGTTGGAGCCTGGCCTTCGGCTGGTTTGTCTGGTGCTACGCGCCCATATTAACCCGGCCAAGAGTCGACGGACGTCCGGGCTAGCCCAGACACAATTTATCCCAGAACAAGTAGTCATTTAAATGAGTGTGGAAAGTGTAATGAAGAGACTAACAGCCATCGCATTGAGCCTGTTGAGCTGGTGCACCCTGAGTCAGGCGCTCGCCGCAGATGTTAGCCCCGAGGCCATGGAGAGTATGCAGGCCATGCAGGCCAAATACCCTAACCAGTATGCCAGCTGGCAGGCGACCTCGACCCAGGCGACGCGCAGCGACATGCTGGCCAGCTATCCCGCCGCCATTATCCTCTGGGCGGGCTCGGCCTACGCCAAGGAATACCATAGCCCTCGTGGGCATCAGTTTGCGGTAGCGGACGTGACCCATACCCTGCGCACAGGCGTGCCGCCGGGAGAGGGCCAGAAGGGGCTGTCGGCGAGCTGCTGGACCTGTAAGTCGCCGGATGTGCCAAGACTTATCGATGAGCTGGGGGTCGAAGGCTTCTCGACGAAGAACTTCACCGATCTCGGTAGCGAGATGAACAGTGTGGTCTACTGCAGCGACTGCCACCAACAGGGCAAGGCGGAGTTGGCCCTGCCGCGTCCTCACGCCCGCGATGCCATGGCCAAGGTCCATCTGCCCTTCGACAAGCAAGATGAGGCGATGCAAGGGGCGCAGGTGTGTGGCCAGTGTCATGTGACCTATTACTTTCAGCCGGAGCGCAGCAACAAGGTAAACATTCCCTGGATCTTCGGCAGCAGCGCGGATCTTATTGAGAAATATTACGATACCCGCCGTTTCTACGAATGGATCCATCCCGTCTCTAAGACGCCCATCCTCAAGGCGCGTCATCCAGAGTTTGAGCATTGGAGCCGCAGCGAACACGCTAAGGCAGGTGTCACCTGCGTGACCTGCCACATGCCAGCGACGACCGACGGTGAGGGCAAGGCCTACACCAATCATCAGGTGGGCAAGGCGCTGCCAAACTATGACGCCGTGTGCAAGGGCTGCCACGAGAGTAAACAGACGCTGATGAAGCAGCTGAACTCGGCCAAGTCGCAGATTGCCGAGAAGGCGAGACATGTAGAGCAGTTGCTGGTCAAGGCCCACTACGAGGCCGGGGCCGCCTGGGATGCTGGTGCAAGCTGGGCTATCATGAACGATGCCATCATGGCGATTCGCCATGCCCAGTGGCGCTGGGACTTTGCCATGTCGTCCCACGGCAGCTATGCCCATAACCCTCAGGAGGCCAACGCCCTACTGGATACGGCGATTAAGCAGGCCGAATATGCGCGTAGCGCCCTTGCGGAGATCCTGAGCATGTTGTCTGTCAGCGAGGTGAGCTATCCCGATATCTCCAGCAAGGAGGCGGCGCAGCAGGCGGTGGGCATTGAACTGGAAAAACTGACCAAAGCCAAGCAGACCTTCATCAAGCAAGAGGTTGATAAGCATTGGCCCGCGGTGAGCCGCACGGGTTACTAACTGCTCTTAACTCACTCGTTTTGAACAACGCCGACCCTAAGGTTTGTATCTGGGTCGGCGTTTTCGTATCTGGGGTCCGGGGCTTATATAGCTGCTTGTCCTAGGAGGCTATTTAAAAAACTGTTAAATAACCCAGCTCTAGGACTTTGGCTGCGGATATTGGCTGTCGAACGCCTGGCATTTCTGTTTGAGAAACTCGATACAGGTGCGGACCTTATGGCTGGGATAATCTGTCTGCAGGTAGGTGAGCTGTAGCGGGATCGGCTCGGCCAGATAATCTGCCAGCAGGAGTTCGAGCCTGCCCTCTGTTACCTCTTGAGCCACATCGAACCAACTCTTGTAGGCGATCCCTTCACCGGCGAGCGTCCACTCCTTGATGACGGCGCCGTCGTTGCAACTCTTAATCCCCGTAAGCTCTACCTCCAGCGGTGCTTGTTTGTCGGCAAAGTGCCACTTATGCCATGGGGTGTTCCCCCGGTTGAGCAGCAAGATCTTATGTTGGCTTAGCTGCTGGGGATGGCTGGGGCGGCCATGTCGTGCTAAGTAGTCCGGGGCGGCGACTGCCACCCTGTGCATACGTGCCAGTTGCCGACGCATCAGGGAGGAGTCTGGCAGTTCGCCGTATCTCAACGCCAGATGGACATTTTGGGCGATGAGGTCTTCCATCTGATCGCCAAAATAGAGGCGCAGAGTTAACTCGGGCGCCTGGGCCGCTAGCTCGTCCAGCCAGCCTCTGACGCGGTTGCGGCCGAGATCTGAGGGCAGGGCGATACGCAGTTCGCCCCTGAGTTCGCCTCGCTTGTCGGCGAGGGCGTCGCTGGCGCCTTGCAATAGATTGAGGGCCTGACGCCCGGTGTCGATGAAGGCCTGTCCCTCCTCGGTGAGCTGCATGTTGCGGGTCGAGCGAGCAAATAGCTGGCAGTTGAGCTTATGTTCCAGGCGCTGCAGGGCGGCGCTAGCCGATGCCGGTGTCATACCCAGCTCACGGGCGGCGGCCGATACGCTGTGCAGGTCGGCGATGCGGATCGCCAGTTGCAGGTCTTTGAGATGATACATATCAAAAATTTTTTGAAAATGATTTCAATACTAGCCTAATTATCAAATTATGTAACGGGTAATAGACTCTGTTTCATCGAAACAACTTGAACTGCATCTGCCGCGACCTGTCGGCATAAGGAAACCCGATGAAACTCTTTAACTCCTACCAGATGGGCCAGCATACCTTGGCCAACCGTATCGTGATGGCGCCCATGACCCGCTCACGCACCAGCCAGCCGGGCAATCTGCCCAACCAGATGATGGCCACCTACTACGCCCAGCGCGCCTCGGCGGGGCTAATAGTAACCGAGGCGACCCAGATCTCAGGCGATAGCCAGGGATATTCCTTCACCCCAGGTATCTATACCCAGGCACAGATCGACGGCTGGCGTCAGGTGACAGATGCGGTGCACAGTGCGGGCGGCAAGATCTTCAATCAGCTCTGGCATGTGGGCCGGGTGTCTCATCCTGTCTTTCAGGGTGGCGAGGCGCCCATGGCACCCTCGGCCATCAAGCCGCAAGGGACTCAGGTCTGGGTGGTCGATGCTGCGCACCCCGAGGGGCAGATGGTAGATTGCCCTATGCCCAGAGAGATGACCCAGGAGGATATCGACCGTGTGGTGAAGGACTTTACCGATGCGGCGAGCAATGCGGTGACCGCCGGCTTCGATGGGGTGGAGATCCACGGCGGTAATGGTTACCTCATCGATCAGTTCCTGCGCACCAACTCTAACAAGCGCCGCGATGCCTACGGCGGCAGCGGTGAGAAACGTATTCGCTTCCTGCTTGAGATAGTCGCTGCCGTGAGCGAAAGAATAGGCGCCGAGCGGGTCGGCGTGCGTCTTGCCCCCTTCGTGACCTTTAAGGACATGAGTTGCCCGGAGATTGTCGATACCATCTTGCTGGCAGCCGGCGCGCTGTCGAAGATAGGGATCGCCTATATTCATCTGTCAGAGGCGGATTGGGATGATGCGCCGCAGATCCCCGAGTCTTTCAGGGTGCAGCTACGCAACCTGTTCGACGCCACTATTATCGTTGCAGGACGCTACGATCTTGCCAGAGCCAGCGAGGTGCTAAGTAAGGGGTATGCGGATCTGGTGGCCTTCGGTCGTCCCTTTATCGCCAACCCGGACCTGCCCCACAGATTGCAGCACAAGTTGCCGCTGGCAAGCTTCGACAAGGGCCCATTGTTTGGCGGTGGCGCGGCGGGATATACGGATTATCCCGCTGCGAGTTAGGCATAATAAAATTCTGATGGGAGGTATTCCCTTAGCCCCAAGGATTAGTACAAAGGCTAGGGGATTAATCGACTCAGTGCCTGAGATCAGAGATCAGGTGCCACTGCCGGCGGCCCATTTCCAATATCACCCCTACGGCGAGTCCGGCGGCGGTATTGATGGTCAGGCAGACGGCGGCGGTGGATAAGATCACAAAGATGCAGAAGGGTTTGCCATCGAGGAAGCGTTTCGACCAGGCCAGTTGTAGGCCGGCGATTGCCAATAGGCTCCCTAGAATCGCCAGGGGGATCAGGGACAGCACCTGGGCTATGGTGTCGCCCCAGCACAGGGCGACTAGCAGGCAGCAGATACCGAACAGGGCTGGGGCACGCCAGCTTCTGGCACCAAAATGGTATTGCACCGCCAGGCCGCCCGCGCCATGGCACATGGGCGTGGCGCCTAGTGGGGCCAGCAGCAGGTTTGCCCAGCCCGAGCTGGTGGCCAGACGCTGCGGCGAGAAACGTTTGTCATCGATCAGCCTATCTTGGGGAAACTTCTCACCGGCCATGGCCGATGTGGCGATCACCGCATTGGTGAGTGTGAGTGCCAGCTGCGGTAGCACCAACAGCAGAGCGGCAGATTGCCACTCGTCGATATTGGGCCAGCCCAGTTGCCAGTCTGTAGTGGCGGGCAAGTTAAAGCTGGGAGCCGAGCCCTGATTTGCCTGCCACAGCACGCCTAACCCTAACACCAGGGGCATGGCCAGATAGGGAAGCGGCATGAAACGGCTCATAAACAGGGCGCTGAAGGCCAGTATGCCGATGAGCCAAGTGCCGCTCATCATCTGCCCGCCCATCCAGATGAGTTGCAGGCCGATGGCTAGTTGTATGCCTATGCTTACCGCGGGTGACAGCTGTTTGGCCATCCAGCCGATGGCGCCGCTATAGGCCAGCAGCAAGAGTATGAGTCCCATCAGGATACCGCTGGCCTGCAGCATACCGGGCGTCAGTCCCTGGGCGATCACCAGCGCCGCGATCACCTTCATCGGCTGCACTGGAATGGGCCGACGATAGAAGTAGGCGGTAAAGAGGGCGAACAGGCCGAAGCCGAGAAAGATCCCCTGTGGGGAGAAATGGTTGATGGCGATCAGGCCGAGCACCAGTGGCAGAAAGGTGCCTAGATCGGCGAAGGCGCCGCTGAATTCTCCTATGTGTTTGTGTAGCGGGTTGTTGTCTTGGGTGTTACATCTCATATTGCTTGCCGTGGGAAATCATCACTTATTTCACGGCAAATTTAATGCCATGTTTTTTGTAGGCTTTTATCGGTAAAACCGAGCCATAATGGGCCATTTGGCTAACAAGGGTGAGACAAGTTGTCACATAGGTCGGTGATATTGGGTCAAGAGATCTCAAATTAATCATTGCTAATCTTCCTAGGCTTCTTCATGCAAGTAACTTTGTGATCGGGCCCATGTCTGCTGCTTGTGTTAACAAATCAGAAGAAACGAGTGATATTCGCCTGCTTTTATCGTTCATGACGCTGGTTAGGGTTAGATGAAGGTGGGGCTTTGATAGAAACACTATTTCGGCGTTATTCAACTTCAGCAGGGCTAGGCATGCTGAAGTTGCATGCTTTGAACTGTCGCTGCTATCAAAGCCAGAGCTGCGCGACGACTTGTTCGCACCTTTCTTAGGGGAAGGATATGGCTACATTACTTCTGAGATGCGCGTTAAGGCACTAATGATTCTAGTGGCTAAGGGCATCTATCGACAAAAAGGCCCGCAAGCGGGCCTTTATTTTATCTTAGAACTGGTTATGCATATCGTTTAAGGCGTTGTGCAGCAGCTCGTCGTCATTAGCGTTGGCATGGTGCTCCTCTACTGGGTCGTCGATATCTATGCCCCTATGCTTTAGCTCCTCTTTTTCATGGTGATCCAGCAGCGGATTGTCGAAGTGATCTACCTGAGTCAGGGTGAGAGCGTCGGCGTCGAACTGCTCTGCCGGCATCGGCGGCGTATCCAGATCAGCTTGAGACCTGGTGTGGTTATCAAGCAGCGCCAGATCTTGCTGGCTAAGTCCTATCATCTGCAGATAGTGATCCACAGGGGCGAGCGTAGCGGCCGCCAATGGCTGGGGGTCTGCCTCTGCATGAGAGGGGTCGGCACCACTTGTCATCTGCTCATGGGGCTGATTAACAGGCTCCTCATCTTGAGCTGCTGCGCGTTGTGCATGTTTATCCTCTGCCTCGTTTTCGTTTGCCTGGATGATGACAGGGGCATCATCGCTAACGTCCTGATTACCATCCCATTGGGGGGTATCATTCAGCTCAGGCGGCGGTGGTGGTGGGGCCGGACTCATGGTGACAGGAGTGACCGTCATGTCCACCAACTGGGTCGACTGTTGGTTGTGGCCACTATGGCCATGGATATAGGTGATATCCAGATTCACCTCCACATCCACATTGGAGGAGTGGCTGTCATGGTAGAGGATGTGGAAGATATCGTGGTGGGTTTCTGAGATGGTCTCGCCCGCCCAGTGGGTGCCGCCCGCAGCCTTGTCGCCTGGTGTTGGTTCTTGGTTATAGAGATAGTCTACGTGGCCTGTATCTGGGTCTATGGTAAGGGTGCCGTATTGCCCCTTAAGACTGTGTGTGGGGTGTCCATGACCGTCATCTATTGCCCATGCGCCCTTGGTGGATAGGTTAGGGGTGAGTTGCTGAAGCAATGGCGGAGCAATGAGATCGCCTGAGATATGTGAGCCAATGCTACCACTACCTGTTGGTGTAGGGGGGGTCTTAAAGCTCAAAGTGGGTACAGGGTTAGCGCTATCGCTAATAAACAGAGGGCTGTGTATTGATGCTAAATTCCCCGCTAAATCTTGAACCGATGCGCTGATATCAACCGTTCCCCCAGGCAGCGCCTGAACCTCCGCTGCGGTTAATGATGTGTGCCAAGCGCCTTGAGTTACCACGGCTTGATGCTGCTGACCCGCAATCGTTACAGTAACTGTTTGCCCATCTTCAACGCCAGATACTGTACCGGTTATATCAATCGCTTGTTGGTGTTCGCTGCCTTCAATGACATTGTCGCTGGTGATTGGGTTAACCCTAATGGCCGTAGTATCGGTGCTGTAGTGATGATTATCCGCCGCACTGGTTGCCGTAGTGCCATCAGGCCCTGTGGTGGTGACTTCTACATGTAAGGGGACATCTCCAGTTGGTGCAGTTTTAGGGAGTACAACCTCAATGCTTGAACGATGCCAATCTTGCACTTCGACTGCTTGGCCATTCTGAACTGTAGCAGTGTGTCCATGGCCGTCATCAAGAGTTGTACCATCCGGAAGGCCAGTTAGCTTAACGCTTGTAACATGATCATCCGGATCATTGGGCTGCACATCCAGGTTCAGATCGTGATGGAATGGATTCCCCCCTATTTGTGGTGTATTCAAAGTGTGATGTGCCAATGCATCGGTTTGGTGTCCTGTATGATCGACTAGTTGCCCGCCTTGGATGCCTAATTCCAGTAAAACCCTGCCAGAACCAATTCCTGGTGTTGATTCACTTAATGGTCCAGAGGCTACCTGTTGGGCTGTTACTTCTCCTTGCATAATGACAGCACTGGTAAATACAGCTTGCACACTTAAATCACTCGCAGGCGCTTTCATCTGCCCATCGCTGTACATTACCTGCCCATTTTCATTCATCAGTGGGTGTAACCCATCACCTAAATTAACCCCAGTATGTCCTACTGCTTTTGCAATAAAGATTGGTATATGGTCTCCCCCACGACCTTGGTGGTTAAACCAAAAGGTAGGATTTCCAAAAATCTGTGCATCATCTCCAGCAGTGTTGTAACTATTCATGCCTAAATCACTATCATGCCATATCTGAGCACTGTTGGTGTGAAAGACAGGTTGACCATCTTGATAAACAGTGGCGCTATGCGATGCAGTATTTACTGAGAAGGTGAGTCGATGTGGATCATGGTTTTGAGTAATATCAATACCTGTTTGAATTGGTTTATGTCCCGGTAGCCAAATAGTAAGGTTTTGTGGGTTGGTGACCGTAAATGTATTTAACGTGTTGGTATGACTGTCGTCTGAATAAATTTTACATACTGCTGCAGCTCCTTGTTGTTCACCTTTGGCGACAGCATTACCAAATTGTATTAAAACGGATTCTTTATTAAGGTGTGAGCCTGAAGGAATTTTAACCACGACTTCAGCGGTTAATTCTGGTGAAGTCTGATGGGTAAGGTGAGAACCATCCAAGCGAGTAACAGCAAGCCCATTCCCTTGTCCTGATTGCATGGTTGCTTCAGTCGCGCTCAGATGCATCGAAATCGACGCTGCATCGGTGACGCTGTCTACCGTAATATGACCTGAAGCCGCTGCCGACTGCATGCCATTTTCACTCACGGTAAATCCAAAGCTGGCATCACCGTGGTAGTTTTGCGCTGGTGTAAAAACAAGCTGGTCAATGTGGGCTGTGTCGATATGTTGTCCAGCTGCCACAGGCTGCCCATTGAACGTCAAAGTGCCGTGTGTTACATCAGGTAAAGAACTGATGGTGAGCTGATCAAAATTGTCCGCACTGAACTCTGCAGCAGTAAAGGTATGTGGGGAATCTTCATGCATCTGAATGATCCCGGAGCTTGCCGTTGGCGCACTGCCCATACTGGCATGAACAGACACTGAAGCTCCTTCAGGGTCGGTGACCTGATAACTGATGTCTACCGGCCCTTTGTATCCATTTTCAGGATGGTATAGATAACCTCCATGTCCATCAGGAGTAATGGTGCCGTGGTCTGCTTGTAAGTGGCTGACACTTAAATGCTGATTGTCATGCGTATCTGGGTCGCGAACATTAGCCAGCAAATCACGTAAAGCGATCGGTGTATTACCATTTTGCGGCGTGATAAAGGTTTGCCCATTCACAACTGGTGCATCGTTGGTTCCTTGAATTGTGACTACAATGTCATGTTTGGTTCCATCACTGGCGGTCACCGTGATCTTATCTTGTACCGTCTCTTTAGCGCCAACATGTTGCACTTTGCTTTGATCAAGTGTGTACTCCCAATGCCCATTATGCATAGTAAAGTAGCCGTAACCATTGTCACCCGATGTGGATGGCATGTCTGGAAGCGTTGGTGTTTGATTGGTGTCTGGGTCGGTGATGGAAATACTGCCGTGCACCGCAGCAATATCCCCTACATTTCCTTCCCTTAAATTTCCTGAGAAGTCTCCTTTAAATTCAGAAGGTGTGTCGGTTCCCGTCAGATTAATCGTAACTTGATGCGTCACCCCATCATGGGTTCTAAACGTAAAGGTTTCTTGGGCTTTTGCACCATCAGGCAGAGATGTGGCTTTGTCACCAGCGGTAAAAGACCAGTGACCATCTTTCATCGTGAAAGTACCGTAACCATGATCTCCTATTTGGTTTTGTACATTAACAAAGGTGTCTGGGGTCGCATCTGGATCAGTAATATGCAAGTCACCATGGGCATCATCGGTCACACCATTAAAATGCGCCGTGGCACTGTTTGTCCCGCGCGTAAACATTGCATAGCCATTTACACCATAATTTGGGTCTCCCATGTTCATTACCCAAAACCCATGCTGCAGATCCAAGCCCTGAGCAGCACCACCTGCCGGACCCTCATCACCGCCTACAGAATACCAACGACCAGCGTTTGGATCGTTTTTGGTCACCGGTGGAAAGTCAAAACCAGCAGAAATGGTGGCCAGCCAAGCCCCTTGGGGAACCGTCAAATCTGGCATAGCACCTTGTGAACCGCCCTCAGTGACAGAGGCACTGTTATCACCTGAAATCTTTGCAACATCGTTCACTGCCACCAAGTTAATAGAGGCGGTTTGTGGTATAGACGCCCCATGCTCATCTTGCACTTGGTAACTAAACTGGACTGGACCGTTATAGTCCTTGTCAGGTGTAAAACGAAAAGTACCATCGTGGTTGTCTACAATTTGTCCGTGATCGGCAGACAAATTATGTATGCTCAGTTGTGCGTTATGGTCAATATCACTGGCATGGGCTAGCAAATCAGAAGCTTGCAAGGTCACAGTCGTGTCTTCTTTTCCTGTAGCCAATATGACTGACGATGACACAGTCGGAGCATCATTAGTGCCCGTAACGGTAATAGTAATGCGGTGAGACGTGCCATCCGAAGAATGAACCTCATAGATGACATCTTTAGTTTCACCTTGCTTTAGGGCTTGTACCGCTGGATTGCCATTTGCTAGGACGTAATCCCAATTGCCATGACGGTCGATGTGCATTTCTCCCTGGAAGGGGTCACTGATAGCTTTTTCGTGTCCAAATGCCCCTGACGCCCTAAAGTGATCTTCACCAGCATCTGGATCGGATATAGAAAGGCTTCCGGTCACTTGAATATGATGCATCGAATCGGGGAAAACGTGCCGATCTTCAGTAATTGAACCAGTATCGACACCTGCGATGATCGCAGAGTCGTTGCTACCTTGTACATTTATTTGAATATGTTTTGTTGCTGTAGAGCCATCACTTGAAATGGCAACAATATCAAATCCTTCTGTTTGATTTTGTCCCGCCGTTAAGTGCTGTGCTTTGGCCGGATCTAATTGGTAATGCCAAGTACCATCTGTCGCGACACTGAAACTGCCAAAATTACCGGTTAAATTCTGCGTTTGAAAATGCACGCTATCATCTTTATCAACATCGTGTGCTTGTAATGTGCCTGATAGCGTGGTTTTTTGATCTTCAATGGCAGTGCCAATCGATGCTGTTAACGAATCAGGTGTATCGATAATAACGCTATCTTCTGTGCCTTTAATCGTCGCTGTAATAGGAATTCGTGTGCCATCTGCGGTGATCAACGTCATGTGATCGGTGAGACTTTGACCATCTTTTAATTGTTGAATTTCAGGGTGATTATTATCTGCGATATAAAGCCATTTATTATGTCCATCAAATCCATGAGTGGTAACAAATGAACCGTGATCCCCCTGTAAAGTCATTGCAAAATTTGCGGGGACGCTATGCTCAACACCATTAACTTCAATTTTGACAATTTGTGCATCGGCTTGACCATCGGTATCAGTAATATCAAGGTTTTTCCAATAAGAAGTTAACGTATGAGAAGAGGAACCGCTAAGATGATCTTCAATCACTTCGTTGCTAGATAACGCACTCGCAAGTACTGAAGCATCATTGACAGCAACTAAATTGATCGTTGCGTCTGTGTGTGTAGTCCCCCCGTGGCGATCAATGACATCATAATTAAAGTGTACAACTCCGTTGTAGTCTTTTTCTGGCGTGAAGGTGAAACTGCCATCGGCATTGGTGCTGACTGAACCATGGTCGGCTGTTAAGTGGGTGGCTTTTAGCCAGCCTTGATCGTTGCGGTCACTATCACTGGCGTGAGCTAATAAATCCTGTTGGGTTAATATCACCTGTTTATCTTCACTGCCTTGGCTCAACACAAGTCCACCGGTCACAGTTGGTGCATCGTTACTACCGTGCACGACGACAGTGACCGTTTTACTCACTTTGCTTCCATCGGTTGATATAGCCTCAACGGTGAAATGCTCGTTCCATTCATCACCTTGCCCTAATGCTCCTGCTTTTGACTCATCGACAATGTAGTGCCACTGACCATTGGCATCTATTGAGAACGCACCATATTTCCCAGTTGTTTGAGTAATGGCCCAGCTCACTGAATCATGAGTATCACTATCATGAGCCTGTAGTTGACCGCTGACTTGTGCGCCTGTTGATTGATGCTCAATCACATCACCAATATGATTGGGTGAATCGATGATAACGTGATCTTCGGTCCCTTTAATTTCAACCGATAGAGACTGGCGGGTGCCATCTGGTGCAACTAAGGTGATACTTTCATGTAAAGACTCGCCCTCTTTTAAACCTTGAATTGATGGGTTGCGATTATCACCGTTATACAACCAAACTAGCTCCCCCTTGTGCGGACCATGAGAATATGTTGTTAGTTCGAATTTGCCATATTTGGTTTGAATATCAAGAGGCGAACCGACTTGCCAAGTAACCGTTTTACCGCCAAATTCAATGTCAACCTGATCGACCTTACTGTCAATGTCGGTAATCGTCAGTTGATGCCATTGTGAGTCGGCGAAGCGACTGCCGCCAAAGTTGCCATAAGAGCTGACTCCAGGATCGATGTCTTCTTTAACTGAGTCAGTTGAGACACCGCCAAACACAGTCTTGTCGTCAACGGCCGCTAGGTTGGTGGAAGCACCTGTATGTGTAATACCACCATGGGCATCTTTCACATCGTAAGTAAAATGCACCTCGCCGTTGTAGTCTTTTTCTGGCGAGAAGGTAAAGGTGCCATCTTGGTTGTCTCGAATGGAGCCATGGTTGGCAATCAAGTTAGCGACGGTAAGCTGACCTTGGTCGTTACCATCAATATCGGTTGCATGCGCCAGCAAATCAGCCGCAGTAATGGTTTGAACAGAGTCTTCCTTGCCTGAGTTTAACTGCACTTCACTTGATACTGTCGGGGCGTCATTAGTGCCGTGGATGGTAATGACGATATCGTGGGTGGTGCCATCTTTAGAGTGTACCGTCACCGTATCCGTTAAGGTTTCACCTTTCCCTAAGTGCTGGATTTCAGGTTTGCGGTTATCTATGTAGTAATTCCAGTTTCCTTTTGGGTCAATTGCCAATTGGCCACCCAGCGATGATGAATATGGCCGCCACTCTGGGTGCGTTGCTGCTGAGATAAGGGTTTTAAAATCAAAGCCTGATTCATCCTTGTCGGGGTCGATAGCAGATAATGAGCCTTGAGTCTCCAATTTATAGGCGTAGTTTCCTTGCACGCTGGCATGAGGGTTTAGGTCTTCAGTAACACTACCTGTATCAATGCCTGCAATAACCGCATTATCTTGTACCGCCGCTAAAGTGGTACTGGCGCCAGTATGAGTCATACCGCCGTGTGCATCTTTGACGTCATAGCTAAAGTGCACCGCGCCGTTATAGTCTTTTTCTGGGGTAAAAGTGAAGGTACCATCGCCATTAATTAATATCGAACCATGGTCGGCGTGTAGGTTTTCAATAGTTAGTTTACCCGCGTCATTGGCATCCACATCGACAGTGTTTGCCAACAGTTGAGCGGTCGTCAGCGTTTGGCGTGTATCTTCAGTGCCACTTTGTAGTACGACCTCGGATGAACAATAGGGGCGGTCATTACTGCCATGGATGGTGATAACAATGTCATGAGATGTCCCATCTTTTGAATAAACGGTAATGGTATCGGTCAGGCTTTGCCCTTCACCGAGCTGGTCAATTGTCGATCCTCTGTTGGACGCGTAGCCACCTTTAATACGCACACCGCCAGCATCAGCATAATAGGTCCATTGACCATTTTCTTGCAGCAGTAGATCGCCAAATTTACCCGAGTAGGTGAAGCCGACCCCGTGAGTGTTGAAGGCTGCTTCGCCGGAATCCNGCACACCGCCAGCATCAGCATAATAGGTCCATTGACCATTTTCTTGCAGCAGTAGATCGCCAAATTTACCCGAGTAGGTGAAGCCGACCCCGTGAGTGTTGAAGGCTGCTTCGCCGGAATCCAAGTCCGAAATGGTTAAGGTGCCACTGGCATACAGAGGGTTACGGCCAAGGTGAGCCATACCTGGTTGCGCATAGTCAGGTGACATATCTTTACCGGCGGAATTTTCGGTAACACTGCCGGTATCGATACCGCCAATCACGGCTTTATCGTCGGTGCCGTTAATGGTCACTGTCACCTTCTGTTCGGTGCCATCAACCGAGTGAACCAGCACGGTATCCGTGAGTGATTCACCCGTTTTTAAGCCTTGAATCGCGGCTTGTGCGTTATCGGCGGTGTAGGTCCAGTGGCCATGCTCGTTAATAGTGAGGCTGCCGTACTGGCCTTGAAGACTGGTGGCAACAAACTGGTTTTGTCCGCTGTCAGGATCGGTGATAGTTAGTACACCATCAGCGTGGATCATTCCTTGATGAACGTTTTTATCTTCAGTCAAACTTACTGTACTAGTTCCCGCGATTTGAGCCTTATCATTGACGGCTGCTAAGATGGTGCTGGCACCGGTGTGGGTTATGCCGCCATGGCCATCTTTCACATCGTAAGTAAAATGCACCTCACCGTTGTAGTCTTTTTCTGGTGTGAAGGTAAAGCTGCCGTCACCATTAATTAATATCGAACCATGGTCGGCGTGCAGGTTTTCAATAGTTAGTTTACCCGCGTCATTGGCATCCACATCGACAGTGTTTGCCAACAGTTGAGCGGTCGTCAGCGTTTGGCGTGTATCTTCAGTGCCACTTTGTAGTACGACCTCGGATGAGCAATAGGGGCGATCGTTACTGCCATGAATGGTGATAACAATGTCATGAGATGTCCCATCTTTTGAATAAACGGTAATGGTATCGGTCAGGCTTTGCCCTTCACCGAGCTGGTCAATTGTCGATCCTCTGTTGGACGCGTAGCCACCTTTAATACGCACACCGCCAGCATCAGCATAATAGGTCCATTGACCATTTTCTTGCAGCAGTAGATCGCCAAATTTACCCGAGTAGGTGAAGCCGACCCCGTGAGTGTTGAAGGCTGCTTCGCCGGAATCCNGCACACCGCCAGCATCAGCATAATAGGTCCATTGACCATTTTCTTGCAGCAGTAGATCGCCAAATTTACCCGAGTAGGTGAAGCCGACCCCGTGAGTGTTGAAGGCTGCTTCGCCGGAATCCAAGTCCGAAATGGTTAAGGTGCCACTGGCATACAGAGGGTTACGGCCAAGGTGAGCCATACCTGGTTGCGCATAGTCAGGTGACATATCTTTACCGGCGGAATTTTCGGTAACACTGCCGGTATCGACACCGCCAATCACGGCTTTATCGTCAGTGCCGTTAATGGTCACAGTCACTTTTTGCGAAGTGCCATCAACCGAGTGAACCAGCACGGTATCCGTGAGTGACTCACCCGTTTTTAAGCCTTGAATTGTGGCTTGTGCGTTATCAGCGGTGTAGGTCCAGTGGCCATGCTCGTTAATAGTGAGGCTGCCGTACTGGCCTTGAAGACTGGTGGCAACAAACTGGTTTTGTCCGCTGTCAGGATCGGTGACGGTGAGCGCGCCATCGACGCGGAGTTGTCCTTGGTAGAGGTCTTTGTCCTCGGTCACTGAAGCCGTAGCAGTACCGCCAATGACGGCGTTATCGTCGGTGCCGTTAATGGTCACAGTCACTTTTTGTGAAGTGCCATCAACCGAGTGAACCATCACGGTATCCGTGAGTGACTCACCGGTTTTTAAGCCTTGAATTGTGGCTTGTGCGTTATCAGCGGTGTAGGTCCAGTGGCCATGCTCGTTAATAGTGAGGCTGCCGTACTGGCCTTGAAGACTGGTGGCAACAAACTGGTTTTGTCCGCTGTCAGGATCGGTGACGGTGAGCGCGCCATCGACGCGGAGTTGTCCTTGGTNCACGGTATCCGTGAGTGACTCACCGGTTTTTAAGCCTTGAATTGTGGCTTGTGCGTTATCAGCGGTGTAGGTCCAGTGGCCATGCTCGTTAATAGTGAGGCTGCCGTACTGGCCTTGAAGACTGGTGGCAACAAACTGGTTTTGTCCGCTGTCAGGATCGGTGACGGTGAGCGCGCCATCGACGCGGAGTTGTCCTTGGTAGAGGTCTTTGTCTTCGGTCACTGAAGCCGTAGCAGTACCGCCAATGACGGCTTTATCGTCGGTGCCGTTAATGGTCACAGTCACTTTTTGCGAAGTGCCATCAACCGAGTGAACCAGCACGGTATCCGTGAGTGACTCACCGGTTTTTAAGCCTTGAATTGTGGCTTGTGCGTTATCAGCGGTGTAGGTCCAGTGGCCATGCTCGTTAATAGTGAGGCTGCCGTACTGGCCTTGAAGACTGGTGGCAACAAACTGGTTTTGTCCGCTGTCAGGATCGGTGACGGTGAGCGCGCCATCGACGCGGAGTTGTCCTTGGTAGAGGTCTTTGTCCTCGGTCACTGAAGCGGTTGAGGCANGTTTTTAAGCCTTGAATTGTGGCTTGTGCGTTATCAGCGGTGTAGGTCCAGTGGCCATGCTCGTTAATAGTGAGGCTGCCGTACTGGCCTTGAAGACTGGTGGCAACAAACTGGTTTTGTCCGCTGTCAGGATCGGTGACGGTGAGCGCGCCATCGACGCGGAGTTGTCCTTGGTAGAGGTCTTTGTCCTCGGTCACTGAAGCGGTTGAGGCACCCGCAATCATCGCTTTATCGTCGGTGCCGTTAATGGTCACAGTCACTTTTTGTGAAGTGCCATCAACCGAGTGAACCATCACGGTATCCGTGAGTGACTCACCGGTTTTTAAGCCTTGAATTGTGGCTTGTGCGTTATCAGCGGTGTAGGTCCAGTGGCCATGCTCGTTAATAGTGAGGCTGCCGTACTGGCCTTGAAGAGTGGTGGCTACAAATTGGTTTTGTCCGCTGTCAGGATCGGTGACGGTGAGCGCGCCATCGACGCGGAGTTGTCCTTGGTAGAGGTCTTTGTCCTCGGTCACTGAAGCGGTTGAGGCACCCGCAATCATCGCTTTATCGTCGGTGCCGTTAATGGTCACAGTCACTTTTTGTGAAGTGCCATCAACCGAGTGAACCAGCACGGTATCCGTGAGTGACTCACCGGTTTTTAAGCCTTGAATCGCGGCTTGTGCGTTATCAGCGGTGTAGGTCCAGTGGCCATGCTCGTTAATAGTGAGGCTGCCGTACTGGCCTTGAAGACTGGTGGCAACAAACTGGTTTTGTCCGCTGTCGGGATCGGTGACGGTGAGCGCGCCATCGACGCGGAGTTGTCCTTGGTAGAGGTCTTTGTCCTCGGTCACTGAAGCGGTTGAGGCACCCGCAATCATCGCTTTATCGTCGGTGCCGTTAATGGTCACAGTCACTTTTTGCGAAGTGCCATCAACCGAGTGAACCAGCACGGTATCCGTGAGTGACTCACCGGTTTTTAAGCCTTGAATCGCGGCTTGTGCGTTATCAGCGGTGTAAGTCCAATGGCCATGCTCGTTAATAGTGAGGCTGCCGTACTGGCCTTGAAGAGTGGTGGCTACAAATTGGTTTTGTCCGCTGTCGGGATCGGTGACGGTGAGTGCGCCATCAACACGCAAATGCCCTTGGTAGAGGTCTTTGTCCTCGGTCACAGCGCCCGTTGACGCGCCGCCAATCACCGCCTTGTCGTCGGTGCCGTTAATGGTGACGGTCACCTTCTGCGCGGTACCATCGACCGAGTGCACCAGTAAGGTTTCGGTGAGCGACTCGCCAGCTTTCAGCCCTTGAATCGCAGATTGTGAGTTATCAGCGGTGTAGGTCCAGTGGCCATTTGAATCAATCGACAAGGTACCAAATTGGCCTTGAAGAGTGGTGGCAACAAACTGGTTTTGTCCGCTGTCGGGATCGGTGACGGTGAGTGCGCCATCAACACGCAAATGCCCTTGGTAGAGGTCTTTGTCCTCGGTCACAGCGCCCGTGGCCGTGCCGCCAATCACTGCCTTGTCGTCGGTGCCGTTAATGGTGACTGTCACCTTCTGCGCTGTGCCATCGACGCTGTGAACAAACAGGGTCTCGGTGAGTGATTCACCTGACTTGAGCCCCTGAATGGTGGCCTGAGAGTTGTCGGCTGTGTAGGTCCAGTGGCCGAGATCGTTGATGGTCAGGGTGCCGTATTGGCCTTGCAGGCTGGTGGCGATGAACTGGTTTTGTCCGCTGTCGGGATCGGTAACGGTGAGCGCGCCATCAACGCGGAGATGTCCTTGGTAAAGGTCTTTGTCCTCGGTCACAGCGCCCGTGGCCGCGCCGCCAATGACTGCCTTGTCGTCGGTGCCGTTAATGGTGACGGTCACCTTCTGCTCGGTGCCATCGACCGAGTGTACAAACAGGGTTTCGGTAAGCGACTCGCCAGCTTTCAGCCCCTGAATCGCAGATTGTGAGTTATCGGCGGTGTAAGTCCAGTGCCCTAAATCATTGATGGTAAGTGTGCCGAATTGCCCTTGGTGTGTGGTAGCAATGAAGTGAGCATCGCCGCCATCGGGATCGATCACCGTCAGTTGCCCGGATGTCTGTAGCTGCCCGGCGACCAGGTCTTTGTCTTCTGTCACCGAGCCGCTGGCCATGCCATGGATGATGGCTCGCTGATCTGTGCCGTGAACTTCTATGGTCACTATCTGGCTGACGGGTTGTCCTGAGCTGTCGGTTGCTGTGACTCTGAAGGTCTCAGTGGCCACCTGGCCCGCATGTAGGGCCAGGGTGTTGGGGAAGCTATTATCGAGCCGATACTGCCAGAGACCTGTATCTGGGTCGATAACTAGCTCGCCATAGACGCCGGATGAATGGGGCACGGCCCAATGGACGCCGTCTCCCGAGTCGGGATCTGTGGCGATCAATTGCCCCGATACTCGGTCAACCGAGCCCTGTTCATTTAGGCTGGCATGATGGACGCCAGAGATCACCGGCAGATCGTTACTGCCCTCGACGGCGACGCATATGACGCTGCTGACGCTGTTGCCCTGATTGTCAGTTGCCGTAATGGTGAAGGTTTCATTGTGGTGCTCGCCTTCGGAGAGGGCATTGGTCTTGGCATCGAAGTTGTTGAGATGGTAGTGCCACTCACCCGTGCTGGGGTTGAGCACAAGATCGCCATATTGTCCCTTGCTGGTCTCTACCGACCAGGTGATGGCGTCCTTGGTGTCGCCGCTAGCCGCGAGTTTTCCTGATACCGTATCGATAACACTGTTTTCTTTAATCGTTTGAAAATTTTGTTGACTATCAATATGCAACGGATTTTCATGCGTGCCAGTGCCAGTGCCAGTGCCAGTGCCAGTGCCAGTGCCAGTGCCAGTGCCAGTGCCTGTCAGCGAGACCTGTGGGTCGGTAGTGGGGCGGTCAGTTGTTGGATGCTGAGTGCCTGTTTGCTGTGTGCTTGGAAGCTGTGTCGAGCCCGTGTTCGGTAGTTGTGGCTTGTGAGTTGGCGTCTCGTTGGTGGTTAGGGTCACCTGAAAGGCGGGCAGGGTGCCGCTTGAGGTGAGTGCATGGGCGAGGGGCGTCAGACTTGGGGGCTGTGCTGTGCCTTTTTCGAAGCCGCTAAACTCCTCTATTCCCGTGGTCTGCGCCGCGCGGTGGGCCAGTTTGTTTTGCGGCTGCGCCGCATTTGCTTGTGCTTCTGACGTTTGAGTTTCTTGTGCCAGCGCTTTTTGTGACTGAAGCTCTTGAGATGGGTTTTCCTGTGGCTGCGCCGCTGACGTTATCTTATCGTCTAATTCTGTTGAGCTTGGTGTCTGATCGCCCTGAACCATTGGGCCCAGAACTGCACTATTTGCCAGATCTGCGTCTAGTTGCTCTGGCTCTGACTCTGGTTCTGGTATTGGCTCTGGCTCTGCGCCTGCGCTGGCGGCAGTGTGCCAAGGCTTCTCCGCCACCAGATCTTGATTAAATCGGCTCGATGTCTTGCCGTCCCGGTACTCTTCGGCCTTGAGCTGCTCGACCGCCTTGTCTTGCGCCCTGGCGAGACGTTTCGCCTCGCGTTCACGTCGCTGAGCCTCTGTTAACTGCTCCTGCTCGCTCGCTGGCTGCGAATTGGTTTGCGGCTTAGCCTGATTCCTAGCCTGACTAGATTCGTCTTGAGGCGGCTTGTTGGGGCGCTTATCTTGGCTCATGGCGTTCTCCTAACGTTCACCAAAGGCTTCGGTCACATTGGTAAATACGGGTTTCCACAGGTATTGGAAGACAGTTTTGTCGCCTGTCACTATGTCGGCTTCCCCAGTCATGCCGGGAATCAACGCCAGCTTATCGGGTTGGTCGCCGAAGTAAGGTTTGTCGATGGCGATCTGTACCTTGTAGAAGACGCCGCCCTTCTCGTCTGCGTCTGTGCTGGGGGAGATCTTCTTCACCAGCCCATCAATGGCGCCATAGCGGCTGTAATCGAAGGCATCTATCTTGATGCGAGCTTTCTGTCCGACGGTGACGAAGCCTATGTCTCTAGGGGACAGCTTGGCCTCCAGTAGCGCTGTTGGAGTGGTGGGGACGATTACTGCGACTGTACCGCCCGGTTGGATCACGCTACCCGCCGAGTTGTTGGGGATAGATTGAATGATGCCATCCACCGGCGAGGTAACCCGGTTCTGTTGCACCTGGGAGTCAGAGGATTTGAGTCTCGCTATGATGCCCAGCAGCTCTGCCTGGGCGTCGGTGCGTTTCTCGCCTACCTCGTTGAAGAGGCTTGCCTGCTTCTGGGCCAGCTGTTTCTCTTGATTGTCGATATTGCGTTTCAGTACGCTACTACGTCCCTCCAAGACTTTGAGTTCTCGGATATAGGAATCAAGTTTTTGTTGTGATTCCATCATCCTGAGCTTAGAGACTGCCTGTTGCTCCTTGACCGAGTTCATCATCTTGAGGGTTTGTTCCACCGAGCGGATCTGATCTTTGAGCGGGGTGATCTCCTGCTCGACACTGGCCAACTCTGCCTCAGACTTAGCCACGTCAGATTCGGACAGGGCGATAATTGCCTGTTTCTCCTGATTCATACGTGCCAGGGCATTGATGTGCTGGGCCACTAGGGCGGGAAAGGCAAGCTGATAGGCTTCGAAGTCTGCTTCTCGCTCTTCGAGGAAGGCATTGTATCTCTCTATCTTCAGCTCCAGGTTGGCCTGCTTGCTTTGAAGCTCCTCTTTGAGAGCCTGGCTGTCGGTGGCGACAAAGTTGGCGATCAGGTCACCCTTCTTGACTAGGTCTCCCTCGGCGACGGCGATCGATGCCAGGGTACCGCCGGTCTGGCTCTGGATCACCTGCCTGTGTCCCAGTGGCACCACCTGGCCTTTGGCCTTGGCTATCTCTTCTATGTTGGTGAAGATAGACCAAATCAGCAGAATGAAGACGGCCGTGGCGATAAAGAAGGTGATGCGACGAATGGCGCGTTTCTCGGCGGGCGCCTCGACGGCCTCGGTAAATTCGTGTTCAGGCCAGGATTGCTGAGTGAGTTTGTTATCATTCATTTTGTGAGGCCTCCATGCTGGGGGTTGGGTCCTGATTGGTTGCACTTTGTGTCGTCACACCGTCTTGGTTAGGCAGCGGACCTGCGTAGACTACTGTGCCCTTGTCGAGGATCACCACCTTGTCCGCCTGCTGAATGAGCGAATGGTCATGTGTGGTGAATAGGATTGTGGTTTTGCCCTTGAGGTTTCTCAGGGTCTTGATAAAGGCCTGTCTGGCAAAAGGGTTTCGATTGGCTATCGGTTCATCCATCACCAGCAGGGGGGAGCCTTTCAACAGGGCTCTTGCCAGGCTGATATAGCTGCTCTCTACCGCAGAGAACATGCTGGTGCCGCGGGAGAAGAGGTTGGCATCTATGTTCTGTTTCAGCGCCTGCAGCAGCGAGGCGCCGCCGGCATAGGTAATAGCCTGCTTAAGCTCTTCGTCGCTGGCCTCTGGCTTGGCCAGGCGCAGGTTGTCCGCCAGGGTGCCGGGTAAGAGCTCGCTGTTGGTGGGGCTGTAGGCGGCCCACTGACGGAAGATCTCAGGGTCGAACTGCTTCAGGTTCTTGCCATTGACGGTGACGAAACCGGCCTGGGGCTCGATAACCCCTATGGTGGCGAGTAGCAGCGAGGTCTTGCCGCTACCGTTAGGGCCTATGATGGCCACCGTTTCGCCTGCTTCTATATCGAGTGTGACGCCTGAAAGTGCTGGCTCACTGTCGCCGCTGTATCTAAGGGTGACGTGTTTGAAGGAGAGCGTTGGTGCTTTGTTAAGGTCCGGTGAGTCGAGTCTGAGTTCATTGAACTCTGTTGTGACCGCCATGAAACGATCGAATTGGTCGATCGCTCCCTTGAGTAGTGTAAATTTTTGTCGCGAGGCGAAAGCCAGTTGCGCTGGCCCTGTGATCCGCCAGATTAGCATCACGCAGGCGATTAGTGCCCCTGGGGTGATGCTCTGGTTGAGCACCAGGAAGATGCCGGTAAATACTGTGGCGAGGGCGGTAAACAGCCCCATGGCATGAGCCACCGCTGCGTTGAGTCCCGCGCGCTTGCTGTAGAGAAAGTTCTGCCGGCAATTTTCCCGGGCGCGGCGCATAAATTGCTCGTACCAGGCGCCGCTCTCGCCTGCACTCTTTAGTGGTAGCAGATGAGTCGAGAGTTCGTTGAGGCTGTTCTGATACTCGCCGCTGATGGTGGGTGCGGCGGCCTGGGTAAACCTGTCCAGCGCCTTCATCACCAGGTAGAAGATCAGCAACATGGCCAGCGGCACCAACACCAGAAAACCACTCAATAGAGTGATGGCGACCAGAGCGATGAGGGTAAAGGGCAGATCGATGAGGCCAGCGCCGCCAGGGCCAGCCACTAGACTGCGCACCTTCTCGGCGTTGCGCATCCGAGCTAGATGACTGGAGAGTCCTACACGCGAGAGTAGGCCAAGGGGCATACTCAGCAGACGATTGAAGGTGATGCCAGAAAGATCCCTGGCGAAACGATTGCTGACATTGGCCAAAGCCTGTGCTCTAAGCAGCCTACTGGCGACAAATATCCCCAGGGCTAGTGCAGCCCCTAGGGCGATGCTTGGCAGGATCTGCGGCGCCTGACCACCGATGACTCTGTCGTACACCGCCATGGTAAAGAGGGGGATGGCCAATCCGCCGAGACTGGAGAGCAGGCTCAGCCAGAAGATGGGGTGATACCAAGGCCTGAGCTTAGCGAGATGGGAGGCAAAGACGCTGCTGTTTCGGCTCTGGGCCGGTAGACTCTCGACCAGAAACACATGGCCGACGCTCGGCAGTTTGTCGAGTGCGAGCCATTGATTATCTTGGCTTAAGTATTGAAAACTGTGATTACTGCGCCGCGCTACCATAGGCTCGCCATCCTGTGGCAGCAAGATGAAGGGGTAGACGCTGTGGACCAAGAGGTTAGTGTCTAGTGCCTGTACTTTTATTCCCACATGATGTTTCTTCAGCAAAACATAGGCTTCTAGGTGGGTTAGCCTGTCGTTGAGATCGCTCTTGTCGATGTTGCTGGCCTGCACGCTAAGGCCTAGCTGATGGAACAGGTCGATCAGCAGTGACTTAGGTAGATGTATCGGATCCAGGGGCTGCTTCATTAGTGCTCTCCTCCTTGAACTTGGCTGACTAGCTCGCCCTGCTCGCCGAGAGCGATCTGCATGTCACTCAGTGCTGCTACCTCGTCAAAATAGGAGGCGATGACAACCGTCATCTGCCCGCGCCGCTCGGCTAACACCTGCAGCAGACGGCTCTGAGAGTCGGCATCTAGTGAAACCATGGGCTCGTCCAGCAACAGGATAGATGGGGATTGTGCCAGGGCTCGCACCAAGGCGATCAGCTTGATAGCCCCCTTGTTGAGCACCTGGTTTTCATTGCTGCCAACCTGGGTCTGATAACCTGCCGGCAGCTGCGCTAGGGTGGCTGATAGGCCGAGTTGGTCGGCGATCACCATGGCACTCGCCTCACGCTCGCGACGAAACAGCGTCATATTCTCTAAGATGGTACCGCTGAAGAGGCTGGCCCAGGGAGGGACGTAGCAGATAGACTGACGGTACTCGAAGCCGTCGTGATCCTGCTGCGGCACACCCGCGATGGCTATCTGCCCGCTATCTAGCTGGTGAAAGGCGCCTATGGTGCTCAGTAGCAGGCTGGCATGTGTCATGGGGTTGGAGGTAACGGTAGCGATGCTGCCTGCGGGTATGGTGAGGCTGATGTTGTCGAGCTGGGCGCTGGTCTTTTCGGCGCAGATACTCTCCAAACGGATAGGGCCTAGGGGCAGCTTTTCTTGATAGCGGGTCTGGCCGTTAAAGGTTTCCTGAGGCGTTGCGATCAAAGCATTGACCTGATCCATCGCCTCCTTGGCACTGACATATTTGGCCCTCAGGCTGCCGATGGCGCTTAAGGGAGCGACGGCGCGACCAGCCAGGATGGAACAGGCCGCCAAGCCACCTGTGGTCAGGTTACCGTTAAGTACCTCAAAACAGCCAATCATTACCAGGCACAGGGTGGTGGCCTGGGCGGTGCCCTGGATCAGTTCCTGAAGTTTCGCCGACAACCAGTCGACCTCCTCTTGCTGAGCCAGACGTTGATGATTGATCTTCTTATAGGCGTAGGTCATGCGGGACTCAAGCGCCATTGCCTTGGTGGTGAGACCGGAGAGCACCAGCATCAACAGACGGGTACGTTCATCCTGACTCAGACTCAGTTCCTTGGTGGCGAGAGAGAGCTTCTGTCCGAGTTGCCATACTCTTATGCCAGCGATTAGCCAGACCAGTAGGGGGATAAATACCAGAGGTCCACCTATGTAGGCGACTAAAGCAAGGAAGATAACCACGAAAGGAAAATCCATCAGTGCGACGGCGGCTTGTCCAGAATAGATGTCGCGCATCGCCGCTATGCTGTGAATGCCGTGGGAGATCTTGCCTGTCCCTAAGTTTTCTATGTGATGATAATCGGCATTGAGCAGGCGTTTAACCACCCGGGTGATGGTGTGCAGTTCATAGTTGGCCGCCGAGGCGCCGAGTAGCCAGCTGCGGGCGTATCTGAGTATCAGCTCCAGCAGGATGGCGATGGCAACTCCAATTACAAGAACCGTTGCTGTACCATGCGCCTCGTTGGGCAGGATACGATCGTAGATCTGTAACATGGTGAAAGGCAGGGCGAGTGAAAGCAGATTGATAAACACAGAGGCCAGGAGCAGTTCGTTGAACGATTGATTCTGTGCGAGCAAACGAAAGGTTTTAACCATCTATGTTGTCCCTTGGAATAATTAGTGATTAAACAAGAGTGTAGTTCAAAGTTGCTATAACCAAAGCTAGCAGCTTGTTTTCATTTTAGATATAAGACAAATTTCTACTCTTGTTACTGTTTTTCTCTCAACTCAAGCCAACTTTTACCTTTGCTTAACAGGTGTACGTCGCGTTGATGCATTTAGGTTCACTTGGATGTAAATAAACTAACCCATCTAATACTTGGTTCCATTTTAGTTACCCGTGATTGAGTAAGGGTTCTACTTGCGTTGAAGTGGATTAGGAGATCTTATTCTCTATGGATAAGGTGAAATTAAGGTGAGGGCTAAAAAAAGAGGTCTGGCGAACCAGACCTCTTTGCTGCAGGGAGATGACGATGGGAAAACTATTTAGCGTGTTTAGGGCCTTTCTTGTTCTTCATTGGATCGCCGTCGTAGCCTAAGGCTTGCCAGTCTAAACGTGTGCCCTTGTTGTGGCAGTCGTTACATTTGAGCGCCTGATCTTTTGGTGAAACCATGTGGTTGATACGCCACCACATCTCGGTTTCGGCAAAACCATGCTCGCCACTGTACTTAATGCCTTGCTGGGCCAGTGCCTGGTTAGCCTCCATGCCGAGCTTGGCGGCCTTATCCCAGTCGAACTCTTTCCAGTAACCACCCTTGCCATAGACCTTGGCGGTCACGAAGATGTTCTGCTTCTTGTCGTAGATCTGCTTGCCGCGATGTACCTTGAATGGGTAGATCTTGGCAGTCTTGTCAGCGATATCACCTAGTGGCGTGGTGAGCTTCGTGACCTTAGTCGGATCCATCTTGTCGCCCACCATGTAGGCATCGGCCTTGCCGTTGTACCAGGCGTATTCCGGCTTAACCATCTTGCCCCAGACGAAGCTGCCTTTCTTCTTCATAAAGGTGTGCTTGCCATACTCGTCGACGGTCTCCTCCTGATCGCTCCCGGCGGTTGACCAATCCCAGCTCATCTTAGTGGGTTCGTTGCGGGCGAAGAAAGGAATATGACAGGTCTGACAGGCGACGCTGGCGGTGTGGGTATTGAGACGCTTGTTGGCGTGTGGTGCGCTATCGTGGCAGTTTTCACAGCCAATATCGTTGTCGCCGCCTGGCGATACGCCCATGGCATTCCCCGTGATCTGGTGCTGCTCTGTGGTGTGACAGGTCTGGCACTGGAAGTCATTGCCGTCGGTATCCATGTGTACGTCGGTCGCCTTGTCGGGGTAGGCCATAGAGGAGTCGAGATCCCCGTGCTTGACCGCGTCGCCGCCGCCACCATAGAAGTGGCAGGTACCGCAGTTGTCACGTACCGGCATACCAACATTTTGTGCCACGCGTTCCAGGTTGACCTTGGCCAGGGCCTCGCCGGCGCCGGCGGGATCCTTGATATAGGTACCTGTGGTGTCGTGACAAACCAGACAGTCGACCTTGGTCATGTCGCTAAAGTCGAAGCTGTTGTCTTTCCAGCCGTAGCCGGCGTGACAACTGGTACATCTGGGCTCGTTACCCGCGATTGAGGTACAGAAGTTGTTGATGGCGTTTTTCTTACCGCGTTTTACCGTGCGGCCGGGGAGCTTCTGCTCCAGTTCCCAGGTCCAGTGAGACGATTTCATGAAGTCTTTGGCGTGATCTTCATGGCATTCGATACACTGCTCGGTCACCTGAGAGCCTTGAGTGAAGGGGCCTTGAATGGCTTCCTTATGGGGGTTATCGGCGACGGCATTGAGGCTGGCCAGGCCGAGAACTCCGGCGGCAAACATCGCCGTGAGAGAAAGTGAGTATTTCATGGTGCATTCCCTACCCCCGGCCGCAGCCGGGGGAGATATTTTAATTAGAAGTTGACGACGAGTGAGGCGTTGAGGTCATAAGCGGTATCGACCACAGGCAACATGGAGAAAGCTGAACCATTGATCACGTCATCCACTTTTTGCGGTGCGCCCACTGGAGTGCCACTGCCGGTATATTCGTAGTCGTAATAGAGACCGGCGAGCTTGATAAACATCCTAGGGTTGATATCAAACATATAGTAGGCTTCGGCGACATGACCGCGTGTGGCCAGCTTGCTGCCGATAGGGTCGTCCTGGGCCTGAGTAAATGGGGTCCAGTACTTGGAACCATAGTTGTATTCCAGACCGAACTTGCCGTATGGCGCGGGAACCTGAATACCCACATAGATACCGTAACCATCTTTGGTGTCGGCTTCGTCGGCGGCGCTAGGCATCATGATGATCTCGCTGCCGTCGGCGTTGAGTTGTGCCTCGAAGACCGCATCACTGAGCATGCCACCAAACATACCGGCGTTACCGTTGCCTTCGGCGCGGGTCCAGCCGAATGAGGCGAAGGCCTTGAAGTCTTCATCGCTCTCGTAGGCGTAGCCTATGCCACCTAGGTACATGTCGCCGATCACGCCGCTAGGCTGTACTCGGGTCTGGAAGTTGAAGTTGCTGAACTTCTGCATGTCTTGGTACATGGTCGGTGCGAAGATGCCGGCCAGTTGTGTCGGGAAGGCCATGGTGCCCTTGAAGCCGTCGTTGATATCTTTGGCGCCAAACAGGGTGATTTGCAGGAAGTGGTTGCCGTCGTTGATGGCATCTATGTTAAAGCCGCCCAGGTGGGTGTCTTTGGTGACGATATCGCCAAACATCTCACCGTTGCCCCACTGTGACTCGAAGCCCTGGCCATAACAGAAACGCACCACTTGACCGTCGATACCAGTGATCTCGCCCAGTTTGTAGCCCAGTGTCAGACCATCGAAGTTGAAGTTAACCAGATGGCCCGATGGCGTGCCGCCACGCATCTCATTTTCACGGTATTGGGTTGGTGGGCCATAGGTTGAAGGACGGCGGCCGATAGATAGGTAGGTTTTTGAACCACCAATGTTTTTCCAGTCGAAGTAGGCGCGTTCTACGCGGAGCCAGTCACCGCTGGTGTTACCACTGTTGGTGCCATCCATGGTGAATGAACGCCAGGAATCGAACACCTGCACGCCGGTAGAGTCTCCCCAGTTTTTATACATACTGAGACGACCGGCGAAGTTGACGTTATCCCATACCTTGGCCTTGAGGTTTAGTCTCAGGCGAGTGGTGTAGAAGATGTCGTTGTTGATGTCCTGAGTGGTCTTGGGCGCCAAGACGTAGGGCATCACGCCTTGCAGCATACCACTCTGGAAGGCGGCGGCCAGATCCGGGTTGGCCTGCATCATCTGTCCCAAGGGGGAGTTGGGATCGTTGGGCATACCAAAGGCACCAGACATGGCTTTTGCACCAAAATCATTGAAGTCTACCTTGATTGCAGGGTTCCAGGTGACATTTTGATAGTGCAATGAATGGGCCTTGGTACGGAAATCGCCAGTGAGTTGAATTCTATCGAGCGCGCTATGACGTTCGTTTTTGTCAACACGACTGTTGATGTCTTCAATCTCTTCGGTGAGATCGGCAAGCTGTTGTTTAAGCTCGGCTAGTTTTTGTGCATCACTATCGGCGGCATAGGCTGAGCCAGAGATGGCGAGTGCATTTGCGATGAGTATGGATAGTAGAGTACGCATGTGAATCTCTCCTTATGCGCTCGTTGGGGTTGTTGACGAGCGCACCGATAACAAGTCCGTGGTTAACCGCATGTCTGTGGCTGATCTGAGTCGGCCGCATGGTCATAGAGGAACTGTTGGATGTCTAAACGATCCTTTTCAGAGAGCTTCTCGAAGACTTCCGGCTTTACTTTATGCATGTCACGTTTGAAGTAACGATCCCATTGGCTCATGGTCTTGCTCATAGGGGTCAGTTCACCGGCGGCATCGCCCTTGCTGTGGCAGGCTTTGCATTCTTTTTTATACAGGTGTTTCCCTTTCTTAGGGTTACCACCGTCGACGGCGTAGGCTTGTCCGCCAACTGTGAGGGCGAGGAGTAAGCATGTAGCTATTTTGGCAACGTTTTTCATCATCATTTTCCTTAATCGCTACTCTGAGCGATTTATTAACCTGAAACAAAATGCTTGTTTCTTGTTGGAAAATTTACCAAAAGGGAGTAGTTGTAAACTTGATGTTGATCACTTTCATGAAAAAAATCTAATTGATAAAAATATCATGGATATAAATCTAATGAATGTTTTGTAATATGTTGAAATTTAATAATTTCATGTTCTTGCGATTGGCGTGCGGTGTTCCTGTAATCGCTATAAAAGTACCTAGTTAGATCACACTTTATTACTTAAGTTATCTCTAAATGGGTATTCTTGGCTGTGTTTGTATTGCATAGGCGCCGAATTAGGGGGGAGGGGCGCCTACCGAATCGACAGGATTTATATGTGTGGGTAGGGGCGACTAAATAATTTGAAAAAAAGTGTTTAAACCTCGGGTTTGGAGAGCACTTTTTTGTCGTCTTAGTCTATCTTTAAAGACGACTCGGGTAGCTTCCTGAGCGAGAACAAAAATAATGAACAGGGTGAATAAGATGAAATACCTTAGCTTGGTCATCGCGGTGTTATTGTCTGGTAGTGCCTCTCTGGCGTCTGCCGCTTCTCTCTACAACGAGGCTCGCAGTGATGCCATGGGCGGAACCGGGGTGGCAGCCTCTAACCGTGAAGGTGCCGCCTTTATCAACCCCGCCTTATTAGCCATTCATGCGCCCAAGTATTCCGGCGGCGCGGTGATGTTGCCCGTGCTCGGTGCCGAGGTGGCAGATGTCGATAACCTGACCGACAAGTTCGATGCCCTGCAGGACTCCTATGACGGCCTAGAGGCGGCCATCAATGCCAGTGATGTGGCGGGCATTACCAATTATCGCGACATGCTGGTTGCCGATCTTAGATCCCTCGATGGTGAAAATGCCTATGCCAGCGTGGGCCTGGGGTTTTCTGTTGTCTTGCCAACCAAGCGTATGCCCATGTCTATTTTTTATAAGACCTATATCGATGCGGTGAGTGTGGCGGTGATCGAGGAGAGTGATATCGATACCCTGACCGATTTGGATCCCAACAACCCGCCCCAGGTGACGGATCTCGACTCTCAAGGAGCCGTGGTTGCCGGGGCTATTTCAGAGATCGGGGTCGCCTTGAGCTTCCCGCTGTCGATTGTGAACATGCCGGTGGCCGTCGGTATTTCCCCCAAGCTGCAGCGTATCGATACCTATAACTATGTGGTGAGTGCCAACAACTTCGATGCCGATGATTTTGATGACAGTAAGTATCGCAACGATGATACCGTGGCAAACTTGGATATTGGCGTTGCCATTCAGCCCATGGATGGTATGACTCTGGGCTTGTCTGGCCGCAATCTGGTGAGTCAGAAAGTTGATACCGTGGAGGCTTTGGGACGTCAGTTTACCTATCGGGTCGAGGCCTTATATACCTTAGGTGTTGCCTATGACTGGGACAATTTCAGCCTGACCACAGATGTGGATCTCAATAGTCATAAACGTTTCGATGAGATAGGTGAAACTCAATACTGGCGTCTGGGCGGCGAGATGCGGGCGACCGATTGGCTGGCATTGCGTGTCGGCTATCGCCACGATATGAAAGATACCAGCAGCAACCTCTATACCCTGGGCACAGGCTTTACCATAGGCCGCTCCTTTAATCTGGATCTCACCGGTCTGGTGGGCACAGATGACGCCGTGGGCGGGGTGATTCAGACCTCCTATCATTTCTAGGGATAGGTTTTTTAGCTGAAACAAGAAGGCCGGCTGTAATGTCGGCCTTCTCTTTATCCTAGAGGAGTTACAGCAGGGCGCTTGAGGACTTGGCGGCCAGCAGGATGGCGCTCAGACTACAGAGCACCAGGGTCATGAGGCGGGTCTTGTTCTTGTCTATGCGCCCCACCAGGCGATTGGCCACCAGGTAACCGAGCAGCACTGAGGGAAGCAGCAGCGCCGAGCAGTAGAAGTGATGCAGGGTCAGCAGACCTGTGAGTCCCAGAATCACTATAGCGATAGTAGAGCTGAAGATGAAGAAGGCCGATAGGGCCGCGCGAAACTGCTTAGCATCTTTGCCCGAGAGCAGTATGGCCAGCGGCGGTCCGCCGATGGCGGCGATGTTGCCGAAGATGCCGGAGATCACCCCGGCGATAAACAGGCTGCGACGGTTAACCACCAGGTTGAGCCGCAGCAGGCTGAGCAGTACGGCGATGGCCACGATGATGGCGATGGTCATTCCCAGCACGGCTTGAGGCGCGACCAATAGCAGGCCTGCACCGATGAAGCCGCCGGGGATGCGTCCCAGCAAGGCATACTGTAGGCCGTTGAATTCCAGGGCGCCACGCTCGCGCAGCAGGGTCAGCATAGCGATAGAGAAGCCCATCAGGATCACGGGGGCCGGCACCAGTGACGGCTCGATAAGATAGAGCAGGGGCGCGGCAACTACCGCCATACCAAAGCCGATTAGGCTCTGGGTGAGGGCGCCGACGAAGACTATCAGTGAGGCAAGCGCCAGAATATGGGGATCGAGTGGAAGTGCAGGCACTGGGGTGTTCCAGATAAAAGTTGAAAACTAAAGAGGGATCGCTAAGCGATCCCTCTGTCGATTCGTGTATGAGTGGACTATTCCATCTCTTCCCACTCTATGCCCATCTCTGTCATCAGGCGTTTGACTTCGGCTGGGATGCTATCGGGTTTGTCTTTAGACAGGTCATCGTCTTGGGGAAGTGGCTGGCCAGTGTAGGCGTGCAGGAAAGCCTCGCATAGCAGTTCGCTATTGGTGGCGTGACGCAAGTTGTTGACCTGGCGCCGAGTGCGCTCATCGGTTAACACCTTAAGCACCTTTAGAGGAATAGAGACAGTGATCTTCTTTACCTGCTCATTCTTCTTACCATGTTCAGCATAGGGGCTGATATAATCGCCATTCCACTCAGTCATTGACTCACCTGTAAATTCTAAAATTCGGTGCAGATTTTAAACCCTTACAAATTACAGTCAAATTATTGCCTCGAATTTTTGGTAAATGCAAATAGATTTCTAAATGTTTGGACGTCTAAACGTCTAAAAGTTGTTGACGCTCACTACCGGCTTAGGTACATTTAGACGTCCAGACATCTCTTTAGTCTAAGATGCCTGCCCAGATCCATATTGAGGAGTTGAAGATGACAGCGCGTAAACTAGCCACCGCCGCCGTACGACGAGGCATAGAGTCAGACACTCAGCACGGTGCCGTGGTGCCGCCTATCTATCTGTCGACAAACTACTCGTTTGAAGGGCATCAGCAGCCGCGGGATTTCGATTACAGCCGTTCCGGCAACCCGACCCGTTCTATTCTGGGGGAGGCGATTGCCGAACTGGAGCAGGGGGCGACTGGCGTGGTGACCTGCACCGGCATGGCGGCCATCACCCTAGTGACCAGCCTGCTAGGGCCGGAGGATCTACTGGTGGTGCCTCACGATTGCTATGGCGGCAGCTATCGACTCTTCACCAATTTGGCCAAGAAGGGTGCCTTTAGGCTCCTGGTGGTGGATCAAACCGACGAGCGTGCGCTTGAGCAGGCACTGACCCAGTCTCCTAAGATGGTGTGGCTGGAGACCCCCTCTAACCCGCTGCTGAGAGTGGTGGATATTCAGGCCATCGCCCAGGCGAGCCACAAGGTGGACGCTCAGGTGGTGGTGGACAACACCTTCCTCTCTCCCGTTTTACAACAGCCACTGCTGCTGGGGGCCGACATTGTGGTGCACTCGACCACTAAATATATCAATGGCCATAGCGATGTGGTGGGCGGCGCCGTGGTGGCGAAAGACCCTGAGGTGGGTGAGCTACTGCACTGGTGGTCGAACACCCTAGGTCTCACCGGGTCGGCCTTCGACAGTTACCTGACTCTGAGGGGGCTGAGAACCCTGGCGGTGCGCATTCGTGAACACCAAGCCAACGCTCAGAAGGTATTGGCACTGCTTTGTGACCACAAGGCGGTGGAAAAAGTGTATTATCCGGGGCTTGCCGAGCATCCTGGCCATGAAATTGCGGCCAGACAGCAGAAGGGCTTCGGCGCTATGCTGAGTTTTGAGCTAAAAGGTGGCGAATCGGCACTCGTTGCCTTTTTAGATGCGTTACAATACTTCTCGGTAGCCGAGAGTCTGGGAGGCGTAGAGAGTCTGGTGGCGGTGCCCGCGACCATGACCCATAGAGCCATGGACCCAGAGGCGCGCCGCGAGGCGGGCGTTAAAGATACCCTGATCCGTTTGTCAGTGGGCATTGAAGATGGCGAGGATCTGGTGGCAGATATTCTTGCGGGTTTAGAAGCGGCTATCGCGGTAAGTAGTTAAAGGGTTTGAGGAGCAGATAATGACACGATGTCATTTGCATAAGTTTGGTGGTTCTAGTTTAGCGGATGCAGATTGTTACCGCCGCGTCGCCCACATTTTACTGACCCATGGCCACAGCGATGATCTTATCGTGGTGTCGGCCGCGGGCAAGAGTACCAATTTCCTATATCGTTTGCTGGAGCTGTGCGACACAGATCAGCTGTGGCAGGAAGAGTTACAGGTGCTGGTGAGTTACCAGCAGAATCTGATCGAGCAACTGCTCTCCAACGAGCAGGCCCGTAGCCTGAGAGAGCGCCTGGCCACCGACAAGTCGCAGCTTAGCAGCCTGTTATCACTCGATGAACTTAACGATTATCAACGTAACCAGGTGGTGAGTTTCGGCGAGCGCTGGTCTTCACGTCTGCTGGCGGCGTTGCTGCGTGAGTCTGGCGTGGCGGCGCTTGATGTGGATGCCCGAACCCTGTTGGTGGCCGACGAAGGTGCCGTGCCGCAGATCCGAATCGGCGAGTCGCGCCAAAAGGTACAGGCCCTGCTTGAGGCCCACCCTCAAGAGCGTCTGGTGATCACCGGCTTTATCTGCGCCAATGAGCAGGGCGATACCTTGTTGCTCGGCCGTAACGGCTCAGACTTCAGCGCCACCTTGCTGGCGAGCCTTGCAGATATCGAACGTGTCACCATCTGGACAGATGTTGAGGGGGTGTTTAACGCCGACCCTAACCGGATTAACGATGCCAAGTTGCTCAAGAGCATGTCGCTCACCGAGGCGAACCGCCTAGCGCACCTTGGCTCTCCTGTGCTGCATAACCGCACTCTGCAGCCGCTATTCGATACCGAAGTCAGCCTGGCGGTGCGTTCAAGCTACGCCCCCCATACAGATTTTACCCTGATCGCCCCTAAGAGCTCTTCGGCCAGTGCCCCAGTGGTGACTAGCCTTTCCAGTGTCAGTCTGTTTAGCCTGACCATAGGGGTCGAGTTGCCGCAGCTGCTGGCCTGTTTTGCCCAGGCAGGTTTGACGCCGCTGGCCTACTGGTCGCTGGCTCATGGCCGCGCCGAGCTGGCCTTTACTCATGAAAATCAGAAGCAGGCTCAGGCCATCTTCGAGGCCAAGCGCAGCGAGCTGGGGATTGATGAGTTACAGCTGCGCGACGATCTCGGCCTGGTGGCCCTGGTGAGCGCCGATGCCAGCCTCTATCGTCGCGGCTTCTCGCGCCTGCTGAGCCGTGAGGCGCATCCTCTGTGCAACGATGGCCTGAGTCTGGTGACCTTGGTGCCAAAGGCGCAGGTAAACCTGTTGACCCAGAAGGTGCACAGACGCTGCGCCGGACCGCGCAAGCGTATCGGTGTCCTGTTGCTAGGCATAGGCAACATAGGCGAAGCCTGGATCGATCTCTTCAAGCGTGCCCGCCCCGTGCTCAATAAGGAGCTTGAGGTCAGCGTCGAGTTGGTGGGACTCTTGAGTTCGAAGAAGGCGCTGCTGAGCGAGACAGATATTGACTTAAGCAGCTGGCAACAGGCCTTCGACGAGCGGGGCACGGCTTGGCAGTACTCCCATCTGTTCGAGCAGTTGCAGGCACTAAATTGCGATGAGTTGATCGCCCTGGATATCAGCGCCAGCGCCGATCTCACCCTGCAGTACCCGGAATTCTTTGCCCGCGGCATCCATATCGTCAGCGCCAACAAGCTGGCGGGTTCTGGGCCGCTGGCCTTCTATCAAGAGCTGAAACAGCAACTAGGTAATCGTCGTCTGTTTTGGCGTTATAACGCCAGCTGTGGTGCGGGCTTGCCGGTGCAACATGCGCTGAACGATCTGCATAACAGCGGCGATAGCATTGAGGCGGTCGGCGGTATTTTTTCTGGCACCCTGTGCTGGCTGTTTGAGCACTATGATGCCAAGAAACCCTTCTCCGAGCTGGTGCTGGAAGCTAAGGGGCTGGGCATTACCGAGCCGGATCCCCGCGACGATCTCTCCGGTCGGGACATGCAGCGTAAGTTGCTGATTTTGGCCCGTGAGATAGGTTACGACATAGAGCTGGACGATATCGAGCTGGAGTCTCTGGTGCCGACTAAGCTGGCTGAGATCCCGCTGGATGATTTCATCAAACGCATGGCCGAACTCGACGGTGAGATGTTGCAGCAGTATCAGGCGGCGGCCGAGCAGAACAAGGTGCTCAGGTATGTGGCGTCATTGGATTCAGACCAGGGCCAGCTCAAGGCCAAGGTGGGGATCCAGTGGGTCGATAGGAGCCACCCTTATGCCAATCTGACGCCGGGCGATAATGTCTTCGTGATCCGCAGCGATTTCTATCAGGACAATCCGCTGATCATACGTGGTCCGGGCGCCGGGCGCGAGGTGACGGCTGCCGCGGTGCAGTCGGATCTGGCGCAGATCTGCCGGGATCTCCTGCAAGAGTAATCTAATGGGTCGATGTGCATGTCGCGCATCGACCCGCTATTCACGCCTTTCTCTCTTCTTTTTTTCTATTCTTATTAGTGGGTTTCGCCGGGTTAATTCTGTGAGACAGGCGTCTCTGTGCCTGCCGCCCTACTCAGTGTCTATCATATAAACAAATTGTTTCTTAACGAGGCAATTTTTAGGCTTGACATCACTCTGAGTTTCTCTAGTATATGGACATATAGACGTCCAAACGTCTAAATGTTTCTTGTTCTAGGTCTGAGGGAATTAAGATGGCTTTTCATCACGCACAACACGCCAATTCATTGAACCAAAGCTTGTCTGAGCTTAATGGTGATATCAATGTGTCATTCGAGTTTTTCCCACCGGCGACCCCCGAGATGGAAACCATCTTGTGGAACTCCATCAGACGCCTAGAGCCGCTGAATCCCAAGTTTGTCTCGGTAACCTATGGTGCCAACTCGGGGGTGCGCGATCGTACCCACGGGGTGATCGAGCGCATCCAGAAGGAGACAGATCTTGTGGCCGCGCCCCATCTGACCCTGGTCGATGCCAGCGATGAAGAGCTGGTTGAGCTGGCGAAGCACTACTGGAACTCGGGCATACGCGATATCGTTGCGCTGCGTGGCGATCTGCCTGCGGGCAGCCCTAAGCCGACCCGTTTCGCCAACGACCTGGTACGCCTGCTGAAATCAGTGGCCGATTTCGATATCTCGGTGGCGGCCTATCCCGAGGTACACCCTGACGCGCCTAATGCCCAGGCGGATCTGATCAACCTCAAGAAGAAGATAGACGCCGGAGCCAACCGCGCCATTACCCAGTTCTTCTTCGATGTGGAATCTTACCTGAGATTCAGAGACCGCTGCGTCGCCGCCGGTATCGATGTGGAGATAGTTCCGGGTATCCTGCCTGTGACTAACTTTACTCAGCTCAAACGTTTCGCCGGCATGACCAATGTGTCTATTCCCAGCTGGCTACACAGGCAGTTTGAGGGGTTAGATGACGACCCGTCGACTCGTCAGATGGTAGGGGCCAACGTGGCCATCGATATGGTTAAGGTGTTGTCTCGCGAAGGGGTGAAAGACTTCCACTTCTATACCCTGAACCGCGCCGAACTGACCTATGCCATCTGTCACACACTCGGGGTCAGACCCGGTAAATAGCGCATTTTACATGTCAGGATAGAGGGTTAGCCCCGCCCGATAGGTGGGGCTTTTTACTGCCACGGCTGATCCTTGTCGGTATTGGATTTTACACCCATTGGAGCTGGCTGAGCGGCAGTTGTTGCTTTTGTGTGTCGCGAAGCAAGCCATTGGCTCACTATTCAATTAAACCTCAATTCAATTGAACATTAATGCAATTGAACATCAACTCATTAGAGTATTAACGCTGGCTTTTAGCTCTGGCGACCAGTTGCAATGCTCCTCCTATTGTCCCGTTCGAGACAGAGTGTTAACGTTAATGGCTAACTCTCAGTTTCTATGGTTTTTATGCACGCGAATGCGAGTCACTGCCCTCTGTGTCATCAGCCTAATCATTGTGCCTTGGCGGCTCAGCGGGAGAGCGACACCTGTTGGTGTCATCATCAGGAGTTTCCGCCTAAAGCCCAATTATCTAAGGCCCAATTACCAAAGGCCATAGCCCCTGATGTTTGTATCTGCCAGGCCTGCGCCGAGGCGCTTAGGCTAGAGGTTAAGTTGGGGGTTAAGCGAGTCGATTAATGTTAATTATTTAAGGATGAATATTTATGAAAAATACCGCCACTATACTCATAGGCCTGCTTGTGCTCGGGGGATGTAGTAATTTAAATATGACGACAAATATTTCTCCGGCACCAGAGGAAGCACTTAAGACGTATAAGGTGGAAGAGTACAGTATGGCCGAAATTGGTCGTTATAAGGCGGAGTCTCTGGGAAAGGTCTCATCATCCTTTTGTGGTACTCGTAACAGTCAGCCGAAGCCGACCGAGTCATTGTTGATTGGTAATCTTAAGTATCAGGCACAGAAGCGGGGGGCTAACGGCATAGTGGTCATGGAGTGTGTCGATCATAAGCTCAATAATGATTGTGCCGAGTTTTTGCGTTGTGATGCGCTGGCCTATCGGGTCGATTTCGACACTCTATAAAGTAAAATCTGTCATGAAAAAAGAGGCGAAATCGCCTCTTTTCATTTTATGCTCTAACGACTTGGGAAGTAGTTGGGTCATTCGAGTCTAAAGGCAAGAGTTTCTCTTCCCCAATCTGACAACATCACATCTCTTATACGTTCGCTGTCTCCCTCACTACTGCATGCCCACATCTCGGCGCAGGTGCGTCCGGCAATGTTAGACCCTGTGCCCGACTCTGTATCTGGACGACTGTTGTTGAGACGGGCGATCTCGTCGTCGAAGTAGCTGTTATAGTCGGGAGCAGTTACGGTAATGGTTTCCATTTCGCCAACCGGTGCATCACTGCCTGGTTTGGCATTCATATCGGCGTCGATCATGGCATATAACTTAGGTAATGATAGAGTCTTAGCCAGTTCTGAATTTTTTAGTTTCTTGGCAAAGTCTTTAGCTGAGACGTTGTTTAGCTCGTATGCCTTAGACAACCATTTGTCTGCTTCAGTGAGATCCTGTTTTATTAGATTACCACTAAGGTAAACCTTACCCAGTATTAGGGCACTTGGTGAAAAGTCGACTCTTAGACTACGTTCCAATAGGGAGATAGCCTTATCGACATCTTGATAGTCGGTCTCTTGCAGATACATGACGGCAGCTTTGTACTGCGCCGTTGTGTTGCCAAACTTGGCCGCGCGTCTAAACCACTTTAGCGCCTTCTTGTTGTTCTTCTTGGTGCCGTAACCTGCGTAGTAGAGCTCTCCAAGCGTCGCCATGGCGTCAGAGTGACCCCGTTTGGTCAAAATGGTATACGCCTTGAAATACTCCTTACATTCGGCCGAGTCACACTCGGGTAACCCTGAGGCATAACTGCTTGATGTGATAGCCCAAAAGCTTAAGCCAATTGAGAGTGCTTTGATCATCCTTTTCATTATATTTCCTATTTATGATGGTTTATGTGCATCAACCCTACTTTAAGCGTCAATCGGCTTAAAGTAGGGGTGTTGAGGCTTATGTTATCGAAAACTGAGTGCCACTTTCCCCCAGTCGGATAGCAGGAAGTCGCGAACACGCTCACCGTCTCCCTCTGAGCTACATGCCCACATTTCGGCACAGGTTCTACCGGCAATGTTGGAGCCTGTGCCTTTTTCTGTATCTGGACGAGTGTTGTTGAGACGGGCTATCTCATCGTTGAAGAACTGGGTAAAATCAGGCGCCGTCACCGTGATGGTTTCCATCTCACCGACAGGTGCGGTGCTGCCTGGTTTATTGCTGGCTTGCCGATCAATTAGGGCGTAGAGTGTCGGCATGTCGATTGCCTGGCCCTTTGTCGATGCCTTGAGCTGTCTGGCAAATTTCTGCGCCTCTTGGTTGTTGAGCTCATAGGCCTTGGCGAGCCAGTGATCGGCTTCGGCAAGGTCTTGTTTAACCAGCTCGTTACCGAGATAGATCTTGCCTAGCACGAAGGCGCTAGGAGAGAAGCCTATTTTGCTACTGCGTTTTAGCAGTGTGATGCCTTTGTCTATATCTTGATCTTCTGTATCTTGAAGATACATGATCCCCGCCTTATACTGGGCTGTGGTATTGCCAAACTTAGCTGCGCGCCTAAACCATTTGAAGGCCTGTTCTAAATCTTTTTCTGTGCCATAACCTGCATAGTAGAGTTCACCAAGCGTTGCCATGGCGTCCGAATGGCCTCGTTTGGTTAAAATGGTATAGGCCTTGAAATACTCCTGGCATTCTGCGGTGTCGCACTCTGGGAGCCCAGCGGCATAACCTTGAGCGCTAACAGCTAATAGGCCCAGTCCAACCGTGAGTGATTTGAGTGTCTTTTTCATCATCTCTTTCCTTGATTGTGTTGACAAAATTCAACCCTTCTCGCCAGAGGAGGCTAGAAGTACCACTCGTTGAAATGAAATTACCTAAAATTTAAGGCTAATGCGATGTTACCCCAGTCCGATAACTGAAGGTCACGAATGCGCTCACTGTCCCCCTCGCTGCTACAGGCCCAGATATCTAAGCAGGTTCGTCCGGCAATGCTTGAACCTGTCCCTTTTGCCGTGTCGGGACGACTCTGATTAAGTAGTGCGATCTCTTCGTCGAAGTAGGCGGCATAGTCAGGAGCCTCAACCAGTATCACCTCCATCTCTTCCATCGTAGATTTACTGTCTTTTGCGACGGGTTTTTCGGCATCGACGAGTGCAAACAGCTTAGTTAGGGGGAGTGTGGTGGTGTCAGGCGACTCTCGAAGGGTCTTGGCAAATTTCATTGCCTCTAAGTTGTTAAGCTTATAAGCGAGAGTGAGCCATCTGTCTGTTTCGGCGAGATCGGTTGGGATCAATTTGTTTTGTAGGTAGATCTTGCCTAATGCCAGCGCGCTGGGGGAGAAAGTTGCCTTGGCGCTGCGTTTTAACAAAGCGATCCCTTTATCGATATCTTGGTGTGCAGTCGTTTGCAAGTACATGATCCCAGCTTTATATTGTGCCGTGGTATGGCCAAATTTGGCGGCGCGTCTAAACCATTTAAAGGCCTTATCTAGGTCTTTTTCCGTGCCATAACCTGAGTAGTAGAGTTCACCGAGTGTTGCCATGGCACTGGAATGACCGCGCTTAGTCAAGATGGTGTAAGCATCAAAATAGGCCTCACATTCTGCCGATTTACAAGGGGTCAACTGAGTTGCATTGCAAAGAGGGGCTATCGCGAGCAAAGCTGCTACTAACAAAAGCTTATTCACGATTCGCTGCATGCCAATATCCTTTAGTAAAATGTTAATAACTATTACTATCAGTAACTAATAATGAGTGCCATAGTACTAAAGTGCTAATGTTTACGGTGGTCTAAGACGACTTCTTGCTTGATTCTGCCGCAGATAGTTTTAGGCCATATTGAGACATGTTTTACTCATGCTGGTCATTCGGCCTGTTTAGACGCATTGATCAGATTGGTGTGAAGAAGGCTAAGGAAGTGAGTGATGGATAAGTTCGATGCCGTGGTTATCGGCGCAGGAGTCATAGGGCTGGCGGTAGCTGCCAGCTTGAGTCGGCGTTTTGCAAGCGTGCTGCTCATCGATCGCGCCGAGGCCATAGGTACAGGTATCAGTAGCCGAAATAGCGAGGTGATCCACGCGGGGATCTACTATCCGACCGGCAGTCTCAAGGCGAGGCTGTGTGTGGAGGGAAGGCAGAGGTTATATGCCTATTGTGATCGCCGAGGTATCGCAGTGAATCCCCTGGGCAAGGTAATAGTGGCGACTCAGACGGAGCAGCAGGCGCAGCTCGATGCCTTGCTTGCTCAAGGCTGGGCCAATGGTGTGACAGATCTCTACCCCCTCAGCCGGCGTCAACTGGCCGAGTTTGAGCCTGCACTGGCGGCGACGGGTGGCTTATTCTCACCCTCTACCGGCATAGTCGACAGCCATAGTTTGATGCTGAGCCTGCTGGCGGAGGCGGAAGAACAAGGCGCGATATTTTGTCCCCATAGCGAATTTATCGCCGCCCAAGCCGGTGGCAGTGGCTTTAGGGTCGAGCTGAAGCAGCTGGGGGAGCGGATGAGCATCGACACAAGTTACTTAATCAACTGCGCCGGTTTATATGCCACTCAAACAGCGGCTCGCATCGAGGGGCTGGCGAAATCCTTTATTCCACCTCTGCATTGGTGCAAGGGGCATTACTTTGCCTATCAGGGCAAGAGTCCGTTTTCCCATCTCATCTATCCCGTGCCCGAACCCGGGCTGAAAGGCTTAGGCGTACACGCCACCTTAGATCTCGGTGGCCTGCTTAAGTTTGGCCCGGATACCCAATTTTTGACGCCCGGCAGTCAGGAGAGTTACCAGGTACCCGATGCGCTGCGCCAGAGTTTCTTGGAGGCGATATTCCGTTATTATCCCGGCATAGATATCGACCGTTTGGTGCCGGCCTACGCCGGTATCCGTCCTAAATTGCAGGGACCGGACGATAGTGAGGTGGCTGACTTCTTGATTCAGGGGGAGGCAGAGCATGGGGTTGCAGGCTTGGTTAACCTTATTGGCATCGAATCGCCGGGCCTCACCGCCAGTTTAGCCATTGCCGAACTAGTCTGTCGGCGTCTGCCTGCTATTTAGGCAACAAAAAAGGAGCCGATAGGCTCCTTTTTTAGTGGCTAACGCCTGACGCTAGCCGTTGTCTCTGTTGCCCTTGCGGTGAGACTTGCGTTCACCCGCTGGCTTGCGACGGCGTGGCGCACGATTGTCATCGCTAGCGTTTGCCATCTCGGTACCCGCTTCACGAATGTTTAGCGGTTTGCCACAAACGCGCACCTTCTTCAGGTGTTGCAGCACATCTTTTGGCATGCCATCGGGCAGGTCGATCGAGGTGATCTGATCGAACAGTTGGATCTGGCCAATGTAACGGCTGTCGATGTTGGCTTCGTTGGCTACTGCACCCACGATGTTACCTACACCCACACCATGGTCACGTCCCACGTCGAGTACGTAACGGCACATCTTAACGTCTGGATGATCCTTCAGTGTATCTGCCTTGCCCAGATTTGTCGGGGTCGGACGCGATTCGCGACGACCACGAGGGTTACGCTCGCCACGATCGCGTGAGTTACGCTCATCACGGTTATCGCGTTGACGCTCCTGGATTGGAGGTAGCTGCAGAGGACGCTCCTGTTGCACCATGTTTAGCAGGGCGGCGGCTAGCACTTCTGTGTCGACTTCCAGTTGCTGACATAGCTGGGCAACGGCGCCATGCATGAAGTCCAGCGACTCGTTGTTGATGGTGTTCGATACCTGCTCACCCAGACGAGACAGACGACGCTCGGCTACCGTCTCAGGGCTTGGTACGTTCATCGGTGAGATGCGACTCTTGGTTGCACGCTCGATGGTGCGCAGCATGCGCATCTCTCTGTGGGTAACGAACAGAATCGCCATACCGGTACGACCGGCGCGACCAGTACGACCGATACGGTGTACGTAGGCTTCGGTGTCGTATGGAATGTCGAAGTTAATCACGTGACCGATACGCTCAACGTCCAAACCACGGGCGGCAACGTCGGTAGCGATAAGGATATCCAGCTTGCCACGCTTGAGCTGGTCAACGGCGCGCTCACGGGCCTGCTGGTTCATGTCGCCATGCAGTGGCGATGAGGCATAACCGCGGGCTTCCAGCTTCTCGGCCAGCTCGACACAGGAGTTACGGGTACGAACGAAGATGATGATACCTTCGGTGTTTTCCACTTCCAGTACGCGTACCAGGGCCTCGAGTTTGTTGTGCTGAGAAACCTGCACGAAACGCTGTTCGATAGACTCAACTGTGGTGTGGCTGGCGGCGATGCTAATGTGTACCGGTGTCTGCAGGTACTTGTTGGCAACGCGTTTGATCTGCTCAGGCATGGTGGCAGAGAACAGTGCCAGTTGACGTTCCTGTGGTGTGTGTTCCAGGATCCACTCGATATCGTCGATAAAGCCCATCTTGAGCATTTCATCTGCTTCATCGAGCACCAGGGCATTGAGTGTTTCTAGCTTAAGGGTGCCACGACGCATGTGGTCCATGACGCGCCCTGGGGTTCCCACAACAATCTGCGGACCACGGCGTAGGGCGTTAAGCTGCTGATGCATGCTCTGACCGCCATAGATAGGCAGTACATGCAGGCCTTTCATAAACTTGGAGTAACTACCGAAGGCTTCGGCAACCTGTACCGCCAGTTCGCGAGTCGGTGCGAGCACCAGGATCTGTGGCACGTTGCGGCTAGGATCGATAGCGTTGAGCAGGGGCAGGGCGAAGGCGCCGGTTTTACCCGTACCGGTTTGTGCCTGGCCAAGAATATCTTTACCCTCCATCAGGGGGTCGATACTGGCGGCCTGGATCGGCGTAGGATTTTCATAACCTAGCTCGTCGAGAGCACGCAACAAAGGCTCGGACAGGCCGAGTTCGCGGAAAGTTTTTTCACTGGATGACATGGGTTGTAGCCTTGTGGTGTAACTAAAGTGCAGAGACTGCACCAAAAGATGTAAAAGACAGAAAATCAACCCCGTGTCGACTTCCCGCACCGAAAACGAATCAGTAAGCCGATTATTATAACAGTAAGCCAGATATCTTTCCACCACCTGGCATAATTTTCGCAGTAAACCCAGATGTCGTTAATTTAACCACTTAGTTAACAGTGGGTTATATTTTTCAAAAATACAAAAATCCCTGTGGTTTGTATTAGTTATTCAAGAGATAAGTGTCAATTATTAATAGTTTATAGGCGGTTTCCGTAACAGCGGCCAGAAAATTAACATCTATCTTGCTCGCCTCGTCACTGGGCTGGTGATAATCCTTGTGGGGCGGGACGCCGAAGTAGAGCCAGGGGATACCTGCCTGATGAAAAGGATAATGATCTGAAGCTCTTAACCAATCGACCCTCTGTAGTGTCTTGCCCGCTTCCGGGGGATGATTGGCGCGAATACAAAGATCTACCGTCTGCTCCAGTTGGGCCTTTATCTGCTGGAACTGACTGAAGCCACGGCGCCCCTCTAGGTAGATGCGGGCGTTGCGCGCCGGTCGGCCTATCATGTCGAGGTTAATCATTAACTCAATCTGACTGGCCTTGAGTGGGGCACCGGGCGTCAGCAAGCCATCCACGAAGGCCTTGGAGCCATATAGACCGGGCTCTTCGGCATCGGTAGCGATAAACATCAGGTTGGTATCTCTTGCTCGGCTCATGCTATGGGCGGCGATCTCCAAGAGGGCGGCGATGCCCGAGGCGTTATCGTCTGCGCCGTGATAGAGCTTGTGTCCTTGCTTGCCCAGGTGATCATAATGGGCCGCTACGACTCGCCAGCGATCGCTCGGGCGGCTTGCGGGCAGTATGCCGATGACATTGGTGCCCAGGCGAGTACCGAATTGATAGTCATATTCAAAATCGTGATTGAAATGTCCCTGCCAGGGAGTGAGACCCGACTGTCGCATCTGGCTCATTATGTAGTCTCGGGCCAGGGCGGCGCCGTCTGTGCCTGTCTTGCGGCCGGTGAATTGGTCGCTGCTGAGGGTCTCGACATGGGAAAACAGCCGCGCTTGATTGCTCCACACGAGTCGATAGTCATCGCCGCAGCGCCTATCGTTCGGGCTCTCGGCGCAGCCTAGTAGAATCAGCGAGAGCAGGCCTAGGGAGAGCAGAGCAACAAATAGCGCGGGTCGAGGGCGCCTGATGTCGACAAGTGGATGAGGCGTTTTCAACGAAGACTATCCTTAGGTTCGAAAACTCCTAAGCTACCTGGGTTTGTGCGTGAAATAAACAAAAAAGCCAGCCCGTCGGGGCTGGCTTCTTAAGGCCGTCAGCTTGAGCTGCTCTTTAATAGCGGCTTGAGGAAGCGCGCCGTGTGGGAGCTTGGATGCTCGGCGACCTGCTCAGGTGTGCCGCTGACCAGTATGGTGCCGCCGCCGGAGCCGCCCTCTGGGCCGAGGTCGACGATCCAGTCTGCCGTCTTGATCACATCCAGGTTGTGCTCGATAACCACTATGGTATTACCGTGTGCCTTGAGTCTATGCAGTACGTCCAGTAGCAGCTGAATATCGGCAAAATGCAGGCCCGTGGTCGGCTCATCTAGGATATAGAGAGTCTTGCCGGTATCGCGCTTACTCAGCTCCTTGGCCAGCTTGACCCTTTGGGCCTCACCGCCCGAAAGTGTTGTCGCGCTCTGACCCAGGCCGATATAGGAGAGGCCTACTTCCATCAGGGTCTGTAGCTTGCGGGCGATGGCCGGCACGGCGTCGAAGAACTCCCGCGCCTCCTCGACCGTCATCTCAAGTACCTCGTGGATGTTCTTGCCTTTGTAGCGTACCTCTAAGGTCTCGCGGTTGTAGCGCTTGCTCTTACAGCTATCGCAAGGCACATACACATCCGGCAGGAAGTGCATCTCCACCTTGATCAGACCATCACCCTGACAGGCCTCACAGCGCCCGCCCTTGACGTTAAAGGAGAAACGCCCCGGCTTGTAGCCTCGGGTCCGCGCCTCTTGCGTGGCGGCAAACAGCTCTCGGATTGGGGTAAAGATCCCCGTGTAGGTGGCCGGATTAGAGCGCGGCGTGCGGCCGATGGGGCTCTGGTCGATATCCACCACCTTGTCACAGTGGTCCATGCCGGTGACTTTCTGGAAAGGAGCCGGCTCATCCACCGTGGCGCCGTTCAGCTGGCGATGGGCGATCTTATAGAAGGTGTCGTTGATCAGGGTCGACTTGCCCGAGCCAGACACCCCGGTGACACAGGTAAACAGCCCCACGGGAATGGTGAGATCGACATTCTTCAGGTTGTTACCCGAGGCACCGAACAGCTCGATCACTTTGCTGGCATCGTACTCTGCGCGTTTCTCGCTGATCTGGATCTGCTTCTTGCCCGAGATATATTGGCCGGTTACCGACTGCTCGCAGGCGACGATCTCCTTGAGCGGGCCGTCGCAGATCACCTGACCGCCATGCACCCCGGCGCCCGGGCCGATATCGATAATATGATCCGCCATGCGGATGGCATCTTCGTCGTGTTCGACCACGATTACCGTGTTGCCGAGATCTCTGAGGTGGATCAAGGTGTTGAGCAGACGCTCGTTGTCTCTCTGGTGCAGACCGATGGAGGGTTCATCCAGCACATACATGACACCAACCAAGCCGGCGCCGATTTGGCTGGCCAGACGGATACGCTGGGCCTCGCCGCCGGATAGGGTATCGGCCGAGCGTGACAGGCTCAGGTAGTTGAGGCCGACGTTCACCAGGAAGCCTAGGCGATCGCGCACCTCCTTGAGGATCTTCTCGGCGATCTGTGCCCGCTGGCCGGTCAGGCTCAGCTGCTCGAAGTATTCCATAGCCTCGCCGATAGACCACTCGGTGAGTCTTGGCAGGTTGAGGTCTTCGATAAACACATGGCGGGCCTCTTCACGCAGGCGCGAGCCACCACAGCTGCTACAGGCCTGGGTGTTGATATACTTGGCCAGCTCTTCGCGTACCGCGTTTGATTCCGTCTCGCGGTAGCGTCTGTCCATGTTATTGAGGATCCCTTCGAAGGGGTGGTTGCGCACCACCACGTCGCCGCGATCGTTAATGTATTTGAAGGCTATGCTCTCCTTGCCCGAACCGTGCAGGACTATGTTACGTATCTTGGCGCTCAGTTTCTCAAACGGCGCCTCGACATCGAACTTATAGTGCTCCGCCAGCGAGGTGAGCATCTGGAAATAGTAGAAATTGCGTCTGTCCCAACCGCGGATGGCGCCACCGGCCAGAGAGAGTTCTGTGTTGGTGATCACCCGGTCGGCATCGAAAAACTGCTGCACGCCCAGACCATCACAGGTGGGGCAGGCACCGGCGGGGTTGTTGAAGGAGAAGATGCGCGGCTCCAGCTCCGCCATAGAGTAACCACAGTGGGTACAGGCAAAGTTGGCCGAGAACAGCAGCTCTTCACCGTCGCCGTCCATGGAGGCGACCGTGGCGATACCGCCGGAAAGTTCCAGGGCTGTCTCGAACGATTCTGCCAGACGCTGCTGCAGATCGTCACGCACCTTGAAGCGATCCACCACCACCTCGATGGTGTGTTTCACGTGCAGCTCCAGCGCCGGGGGATCGGACAGGTCGCATACCTCGCCATCGATACGGGCGCGGATAAAGCCCTGGGCCGCCAGGCTGTCCAGCAGCTTGACGTGCTCGCCCTTGCGGTCGTTGATCACTGGGGCCAGCAGCATCTGTCGGCTGCCTTCTGGCAGGGTGAGTACCTTGTCGACCATCTGGCTGACGGTCTGGGCCGCCAATGGTTGGTTGTGAGTCGGACATCTAGGCTCGCCCACACGAGCAAACAGCAGACGCAGGTAGTCGTAGATCTCTGTGATGGTGCCCACGGTGGAGCGTGGGTTATGGGAGGTCGATTTCTGTTCGATGGAGATCGCCGGACTCAAGCCCTCGATATGATCCACATCAGGCTTCTCCATCAGGCTGAGGAACTGGCGCGCGTAAGCCGACAGAGATTCGACATAACGACGCTGTCCCTCGGCGTAGAGGGTATCGAAGGCGAGTGAGGATTTTCCCGAACCCGACAGGCCAGTGATCACAATAAGCTTATCTCTGGGGATCGTCAGGTTGATGTTTTTGAGATTGTGGGTGCGGGCGCCACGAACTTCAATCTTGTCCATCTGTCTCTCTGAATGTGCCGAAAAAGAGACTGATTATCGCATAAAAATTGAGTCAGGTCATAGAAAAGCCCAGCCTGTGATCTAGCCATGGGGGGAGGGCAATTGCGCATTTTGCTCGCATCTTCAACTTTTCTTTTTGAGCTATTTCTCCGCTTCGTGATAAACTGCGCGACTTATTTATGAATACAGATCAGGGCGAATAATGGCCAATAATGGACTGTCTAAGACTGAGAAAAGAGTCGCGTTTTCACTAGCCAGTGTATTTGGGCTACGCATGATGGGCTTGTTTATGATCATGCCTGTCTTTGCGTTGTACGGACAACACCTTGAGGGATTCTCTCCCCTGTGGGTGGGGATTGCCATCGGGGCCTATGGCCTAACCCAGGCCATCTTGCAGATCCCCATGGGGATCCTATCGGACAAATATGGCCGCAAGCCTATCATTCTCATCGGTCTGGCCCTGTTTGCGCTGGGCAGCCTGCTGGCCGCCTCGGCCGATTCAATCTATGGCGTCGTTGCCGGACGTGCCCTGCAGGGGATGGGGGCAATTGCCGCCGCCGTGTTGGCGCTGGCCGCCGACCTGACCCGTGACGAGCAACGCACTAAGGTAATGGCCATCATAGGCATGTGCATCGGCTTCTCCTTCGCACTTTCTCTGCTGGTGGGCCCTATCGTGGCCGAGCATCTTGGCCTGTCGGGTCTGTTTGCCATGACAGCTGGTCTCGCCCTGCTGGGGATGGTGATAGTGCAGCTGCTGGTGCCTAACCCCATAGGTCAGGCGCCCAAAGGCGATACTGTCGCGGCGCCGGCTAAGCTCAAGGCGATGCTCACCGATCCTCAGCTGTTTCGACTGGATGCGGGTATCTTCATCCTGCATCTGGTGTTGACCGCCGTGTTTGTGGCGCTGCCGCTGGATCTGGTCGATGCGGGCCTGGCGAAAGAGAAACACTGGATGCTCTATTTTCCCGCCTTCGTGGGGGCCTTCTTCCTCATGGTGCCGCTTATCATCATTGGGGTGAAGAAGAAAAACACTAAGGCGACCTTTCAGATTGCGCTGCTGATCATGATCGCCGCCTTGGCCGCCATGGCGCTGTTTGCCAATAGCCTGGTGGTGCTGAGCGTTGCCGTGGTGCTCTTCTTTACCGGCTTTAACTATCTCGAGGCATCGCTGCCGAGCCTGATCGCCAAGTTCTGCCCAGTGGGCGACAAGGGATCGGCCATGGGGGTCTACTCTACCAGTCAGTTCCTAGGCGCCTTCTGTGGCGGCCTGTTAGGCGGTGGTGCCTATCAGCTGCTGGGGGCGGCGGGTGTCTTTACCGTGGCGCTCGGTCTGATGTGCCTCTGGTTATTGCTGACATTCGGTATGCAAAACCCGGTTTTATTAAAGAGTTATACCCTGGAAGCCGAGGTGGAAGGCAAGGAACAGGCCCGTGCCATGGCAACCGAGCTGTCGCAGCTACCCGGCGTGGCCGAGGCCATAGTCGTGCTTGAGGAGAAGGTCGCTTATTTGAAAGTTGATGAGCATTTCGATTTGAGACAGGCGCGAGCTGTGTTAGGCTCTTCCAATTAACAGATCCACGGCCGAATATGGCCGAGCATCTGTACCCAATTTAGATTTATAAGATTATCGCAGGAGATTTCAATGGCCAGTCGTGGTGTCAATAAGGTAATTTTGGTCGGTAACCTGGGGAAAGATCCCGAGGTTCGTTACATGCCAAACGGCAACGCCGTAGCCAACTTTACAGTGGCGACCAGTGAGTCTTGGAAAGACCAACAAGGTCAGATGCAAGAACGTACAGAATGGCACAACATTGTAATGTACCGTCGTCTTGCGGAGATCGCAGGTGAGTACCTGAAGAAGGGCTCGAAAGTGTATCTGGAAGGTAAGCTGCAGACCAGCAAGTGGCAGGATCAGCAGACCGGACAAGATCGCTACAAGACAGAGATCAACGTTAACGAGATGCAGATGTTGGATAGCCGTGGCCAAGGTGGTCAGGGTGGTCAGCAAGGTTATGGCGCGCCGCAACAGCAAAACCAGAACCAGTACGCACCTCAGCAATCTGCGCCGGCACAGCGTCAGCAACAACCTCAGCAATCGGCTCCTCAAGGTGGTTATGGTGCCCAGCAACAGGCTGCACCACAGCAGCAAGGTTATGGCGCTCAGCCGCAGCAGGCACCAGCCTATGCGCCTAAGCCACAGGCCGCACCGCAACAGCAGGCTCCGCAGCAGCGTCCGGCGCCTCAGCCACAACAGAACTTCACGCCGGATCTGGATGACGGTTGGGACGACGATATCCCGTTCTAGGATTAGGTCGACAAATGTTTGCTTAAAACCCTGCCGTGGCAGGGTTTTTCTTTTCTTAGACTCTGCCGCGCTATGCTCTTCTTAGCGCGCGCCGATTGGCGTCATCCCGCGGGAGTGTTCATTTGTTGTCATGCGGTGTAAAATGCGCGCCCAGCCCGAGAGAGGGCGACTGCTAAACTTGGGTTACCCTTATTTATGTCATCTGCCACTATGCCAACTGCTATTAATCGTACCTTCTCCATTGCGCCCATGCTGGATTGGACCGACAGACACTACCGCTATTTCGCGCGCCTGATGTCCTCTGAGCTGCTGCTCTATACCGAGATGGTCACCACCGGGGCGATCATTCATGGCAAGGGCGATTACCTGGCCTATAACCAAGAGGAGCATCCGCTGGCGCTGCAGCTGGGGGGATCAAATCCTGAAGACCTGGCCAAGTGTGCCAAGCTGGCGGCCGAGCGCGGCTATGATGAGGTTAACCTGAATGTCGGCTGCCCGTCGGATCGTGTGCAGAATGGCCGTTTCGGTGCCTGTCTGATGGCGGAGCCAGATTTAGTGGCCCAGTGTGTGGCGGCCATGAATGAGGTGGTCGACATTCCGGTAACGGTGAAGACCCGCATCGGCATCGACGAGCAAGACAGCTATGAGTTTCTCACCGAGTTCGTCGACAAGGTGAGCGCGGCTGGCTGCGACACCTTTATTATTCATGCCCGCAAGGCCTGGTTGCAGGGGCTGAGTCCCAAGGAGAATCGCGAGATCCCCGAGCTTGACTATGACAGGGTATATCGCCTCAAGCGGGATTATCCTCAGCTGAGCATCTCCATCAATGGTGGGGTCAAGACACTTGAAGAGTGCGGCGAGCACCTTAAGCAGTTAGACGGTGTCATGGTGGGACGTGAAGCCTATCAGAACCCTTACATATTGGCTCAGGTGGATCAACAACTGTGCGGTCAGGATAAGTCTGTGCTGAGCAGAGATGCCGTTTTGGAGAATATGATTCCCTATATAGAGAAACATCTAGTGTCCGGTGGTCGCCTGAATCATATTACCCGTCATATCACAGGTTTGTATCAGGGCGAGGCGGGGTCTCGTGCCTGGCGTCGTTATTTGAGCGAGAATGCTCATAAGCCTGGCGCCGGTATCGAGGTGGTCCATCAGGCTAGGGCCAGTATGGATCTTAAATAATTGCTGATTAAATAGAAGCTTATCTCATCATTTTCTAAAAGAGCCGCTGATAACTTAGCGGCTCTTTTTGTCTAAATTTTATACTCATTACTAAAGTTAGTGAAAATTACCAGCCGGTGGTGAAACTCACTATCTTCATCATCTCGTCGTCTTTGCCTTCGCCTAAGTCTTTCACCAAGGTAAACCTATAAATCCTTATTTATCAAATGATTATATTGTTTGCGAAAAGTTGGCACACCCCTTGTATTATCCAAGATGTCATAAACGAAATGGAAAGGAAGACATCATGAACAAGCTAACTAAAGTATCGCTAATCGCCTCTCTACTGGTAGGTGCTAGCTTCTCTGCCTCGGCAGATGACTTTATCCCTACAGATATCACCGCCAAGCTAGAACGTCATTTGGCGACTCAGATGCAGGAGATGATGGTGACCGCTCAGCAAGAGCTGACACTTTCACTGCAGACGCAGCTATCGGAGTCATTATTCGATACCAACCTTAAGCTGGCTGAAACGGCGACTAAGAGTGAAGAGGCGCCAATGAAGAGCGCAATGGTTAAGGAATAAACTGGTTAAGTCATCACTTTGGTTAAGGAATACCACTGATTAGGGAATCATTATGACTTATCTGTTTGAGTTGGCAGCACTGTTACTGCTCCCTGTTTTGAGCTTCGCGCTCTGCGCAACCTTAGTCTGTACCCTGAAATGGCATAAGGTGTTATAGCCGGGGCTCACGATTTTGTTGATAGTGAAGGACACATATTATGAATATCGATGATCTGGTTAGAAGGTTAAAGAATCCCCGCAGCATGGTATGTGGTGTGGCGGCGATGACGGCAGACAAATTTGCCTGGTCTTGCCTGTGGACACGTGTGGTCTGGGCCGTGGCAGCCTTTATGAATCCGGCTTTCGTCTTGTTAGTTTATTTTGTCTTGGCGCTGGTGCTACCGAAATGGAAACCAGGCTACTAGCCTTTTGGGATGATGAGCGTGAAGGGACGTACGAATTTACAAAAAGCGCTGGATATCCTGCTGGCCTTGGGGGTCTTCCTCTTTGTTGCAGCGGTGCTGTTGACGCTAGGACATTATTTTGAAGCGCGTTGGTTTTATATCAGCCTGGAGTCCCCTCAGTGGATCGACATTGGCCTGTGGAGTACGGCGCTGGTCAGTGCCCTGTTATTGATTCTGTTACTCTGGCTCACCCTGGCCTTTAGTTTTATCGCCCTGGTCTCCTCTTTCTGTGTGCTGAGTGCCATCGCCATGTTGTTTGCCGGTTTTTCGCTGTTTTGGCCGATTATTCTCTTATTGCTCGCCGCCTGGGGCGTAGGCCAAGCCAGCCGGGTCGACTAGCCTGGCCCAATTTCTTTATCTGCTCAGGAAGGCGTTAAATTGCGCCTTGGCCTCGTCACTCTGCAGGCGAATGGCAAACTCTTCCAACTCTTTTAGCATCTGCTCTCTTATTGGCGCCTTATCGCCACGTATTAGCCTGCGACTGGCTCTGAGTGCCTGAGGTGGCTTCTTCGCCAGCTTGATGCTTTGGTTCAGGGCATGGCTCATCAATTTATCGCTTGGCAGCAGATCGTTGATAAGCCCTATCGATAGGGCGCTCTGGGCATCGAAGGCCTCACCGAGCAGCAGCAATTCGCTGGCCTTGGCCTGCCCGACCAGACGGGGCAGCAGTAGGCTAGCACCGGCCTCAGGCACCAGTGCTAGGTTGACGAAGGGAAGCTGAAACTTAGCCGTGTTGTCGGCGTAGATGAGGTCGCAATGCAGCAGCAGGGTAGTGCCTATGCCGACGGCCGGGCCGCTGACCGCAGCAACCAAAGGTTTAGTCAGATCCAGCAGGCTGAACAGAAACTTGAATGCCGGATGATCTGGCCCTAAGTCACTATTTTTTAAAAAGTCAGCAACATCGTTGCCCGAGGTGAAACAATCGCCTTCACCTTTGAGGAGAAAGGCGTTAATTCCGTTGTCTGACTCCCCTTGGATAAGGTATTCTGTGAGCTGAGTATACATCTCAAGGTTAAGCGCATTACGTTTTTCGGGGCGATTGATCGTGATGATGCGTACGCCCTGCTCATCCTGAAATTGAATGTTACTCATGGGTCAATAATCCTTATATGGCAAATGGGGTTAAAAAGGAGTTTAAGGCATTGAAACAGATTTTCAAACACGCGTTTAATTTTGTCCTGCTATCATGCACTTCATTTTCCGTATTGGCAAACGTCATGTTTGTCGATGGCTATGTCAGGGCCATGCCGCCGAGCGTGCCCAATAGTGCCGCCTATTTCACCCTGATGAACCACGGGCCTGAGGTCGACCTTGTCGGCGTCGAGACCGAGGTAGCCGCCGAGGCGCAGCTGCACACCCTGGTGGAAGAAGAAGGCGTGGTGAAGATGCGTCAACTCCCCAAATTTACCCTGGCCAGTCACGGCAACCTTGAGCTCATGCCTTCGGGCAAACATGTGATGTTATTGGGATTAAAAAAACCGCTGACGGAAGGACAGGAAGTGGTGTTGAGGCTAAAGTTTAGCGATGGCAGCGAGCAGCAAGTAACGCTGCCGGTGAGCAAGCAAGCGATGGCGACACAAGATGATGGCCAGCACCATCATCACCATTAATGGAGTAAGAGTATGCAGGTAACATGGAAACGGGTCAGCCTGGCGGCGGCCGTCTTATTTTTGATTGGCTATATCATCAGCGTATGGTGGAGTGTAGAGCCAGACAGTATCGAGCCCTATCAGCTCAATAACGAGACGGGTCATAAGATAGTGGGCTACGCGACCACCACCTCTCTGATTTTGACTATGGAAACCCTCCTCGATAAAAACGGCGGCTGGCTGTCCAACGATGTGATGCCGCCTTCGCTGTTTATGGATAACATGCCGGCCTTCGAGTTTGGCGCCATCGAGCAGGCGAGGGACCTGGCGCTGATCATGCGCAAGGAATTTAGCCGTTCCCAGTCGCAGTCTACCGCCGACAAAGATCTGCTGGCGGCCCACTCTAAGCTGAATATCGAACACACGAGCTGGTTAGTGCCGAGCGCCGAAGGCGAGTATCGCGATGCCATCAAGCTGCTCAAGCTCTATCGTGCCCGCATCGCCGACACCAATAATCCCGACGCACAGTTCTACGCCCGTGCCGATAACCTCAATGAGTGGCTCAAAGAGGTGCAGAAGCGCCTGGGCAGCATGTCGCAGCGCCTGTCCGCCAGCGTCGGTCAGGAGCGAATCAACACAGATCTCGCCGGTGACACTGAGGCCAGCCAGTCGACGCCTAATCTGGCCAGCCAGGAGATCAAGACCGGCTGGTGGCAGATCGACGATGTCTTCTATGAAACCCGTGGCGCCACCTGGGCACTGTTGAATTTCATGAAGGCTATTGAGGTGGATTTTGCCGACGTATTGAAGAAGAAAAATGCTGAAGTCAGCTTGCAGCAGATCATTCGTGAGCTGGAAGAGACACAGCAGCCTGTGTGGAGCCCGATCGTGTTGAACGGATCTGGGTTTGGCATAGTGGCCAACCACTCCTTGGTGATGGCCAATTATATTTCCCGCGCAAATGCCGCGGTGATCGATTTAACTAACTTATTGACTCAAGGCTAATTAGATGAAAAAAACACTACTTGCATGTGCTCTGCTCGGGTCTTTGGCAGCGACGTCTGCACAGGCGGCTACTGTAGTTGGCTTTAAAGTGGGCGGCGACTACTGGAATGCCGACACCGAGGGTACCTTCGCGCAGAAGGGCCAGGCTCAACAGGAGTTTGATTACAGCTCTTCATCTCAGGGTAGTATCTGGGTCGCCATCGAGCATCCTATTCCTTTAGTGCCTAACCTAAAGATCCGTGAAAACCGTCTGGATGCCGACGGCAAGGCGACTCTGGCCGGCGATCGGGTATTTAGCGGCGACGTGACCACGGCGAGCAATTTGAGCAATACCGATTTCGTGCTCTACTATGAGCTGCTGGATAACGACATAGTGGCACTGGATCTCGGCGCCGCCTACAAGAAGATGCACGGCTCTTTCCGCGTACATCAAATCTCGCCATCTGGCGTTGTCGGTGCCTATTCACAAAAAGATCTTAGCGATGGTGTGGTCATGGCTTACGCCAATGCCGAGGTAGGTATTCCAGGCCTGGGTCTGTATGGCTTTGCCGATGTGATGCAGGGCGTCGATGAGAGCAGCGTTTACGATTATCAATTGGGTCTGGGCTGGCAGTTCGACGGCGTGGCGCTCGATACCAAGCTGCGTGTCGGCTACCGTGACTTTAACTTCGACGTGAACAACTTCGATGGTGTGACGGCCAACATGCAGTTTAAAGGCTATTTCGCCGGGGTTGAGCTAGTCTTCTAATTGCTAGTTTGCAGACATAAAAAAAACCGCCATGTTGGCGGTTTTTTTGTGGCTAAAGCCTGATCTCTTACTGACTGACTTCAGGTGCCTTCAGGCCATTGTTGATGGCGATGACATCGTCTTCGCTCAGGGTGCCAGTCGCTTGTTTCAACGCCAGAATAGAGTTGATGTAGCCATAACGGGCATTAGAGAGCTGACGCTTAGAGTCATACAGGTCACGGGTACGGTTGAGTACGTCAACGATGGTACGAGTGCCGACTTCGAAACCTGCCTGAGTTGCCTTCAGTGCGCTCTCAGAAGAGACCACAGATTGCTCATAGGCGCGGATAGAGCTGATAGAGGCACCAACGTTGTTGAAGTTGTTACGCACATCTTTTACTACCTTGCGGTAAGTCTGCTCCATCTTTTCGCTGGCTTCTACGTACTGGTATTGTGCCTGGTTAACTTTAGAGCTGACCTTAAAGCCTTCGAAGATAGGCACGCTCAGTTTCAGGCCCACATTGGCGTTGTCGTAATCGTTCAAATCACCTGTCTGATTCTTCTGATCCAGGTTTGTGGTGTAACCTGCGTTCAGGCTCAGAGATGGCATGTGACCCGCTTTATAGAGCGAGATAGTCTGCTGGGCGATATCTTTACCGATACGCGTCGTTAGCAGATCCACACTGCTGCTTTCGGCCATCTTTAACCAATCATTTGGCTGGGCTGGGCTCGGTGGTACCGCGGTGAAACGCGTGGTGTCCAGAATATCGATAGACTTGTGGTCTATACCAGTGATCTCTCTGAGCGCTTCGTAGCTGTTGATCAGCTGGTTTTCCGCCAGAATTTCCGATGCTCGGGCCAAGTCATACTGGGCTTGGGCTTCGTGTACGTCTGTGATCGCGGTGAGACCCACGGCAAAACGTTGCTTGGTCTGCTCGAGCTGACGCTCGATGGCGCGTTTTTCCGCACCCTTGAATTCGTAGTTATCTTTCGCGGCTAAGACGTCGAAATAGGCGCTTGTCACGCGAATGATGAGTGACTGAAGTGTCGAGGCATAGGCCGCGTCGGCCTGTGAGGCCGCCAGCTCAGCAAGATCGAGTCCAACCCAGGCGCTGTGATCATAGATCACCTGATTGAGTGACACTCCAGCATCGAGTCCGCTGTTGTACTTGTCATCATCAATATTGGTCCAGCGCTTTCCATAGCCTACGCTGGCGCTGATGGTAGGTAGCAAGGGAGCGCGGTTCTCTTCGATCTGCTCGTAGAGACGGTCACGCTGAGCTTGTGCCTGTAGTGCAATAGGATCGTTGGTGAGAGCCTGCTGATATATCTGCAGTAGATCGTCGGCATGCACGGCAGAAGTCGTTGCCGCGAGAGTCAACGCTGCACATAAGGTGCGGATCTTAAATTTCATTAGCTGTCCTTTTTTAGACATAAATACTCCTAGGCGGAGCCATTTACTTAATAAAGTTAAGTGATGCTTCAGCGCAATTCATTTGCGCGAAGCGGTTTGCGCTTCCCGACGCTTCCCGATACATCTAAACTTATTAAGGTTAAGATATTAAGAAATTAACCATTTTTAAGTCAACAAGGAAGTGTAACAGTTTTTAACGGTAAATCTGCATTTTTTAATGGTCTACATGATATATTGAGAGCCCCTGGGGATAAGCAATTACTAACTGAGTCGCGGGATGAGTCATGAGTCAGAAATTCACCAAAGATGACGTACAGATGCTGGGAAAACGAACCCTGTTTCAGGGTTTTTTTCGTATGGAAGAGTACAGATTCAAACATAGGCTGTTTGCCGGTGGCTGGAGCCAGGAAGTGGTGCGTGAGGTGTTCGAGCGCGGCCACGCCGTGGTCGTGCTGCCCTATGACCCCGTGAGTGACAAGGTGGTGCTGATTGAGCAGATACGCATTCCCGTGGTTGACGCGGCGCCCACGCCTTGGTTGCTCGAGTTAGTGGCTGGCATGATAGAAGAGGAGGAGTCGGCCGAGCAGGTGGCTCATCGTGAGCTGCTTGAGGAGTCAGGCCTGGTGGCCAGCGAGATGCACTACATCAGCCAATATTTTTCCAGCCCCGGCGGTACCAGCGAGCGATTCGATTTCTACTGGGCACGGGTCGATGCCAGTCAGGCCGATGGCCTGCATGGCCTGGACGATGAACATGAAGACATTAAGGTACATGTGATGCCGCGTGAGGCTGCCTATCTGTTGCTGTGTGACGGCACTATCAACAACGCCTCCACTGTGATCGGTCTGCAGTGGCTACAGCTGCACCATCAAGATCTAAGGGCGGCTAAGTGAGCCTGTCGTTAAATAAGAGAAAGCCCGACTACCAGGCAAACGTGAGTCGTTTTCTCGCCTTGTGCAGTCGCAACTATTTCAATATATTACGCTGGCTACCCGCGGGGTATGAGCAAGGACAGTCATGGCAGGTCGAAGGAGACTTTGGCTGCCTCGAGGTTAAGCTGCTGGAAAATACCCAATATACCCAATTAATTGAGATCTCCCGCCCGCTAAAAATCGCGCAATACGTTGATACTCCTAAAGTTGTAGTACGTGTTTACCATGACGCTAAATTAGCAGAAGTGTTAACTAGTCGACAGATTTATCGATTAAGACCAGTATATGATTATCCAAATATACGTATGTACCATAGAGATGAAAAGTATCAGGTAAATGCTTTTCTTGAAGAGTTACTCAAGATTGACAACCATGCCCGCATCATTTGTCAGTCCGAATCTTAGGGTTTTAATGTGCTAAAAGAGGCTATCTCTTATTCCATCGATCATGATGAGAGCGTAAAGCTGGTCCAGGTGACGGACCCTCATCTTTTTGCCGATCCCGAGGCGCAGCTGCTGGGTGTGAATACCGCACATAGTTTAGATGCTGTATTGAACACCATTAAGGCCGTTGAGTATCCGGCACACCTCTTGTTGGCGACTGGCGACATTAGCCAAGATTATTCCAATCAGTCTTACCATAACTTCGTTGCGGCGATTGAAAAGTTAAACCTTCCTTGTCATTACCTGCCGGGCAATCACGACGATCCACGCATCATGCATCTGCATATGCAGGGCCCCAGGGTCTATGGCGATAGGCGCATCCTGGTGGGAAAGTGGCAGATCATCATGCTGGACTCCACCGTTAGGGGAAAACCTGGCGGGCATATGGCCGACAGTGAGATGGAGTTGATTGAGGCGGCGGTGGCGGCTCATCCCGAGCTACATACCCTGTTGGTGATGCACCACAATCCGATTCTGGTGGATTGCAAATGGTTGGATCAACACTGCATGGACAATGGTGACGCATTTCTCGACAGAGTCACGGCCATGCCTCAGGTCAAGGGCCTGTTATGGGGCCATGTACATCAGAGTCTGGATCAGAATTATCAGGGCAAGAGTGGCCCGGTTAAGCTGATGGCTACGCCTTCGACCTGCATCCAGTTTAAGCCCAAGTCTCCCTATTTCGCCCTCGATGCCCAGCAACCCGGTTATCGCCTGCTTGAATTAAGACCAGACGGCAGCATTCAGGCCAACGTCTATCGGGTGCCCGGCAACAAGTTTTCACCTGATCACGACTCCAGCGGTTATTAGGCGGCCATCTTGGTTACCCTGTTAGGCAGGCAGTTTGCTAAGCATCGATGGGTTAATATTTGGTTAATTGCCGCGTGGATGATAGCATCTGATTGCCCGACGCGAGGTGGAGAGACTAAGCGACTGAAACTAAGCGGCAGAGACTAGGTTCAGCGCCGTTCTGGCCGGTAAGCCGTCGTGTAAGGGATACATCGCCTTTTTATCATTCACTGCCGAGGACATATGCTGCTCTATATTCATGGATTCAATAGTTCACCGCACTCAGATAAAGGTGTGGTCACTGCCAAATATATTGCCAAGCATTTTCCTGATATCAATTTCGTACAACCTCAACTCCCCGCCACGCCAATGGCAGCCATGGCACTGCTGACAGATTTGGTCGAGCAGGCGCTGGCACGTGGGGAGCGCCTCGGCTTTATCGGCTCTTCCCTTGGCGGCTATTTTGCGAGTTATCTGGCGGAGCACTATGGCGGACGAGCCGTGCTGGTTAATCCTGCGGTGAAACCCTTCGAGCTGTTTGATGAGTTCCTCGGTCCCCAGTACAATCCCTACACAGAAGAGGATTATCAGATTCTCCCCGAGCACAAGTTAGAGGTGGCGCAATACGATACGCCGGCCATCTCACATCCCTATCGATTCTTGGTGCTGCTGCAGTCAGGGGATGAGGTGCTTGATTATCGGCAAGCCGTGAATAAATACCAATGTTGTCAAATGCTCATCGAGGCGGGAGGCGATCATAGCTTCGTCGGCTATGAGCAGCAGATGCCAGGGATCTGTGATTTCCTGTTTCTTGACAAATAGACATGTAGGGCCGCAACATGGCCTGAATAACAATATATTGTGTGCGCTATGACTAACCAATACACTTCAGATGCAATTGAAGTCCTCAATGGACTCGACCCGGTAAAACGTCGCCCCGGTATGTACACCGACACCACCCGCCCCAACCATTTGGGCCAAGAGGTGATCGATAACAGCGTCGATGAGGCTCTTGCGGGGCACGCGACCAAAATTGACGTGATACTGCACAAGGATAATTCGCTCGAGGTGATCGACGATGGCCGCGGCATGCCGGTGGACATCCATCCCGAAGAAGGGATACCTGGGGTAGAGCTTATTCTCACCAAGCTGCACGCCGGTGGTAAGTTTTCCAACAATAACTATCAGTTTTCCGGTGGTCTGCACGGAGTGGGGATCTCTGTGGTCAATGCGCTCTCTAATCGCGTCGAGATCACGGTGCGAAGGGGCGGTCAAGTCTATGAGATGGCCTTCGCCCACGGTGACAAGGTAGATGACCTGACGGTGACAGGTACCTGTGGTCGACGCAACACGGGCACGCGGGTCCATTTCTGGCCCACCGCCAGCTATTTCGACTCGGTTAACTTCTCGATTCCCAAGCTTATCTATCTGTTAAGAGCCAAGGCGGTACTCTGCCCGGGGCTGCGCATCAAGTTTACCAATAAGCAGACGGGTGATATCGAAGAGTGGTGCTACGAGAGCGGCCTGACCGACTACCTCAAGTCGTCGACCAATGGCGCCATGACGCTGCCTCAGGAACCTTTTATCGGCAGCATGCAGGGCAATACCGAGGCGGTAGACTGGGCCATCACCTGGTTGCCCGAGGGCGGAGACTCCCTCAACGAGAGTTATGTCAACCTGATCCCGACGCCGCTGGGGGGGACCCATGTCAATGGCTTCCGTCAGGGACTGCTGGAGGCGATGCGCGAGTTCTGTGAGTTTCGCAACCTGATCCCCAGAGGGATCAAGCTATCACCCGAAGATATCTGGGATCGCAGCAGCTTTATCCTGTCGATCAAGATGCAAGACCCTCAGTTTGCCGGACAGACCAAAGAGAAACTCTCCAGTCGTCAGAGCGCGGCGTTCGTATCGGGTGTCGTCAGAGACGCCTTCAGCCTTTGGCTCAATACCCATACGGATCAGGCAGAGGCCCTGGCCGAGATGTGTATCAGCAACGCCCAGAAACGCCTGAAGGCGGCTAAGAAGGTGGCGCGTAAGAAGGTCACTTCTGGCCCTGCACTGCCGGGTAAGCTGACCGATTGTAGCGGCCAAGACCCAATGCGAGGCGAACTCTTCCTGGTGGAGGGGGACTCGGCAGGCGGCAGTGCCAAGCAGGCGAGGGATCGTGAATTCCAGGCGATCATGCCGCTGCGGGGGAAGATTCTTAATACCTGGGAGGTGGAGGCCTCGCAGGTGCTGGCCTCTCAGGAGGTGCACGACATCTCGGTCGCTATAGGTTGTGACCCGGACAGCAACGATATCTCCGAACTCAGATACGGCAAGATCTGTATCCTGGCCGATGCCGACTCGGATGGTCTGCATATCGCCACCCTGCTGTGTGCCCTGTTTATGAAGCACTACAAGGTGCTGGTGGAGAAGGGACACATCTATGTGGCCATGCCGCCGCTGTTTAGGGTGGATGTGGGCAAAGAGGTGTACTACGCCCTGGATGAAGCCGAGAAGCAGGGGATCTTAGATCGCATCACTGCCGAGAAGAAGAAGGGTAAGGTGCAGGTGACCCGATTCAAGGGGTTGGGTGAGATGAACCCGCTGCAGCTGAGGGAGACCACCATGGATCCCAACACCCGAAGACTGGTACAGTTAACCATAGATGATGCCGAGGATACCCTGGCCATCATGGACATGTTGCTGGCCAAGAAGCGTTCTGGCGATCGTAAGACCTGGCTTGAAACCAAAGGCGACTTAGCCCAGCTATAGCTATGTCATTAAAATAAAAAGATAAATCGTTAGACAAGCTTAATATAATGCATAATAAAAGAGTTAGTTGTTATTTTCTGAGTGCGATGTTTGCCATGGTGGCATCGGGCGTGGCCCTGACGGCACGTGCCGAGCAGCCTATCATGATCACAGTCACCAAGGGATTTGGACTCTCCTTATATGCCTCAGATCTCGGGGATGCCAAGCAGATGGCACTGGGTGATGAGGGTACGCTGTTTGTCGGCTCCTATAAATCTGGCAGCATTCAGGCCTTGGTGGACAGTAACGCCGATGGCCGTGTAGACAAGCGTTACGTGGTCGCCAAGGGGCTCGAGTACCCAGAGGCGATCGCTTTTTACAAAGGGGATCTCTATGTTGCCGAAGAGGAGCGTATTCTGCGCTTCGTGGACATAGAGAACCGTCTGCGACGTCCGGGCAGGGGTAAGGAGGTCTACGACCGTCTGCCGGGCAAGACCAACAAGAGCCGCCGCGCCATGCGTTTCGGCCCAGATGGTCGCCTCTATGTCGCCATCGGTGCGCCCTGTAACGTGTGTGAGGCCCATGCGCCCTTTGGCAGCATCATCGCCATCGATCTCGAGAGTGGCAGCAGCGAGCAGATCGCCACCGGCATACGCAACGTCACCGGCTTCGACTGGGCCCCTAAAGACAGCAAGCTGTGGTTTGCCGATCTGGGCCGCGACTGGATGGGCGACAGACTGCCACCGGATGAGATTAACCGTGTCGATATTGTCGGTGCCCACTACGGCTTTCCCTATATTCATGCCAGCAGCGTGCTAGAACCCGCCTACGAGAAGCCCAAGGGCCTTAAGGTGACGACGCCCGTCTTCGAGCTACCGGCCCACGTGGCGCCCATGGGGCTCGAGTTCTACCGCGGTGAGCAGTTCCCCGAGAAGTACCGTGACCAGCTATTCGTGGCCGAAAACGGCTCCTGGAACCGTTCCAGTAAGATAGGCTACCAGGTCACCATGTTGACCCTGGAAGATGACAGTATCAGCAAGCGCCAGACGGTGGTGAGCTTTCTCGATGGAGAGTTTCCCGTTGCCCGGCCCTATGACTTAATCATGGCACCCGATGGGGCCATGTATATTTCAGACGATCTCAAAGGCAATGTGTATCGTCTGTTTTATAAAGAGAACACGAGCGAAGAGAGCGAATCGAGTGAAGCGAGTGAACAACAGGATCCTAATCAATGAGTGATGCGATAGATTTAAGCCTCGATGGCGTCGAACAGATGCCCTTGAGACGTTTCACCGAAGAGGCGTATCTAAACTATTCCATGTACGTCATCATGGATCGCGCCCTGCCACATATCGGCGACGGATTAAAACCGGTGCAGCGCCGTATCGTCTACGCCATGAGCGAGCTTGGCCTGTCGGCGCAATCTAAGCACAAGAAGTCGGCAAGAACCGTGGGTGATGTACTGGGTAAGTATCACCCCCACGGCGACAGTGCCTGTTACGAGGCCATGGTCTTGATGGCGCAGCCGTTCTCATACCGCTACCCCTTGGTAGATGGTCAGGGTAACTGGGGGGCGCCGGACGATCCTAAGTCATTTGCGGCCATGCGTTATACCGAGGCGCGTCTCTCTAAGTTCTCCGAGGTGTTGCTGACCGAACTGGGTCAGGGCACGGTAGATTGGGGCGTCAACTTCGACGGCACCCTGAAAGAGCCTATGGTGTTGCCTGCGCGCCTGCCGCACATACTGCTCAACGGCATCACAGGGATCGCGGTGGGTATGGCCACCGACGTGCCGCCACACAATGCCCGCGAGCTGGTGGATGCCTGTGTCGAGCTGATCGACAACCCTAAGGCGGATCTGGAAAGGCTGATGGAGCTGGTGCCCGGCCCTGACTATCCTACCGAGGCGGAAATCATCAGTCCGAGAACCGAGATCGCCAAGATCTACGAGACCGGCCGTGGCTCTATCAAGGCTCGCGCCGTCTATACGGTGGAGTCGGGTGAGATAGTGATCACCGCGCTGCCACACCAGGCAAGTGGCGGTAAGATTCTCGAGCAGATCGCCGCCCAGATGCAGGCCAAGAAGCTGCCCATGGTGGCCGACCTGCGTGACGAATCGGATCACGAGAGCCCGGTGCGCATCGTCATAGTGCCGCGCTCCAACCGTGTCGATTGTGACCAGCTGATGGCGCACCTGTTTGCCACCACAGATCTGGAGAAGAACTTCCGCGTTAACCTCAACGTGCTTGGGCTCAATGGTCGTCCTCAGGTCAAGGGGTTGAAACTGCTGCTGACCGAGTGGCTGGAGTTCAGGCTGACCACGGTCAGACGCCGTTTAGAGCACAGATTAGATAAGGTACTGGCAAGGCTGCATATTCTTGAGGCCTTGATGATCGCCTTCCTCAATATCGATGAGGTGATCGAGATCATTCGTTACCACGATGATCCCAAAGCCGAGCTGATGTCGCGTTTTAACCTGACCGATGAGCAGGCCAACGCCATCCTGGATCTTAAACTGCGTCACCTGGCGAAGCTGGAAGAGTTTAAGATCAAGACGGAACAGAGCGAGCTAGAGGCGGAGCGCGAGAAGCTTGAGCTAATGCTGAGCTCAGATCGCCGCATGAAGACGCTGATCAAGAAAGAACTTAAGCAAGACGCCGAAACCTATGGCGATGAGCGTCGCTCGCCGCTTGTCGAGCGTAGCGAATCCCGTGCCCTGTCTGAGCAGGAGTTGGTACCGGCCGAAGCGGTAACCGTAGTGCTGTCGGAGAAGGGCTGGGTGCGCTGCGCCAAGGGCCATGATATCGACCCAACGGCGCTCTCCTATAAGGCGGGTGACGGCTTCCTCTGCGCCGCGTCGGGCAGGAGCAATCACGCCACCGTCTTTATCGGCTCGACCGGACGCGCCTTTGCGACCGATACCCATACCCTGCCATCGGCCAGGAGCCAGGGTGAGCCCGTGACCACTCGCTTCCAGCTGTCACCGGGCGAGTCTATGGCTCATGCGCTGCTGGGTGAGGATGGACAATGCTTCCTGCTGGCCTCCGATGCGGGCTATGGTTTCATCGGCGACTATAAGGATATGGTGTCGCGCAACAAGGCGGGTAAGGCGCTGCTGAGCCTGCCAGCCAATGCGCAGGTGCTGCCACCGAGACGCGTGGATAAGAGCCGCAGCGAGTCTATCTTGGCGATCACCAACGAGGGCCGCATGTTGCTCTTCTCTGTCGACGCCCTGCCACAGCTGGCTAAGGGTAAGGGTAACAAGATCATCGGCATCGCCAGCGACAGGGCCAAGAGCCGCGAAGAGCTGCTGGTGCATCTGCACGTGGTGCCCCAAGATACCGCCGTCACCCTGTGGGCGGGTAAGCGCAAGCTCACCCTCAAGCCGAGCGATCTCGAGCATTACCGTGGTGAGCGCGGTCGTCGTGGTGCCAAGCTGCCTCGAGGTCTGCAACGTGTGGATAAGGTGGAGTTGGGTGAGGACGAAACCAGCCTCTAGTCGACTGTCAGACATAAAATCCAGACATAAAAAAAGCTGCTCTAGAGCAGCTTTTTTTATGTCTGTTTGAAGCGGGCCTTAAGCCACTTCGTAGAAGTTAGGGGTAACATCGAGTCGCGCCTGGATGATCTCGGTGGCCATCTTGCTACATTTACCGCATTGGTTGCCAACGCCCAGACGACGCTTAACGTCGGCAAGAGACATATCTCCTTGATCGACAGCTTCTTTTATTTGCTTGTCGGTAATGGCGTGGCAAAGGCAAACATACATACAGGTGACTCCCCTACTTCAGATGCACGCAAGTATAAATGAAAACGATTCTCAATGCTAATAACTCCTGGTTATAGAATGTGCACTATGGCGCCTTTACGGGGAATTAAAAATTGTGAACTATCCCACTAAACACGGGGCCTCTAGCCTATCTGGGGATAGGATTTGCCTCGTTGGGCTTAGATTTTGACCGACGCAGTAACGCTGGCAAGCGCGCCAGCTAGGCCGGATTAATTTAAGAGGTGATGGTATTAACCTGGTCGAGCCTTGCATTCATACCTGTAAGCCAGTGCTGAGCACACATGGGGCTTGCTCGCGGCTTCCTTAGTAGCCGCGCTCGAAGTTAACCCTGTGGCTCAGGGGCTCTCCCTTGATGAACTTGTGGTAGTTATTGGCGAAGATCTCCACGACCTGCTCGGGAAAACTCGGGGCGGCGATATGGGGGGTGATGATGACATTCTCCAGCGACCAGATGGGATGCTCCTGGGGCAGGGGCTCCTGATTGAAGACATCCAAGATGGCGTTTTGCTGAGGGTGGCTCAGTAGCTGGGCATAGAGGGCGTCAAGATCCAGCACATCGCCGCGGCCCAGATTAAAGAGGATCGCCTCAGGCTTCATCAAGGCGAGCATCTCTTGATTGAGTGCGCCCTGGGTCTGTGGTGTGCTGGGCAGGATCGCGGCGATGGCATCCGCATTACCTATGTGCTGAGCCAGATTCGCCAGGGTATCGACCTTGTCGAAGCCTATGGTGGGCTTGGCGCCGCGGTTGATGCCGGTGACCCGCATGCCAAAATGTTTAGCGGTCTGGGCGAGGTGCTTGGCGATATTGCCCGTGCCTAATAGCAGCAGCTCCTGCCCTTGCAGGGTGCGAAAGTTGCCCGGGCGCCAGATCTTTTCTGCCTGCTGGGACTGATACTGCTTATGTTGGCGCTGGTGGGCCAGTAGGTAGCCAAACAGGTACTCGCTCATCAGCGGGCCGAAAATTCCCCTCACATTGGTGAGCTGATAGTCACGGCGTAGCCTGGGTTTGACCAGGAGATCGACGCCGGCATAGGTAGATTGCATCCATTGGATCTGTTTGGCATGACCCACCAAGGGCGCCGCCAATGGCGGTTCGGCCAGCCAGATATCGGCCTCGAGGATACTCTGAGGATTGTCGCCCAGCAACGTCAGGTGCGGCAGATGACAGGAGCCGAGCAGGTTGCGATATTTGTCGTTATCGCTGGTTAGCAGCAGTAGCTTGTGTTCCATAGCGAGTCCTTTTGGCTGTTATTATTTTTGTATGAGACCCAGAAAATGGCTGGTTTATTTTTGTGGCGAACTTTATTTAGTCGCACTTAGTCATTATAGATGTTCCCGCTGGCCTTAGTACTTAAGTGGGGTAGGCCCTAGTTCTACAGTTACAAAAAATGGCAGAGGTGTCCACCGCTAGTGCGGACTTTGCTTATTTGTTGGGCGGTTTGGCGTGAGTAAGTACTAGCGTGTCAGCAGGAGTTGATGCACGCAGTCGGCGCTGACGTCGGGGAAATTACTGAAGATTCCATCGACCCCAAGCAGCGACAGGTAGTGGATATCGTCACGATTATCCACGGTATAGACAAACACCTTGGCGCCGCGGGCGTGGGCATCCTCCACTAACTCCCGGGTGACGAAGTTGACGCTAAGATGCAGTGAGAAGGCTTCTAATCGGGTGACTATGGCCGCCAGGTCTTCCGGTACCCCTTCGATTAATGGCGCCAGCACTATCTCGGGATAGGCCTGTCTCAGGGCAAACAGGAAGCCGTGATGGAAAGAGGAGATCAGCAGCTGATCGGTGCGGTAGTTGAGTTTATTGAGGATCTCAGGGTAGAGCGCCATGAAGGGACCGAGGGAGTTAAGTCCCTTGAGCTCTATGTTAATCAGGGCGTCGAAGGGCTGCAGATACTCGAGGAGCTCCCAGAGTTTGGGGATGGGCTCGCCATCCACGCTAACGCTCGCCAGATACTCTTGAGTCACCGCCTCGATAAGGCCAGTACCCGAGCTCTTGCCATCGAGACGCCTGTCGTGAAACACATAGAGTTCGCCCTCGACGCTGTGCACATCGATTTCGACGGCATTACAGCCCAGGGCGACCGATTTTTTGATGGCGGCCAGGGTATTTTCGGCGCCGTAGCCGCTGGCGCCCCGGTGAGCATAGACACGCATTAGCTTCTAATTAATCCCTGAGTCTCTTTACTTTGACCACTAATATGCACCTCTAGCTGCGGATAGGCGAGCTCTAGATGATTTTCTCTGAGTTTCTTGCTGACTTGCTTGTGTAGCTTATGCCTTAGTGGCCAGCGGGTGTTCATATCCTTGGCATAGGCGCGGATCTCATAATCCTGGGTATGCTGACCAAATCCGGCAAACCAGACCTCTGGCTCGGGTGTGGTCAGGGCATCGTCACACTCCTTGACGGCCTGGTACAGGGCCGCCTCCACCCGCGCAGGGTCTGAGTCTCTGGCGACCGAGACGTAGACGATCACTCGGGTGATGGGATCCGACAGTGACCAGTTGATCAGCTGCTCGGTAATAAAGGCCTTGTTGGGCACTATGATCTCTTTCCTGTCCCAGTCGACGATAGTGGTGGCGCGGATCTGAATCTTACTCACAGTGCCGGTCAGATCGCGAATGGTGACGGTATCGCCGATACGCACAGGTTTCTCGAACAAGATGATCAGGCCCGAGATGAAGTTGGCGAAGATCTCCTGCAGGCCGAAACCCAGGCCCACAGAGAGCGCCGCGACCAGCCATTGCAGCTTAGACCACTCCATCCCCAGGGTCGAGAAACCACTGAGCATGCCGAAGAAGACTACCAGGTAGCGACTCACCGTGGTGATGGCGAAGCCTGTGCCCTGGGACAGATCCAGTCGCTGCAGGATCATCAGCTCCAGCAGGCCCGGCAGATTGGTGGCGATCATCAGCGAGAAACCGACGATGATCAGCCCAAGCAACAAGGACTTGAGGGTGATTGGCAACTGCTGGGCGATGCCATCGACCGTGCTCGAGCTGGTCCACAGAGTGATGCCATCCAGGAAGGAGAAGATGGCGCTATGGGTCTGGGTCCAGAGGCCGATCAGGCTGATCAGGAAGGCCAGAGTCAGCAGTGAGCGTACCAGCCCCAGAGATTGACTGGAGATGGTCTCTAGATCCACCACGGGTTCTTCATAGGTGTCCGGTGGTTCGTTGCTGTTGGGGTCGTCCTCTTTCTCCCTTTGGGCTAGTATTTCGGCGCGCTTGGCCTTGGCACGGTTGAAGGCGATGCGGCGGCGTTCGATCAACATCCAGCGCTTAATCAACTGATACAGCAGCATAAAGCTTAGGGATAAGATCAATGACAGCTGTAGCTGCAGCAGCATCTGATAGGCGGTGAAGTAGTAGCCCCTGAAGGCCAGCACGGCGCAGGCCGGTGGCAGTAGTATGAGTATCGACCAGAGCAGCTTCTGTAGCAGGCGTTTGTTTTTATCGTCCTGATGATAATGATGCTCCTGCTTCGACAGGCTCAGCATGTCGCGGTAGAACCAGAACAGCATGAGGGCCAGCAGGATGAAGGCGCCGCGACCCAGGCTGTTGCGTACCAGCGAGGTCTCTAACACCTCGGTAAAGCCGATAACGCCCACGATAGGCATGGCCAGAATGGTCAGGGCGCGCAGGCGTTGCTGGCCGGCACGTATGATGGGCTTGTCGCCCTTGAAGTGACCGATCAACAGACCCTTGTCCAGCGCCAGCAGATAGGTGAGGCGATAGAGCTGATACAGCATACCTATGGCCAGTATGCCCATGCCGACCGAGGAGACCAGGTTGTGGTTGCTGAAGTAGAAGATCAGGCCGCCGCAGATCAATGGCAGTGGCTTGATGCAGCTATAGAGGAGCGAGCCAACCAGGGTATTGAAACTATAGATAAACTTATCTTGGGTGACATTGCCCACATAGGTGACGTTCTTCGCCAGTAGCTGGGTAAACTTGGGCGTGACCAGATCCTGCATTACCAGACAGAGCACCATCAAGATCACCCACCATGACCAGAGGGTGCTTTGCTCGCTAAGGGCGTCGTGTAGCTGATGCCAGGGGGCCTGAGTGAGCAGCCATTGGGTACTCTGGTACAGGTCGCTTATCCAGTAGCCGTCTATGCTATTGGCGTTGGCCACCCAAAACAGGTGTTCGTTGAGTGTGGTCTTGAGGGTTTGATATTGCTGGCTTAACTGTTCATACAAGACCCTAAGTTCGGCGAGCTCACCAATATAGAGGTCATAGTTTTCCAGTAGCTGACGCTGCAGCTCTTTTTGGGCGCTCAGGAGCTTGCTTTGCAGCGGCGAGAGCTGCTCTGCGGCGCCGAGCAGCGGGTGCAGGGTCTGATCTTGCTCTATCTGGTAGCGTGCCAGGCGGGCATTGGCGATCTCATTACTGATCTTATCCTGACTCGGCGGTTTGGGCAGCGAATAGAGGATACGCAGGAAACGCTCGCCGAAGGCCGAGTTGAGCTTTACCAGGGCGATCTGCTGCTGAATGTTAGTGATCTGCTTGGCCTGGAATTGGTATTGGGTTTCGGCCTGCTCCTGCAGCGTCATCACATTGGTCACTTCATGGGTGAGCTGTTTCAGCTGCTCGCCATAGGCCTGATTCTGGTCGTTCAGCTTGATGGCGATGGCATCGTCTGTGATGGAGGTTTCGATCTGGCTGGCGGCGATGGTGGCCGCCGTGGCCTTATGACGCTGCTCGGCGATGGCGCCGTTGAGCCTTTCGATCAGGGCTTCCTGCTGAACTAGCTGACTACGCACCAGCGCTAGCTGTTGCTGGGTCAGGGCAATCTGTTTCTGGCTGCTGGCTAATTCTGATTCCAGGGTCGAGAGGCTCTGAACATAGACCCGGCGCTGCATCTCGCTCAGAGGCTGATTGTCGTTGCCGGTCGCCTGTTTGTGCTTGACCAGGGTCAGGTTGGCTTGGCTTATCAGGCTGGGCAGCTGCTGCTGACGCTTGATCAATTCGTTGACCTGGGTGGCCAGGTTGGCCTCTGTCTCCTTGAGTTCAGCCAATCTCAGGTATGAGAGTGATGCCTGCTGGCTCAGGTCTTGATTAGGGTTGTATTCCAGTGGCGTGGCGGCTTCTTTAAGCTGCTGTGTCAGCGCCTGTTTCTGGCTCTGATACTGGTGAATGATGGCGTCGAAGCTGGACTGTAGGGCCTGCTGTTCGGTGAGCTGTTCTTCGAGCAGACTGAGTTGCTCGGCGGTGCTCTTGCTGGCGACCTGGGGTTCTTGTCCTATTCCCAGGCGTTTATTGAGGTTCAGGGGCGAATTAGCGGCACCCGAGAATGAGATTAGACAGAGAATAATCAGTAATATACGAGACATAAGCCGCTTTGTTTACACCAGCATCAATGGACGCTTATATATTACCAAGTTAGTTCAAAAATGATATCTATGAATCGGTTAATTTGACCCGTGTGGCGTTTCATTTACCACCAAGGAAAATGCCTTAGGATTTTGCTTGTTGGGCGCGATTGGCCTTATGGCTTTTCTGGGTCTCATAGACGGCGGTAAAGACCACTAAGGCGCCGCCAATCAGCGTCTTCATGGCGAGTCCCTCGCCGAGAATCAAAAGGGCCAGCAGGGCACCATAGAGGGGTTGCAGGCAGGAGACCAGGCTGACCGTCTTAGCGCTTAGCTGGCGCAGTGCCGAGGTAAACAGGGCGTGGGGTGCGGCGGTAAAGACTATGCCTAAGAGGATCACCAACCACCAGACGTTGGCTTGGATGGCGCTTGGGTCGACCTCGAGCCAAGGCAGCAGGAAGAGGGCGCTGACCCCAGTCTGATAATACATGGCCTGGGCACCGCTGTAGCTGGCGAAGTAGCGCTTGTGTAGCAGGTTTCTGGCGGTGAACAGGGCCGCCGACAGTATGCCTATGATGATCCCTAGGGTGACATCGTTGCCTAGGTTGGCCTCTGGGATCAGCAGGCTGACACCGAGCAGGACACAGATGCCGCTTATGATATCGGCTAGCTCTAGGCGCTTGCCGGTAAAGAAGGGCTCCACTAACACTGTCATGACCGGGTAGGTGAAGAAGGCGATCATGCCTATGGCCACCGAGGAGAGTTGCATGGCGGCAAAGTAGGTGACCCAGTGCAGGCTGACTATGATGCCGAGGCCCAGGGCTATGCAGTAGTCTTTACCGCGATTGAGCCTGAGGTGCTTGCCGCTGACCTTAACTAATAGAGCGAGGGCGAGGGCGGCGATGCAGCAGCGAAGTGCTGTGATATCCAGGGCACTGAGGGGAATCAGCTTGGAGAAAAGGGCCGTACCACCAAACAGGAGGACGGCCAGATGCAGTTCGATTAAGCCAGAGCGTTCGCTGCTACTTGTGTTCAAGATTTCCTCTAATCGATTTTGGCAAAAGCCTGACCCATGCGGGTAACGGCCTTAGGCTCGACGCCATCGGCAAAGTGTTCCAGTGCGTCTTTGGCAAATAGCATCACTACAGTGCTGCCAAGCTTGAAGCGTCCCATCTCCTCGCCCTTGTCCAGGGTGATCGCCTCTGGGCCCTCGGTCGGATAATCCCAGGTGAATACCTTCTTGCCCGTCGGCGGGGTAACGGTACCGGCCCAGACGGTTTCTATGCTGGCTACGATAGTGGCGCCAACCAAGACCATGGCCATGGGACCGATTTCGGTTTCGAAGATGGCCACGACTCGCTCGTTACGGGCAAAAAGGCCAGGCACATTCTCGGCCGTTAGTGGGTTAACCGAAAACAGCTCGCCCGGCACATAGGTCATCTTAGACAGGGTGCCTTTTATGGGCATGTGAATTCTATGGTAATCCTTAGGTGCCAGATAGATGGTGGCAAAGTCACCGCCTTCGAAGCGTTTGGCATCATCGGCCTGATCGCCTAAAAGGGCAAGTGACGAATATTCATGTCCCTTGGCTTGAAAGATGCGCCCCTCTTTGATCGGCCCGCATTGGCTGACGGCGCCATCGACCGGATGAACGATATAGTCGTCATCTTCACACAGGGGACGAATGCCGGGCTTCAAAGCGCGGGTAAAGAACTGGTTGAAGCTGGCATAGGCTTCTGGTGCACTCTCGGCGGCCTCGCTCATGTCTATCTTATATTGCTTGATAAACCATTTAATTACGCTTGTCGTTACCGCGCCGAGTTCGGCGGCAGCCAGCTTACCCACGAGTCGCGATAGCAGGTGTTTCGGCATTATGTATTGCAAGGCAATCTTCAATTTGTCCACTGTCTGTTTTCCTTCAAATCCAGTTTGGCTGTCTTTAATTTAGTTAGTCGTTATCGTTTTTGAAATGACGGGCGTGTCGCTGCTCATCCAGGCTGTCGATAATTCTATGGTAGTTCTGATACCTGTCTTCGGCGATCTTACCTTCCTCGAATGCCTGGGTGATGGCGCAGCCTGGGTCATTCTTGTGTTTACAGTCTCTAAACTTGCAGGTGCCCAGGTAATCCCTGAATTCGACGAAGCACCAGCCGACGCGCTCGGCGGGTAGGTGCCACAGGGCGAATTCGCGCACGCCGGGAGAGTCTACCAGGTCACCGCCGCTAGGGAAGTGCAGCAACTTGGCTGTGGTGGTGGTGTGTTGGCCGAGGCCAGAGTTCTCGGATACGTCGCCGGTGATCAGTTCGGCTTCAGGTAGCAGGGCGTTGATCAGGGATGACTTGCCCACGCCAGATTGGCCGACAAACACGCTCACCTTGTCTTTTAATAGGGTCTTGATCTCCTCGACCCCTTCGCCAGACTTACTGCTGACGCGATATACCTGGTAGCCGATGGCTTGATAGCGTTGCAGCGCGGCTTCGACGGCTGGCGCCTCTTCGTCGCTAAGCAGGTCTATCTTGTTGAGTATGATGACCGGGGCTATGCCTGTGTCTTCGGCGGCCACCAGATAACGGTCGATGATCTGGGTGGTGAAGCTAGGCACCACGGAAGAGACGATAAGTATCTGATCGATGTTGGCGGCGATGATCTTTATGCCGTCGTAGAGATCCGGCCGTGACAGTGAGGAGTGTCTCGGGTGAACGGCCTCGACCACACCGGCGATGGTGGCTGTGGTTTCACTGGCCTGGCGCATGATCACCTTATCGCCGGTGACCAGGCTTTGAATATTTCGGCGAATGTTACAGCGAACCAGTTCACCGTTTTCCGTTTCGACATCAGCGTGTTGGCCGAAACGAGAGATGACGGTGCCCAGCTGTTCTGGCCCCAGTGAGCTATCCTGTAACTCAATGGTTGTTTCTTTTGCGTCTTTGCGCTGCAGCCGTTTCTCTTGATTGGCGCGCATGCGGCGGCGTTGGCCTTGGCTTAGGGGTTTCTTTTTACTCACAGTGTCGTCATCGTCAAAATAAGGTTATTTTGTGTCTTCTAAAAAAGCAGTATGATACACGGTCTTAAATAAAAAAGCCTGAATTTAGGCAAACACGCATTGATAAGGCAGATATATGGCTGCAGATGAAACAAATCTGATCTGGGTTGATCTGGAGATGACGGGACTAGAGCCCGAGGTCGATAGAATCATTGAGATAGCAACGATTGTGACCGACAAGGAGTTGAACATCTTGGCCGAAGGGCCGGTGATTGCCATCCATCAGAGTGAGGATGTACTTGCGGCGATGGATGACTGGAATCAGAAGCATCACGGCGAGTCAGGCCTGATCGACAGAGTCAGGGCGAGTGACTTCAGCGAGCAAGATGCCATCACTCAGACGATTGCCTTCTTATCCGAGCATGTACCAGCCGGTGTGTCGCCAATGTGCGGTAATAGCATAGGTCAGGACAGACGTTTCATGAATCGTTACATGCCAGCCCTGGAAGACTATTTTCACTATCGCAACATAGATGTCAGCTCTGTCAAAGAGTTAGTGCGTCGCTGGAAGCCTGAGGTAATGAACGGTTTTAAGAAGCAGGGCACTCATCAGGCACTGGTTGATATCCAGGAGTCGATTGCCGAACTGCAATATTATCGTGAGAAAGTATTTAAAATTTAACCAAACGGTAGAAAATTTTAAATTAGGGGGTTGCAGAGGGGCGAAATTCTCCTATAATGCGGCCTCAACTTTTTACTGGCGCAAACGCCGGTGATGATTGAAATGCGACATTAGCTCAGTTGGTAGAGCGATACCTTGCCAAGGTATAGGTCATCGGTTCGAACCCGATATGTCGCTCCAAATTATGCGACATTAGCTCAGTTGGTAGAGCGATACCTTGCCAAGGTATAGGTCATCGGTTCGAACCCGATATGTCGCTCCAAATTATGCGACATTAGCTCAGTTGGTAGAGCGATACCTTGCCAAGGTATAGGTCATCGGTTCGAACCCGATATGTCGCTCCAAAATTTGAGTTACGTTAACTCAGTTGATGAAAGGTGAAAGACGATCCCTTTTGTCGATGATGACAGTTAGGGTAGCACGAAAAATTTATGCGACATTAGCTCAGTTGGTAGAGCGATACCTTGCCAAGGTATAGGTCATCGGTTCGAACCCGATATGTCGCTCCAAATTTTCCTCTCTAAGCTTCAGTTTCCAACAGTACTTAATATTTATCCCGCTGCTTGCGTGTATTGTCCCTATGCGACATTAGCCCGTTGGTTCTTTGTTCACTGCGTTAGGCGATACCTTGGCAAGGTATAGATCGAGCGTTTAGCGCTACCGATTCGAACCCGATATGTCGCTCCAAATTTTCCTCTCTACGCTTCAGTTTCCAACAGTACTTAATATTTATCCCGCTGCTTGCGTGTATTGTCCCTATGCGACATTAGCTCTGTTGGCTCTTTGTTTCTGTCTGCAACCTCCATCCTTTATCCATCATTCTTCTTCGAACGCGCTTAGGTGCCATAGATTTTGGTCTTGGTGAATTTCTATTCACTATTGAAGGGTAATTTTGATGAGTGTTTTGTCGTTTTATCTATTGCCAGAGCCTTTAAGTTAACGATTATTAGCCCTTTATCGGCGTGAAGATCACAAAATTGTCATTAGCGTGATGTGAGATAAAATTCTTTAAGCTTGTCTAATGTAGCGACTTCAGAAGTGCGCAAACTATGACATTGTTCAAAAAAAACTGCGCTAATTACTCCCATAATGAAATCAAGTCAGTATTAACGCCTAACGCTTGGCATCGATTGGAGTAGGAAAAATGAGATTTCAACAACTTAATGAACAGTTGGCATATGTCTCTAAGTGTCGCTTGGAAATGGCTCGTTTGTATGCGCGTTTACACAGCGCGGTAGATTCGTCTCGCGTGAAATTGATGCTGGAGTATTTGCAACAGCATGAGAAAGAGGTGTCTAAGAAGATCGATGACTACATCGAAGAGGCGCCAAGCCGTCTGCTGGAACTCTGGTACAACGACATTGTGTTTGAAGACTTCATCAAGCGGTGTCAGGATGTGATTCCAGCAGCCAACATGAATGAAGATGATCTGCTTGAGCTACACCTGGATCTCGATAACCGTCTGATCGGCTTGTTTGAGAAGACGGCGGATTCCTCTGTGCCGGGTGATGTGAAGAACGCCCTCAACGATCTGGTGCGGGTCGAGAAGATTCAGCAGCAACGTCTGGTGCACAGCAGCCTGAGAATGGAAGATATTTAAGCAGAGTTATTTAAGCCGAGTTATTTAAGTCGAGTTAAGTAGGCTTAGTTTTTTAAGCTGAGCTATTTGACCATTTCGGACAAAGACACATATGAAAAAGGCGCCTTGGGCGCCTTTTTCTATTCACACCCAGCTTATTTTAAGTCTAAGGTTATAGCTAACTATTTTTAATTGCTTTTTTGTGTTTCAACCAGGGTGAAAACTTCAATTATCTATATCCACTTAGGGTTTTATAACCTCAATAGTTCAGTAATTTGGCTGACTACCTAAGTTATTTTTTCTCAGTTCGATGAAATGTTTTGTTATCTCTTTGTTGGCCTTCGGGGCTCTGAGCTGGCGGATTTATTGTGCCAGATCAAACTTCCTCCAATCTCTGGCGTTTAAACGGAATCTCTTGGCGATTAAAAACTTAAATATCGAATATGCTTAGGCATAGGGCAAACCGCCCCGGTGATGAGTCTTGTTAAGGAGAATCCAGATGTTGTTTAGTGACGGCCAGCTGCCATCGGCCTTATATACGGCGCAGATGATTCGTGATGCCGAAGCGCGCTTTATTGCGTCCGGTGAGGCTAACTTATGTCAGTTGATCGACAGCGCCGGTCAGTCGGCCTTCGAACTACTGCAGCGGGAAGAAAGGCTTAACAACAAAATTTTGGTATTGGCGGGCTATGGCAACAACGGCGCCGACGCCTATATCTGTGCCACCTTGCTGCTCGAATCTGGCTGTGATGTCGCCCTCTATGCCGTGGAGCGTCCCGAGCCAGGCGAGGGGATTAGCTACGCCAAGGCGGCCTTTCTCGCGGCGGGCGGACATCAGCTATCTGATTATGAAGAGGCACTCAAGGAGGCCGAGGTCGTCGTCGATGGCCTGCTGGGCACAGGGGTAAAGGGAGAGCCTCGCGCCCCCTTTGCCGAGATGATTAAGGCGCTGAATGCTTATTCCCCCTGGATCTTATCCTTAGACGTACCCTCTGGGATCGATGTGGATACCGGCGCCGGCCAGCTGGCGGTCAAGGCCGATGTGACCCTGACTTTCGGCGCGCCGAAACAGGGGCTTATCACGGGTAAGGCGAGGGACTGTGTCGGACGCCTCTGGTTTGCCGATATAGGGTTACAGGACTATCTGCCGAATTCTAAGGTGCTCAATATTGCCTACAGGCTAACCGATTTGGGATTGCCTGCCAGGGCGCAGAACAGCCACAAGGGCGCCTGTGGCAAGGTGACCGTTATCGGTGGTGACAATGGGATGGCCGGGGCGCCGCGTTTGGCGGCCGAGAGTTGTCTGCGAGCCGGAGCCGGTTTAGTGGCGGTGATCTCGAGGCCCGAGCATTTGACCGTGGTTAACTCGGGCAGACCAGAAATCATGTTCTGGGGCTGTGAGCTGGTGGATATGGAGGTGTACCAGCGCCTGGGCTGGGCCGATATTTTGCTGATCGGGCCTGGACTGGGCAAACATGACTGGGGCTATAACTTGCTCAAGGCGACGAGTCTGAGTGACAAGCCCTGTGTGATGGACGCCGATGCGCTCAATCTACTGGCGCTTGACCCATCACGGCAGAGTAACTGGGTGCTAACTCCCCACAGTGGTGAGGCGGCTCGTCTTTTGGGTATCAGTATCGCCGAGGTGGAGGCGGATCGCTTTGCCGCCGTCTATGCTCTGCAGGCAAAATATGGCGGCGTAGTGGTACTTAAAGGGGCTGGCACTTTGATCTATGACGGCAAGGTGTGTCATGTGGCACCCGTGGGTAACCCTGGGCTTGCCAGTGGCGGCAGCGGTGACGTGCTAGGCGGCATCATAGCGGCCCTGATGGCACAGGGGATGTCTAAGATGGATGCGGCCAGCGCCGGGGTGGTGGTGCATGGCGCCGCGGCGGATCTTGCGGCCAAAGATGGCGAGCGAGGCATGCTGGCCTGTGACCTGTTTGCTCATATACGTGCGCTGGTCGATAGGATTTAGCCTGGGCAGATTAAAATGCGCTAATGTTTGTTTAGATAAACGCCGGTTTAGGTTAAAGTATTCGGTTCAAAAAAGGATTGTCCTTAATTAGCGATAGATACGATGACATCAGTAAAAGTTTATCTTGAAAATGAAGCAGAAACCGTTAGCTTAGGCCAAAGGCTAGCCAGTGCGATTAAGCCGCCATTGACCCTCTATCTGAGTGGTGAATTGGGGGCGGGGAAAACCACCTTTAGTCGTGGTCTGATTCAGAGCCTGGGGCATCAGGGGGCGGTGAAGAGCCCGACCTATACGCTGGTTGAGCCTTATGAACTAGGTGATATTGATGTATATCATTTTGATCTATATAGATTAAGTGATCCAGAAGAGCTCGAGTTTATGGGGATTCGAGATTACTTTACCGACTCGAGCCTGTGTATTGTCGAGTGGCCCGATAAGGGCGTTGGCCTCCTGCCCGAGGCCGATCTGGCGATACACATTCAATATCACCAACAGGGCCGAGAGGTCACGCTGACGGCGCATTCGCGCGCCGGAGAGATTTTGTTAGATAGTTTACATAATTAATAATGATAAGAACTGAGTCACTAATAAAACGCCTATTATTGATTGTCTTGCTATGTATTCCTTCCATTGCCTACAGCGCAAATAAACTGGAAGGCGTACGTATCTGGGCGGCGCCAGAATCCACACGTGTGGTGTTTGACCTGCGTGAGCCGCCAAAGTATTCCCATTTTACCCTCACCAGTCCCTATCGCTTGGTGGTCGATCTGACTACCACGGCAACAGGGCTCAATCTGAGCAAGATTGAGAATAACAGCAAGTTGGTTAAGCGGGTGCGCATCAGCAAACCGCCCAAGAAGGGCACTCTTAGGCTGGTGATCGATCTGGTCAAGCCCGCCAAGGCCAACTTGTTTGCCCTGTCGCCCACGGCCCCCTATGGCAATCGCCTGGTGGTGGATCTTGAAGGCGGCAGCCAGAGCCCTAAGACGGCAAAGGCTGAACCCCAGCAGGAGCTGAGAGACATTATTGTCGCCATCGACGCCGGCCATGGCGGCGATGATCCGGGCTCTATCGGTCCCTCGGGGATCTATGAGAAGAAGGTCGCGTTACAGATCGCCAAGAAGGTAGAGGCCAAGATCAATGCCACACCGGGCATGCGCGCCATTATGACCCGCTCGGGTGACTACTTCGTCAACCTGAATAAACGCTCTGAGATCGCCCGTAACAGCAAGGCCGATCTGCTGGTGTCTATTCACGCCGACGCCTTTACCTCGCCTAAGCCTCAGGGCGCCTCTGTGTGGGTGCTGTCGATGCGCCGCGCCAACAGTGAGATCGGTCGCTGGTTAGAGCAGAAAGAGAAGCACTCTGAACTGCTTGGCGGTGCCGGTGAGATTATCCAGAACGCAGATAACGAGCAGTATCTGGCCATGACCCTGCTGGATATGTCGATGGACAGATCCATGGCGATCAGCCATAACATCGCCGGAGACGTGCTCGCTAATCTGGGGAAGGTGACACGCCTGCATAAGCATAAGCCGGAGGCAGCCAGCCTGGCCGTGCTCAAGTCGCCGGATATTCCCTCTATCCTGGTGGAGACGGGCTTTATCTCGAATCACAAAGAGGAGCGCCTGCTGACCCAGAGGGATCATCAGAACAATATCGCCAACGCCGTCCACAAGGGTGTGGTGCGCTATTTCGAGAATAATCCTCCTGCTAACACCATGATGGCCAGTAAGAGCGGCATCAAGCATAAGGTGACGGCCGGCGAGTCATTGTCGGTGATCGCCCATCGCTATCAGGTATCAGTCGCCAGCATCAAGAAGGCTAACAAGCTTAAGTCCAACACCCTCTACATTGGTCAGAAGCTGATCATTCCCCGGGCGTAAGGAACCAAGATGACTATTCGAATTTTGCCTCCTCAACTGGCTAACCAGATTGCCGCCGGGGAGGTGGTAGAGCGTCCTGCTTCCGTTATCAAAGAGCTGGTGGAAAACAGCCTGGATGCCGGCGCCACCCGCGTCGATATCGAGATAGACAAGGGCGGCAGCAAGCTGATTAAGATCACAGACAACGGCTCTGGCATCCCCAAGGAGGAGCTGAGTCTGGCCCTGTCTCGTCATGCCACCTCTAAGCTGGCCTCGTTAGATGATCTGGATGCCATCCTGAGTTTCGGCTTTCGCGGTGAGGCGCTTGCCAGTATCAGCTCTGTCTCCCGTCTGACCCTGACCTCGAGAACGCAGCAGCAGAGTGAGGCATGGCAGGCCTATGCAGAAGGCTCCGAGATGGCGGTCAGGGTGATCCCGGCGGCACATCCCGTGGGCTCGACGGTGGAGGCGGCAGATCTCTTCTTCAATACGCCGGCCAGACGCCGTTTCTTAAAGAGCGACAAGACAGAATTTACCCATATCGATGAGTGGCTCAAGCGAATCGCTTTGGTGCGCCGCGACATTCATTTTACCCTCAAGCATAACGGCAAGCAGGTGCGCAACTATCGCCCGGCCAAGACAGAGGCGCAATATCTGCAGCGTATGGCCCAGGTCAGCGGTAAGGCCTTTGCTGACAACGCGCTCAGGGTCGACTGTACCCACAACGGCTTAAGTCTCAGCGGCTATATTCAATCGCCATTTGGCGAGCAGGCCGTTGGCGACACCCAATATTTCTATGTTAACGGCCGTTTGGTGCGTGACCGCCTGGTTAATCATGCGGTGCGTCAGGCATTTGCTCAGCAGCTGCAAGGAGAGCAGGTTGCCTTCGTGCTCATGTTGACCCTGGATCCCCATCAGGTGGATGTCAACGTGCATCCCGCCAAGCATGAGGTGCGTTTCCACGAGAGCCGTTATGTGCATGACTTTATCCTGCAGGCGCTGGAATCGGCGCTGCGTCAGTCGAGTGAGTTGGCCTTAGAGGCGGCTCAGGACAGAGAAGTGGCAGAGCAGGAGACGTCCGCCTCCTATATTCGTCCGCTGCAACCTGAGTCTAATAGGCGTGAGCAGAGTAACTATGCTGCTAAAACGACTGAGCAGAACGAAGCATGGTCAGGGGATGAGCGCCGTGCCTATGCGGGACACAATGGTGGGTTAGGAGCCGGCGGTGAGCGGGTGCGAGAGACGCAGGTGAGCGCCTATGGCGGCAGTCAGTTTGCCGGGCGAGGACGCAGCCATGCGAGCGCCGAGCTGCCCAGTCAGGCGGCCGTCGACAGTTATGCCCAGCTGATGACCACACCAGGTGTGACGAGTCAGCCTGTTCAACAAGCAGGTGACGTTCCGCCCATGCCACAGCTGCTCGACGGACAATATTGGCTGCTGGTTCGGGGCAGCGAGCTTGCCTTGCTCAGCCTGCAGACCGCTGTGCGTGAAGTGACGCGCCGTGAGATTCAGGCCAAGCTGGATGCCGGTCTCATTGGCCAGCCGCTCCTGATGCCCGTATCGGTCAAGGTCGACGAGGATTGGCAGCAGACCTTGGCCGAGAGAGACCTTTTAGTGAGAAAATTGGGATTAGAGCTAACTATTCGCCTCGGCCAGTTGATAATTAAAAAAGTGCCCCCATATCTAAGGCAGAGTCAGCTGGCGAGCGTGATCCCCGAGTTTCTCCAATGGATACGCTTCGAAGAGCCGACAAACGATGCGCTGGTTAATTGGCTGGTGAATCAAGCGAGCGAACAGTTTAGCTCGGCGAGTCGACTCTGGGGCGAACTCATGGGACTAACCGAGTCGCAACAGCAAGAAATTTTATCTATGGCCAAGGTGATGCCTTGGCAAGAATGGTTAGGTGAGCAAACGAGTGAATAGCGAGAGTCAGCCGACAATTATCACCCTGATGGGGCCGACGGCGTCCGGTAAGACAGCGCTTGCGATGGCATTGGCCGAGCAGCACAACTGCGAGATCATCTCGGTCGACTCGGCGCTCATCTATCGCGGTATGGACATCGGCAGCGCCAAACCGACCCAGGAAGAGCTAAGCCGCGCGCCGCACCGTTTGATCGATATTCGCGATCCTAGCGAGAGTTACTCCGCGGCGGATTTTCGTAGCGACGCCATCGCCAACATTGAAGCGATCCTAGCGGCAGGCAAGACGCCCCTGCTGGTTGGCGGCACCATGCTGTATTTCAAGGCGCTACTCGAAGGCCTGTCGCCATTGCCATCGGCGGATGAGGCCATCCGGGCCGAGATAGCCAGCGAGGTCGAAACCAAGGGCTGGCAGGCGTTGCATGACGAGCTGCGTCGTGTGGACCCAGTATCGGCAGAGCGAATCCACCCTAATGATCCCCAGCGTCTGTCGCGGGCATTGGAGGTATACCGCATTAGCGGTAAAAGCCTGACCGAGTTGACCCAGGTGAAGGCCGATGCCTTGCCCTATAAGGTGGTGCAATTTGGCATAGCGCCGAAAGATCGCAAAGTGCTACACCTTGCTATAGCAGAAAGATTCAAATTGATGTTAAATCAAGGTTTCGTCGAAGAGGTGCAGCGGCTCAAGGCGCGAGCGGATCTGCATCTAGACCTACCTTCGATGAGATGTGTCGGATATCGCCAGGTGTGGCAGTATCTCGATGGGGAATATGACTATGATACTATGGTCGAAAAATCCATAGTTGCGACTAGGCAATTGGCCAAGCGTCAATTAACATGGTTGCGAGGATGGACCGATCTAAATTGGCTGGAGAGTGGGGATGAAGCTAATCTGGCGCGACTATTAGAACATTGTCGCTAGCTAATTCATTCACTCTATATAATACTAAAACCAAACCAGAAATTGATGCTGTATTAGGTTTTAATTAATTTTAATAAAAAGGAAATTACATAATGGCAAAGGGGCAATCTTTACAAGACCCATTTTTGAACGCATTACGACGTGAACGCGTTCCGGTATCTATCTACCTAGTTAACGGTATCAAGCTTCAGGGACAAGTTGAGTCATTCGATCAGTTTGTTATTTTATTGAAGAACACTGTCAGCCAGATGGTATACAAGCACGCTATCTCTACCGTGGTGCCTGCACGTCCATTTAACGTGAGCAACCATCACAACACGCCTAACCAGGCGGCGGGTTACAATGCACAACATGACGATAGCGCTGAGTAATTTCCTGAGGAGTTCGCTTTTTGTTTGAACGCTATGAGGCGGGAGAAGCTGCAGTACTTGTCCATATCGACTTTTCAGATGAAGACAGTAGGGAAGATATTACCGAACTTCGTTTACTGGTCGAGTCGGCAGGCGCTGAAACCGTTGGCGTGATCACGGGAAGTCGTCGTTCTCCAGATAGAAAGTATTTTGTTGGTACAGGTAAAGCGGAAGAGTTGGCGGCCATGGTGGCAGCCACCGACGCGAATGTGGTGATTTTTAACCACGCCTTGAGTCCTGCACAAGAGCGTAATCTTGAGCTGATCTGTCAGTGTCGGGTCTTAGACCGTACGACGCTGATTTTGGATATTTTTGCTCAGCGCGCCAGGACCTATGAGGGTAAGTTGCAGGTGGAGCTAGCGCAATTGCGCCACATGTCGACGCGCCTGATTCGTGGTTGGACGCACCTTGAAAGGCAAAAAGGTGGTATCGGCCTACGGGGACCGGGTGAAACCCAGCTGGAAACCGACAGACGTCTGTTGCGTGGTCGTATCAAGACCATCAACAAGCGACTGGAAAAGGTCGATAAGCAGCGTGAACAGAGTCGCCGGGCAAGGCAGCGAAGCGAACTCGCGACCGTGTCCTTGGTGGGTTACACCAACGCCGGTAAGTCGACCCTATTTAACGCCTTGACCGTTTCCGAGGTCTATGCCGCCGACCAGCTGTTTGCGACACTCGATCCGACCCTGCGTAAGTTAGACTTACAAGACGGTTCGGTCATTTTGGCCGACACGGTCGGTTTCATCAGACATCTTCCCCATGATCTCGTGGCGGCGTTTAAGGCCACCCTGCAGGAAACCCGCGAAGCGGATCTTCTGCTACATGTGGTCGACAGTGCTGATGAAAACATGGGCGACAATTTTGAACAGGTACAGTTGGTACTCAAAGAGATTGGCGCCGAAGAGATTCCACAGTTGATCGTCTGTAACAAGATAGATCTCTTGGAAGATGTGGGCCCTAAGATCGACTATGACAGCGATGGGGTCCCAACGCGTGTGTGGGTTTCGGCCCAGCAGCGACTAGGCTTGGACTTGCTCGAGAAGGCCATCAACCAGTTGGTTGGGCGGGCCGTATTAGAGCTTACCTTGCGTATTCCGGCGACGGCCGGACATTATCTTGGTCAGTTTTATCGACTGGATGTGATACAGCAGAAAGAGTATGACGATCTGGGGAACTGTATCTTATCTGTGCGCTTATTGGAGGCCGATTGGCACCGATTAGCCAAGCAGAGCCAAGGGGAGTTGGAAACCTTTATTGTTGAAACCGCAGCAATAGAGTAGTTTTTAGTAATCTCGTTTATTTCATACACCTATGGAGTGCTAAATGGCTTGGAACGAGCCCGGTAACAAGGGTCAAGACCCTTGGGGAAACAAGAACGGCAATGACAAGGGGCCGCCAGATCTCGACGAAGTATTTAAGAATATTTCGAAGCGTTTTGGGGGTAAAGGAAATGGCGCTGGCGGCGGATTCAGCGCACTAGGTTTTATCATTGTATTAGGCATCGCCGTTGTCGTATGGGGACTATCAGGTTTCTATACGGTGAAAGAAGCCGAGAAGGGTGTGGCGCTTCGCTTTGGTAAATATATTGGCGAAGTAGAGCCTGGCCTACAGTGGAAGGCGACCTTTATCGATGAAGTCTTCCCTGTGAACGTGAGCAACGTTCGCTCAATTCCAGCCTCGGGCAGCATGCTGACCGCCGACGAGAACGTCGTGCTGGTGGAGCTGGATGTACAGTATATTGTGGTCGATCCTTATCGTTACCTGTTCAGCGCGGTCGATGCTAATTCGAGCCTGCGTGAGGCAACGGATAGCGCCCTGCGTTATGTGGTGGGCCACAACAGGATGGACGATATCCTGACCACGGGACGTGATCAGATCCGTCGCGATACCTGGGAAGAAGTTGAGCGTATCATCAAGCCTTATAACCTGGGCATAGAGATCCGCGACGTGAACTTCCTGCCGGCCCGTCCGCCGGAAGAGGTGAAAGACGCCTTCGATGACGCCATTGCCGCACAGGAAGATGAGCAGCGTTTCATCCGTGAAGCCGAAGCTTATTCTCGTGAAATCGAGCCAAAGGCCCGTGGTACAGTGCAGCGCATGGAGCAGCAGGCGAACGCTTATAAAGAGCGTGAGATCTTAGAGGCGCGCGGTAAGGTGGCTCGCTTCGAGAAGCTGTTGCCTGAATATAAGGCGGCGCCGGAAGTCACCCGCAATCGTCTCTACATCGATGCCATGTCTAAAGTCTTATCGGGTACCAACAAGGTGCTGGTGGACTCAAAGGCGGGCAACAACATGATGTATCTGCCGCTGGATAAGTTAATGGAGCAGCGTCCACAGACTAAGACGAGTAAGCCTGTCGAGGTGGACACGGTCAATGACTCAGTGAACAGCATAGTAAATAGTGTTGGCATGCCGTTAGATGGAAGGCCTTCTCGTAGCGACCGTACTCGCCAGGGGAGAAACTAATCATGGGTAGATTATCTGTTATTATTGCGGCCATCTTAGTCGCTATGGGTCTATCGTCCCTGATGGTGGTCAACGAGGGTGAACGCGCTATCGTGTCGCGCTTTGGTAAGATCATCAAAGATGAGGGCGTGACGCGCATCTATAAGCCGGGTCTGCATATCAAGTTGCCGGTGATCGATAAGATCAAGTATCTCGATTCTCGCATCCAGACCATGGATGGCGCGGCGGACCGTTTCGTTACCTCAGAGAAGAAAGACCTTATGGTCGACTCTTATGTGAAGTGGCGCATCAAGGATCACGAGAAGTATTATCTTGCGACCAACGGTGGTAACAAGGTCCAGGCCGAATCGCTACTCCAACGCAAGATAAACAACGATCTGCGTACCGAGTTTGGTCGCCGTACCATCAAGGATATCGTTTCGGGTAGCCGTGACGAGCTGCAGCAGGATGCGCTGAGAAACGCTTCTGACAGCGCGCAGGATCTGGGTATCGAAGTCGTTGACGTGCGTGTTAAGCAGATCAACCTGCCGGCCAACGTGAGCTCAAGCATCTACCAGCGTATGCGCGCCGAGCGTACCGCTGTGGCTAAGGAGCATCGCGCTCAGGGTAAGGAACAGTCTGAAATCATTCGCGCCAAGACAGATGCCAGCGTGACCATTCAGATCGCCGAAGCCGAGCGTAAGGCGTTGCAGGTACGTGGTGAGGGCGATGCCATCGCCGCTAAGATCTACGCCGATGCCTATAAGAAAGACCCAGAGTTTTTCTCTTTCCTGCGTAGCCTAGAGGCTTATCAGGCGAGCTTTGGTAATGGTTCGAATGTGATGGTGCTCGAGCCGGAAGGCGATTTCTTCAAGTACATGAAGAGTTCTGATGCGAAATAGTTCTCATTGAGGATTATTAAGATTAAAGCCCGACGAGTTCGGGCTTTTTTATTGCTAATTGTCGCAAGTTGCTAATTTAGCTTTGATTGTTATTCTCGTTTACCATTTTATTGGGTAAAATCTCCCTCGTTTCATCCCGCACTTGCTGCACATTTTCTTCTGGAATGCCCAATTTCCTAACATAGTTAACTTTGTGCTTTGTTTTACTATGATCTGCTTCTAATTTTTGGCTATAATGGGCCCCGCCTCAAATTTGACTTTTGCGCTTTGGGGTAAAACCCCAATTTCAAAAGTTTTTAAAACAAAAATTCCAACACTCTCTGGAGATAAGTGGATGAGCAATGCGCCAGTCGATACCGGACGTCGCAGATTCCTGACCGCAGCAACCGCCGTAGTGGGTGGTGCTGGTGCCGTCGCTGTAGCGGTTCCTTTTATAAAGTCATGGAATCCGAGTGCCAAAGCGAAAGCTGCAGGTGCACCGGTAGAAGTAAATATTAGTAAGTTAGAGCCGGGTCAGCTGATCCGTGTTGAATGGCGTGGAAAGCCTGTATGGGTTGTCCGCCGTACCGAAGAGATCTTAAAAGGTCTTGCTACTCACGATGATCAGTTGCGCGATCCAGCGTCTAACGAAGAGCAACAACCTGCCTATGCGCAGAACGCCGTTCGCTCAATCAAGCCTGAGTACTTTATTGCCGTTGGTCTGTGTACGCACTTAGGTTGTTCTCCAACGTATCTGCCTGATACATTCGGTGAACAGGTTGAAGGCGTCGCTTCTGGTTTCTTCTGTCCATGTCATGGTTCTAAGTTTGATATGGCTGGTCGCGTATTCCAGGGGGTTCCAGCGCCGTTGAACCTAGTTGTTCCACCTCATCAGTACATTGATGACGGCAACGTGATTATCGGTGTCGACCAGGGGGCTGCGTAATGGTTAAAAATATTATCGATTGGATTGATGCGCGCATCCCTATGACGGCTACCTACAACCGTCACGTAGGTCAATATGCGACGCCGACCAACTTCAACTTCTGGTACTTCTTTGGCTCTCTGGCCATGCTAGTACTGGTAAACCAGCTGCTGACCGGTATCTGGTTGACCATGAACTATGTACCAACCGCAGAAGGTGCCTTCGCCTCTGTCGAATACATCATGCGTGATGTTGAGTACGGCTGGCTACTGCGTTACATGCACTCAACCGGTGCATCGGCCTTCTTCGTGGTGGTTTATCTGCACATGTTCCGTGGCCTGCTCTACGGTTCTTACCAGAAGCCGCGTGAACTGCTGTGGCTGTTCGGTATGTTGATCTTCCTCGTACTGATGGCAGAAGCTTTCATGGGTTACCTGCTTCCTTGGGGACAGATGTCTTACTGGGGCGCACAGGTAATTATCTCTCTGTTTGGTGCTATTCCTGTTATCGGTGACGACCTGACACTATGGATTCGTGGTGACTTCGTTGTTTCTGGTGCGACACTGAACCGCTTCTTCGCACTGCACGTTATCGCGCTGCCATTGGTGCTAGTGGTACTGGTGTTCCTGCACCTTATCGCTCTGCACGAAGTGGGTTCTAACAACCCAGACGGTATCGAGATTAAGAAGAACAAAGATGAGAATGGCTGGCCGAAAGATGGCATCCCATTCCACCCATACTACACGGTGAAAGATATCATGGGCGTCGCTGGCTTCCTGATCGTCTTCTGCTACGTGTTGTTCTTCATGCCTGAAGGCGGTGGATACTTCCTCGAGAAGCCTAACTTCGAAGCGGCGAACCCGATGAAGACTCCTGAGCATATTGCGCCAGTTTGGTACTTCACACCTTTCTACGCCATCCTACGTGCGATTCCTGACAAGCTGTTAGGGGTTGTGGGTATGGGTCTAGCGATTGCCGTACTCTTCGTTCTACCTTGGTTAGATCGTTGTAAGGTGAAGTCAATCCGCTACCGTAGCATGATTCATAAGCTGAATATTGGTCAGTTTGCCGTATCTTTCGTTATCTTAGGCTACCTGGGTGCCGTACCTGCGACGCCAACGCTGACAATTGCTGCGCGTATTTTCACTCTGACATACTTCGGTTTCTTCTTAGCACTGTGGCTATACAGTAAGAATGAGAAAACTAAGCCTGTACCAGAGAGGTTGACCCACTAATGAAAAAATTACTGATTGCATTAGTTACATTAGTACCATCTCTTGCGTTTGCTGCAGGTGGTGCCCATGTTCATCTAGAAAGTGCTAACGTCGACCTGAATGACAAAGAGTCGCTGCAACGTGGTCTGGACAGCTTCCAGCACTACTGCTCAGGCTGTCACAGCACTCAGTATCAGCGTTATAACCGTGTTGCCGAAGACCTAGGTATTTCAGTGGACGATATGCGTAACAAGTATATGTTCAATGCCGATGCCAAAGTGGGCGACCTGATGGAAAATGCCATTCCTGAAGTCGACGCGGCGAAATGGTTCGGTGCTGCGCCACCGGATCTGACGCTGGTTGCACGTGTACGTGGCGAAGACTGGATCTACACCTATCTGAAGAGTTTCTACCAAGATGAGACTCGTCCATTTGGTGTAAACAACACTGTCTTCCCTTCAGTGGCTATGCCGCATGTACTGCAAGAGCTGCAAGGTCTGCAGGTTAAGCAAGAAGACGGTAGCCTAGTGGCTACTGGCGGAAAGCTGACTGCCGAAGAATATGATCAAGTCGTTCGTGACATCACAGGCTTCCTGGTTTACTCAGGCGAGCCGGTCAAACTTGAGCGTGAAAGCTTAGGTTGGTGGGTAATGGGCTTCCTGTTTATTTTCTTTATTGTGGCCTACCTCTTGAAGAAAGAGTACTGGAAAGATGTACACTAACCCCCGTTAGAGGTTAGAATATATTATCCGCATATTATAAACGGGGGGCTCTGCCCCTCGTTTGTTTTTGCTTTTTTAGCTTTCATATTTTAAATCTTGGAGGGTATCAATGGCTGTTGCTGCCAATAAACGCTCAATCATGACCCTGTTTTCAGGCGCCGACGATCTCTATAGCCATCAAGTCCGTATCGTCTTGGCGGAAAAGGGAGTGACTGTCGATGTTCTGCAGGTGGATCCTAGCGATATGCCTGAAGATCTTATTGAGCTAAACCCATACAACACAGTGCCAACTTTGGTTGACCGTGAGTTGGTGCTATATAACTCACGCATCATCATGGAATACTTAGATGAGCGTTTCCCGCATCCTCCGCTGATGCCTGTCTACCCGGTTTCTCGCGGTCAGACTCGTCTGATGATGCACCGTATCGAAAACGACTGGTACAGCCTGGTGGATCGTATCCGCAAGGGTGACCGTGCCGATGAGGCGCGTAAAGAGCTGCAGGAAAGCCTGACCGCTATCGCACCTATCTTCAACGAAATGCCATACTTCATGGCTGAAGAGTTTGGCCTGGCCGACTGCTACCTGGGCCCACTGTTGTGGCGTCTACCTGTATTGGGCATCGAGCTGGACAGCCGTACCGCCAAGGAAGTTAAAGCCTATATGACACGTCTATTCGATCGTGAATCATTCAAGGCGTCTTTGACCGAGGCAGAGCGCGAAATGCGCATGGGTATCTAAGATGAAACCTATGACCCCTAACCGTCCTTACCTGTTACAGGCCTATTACGACTGGCTCATGGATAACGAGCTGACCCCTCATGTGGTGGTCGATGCTTACGTGCCCGGTACCCAAGTACCGCAGCAGTATGTGAAAGATGGACAGATAGTGCTTAATATTACCGCCAGTGCCGTGGGTAATTTGCAGATAGGTCATGACTTCATCGAGTTTAATGCCCGCTTCGGTGGTGTGCCGCAGCAAGTGGTACTGCCTATGGCCTCGATCGTCGCCATCTACGCCAGAGAAAATGGTGCCGGAACCGTATTCGATCAGGAAGAAGCCTATCAGCTCGAGGCCGACGCCAGCGACTTGGGGCTCTCCGTAGTCGATGAGACTAAGAGCGAAGAGCCTGTCGCTGCCGAGCCTTCCGCCGAGCAGGAAAAGCCGAAACGCCGTGGTCATCTCACCCTGGTGAAGTAAGCGGCTATTCTGAATTATATGCATAGGCGACATAACGACATAAAAAACCAGCTTAGGCTGGTTTTTTTGTGCCTGTAAAAGGACTGGCTCCGGGGTATACCTAAGCTACGCCCAATTGGTGGCTAAGCTACACCTAAGCTATTCCTATGGTATGAGCAGGGTATAGGCCAGGGCAGGGAATGAGGCAATTGAGTCGAGTGCGGTATGCGCCAGGCGTCAGTAGAATGGATGATCCTGTCTGGACTCTGTGTTAGCATCTGCGCCAGAAAATGTGGCGCAACTCACACCCAATTCATACGAGCAATTTATCCATGATCCTGATGATCGACAACTATGACTCCTTTACCTTTAACCTGGTGCAGTATTTTCAGCAGCTGGGGGAGGAGATAGTCGTCAGGCGCAACGATGAACTCAGCCTCGAGGAGATTAAGGCGCTTGCACCAAGCAGACTGGTGATCTCCCCCGGCCCATGCTCACCCAATGAGGCAGGTATCTCGCTGGCGGCGATAGAGGCCTTTGCCGGTAAGCTGCCCATATTGGGGGTCTGTCTCGGTCATCAGGCGATCGCCCAGGTCTTCGGCGCTCAGGTGGTGCGCGCCAAGCGAGTTATGCACGGCAAGACAAGTGCCATAGCTCACACAGGCGCAGGCCTGTTTGCTGGGCTGAATCAGCCGCTCACCGTCACCCGTTATCACTCACTCTTGGTTGAGCGGCTGCCCGATGACTTTATTCTGGATGCCTGGTTCGACGACCCCGTCCACGGCCGCGAGATCATGGCCATGAGTCGACCCGAACTAGGCCTGTTCGGCGTGCAGTTTCACCCAGAATCTATCCTGACCGAGCAGGGACTCGAGCTGCTGGCAAACTTCGTCAAGCAGAGCATTCCTTCCAGTAACTAAAAGGGTGCTCGAGCCTAGTGCCACGAGCGAATTAGGCCCATTCTTTTTCAAACTGTTACAAGTTTTATCCCGACCTTATCCCCGTCCCTCCGCCATTTTGTGATATAAAAGGCAGCAAAATAACAAGGTTGGGGCTTTGCCCTGACGATATAAATCATAAGGAAGGACGATGACGGGCGCGTTTCGTGGATTTGGTCTCAGCATTTTGACCCTCACCATCTTGGGGGGCTGTGCAGCCACCCCTTCAACCGATACTCAACAGACTCAGGCGAACACTCAGGCAAGCACTCAGGTGGCGTTAGCCACGCCGCCAAGCGTGGATCAGGCCCTGACACTCAAGCAGATTATGGCTAACCCGGATTGGATGGGGATCCTGGCCAAGGGCGAATACTGGAGTGATGACAGCCAGTCAGTTTACTTTGCCCGTCAGGCGCATCAGTCTCCTCTGCGAGACTATTATCAACAGTCAATAACAGCCGGTGAAGCCTCAAAGTTGGCACTTGATGCCCTACATCAAGCGGATCAGCAATATGGCGTACTAGATAGTGACCGTACTCGTAAGGCCTATATCTATCAGGGCAATCTGTTCGTTAAAGATTTGCTCAGTGGCAAGGTGTCACAGCTGACACGTCAAAACACTAAGGTCGATGGCGTGCGTTTCCTGACCAATGGCGATATCGCCTATTGGCAAGGGCAGCAGGTGTTCCGTATCCATGGCGATACTGGCCTGTATGAACAGATTGCCAATATTAAGATGGCTAAGGCACCTAAAGGTGTTGAGGCGCCGAGCAGCTATATCGCCAAGCAGCAGCACAGGCTGATTGAGTATGTCGCCTTGCAGCAGACCCAAGCCGAACAGAAAGAGCAGTATCAGGCGGAATTGGCCAAGCAAGATCCCACAATGACCGCTAAAACCTGGTATCTGGGCGAAGAGGAAACCGTTTCCCAGATGAGTCTGTCGCCCGACGGTCGCTACCTGTTGCTCTCTCTGGTCGATAAAAACTATAGCTGGCGCTCAGAGCATGACATTATGCCCAACTACTTAGGCAGTCAGGGTTATGTGGATGCCGTGCCTGCCAGGGCCCGTGTCGCCGAAGATAAGTTTCCCGGGGAGCGTCTGGTGCTGCTTGATCTGGTGCAGCATGAGAAGCGCGATATCACTATCGAAGGACTCACGGGGTTCGATGAAGACGTTCTGGCCTCGGTGAAGGCAGAAAATGCCAAGGCCAAGGGCGAGACTTATAAGAGTGAGAAGGCGCCGCGTAAGGTGCAGCTGATGCAGGACTGGGGCTGGACCCAGAGCGCCATGCAGTGGCAGGCTAAGGACAACAAGGTCGCCATCATGCTCGAGGCTGTGGACAACAAAGACAGATGGATCGCGACCCTCAACCTCAAGTCGGGCTCGCTCAAGACCCAGCACAGGCTGCACGACGATGCCTGGGTGAACTATAACTTCAACCAGTTCGGCTGGTTGCCAGAGAGCGATACCCTCTATTACCTCTCGGAAGAGACTGGTTATTCGCACCTCTACCTTAAGGCCAGCGACGCCAAGCCACAGGCCCTGACTCAGGGAAAGTATGTGGTCAGCGATATTACCCTAGGCCCTAAGGCCGAGTATATCTACTACAAGGCCAACAAAGACCACCCGGGCATCGACAATGTTTATCGTGTCAAAATCGCCGACGGTCAGAGCGAGCAGCTCACCCAGTGGGATGGTCAGCTGGATTACAGCCTGAGCCCAGATGGCAGCAAGCTGCTACTCAAGGCCTCTCGTCGTACTCAGCCGAGCGAACTCTATGTGCAGGCGATTGGCGGTGAGCTAAAGCAGCTGACCCACTACACCTCGGATGCCTTCAAGCAATACCCTTGGCAGGCCCCAGAGGTGGTTAAGGTGCCATCTAGCCATGGTGCGGGCGATGTCTATGCCAGGGTCTATCTGCCACAGGGCTTCGATAAGTCACGCAGCGATAAGTACCCTGCGGTGATCTTTAACCATGGCGCCGGCTATCTGCAAAATGCCCATTATGGTTTCTCAGGCTACTTCCGAGAGTTTATGTTCCACAACCTGCTGACCCAACAAGGCTATGTGGTGATGGACATGGACTATCGCGGCTCTAAAGGTTACGGCCGTGACTGGCGTACGGCGATCTACCGCAACATGGGCCATCCCGAGGTGGAAGATCTGAAAGATGGCGTGAGCTGGATGGTGGCCAATACCCATGTGGATGGCCAGCGAGTGGGCACTTATGGTGGTTCTTACGGTGGCTTCCTGACCTTCATGGCGCTGTTTACCGAGCCAGAGCTGTTCCAGGCCGGCGCCGCGCTACGTCCCGTGAGCGACTGGGCGCACTACAACGCGCCATACACCTCTAACATCCTCAACACGCCTGATGTGGATGCCATCGCCTATGAGCGTAGCTCGCCTATCGAACACGCCCAGGGGCTGCAGAAGCCGCTGTTGGTGATGAGTGGCGTGCTGGACGACAACGTCTTCTTCCAGGACAGCGTGCGTCTGGTGCAGCGCCTGATTGAGCTGGAGAAGCCGATGTTCGAGACCGCCATCTATCCGGTCGAGCCTCACGGTTTCCGTCAGCCATCGAGCTGGCTGGATGAATACCGCCGTATCTTCAAGTTGTTCGAGCAAGAACTGAAATAACGACAAGGGCCTCAATAGAGGCCCTTTTTATTGCTAACTTATCACTGTTAAGTCAGGGATTTGGTGTAATATATGCCTTAAGCATCCAGATTGCTGAGGAGAACAGCTTAGGTGGCAAAGTCCATTGCCGGCGGGGTCCGTCCGGGGATCATCATAGATATCGAACACAGGCTTCTGAAACAGATCATCAAAGGTAAGCAGAAGGCCGTGGCCTCCATGTTTGATGACTTAGATAGAGAACTGGAGAACGACGCCAATAAGCTCGCCATCGAGCGTGACGCCGTGTTTGAGCGCCTCTCAAAGCAGATCCAGGCCAGGCAGGTGTTCGAGGCGGTGTCCAAGCAGCTGATCACTACGGTCAATAGCACACTGGACAATCAACTGGCCTCGCCAGAGCTGCTGATACAGCACTCGGGCATCAACGCCAGTCAGATGTTGATACTTGAGCTGTTACAGCAGAAGAACCTGGATCTGAGTCGGCTGCGCCTGTTGATCGCCGATCTGCCCTGGCTGGCGCGGGATCTGACCAACATGGTCAACAGCCCCTCGTTTCGCCATAAGCGCCAGCAGCGATCCGATGTGAAGGTGACCGAGATAAAGCTGGTACTCAACTTTATCGGTGTGGAAAACCTCAGGCTTCTGATCCCCTATTATTGTCTGCGTAACTGGCTCCCAACCGGGCATGCTAACTTGCTCTGGACCACACGCAAGCTGTGGCGCTACGCCATGATAACCGGCATCGCCGCCAAGGCCCTGGCGCAGCTCAATGAGCAGGACATGGCAACGGCCTACACCAGTAGCTTGTTCTATCAGTTGGGGATCTCAGTGGTGCTCAAGAATGGTGCCAAGGTCTACGAGAATATCTGGGGCAACTGGCTGAGGGAAGCCAGTGGTAGTCGCGATAAGGAGCTACATGACGCCGTATTGGCTACCGAGTTTCCCGCCGAGGATATCTATCAACAGGTGCTGCACCATGCCCATACCCTCAACTGGCGTTTGCCCGAGCTGCTCGATTTCTCGGCCAGCAGTCTGACGCAAACCCAGAGAGAGCTGGACACTTGCCTGAGTTACAGTGAGCTCTCCACCGAGGCCGCCCTGGTTGCTAGGGCTAGCTGTTATGCCAAGGTGTTGATGCTCGAGGAGATGCGGTTGATCTCGCCCAAGGAGAAGCAGATGATGTTCGACTACTATCAGCTCTCCGAGCAGGAACAGATCCGTCTCAAGGGGCAGAACTACCGTAAGCTAGATCTCTACTAGTCGATAGCGCGTAGAGCATGGCTCATCATCCCGGCGCCCCAGATATGATTTAACGCGGCGCCTTCTCCTTACCTCCCCCCCTTTTTTTTGTCACCTATCCTAATGATATGTATCGCATCATTCGGCTTTCCGTCAGAGCCTAGCAATCGTCTTTAATCCTTGATTGAAGCCAGTCAGAGCCTATGGTCAACACGGCTCTTGAGAAGGAGCAGTCATTTCGATGGTTTTAGTATGCTTTGCTATGGAAATGTTTTACTATCCAGACCACGTCAAAACATGACTTTATATTCATAAAATTCACATTGTTACGCGGAATTGTGGTCGATAATTTTTTTTCTGACTATTTATGCTCAAGGCTAGGTTATAAACGCTTGTATAACCTTTAAGCTCAAATCTTTATGCATTTGTTATGCACATGCTAAGAAGGCGATATGGTAGGAACTGGTATTTTGATCACGTTTTCGCTATTAATGTCCCCCTAGATAACAAAATAACCGTCACCGAAAGGCATGGCTTTTCGGAAAAAGACGGGTACGACAGGCGATTGAAGCCTTCGGCAACATTGAAAGGATGAGTAGAATGAGCGTAAACCAAAAGCTAACCCGAGCCCAGTTTGATGAAGTAATGGTGCCTAACTATGCACCTTCGGCTGTGATCCCTGTCCGTGGTGAGGGTAGCCGTGTTTGGGACCAGGAAGGCAAAGAGTTTGTCGACTTCGCCGGCGGTATTGCGGTGAACTGTCTGGGTCATTGTCATCCAGCGCTGGTTGGCGCTTTGAAAGAGCAGGGTGAGAAGATTTGGCACCTGGCTAACGTGATGACTAACGAGCCAGCACTGGCACTGGCGACCAAGCTGGTTGAAGCCACCTTTGCAGAGAAGGTTTATTTTGCTAACTCAGGCGCAGAAGCCAACGAAGCGGCCCTTAAGCTGGCCCGTCGTTACGCCTTGGACAAGTTCGGCGCCGACAAAGATCAGATCATCGCCTTCGATAAGGCCTTCCACGGCCGTACTTTCTTTACCGTAAGCGTGGGTGGCCAGGCGGCCTATTCAGACGGCTTCGGTCCTAAGCCACAGTCTATTACCCACCTACCATTCAACGATATCGCGGCGCTGGAAGCCACGGTATCTGACAAGACTTGTGCCATCATGCTCGAGCCACTACAGGGCGAAGGCGGCATCATAGACGCCGATCCCGAGTTCCTGCGCGCCGTACGTGCCCTGGCCGACAAGCACAACGCCCTGGTGATCTTCGATGAAGTTCAGACAGGTGTTGGTCGTCTGGGTGAGCTTTACGCCTACATGCGCACCGAAGTCACGCCGGATATCCTCACCACAGCTAAGGCGCTTGGTGGCGGTTTCCCTATCGCGGCTATGCTGACCACCACAGAGATCGCCTCTCACCTTAAGATAGGTACCCATGGTTCGACTTACGGCGGTAACCCATTGGCTTGTGCCATAGGTAATGCGGTACTGGACGTAGTTAATACCCCTGAGGTGCTTGATGGTGTTAAACGTCGCGAGCAGCTGCTACGTGACGGCTTGAACAAGATCAACGAAAAGTACCATGTGTTTACCGAGGTTCGTGGCCAAGGCCTGCTGTTGGGCGCCGTGCTTAACGAGCAGTACCAGGGTCGTTCAAAAGATTTCTTGGTTGCCGGTATCGCTGAAGGCCTGATGAGCCTGGTTGCCGGTCCAAACGTGATCCGCTTTACTCCTTCTCTTGTTATCCCTGAGGCAGATATCGCCGAGGGGCTTGCTCGTTTCGAACGTGCAGTAGCCAAGGTTGTAGCTGGCTAAGCGACGGCATAAGCGCGGGGTAACAGCCGCGCTTTTTTGTCTGAAAGAAATACTTGAACCTCAAGCGTGGCATGTCGGTCTTAATTGTTAAGGCTGTCTGCGTTTGAACGACAAGGACAAGTGAGGAGACCCGAAGATGTTAATTATCCGCCCCATACGATCGAGCGATTACGATGCCTTGTATCAGATCGCCATCGAGTCAGGTCATGGATTCACGTCTTTACCCGTCAATGAAGAACTATTAAGAAATAAGATCGCCCGCGTCGAGGCCTCGTTCGTCAAAGAGATCGAGAAGCCCTTCGACGAGGGTTATCTTATGGTGCTGGAAGACACAGAGACTGGCGAAGTGGTCGGTACCTGTGGCCTCGAGGCCGCGGTCGGCATGGTCGATGCGTTCTATCACTATCGCCTGGGCACAGAGGTCTACTATTCAGAACAGATCGATGTGCGCAACGAGGTGGAAACCCTGACCCTGTGTCACGACTACACGGGCGCCGCCGAGCTATGCACTCTGTTCTTGCGTGATACCTACCGCAAGAACAACAATGGCCGCATGTTGTCCCGCAGCCGCTTCCTCTTCCTGGCACAACATGCCGAGCGTTTCGGTGAGACTGTGATCGCCGAGATGCGTGGCGAGAGCGATGCCGAAGGCAACTCGCCTTTCTACGGCTGGCTGCAGAAGAACTTCTTAGGCATAGACTTCGTGCAGGCCGACTATCTGTCGGGCCTGGGGCAGAAGGCCTTCATGGCCGAGATGATGCCGAAAAACAGCGTCTATGTCTGTCTATTGCCCGAAGAGGCGCAGAAGGTGATCGGCGAGGTGCACACCAACACTCGTCCGGCGCTCAACCTGCTGCAGGCAGAGGGCTTTAGATGTCGCGGCTATGTGGATATCTTCGACGGCGGCCCGACGGTCGAATGTAACTTAAACGATATCCGCTCGGTGAAAGAGAGCCGTCTGCTGACGGTCAAGGTGGGCGAGATGCCTGCCTCGAGCTGTAGTTTTATTATTTCAAATACCTTGTTAGCGGGTTACCGAGCCACCTCGGCCAATCTGATGGTCAGCGACGAAACCGACGAGGTGATTCTTTCCCCTGAGCTTGCCGGTGCACTGCTGGTAGCCGAAGGTGAACAGATCCGTGTCTTGGCAATGTAGGAATTTATAATGAGTCAATTTATTAACGGCCAGTGGGTTGCCGGTCAGGGCCATGATGTGGTCTCTAAGAACCCAGCAAATCAAGAAGTTATCTGGGAAAGCAAGACGGCGACCCCAGAGCAGGTTAACGCGGCAGTCGAGGCGGCGCGCGCCGCTCAGTTCGACTGGTTCATGCTGGGCTTCGACGCCCGCCTGGCGATTGTCGAAGCCTACCGCGACCAGCTCGAGGCGCACAAGGGCGATATCGCCGAGGTGATCGCTCAGGAAACCGGTAAGCCACAGTGGGAGACCGCCACCGAAGCGGCGGCCATGATCGGCAAGATCGGCCTGTCTGTTGCTGCCTATCACAAGCGTACCGGCACCACAGAGAACGATACACCGGCCGGTCGCGCCGTGCTGCGTCACAAGCCACACGGCGTAGTGGCGGTATTTGGTCCCTATAACTTCCCGGGCCACCTGCCAAATGGCCATATCGTACCTGCGCTGCTGGCGGGTAATACCGTGGTGTTTAAGCCATCTGAACTGACTCCTAAGACGGCCGAGCTGATGCTTAAGCTGTGGGAAAAGGCTGGTCTGCCGGCTGGCGTGATCAACCTGGTTCAAGGGGAAGTGGAAACCGGCAAGGCGCTGGCTTCACACCCACAGATTGACGGCCTTTTCTTCACCGGTAGTTCGCGCACCGGCCATATCCTGCATCAGCAGTACGCGGGTCACCCGGGTAAGATCCTGGCGCTGGAGATGGGCGGTAACAACCCGCTGATCATCAAGGGCGTTAAAGATACCCTGGCGGCGGTTCACGATATCATTCAGTCGGCTTACATCTCGTCGGGTCAACGCTGTACCTGTGCCCGTCGTCTCTACGTGGAGAAGGGCGCCGAGGGCGATGCCCTGCTGGCTAAGCTCGCCGAGGCGGTTAAGCAGATCAAGGTGGGTCCTTGGAACGCGCAGCCACAGCCATTCATGGGTTCTATGATCTCTGAGGCCGCAGCCAAAGGCATGGTGGAAGCTCAGCGTAACCTGATCAACCTGGGCGGTACGCCGTTGGTTGAGCTTAAGCATCTGGAAGCCGGTACCGGCCTCGTATCTCCTGGTCTTATCGATGTGACTCAGGTGATCGAGCTGCCAGACGAAGAGTACTTCGGCCCACTGCTGCAGGTGGTGCGCTACACAGATTTCGACGAGGCGATCAAGCTGGCGAACGACACCCGCTATGGCCTCTCTGCCGGTATCCTGGCGGACAGCCGCGAAGACTATGACTACTTCTTGGCGCGTATCCGTGCGGGTATCGTCAACTGGAATAAGCAGATCACCGGTGCATCAGGTTCGGCCCCCTTTGGTGGTGTCGGCGCCTCGGGTAACCACAGAGCGAGCGCCTTCTATGCCGCAGACTACTGTGCCTACCCTGTGGCTTCGGTCGAGGCCGATGCCCTGGCCATGCCAGCCAACCTGAGTCCGGGTCTGACCCTTTAGTAAAACAAGCATGGGAGTGGGCGTCTTGCCTGCTCCCATTTTTATAGGCGTACACGAAAATTCTCGTTGTACTTATATCGTGAAAACAAACAAACCGGCGCGATAACGACCGGTAACACGATGATGTTAAGGAAGAAATTGATGCATACCGATGTAAACCAGCTATTTGCCGCCCTATGGGACGACTATGTTGAAATGACCCCCTCAGCCGCCAAGGTACACCAGCTATTGGCCAAGGGTGAGACCATCATCAACGATCATATCGCCCTACGTACCTTCAACATTGCCAAGGTGAACCTAAGCGTTCTGGCGAAGCATTTCGAGTCTCTGGGCTATGTGGCCTGTGGCGACTACGACTTCGAAGCCAAGAAGCTTAAGGCTAAGCACTTCGAGCATCCGGATCCGACTCAGCCTAAGGTATTTATCTCTGAGCTGATGGTCGAAGCCTTCAGTCCTGAGCTGCAGGCCATAGTCCATGGTCTGGTGGAGCAGGTTGATGAAGCCGCAACTACGGCGGATAACTTCCTCTACTCAGGTCGTCACTGGGAGCTGGATTATACAACCTACGAGCAGCTACTGGCCGAGAGTGAGTACGCGGCATGGGTTGCGGCATTTGGCTACCGCGCTAACCACTTCACGGTTTCGATCAACCACCTGCCAGGCTACAACACCATACTCGAGGTGAACGACACCCTGAAGCAGGGCGATTTCGTGCTCAACAGTGTCGGCGGCGAGGTGAAGGGGTCTGCCGAGGTCCTGCTCGAGCAATCATCGACCATGGCCGACAAGGTCAATGTGGCCTTTAAAGACACTCAGAAGACGATTCCAAGCTGTTTCTACGAGTTTGCCTTGCGCTACCCTAAGGCGGACGGTGAGCTGTACACAGGCTTCGTGGCGGCCTCTGCGGACAAGATCTTCGAGAGCACCAACAACGCAGGTTAATTCCGGGGTGAATCTCTGACAGTAAAAGCCGATGCACTGCATCGGCTTTTTTGGTTTTTAACTAAAGAGCTTAACTCATTATCTTAATTCACTATCTTTAGACCCTGAAGCCCAGGGTGATCTTGAGCCCGCCCAGCTGCTGGCTATGCTCGAAGTCTAGGCTTATCTCATACTGCTCGGCAATATCCTTGACGATGGAGAGCCCCAGGCCGTGGCCCATGATCGCCTCATCCAGGCGCTTGCCTCTCTGGGTCAGCTGGCTGAGGGCCTCGTCGGCAACGCCCGGGCCATCATCTTCTATGGTCAGCAATATCTGCTCATCGGCTTGCGTCGTCGACACCGCCACTTTGCTGTCAGCCCACTTGAAGGCATTGTCCAGCAGGTTACCGATAAGCTCCATGCCATCTTCTCTATGGATGGGTAGGCGGTGGATGTGGGTATCGAGATTAAACTGGCAGGCGATCGCCTTATGGCCGTGCACCTTAGTAAGGGTCTGCGCCAGATCCTGCAGATCTTTGGGCAGCTGCATCTGGGCCGCGGGTAACATGTCGCCGGTGATCCGCGCTGCCGCCAACTTGCGCTCTATCATCTTGTGGATCTGATCTAGCTGGGCCTGCATGGCTGCGGCCGCATCGGGATCTTTCAGTCCCAGCACTTCCACCTGCTGCTGCATCACCGCCAGCGGCGTCTTGAGGCCATGGCTGAGGTTGCCCAGGTTGTTGCGGCTGCGCTCCATCTGCTTACTCGAGTATTGCAACAATTCGTTGTAGGTCTGGGCCAGTGGCGCCAGCTCAGGTGGGATCTTGCCGGTATCCAGCGCGGTGATCTCGCCCTCCCTGAGCTTCATCAGTGCCCGCTGCATATCGTTGATCGGCTTGAAGGATTGCCTTAGCAGAATGAAGATCCCCGCCACCATGGCCAGCAACATGGCCAGGTTGACCGACAGCTTAGTGCCGTAGACCTGGGAGAATACCTGACGGCCGATACTGAGATCCTGGGCGACCGTGAGGGTCGCCTGCACCTTGGCATCGGCGCTGCTTAGCCCCAGGGAGAGTAGCTGGATGTCGTGATTCTGCGGTCCCTTGGTCTGCCATACCCGGGTCTGGCCCTTGGTGAGCGGCTCTATCTCCAGGCGTTGATCCCACAGGGAGCGGGATCTGAGCTCGATATCCTTGAGGTTGAGCTGGTAATAGCGCCCGGAATAGACCGGCTTGTAGAAGTTAGAGACCTGGTTGGGATCTATGCTGATGTCGCCGTTGTCGAACTGAATAGCCAGCAACACCTGTTCTAAATCCTCTTCGAGGCGGTCGATGATAGAGTCGTGAAACGCCTGGCGTAACATGGACTCGAAGATGACGATCGCCACGAAGGTGGAGATGATGACTAAGGCCGACAGCCAGAGGCTGAGCTTAGTGCGGATCGATATCATGGCTTGAGGCCGTGGAAGATATAGCCCTGTCCGCGACGGGTCTCAATCGCCGTCTTACCCAGCTTCTTGCGCAGGTGAGTCACATAGACCTCCACCACGTTGCTCTCCTTCTCATCGTCAAACTGATACAGCTTATCGGTCAGCTGCGCCTTGGAGAGCAGTTTCTTGGGTGACATGAGGAAGATCTTCAGCAGGCGAAACTCCATGGCGGTGAGTTCGAATTCTTGCTCACCCACAGTGACACTCTGCTGGCCCTCGTCCAGGGTGACGCCCTCGAAGCTCAGCTCCTTGGTGGGGCTGTTGGTCTTGCCGTGGGCGCGGTTGATCAGGGCGTGAATACGTGCCAGCAACTCCTGGCTGTGGAAGGGCTTGCCCAGATAATCGTCCGCACCGGCGTTGAAGCCTTCAACCTTCTCGTGCCACTGACTGCGGGCGGTGAGCATGATCACCGGCGTGTTTATGCCCTGGTTGCGCCAGGTCTCCAGTAGCTGGAGTCCGTTGCCGTCGGGCAGGCCGATATCCAGGATGACACAATCATAATGAGTTTCTTTAATCAGGTAGTCGGCTTCGGCGGCTCTGTCTGTGACATCTGTGACATAGCCGGCCTGTTTCAGCTGTTTGGCAAGTTCATCGACCAGTAGGGTGTTGTCTTCGACCAGCAGCAATTTCATCGTCTTTCTCTACCTTAGCGCAGGAGGCGCTTCTGTCTACAGGGAGGCGGCCAACTCGCATCGGCCTGAATTGATAATACACTTTTTCACCCTAAGCGGATATTTCGGCGCTAGTTTTTCTGTGGCATGCAGGCTGGGGGCAGGGGCTTTTGGTCGCTGTGCCGACCCGTGGTGGCATCGATATCCAGGGAGATAAGTTCGCCGTTAGCCGTCTTGATCTGGAGATCGTATTGCCATTTGCCTTGGGCATGAAACAGGTGGGCGTCTACCAGCTTGCCATAACAAAAGGTTTGTACCTGGCTGAGGGTGAGGTCGAGGGAGAGGATCTTGCCTTCGTTGACCAGGGCCTTGGCCTGGTTGTGTTCCAGTTCGATCGCGGCGTTGGCGGCGGGACTGAGCTGTGAGCAGACACTAAGCAAGAGGGTGCTGATAACGACGGTCGGTTTCACTAAGCTGTCCTAAAAAAATGGCCTGACTAAGGAGTCAGGCCACTTTAACTAAGATCTATTAAATCTAACTTAATGTTAGCTTATCGGGTACCGTAAACCACGATAGTTTTGCCGTGTGCTTGGATCAGATTCTGCTCTTCAAGCATCTTGAGGATACGGCCCACGGTTTCACGAGAACAACCCACGATCTGACCAATCTCTTGGCGAGTGATCTTGATCTGCATGCCGTCTGGATGCGTCATGGCATCAGGCTGCTTAGCCAGGTGCAGCAGCGTCTGTGCGATGCGACCGGCAACGTCCAGGAAGGCGAGGTCGCCCACTTTCTGGCTGGTGCTCTGTAGACGGTAAGCCATCTGAGATGACAGCTTCATCAGGATCTCAGGGTTAACCTGGATAAGCTGCTTAAATTTCTTGTAAGAGATCTCAGCGATTTCACAGGCTTGCTTGGCACGAACCCAAGCAGTACGTTCGGCTTGTTCTTCAAACAGACCCAGTTCACCGATGAAGTCACCTTGGTTCAGGTAAGAGAGGATCATCTCTTTGCCTTCTTCATCTTTAATCAAGACGGCAACAGAACCTTTCACTATGTAGTACAGAGTGTCTGAGTCTTCACCCGCATGGATCAGAGTGCTTTTGGCTGGGTATTTATGAATGTGACAGTGTGATAAAAACCATTCCAACGTTGGATCAGGTTTAGGCTTACCAATCAGAGCCATGCCTATGTTCCTCGACTGATTAATGTAAATACAAGAATATGCTAAATAAGCAGATTACGTCAATTAGGCCCAAAAAACCTCGTCAGAGATCAAATTATGGCAATAAGTATGCAGCCAATAACCTAATTTACTTTGCTGTCAGTAGTGGGAGTTTATTTTGATACATTAGTAATATATGTCAACCAATACCTTAGTCAGGCCAGTTTATTTGGCCGACAATGCTGCCCATATCACATCTGTCTACGTCTATTTGCCGGGCCAGGGGGATAAAGCCGCTAATTTTCATGCAGTAAAATACGGTTTTTACTCGACTTGGCGGGGGGATTATTGATAGTGTTAGTCTCTGCGCCGGCGCATCAGACCCGGGCCGGGGCAGCTCAAAGTGGTGACTATTTCGTGCCGTATTCAGAAGGCGCGAACTGGTGAAGGAGAGTCTTGAATCGTGACAAAACATGTTTGGAAATTGGCCGCAGGCCTGCTGGCGCTGTTTGCCGTGCAGCAGCAAGCCCTAGCGTTTTCTGTCCCCGCCACCGAAGCGGCGGCGCCCGCCAGTAAACTGGCCCATATTCAGCTTAAAGCCAGCCAGGGTGAATCTGAGGCGCAATTTCTTCTCGGTTTAATGTATCTCTCCGGTCGTTTCGTCGAGCAGGATCCTCAGCTGGGTGCCAGCTGGGTCGAACGTGCCGCACAGACGGGCCACAAGAAGGCGGCTCAGACCATAGCCGATCTGGCCTTCGACGGTAAGATCATTCCAAGAGACCTGGCGCTGGCCGAGCGTTGGTATCTGAGCCTGGCCAAGGAAAATGACAAGTGGGCCCAGTTCCGTTTAGGCTTCATCTATGCCGCCGGCGGTAATGGCGTGGCACGCAACTGCGGTAAGGCGGTCGATAACTTCATGGCGGTGGGCGATGAGATCTCCCTTGGCAATGTGGTGTGGATCCTCTCTACCTGTCCCGAGGCCAAGTACCGTGACGGCGGTAAGGCCCTGGCCATAGGCAAGGGGCTGGTGGAGGCCAACAAGCAAGATCCGACCAACCTGGATAACCTGGCCGCAGCCTATGCCGAGATTGGCGACTACAGCGCTGCGGTGGATCTGCAGCAGCAGGCGATCAAGGCGCTCAAACAGACGGCCGAGTTCGATAAGTCAGACGAATTTGAATTAAGGCTGGAAAACTACCGCCAACAGAAACCATATCGTGAAGTGGTGCCCCTGTCCCAGTAGGGGATTTATTCGTATCAATGAAGACGTCGACTCGGGTCGGCGTTTTTTTATGCCTGAACGCTTTATGCTCGAAGCATGAGTCTTGAAATTTTTAAGCCTGAAATGGTTAGGAAGGTAACGCAGGGAAATTAATGCAGAGTGGCGTGCAAGAGGAGGTGTCGGGACGCTAGCATACTCGAGGAAGCAAACAGATCAAGATGGGGGAATTTACTCCCAAGAGTATACTAACTATCAGTCTTTCGCCTGAAATCCCGATAGCCAGCATTCTATGTGAGCAGACTTAAATAAAGCTTAAGCGAAACAATCTCTTTCTGAAGCAAGTGCAAGCGATTAAAAATTATTCGCTATCCAGGTCCAGCAGGTGCTGACGCTTCTCCAGCAGATCGCGGATCAGCGGCGTGAGGATAAGCTCCATCGCCAGCGACATCTTGCCGCCGGGCACCACTAAGGTGTTGATGCGCGACATGAAGGAACCGTCGATCATCTTCAGATAATAGGGGAAGTCGACATTCTTGATGCCGCGAAAACGGATCACCACGAAGCTCTCATCCAGGCTGGGGATGGTCTTGGCGCTAAAGGGGTTAGAGGTGTCAACCGTCGGTACCCGCTGGAAGTTGATATGGGTGCGGGAGAACTGCGGCGTCATATGGTTGATATAGTCTTCCATGCTGCGCACGATAGAGCCCATCACCTTCTCGCGGCTGTGGCCTCTGTCTGAGGTGTCGCGGATGATTTTCTGGATCCACTCCAGGTTGACGATAGGCACCATGCCGATCAGCAGATCCACGTGTTGGGCCACGTCGCAGTCGTCGGTGACCACGCCGCCATGTAAGCCTTCGTAGTAGAGCATGTCGGTGTTTTCCGGCAGCGGTCGCCACTGGGTGAAGGTGCCGGGCATCTGGTTGAAGGGCACCGCCTCATCGAATGTGTGCAGGTAGGATCGGGTCTCGCCCTGGCCGGTGGCGCTATAGTCGCTAAAGCACTGCTCCAGCTTGGCAAAATCGTTGGCCTCGGGGCCGAAATAGCTGATGTTGCGATTCTCGTTCTGCGCCTGGCGGATCTTCAGTTCCATCTCGGGACGGGTGTAGTGGTGAAAGCTGTCACCCTCGATCATCGCGGCATTGATCCCCAACTGACGGAAGATATGGCTAAATGCTGTCGTGGTCGTCGTGGTGCCTGCTCCAGAGGAGCCGGTCACGGCAATAATAGGGTGTTTAGCTGACATTCTTCTACCTAAAAGCGCTGAGCTGATGCCTGAGAAAAGGCATTTGTGAACCAATAGTTATACGGCACACAGAACCTAAAGGTCAACAGGGCTCGTCATCTCGTCCCTGCTGTGTCAAGGTATCTTGCCGCTGGCGAATGGCGATCGATTCCTCCTCTTCGCTGTATTCGACCACAAGCTCGCTGCGGGCCAGCGCCTGACGACACTGCGCGATGGCTCGGGCCAAGGCCTGGTCATCCAGGCTGGCGAAACTGCCATCCTCGGTCTGAGTGAAGAGAAACTCCTTGATCAGATTATCCAGGGTCTCACTCGGCAGCTGCAGCAGGGATTGATAGGGCACTAGCATCTTTAAGCCTCCAGCAGAAAATGGACAATACGCTGCTCCAGATAATATCTGGGCTTGAGGGGATGACCACCGTCGATAAAACCGACATGGCCGCCCTGTTGGTGCAGCTCATAGGTGACCTGAGGCGACAGCGCCTCCTGGCTTGGAATCACCTCATCTGTCATGAAGGGGTCATCCTGGGCGTGGATCACCAGGGTCGGTTTGGCGACTTGGCTCAGGTAGGGCAGGCCGCTGGCGCGGGTGTAGTAGTCTTCCACGCCATCGAAGCCGTGCAGCGGCGCCGTCACCCTGTCATCGAACTGGTGAAAGGTGGTCAGGCTCTCGACCTCGCTCTGGGTCACCGGCATCTGGGCGCTCAGGTCGGGCATCGCCAGCTTATCGCGCACCTTCTGCTGCAGCTGCTTGATCAGATGGCTCTGGTAGATCTTGGAGAAGCCGTGTCTGAGCCGTTTGGCGCAGGCGCCCAGCTGTAGCGGCGCCGAGATCACCACGGCGCGATCCACCAGGCTGTCACTGCCATGTTCGCCCATATATTTGGTCAGCACATTGCCCCCCAGGCTGTAGCCCACCGCCAATAGCGGCGAGTCTGGATAGTCCTTGCGTAACTGGCTCAGGGTGGTGTGCAGGTCCTGGGTATCGCCGCTGTGATAGCTGCGGGCGAGGCGATTGGTCACCCCAGAGCAGCTGCGATGATGATGCACCAGGGCGCTGACCTTATGCTCGCCCAGCAGAGTGAGTAGACGCCTGGCATAGTGAGAGTCGGCGCTGCCTTCCAGCCCGTGCACCAACACGACTATGGGTTCACCGCACGCGGGTTTAGTCAGCCAGTCGAGATCGATAAAGTCGCCGTCATCCAACTCCAGGCGCTGACGAGTCAGGGCTGGCCTGTCCACCTTGGTTAGCACCGGCAGTATGGTTTGCACATGGGGATTTCTTGCCCACCAGGGGGGCGTGAAGGTACGCTGGGTCATAAATCGCTGTTGCCGAAGATTAAAACATGTGTTTAATTGTTAGTTATCCGGCTAGTGTAACATAGATTCAAGTAGCTCCTTGTCGTCAAAGGACGACCCATGGAGTATCGCTAATCATAAAGCACAGGGAATAAGATGAACCGACGCACCTTTTTGACCACGGCCCTCGTGGGGACCGGCGCCCTGGCATTGGGGGTGAACCTGTATCACCCGCCGCAGGTGAGGGTAAGCGCATCCCTGGATCAGTCCCATCGCCTGCTATTTAGCCTGCTGGTGCCCGTGTTTCTCGACGGCGCCTTGCCCCATACCCAGTCGCTGCGCGTGGCGGCACAAAACCGCACCTTAGATGCCATAGTGGCGACCATGGATCTACTGCCCGATGAGTCCCGCGAAGAACTCGAGCAGTTATTGGAGCTGCTCGAGTCGCGCCTAGGCCTGTTACTGCTCACCGGCAACATGACCCCCCTGTTAATGCGTCAACCCCAGGAGCTGGTGGCCATGTTGGAAGCCTGGCGAAGCAGCTTTCTCGACCTTATGGTCACCGCCTATCAGGGGCTGCGGGAGTTGGTGCTGGCCAGCTACTACAGCAGTCCCGAGCACTGGTCACGATTAAATTATGAGAAGCCGCGGCTGTTTAACTGATTTGCCCCTAATCTGCTGGGAGTCTAAGCCGCTAGAAACTTAAGCCGCTACAAACCCGAACCACCGATTACATATCATCGGACTGATAAACATAGACCCTGATAACAGGGCAAAGGAGCGCCATTGGCCATCGAAGATCCCATAGTGACCGGCCTTGCAAATGGCTGGAAGCATATAGATGCCAGTCAACTGACCCAAGACCAAACCCTTGAGGCCGATGTGGTGATCGTCGGCAGTGGCGCTGGTGGCGGTGTGGCGGCCGAGATCATGGCCGAGGCGGGCCTGTCTGTGATTATCGTCGAAGGCGGGCCGCTGAAATCCTCCGAGAGCTTCAACATGGAGGAGCGACGCGCCTATCCCAACCTGTATCAGCAGGCCGCGTCCATGAAGACCAAGGACAAGGCGATCGGCATCTTTCAGGGACGGGCCGTCGGCGGCTCAACCACCATCAACTGGACCACCTCGATCCGCACGCCGGAAAATGCCCTGGCGTTCTGGGCCAAGCACAAGTCGGTCGAAGGCCTCTCCAAGGAGGCGTTGACGCCCTGGTTCGAGAAGATGGAGCAGCGGCTGAGTATTACAGAGTGGCCCTTCGAGCCCAACCGCAACAACATGGCGCTCAAGCAGGGCTGCGAGGCTTTGGGCTGGGACTATACCGTCATCAAGCGTAACGTGGCCGGTTGCTGGAACACTGGCTACTGCGGCATGGGCTGCCCGGTCAACGCCAAGCAGTCTATGCTGGTTACCACCATACCCACGGCGCTGGAGCGTGGCGCGACCCTGGTGAGCCGCGCCAAGGTGAGCAAGATAGAACACCATAACGACAGGGTGTACGCACTCAAGGCCCAGGCATTAACCGAATCGCTGCGCCCAAGCGGCGTGCAGCTGATGTTTAAGGCCAAACACTATATTCTCAGCGCCGGCGCCATCCACACGCCGGCCCTGATGATGCGCTCCCGCCTGCCTGATCCGCAAAAGCTGCTGGGCAAGCGCACCTTTTTGCATCCGACCGTGCTCAGCGGCGCCCTGTTTAACGACGCCATCAATGGCCATAGCGGCGCACCGCAGTCTATCTATTCGGATCAGTTTGTCTGGCAAGACGGCGCCGACGGCGAGCTGGGCTACAAGCTGGAGGTGCCGCCCATCCATCCCGTGTTGATCGCATCGAAATCCCTGGGATACGGCCAGAGTCACGCCGAGCTGATGGCACAGTTTAATCAGTTACAGGTGACCATAGCCCTGATGCGAGATGGCTATCATGCCGATAGTCCGGGTGGCCAGGTACAGCTGACAGATAAGGGTTATACCCTGGATTATCCGCTGACCGACGCCTTCTGGCGGGCCGCGCGCCGCGCATTCGCCAGCATGGCCGAGTTACAGTTTGCCGCCGGGGCGCAGAAGGTGCTGCCCATGAGTGAGGGGATGCCCTATCTGCCGAGCTGGCAGGCGGCCAAGGAGGCTATCGCAGAGATGACCCTGGCCCCCTTCAAGACTGTGGTGGCCTCGGCTCACGTGATGGGCGGTTGTCCGCTGGGCGAAGATAAGCGTATGGCCATGGTGGATAGCCGGGGCCGCAGCCACTATCTGGAGAATCTGTCTGTGATGGACGGCTCGCTGTTTCCCACCAGTCTCGGGGCCAACCCTCAGCTCTCCATCTACGGTATCACAGCCCGCAACGCCAGCCTGCTGGCCGAAGAGCTAGGCGGCGCTTAAATCGCAGAGTTGAGGCCTTAGGCCTGGCGGGTCAATGTCTGCGCCAGCTGGTGGTACTTGTCTATCTCTATCTGAAACAGGCCGAGATAGCGGGGCAGGTTAGCCTGGCCCTGCTCGCTGGGGAGTTGTCTGAGCTGGCGCAGTATCATCCCCTGGGACTTGCGCTCCAGCATGAGTTCCACCTCTAGCATCTGGCGATACTCGGCCTCGGCCAGGTTGTGTTTGCTGAGCTTTCTCAGCCTGCGGTAGGGCTTGAGCACCTTCTGTTCCCAGGTCTCGATCTGCTCGCTCAGCTGCCGCCAATCTTGATCGCTCAGGTAGTAGTGCTGCTCGTCGAGCCACTGGGCCAGCAGCAGGAGATTGACGTTGAGCCCGTAGTCATCTTGCAGCTTGAGGTAGAGCAGCTGCCCCTTCTCGTAGAGGCTGTCGCAGGTCTGCCACAGGCTGGCGTCAAAATGATTTACATGGCTCATATTTCATCCTTGTATTGCTTAGGTATCCCTTAGGTAGTGGGCGAGCTAGAGGGTTAGCCAAGATAGTTAGCTCTGCAGCTTGGCCTCTTGCTCTATCGCCTCTATGTTCTCTTGCAACTCGAGCCACTCCATCTCGCTCTCTTCAAGCTGTTGGGTATGCTGGGTGCGCTCGGCCAGGATCTGGGTGAGTTTGGCCTTGTTGTCGGCCTCATACAGGCTGGTGTCGGCCAGCAGGTTTTCCAGCTCGGCCAGCTTGTCGCTGCAATCTTGTTGGATCTTCTCCAGTTTGGCCTGGGATTTTTTCAGCGGCGACAGCTTCTGTCTCAGCTCTGCCTCCAGCCGCTTCTGCAGCTTCTTGTCCTGGGCCGGTGTCGCATCATCCAGGGCAGCCGGTTTGTTGGCCTCCTTGGCGGCTTCCAGCAGCCACTGATGATAGTCGTCCAGATCGCCGTCGAAGCTCTTCACCTCGCCGCCATCTACCAGGTAGTAGTCGCTACAACTCAGGCGCAGCAGATGCCTGTCGTGGGAGACTATGATCATGGCACCCTCGAAGGATTGCAGCGCCATGGTCAGGGCATGACGCATCTCGAGATCCAGGTGGTTGGTGGGCTCATCGAGGAGCAGCAGGTTAGGGCGCTGCCATACCAGCAGTGCCAGCACCAGACGAGCCTTCTCGCCGCCGGAGAAGGGGCGCACCGGCGACAGGGCCATGTCGCCATTAAAGCCGTAGCCACCGAGGAAGTCTCTCAGCTCCTGCTCCCTGTGGTTTGGGGCGAGACGCGTCAGGTGTTGTAGCGGCGAATCATCCAGGCGCAGAAACTCCAGCTGATGCTGGGCGAAGTAGCCGATATTGAGACCAGGGTTTGGCTCATAAAGGCCGCTCATGGGTTTGAGCTGTTCGGCCAACAGCTTGATCAGGGTCGACTTACCCGCGCCGTTACGACCGAGCAGGCCGATGCGGGCACCGGGTACCAGGTTCAGATGGACATGGTTGAGGATCGCCTTGTCGCCATAGCCGACCGACACCTGCTCCATCTTCACCAGCGGGTTGGGCAGGGCCTCGGGGGCGCGAAACGCCATATGGAAGGGACTGTCTGCCTTGGAGGGCAGCAGCTCAGTCATTCTCTCTAACGCCTTGAGGCGGCTCTGGGCCTGCTTGGCCTTGCTGGCCTTGTAGCGGAAACGGTCGACGAAAGATTGCATGTGGGCGCGCTCTTTCTGCTGGCGCTCAAAGGCCACCTGTTGCTGAGCCATACGCTCGGCGCGGATCCGCTCGAATGCCGTGTAGTTGCCCTTGTAGTAGTTAAGCTTATGGTGCTCGACATGCACTATCTCGTCGACGATGGCGTCGATAAAGTCTCTGTCATGACTGATGAGGATCAGTGTGCCCTGGTAGGCCTTTATCCAGCCCTCCAGCCAGTACATGGTATCCAAGTCGAGGTGGTTGGTGGGTTCGTCCAGCAGCAGGAGTTCGGAGCGGCACAGCAGCGCCTGGGCCAGGTTGAGACGCATGCGCCATCCCCCCGAGAAGCTCTTCACCGGGTTTTGCTGCTCGGCCTCACTAAAGCCCAGTCCGGCCAACAGGCTGGCGGCGCGGGCACGGATGCTGTAGCCGCCGATGGCGTCTATCTTGCCGTGGAGCAGGGCGATCTGGTGGCCGTTGTCTTCCAGCTGCGCCTTGTGCAGCGCCGCTTCCAGCTCGCGGTATTCGCGGTCGCCGTCGATCACATATTCCAGCGCGCTCACCTCAAGTGCCGGGGTCTCCTGGGCGACGGTGGCGATCTGCCAGCCCGTGGGCACGCTGATCTCGCCCTTATCCAGGCTGAGGTGTCCCATGATCAACGCAAGCAGAGACGACTTGCCCGTGCCGTTGGCACCCACCAGGCCCACCTTGTGGCCGGGGTAGACAGTCAGAGAGGCTTCATCCAATAGGGTCTTGGAGCCGCGAATAAGTTGCGCTTGGGTAATGGTGATCATTGAGGTCGACTTGATGCATAGCTAAGGATTGATAGGCTTGGGATGATAGCCCAGTTGGGGGGCCGCTTGCCACTCTTTAGCCGGGACATTTTGAATCCGATAGGGTGTTTTGCCGCGCCTTGTGGCAAAATGTCCCCATCGACAGAGTTTTTATCCCAACAGGTTGAGTCAAGCGTGAGTAGAGTTAGAGTCAAGAAGCGTTTCGTTGCCGGTGCCAAGTGCCCCAAGTGTCATGCCCAGGACAGCATAGTGCTGTTTAAGGACCAGGGTGTCGAGACGGTGGAGTGCGTCGAGTGCGACTACCGTGAGCAGCAGGCCGAGGCCGAGGTGGCCAAGCAGGCCACCGGCGACGTAATAGGCGTGTTTAAACCCTAACGCTTTTAGGCGTGAAAAGCCTAGTCGCGAAAAACTTAGTCGCGAAAAACTTAGTCGTGAAAACCCTGCTGTAGAAACAGGTGGCGCGTCTGATTGAAACGCGACTCATCGGCGAGGATGAAGTCGATTGCCAGCTGGGCGTTTTCCTGCCTGAACTTCTCCGTCTTGGCTATTTCATATTCGTTCATCACGATATTCATCGCCTCCACAGTCCATTCACATTCCCCCTGGCCTATGCTGACCTCGTCGGGATCGTAATGGGTCACCATCCAGTCCTGTAACTCTTCGTTGCCTATCTTGGCCTGTTGCCAGGCTGTAAGTTGGTCGATGAGTTGTTGTTTGCTGATGTTGGCTTGGCTCATGGCGAGAATTCGGCTTGTCACTGTCTATTTGATATGGATGGCGCTAAGCATAACCCAAAGCCAGGCTGGCGCGAACATTTACGGCAGCCTAAGCCCCTGGGCGCTGATCGGATCTTTCGTTATTGGGTTGCTTTGGTTGCATTTTTGTCATCAATGGTTAAGGAAACTTGATCCCCGTCATCACACTAAGGTTGCGTCTGGGCGCGGCTCGGGGTAGTTTGAGGTGTTTTTTTGCCTGGAAGACTCAAAATGAATAACAATACTCAGTCCACAGCGGCGCCGCGCTTCCCCAGAATCTTCTGGATCGCCAACGGTGTCGAGCTGCTCGAACGAGCGGCATATTACGGGGTGTTCATCGTTATCACCCTCTATCTGTCACGTATCTTAGGCTTTAGCGATGTCGAAGCCGCCTGGTTGGCGGGTTCATTCTCTGCCGGCCTCTATTTCCTTCCCACCTTCAGCGGCGCACTTGCCGACAAGATAGGTTTTCGCGGCGCCCTGCTATTGGCATTCGGCCTGCTGACCATAGGCTATGCCTCGCTGGCGATATTCCCGGCGCTCATTGAATCTCAAGGGCTGGTGGAGTATGGCAAGGAGACCATCTATCACGGCCTGAAGGAGGCGGATATTCGCTGGGCTATCGTGCCTATCCTGGTCGTCATCATGATAGGTGGCTCATTTATCAAGGCGGTGATCACAGGCACAGTGGCGCTGTCGACCACCACAGAGACTCGCGCCAAGGGCTTCTCTATCTTCTACATGATGGTCAACATTGGCGCCTTCTCGGGTAAGACAGTGGTGAAGCCGCTGCGCGAATCCATGGGTGACCTGGGACTGATTAACCTCAACTACTTTGCCGCCACCATGACGCTGATCGCCTTCTTCAGCATCATGCTCTTCTTCAAGAGCACGGAGGAGAACCGTTCGGGCAAGAGCCTGGGCGAGATCTGGCAGGCGCTGCTCAAGGTGCTATCTAATGGCCGCCTGATCACCCTTATTTTGATCATCACAGGCTTCTGGATGGTGCAGCATCAGCTCTATGCCACAATGCCTAAGTATGTGCTGCGCATGGCCGGCGAGGGCTCATCGCCTTCATGGTACGCCAACGTTAACCCTCTGGTAGTTTTCCTCTGCGTCAGCTTTGTCACAGGTTTGATGGCCAAGCGCAGCGCGCTGACCTCTATGACGGTGGGCATGTTTATCATGCCGGTATCAGCACTGCTGATGGCGTCTGGCAACATGTTTGCCGGTACTGACACCATCTTAGGCATGCATCCTATCGCCGCCATGATGATCATAGGCATCGTATTCCAAGGCCTGGCCGAGTGCTTCATCTCGCCGCGTTTCTTAGAGTATTTCTCGCTGCAGGCACCTAAGGGCGAAGAGGGGCTTTACCTAGGCTTCTCGCACCTGCACTCTTTCATCAGCTCCCTGCTGGGCTTCGGTCTATCGGGCTATCTGCTAGAGGCTTACTGTCCGGATCCGCGCGTCTATAACGACCACGCCGCCTGGGTCGAGGCCTCGGCACATGCTCACTATATCTGGTATGTGTTTGCTGGTATCGCCAGCGTGTCGGCGGTATCGCTGATCATCTATGGTGCCGTGATCAAACGTATCGATGCCAAGGATGATACCGACGCCGAACTGGCTACCGCTTAACTGATAGGCTCAGGTTTGATTGGCTAGAGCTAATTAGCTAAAGCTTGGTTAAACCTTGAATGCCGTCGCGATCCCACGCGGCGGCTTTTATTTTATTCCCCCAGCTAATTGGCGCATTGCCGCCTTATTGCTGCTATAATCGCCGCCATATCCACGCACGCCCTTGAAGATTCATCGGCTGCTGCCATCACATAGCTTTATTTGTGCCTGATCTACTTAAGTTTTTCTCGGCACAGCATTAGGAAATTACCGTGAGTCAATCTGACGCTACTACGCCAAGCGGGGCTTTTAACAGTCTACCGCTTAAACCCGCTTTGCTCGATACCCTGAAATCTATCGGCTTTCACCAGATGACGCCTATTCAGGCCCAGAGTCTGCCAGCCATCCTCAATGGGCAGGACGTCATAGGTCAGGGCAAGACGGGTTCGGGCAAGACTGCCGCCTTCGGCCTTGGGCTGCTTAACAAGCTAAACGTGAAGCGTTTTCGCATCCAGTCCCTGGTACTTTGCCCGACCCGTGAGTTGGCTGATCAGGTGGCGGCGGAGCTGCGCACCCTGGCTCGTGGTATCCACAACATCAAGATCCTCACCCTGTGCGGTGGCGTGCCCATGGGGCCCCAGATAGGCTCGCTGGAACACGGCGCCCACATTATCGTCGGCACGCCGGGGCGCATCATAGATCACCTCGAACGTGGCCGCTTGGATCTCGACAACGTCGATACGCTGGTGCTGGATGAGGCCGATCGCATGTTAGAGATGGGCTTTCAACGTGAGCTGGACGCCATCATGCAAGAGGTGCCCCGCGAGCGTCAGACCCTGCTGTTTAGTGCCACCTTCCCCGATCAGATCCAGAGCCTCAGCGAGCAGTTTATGATCGACCCTCTGATGGTGAAGGTCGAGGCTCACCACGACGGCGACAGTATCGAGCAACATTTCTATGAGTGCGGCAATAACAATGATCGCATGAAGGCGCTGCAGCTTCTGCTGCTTAAACATCAGCCCGAGAGCGCCGTGGTTTTCTGTAACACCAAGCGTGAGACCAAGGACGTGGCGGCCAAGCTGACCAACGCAGGTTTTAGTGTCGTGGCCCTGCATGGGGATCTGGAGCAGCGAGATCGCGACCAGATGCTGCTTAAGTTTGCCAACAAGAGTGCCAGCGTCATGGTGGCCACAGACGTGGCCGCCCGCGGCCTGGATATCGACGCCCTGGACATGGTGGTCAACTACCATATGGCCTATGACACAGAGGTGCACATTCACCGTATCGGTCGTACCGGACGTGCCGGTAGCAAGGGCGCGGCCTATAGCCTGTTTAACCATGAAGATGGTTACAAGCTCACCATGCTGGCGGATCTGCTTGGCCGCGAGATCGATGGCGAGGCGTTGCCAGGCGAAGGCCTGCTCGACACCCTGCCGCCTCAGCCTAAGATGGTGACCATACAGATAGATGGTGGCAAGAAGCAGAAGATTCGCCCCGGGGATATCCTCGGCTGTCTCACCGGCGAGAACGGTATCGAGGGCAGTGAGGTGGGTAAGATTAAGATCACCGAGTTTCGCTCATATGTAGCGGTAGATCGCAAGGTGCTACGCAAGGCCCTTAACAAGATTGTGAAAGGCAAGCTTAAGGGAAAGAGTTATCGGGCGTGGGAGTTAAGGTAAGGGTTCACGCTAGCATAGCGTGGTAATTGGAAAAGGAGCTGACTGACGTTAGCTCCTTTTTTGTTGTCTGGTGTTTGGTGGGAGGGATTGGTTGAGTTTGTTTGAGTAGCTTTTGGCTGCATGTTTATTTGTTGAGTGAGATTGAAGGTCGGCCCTTCATGGCAATCTAACGCCTGCCCGGCGGGTGCTGTACATGGAAGTACCAATGTCGTGATCACAAGGATGTGAAGGAGCGACGTATGTGCAGATACGCCTGTGAGACGCCGTGAATAAGTCCCTTTAGGCTCTGCCGAAACATCCCTGTTTCGGAAGCTCACTGGCGTATCTACACTCGGTATCTAACGTCTCTTCGATTTGGCCGTGTTTGGTGTGAAGAGGGAAGATGAAAGCTAACTTGGTTTTGCCCCAAAATGAGTTAACACTTTGTCGGTGGAGCAGTACCTAACGGACTTTCTGGCCTGGCAATTTGTCATCGCTACACCTGCGTGATCTAATTCACTACTCCCCAACCTAAAAAACTGGATAACTATACAGTCATATTCAAATCACAAGGATTTTGAACGACTTTTATCCTGTATTTGTGCGCGTTTTCTCATTTCGGTATAAATAAATGGCTTTAAAATTAACTACTTATAACACTCGTTAAGTAGATAATAGGTTTGGAAAACGCGCATGCGCGTTTTTCCAGATGGTATATTTGGCAAAATGCTGATAAGTTCATTACATACAGATAGTTAGCTATGCGCGTATTCACTGGTCCAACGAGGTAAACGCGCATGCGCACTAATAAGCTGTTAGCCATCATTGCCCGCGATTTTGAGTATTTGAACGGCGTCTTCGTCCTGATGGCTTTGCCTTTTTAGGGTTGCTCCCAGTATTCCACCACGAAGGTTTGACGTCAGGCTCTTTTCCTAGAATTCCCTTCATAATTGAAACCAAGTCAAACGAAATTAATCCATCAATATGTTCATGTAGACTTGGATCGATATTGTTTCGTAGTGCATCTAAAACAAAGTCTAAGCCATTTATTCGTGCTAGCTTCGCAGCTGGAACAAAGTCGCTATCACCAGCGATAAGAATTATTTTGTCTACTTTGTTCCCTAGTGAGAGGGTGGCTACATCTACACCCAATTTAATGTCTACACCTTTTTGACGAAGGTTATAGTAAAAATCATCATTTGAAAGTTCAGAAAACTGCCGTTCACCTTTCAGCAAATCGTTTAAAGCCCTATCCGTTAATTTCCACTGCTTATCGTGCTTGATTGTTCCAAGCCGTAAAGCAAATTTTCTTTGCTTTTTTAATTCGTCAAAAATCTTATTCCTGTGAAGGGTTTTGTCTTCTTTAGAAAAGTCGATTACGCGTTTATTGGTTTCGCCGGGTAAGGCCAATGGATAATGAGCTTTGATATCGATTGGAGGGGAATCGTAGTAAAACACTCGGTATAGGTGTTGATATGTGTCTTGCCCGCCATTGTTAATATGTCGCTTGACACATTCGCTCAATATTTGAACAGTTTGTTCTGGGGATAGGTCGGGCTGAGGCCCATAATACTTTCTTTTGAAGAATTGCAGTCTTTTTAAAAAGAACGACCCATCAACTAAAACGGCTACTTTAAGATCCATTTAATAGCTAACTCCTTGAATTTTAGGCAAAAAAAACCCGCGGGTTAGGCAAAGCTGTTAACGAATGAGCTAAGCGTGGCCGCGGGTGCTATGTGGACATTCTAGTTTAGTTACCTGTATTGTCAAGAAAAAATGGCTAACAAGCGTATGTTGCCGGTCTGGTTTTCCGCTGCGCTCCAAACCAGCCGCAAATACGGGCGTTACTGAACAAATATTCTAATGCGTTTCTGTCCCAAAATATTTTAGCTTGTGCTAGTCACACAATTAACGCTCGATCGAAGAGACGATAAATATCGGTATAACACGTTTTTGGCCTTCGAAATCATGGATGATTTCGCAGAGCCCACAGGGAAGTGCTAGTGGCGTGCCAAAAACGTGTTTGCACATGAGCCCACCGCAGGTGATAAGTACACCATGAAGCCATGGTTTGAAGCAGCCCTTCAAATGACGAAGTCCGTTGAAATTTACCAATCGAAAACAGCTAAAGACCTACCATCTGTAACGTCAAATCGAAAAGACGGCCACAAAAGGTTGTTTACTCACCCATGTGATCACGACATAGCTGCATCCATGCACTGCACCTGCGGCAGGCAATTGATACACCATGAAGCCATGGTTTGAAATCCTCATTTCAAATGTCAAAGTCCGTTAAATTCTCCCAATCGAAAATAGCTAAAAACCAACTGCTATCAGTAACCTAAGATCAAAGACACGATAGGTAAAGGTGTTGGCACATAAGAGCGTTCCTTTACATCTGGCCTATAGGGACATGGGAAAGATCAACATTAGTCCCTCGCTCTGACATTTATGGAGTAAAGCGAATCGCTGCGACAGATTTTGTCGCAGGTGAGTAGTATGCTGTTGATATTGCTCATCAAGGGAACTCTGAATGCAAACCAATATCCAGCGCCAGCTTAAGATGCTCGAGCTTATTCCCAGGCATCCGAGAAAGATCACGGCCAATAGAATCACCGAACGACTCAGCGACTTAGGTTTCGATGTGGGGCTGCGTACCGTGCAGCGCGAGCTCAAGGCCATGTATGAGATGGGGCTGTTCGGCCTGGAGATGGATGACAGATGCAAGCCCTTCGGCTGGTCGGTCGCCGCCTGTTGGCAGGGGATGAACCTTACCCTGATGGATCGTCATGTGGCGCTGGCGTTTTTCACCTTGAAACACAACGCCCGCCAGCTATTGCCACCCGGTAGCCTCAAGCAGTTGGCGCCCTATTTCGAGCGTGCCGATCAGGTGCTGGGCAGTGACTCGGACAGGTCCTGGCTCTACTGGGCCTGCCGCGTGGCTCAGCTGCCCGAGCCCTTGCCCCTGATGCATATCGAACAAGACCCAGAGGTGTTGGAGATAGTGCAGGAGGCCCTGCTGCAGAAGCGCCAGATCGCATGCCAGCTCAAGCGTTTTATCAAGGATAAGGTGCACTGGGTGGACTATTCACCGATAAATTTGCAGGGGATAAAGATCACCGATGGTGTAGCCTTGCTGGTGTTCACCATAGGCAGCTTTCACACCAAGCTCTACGCCAGACCCATAGATTCTGTCCGCCACGTGCGCCTGCTCGATTCCCCAGTGGTGACCCGGGAGAACTTCGCTGAGGCCTTGCATGATGGGGTGCGTCATCCTGAAATGATCGACATAGAGCTGCTGTTCTCCCCCTCGGCCAACTTTATTCTCAGGCAAGCCAAACTTGCGGCCGATCAGCGGGTTGAGCGTCTGAGTGATGGCCGCTATTTGGTACAGGCTAGGGTGAAGGATACCCCTAGGCTTAAGGCCTTCCTGTGGGAGATGGCCGATAGCGTCGAGGTGGTGGGACCGCCTAAGCTTAGGGCCCATTTTTCCCGCCTAAGTAGCAAACTGAGTCAACAATATCAAACTGTTGCGACGGGGCTTGTCGCAGCCACGGGGTAAGCTAGGTCGAGTCATCAAGTGGAGGCTTTACCATGTTCGATCTCATTCCCCAAGGCGGTTATCTTCCTAAGCTCTTGGTTGTCGGTGTTGGCGGCTGTGGCTGCAACACCATCAACCAACTCAGTCAGGCCGAGCTAAATGATTCGGTTCAGCTGGTGGCGGTCAATACCGATGCCCAGTCCCTTGCTAGCGCCCAGTGCACCAGTCGCCTACAGATAGGCGAACAGAGCACTCGCGGCCTGGGGGCTGGCGCCAACCCAGAGAAAGGACTGGCCGCCGCGAAAGAGTCGGAGCAGGCGATCGGCGAGCTAGTAAAGGATGCCGATCTGGTATTCATCACGGGTGGCATGGGGGGCGGTACAGGCACAGGAGCCACGCCGTTTATCGCATCCTTGGTAAAGCAGTTGGGTAAGCCACTGGTGGCCGTGGTCACCACCCCCTTTGCCTTCGAAGGCGAGCAGCGTAACCGCGTTGCCCTGCAAGGGGTCGAGAAACTGTCGGAGCAGGCTAATAGCCTGATTGTGCTACCCAATGACAAGCTGGTCGCCATGCTGGATGAGAAGATAACCCTGGTAAATGCCTTTAATCAGAGTAACCGGGTTCTGCAGGATGTATTGCAGGGGCTGACGGTGACCATCAGCCAGTCAGGGCTTATCAATATCGATCTCAATGATTTCGTTACCGTGATCAGCCATCAGGGGCGCGCGGCCATGGGCGTTGCCAGGCAGCTGGGCAGGGAGAGCTTAGCCGATACCGTGGCCCAGGCCCTCAACAATCCGCTGCTGGAGGAGATGGAGCTATCCAAGGCTAAGGGGGCCATCGTCAGCGTGGTGGCAACCGAAGCGGTCGAGCTTAATCAATATCATGCCATAGGCGACTTGGTGCATCAGCATCTCGGCAGCCAGGCCCAGGTGATCATAGGGCTCTCGATAGTGCCCGAGCTGGAATGTGAGTTAGAGATCATGGTGATCGCCACAGGTATGCCGGGAGCCAGCGAGGTGTCGCAGCCTAATGAGCGTTTTAACAACGCCGAGCTGCTTAATATCACAGACTTCCTCAAGGAGCGGGGTGAGCCTCTGGTGCAGGAAGAGGCGAGTCATGAGATAAGCCCCGAGGTGTACGACATCCCCAGCTGTATTCGCCCTACCGGGCTTAGAAAACGTATGAAGCTGGATGTGACTGGCAGCCGCCAGGGTTAACCTTAGTAAGGTAATTTTGCGTAAGGTAATTTTGCCTTGCCGGGCGTTTTAGTATAGATTCCGCCCTCGTTAATCTATTGGTATGTAAGAAAAAATGAATAAAGATGCCGTTGTCGCGGGTCAGGCGATCTACTCCAAGAGTGTGCTCGCCATCTATGATCTCTGGGTGCTGGGATTTTCCAATCACTATCTGTGGAAGTGTCCTACAAAGCTGATCGCCGAGCAGTTTGCCGCCTTGACCTCGGCCAATCACCTGGATGTCGGTGTCGGCACAGGCTACTACCTCAAGCATCATCTGCCGGAGCATACCCGGCGCATCGCCTTGATGGATCTTAATGAGAACAGCCTGGCATCGGCCTCGGCCGTGGTGCGTCATCTCTCCCCTGAGATTTATTGCCGCAACGTCCTGGAGCCACTCGAGCTGACATGTGATGGCTTCGATTCGGTCAGCGTGAACTATCTGCTGCACTGCCTGCCGGGCACCATGACAGAGAAATGCGAGCTCTTCTCTCATCTCGAATCTGTGATGAAGCCGGGCGCCGTGCTGTTTGGCAGCACAATTCTAGGCACAGGCATCACGCCCAATGCCTTCGCGGCCAGGCTGATGGCTGTCTACAACAAGAAGGGGATCTTCTGTAATCAGGCTGACGATATCGATTCCCTGACCCAGGAGTTAAGCGCCAGATTCGATCGGGTCAGTATCAAGCAGGTGGGCTGCGTCGCCCTGTTTAGCGCCGTGAAGCGCTAGAGGTCGTTTCTTTCTAAACCCGCCTCAGCCTTCACTGCGGCTCTGACGGTATTTTGGTAGGTCGTCGTCAATCTTGAGCCAGTTGGGTTGATTGTCCGTGTAGATGTGATATCTGGGGGCGACGGCGTTGGCGTCGTCCAGGCTGGCGATGCTCAGGGTGTAGTAATCTGGGTAGTCGGTACTGCGGTAGCTGATGCTGGTGCCGCACTGCTGGCAAAAGCCGCGGCGTATGGTGTCTGAGGAGGCGTATTCCTTGGGCGCCCCCTGTAACCAAGTGACCTGGTCGGCCTTAAAATCCATCCAGCAGGCGGCCATAGCGCCGGTACTCTTTTGGCATTGGCGGCAGTGGCAGTAATCGCTGTCAAAAGGCGCGGCCGACACCTTGTAGCGCAGTGCGCCGCACAGGCAACCGCCTTGTAAATACTGATCGTTCTGTGTCGTCATGCCGGGCTCCTTGTTCGCTAAAGGCTCCTTGTTCGCTAAAGGCTCCTTGTTCGCTATAGGCCCCTTGCTGTTTAAGGGCTACTGTCGGTAAATCGTCCCGATAAGTCAATGCCGTGGTCATCCTATCGCAACTAAATGCTTAAGTGGGGATATGAAAAAGCCTGTCGGATGACAGGCTTTTAGGCGTTCGTTGTTAAGTGCTCGCTCGATTAATTAGCGGCTGGCTTAGGCGAGCCCTGGCTCGGTCTGCGGCGTCTGCGGCGGCGTGCTGGGGCGTTACCGTCTCTGTGCTCCTGCTTGCCTTGGTTTTGCGCTTGTTGCCCTTCGCTAGTAGGCTTGCTCGTACCAGTACCAGTACCAGTACCAGTACCTGCGCCTGTTCGGCGACGGCCCTGACCCTCTTTGTTGCCCTGAGCTTGCTCGCCGCGGCGAGGCTGGTCTGCCTTGTCTGCCCCTTGGCCGTTGGTTGAGCGATTGCTGCTGCGTTGGCCATTGCGTTGGCTGTTGCTTTTAGGCTTAGGGTTACGCGGTCCCTTGTGCTGGCCGTGGCGCTTTGGCGTCAGATCTGTCTCGGGTAGCGTGTGGCTCGGCTCTAGGCCCTCTACCAGGGTGCGCGGTAGGTTCTTGCCGATCAGGCGCTCGATATCGGCCAGCAGCTTGGCTTCTTCGTCGCTCACCAGGGAGATCGCCTTACCGTCGGCACCTGCGCGGCCGGTGCGGCCGATTCTGTGCACATAATCTTCGGGCACGTTTGGCAGGTCGAAGTTGACGACTTGAGGCAGCTGGTCGATATCCAGGCCTCGGGCGGCGATGTCGGTTGCCACCAATACGCGGATCTCGCCCGACTTGAAGTTGGCCAGCGCCTTGGTGCGGGCCCCCTGACTCTTGTTGCCGTGGATGGCCGCGGCGGTGATCCCCTTGGCGTCCAGGGCCTTGGCCAGACGGTTGGCACCGTGTTTGGTACGGCTAAATACCAGTACCTGTTGCCAGTCACCTTGCTGGATGAGTTTTACCAGCGCCGCCGACTTCTTACTCTTGTCTACCGGGCAGATCAGCTGGGCGACTGTGTTGGCCGTGCTGTTGCGCGGAGTGACCGAGACCTCTACCGGGTTGTGTACCAGCCCCTTGGCCAGGGTACGGATCTCATCGGAGAAGGTGGCGGAGAACATTAGGTTCTGCCGCTTGGGCGGTAAGATGGCGAGGATCTTCTTGATGTCGTGAATAAAGCCCATGTCCAGCATGCGATCGGCCTCATCCAGTACCAGGATCTCCAGCTGGCTGAAGCTGAGTGCCTGTTGCTGATAGAGATCCAGCAATCGCCCCGGGGTCGCTACCAGAATATCGACACCGCGCTGAAGACGGCTGATCTGCGGCCCTATGCCGACACCACCGAATACCACAGCGCTGCGCAGCGGCAGGTGCTTACCATAGGTGGTGACACTCTCGGCGACCTGAGCGGCCAGCTCACGGGTTGGGGTCAGCACCAGGGCGCGTACCTGCTTGTTGCGGGCGCGAGGGCCCTGACTGAGCAGCTCCAGCAGCGGCAGGGTGAAGCCCGCCGTCTTGCCTGTCCCGGTTTGCGCCGCCGCCATCACGTCTTTGCCAGACAATACCGCAGGGATAGCCTGAGCCTGAATGGGCGAAGGGGTCTGATAACCTTTGTCTGTGACGGCCGTTAAAATGGGGGCGGATAAACCTAGGGAGGAAAAACTCATAGAGGGATCTCTTGGGCGACGATGGCGCATAATTGGGTGCCAGCGGGCTGGCGGGCGTGCAGCTTACATTAAGCGATAGCAAAGTGCTATCGAATTCGCCAGTTATGCTTAGCTGAAAGGGGCAACTTTTTCGCAAATTGTGCGCGCTAATGATTGAGTTTTATCCAGAGGAGACTACAATAGCCGCCTTTCTGACGACAGTGGTATATTGGACCGCTGTTTCCCTCAATGAGCGGCAAGTTTGCACTCGAAGATCGAATTAGGAAATTAACATGGCACAAAACAAGAAATACGGTCTTCGCGTGAGCGAAGCCGAAGGCAGCTGGACTGCCGAAGTCACCCGTCGCATGACGGCGCGTAAGATAGGCGTTACCAAGGCGAAATCCGGTTTTGCCAGCGAAGCCGAGGCGACTGCCTGGGGCGAAGAGACCCTTAAAGGCATAGTCGACAACCTGATGGTGCGTAACGAACGCCGCGCCAAGCAACGCACCGAGCGCAACGAGGCCGCTGCTGCCAAAGAAGCCGCCGCCGAGAAATGGCGCGCCGAGCGTGACGCCGCAGGCGACAGCGATTTCGATGACGACTACTTCGACGAAGACGACGAGTAACGGGACGAAGACGACGAGTCATCGTGAATTCATCTGATAAAAAAGCCCAGCATCTGCTGGGCTTTTTGCGTTAGGTGGGGAGGGATTAGCTGATGTAGCTCTGACCCGCGTAGATCACAAAGTGTCTCAGGGCCAACACCCCGGTGAGGCTACAGCAGGCCACGGCGATCATCACGCCCCTGCTGTGACGTGTCTGTGACGGCATCAGCATGGTGAGCAGTGGGATGGCAAAGCCGATACCGACCACACCGACCCAGAATACGCTGGCCCAGACACCGGTTGTGAGTGACGCCAGCGCCGCCGCGGCCGCTCCACCCTTGAAGTAAAGCGCGCAGAACAGCATGAAGAGGAACATCAGCTCGCTCAGCATCACCGGCAGCTCCAGGCCATGCATCTTGCTCAGGTTGGCGTCATGGGGATGGGTGTTAAACATCAGTAGCGCGCCGATGGCGTTAGCCGCCGCCCCGGCTGACAGGCCAGACACCAGGAAGAGCGCAGGCAGTACCGCCGTGTTCAGCATTGGGTAGGCGTTCATCGCCGAGATGAGGAAGCCGGTGTAAGCGCCCACACCAATGGCCAATACAAACAGCACGACCTCGATCGCCTTTCTCATCGGCATCAGGGCATCGGCCAATGGTACCAGGAAGCCCAGCTGCCACTGACTCAGCTCGTCTCTCAGCACTATCAGGGAGTAGGCGATGCCGATAGGCGAGTAGAGCAGCAGCGCCAGCACACCGATGGACATGACAGAGCTGAAGTTGTAGATGACCAGGATCAGCCAGAAATCAAACGGCTTGGTCAAGTCAAACACCAGACAGGCCAGGCCTATGATGATCGCCAGCGGACTGATGATGGCCGCCGACTTGAGAATGGCGCTCTCTAGCGCCTTCTCCTTGCTGTACCAGCGCAGTCCTATGCCGATAAGAATCGAGCCTGCCGAGAGGCCGGCCATAAACAGGTAGACTGCGATTACCCAGTTCCAGGTGACTGGATCATATTGCGCCATATCGCCCCAGGTATTGTTCATGACTGTATCCCCCCGCGTTTAGTTGGAATGCGATAGACCCTGGGCTTAGTCCCCAGGTGGGTCTTCTCCTGATAGGTCGCTTTGGTGTTGATGAGTTTGGCCACCTCGCTGCTCGGATCGTTGGCATCGCCAAAGGTCAGCGCATCGGTTGGGCACACAGTGACACAGGCGGGCAGTTCGCCCCGCGCCAGACGGGTGTCCTTACAGAAGTTACACTTGTCGGCCGCCTTGGTTTCCGGGTTGATGAAACGCACCTTGTAGGGGCAGGCTGCCACACAGTACATACAGCCGACGCACTTATCTTCCTTGATGGAGACCAAGCCGTCCTCGCCCACATAGGCAGCGCCTGTGGGGCACACGGTAACGCAGGGCGCGTTCTCACACTGCTGACAGGAGACACGGTTATATTTAAAGTGCAGGTGCGGGGCATCGCCGAACGGGCCTTCGACCCGCACTTGCAGACGGGTAACTCCCTCGGGAGTACCGTTTTCGCTGCGACAGGCGACGCTACAGGCCTGACAGCCGATGCAGCGATTCTCGTCGTGCACCATTACATATCTTTTACTCATACTGGACTCCTATTAGATCTTCGCTAGCGTGATGCCAGTAGTGTGGATATTCATGCCGCAGACGGGTGCGGTCGCGTTGGGCAGCAGGTTGCCGCAGTGAACGCCCTTGCCGGTCGCTCTGGCGAGTTCTTTGTTTTTCGAGCCAAAGCCCATGTAGGCGAACACCGTATCCTGGCGAATACCTGGGGTGACCAGTGCGGTACCCTCTTCGCTGCCGACGCTGCTGGTGAGGCGGATCTTATCGCCGCTGGAAATGCCTAAGCGTCCTGCGGTAACTGGGTGGATCCACACGCCGTTATCAGACATCAGGTTGGCCAGCATAGGCACGTTGTGGGTGGCACCATTGGTGTGCACCGCGACCTTGCCCTGGATAAAGTAGAGCTCGTTGTCCTGTTTGAGTTTGACCTCGCGGTACTTGATCACCCCGCGACCGGCGGCCATCTTCTCGACCTTGTCCGAGCTAAGCTCAATCTTGCCGCTTGGGGTCTTGAAGCTCATGGCGCTGGCGTAGGTGCCATCTTCGTCGGTGGGCTTGGCGTTAGGGTATTGTTTGACGAACGCCGCCACCATGGCAGGTTCGCGCAGCATCAGTGGCTTGCCGTAGCTGACATAGCCCTTCTGCTTGATCTCGTCATAGCGCGCCATGTCGCGATCCAGCTGCAGAAGTTGCAGGCTTTCCATGTTCTCCCATGGGAAGTATTGCTCCAGGCCCATCTCGTGGCCCAGCTCCTTGAAGATCTGCCAGCTTGGCTTGGTGTCGCCTATGGTCTCCACCACACGTTGGCGGACATAGTAGGCCGGGCTCTTACCCGACTTGTCGGCGATCTCTTCGTCCCGCTCCAGGTAGGTGGACTCAGGCAGTATGATGTCGGCGTAGGCGGCGGTTTCGCTGATGTAGACGTCGCAGCTGACCACAAAGTCCAGTTTCTTCAGGGTCTCGACCACCTTGGCTCTGTCGGTCATGGTCTGCATCGGGTTGGTGCGGCTCATCACCCAGGCGCGCAGCTGGTAAGGCTTGGCTTCTAGGGTGGCATCGAGAATGGTTTGATAGATACCGCCGGATGACCACATCATGGCGTACTGCTCGTCTACCTGGTCGATACGTTTGGCCTGGGGCTTAGGCATGCCTTCGACGCCTGGCTTACCCAGGCCTGGGGCGACCTTGTCACCGGCAAACTTGTTGTAGGTCTTGGCCTTCTTACCCAGGTAGAGGCCGCCCTTGCGCTCTATGTTGCCGATCAATACGTTGGCGGCAAACAGGGCGCGGCGCATCTCGAACTCTTCCGGGGTGAAGGTGGCACGGTGACCGAAATCCACCACGGCATGGGGCGCCTTGGCGGCAAATTCATGGGCGATGCGGCGGATATCCTTGGCGGGGACGTCGCTGATCCCCTCCGCCCACTCAGGGGTATAGGCTTTGACCTCCTTGGCGAAGGATTCGAAGCCCTCTACGTGACGCTCGATGAAGGCCTGATCGTAGAGGTTGTCGTAGATCAGTACGTGACACAGGGCCAGGGCGACGGTGACATCCGTGCCCGGACGTATGGCAAACCACTCGTCGGCCTTGTCGGCGACAACCGAGAAGCGAGGCTCGAACACCACCAACTTGGCACCCTTGCTCATCTGCGCCTTCATCAGGCCGCGGGTCTCGGACATGTTGATCCCTTCATAGAGATTGTGACCGAAATTGATGATGTATTTGGAGTTGCCTAAGTCGCGCTTCACCTTAGTGCCAAACATCGCCTTGGCGGCGATCACATAGCCGCCGGGGCAGGTGGAGGCGTGGGTGAAGGTGTTGGGCGAGCCGAAGGCCTTACCCAGATGGAACAGGTGTCCCGACAGAGAGCCGGACTTGGAGGAGAAGGCCACGGCCTCGGGGCCATGTTGTTGCTTGATGTCGTTGAGCTTGTTGGCGATGGTCTTGTAGGCCTCTTGCCAGCTGATCTCTTCCCACTTGCCTTCGCCGCGCTCGCCCACCCGGCGTAGCGGTTTCACGATACGCTGTGGATCGTACAGCAGGCTGTGGCCGGCACCGCCGCGGGCGCATACCTTGCCGCCGAAGGACTTGGCGGCGCTGTTGCCCTGGATAAACACATTCTTGCCATCGATCACTCGCGCCGAGATGGGGCAACGTGTCGAGCACATCTCACATATGCTGGCGACTTCCTTGCCCACTCCCTGCAGGGGCTTCTGCTCCAGCGCTGCCAGCGAGCCGGGCAATAATGTTGCCAGTGCACAGCTTGCTCCCCCTGCACCGGCTCCCTTAATAAACGTTCGTCTATCAAGCTCTATCATGGTTTCCTCCTTCATCTGCAAGGGCAGATGAAATCACACACTGTTATTGGTTTTTGTTCCCTCCCGCAGGAGGTCTGAGTCCATTGTTATCCCCTATAAAAATCAGGGGTATTGTGGTAAACCACATAGGCGGGGCGCGCGTGATCTGGCGCAGTTTTTTTGGTCTGAGATGTGAAAAAAATGTGACCTCGATTCACAGGGGATCGTGAAGGATTTTAGGGGCTAAGGCTTTAGGTTTAGGCCTAGTGGGATGGAGCTGACCCGCAACAAAGGCAGGTCTTAATTCAATCTAGTTATCTGTTTTTATTGTAGGTTTGTTGTTAAATCTGGCTGTACTTGGCTAGTTCGGCCAGGTTGTGCACCTTGAGCTTTTTCATCACGTTGGATCTGTGTACCTCTATGGTGCGCAGCGACAAGAACAGCGCCTCGGAGAGCTGTTTGTTGGTCTTGCCCTGGATAAGCAGCTCAAGCACCTGATGCTCGCGATCGCTCAGGGTGGCCAGGTTGTGGCTCAGCTGCAGTGCCTCGAAGGCCTTCTGGCTATGGAGCATGCTCTTGTCGATGGCGGCCGCCAGGGCCTGACCCGATACCGGCTTCTGAAAGAAGTCGCAGGCGCCCTGACGAAAGGCATTGACCGCCATGGGCAGGTCGCCATGGCCAGTGAGGAAGATGATCCCCAGGGGGCTCTGCTTGGTCAGCAGCTCTTGTTGCAGCGCCTGACCGCTGATGGCCGGCATTCGGCTGTCGAGTATGACGCAGCCAGGCTGGCTCAGATCCACCTCTTCTAAGAAGCGCAGGCCAGAGACGAAGGTGGTCATCTCATAGCCGAACTGGCGCAGCATGAAGCTGAGGGAATCGAGGACGGCTTCGTCATCGTCCACCAGATAGAGGGGCATAGGTTGCGGCGTGGCTTGCGGCATAGCTTTAGTGGGTCGTTAGCCTTGGGTTGTATCTAGCCTAGCGCCTCTATTTGAGGCTGGCAAAAGGGGCATTTGGGCCTTTGAGACAGATCACTAAATGATAATTTTCTGATGGAGTCACGAGGGGATGTTTGCACCGCCTCACATCAAACTGCCCCTTTCTTGCCTAGAGTAGTAGGTTCAATAAAGTGACTGGGCGAGCGATGAAAGGGCGATTGGGTTATTGGTTGAGATCTTGTCTGCGGGCGGGATGGCTAAATCTCTGTATATCTGGCCTGTTTGCGTCAAGCCTGTTGCTGTTTAGCCAGCTAGCCCTTGCCGCGACGCCCGAAACAAGTACCGACGACCTTATTCATTTCAGGGTCGGGGTGCTGGCTAATCACGGGGTGCAGAAGGGGATAGAGCGCTGGCAGCCCATGATGGACTACCTGTCTCAGGAGGTGCCGGGTACGCATTTCGAGGTGGTTCCGGTGGATTTCGACGAGATGAGCCGCCAGCTGCTGGCCCACGAGCTACAGTTTATCGTCACCAACCCGGGGCAATACTTTAACCTCAGCAGTAACTTCCCCCTCTCCTGGCTGGCGACCATGAAGAGCCATATGCATGGCGGCGCCACCTTTGCCATCGGCTCTACCATCATCGTGCGCGCCGACAGCCAGATCTACACCCTCAAGGATCTCGAAGGCAAACACCTGGTGGCCAGCGATCCCCAGGCCTTGGGGGGCTATCAGGCCGCCATCGGCCTGCTGCATAAGATGGGCTATAACCCGGAGAACTACTTCGGCTCGCTGCGCTTCCTGGGCTTTCCCCTGGAGCCCATCGTCTATCAGGTGCGCGACGGCACGGTGGATGCGGCCATCACGCCCTTCTGCACCCTGGAGGAGATGATTCAGGACGGCCTGGTGAAGAAGGAAGACTTCAGGGTGATCCACCCCACCATGCCGGCGGGCTATGAGTGCCTGGTGAGCACTCAGCTCTACCCCAACTGGTCCTTTGCCGCCGCCGATACCGTGCCGCCAGCCATCACCCAGAAGATCACCCAGGCCCTCTATGCACTGGGGCCGGACCATCCCGCCGCCATTCAGGCCAAGACCCTGGGTTGGACGGCGCCCATCAGCCAGCTCAAGGTGATCAAGCTGTTTAAGGAGCTGCAACTCAAGGCGCCACCGCCGCCGCTGCACTACACGGTGCTCAAATGGATGGAGAAGAACAAGGAGTGGGGCCTGGCGCTGCTGTTGCTGTTTCTGGTGTCCACCGTCTATCACCTCTGGCTTGAGTATAAGTTTCGGCAGAAGAGCGACTTTCTGATCGACACAGAGCGTCAGCTCAAGGATAAGGCGCTGCAGGTGGAGCGGATGAAGAGTGCGGCTATTCTCGGCGAGATAGGCTCGGGCCTGGCCCATGAGCTAAACCAGCCCATCGCCGCCATCACTCAATACAGCGAGGGGGGCATGATGCAGCTCAACAGCCGCGGCGATGCCGACTCAGATCTGTATGAGCTGCTGGCCAAGATCAATGCCCAGTCTGCCCGGGCCGGCGCCGTGGTGCACCGCATCCGTGGCTTGCTCAAACGGCGTAAATCCCAATATGAAGCCCTCTCCTTAGACGAAGTGGTCACCAACACACTAGCGCTGTTTCGCCGCGAGTTTCAGCAGCAGGGCATCGTCCTCACCCAGGAGGTGCGGGGTGAACCCTACAGCCTGTTTGGCGACGGCGTCGGCCTGAGTCAGGTGCTGGTGAATCTGATCAAGAACAGCCTGGATGCCATGGCCGAGATGAAACCCGACAGGGAGAAGCGATTGCTGCTGACCCTTGAATATGGTGCCCAGCAGGCGACCCTCAGGCTGGTGGACAATGGCCCAGGCCTCAAGGGCAAGGCCCAGGATCTCATGGCCTCCTTCTACTCCACCAAGGACGACGGCCTGGGGCTGGGTCTGGCCATCTGCTGCGATGTGATGCGTCAGCATAAGGGACAGTTCACCATAGATAACTGCGCCGATCACGCCGATCTTCCCTGGCGGGAGGGATGCGTGGTGAGTTTGAGTTTGCCAAGAAACTTAGGAACTTGTTAGAAAACAAGTTAGCCAGTTTCTTCAATCGGGGGGGGCATCTCGTACTAGTTTGGTATTTGATTCGGGGTTGTAGCGTTTGGCCGCATGTCCATTTATTGAGTGGATTTCAAGGTCGTACCTTCGCTGTAATCTAACGCCTGCCCGGCGGGGGATGTGCAGATACGCCTGTGAGACGCCGCAAGTACGCTCCCTGTAGGCTCTGCCGTGACATCCCTGTCACGGAAGCTCACCGGCGTATCTACACTGGGTATCTAACGTCTCTTCGATTTGGCGGTATTTGGCGCGAGTAGCGTTTGGTGGCAGGTTTACTTGTTGAGTGAGTTTGAAGGTCGTACCTTCGCTGCTACCTAACGCCTGCCCGGCGAGTGCTGTACATGGAAGTACCAATGTCGTGATCACAAGGATGTGAAGGAGCGACGTATGTGCAGATACGCCTGTGAGACGCCGCAAGTACGTTCCCTGTAGGCTCTGCCGTGACATCCCTGTCACAGAAGCTCACCGGCGTATCTACACTGGGTATCTAACGTCTCTTCGATTTGGCGGTATTGGGTGCGAGTAGCGAATCTAAAGCCTGGGTTATTTTTGCCCCATTGCGTATTTTTTCAGATGGTGTATTTAGCAAAATGCTGATAAGTTCATTATATACAGATAGTTAACTGTGCGCGTTTTCATTGGTCCAACGAAGTAAACGCGCATGCGCACTAATAAGCTGTTAGATTTTTTGAGGAATCATGGGAACAACTAAACTGAAAAGCTCGGCAATGGCTAAAAGAGGAGTTAATTATGTTCGAAACATAATTGAATCCTCAAACAGTATCTTTCATGAGGTGCACCAAGAAAATGATTATGGTAACGATGCATTTGTAGAATTAGTAGATGAAGAAGACGTGAAGGGTATTACTGTCGCATTGCAAATTAAGTCGGGGAAATCTTTCTGTACCAATAAATCTTGCTCCATTCCTGCTTCTAAAAAGCACTTTGAGTACTGGAAGTCACACTCATTACCTGTAATAGGAATTGTCTATGATCCGGATGAAGATACGGCTTATTGGACAAATGTTAAACACCACATTGGCTCCGATAAGGACGTAATAAATAATGGACCTTACACCGTAACGTTCAATAAAACAGAGTTCTCAAGTTTCACGTTTCAATATTTTGAAAAGATATTCAAGCCCATACATTTGAAACAAGAGATCAAATTGTCACTTGAGGAATCAATAAAGTTTTCTGAATCGAACGACTATACAGAGCACTGTCTAGGCCTAAGCTCATTGGCTAGATGTCATGCCCAATCTGAAGAGGCTTGGATGAAAATACTTGATATTTTCAAAAGTTGGGACGTTAACGAGTTAGATTCAGGTATCTTGTACTATTTGGCACACATTCCTGGGCACCCTGATATATTCTGGCGTAGCGGGCAAGATATCCCAACTAGCTTAAGGAATAACTTACGCTCATCTATAGCATCCATGTCAGAAAGTGATGTTGTTAAAATGCTGAACTTGCTAGATGAAGATGATTGCTTTGAACGTGGCTCATTAGGGCAAAGTGCTGAATCTCTTATCTCGTTGATTCATCAAAAAGAACTCAAGCTCCTAGCTATCATTGAAAATAAAGAGCTAATGACACATACACGTGACTCGGCAGTGATTCTTTATGCTCATTATTTACAAGAGAAAGCCATTGGTATGTTGAAACTGCTTTGGGAAAAGCACCCTGAGTTAAGCTGGGCTAAAGAGATGGCCATACAGTTAGAGCAAGAAGGCTACGTATACCTTTACTAAAAAAATCTAACAAGTTGCTGCACACGGAAAAATTACTCGCTGAGTTCGCCTATATTCCGGTGAGCAAAGCGTTGCCTATACAAAAATTAATCCGAATCAGAATGGGTATGTCTAAAATCCAAACTTACTTTTGTCCAAAAATGTTTTAGAGCTAGGCTGTCCAGTAACGTTAAATCGAAGAGGCGTTGGATACCTGGTGTAGATACGCCGGTGAGCTTCCGAAACAGGGATGTTTCGGCAGAGCCTAAAGGGACTTATTCACGGCGTCTCACAGGCGTATCTGCACATGAGCCTGCGGCAGGCAATTAATAGCCATGAAGGTGCGATTTTCAGTCTCTCTAATTAATTCAAATTTGGGTCAAAGCTAAACCCATAGCAGCAAACAATAAGGTCAAGTCGAAGAGACGATAGATACTGGTGTAAACACGTTTTTGGCCTTCGAAATCAGGGATGATTTCGCAGAGCCCACAGGGACGTGCTTGTTGCGTGCCAAAAACGTGTTTGCACATCAGCCCACCGCAGGTGATAGATTGCCATGAAGGTGCGACCTTCAAAACCTTTTCAAACACTGATCTCGGTGGTGGCTAGTCCGCTAATCTAAATGTTTGTAGTGGGTAGATGATCCATCAAAATCCAACAAACCAGACACCCTAAAAACCAAACTCGATAAAAACTGAGTTCCCGGTTTTTTTGATCTAGCTCAATTTTTGTGAGCCTACTAACAATTCCCCACCCGCTGGTTTATTCCTGTGCGTGAGCCTGCGATACTCTTGCCATCGAACTTAGTGTCCCTGCCTGATAACGCGCGGAGCTCAATGGATAAGACCCTCGAAAAAGTCCTCGGCCGCTGGCTTAAGCAGCAAAAATCGGCCTGTGGCGCCTACCTCAATCTGACCGTGTTGTTTGGTGTGCTTACCGGCTTTGCCCTGGTGGCTCAGGCCTATCTGCTGGCGACCATGCTCCACGGTTTGATCATCGAAAACTTGCCTCGTGATGCCTTTACCAACGAGTTTATCGCCCTGATTGGCGTGATAGTGCTGCGCGCCGCGCTAGCCTATGGCCGCGAGCGCATCAGCTTCAAGGCGGGAATGTTGCTGCGAAGTCAAATTCGTCAGAGTGTGCTGGATAAGCTGGTGGAGCTGGGGCCTGTGTTTATCAAGGGGCGTCCGGCGGGCAGCTGGGCCAGCATAGTGCTGGAGCAGGTGGAAGACCTTCACGATTTCTATGCTAAATATCTGCCGCAGATGTTGCTGGCGGGCTTCATTCCCCTGACCATATTGGCTGTGGTGTTTCCCATCAACTGGGCGGCGGGGATTATTCTGCTGGGCACCGCGCCGTTGATCCCCCTGTTTATGATCTTGGTGGGCATGGGCGCCGCCGATGCTAACCGCAAAAATTTTGGCGCCCTGTCGCGCCTCAGCGGCCACTTCATGGATAGGCTGAGGGGACTTGGCACCCTGCGTCTGTTCCACGCAGGTGAGCGAGAGCAGCAGGCGATCGAGAATGCCTCTGAGGAGTTTCGCAGCCGCACCATGGCGGTGCTGCGCATGGCCTTCTTAAGCTCGGCGGTGCTGGAGTTCTTCGCCGCCGTCTCTATCGCCGTGTTGGCCGTCTATTTCGGTTTTAGTTTTTTAGATCATCTCGACTTTGGCCACTACGGCGCGGGTATGACGCTGTTTATCGGCCTGTTTGTGTTGATTCTGGCGCCTGAGTTTTATCAGCCCCTGCGGGATATGGGCACTCACTATCATGCCAAGGCCCAGGCCATTGGCGCCGCCGAGGCGCTGATGGAGCTGCTGAATCATCAAGGGGATGAGGCTGATGATGCGCCGCGCGTGCCTTTTACCAGCGAGACGCCTTTGAGCATTAAGCTGCAAGGGGTAGAGGTATTAAGCCCAGACGGTCAGGTGCTGCTGGGGCCGATAACGGCGGAGATCACCGGCGGCGAGCAGCTTGCCATCGTCGGGCCGAGCGGGGCGGGCAAGACCAGCCTGCTCAACATGCTATTGGGCTTCCTTGATTATCGCGGCAGCGTGCTGGTCAATGGCCAGGAGTTAAACAGCCTGGAGTCGGGCAGCTATCGTACTCATCTGGCCTGGCTTGGGCAGGAGCCGCAGCTGTTTCACGGCACCATTGGCGACAACGTCACCATGGGTAAGACGATGACGGAAGAGGCTATCTATACATTGTTGGACAGCGCCCGTATCGGCGATTTTGTGCGGGCACAGCCTCTTGGGTTCGCTCACCCCATAGGGGAGCAGAGCGCCGGAGTTTCAGTGGGTCAGGCGCAACGTCTGTGTCTGGCGAGGGCGCTTGGACAGTCGGCCAAGCTGTTTGTGCTCGATGAGCCGACCGCTAGCTTAGATAGCCACAGCGAGGCGGCGGTGATGCAGGCGCTGTTCGATGCGCGCCAGGGCGCCACCAGCCTGCTGGTGACCCATCGCCTGGATGCCCTCATCGATATGGACAGGATCTGGGTGCTCGATGGCGGCAAGCTGGTGCAGCAGGGGGATTATCACACCCTGATGGCCGAGCCTGGGCTGTTTAGCGACCTGTGCCATCGACAGGAGGAGGCGTAATGAAACACCTGCTGCCTTTTATCAAACTATTTAAGCGCCAGTGGCTGATGATGCTGGTGGGGCTGCTGCTGAGCCTGACTACACTCATGGCGGGGATCGGCCTGCTGTCACTATCGGGCTGGTTCCTGTCGGCTACCGCCGTGGCGGGACTGAGCGTGGTGACTGCCCAAGCCTTTAACTATTTCACCCCGGCCGGTGGGGTGCGTTTCCTCTCCATCGCCCGCACCGCTAGCCGCTATGGCGAGCGTCTGGCGACCCACGAGGCCACCTTCCGCCTGCTGACCGAGCTGCGCACCTGGGCCTGGGGCAAGCTGATGCCACTGAGCGCCAAGGATCTGAGCCATCTGCGCGGCGGCGATCTGCTCAACCGTCTGGTGGCCGATATCGACACACTGGATCATCTCTATCTGCGGTTAATAACACCGCTGCTGGCTTCGCTCTTGATGATCGCCGCCCTGTATGGCTTTCTTTCCTGGTTTGACAGTGAGCTGGCGCTGACCCTGTGCGGCGTGCTGCTGACTCTGTGGTTCCTGCTGCCTCTGGTCTTCTATCGTTTGGGCCACAGGCCGGGCATCGCCCAGCTGGAGAGCCGGCGTCAGTATCGGGTGCTGCTGCTGGAATACTTGCAAGGTCAGGCGGAGCTGACACTGTTTGGCGCCGAGAAGCGCTTCAGGGCCGAGCTGGACAGCGCTCAGGCCAAGTTGTTTACTAGCCAGTCCACCATGACGGCGGTGACCGCCCTGAGCCAGGCGCTGCTGATCCTAAGCCATGGCCTGGCCTTGGTGCTGCTCTGTTATCTCGCCGCCGATGGAGTGGGTGATAGCGTGCCGCCCGGGCCGCTGCTGGCGCTGGTGGTGTTTATGACGCTGGCCTGTATTGAGATGCTGATGCCGCTGGCAGGCGCCTTTCAGCACCTGTCGGCCTGCGTGCAGGCGGCCGAGCGGGTGAGCGATATTACCGAGCGTCGCCCGAGCATCGCCTTTGGTGACGATAGTCAGCTGGCGGTGAGTCGCGGTGAGCTGACCATCACGGATGTGAGCTTTGGTTATCAGCCAGGTCAGAAGGTGCTCGATGGCCTGAGTCTGACGGTGAAGCCGGGCGAGAAGTTGGCGCTGCTGGGGCAGACGGGCTGCGGCAAGTCGAGCCTGCTGTCGCTCATTACCCGGGAGTGGACGCCCGATGCGGGCACTCTGTTGCTCGATGGCCGCCCCATCGAGGCCTATAGCGAGCAGGCGCTGCGCCGCGCCATGACGGTAGTGAGCCAGCGCATCTATCTGTTTGCCGGGACGTTGCGCGACAACCTGACCTTGGCGCAATTTGAACAGGCGCCATCTCATGGGAGCCGCAGCGAACGCAAGGCATGGCGTGAGGCCAACGATGCCAAGCTTATCGCCGTGCTGGAGCGTGTCGGCTTGGGGGCTTTAACTCAGGGCGACAAGCCGCTGGATAACTGGATAGGCGAGGGGGGCAGGCAGCTCTCAGGCGGTGAGCGCCGCCGTATCGGCGTGGCCAGGGCGCTGCTGCGCGATGCGCCCTTGCTGCTGCTCGACGAGCCTACCGAGGGGCTGGATCAACGCACCGAGCGGGAGATCATGACGCTGCTGCTGGAGTTTGCCAAGGACAAGACTATGGTGATGATAAGCCACAGACTGACCGCCATGGACAAGATGGATAGCATCCACCTGATGGAGGCGGGCAAGATCCGCACTAGCGGCACTCACCAAAGCCTGCTGGCTCAGGATGCCCACTATGCCAGTTTGAACCGCGTGCTAAGTTAAGGCGTATTCTTCGCCTTGAGTGCTTAGTCCTTAGCTCTTAGTCCTCAGTTCTTTTAGCCCTTGTGACGGGTAATAAAAAAGCCAGTGGAGATCCACTGGCTTTTTTGTCGAACGCTCAAGCAGACGAGATTATTCGTCGCTGTCACCCAGAGAGAGTAGGGTAGCGTTACCGCCGATGGCGGTGATGTTGTTGGTACGTGTCTTCTCGGTCACGAAACGGGTCAGGTAGTGTGGACCACCGGCCTTAGGACCCGTGCCCGACAGGCCCTGGCCGCCGAACGGTTGCACGCCAACCACGGCGCCGATCTGGTTACGGTTGATGTAGACGTTACCCACGTTCACCTTGTCGGCCACTTCCAGGGCATGGCCCTCGTTGCGGCTGTGGATCCCCAGGGTCAGACCGAAACCGGTAGAGTTGATGTCGTCGATCACCTTAGGCAGATCGGCCGCCTTGTAGCGGATCACGTGCAGAATAGGACCGAAGTGTTCCTTCTCCAGTACCTTGATAGAGTCGATTTCTACCGCGGTCGGTGCAACGAAGTGACCATTTTCGGTGCCTGCCGGCAACTCCAGCTGGTTGAGCAGACGGCCCACCTGCTTGATATGGTCGATGTGGGCGTTGAGGTTCGCCTTGGCGGTCGCGTCGATCACAGGGCCGACATCCGTCTTCACCGAACTTGGGTTGCCTATGGTCAGCTCGTCCATGGCGCCCTTCATCACGTCGATCACGCGATCGGCGATATCTTCCTGTAGATAGAGCACGCGCAGGGCCGAACAACGCTGACCGGCGCTGGTGAACGAAGAGGAAACCACGTCGTTAACCACCTGCTCTGGCTGTGAAGTCGAGTCCACCACCATGGCGTTTTGACCACCCGTTTCGGCGATTAGCGGGATGATGGCACCGTCACGCTGGGCAAGTGTCAGGTTGATGCGCTTAGCGGTCACGGTAGAGCCGGTAAAGCAGACGCCGCCGATACGCTCATCGGCCGTGATGGTCGCACCGACGGTAGCACCCGTACCAGGTAGGAACTGCAGGGCTTCCTTAGGTATACCGGCCTCATGGGCCAGCTGCACCGCGCGGTAACCCACGATAGAGGTCTGCTCGGCAGGCTTAGCAACCACAGTGTTACCCGCCGCAAGGGCTGCGGTAACCTGACCTAGGAAGATCGCCAGTGGGAAGTTCCATGGGCTGATACAGACGAATACGCCGCGACCTTGCAGGAACAGCTCGTTCAGCTCACCCGTTGGGCCAGGAAGCAGCTCAGGCTTGCCCATCATCTTCTTGGCTTGGACCGCGTAGTAGCGACAGAAGTCGACCGCCTCGCGCACCTCGTCGATGCCATCTTGAATGCTCTTACCCGCTTCACGGGTACAGAGGGCGATCAGCTCTTCGCGATTCTCTTCAAGCAGATCCGCCAGCTTCTGTAGCGCGTTGGCACGTACTTCAACTGGGGTTGAGCACCAGCTGCCGAAGGCGTTGTGAGCGCTGGCCAGAGCCTGCTCGATCGCCTGATTGTTGGCGAAGGCAACCTTGCCGACGATCTGTGTGGTGTCGTACGGGCTCTTCACCTCAATGGTTTCACCGCTGAGGGTTTCGCCATTGATGATAGGGCCGGCAGACCACTGCTGGTCTTTGAACTTGTCCAGCGCGGCGAAGAAAGGCTCAGATTCTGAGATGATGTTCATGTTGATTCCCTTGGAGTTTTTACGCTCGGCGCCGAAGATGTCGATCGGCTGAACGATTTTATTGTTGGCTAGGGTTTTATAGCTTTGTAGGGTCGTCAATGGGTGGACAACCAAAGATTCGATCGGTGTCTTAGGGTCGACCAGCTTATGTACGAACGAGGTGTTGGCGCCGTTTTCCAGCAGGCGACGCACCAGGTAAGGCAGCAGATCTTTGTGGGCACCCACAGGGGCGTAGATACGAACCGTGCTGACGCCGCTCTCGGCCAGTAGGGTGTCGTACAGCTCTTCGCCCATGCCGTGTAGACGCTGGAACTCATACAGACGGTCGCCGGCCATGTCGGTGATGGCGGCCACTGTCTGGGCGTTGTGGCTGGCAAACTGCGGGTAGATGGCACCGCGGGTGGCGTCGGACAGCAGGTAGCGTGCACAGGCCAGGTAAGAGACGTCAGTGCCTGCCTTGCGGGTAAATAGCGGGTAGCCGCCTTCGCCGGCGACCTGAGCCCATTTGAGCTCGCTGTCCCAGTAGGCACCCTTTACCAGACGCACAGGGATCTCATCGCCCTGATCTTTGGCCAGACGGGTGATCCAGCACAGCACAGGCAGGGCACGCTTAGAGTAGGCCTGAACCACTATGCCTAGCAGGCCCCAGCCCTTGGCGGCGTCAGAGTTATACAGCTTTTGGAACAGCTTGAGAGACAGCTCGAGACGGTCAACCTCTTCGGCATCGATAGAGACGCCCACGTTGAGGCTACGGGCCTGAGAGACCAGCTTGACCAGGGTGTCATACAGCTCGGTCATGGTTCTGTCTTCGTTGGCCACCTCATAGCGAGGGTGCAGCGCCGATAGCTTGATAGAGATGGTTGGGCGTGGCGCCTCGCTCTCATCGTACTGCTGAGCGCCCAGTGCCGCGATGGCATTGGAGTAATCCTGGTAGTATTTCTGCGCGTCTTTCATGGTCAGGGCGGCTTCGCCCAGCATGTCGTAGCTGTGGGTGTAGCCCAGCTTGCGCTTGTCGGTACTGTTCTTCAGCGCCTCTTGCACAGTGCGGCCAAGGACGAACTGCTTACCCATGATCTTCATCGCGGCTAGCATGGCCTGACGGATCACTGGCTCACCCAGGCGGTTGACCAGACGGTTCAGCAGGCTGCTTGGCTTGCCATCGATATTCTTGTCCAGGGAGATGATCTTACCCGTGAGCATCAGGCCCCAGGTAGAGGCATTGACCAGGGTCGAGTCACTCTTGCTCAGGTGCTCGTCCCACTTGGCGCCGGAGAGCTTATCGTCGATCAGTGCATCGGCGGTGGCGGCGTCAGGGATACGCAGCAGGGCCTCGGCCAGACACATGAGGATGATCCCCTCTTGGGTCTCCAGGCTGTACTGTTGCAGGAAGGCGTCGATACCGACCATGAGTCCCTTCTTGTCGTATTGACGCACCTTGTGTACCAGGTCATGGGCACGCTTGGTAATACGTTGAATCTCTTCATCGCTCGAGGGAACAAGCTTAATCAGTTCAGAGAGGTATTGCTCTTCGTCGACAATATAGTTGTTGGTGATCGCTGTAAATAGCTCATCTAGGGTAGCTGAGTCGTAACGACCAGTCAGAACTTCACTTGCTTTGAACATAGTAATCACTTCCACCTGGACCTAAATAGGGACAGTTTTGGCTTGAACAAAAGGTAAGTTTTCAGGCGTTTAGTATTATTTTTGTATACAATCTGGCGCCTTTCGCGCGCCGATTATACATCCAAAATGTGATGAGGGACACTCTTGTGTGGGTGAATGTGACCTTTGTTTGATCTCGTCCGGCCAGAAGGCGCGCAACGCCACTGTTTATCGGGCCTGCGGGCCTGAGACCTTGGTCAATATAGTGGGGGCTTTATCGGCGTTTCAGGCATAAAAAAGCCAGGGACTCGGCCCTGGCTCATGCTATTCGCTCGCGCTTGTGTCGCGGGAATTACCAGCGGTTCTTCTGGCGACGACGTGGACGCGGCAGATAGACTAGGATAACCCCGATCAGCACACCGATACCGGCGATCATGCCGCCCTGTTTCATCAGCTCGAAGCGCTCATCATTTTTCAGACGGGTCAGTTCGCGGGTGGCACTGTCGCGCTCGCTTGATGCCTTGGCCAGGGACTCTTCGGCGTTGGCCAGCTGTGAGCGTAGCTGACGGATCAACTGAGCGCTGCTGTCGCTCTCGTTGGTGATGCTCTCAAGATCGGCCTTTACCTTGGCGAGTTCGGCCTGAACTTCGGGTAGCTGTACGCGGAAGCTCTTGCCTGAGTCCAGCATCTTGCTGTCGACCCAGCCTTCGCGGCCCTTGTGGTCGACTACCTTGGCGTAGTCGTTTTGCATCTCACCCAGGTAGGTCACCGGCTGACCGGCTTCGACGCTGCCCAGAATACGGTATTGGGTGCCAGGGCCCCCGTGAATGAAGGTGTAGACGTTATCTGAGATATAACGTGTCTGCTCTGCCGCCATCAGGGTCGATGACACTAGCATCATGGCGAGAATAGATAGGAGTCTTAACACTTTGAGTTCTCTTCAGCGAAATATTGGCACATGCTAGGGATTTAGCCACATATTTGCAAGTGCAACATGGGAAGTGTTACCAGGAATTAATCTTTGTAGTGGGTAAGTGTGGCAGACAAGTTGCACAGAAAAGATAAGCCCGAAAGGCATGGCTAAAAGCCGAGGTAAATGAAAACAAAAAAGGAAGCCCTGAGGCTTCCTTTTACTTTTCTCATCCATAGGGCTTAGCTTAGCTAAAGATACCCTTGATCATGAAGAAGAAGATGATTGACAGACCCGCGCCCGCAGGCAGGGTTACGACCCAAGAGACCACGATGTTGCGGACCACGCCGATGTTGATGGCGGCGATACCACGTGCCATACCCACACCTAACACGGCACCGACCAGTGTCTGAGTGGTCGAGATTGGCAGGCCAGTACCCGAGGCGATAACCACGGTAGAGGCGGCAGCCAGCTCGGCGGCAAAACCACGGCTCGGTGTCAGGTGAGTGATGTTCTTACCGATAGTCTGCATTACGCGCTTACCGAAGATAGCCAGACCCATGACGATACCGAAGGCACCCAGAGGTAGGATCCACCAAACCAGTTCTGCCTTGCTGGCGATCTCGCCACCGCTATTTACCACAGAGACCACGGCGGCTAGCGGGCCAATAGCGTTAGCGACATCGTTAGAACCGTGGGCGAACGCCATACAACAAGCGGTCACTACCATCAGGATAGCGAATACCTTTTCCACGTTGCCAAACTGTGTCTGACGATCGGCGCTCTGGCTCATCTTTAGACGTTTGATGGCAATCATGCCGCCTATGCCAACCAGGATAGCGATGAAGATAGCCAATGAGTAGGCTTCGACGTTGCTAAAGTGCAGACCCACGTGCTTCAGACCCTTCTTGATGGTCACCAGCGACATGACGAAACCTGCCAGTGCCATGTAGAAAGGCACATAACGCTTGGCGTTTTCCAGCGGGTTGTCAGTGTTGAAGATCAGCTTCTGCACGCTTTGGAAGATGGTAAAGGCGATAAAGCCTGAGATCGCCGGGGTGATGACCCATGACCCCACGATACCCAATACCTTGCTCCAGGCAACAGAATCGGCGCTCACACCTACGGCGGCGAAACCTACGATGGCGCCAACGATAGAGTGAGTGGTCGATACCGGCCAGCCCAGTGCTGACGCCACAACCAGCCAGATACCGGCAGCCAGTAGCGCCGAGATCATGCCGTATACCAGCAGCTCAGGTGAGTCGACGAAATAGGCCGAATCGATGATCCCTTTACGGATCGTGCTGGTCACTTCTCCGCCTGCGAGGTACGCGCCGGCAAATTCGAAGATCATCGCGATGATGATCGCTTGTTTAATGGTGATCGCGTTTGAACCCACTGAGGTTCCCATAGCATTAGCGACATCGTTTGCGCCAATACCCCACGCCATTAAAAATCCAAATGCAGCCGCAATGGCAATTAGCCACGGGCCATTGGTGATTAATACATCAACCATGTTGATACCTTGATAACTTTGTTTTTAGACGCGAGCTAACATTAGCTCTAGGCGGGAACCGACACGCTCGGCAAGATCTGCCAAGTCTCCAACCCACTCAATTATCTTATAGAGGAACATCACATCCACAGGGTTTAGATCATTTTCGATGCTAAACAGCTGACGACGGATTTTGATTTGAAGATCGTCTGTGTCCTCTTCAATTTTGTCGAGTTCAACGATCATTTTAGCGACAAGATCGACTTCACGGCCTCTGAAACCTGTTTCGAGCAGGTCATCGAGTTCGTTGATGGCTTGCTTAGCCTGTGCTACTGCATCTAGGCAGCGGGTCAGGTAGGCACTGAAGGTATCTTGAATTGCTTCTGGGACAAGTAGTTGACGGCCGATGATACGACCCGAAATGTCTTTCGCCTTGTTGGCGATCTTATCTTGCTGGGTAAGTAGCTCCAGTAAGTCAGTTCTTTCAACTGGCATAAACAGGCCGCCGGGAAGCGTTAAGCGGATTTCACGCTTGAGTTCGTCTGCTTCACGTTCTGCTTGGCTGATTTGCTTACGGAGTTGAACCGCTTTGTCCCAGTCACCTGCGACAGTAGCGTCAAAAAATGGTACAAGAATCGAGGCACAATCGTGCACCTTATCGATATGATCTTGTAATGGTTTAATTGGCGATTTTGCAAACACGCCCAAAATAGAGTTTACTGGCATTGCCGTGTACCTATTTAGGTTATTCCACTGTTGGAAAATGCGGGCGCATGTTAACCCAAGCGTCCACGTATTGAAACTGCGTTTTTATATAAAAACTGACAGTTTTTATTCTAACGAGTTATATATAAACTGCAATGCGAGATACTAATGGCCTATTATGACATTAATATGACATTGTGAAATTTTCATTAAAGTATAATGACACCTTCATTACAGTTCCGAATTCTAGATTAAAAAAGTGAGCAGCTGGCGAATGGAAGCCGAGATAGAGCTAAAACTATTTTTCCCCGAAAACAAACGCGAAGCCTTGGTATCACTGCTTAACAGTCTACCCCATAGCGATGCAAAAGGCGCGGTTCATCTAAGCAACAGTTACTACGATACTCAAGATCTGCAGCTCAGACGCTGGGACATGGGGCTGCGTATTCGTGGCCGCGACGGTCAATTTGAGCAGACCATCAAGACGGCCGGCACCGTGGTGGGCGGGGTGCATTCCCGTCCCGAATACAATATTGATATCGATCAAGCAAAGGTTAATTTGTCACTATTCCCGAGTGATATCTGGCCAGCAGGCGCCGATATCGGCGCGGTGCAGGCTGAGTTGGTGTCGCTGTTCGATACCGACTTTACCCGCATGAGCTGGCATATCTATCTCGACGAGAGCCTGGTCGAGGTGGCGCTGGATATCGGCAGCATAAGCGCCAACGGCCAGTGCGAGCCCATCTGCGAGCTGGAGTTTGAGCTGCTCGCCGGCGATGCCCAGGCCCTGTTGGCATTGGCCGAACGGGTGACAGAGCAGATCCCGGCGCGGCTCGGGCGAGCCAGCAAGGCGCAGCGGGGCTATCGTCTGGCGGCCATGGCCAGCCCTTTGCAGCTAGATACCCTGGCCTTTATCGCCTTGCCACAGAAGGGCACTCCGAAACAGGCCCTGGTGACCCTGCTGGAAACTGGCCTAGATCGCTGGCAGCTGCTGGAAGAGATGTTACTGGAATCCCGTCAGGCGGCGCGGCAGCTTCCCCTGCTGGGCTATCGTCTGCGCGCCTGTATTCGCCTGCTGCGCTGCACGCTGGCGCAGTTTGCCCTGTTGGATGATCCCCTGCTCGAGGCCTTCGCTGCCATAGAGTCTCAGCTAAGCTTCGTCGACAAGGGGCTGAGCCTGTGTGAGCTACTGGATGGCGATGGCGCCCTGCTGGGCAACCTGAGTGAGTCAGAGCCTCTGCTGGCGGCGGTGCGCCAGCAGCTGGCAGGGCTCGATATGGCGCGGCAGATAGATGCCATGCTGGCGGATGTGACCTATGGTCAGTTGCAGGTGCGTCTGGTGAGTCTGCTGATGGCGGTCAATGCCGGACAGGTGTATATCGGTGAGCAGCAGAGTCTGCAGGCCTTCGCCGATCAATTACAGGAAGCCTCCTGGCAGCGAATCGTCGATCTTATGCCTTCCAATGCCGAGCTGAGCAGCGAAGATTATCAGTCTTTTGCCAAGGCGCTGGATGAGAGCATACTGGTCGGGGTGGCCTATGGGGAGCTGTACAAGCACAAGTCGCGGGATCAGTTTCGCGCCCCCTGGCAAGATCTTGTGTTAGGCATACGTACCCTGGGGGCCTATCGTTGCCTGAGGGAAACCGCCACCACCCAGGGGCTGGAGATAGCCGACTGGCTCGATAGCAAGGAGCAGAGCCTGCTGTTTGCCATGGAGCATTCGCGCCGCTCGGCGCTTAAGGTGCAGCCCTACTGGCGATAACTGTCCAGCAGGGCTATCACTCCAACAGGGACGCCACTTAACGTATGACTCGGCGCAATCGCCCTGAGTCATCCGTTACTTATTTTTCTCATTTAACTGCTGCTTTAGCGTCGCAATTTCGGACAGCAGGGTCTCCTGATTCTTCTCCATTCGCTGCAGTACCATCTCTAACTCATCACGCATCTGTTGGCTCTGGGCCTCCTGTCGCTGCTTGCTGTCGGGGGCGATGAAGATGGACGCCATGTAACCCGAGATCACCCCGAAGAAACTCACGCCACAGATGATCACCAGGCCGCCGATGAAGTGACCCACTGTAGTGACTGGATAATAGTCGCCATAGCCCACGGTGGAGATAGTCACCAGCGCCCACCAGATGGCGTTTTCTGCTGTGTTGATATTAGCGTTGGGTTCGCCGCTCTCCACCAGGAGGATCATCACCGAAGCCAGGGTGAGTATGGTCACCATGGCTACCAACAGGCTGGCCAGTGTGGTCTCCTGACGCTGACGCATCAGGGGGATCAGGATAGAGCGCGTCATGCGGATCAGGCGGATCACCCGCAGGATCTGGAAGAAACGGGCTAGCCTCAATGCCTCGATGGCGGGGATGCTGGCCACCAGATCGATCCAGTGATGCCTGAAGTAGTCGCGCTTGTCTTCGGCGCGAAATAGGTTAACAAAGAAGTAGCTGATGAAGATGATGCAGATGCTGGTGTCGACGAAGAAGAGCAGCCGGCGGGTCTCGTCATCTAGCTTGGCGAAGGTCAACATGAGTACCACGATGACTGACAGCAGGGAGAGCAGCATCATCGCCAGCTCGAAGGGAGTGGGGTTTTGGTTGATGGGCAGAAGCCAGCGCTTTCTATCGATCATGATATCGATTCCTTTTTGGCCGCGGCGCTCAAGCCTAATTTCCCTGTGAGTCGCCCTAAAATAGTATGCAGCCCATGATCTTATTCGTTTTTGTCGACAAAATGAACCAGGTCATCCAACACGCGGCGTTTTATTTCCAGCTGCTCATCGGCGGACAGGCCATATTTTTCGGCCAGTTGCTGATAATCTTCCGGGCTGAGGGAGACGGTGAGGCGTGGGCGCTTAGGGCGCTTGGTGGTGGCCAGCCCTAGTATGCTGCGGATCTGATCCGAGGGGCTCACCCCGGCATCTAATGCCGCCTTGCGGATGGAGTATTGAAACTTCTCGTCTAGGTCGAAGGCGACCTGGGTGGCCTTGGCGGCTTTCTGATTCTGCTGCCACTGTTCGGGAAGCAGCTTCTTGTTCTTGCTCATTAGATTGCCTTAAGGTGCTGTGGATCTCACAAAGTGGGCGGCAACACCGCCCTGTGTTGTTTATAGCTGTCCCGGCCAATATTGGCGAATATCGCTCAGGGGACGGTAGAGGGTGAGGCTAACATCTGTGTCGCCCCCTTCATACACCTCGACCTCGACGGCGCGGTTTTCCTCTTCATCCAGCAGCAGATAGCTCTCAAACGGTTCTCCCGAGGTCATCCCCTCGTCTTGGGGCGGACGCATGCCGCGATAATCGGCGCGGTGGAAATAGCCAAACTGGGCGAAGTTTACCTGATGATAGCGCTCGCCCAGCCATCCCATGAGGGCGGCAGGGGTCTCCTTAACCTCCAGCTCGGCGTGGCTATCCTCTTCGAAGATCTCGCTAAAGGCGTCCAGATCGAACAGCTGCTCTACCTGGCTGCGGGGGATCTTGATGGAGAAGGCCAGATAGGTTTCATCGTCTTCATCCAGAGACAGGCAGAGGCTGTCGTTGCCGTGGCCCTTGAGTACCCACTCGCACTGCTGTTTGCGCTGATATTCGTAGGTGTTGATCCCCTCGACTCTCAGCTGTTGGCCGCGCAGTTGCTCGGGCAGGGCGAAGCTGTCATCCAGGCTGATGATGTCGCCTTTTTGTAGATGATTAGGATGGTTGAGTTGGCGTTTGGGCGCCTCTTTCTTACCAAACAATCCTTTTAAGAATCCCATGAACTACCCTCGAGAAGAATAATGGTTGATACCAATCCTAGTAAATCACTGCTCATGCTGGCTTGTTAAAACCTTCGATAACTGCTTATCGAAAAGTCCTGCCTCGTTAGCAAGCGTTTTCCTGCGCTATTGCAGAACGCTTACCGTGATTGGCATAAAAGCACCTTGGGCTGGGCCGCAAGGTGCTTTGATTTCGCTAGTCGCCTATGACTTACTTACGTGCCTTGAGGCGATCCAGTACCGCGTTGGCATTGGACTTCTGCTCGCCGATACCGGCCTCGGCCAGCTTGGCCTGTAGCGACTTGTCGCTGTTCTCGTCGGCCAGGGTTTCGGCGGCCTTGAGACGGTCGTCAAACTGCTGCTGACGTGCCTTGATGCGTTCCAAAGAGTCCTTGGCGTTCAGCAGTTTAGAGTTGCTGCTGGCGAAGGAATCTGTGATGGTTGCCGTGGCCTTCTGCACGCTTTCCGTGGTCTTGACCATGCTGAGCTGACGCTGATAGTCGGCCAGCTGACGCTCTGTCTTGCGTACCAGGTCTTTCAGGCGAGCGGCGTGGGCGCTAAAGTTGTCGTTGGCGCTCTGGTGCTCGGCAAGCTCCTGCTCAAGCAGGGCGATCTTCTCGGCCACTTCTAGGGCCAGGGCTTCGTTTTCCTTCTCCAGCGCCTGGGTCGCATAGCCTTCGTGTTCGGCGATGGCGCGCTTGAGGCGATCCACCTCGCGGCTGGCTTGCATCTCTTTGGCCATGACGTCGGTCAGCTCGCGCTTGGCCTTGGTCAGGTGTTTCTCTGCGTCACGGATCTCTTGTTCGAAGATGCGTGTCGAGTTGGCGTCGACTATGCTCTGGCCAACTTCGGTGGCACCACCGCGAAAGGCGGTGAGGATCTTGTTCAGTATGCCCATAATATGACTCCTCTTGGGGTAATGGCGCCGCCTTCTGCGTGGACCATTACATGACTAAATTGGTTAGCGGTTACTTTAAGAAATCGGCCAGCTCGTCGATCACTTCCAGACAGTTGTCGGACAGGACTGACAGCTCTTGCTCTATCTCTAACATGCTCGATTGCACAGAAAGGGCACCATAGACCACATACTTGTCGTCGACCTTAGCAAAGGAGGACAGTGGCATAGGGATGTTGAGTTCGAGCATGGTTTCAAACATCTCGCTGCGACGTTCTTGCTTAACTTCGTCTTCGCCCCACAGGTAGCTGATGCACAGGATTTGGTTGTCCGTTACCGATACAAACACAGGGATCTCTTCGCGTCCCACAACGTTGACTTGCAGTACTTCGACGTCGCCATCTATGGGATAACAATCGAATTGAAAGCCGGTGTGGCTGTTGTCGCCAAGTGCATTGAGGTGGTTGGCAATGTTGTGAATGTTCATATTTATCCTCTTTGACATATTATGTCTGCGATTAAAGATAGCACTGCGACATAATATGTCAAGCGCTATTTTTGTGTTCCATTTTACCTTCAGTCGAGCGTCAGGTTTTCATCCTCTGACCAGGCGCGCTGATGGTAGCGATACAGGTGCATTGAGCCTATATCGTTGACCTTCACCTGGTCTGCATGTTCATAATAATTTTTAGGAAATTCAAATGCCGCCCTGATAAGCCCGGGCGTGAGCCAGGGGTCATCGACCGGCAGTTGATTCAGGCTCGATAGTCGCTGCCTAGCATCTTGCCCCCTAAGCGTGCCTATGCTCCAGCCCCATTCGCCGAAACTGGGCACGTTATGGTGATACTGTTCAACCTGAAAGCCGGCAGCCTGTAGCGTCTTGCCGACCGAGATGAAGGCCTTGGCGGCGTGGTAGGGGGAGGTCGACTGCACAGAGATCGCCCCGTCGCTGCTCAGTAGCTCCTTGAGCTTGCGATAGAAGAGATCCGAATAGAGCTTGTTGAGATCCGGATGGCTGGGGTCCGGCAGATCCACGATTATGGCGTCAAACTTCTCGCCCCGTCTTATCAGCCTGTCGGCGCCGTTGAAGGCATCGTCTATCAAGAGCTCGACCCGCTCGTCGTTAAAGGCATCGCCATTGAGCTTGAGTAAGGCGCTCGCCAGACGCTCGGGCATCTCTGGGTCGCCTTCCTTGAAGAGCCTCACCAGATCCGCATCGAGATCCATCAGGGTCACCTGCTTGGGTTGCCACTTGAGCACCTGTCTCAGGCCCAGGCCGTCGCCGCCGCCTATGATCAACACCTTGTCGTGGCGAGCGCTGGCGGCCAGGGTTGGGTGTACCAGAAAGGCGTGGTAGATATGCTCATCCTGGCTGGAGAACTGCAGGCGGCCGTTGATATACAGAGAGTACACGGGCGCCAGGTGATTGCCCCGTAGTCGCTCGGTAAAGGTGAGCTGCTGAAAACGGGTCGCCTTGGCGTAGACCACCTTGTCCTTGTAGAGCAGATTGTTGAAGGCCTGATCCCACTTGGGACCATGAATGGCCAGCACCAGCAGTACACCCGTGGCGATGAGGTGACCAAGCAGCAGCAGGCGGTTGAAACGGATCTTGGACCAGAAACGCCAGATAAACAGGAAGCCTGCCAGCAGGTTGAAGCTGGCGGTCAGCGCCGCGGCCAGCTGGATATCCAGGGCCAGCATGAAGATCACCCAGATGGCGGCGCCCACACCGGCACCTATGTAGTCGGCGCCATAGATGGTGCCGGCGTTATGCATCAGGTGCTCATCGCACAGAGACTGACGCACCCTGGCAATCAGGGGGATCTCCATGCCGATCATCAGGCCGAGTAACACGCCCCAGGCGTAGGGCAGGTATTCGCTCAGCTTCTGCAGCGTGCCGATAAAACCGCCCTGGGGGAGCTGATCCGGCGGCAAGCCTATAGTGCTGGCGATGATGATGGGCAGCTGCTGGCCGAAGCCGATGACGGCGGCGGTGATCAGAATCGCCAGGGCACCACAGAGGGCGACGCAGAGTTCCAACATGGCAAAGCCGGTAAAGGCGCAGCGGATCTTGCGCGCCGCGAAGGCACCTATGCCCATGGAGACTATCATCAGGCCGATCATGGTGTAGATGGCGGCTTCCAGGGCCCCCAGGATACGCCCGGCATAATGGGACAGCAGGTATTCGTAGATGAGGCCGCAGGCGGCCAGTACCGCCATGATCCCCAGCAGCAGGAGATCGTCGAGCCAGCTTAAGGATTTAACGCCCGCGGGGGCAGGCGTTGTGGTGTGTGTCGATTGCATTCAGGGTGAGCGTCTTAGGCCATCAGGCTGGTGAGGATCAGGGCGATGGCCACGCTGATGGCCAGCTCGACTGTGGCTATGCCAATGTTGTGTTGCTGCTCGACCTCTTCCTTCAGGTTGATCTTGGCCAGCACCAGCTTCTTCACCAGCGCCAATAGCAGGGAGAGGGCGATCAGCATGATCACCGAGAAGATCAGCCAGCCGAGTATGTTGGTCACATAGGCGGTCGGCATGAAGACGATGAAGTGGCTGGCGGCGTTAAAGCTCAGCGCCATGGCCAGCATATAGCCACTGTGACGAATCGCCACGGCGATATGGCCCTTGGCCAAGGCATCCTGCATCGAGCTGTCGTCGTGGCGCTTGGCATAGCTGCGCTCGCGCAGACGGGTCAGCAGCACTAGCATCAGCTGTGAGATGGCAAAGGCGCTGAAGATGGCGATAAAGGTGTCCAGGGTCAGATCTTCGGCCCACAGCAATACAGAGCGTATGATGATGGCGGTCGCGATGGCGGCGGTGGCATCCACTATGGCCACAGAGATGTTGCCCTTTAAGATCATGGCGTTCTTATCTATCTCGTTCAGCGCTACCTTGTCGTGTAGGAAGCGGCCGAGTTTGATCAGAATAAGGCCGAATATGCCGTAGGCGCTCATGCCGATGGCCTCAACCAGATAAGACTCTGCTGCCTCGCCCGTGATGGCGCCGGTGAGCACTATGCCCAGGCCTGCTACGGCACCGGCTGTGCTGATGCCGAAGGCGAAGTTATCCCGCTCTGAGAGCTCGTGGGTGCTGTTGACCTTGACGGTCCAGCCCTGCAGGTAACGCATGGCCGTGAGCAAGATGATGGCGATAGTCAGATCTATGGCCAAGATGATTGCCAGTTCCTGGGTCAGACCGTAGTGTTGAAAAAATGTCATCTTAATATCCTTTATTTGCCCCGACGAACACTGCGCGTCGTACGACTGCTAGAGTTTCTGAAGTTACTGTTCTTAGAGTAGTTAGAGCGGAACTTGCTGCCGCCGCTAGCTCGTCCCGTGGTGCTAGTCTTAGGCGTCGAGGCGCTCTGACGTGACAGGCTGGTAGAGCCTGAACGCGACTTGGCGTAGGGGCTGTCGAAACGCTTGCCCTGACGGCTGAACTGCTTCTTGGTGCGCTCGAAGGTCTGGTTCTGGGCGCGGGCCTGCTTGGGCGAGGTGTAGCGATAGCGACCCACATCGTTGTAGTAGCTGTAGTTACGGCGGCTCGACCAGCGGTCGTAGTAGATGGGGCCGCGTACCAGGTTGGAAAACATGGAGTACATGCCGTACCAGGCCCAGAACGACATGCCGTTGCTGCCCGTCTGCCAGCTACCGTAGGCGGGGTTACCCACAAGTTGGCTGCCTGCGCCAAAGTCTTCGCCGCCATTGGCGAGAATATCCGCCTCCCGGCTGATGGCATTCACCCGACTCAGGGCGCCGTCAGACATGTCGGCCACAACGTTGACCGGATCCGACAGCATGTCGTTAAACAGGCTAGGGTCGGCGGCCTGGTAGAGGTTTTCCGCCTCGGCAAGCTGTTGGTCGAGATCGATGAAGTTATTTTCGTTGCCCAGCTCCTGCAGACGCCTCTTAAGCGAGGTGTACATGGGGCCCTGGCTGCCGGCGTCTTTGGCCAGCTCCTGCAACAGTGGGGCGACATCTGGCTTGGTTGAGGCGAGGATATCGCTATATTGCTTGAGTAGGTTGGCGTTACGCACCTCGCCGTTGTCCAGCATCTGGCCTAGGGTGTCGACCCTGGATTGAGCCAACTGTTGAAACTTGGCGATCTTCTCTGGCCTGTCGTCGCCGCATCCCGCCAGGGCGAACACCAGGGTCAGCGCGAGAACACGCATTAGCATCACTGCCATGTTTTCTCCATAAATTTAGTTAGATTGAGACCGATAAATGAGTGATCAGTCTGCGACTTCTTTGCATAATATAGCGATAAGCTGGGTTATAGTAACCTGTAGTGCAGGATAAAAAGTTATCTTTACTTAGTGAGTAATATTGATGACAACTTTATGCCAAGATGATTACCGCTTGGTTGCATTAACATCTTATCTATAGCATTGATGACATAATATGTCGACCGTTTAAGGCTGAAGGATTTTTCTGGCGATGGAAAACATGAGCGAGCAAGCGTTACCCCATGAAGTCAATCAGGTTGCCGAGCAGCATTGGCAGCGCCTCGCCGAGGCCTGGCCGGATATCTCCGAGCAGCTCAGCCCGGAGCAGACCCGGGAGCTGAAAGCCATCTTCGGTCTCAGTGACTTTGTTGCCGAGCAGCTGTGCCGACACCCCAACTGGATAGTCTCTCTGTTCGAGGGGCAACTCACTAACCTGGCCCGCGACAGTTTCAGCGGCGAGCTACACTCCATCCTGGCCGGCGCCAAGGATGAGGAGCAGGTCAAGGCGATACTGCGCCGCTACCGCAATCGGCAGATGGTGCGTCTCGCCTGGCGGGATTTTCTGGGCTACGCCGAACTCAACGACTCGCTGCTGGACCTCTCGGCCCTGGCCGAGGCGCTGATCATCGCCGCTCGCGACTGGCTCTATGAGCAGATGTGTCAGCAGTATGGCACCCCCTGTGACGGCGAGGGCAACCCGCAGCCCTTGATGATCTTGGGCATGGGCAAGCTGGGTGGCCGCGAGCTTAACTTCTCCTCGGATATCGACCTCATCTTCACCTTCCCCGAACACGGTGAGACCCAAGGTGGGCGTCGCAGTCAGGACAACCAGCAGTTTTTCATCCGCATGGGTCAGCGCCTGGTCAACCTGCTCAATCAGGTGACTGTGGATGGTTTCGTTTACCGGGTCGATATGCGTCTGCGCCCTTACGGCGAGAGCGGCCCTTTGGTGGTCAGCTACAGCGGCCTGGAAGACTATTATCAGGAGCAGGGGCGCGACTGGGAACGCTATGCCATGGTGAAGGCCCGCGCGTTAGGCCCATGGAGCGCCTACAGCGACGAGCTGCATGACATGCTGCGTCCCTTCGTCTATCGCCGCTATATCGATTTTTCCGCCATCGAGTCCCTGCGTAAGATGAAGCAGCTGATCACCCAGGAGGTGAGACGCCGTCGCCTGACCGATAACATCAAGCTGGGGGCGGGTGGCATTCGCGAGGTGGAGTTCGTGGTGCAGAGCTTTCAGCTTATCCGCGGCGGCCGCGAGCCGGCGCTACGCCAACAGAGCCTGTTTGGCGCCATAGATACCCTCTATAAGCTGGGGCAGCTGGAATACCTGGCGGTGGACGAGCTTAAACAGAGTTACCTCATGCTGCGCCGGGTGGAAAACCTGCTGCAGGCCATAGGCGATCAGCAGACTCAGACCCTGCCACAACACCTGCTGGACTGGCAGCGCCTCTGCTTTGCCCTAGGCATGGCGGGTGAGGCCGAACTGCGCACCCATATCGAGTCGGCGATGACCAAGATACATCGCTACTTCAAGGAGACGGTAGGCGGCCAGGAGAGCGACGAGGTGGCCGAGCAGTGGACCGCCCAGCTGTGGAGCCTGATTGATGATGAAGACGCCGAGTCTCTGCTGAGAGAGCACGGGGTGGAGGATGACGAACTCTGGCCCGCCCTGAAGACCTGGCGTGGTACCGTCGCCAAGCGCACCATAGGCCCGCGCGGGCGAGAAACCCTAGATAAATTGATGCCCTGGCTGTTGCAGGAATTCATGCAGCTGCCGACGCCGACCAAGGCCTTTATCCCAGTGACTAAGGTGGTGGATCAGATCTTGACCCGCACTACCTATCTCGAACTCTTGTTTGAAAATCCAGGTGCCCGCCAGCAGCTGGTGAGCCTGTGTCTGGCCAGTCCCTGGATTGGCGAGCAGCTGGCCAAGTTTCCCATGCTGCTGGATGAGCTGATCGACCCCGCGCAGCTGTACGACACCACATCCTTGGATGATTACCCCAGCGAGCTGCGTCAATATCTGCTGCGGGTGCCCGAGGAGGATATGGAACAGCAGATGGAGGCGCTGCGCCAGTTTAAGCTGTCGCAGCAGCTTAAGATTGCCGCCGCCGATGTCACCGGCGTGTTGCCTGTGATGCAGGTGAGTGACCATCTGACCTTCCTGGCCGAGGCGATCATCGAACAGGTGGTGCTGCAGGCCTGGCAACAGGTGAGCAAGCGACACGGCGTGCCGCCCTATCTGGCCCCCGAAGAGACGGGCTTTGCGGTGATAGGCTACGGCAAGGCCGGTGGTTTAGAGCTGGGATATGGTTCGGATCTGGACCTGGTGTTTCTGCACAACTATACCCGCGATAAGTATCCCGACGCGCAGCAGACCAACGGCGATCGTCCTATCGACATAGGCCATTTCTATCTCAAGCTGGCCCAGCGGATCTTGCACCTCTTCTCCACCCGCACCACCTCGGGGGAACTCTATGAGGTAGATATGCGTCTGCGCCCATCCGGCGCCTCCGGCCTCTTGGTGAGTGAGATAGAGTATTTTGGTAGTTACCAGCGCGAAGAAGCCTGGACATGGGAGCATCAGGCCTTGGTGCGGGCGCGTTTCCTGTTTGGTGACAATCGCTTGGCCGCCCGCTTCAGCGAGCTGAGGGCCGACGTGCTCGCCATGGAGCGGGATAAGACAGAGCTTGCCAAGGAGGTGCGCGAGATGCGCCAGAAGATGCGCGATCACCTACTCAAGGTCGATAAGGGCTGCTTCGATCTCAAACAGAGCCCGGGCGGCATCGCCGATATCGAGTTTATCGCCCAGTATCTGGTGCTGGCCAACACCCATGAGCATCCCGAGCTGGCGATCTGGTCGGATAATGTGCGTATCTTCGAGGTGTTGTCTGAGCTTGAGTTGCTGCCTCACCTGAGTGCCCAGCATCTGACTCAAGCCTACTGCTATCTGCGCGACGAGAGCCACAGGCTGACGCTGCAGCAGGCGCCGGGACAACTGCCCCAGGAGAGCGTGGATCTGCATGTGCAGCGTGTGCTGGCGATCTACGAGCAGGTGCTCAATAGCGGCCAATAGCCTTTCTGCTACACTCAAATTAGGTCGGTGACTCATGGGGTGGGCATGTGGCGGTATGTCGGGCGTTGATCTTAGCCCTTGTGGCATTTTTTAGCTGCAATGGCTCGCTATTGGCCTTAGATAAGCTGTCACAGCTTAGCTATTTCACCGAGTCTTACCCGCCCTATAACTACCGCGAGTCAAACCAACTCAAGGGGATCGCGGTGGATCTGTTGAATGCCGCGGCTCACCGGGTCGACGGTCAGTTCGATCTCCGCCGTATTCAGCTGGTGCCCTGGGCCAGGGGCTATAAGCTGACCCGCACCGGCAGAAATACCGTGCTCTTCTCCACCACTCGCACTCCCTATCGCGAGACGCTGTTCGACTGGGTTGGCCCCATCTCGGCGACTCGGGTGGTTATCTTTGCCCGCACCGATCGCGGCATCAAGATTACCGACGAGGATCAGCTCAATGGCTACACCATAGGGGTGATCGCCCAGGATATCGGTGAGCAGGCCCTGCTGGCCGCCGGCGTAGCGCGTGAGCAGTTGCGTCGTGCCCATGAGGCAACTTCTCTGGTGCATATGCTCAGACGGGAGAGGGTGGATCTCTGGGCCTACGAGGAGGCGGTGGGGCGCTACCTGATGAAAGGCGAGGGCGTGGATATCGACGAATTTGAGGTGGTCTTTACCCTCAAGGTGAGCGAGCTCTACTATGCCTTTAGCCGTGACAGCGACCCCGAAATGCGCCACCGTCTGCAGCAGGGGATAGACAAGGTGAAGGCCACCATAGAGGCCAATGGCAAGACCCAATACGAGAACATACTGGCCAAGTATCGCTAGGCGTGTTTTGCGGCTGAATCGATCTGTTTTATCAGCAACTTACCACTTTTGTTCAGGCATTGGCGTACCGCCAGGCTGAGGGCGATTGCTACGCTTAGGCTTAACATCACCAAGATGGCCAGCATGATAACCACCTGATATTTCACCGCTATCAAGGGATCGCTACCGCCGAGGATCTGCCCCGTCATCATACCCGGCAGGGTCACCAGTCCCATGGTGCTCATGGCGGCTATGCTGGGGGCCATGGCTTGTTGCAGGGCGCTCTGCACGAAAGGAAGTGCCGCCTGCCAGGGTGTTGCACCCAGGGCGAGCCGGCCCTGATATGTCTCCTGTTGTTCGTCGAAGGCATTAAACAGCCGCTGTAGCGCCAATATGTTACCCGACAGGCTGTTACCCAGTAACATGCCCGCCAGGGGGATAAGATATTGTGCCTGATAGACAGGAATAGGCTGTAGCAGGGCGAGCAGGAGTAGCGCCAGCAGGGGCAATAGGCTGATGCTGAGACTAAATAGTAGGGGCAGTAGTAATCTTGCCTTTGGGAGTTTGGCACCGCCTAAGATGGCGCTGGCCCCCACAATTAGCATGACAAACAGCCAGAGCAGATTGATCCAAAGGCTCTCCAGGTTGAACAGAAATTTGAGATAGATACCCACCAAGATGAGCTGCAGCGTCATGCGGGCGGCGGCCAGCAGCATGGTCTTACCCAGCTTGAGACGAAACAGCTGGCTGATCCCCAGAGGCACAAGCAGCACCAGCATGAAGAGTGCCAGCGGCAGCCAGCCGATATCCAGACTTGCCTGCATCTGAGTCTCCATGGGTTAGGCCCCGCCCGGAGAGTGGCTTGCGGTCAGATATTGGCGCGACTGCATCTCGACGAGGCGACTGATGGTGCGTTTGAACTCGAAGGCCAGGGCGCCCGGTGTATAGAGTTGTTCCAGCGGCAAGCTGGCCTCGAGGTAGAGTTTGACGCCCTGATCGTAGAGCTCATCCACCAGGGCGATAAAGCGCCTGGCCGGATCGTCATTTGGGGCGTAGTTGAGTTGGCGGTCGCCTGCGGCCACAGCGGCGGCGCCATCTTCTGTGCCTCTGGCGCGGATCCAGCTGCGGGGCGTGCCCCCAAGTGGCGGCACGTCGCTCAGTAGCAGGGTATCGAACTGGCTGGCGATGGCGATATAGTCGAGCTGTGAGCGCGCGCCGCCGCAAATGGCGTCGAAGTCGAGCCATAGGGTCGATGTGCCGCGGCGAATAACGGTGATTTCACGGCCTAATATGGTCAGGGGCGAAGTGCTCACATCGCCGGGTTCCAGCTCATCGAAGCGCCTGTCAAACTCCCCCTGTTCCGGCTCAAAATAGGTCTGCACCCTATCGAGATGGTGCAGACGATGGTCCATGCCGCCATCCAGATGCAGGGCCTGGGTGTGGGCCTCAAGCAGGGCGATACAAGGCAGAAATCTGTCTCTTGCCAGTCCATTCTCATACAGGCGGTCGATGGGAGTGTTGGAGGTGGCGACCAGGGTGAGCCCCTGCTGAAGCAGGGCCTCAAACAGGCCGGACAGTATCATGGCATCGCCGATGTCGCTGACGAAGAACTCATCGAAGCAGATGACGCGACACTCCTGGCGTAGCCGGGTGGCGATGCGTTTGAGGGGATCTCGATGACCTTTCTCGGCATTGAGCTCCCGGTGGATCCTGGCCATGAAGCGGTGAAAATGCAGCCTGAGGGCCATTCCCTGGGGCAGGCTCTGACAGAAGAGGTCCATCAACATGGTCTTGCCACGACCGACATCGCCCCAGAGATAGAGCCCGCGAATGGATTCCTGATCTTTGGGGCTCTGCCTATGCAAGGCCAGGTATAGGGCTTCTAGCGCCATGATGGCGCTATGCTGAGCGGGATCGTCGACAAACTTCTCCTGGGCGATTTGTTGTTTGAAGCCATGGAGGGGAGAGCGCGACATGAGAGGACCCAGAAAGTGAATGGCTGGTTATTATATCAAGAAGATATTAATTAAACAGCGCCCACAGGGGGCGCCGTTTGATGGACTATTGCAGGTCTGATCTCAGTACCAGCTCGACGCGGCGATTGCGCTTTCTGCCTGCCTCGTTCTGGTTGTTGGCCACAGGCACATATTCCCCCACGCCCATGGGGCTAAGCTGGGCCTTGTCTATGCCGTGGGATTGGGTGAGGGTGGCGACTACCGCCTTGGCGCGCTGCTCCGATAGTCCCTTGTTGTAACCCTGTTTGCCCTGATCGTCCGTGTGGCCCACCACATAGAAGCGCTGCTTAGGGTGGCGCTTAAGATAGGTGGCCAGGGTGGTGATCACTTCCTCTGCCTCGGGCAGCATCTGATCGCTGTCGAACTTGAACAACAGGCCGTCCAGCGCCACATGGCCTTGCTGGGCGATCTTATCCTTGAGCCCCTCGAGATCTATGACCACTCTGTCGTCGACGAGTTTGGTTTCTTCTACCACCTTTATCTCGCTCCATAGGCCGCCGCTAAAACCTGTGATAAAGACCATGGCGTGCACAGCGCCTTCGGGGCGATCGAGTCGATATAGGCTGTAATATTGGTTTTCATCGAAACCTATGCTGATCAGGGTCTTGATGCGACGTTCGATGAGATCTGTCTTACCACAGGCTAAGCCCTGACAGTTAAAGCCGCGCACAAAGCCAAGCTTTTCCAGCGCCGCCTTATAGTTAGCATCGACCTCAAACTCCGAGTAGCCCCTTGGGAGTTTATAGCCGATGTCGGTGACCTTGCCCTCTAGGGTCTTGATCTTATGTTGGCCCTGTTCGACACCGTCAAATACCAAGGTCTGGGCATAGCCCTGCTGCTGATATTTTTGGATGAAGGCACCGGGAAGCCTGGCTATCATCGGATGGTCCTTCGAGCCCTGGGTATCCTTGTTGCCTCTGTCCTTAAACTCGCTCTGACTGACTTCGCTTGTCAGGTAGGCCTGGTTGGTGGCAAGCAGATCCAGCGGCTCGTCAATTACCTCGACGATATCCAGCTGCAGGCCGGCGCCCTTGTGCCAATTAGCGCCATAGACGGAAAGATATAGCTGTTTCTTGGCAAGCGGTAGCTTGGCGGTTAGCAGCGCGGGAGTCTTCTTGGGAATGTCGCTGAGCGGCGCTATCCGTTTTGAGAGTTTGTGGTCATCGCCACAGGCTTGCTCCTGGCACTCGAACAGTATTGTGCCGCCGAGTTTTTCGATCTGTGCCTTATAGTTGTTGACGGCGTGGGAGGCCAGATAGCTGCTTGGCAACTTGTAATTGACTCGTTTCAGCTGACCGGCAACCGTCTGCGTCTGGTAGGTGTTTTTGTTGACGCCAATCACCAGGTCGAAGGGAGTGTAGTGGCGATCTTCTTGCTTATAAAGTTTACCTTCCGGCAGTGGCTGAAAGGGGAGGTCATTGGCCAGGGCCAGGTCGCTGAGGCCTAAGCCGCCAAATAAGGCGAGTGTGCAGGCGAGAGTTTGGGGTTTCATCTTAATTCCCTTTAAGTTTTTGAAAAGTCTACTTTATCAATATCTATTCTGTGCATATTACGGGCCCCACTTAAGGCGCGGGGCAATCTGTCATTATGGTGAGCCCCAGCATAGATGCCTGGCGCTGCATGAGATCGGCCATGGCCTGTGGCGATAGGTCTTTGTAGAGCAAGGCAACATTTGGCTGATTTGCGAGCGGCTTCAAGGCCTCGCAGCGGGTCGGCGACATGATGGCGATCGACTCGGCTTGGGTACTTGCCAGAGCCTGCCAGTCTTGGCTATCGACCTCGCTGAAGCTAAGGTTGCCCTTAAGCGCCTTGAGGTCGCCAAAGGTGATGATCTGACTCTGCTCTATGCTCAGCATGCTGAGATGGTTAAGGCTTGCCAGCGCCGATAGGTCGGCCAGCACGCCGCCCTGTAGGCTCAGGATCTCCAGGTTAGATAGCTTGCTCAGCCGCTTTAGGCTGACGGAGGTGCTGGAAAGGCGGCAGCTCAACACAGTAAGCGCCTGGGTCGATGTCAGCCCCAGTTGCGAGACCTGCTGTGCGATACAGGCATCGAGCGCCTCGTCTTGCTGGTTAAGCTTGTCACTGTTGGCAGACTTTGAGCCAGAAGTGGCTGGGCCTGCCGCATTATATTCGGTGCGGATCGCAGCCGCGCTCTCAATATCAGTCCCGTTAAGGTCTGGTGCGTTAATGCTTGATTCAGCCGGGCTAATTTCGATAGGGCTAGATTCTGAATGCGCTAGCCCTTCAGGCTCGGGTGCCGATAGGTTGGCCGACTCGACTATTTCGGGTAGCCGCTCGGCCATGAGGCCTTCGAGCCTTATGATATCTTGGGCGGCTTCTGGCATGGCCTGGGTGACAAAGCAGAGTTTGCTGGTCTCCAGCAGGTTGACCAGCACGGCCGCTCTGCTCTGACCGATATTTATCGCCATCAGGGCCGCGTAGGCATCTCCCTGATCTTGAGCCTGATTCTGGGAGCTGATTAGGCCTTGCAGTTGATTGAGATAGTCTTGTACCTCGTCTCTGGTCTGTTGAAATTGTTCGAGTCGTTTGGGCTGATAACAGCTGGAGTTCTTATCGATTCGGGCGAGGAAGGCGCGATAGCGAGGCAGATACTCGTTGGTCAGGGTTAACATCTTACCCGCCGTGAGCGCCATCTCACCGATTAAGGTGTCTTGCAGCAGCGGCCTGGCGTCCTGATATTGGTCAAGCTTGTTCGAGAAGCTCTCCATCTGCTGGCTGTGTCTGCGACTCAACTGATGGGCGCGTTCGTTCAGCGGTATCGTTTCCCGTTGAAACTGTTTGATGGCATCTCTGTCGGAGTCTGCGCTGGTATCGGCAGAGGCCAGACCGCTAGTTGAAACTAAGCTAAGCGCCGAGGTCAGCACCAGTGGGCGCAGTACCTTGCCGCTGAAATTGGAGATGCTTTTGGGGAGTCTAAGGGCTTGATCAAATAACACGACTTAGCCTTATCAGATGGCGAGCGTTGAGGGAGCGTCAATCTTGCGATTGAGCCGCCTTGGCATAGACAATCCTGCCTATGCCATGGCGATCAGCTTTAGAAGTAGAGGTTGTCTACTAGCTTTTCGTTGACATAGAGCTCGCACTTATCGGCTGTGCTGCTCTTAGAAGATTGCACTATGCCTGCGATGGCGCCGAAGGCACCGCCCTGATTACCCAGTACAGAGCCGAAGTAGCAGTGGCTTCGTACGGCAAAGTCTTTGTAGTTAGCCTTAAGGTTTTGGGTTGGGGTGTAAGGGGCGAATCGGCCCTGCATGATTGGGTCGCCGTTGACGCTGAGGATCAAGATGTTCTTCTTGTCGTGGTAGCTGCCGTTAAACTTGAGCATGGTGCCATCGACTTCGACGGTTTTCTCCAGTGCCATGCGTGGGCCGGGATCTGAGGCGCAGGCGGTTAACAACAGGGCTAGGGATAGAGCTGAGAGTGAAGCAATTTTCATCGAGTTAGTCCTTTAGATGAATGGAAAATTCGTCCTGTGTGATTGCATGCTAATTTGAGCGAAAGTCGTCCCAATATGCTGTATTCACAATCACTTAAAATAAGCCTTTAGGTCTATTCGTAGCGATCCTATCGCAAAATATCGACCGGAAACATTATTCTTTCGGGTGTATTTTGGCGGTTTAATCGGCAAAAAAATCATCGTTATGCATCGCCTAAGCGCTTTCAGCGTCAAGTTAAGGGCTGATGAAAATCATCCATAGGTTCAGTAGCAAGACACTCGCCCCCAGGGCGAGGAGAAAGCTAACCAGTCGCTCCTTGGGGGGCTTAGTTTCCTGCATAACGATAGGGTAATCGAAGAAGATGGCCAGATAGAGCAGGCTTCTGAGGGGATAGGCCATGCTGGATAAACGGTAGCTTTTCCCCTGTTTCAGCCTGATGACGAGGCTATGGGCGCGCTTACGTTCTTTTTGATTGCTGTTGTGGTAGCTGTGCCAGTCGAACCGCAGCTGGGCTATCTCTTCTCGGCCTATGCTTTGCGACGACCCAGAGTTGCTGCTGAGAAAGGGGGGCAAGGTGATGCCAGATTGGCTTATGATGATCTGCTGATTTGCCTGACTATCGGTTTCTATCCCCAGGTGCGCCTTGACTTGGCGTTTACGGATAATGGCGTAAACCAGCAGGCCTATTATGGTCAATATCGGGAAGCGTAAAAAATCGAACCTGGGGTCGACAGAAGGAATGAACAGTGCCAATAGGATGAAGGGGAGCAGACTGGTGGCGAGCAGGAACTCTTTCTTAAGCGGCAGGGCAAAGAAGTTAAACGAGATCGGGAGCTTCTTCTCGCTCTGCTTGTCGAGGCCAAGGTATTGGCTCAAGAAGACGGTATCGAACCATTTTAGATTTTCCAGCAGGTGATCGAGTGAGTTCATCGCGTTTGAAAGTCCTTTTTCTTCCCATTTATGTTGAGCATCAATGCTCAGATTGCCGCGTAATAGATCAAAAAGGGCAATCAAGTTGCCCAAGAAGATGCTGAGAATGTCTCAGATAATAGGTGTTAATTCAAGGCTATAGCCGTAATGAGCGGAAATACCAGCTGTCACCTATGCGTAGGTATTTGCAAGCAGTTAGATGACCACCGCCAAGTTCATTGCTCATATCTATCTCTACTTCCCTGGCCTCGGAGGCACCGAGTCGCTCCTTCTCTATTTGAGCTACCTTGGCTGATTCTATCGAACGTATAGTGATGGAGGTGGGTTTATCTTGATAGGTCTCTATGTAATTCCCATGTCTGTCGGCGAGCTGTTTCCTCAAGGTCTTCTCACCGAAGATGCCTAGCCAGGGCTCGGGAAACTCGGCAATATAGGCGTCGAAGTCCTCAGCAGCGTAGATATCCAGCATCTTAATGCAGCGCTGAGCCAAGGGGTCATGACTGTAATCCTGCTCGGTTGAGGCCTGGAGATCGGTTGATATTAGCGTTCCCGCTAATGTTCCCGCTATGGTTCCAAGTAATGCTATTGCCGTCCATGGTTTGTTCATCCGGTTTGCTCCTTGTTAAGTTGATGGGCTTACAGAAAATACTCTTTAAACAGCAAGCCAGTTACCGCCACAAGCGCAACGATAGGAAAGGCGACAAACAGGCTACGAGCGACGATGGCCAAAGAGTGTCGACGTTTTTGCGTTGCGATGGGGTAGTCGAAATAGACTAGCAGGTAGAGTAGCGGCTTAATCGGGAAGTAGAGGCTCTTCAAACAGATTGATTTACCCGATTGCAGCATGATGACGAGTTCGCTGACATCATAGGTGGTGCGCAGGTCGCGTGTGCTGGGCCAATAACGCACGTCTATCTGCTTTATGTCTCGTCGTTGAATTTCCACAGGGCCCGCTTTGATATCGATAAGGCGACTGCCGGGAATACAGAGCCTTTCGGCGTTAATCTGGCAAACATGGTTTTTCGCCAGGCCATAAATACCATTGATAAACAGTTTCTTGAGAAGCAGATAACTTATGATGGCGCCGATATTTAGCATCAGCCAGGCCTCTGGAAGCATAAGGCTAGGATTGATAAAGGGCAGAATGGCCAAAGTCAGTGGGCCAATGAAAAAGAGTATTTCTAACGGGAAGGGCAACGGATAGAGCAGCCTGGATGAATTTAGGCGTATGTCGCTATCTCGGCTTAGATGATTTTTTCCCTTGAAATCAGTGGTGCCGAACCAAGGGGTGTCGTCAAGGGCTAGCTTTTCCATGCTTATCGGGTTCCTTTTATGCCAAGTGAGCCTGTGAATGCCGCTATTTGAGTAAATAAATCATGTCGTGACTGTCGCCTTGTGGAGCGCCGCGGTAGCTAGCCAAAGTTATCAATACCGCGAGTGGTTTTAACATTTTTTTATCCCTGATAAAAAAATGGCCCCTAGGGGCCATTTTGTCCTTTATTGGTTGGCCTTGGGACACTCTGTTGGTGTCTCGGCTGCCATATTGGCATACTCGGGTTGCAATATCATTGGCTGTATCTGTGCTTTTAACGAAGCCGATTGCCCTGAGCTGTCAGCGCCGCTGGCGATGGTGACTTTATAGGTCTTATGTGTATTTGGACATAAGTCTCTACCCGTTAACGCATCACCGCTGACATTGACAACATCACCAGCAAATTCAATGTAGTAGGTGGCAATGCCGTCGTCGGCGCGAATACCTGTTAACTGGACAGTATGTTCACCTTCCTCAAGTGAGACGTTTAGTGGGCCCACCTTGCGTTGAGGTTGGTTGTTGTCATACATCACCTTGTTATTGACCGATAATTTAAACACATCGTCGTTAAAGTTACCATTGTCACCAAAGGTGATCAGTAGCTGGCTTGGTCCAACGAATGGGTATTGATTACTCAATATATTGGCGACCTCCACGGTGATATACCCAGTCACCGCACCATTAGGCACGATAATCACTAGGGTATCTGTGGTGGCAGACTTTACCGCAGCTCTAATACGTTCCCCATTCGCACCGCTAAAGGTGACGATATTGCCCATTGGTTGTTTACTAAAACCAATGCCACTTATCTCTAACTCTGTGCCGGGAGAAGCCTTGTTAGGCGTTATGTTAGTGATCGTGAGATCTGTGCCGATAAGAATTTCATAAGGTACCTCGGCCACCTCATCTCTGTGGTGAACCTCAACCTTTAAGGGGCCTACAGCATTCTCGATTTGGCTTATGTCATTAAGGTCAAAGGTCAGTTCAGTGCCCAGTTTATTGACGCTTACGAAACTGGTGTCGAGCTGCTTCTCACCCTTGCCCAGATCGAAGACTTTCACTTCTGGTTTGGTATCACCAAATACCCCTTTAACGACGGCCATGCCACTTCCGACTAGGGTAAATCGTTTAGTTTCTTGGGTCTTCTCAATGGCTCTTGGCGTGATATCTGAGGCCTTTAGTCCCCAGGTAACGATATAGTCGAGCTTGGTCGGCACATCGACCAGATCGTCTATGGTTTTGGCCATATCGACCATAGAGTCCGCAAGCTTACTGGCTTCATATACCGAGGTAATAGTCCCCCAGCCGGGAATAAATTTTTGGGCGACCTTTTGCAGCATTTTGTTGATGAAGTATTTCTCGTCAACCTCTAATGCAGTCAGAAGTGCCATGGTGACTGGGCCGTAGGAGGCACGATTGGTTGGATCTGAGATCACCGCCTTGATCTCTTTGCTGTATAACTCCTTCCCTAGATTAGCCGCAAGGGTCTGCCAGTCGTCAAAACTTGGCTTATCCTTGGCCATTAGTTTGTCGATCTCTGTGCTGATGGCTGGCAGGTATTGATAAACGGCTTTGACGATTGCCAGGGCTGTTGCCTGTTTCTTGTATTTGCTGTCGTTGAGGTCTATGCCCGCCGCATCGAATAATATGGAGTAAAACCGAATGACGACATTATCTATGATGGTCCTGATCGCCAACATCTTACGGGCATCTTGAGCTCGCTTATCGTAGGCCTCTTGCCCCCTGAAGCTGAATGGGCTGGGGCCGAAAATGCCATCAACGCCAGGTGTGATGATCTGGTATAGGCAATCTGTATAGACGCACTTGTCGATAAGGGAATCACTCGACCAGAGCGAAATGCCTAACCAGGTACCAGATTGCGGCCCCATCATGCCCGAATCCCAAGGGGTAGTGATATGGTCGGCAATCGGTTTGTTGAGAGAGGCTAGATCTGTTTTTATCTCTCCTGTTTTGGAATCGATAGGATAGATTCTGGCGCTTAGGTAGAGCTGACTGCGATTTCTAATTTCAACACAGCCATCGGCATTTAATACTTGGTACCACTTGGGATCGACCCCTTCGCCACAGTTATTCATTATCTCTGTACTGTTTTCGGCGAAGGTTGTGGCCGCCATCGACATGTCGAAGGCTTGCCAAGTGCCATTGGTCTCTGGATAGGAGACTATGCTGGGTTCAATAGCGGATAGTGCCTGGTTGGTACTCGAGCCTGCGGCATCGTTATCTAGAGGGGTAAACCTAGCCTTGGATGGCGATAACGAGGATTTTAGCAAACCCTTTGAGGCCAGCTCTTCCTTGATTTTCGACTCAAACCGGTTGAGGAGATCGTAAGCCTCAGCTTTTCTCGCCTTATAGCCGAAGAAGCTCGAATCTTTGGCTAGTGCCGCTTTGGCCTCTGCGAGGTAAGCTTGGTATGCCTGTGTTGTCTGCACTATTTGCATGAATTTCTCTGTGCCGACACCTTTTGCCTCATAGTAATAGTTCATATGAAGTACCAAGCTTGCCAAGGCTGTTGATTCGAAGCTCAATGAGATACTGTCTTGGTTCATGGAATAGACTGTACTCAGGTAGGCTTCGAGTTGGCCGTCGGCACCCTGGGTATAAGAGAAGATGACTTCCGCCTCACTCCCCATTTTCTCCAATTCGAAGCTATTACCATTAAGCGCCTTGGCCATCTCGGGATAGATCCCCCCTATCGCAGCTAAAGGTTTGGCTGAAGGTTCGAGGACGTTAACGGCTATCTCTTGTGTGATGATGAAGGTGATGGGGTTACTCTGTCCGTGAGCATTGCTGACAGAGTAGCTACCACCACTCAATGTCTCTGGCACTGTGGTTCTAACAGTGTTTTCATCGACGAACTGGGCATTGACAGGTTGGTTGTTGAAGAAAACGCTGGTGTCTTCATCAAAGTTGTCACCACTAAGTGTTATCTGTTGGCCTGGTTTGAGGCTTCTAGGGTTAGAACTCATGAGTAGTGGCAGTTCAGCGTCGCCAATTTCAATTGGAAATGGGTCAGATTTATTTGTGCCGATAACAATCGAGAGCGCGCCCTTACCCATATCCTGGGGAAGTAAAAACCTTAGGTGGCTTCTTTGCGATGCGTGTTCGACCTGCTTTGGAAATAGGTTGTAAATTCTGCCATTTATGTTCACCACTAACAGGGTGTTTTCAGACGCACTAGACACTCCTTCGACGGTGAGTTCGAACTCATCCCCGGCTCTGAGATAGTTTTTGATCTTATTCTGCTGGAAGAGGGTGTGCAGAGATTCGATAAAGAGATCGCCTGGCTTGGTCCAGGAGACAATATTGGCCGGGATTAAACGTTGAGCGTCATTCTTGTCGAAGATATCGTCGTTGTCGTCGTCGTTATCTAAGTGATCAATGAATTTATCGTTATCCGTGTTAGTGGGATCATTGCTGTTGCCGCTTTCTAGTTGATCATCAATACCGTTACCGTCGGCATCGCGCTCAAGGAAGTTGGGGGCGCCGTCGTTGTCCAAATCTTCCATGCCTTCGATGGAATCGTTGAAACTATCGCCGTCTGAGTCGGTATCTAACCAATTGGGAATGCCGTCCCTGTCTGTATCTAGTCCTAGACTCTCCAAGGCCATACTGAATTCGATACCGTCAATGATTTTGTCTTTATCTTGATCATTTTCATTGATATCTGCGCCTAAGGCGGGCTCTTTCGTATCGTCGAATCCGTCGATATCCTGATCGTTAAACATAGTCACTTGATAGGTGAGGTCGCTACCGCCAGCATAGTTCTCATCTATGATACTGAGCTGATAAGTACCTGGTGTATAGACGGGAAAGTTCACTACATAGGTATTTGCTCGCGTGTATCGATATAGTTGAATGTCATTAATAACCAAACCATTGGCATCTGAAACATAAACCTGAGGTTTAAACCTTGCCGAAGGTGAAGTGAAATAGGCTGTGTAAGATTGTGGCTCATCGACATGGAATTTAAACAGGTCGCCTTTATCAAACTCTGAGTCAATGACACCTTGTACCCTGACGCCGAGATCGATTTCGATTGGGGTGGCTACCGCAGGATTGTCATTTGGCTCTTGTTCTACAAACAGAGGATAAGCATGCTTGCTGGCATCAAACGGATAATCATCCAATTCATCCACCACGCCATCGCCATCTTCATCCTTGTTCTCCCAGGTGCCTACCTGAGGAGGATCGCTTGGATCTGTGGGATCCGTTGGTTCTGTGGGGTCGACAGGATCGACGGGATCCGTCGGTATCTCAGCGTTTGGGCCTTCTCCCTCTTCGAGTTCGCCGTTACAACCCGTTATTGCCAGGGTTGAGCTAAGCATGAGTGCCAGCCAATGTTGCTTGGTCAGGCGAGACGTGTATTTCATCTTATATATCCCTATGATTTTACAAGGTCCAGATTGTCTGTTTGGTATTGAATATTCGGTTTAGGTATTTCGTCGGGCTTACATTCGAAACGGGGTCTGCATGCGCATCAGCCCCTGTGCCGTGAGCGCCAGATAGGTATCTCCCGTTGCTAGCCCCAATAGGTTGCAGGCAAGTTGGTCCTGACTCGGGTTGTAAAACGGCGAGGTGACTATCTCCTTGATGAGGTAATTGGCAAAGGGCACGATCAGCTTTTGGCACCAGCGCACCTCTATCTGCAGCAGGTTGGCGTCCTGCACATTCAGCTGTCGGTTATTGCCGACATTCTTAGGTGCTGGATTACGAAACATCAGGTTGTTGTTGGGGATCTCGTAGCGATAGCCAGTGTCATACTGACTGCGTACCTTGAACTGGTCGAAGGTTTCCCTGTCTGGGCTGAGTATTCTTATCTGGCTTTGTACCAGGGTGGCGATTCTCGCCTTGGCATAGGCCTGAACCGTGTCGGTCATGCCTGTACCATGGGCAAATAACGGCATCATCCCCTGGGCCAGCCCTTTGCGGATCTCATCGATACTGCCATGGTGCAGCGTACCGGCCCGGACGGCGGAAACCGTGGCGGCATCCAGGGTGCTCTTGCTGGTATAGATAAAGGCCCACTGCACAATCAGCATCATGGCCACCAGTATGATGGGCATGAGAAAGGGCAGGGCGAGGCTGAATTCAAACATGCTCTGACCTCGCTGCTTTGAGCGCGCCTTTATCATAACCCTGCCTGTGCCGTGTTCTGTGGCTGGCTCTGCAGCTGGTTAAGGGCGTCGAGTAGCGCCCTGATCTGACGGCCCACGGCTGAGTCGGCATCGCCCTGGCTGCTGGCGGTGTTGAGTACATTGGTCGACTGCTTGATACGTACCAGTCCCATGTTGTACCAGGCCTTCTGGTTATTCGGCTCTAGCTCGATGCAGCGTCGATAGGCGGCGATGGCGGCCTCATGACGGTTGGTGCGGGTATAGATGTTGCCCAGGCGAAACCAGGCTGGCGCATAGTTAGGCACGCTCTTTAGTACCTCCAGGTAGAGGCTCTCTGCCTGATCAAGCATGGCTAGCTTGTAGGCTTGCTCCGCCTGAGACTGAATCGCCATGATCTGCTCGTTACCCTTGTGCTCCGGCTTCTGAGGCGTCGATGAGCAGGCGCCGAGCAATGCCGTGATGGCTACGATTAGTGAGAGGCGTATTAGTTTGCCCATGTCAAAATATCTCCGGGTTTTATCTGTTTGTGGGTAGAGTTGCCTGCCGCCAGTTCCAGCACCTGGGTGGCGCCGCGACAGGCGCTGCCGCGCCAGGGCTTGAGGTCTCGGGTGACTTTGAGCACCTTGTTGTGTTTATTGAGGTAGACGATATCCAGCGAATAGCCCATGCCTATGGTGTGTACCGAACTGCAGGGAGCGATCAGCATGCCCTGCTCATTCGACAGTGGCCTGCGACCCAGGAGCCCCCTGAGTCTGAGCCAGGGGGTATCGGCCACGAACACTTCGCTGATCGCCTGACCGTTTGGGGTTTTCAGTTTGGTTTTCTTCATGTTAGAGCTCGTACATAAACTTCATGGCGATCGGGAAGGCCAAGATCATAAAGGTCACGGGAAAGATGAAGACGATCAGCGGGAAGACCAGCTTGACCGGCGCCTCCAACGCCTTCTTCTCGGCGCGTTGAAAACGCTCGATTCGGCGTTGATCCGACTGGATCCTCAGCGTCTGCCCCAGGCTGGCACCGGTTCTTTCCGCCTGCGCCAGAGCGCTGACCAGGCTGTTGACCTCGGTCACCTGTACACGATCCGCCATGTTACGAAACGCCTGGGCACGTGACATACCGGCACGCATGTCGCGGATCACCTTCTCAAACTCGATACGCAGTGGGCCGGCGGGGCCACGCTCGACCGCCTGGCTGAGTGCCCCCGTCATGTTCAGGCCCGCTTCGATGGACATGGTGAGGTAATCCAAGTACACGGGCAGGCTCTTGACGATCAATCCCTGGCGTTTCTTACGCAGATCGTTAAGGGTCATCACAGGCAGAAAGTAACCCAGCACGGCGGCCAGCAGCAGGTACTGAGGTACATAGGCGTCTAGCATGGCACTACAGATAAGCGTCAGCCCCAGGCTAAACAGGGTGCTTAAGATGCGGATGGCAAAGTATTGCTCCGCGGTCATGATGTAAGACAGCCCCGAGACCTGGAGTTTCTTGGAGACCCGCTCCAGATAGTCGACGCTCAGGTTTTCACTGACATAGAAGGCCAGCAGGCGCACCAAGGGCCAGATAAGCTTAAGACCCGGCGACAGCGGATCCATAAACTCACGGTTTTCCTTGGGGACCCTGAGGTAGATACGGGCGCAGCTGATGGTCAGGAAAACCAGGGAGACCACGAAGCAGGCGACAATAAGATTGACCATGATTTTTCCTATACGTCTATCGCGACGATCTTACGGATCGACAGGTAACCACTGGAGAGCATGATGATGACCAGGGCGATCAGGGCCCAGCCCATGGGCTCGGTGAAAATGCGGCCCATGGCGGAAGGCTCCATGTGGTAGAGCACCACGCCGATGAACACGGGCAGCAGTGTCATCACTATCCCTTGCATCTTGCCCTGAGAGGTCAACGCATCGATCTTGCCTTCCATCTCTATCTTCTTACGCAGGGTGGCAGAGAGTCGCAGCAGCACCTCGGCCAGGTTGCCGCCGACCTCGCGAGAGATCTGCATGCCGGCGGTCACCAGCTGAAACTCCTCTTCCGGGATGCGTTTAAACATGTTGTCCAGCGCGGTGTTGAACTCCACCCCCAGGCGCTGCTCACGCAGGAATAGCTGAAACTCCTGCTTGATCGGCGCCTCCATCTCCTCGGCCATAAACTCGATGGCGTTGCTGACGTTGGCACCAGATTGCATCGAGGAGGCGACCATGTTGAGCGCGTCGGGCAGCTGGTGGACAAACTTACGGCGACGGCGCTTATGCAGGAACTGATAGGCAAAGCGCGGCAGCAGGGCCAGCACGATACTTACCAAGATCCCCAGCACCCAAGAGCCGAAGAAGAGCCGCACCACGAAAGGCACCGCCAACAGGGTCAGCATGTTGATGACAAACAGCTGCCTGGGCTCGATAAACAGGAACATATCGAACAGGTTGGTGCGGGCCGAACTGGTAAAGGTTTCCTGATAGCGCTTGGCGAATCGTGTCGACAGGTGCTTTAGCGCCCATACCAGCATGGTGACCGAGGCAAACGCCAGCAGGGCGGCGATTAACGGACTACTCATAGCGGCTATCCTTGTCGAAAATATCCAGACGCACGGCGATTCCTTGTTTGCGCAGCTGTTCATAGAACTCGGGCAGGGTGCCGGTAGCCGTGTAGTAGCCCTGTACCTTACCCTGCTCGTCGAAGCCGGTTTGCTGGAACTTGAAGATCTCCGAGAGCTGCACCACCGCGCCCTCGATGCCTGTTACCTCACAGATACTGGTGACCCGGCGCGAGCCGTCACAGAAGCGCGACTGCTGCACTATGATGTTGACCGCCGAGGTGATCTGTTCGCGAATCGCCGTTACCGGCAGATCCATGCCCGCCATCATCACCATCACCTCCAGACGTGAGATACAGTCTCTGGGAGAGTTGGAGTGTGCCGTGGTGAGCGAGCCGTCGTGACCCGTGTTCATCGCCTGCAGCATGTCCAACGCTTCACCGCCACGACACTCACCAATCACCACACGATCGGGGCGCATCCGCAGACAGTTCTTGACCAGATCACGGATCTCGATGGCACCCTTGCCCTCCTGATTGGGGGGACGGGCCTCGAGGGAGACCAGGTTGGGTTGATAGAGCTGTAGCTCGGCGGCATCTTCCACCGTGACGATACGCTCGTTATCGGGAATAAAGTTAGACAGCACGTTCAGCAGGGTGGTCTTACCCGAGCCAGTGCCCCCCGAGATGACCACGTTGCGCTTCTGCTTCACGGCGATTTCGAGGAACTCTGCCATGGCCGGGCTCATGGAGCCGAAGGCCACCAGATCGTCACAGCTCAGGCGTCGCTGCATAAACTTACGTATGGTGATGCAGGGGCCCTTGAGCGCCAGCGGGGGGATCACCGCATTCACGCGGGAGCCATCCTTGAGGCGGGCATCCACCATGGGCGAGCTCTCATCGATACGTCGGCCTATGGGGGTCACGATACGTTCGATGGCGCCCAGCACCGCCTGATCGTCTGAGAAGGCGATATCCGATAGGTAGAGGTTACCCGCTTTCTCATAGAAGATCTGATCATGGCTGTTGACCATGATCTCGGTGACATCCGGGTCGGCAATCAGCCCCTCGAGTGGCCCCAGGCCTATGGTCTCGTCCAGTACCTCTTTGGTGATCGCCGAGATCTCGATATCTTCGGGTAGCTTGAAGTTGTCGATGATCTGCTTGAGCAGCACCTCGCTCTGGGCGCGAAGCTCGGTATCGCTCATCTCGTTCACATTGACCCTACGCAGATCCATCTGCTTGAGTAGCTCGGTATGCACCTTGCGGCGCCACTCGTTGCGCCTTTGGATTTGGGCGCTCTGCTCTGACACTATCTGAGGTGTTGCCTCGACCGATGCTGCCACGGGCATGCTTGCTACAGGGGCGGCTGCGACGGGAGCCGCTGGTGGTGGCGTCTCAGCGGGGACGCTGGCCTGAAATTGTGGATCGCTGCTCTGTACCCTGAGCTGGTAATCACCTACTTGGATCTTGTCGTTGAGACTGAGGGGGCCGAACTCCTGATGCTTCTCATCGTTCACGCGTACGCCAGTGCGGCTTTTGTTATCGACGATGAAGATGCCATCCTCATTTTGCCGTAAGGTGGCGTGATGCTTGGAGATCTTAAAGCCTCGAAGGACGATCAGCTGGTCGGGATCTTTGCCCACGCGACATTCGCGATGGATACACTGAAACTCGCCGACCTTGGTGCCCTTAGTGGTGCTGACTAAGATATTAAACATGCGCTGCTCCTAGTCCAAGATGTAGAAAGCTTCGAGCTTGGTGGCTTCTTCTGCCATCTCCAGGCCACGATTGAGCTGAGTGTCATGCTCTTGCTGCCCCGGATAGACCACCACGGGCGTGACGAAGATAACCAGTTCTGTCTTGTCGTCTTTAAAGTCGCGCGACTTAAAGAGTTCACCCAGAATGGGAATATCGCCCAGCAGAGGGAACTTGTTGACTATCTTAGACATCTCGCTGTTGACTAGGCCCGAGATCACTATGGTTTCGTTGTTTTTTACGTTGATAACCGACTCGGTGCGGCGGGTTAGCATGCCAGGCACACCATCGACGGCCACCGAAGGGTCGATGGAGCTGACCTCGGCCATCACCCGGCTGACGATGTTTTGTTGATCATCGACCACAGGCTCGATATCCAGCTTGATACCGTATTCTTTGTATTCGACATCCACGGCGCCCAGGCCGCTGACGCTACGTATGGGGAACTCGCCACCGGCCAGGAAGCTGGCCGACTCGCCGCTGCGGGTGGTCAGATTGGGCTGCGCCAGCAGGCGGGCGTCGCCTTTTTCTGACAGCAACTGGATCTGGCTGCCGATGCCCGAGACGATACCCAGTGAGCTCCAGCCGCGGGTATCCAGCACACCAATGTTGCTGGTTATGGCTTCTGTGATGGCCTCGGTATATTGCCCGGGGGAGGCGACGTTGAAGATAGGATTGGCGGTGAACCCCTTGGCTACACCATAGGCCGGTCCGGCCATGGAGGTCTCCCATTTGATGCCGACGTTGTTGAGGGTCGACTTGTTAAACTCGACGATCTTGACCTGCATCTTCACCATGGGGGACATGGTCTTGGCAAACTTGAGGTATTTCACCAGAGAGACGATGTTAGGGCCGCCTTCGAGGACCTTCTCCAGCTGCTCCTTCTGCGCTAGGTCGGCTTCGCCCTGAACTATGATCAGGCCATCGCTTTCCGATACGGTGAGCGATGGGAAGGCGCTCAGCATCTTCTTGACCATGGCGGTCGTGGCAAGGCTGTTGTCTGGGGTGACGGTGAGGCTGAGCTTGATCAGCTTGCCATCTTTCTGCCACAACTGCAGGTCGGTATTGCCCGGGGCTTCGCCGATCAGCAAGACCCCCTTGTTGTCGACGACCTTGGCGCTGAGCACCTTGCCGTTACCCACGACGATGCGCTCGACATTGGCCGCCTTGTAGAGTTCGACGGCACCGACATAGAGCTTCATCGGGCGGTTGTTGTGCGCCATGCTCGAGGCGGGGAGCAGTAGGCATATCCAAAAAAATGCGACAATTTTCAATGTTTTCATAGTACGGCTTTATCTTTCAGTTGACTGAGTTGCTCTAGCATCTCTTTGGGAAGCGGGTAGGTTTGGGTACTGGTCTTGATGCCACTGCCGCCGGTGATCACCTCGACGGCAAGCTCGTGGTTTTTCTCTTCGCGGTTAAACAGCTGGCCCTCATGCATAGAGATAAACTCTAGCGCGCTAGACTCCTTCTGGTTTCTCAGCAGGGTGACGAACTTGCCTTTCTCTTTTGCCAGGGAGACGCGGGCCGCGTCGTTGACCGATAGCGCCAGGGTCACAGTGTTATAGGCGTTAGGATTGTCGTACAGGGTGTCGACCAGCTCTGGATTAACATCTATGCTGCGTCTGCCGGTGGCCAATACGGTGACATCTTCAAGCAGTAGCTGAAGTCTCTTTCGCTCGCCATCGCGGCCCTCTTCTTTGAAGGCCAGCAGGAGGTCGACATGATCCGAGGGCACCAGCATGCCGGCATTCGAGTTAAGTTCATCGATATCTATGGTGACGGCGCGCTGACCCTCTTTGAGGATGTCAGAGAACTGTGCCACACGCATGCCGGGCAGATAGGTTTCGATCAAGGGGCGGCCCGGAGCCATGGGTTGCAGCAACATCTGACCTGAGACCTCGCCGAAGCGGCTGGGGTGTATGGCATCCAGCGGCAGGGTATCGGCGCGGATCTGACGTACCGACATGTTGGCCTGGGAGATGATGTCGCCCTTTTGCAATTGCTGGGTGGCGACGATCACGTCGGCCATGGCGATGTTGTCCTTGGTTAACTCATCTCTGAGTTCCTGCTCTTTGGCTATGAAGTAATTCTTGGTCGCCCACGCCGAAATACCACCTAATATCAAGGCAATAACTAGCAGCACCCAATTGAAGTCAATTGATTTTAATTTCATCGTTAAACCTGAAGTTAGTTGGGGAGTATCGAGAGCGATTTCGTATAGGCAAACGCCGTATACCACTCGGTGAGGGCATCGGCGCACAGATCCAGCACATTGTCATCATTGCTGACGGGTGTGAGCAGAGCGGTGACTAAGGCGCCGCATACCACTAGGTATTCGACGCTGGCCTGGCCCCGACAGCGGGTGTTGCTTAACTGCATGGGTTCATCATCCTTGTTTCACTTGATTGGCAACTATGTAAACTTGCGAATTACGGGTATCGAAGCTGATGTCGACACTATTGGTTCCCTGGCTCATCTGCAGGGCGGCCTTACCCGATTGGGTATCGAGTATGGCGGTTTCTTCAATCCAGCCTCGCTGCTGGTAGTGGCGGCGGTAGTAGTGATAGTTGCTGGCCAGGCTACGAGTGCTGCTCAGCACTATGGTGCGTCCCTGTTTGTAGAGATCGGTCGAGGCGATATCCGACAGCAGGGTCGCGCCACTGGGCTGGGGGAAGGTGTTGCGTCTGACTTTAGTCAGCTCATTCTCTTCCATGTTCTTAGTGATGCCGACAAAGGCGGTGACGCCATCAAACTGCTGGCTGATACGAGCGGTCAGCAGATAGGGAGGCTGCAGGCTGTTGATCACTAGGTCGCCGTTAAAGGGACGCGAATCGAAGCGTTCGCTGTCCTTCTGCCAGGCCTTAGTAAAGAAGGCTGCCAGCTGAGCCTGGGTCTGGGTGTCTTTGACCACCCAGGTCTTCATGGGGTAGCCGTTGTAGCGCATCTCATCGGCGACTATTTCTACCTTGGCTGTGTCGGGAAAATCTATTTCTGGCCAGTCGCTTGCGTGTGAGAGGCTGGTGAACAGGACGAGGATAAGGGGGAAAAGCGATTTCATGGGGTTAGCCTCCACAGTTCTTGGTGCCATAGGTACATAGGCGATTAGCGGGTAGCACATCGGGCTCGACGAAACCTAGCTTCAGCGAGTTGGACTTGATCTCTTTGCCGAAGGGGATAATGCCGATGAGGTTCTGGGCGGTGCGGATCACGCCAACGTCCATATAGTTGGTCAGCACCAAGCGTCTAACCCGGTTCCTCACATGGTAGGGGCCGGCGGCGTTCCATCCCGAGGCGAGCAGGGCGCTTTGGCCGTGAACACTCAGATCCAGCTCGTCAAAAGGGCTCATGTTGAGGTTTTCCAGATCTGTCCTGATCTGGGTGCGATAGAACTGATCTCTGGGCAGTTTAAAGCCGGTGAAAGAGAGCATGCCCACGGCCTGCTCGACGGTCTTGCCGTAGGTGCCTGGCGTGCCTGTGCCCTGTTGGCTGCCGGTAATTCTGGCCAGTTCCTGCTCATCCTTGGCCGACTCCTGCAGGTTCTTGAGCAGCAGAGTGTTTGTGCCGTCGCGCCTTAGAGGATACTTGAGCAGTGGGTGGACCCTGTTGTCCCAGCTCCACTTTTCCTGATGGCGGCTCGCTATCTTGCGACCATCTTGCTGGTATAAGCGCCAGGGCAGGTATTGCATCTGCTGGTCATCCGAACGGATGGCCACATAGAGGCCACTGCGGCTGGGCATTCTGTCCGGTCGTCCCTCTTTCCAGACGGTGCGCTCCCAGGCGTTATAGTGCGCGGCCTGATCCGCCCTGTGCTGGGCTGAAGAAACCTTTGACAGTAGCGGGAAGACGACCAACAGGGGGATAATCACCAAGCTGAGTCCGACCACACTTTCGACCAATGCCTGGCCCTGTTGTTTTCTGGCCATTAGAGCATCCTCGTCAGGGCCAGCACTGTGCTGCGCTCGCCATTGGTAGAGTCGGTGAGACGAGTCTGCCAGAAGGGGTTGTAGAGGTTGCCATACTCGTGGCGACCATCGCGTCTGGCCCAGGAAGAGGTGATCTGCATCAGATCTCTGGGGCGAGAGTAGTAGGCCTGCGCCGTCGCCAGGGCCGTCATGCGATTGCCGAGCATCTCCTCGTCTTTCGCCGGATTGAGGCCATCACCCACCAGCTTGGTGCTGCTCGAGGTGCCGACCTTGTTCCGCTCCTTAGAGACCACCACGGCAATATTATCTGTCTGACTCTTCTTGTTGGCGCTGCTTGAGAGGCCAAAGAAGGGGCGCACCCCATTGTAGTCGCCACGGGTTTCCTGGGCGTAACCTGCGTATCGGGATGCGGTGCGATTGATGCTGCGACTACTGCCCCATGAGTGGCGATTGCCGACCCGGGCGATATTGGCGCGATCATCCGAGCTGGTTGAGCCCCAGCCCAGCGGGGTTTCCCTGTATCCGCGCCAGCGGCATCCTGACCAGCTACAACGAAACTTAGAGAGGTGAAAACTGATGGTGTCCATCGAGGTCCAGGACTCTGCCTGTCCATTTTTGTAGCTAATGAGATCGCTGCCACCGGTTTTTTGGGTTTTCCAACGTATGGGAAAGAGGGTCATCGACCAGATGCCGCCCAGCTTGTAGGTTCGCTTTGCGCTGAAAGGATCTCTGGAGGCCAGGGTCACGCCGATAAAATCTTTAAACTGGGTTTCCTTTCTGTTGGAACCGCGACTATGGCGCTTCTGGAATGATATCCAGGTATCTTTCACATCGAGAAACAGTAGCGGGTTTTGCGCCAGATCCAGCCTGGCTTCGCTATCGTTGGCTTTGACCACCTTGCCAGCCGATTCGATGCTGGAGGCCATGCCTGCGTAGTGGATAACCTGTTGTGAGCTGCTCAAGGTCCAGAGGATGGCGTCTTCGGCGTAGATCAAACCCTCAAACACGGGTTGTGCCACCTGATTGATGGTGCCCACCGCCTGTTCTATGCCGCGAACGACGGCGCCGACATAAGGTACCCAGCAGAGGCTGTAACAGGCATTCTGGGCGAATCTGTCTGTCATGTTAAACCAGGAGGAGAGCCCTACCATCTGCGCGATGGCGACCTGGTTCGCGACCGAGGCGCGGTTGGTATAGGCCTTGAAGTTGAAGTCTCTGGCGGCAAAGGTGGCAACGCTGTAGGCCGTGTTGTCGGCGGTATTTTGCAGCTTGGTCGCGTTGAGGTTGACCTTGGCCGTGTTAAAACTGTAGAGCACAGACATGAGTGCGAGCGACATCAGCATTAAAGACAATGCCATGGCCTGTCCTCGCTGTCTGGAGCGCATGGAATTCGGATGCATAGGAGTCTCTTGGCTAGTGTTCGAGGAAAGGGAGGAGTTAATCTACGCCGCTACCTGAGCCACCACCTGAGCCTGTACCACCGCTGGCCTTATTGGCTCCGTCGTTGTAATTACCTAGGTTGTAATCTTTATCGGCGACTTGATTGGCGCTCGATGCCGAGCCCTTGGCTGCCCCTATTTGAGTGGCTGAGTCTTGTCCTGATATTTCGGCTGATAGACCGGCGACCTGGTTGCGCACCGTCTGTCCGAAGAAGCTGTAGACACCAATTGCCGAGACGGCGATTAAGGCGACTATGATGATATATTCGGTCATGCCCTGACCTTTCATGTTTGTTCTCTTCACCATAAATTCCTTTTATGAATGACATCAATGCTAGCGGCTGGAGGCCGCTAGCATTGAAAAGGGCTTAGTTACCCGAAGCGCTCTTGTTGGCAGCGTCGTTATAGTTGCCTAGGTTGTAGTCCTTGCTAGCCACATTGTTTGCGTCGGTAGCAGAACCTTTTGCATTGGTAATCTGTGCTGCCGAATCCTGTCCAGACATCTCTGCCGACAAGCCTGCAACTTGGTTACGAATGGTTTGGCCGAAGAAGCTGTATACTCCGATGGCAGATACGGCGATCAGTGCGACAATGATGATATATTCGGTCATGCCTTGACCGCGTTGCTTTTTCTTTAACATCTCTTTTCTCCTTGAGAATATATAATTAAGACTCGGTTATTTTATCGTCATGCCCTAGTGTCTCAATTATCCCTAGGAATAATATTGTCGTGGCAAACCTACCCGTTGTTATTATTTTCCGTACTAGATTTGGTTATATTTAACCAGGAGCTGTCCTCGACTCTTGCAATCGGTTTTTTTGTAAATGTTTTGTAAATGCATCTTGATAGTATTGATTGAAACATTCATTTTATTTGCGGCTTCCGAGTTGCTTAGGCCCTTGCAAATAAAAGAGAGCACCTCTTTTTCCTTCTTGGTGATCCCCTGAAACAGCGCATGTCGCTCGGAGGCTTTAGCGGGTTGCTGCTGGGTCTGAATATAGTGCGACAGGGCGCTCAGGCTAAAAAACAGGTTACCCTCCAGCACATTGTCGAGCATCTGCACTATGGCGTGCGCAGGACTACATGCCTTTGTTGCACCGCTAAACCCATGTTTTATAAGTGTTAACTCATCTTCCATCGAGAGGCTTTCGCAGATGGCAATATGCTTGCCCGCCGACAAGAGCCCTGAGTCTATCTGACCTAGCTCGCCGTGAACGTCATTAAGAAAATGAAATAGAATTTTGGGGATTTGTTGTGGGGTGTGCCAGGCCGTGAGCGAGTTTGCGCTGGTATTAACTTTTAAATTGAGTAATCCAGAAACATGCTTTAACAGCTGAATATTTTTTGGCGACTGACTCAGGGTAAATATTTCACCATTATACATTTCACGTCCTTATGAGATTTATAATGTACTACTTTGTTACTAATAGGGTTTGTTTATTTATCTGAGCGTAAGACTTTATTATGACTAAATTATTAAACGCTCGTTTATTTTTACGTATTCTATATAAGAAGGAATTAATATCAAGGGGCGACAACTTAGGGTTTATATCCTTTTGGGCAGGAACCCCATAGGATATTGTGTCTAGGTGGGGGAAAGTGAATAGTGCTGGGGCGTGATTTTTACGCCCCATCTTTGAGGCGAGATTAGTCCACCGAGGTGAGCTTGAGTTGCCAGTCGGGTAGCTTTTCCTCGAGATCAGGCCTGATGCGTTCAAAGTCTCCGCGGATGACGATAACAGGTACTTGGCCAAAGTGTTGCTTTGCCATGGCTTGTAGCGATTCGGGTGTCATCTGTTGCCAGCGTAAGAGTCGATCGGATAGCGAGTCGACGCCTGCTTGACGTGCAATGGTCTGAGTGTAGTCCTCGATACGTTGGCCGGGATCATCTTGACGCAGGGCGAGCCGACTAAACTGAGAGGTCTTCAGTGCGGCGAGCTCGGCCGTCGAGGGCGGAGCATCGGCCGCCAGCGCCAGGTGATCTAAGATGCCACGAATGAAGGCGCCCGTATGCTGCTGTTGGGTGGCGCCAAAGTATTTGAGGATCCTTGCCATAGGATTGTTGAAACAGCGGCCATAGATACCATAGGTGAGGCCCCTTTGCTCCCTGAGATCGAAGTAGAGACGGCCAGAGAAGCTACGGCCGAGCCAGCGACTGAGGGCCTCACAGGCAAACGCCGAGTCGGCCTGGTCATCTTGCCCGAGTGGCAGGTGATAGCCGATCCGTACCTGAGTCTGTACCGTGCCCGGTGCATCGATCACAAACAGCTGCTTGCCGTAGGGGCTAAAAGTATCGACGAAGCTGGCCTCATCCGCTTGCTGCTGGCCCAGTTGGCTCAGGCTGGTGGCAAGTTGCTCCATTAAGCTGTCTTCCACCTGAGGGAGGCCCTCCAACAACAGATGCCATTGGCTCTGTGCCTTGGTTTGTTCGAGTAGGGCCAGTAGCTGAGGCTTATCCAGGCTTTGCTGTAGCTCCCTGTTATTCAAGGCCTTATTGTAGGGATGTGTGCTACCTAAGATCTTGTCGGCCCAGACCTGTTCTACCTCGCTGCCGTTAAAGGCCCTGATATGTTTATCCAGAGCCAGTTGGCGCCTGAGTTTGGCCAGATCCAGCTCGCCATAGGCCTCAGGTGACCAGCTCTGCACCAGGATATCCACCGCCTCCACTAGCTCAGATGCCGGGCATTTGAGGCTAAGCCTTAGGCCATGGATGCTGGGGTGTATGCTCAGGCTTTCGAGACAGGGCATGTCGTGGTGATTGGCCAGCTTGACGCTAAGCTGCTGCAGCGCCGTATGCAGAATATCGAGGTTTTCATAGGGAGCAGCCGGGCTGACGGCCAGCAGGTGTATACCGGCCAACTGCGAGGGCATGCCGGGGAGTCTATGTAGGCTCACCTTGTTTGACAGCGAGATAACCTCGGGGCGCGCCAAAGGTGTAAAGTCGCTACTTGCTAGCGCAGGGGCATTGGTCGGTACGTCGAAACTCGGTACCTTAGGGGCTTCTACCTGTGTAAAGGTTAGCCGGGTCTGCTGACAGCCACCGCTTAAGAGTGTGCAGGCGAGGATCAGGAGTACGTTTATCTGTCTCATAGTACCTTCTCCTCCAATGAGTCGGACATGCCGTCGGGGAGCCACTCTAATATCGCCTTGCCCCAACGTATGTACCAGGGGGGAAGCAGATCCAGGCGAACGAAACCCGGGCTGAGATATTGCTGGGTGACCCGCTTGATATCCTCCTGAGTCACGGCCGAAATTCGCTCCCAGGGGGCGGTGAGGGGATGCTCTCTATCTCTAAGTTGGCTGGCGCTGAGCAGATTGGCCAGGCTGACGTCGTTGTCGAGTTTACTCAGCTGGGTGAGTAGCCAACGGCGTTTGAGTTGATCGAGCTCGAGCGGCGTTACCCCCTGGCTTGCCAGAGTATCCACCATACCAGTGATGCGCTGACTGAGATCGTCGAGGGAGACCTTGGCTCTGGGGACCAGAACCAGGTTCATCACGCCAAGATGCTCCATGGAGAGGGGGACAGAGTAATGCAGCAGGGTGTCGGGCGCCTTGAGGTTCATCTGCTCCAGCATGCTGGTGCGGTTTTGCAGCAGATAGTCTTCGACCAGGGTGATGGCGGCGGCATCCGGATGCAGGGCGCCCACCGTGTGCCAGGCCAACATCAGCCCCGGCCAGGGGCCGCGGCTATCGACTATCTCGCCTCGCACCGGCTGTCGCTCGACGGCCAGGGGGGAGAAGTACGCCAGCGGACGACTGGGTTTCTGCCAGTTCCCGAAGTACTGCTCCACCCAGCTAAAGGTTTGTGACGGCAGGTCGCCGACGATAGCCAGCTGCATGGCATCTGGGCGGTAGAAGTCATGGTGGAAACGACTCAGGCTGGCGGGCGTGGCTGCCGACACATCGTCAACTGAGCCGATCACCGCGTGGCCATAGGGGCTGTCTTTTACCTGGTTGAGCAGAAAGGTCATGGCCGAGCGAATATAGGGCTGGTTGTCTATGGTGGTGGCCATCTCTTCGAGCACGGTTTGTTGCTGATTGCGTACCGTCTCTTCGCTGAGTCTGGGGCGGATGAAGCGATCCGATTCGAGCCAGAGCGCCAGCGCTAACGCCTGGCTGGGAAGATTGACATAGTAGTTGGTGGCATCGAAGAAGGTACTGGCGTTAAAGTATCCGCTGTGGGCACTCATGGTCTGGCCATAACTGTCGCCCGGGGCATTCTCGCTGCCCTTAAACAGCATGTGTTCGAACAGATGGGCGTAACCCGATTCGCCCTTGGTCTCGTTGCGCGAACCGACCGCAAATTGGCTGGAGATGGCGACACTCTGCTTATTGGGTAGCGGTAACAGATAGAGGCGTAGGCCGTTATCGAGCTCATGCCGGCTAAGCTTCTGCTCCAATTGATAGAGAGGCGCCGCCAGCGCCTCCAGACTGGGTTCACTGGCGATGGCGTTAAAGCCTAGTAGGCTCAGCAGAGCAACGAGCAGGGAGTAGCGGCGTGTCTGGCTTGGCATCTTATTGTATTTTCTGAAATTGACTTACTTTAACCCTATCCGTTTTGCCAGACGGTGTAAATTCCCCGAATCGACCTCGAGCTCTCTGGCGGTCGCGGCCCAGTTGTTATCGTGCTGGGTGAGGGATTGGCGTATGTAGTCGGCCTGAAAGGCTTCGGTCGCCTGCTTGAGGCTGCCACAAAATTGTGGCGCAACGGTTTTGCCGCTGCTCTGGACGCTGCGTGGCGCCGAGTTGGCGAACTCGAAATGCTCGGGATTGATAAGGCCGTTACTGCCGGACGACTGAGCCCTTGCAAGAATGGCCGCACGGTAGATGCTGTGCTCCAGTTCCCTGACGTTGCCGGGCCATTGGTAGCCCTCGAGCATCGCCAAACTGGCTGGACTGAGCCTCAAGGTCTGCAGTCCTAGTTGCTGACGGCAGCGCTCGACGAAGAAGCCGCTCAGCAGGGTGATGTCCTGCTCCCTTTCTCTCAGCGTCGGGGCAACTAAGGGGAAGACGCTGAGTCTGTGGTAGAGGTCGGCACGAAAACGTCCGGCTAACACCTCGTTCTTGAGGTTTTTATTGGTGGCGGCAATGATGCGCACGTCTACCTTGAGGCTGCGATCGTCACCGACGCGTTGCAGATCGCCATACTGTAATACCCTGAGCAGCTTGGCCTGCAGTGTTAGCGGCAGTTCGCCTATCTCATCGAGAAATAGCGAGCCCTTGTCGGCCATCTCGAACTTACCGCTACGGTTGCTGACGGCGCCGGTAAAGGCCCCTTTGACGTGGCCAAACAGCTCACTCTCGGCCACAGATTCTGGCAGGGCGGCGCAGTTGAGGTAGACCAGGGGCTGGCTGGCGCGCATGGACCCCTGATGGATCTCATGGGCGATCAACTCTTTACCCGTGCCCGTCTCGCCCATGATGAGGACGTTGAGATCCGTCGGTGCCACCACGGCGATCTCCTGCTTAAGGTTGTTCATCACCTGGGACTGACCAATGATCTCCTTGGTGCCTTCCTTATTCTGGGTCGTGCCGTCGTCCTTGTCCCACTGGGCCTGCAGCGCCTGTTTCTCCAGCTTGTCGATCAGCAGGGCGTTGTTGAGGGAGGCCGAGGCGATGGCGCTGATCCCTCTGAGCTGCTCATTGGTGAAGGACTTAAATTGATCCGGATCGAAGCCATCTATGGTCACTGCGCCGATCAGGCTGCCGTCGGCCAGCAGCGGCAGGCCGATACAGGCGTGTACCGTGAGGTTATCGCCCTGATTGGGGATCAGGCCGTCGTAAGGATCGGGTAGATCGCTGTCGGCGGGAAAGCGCACCACGTCACCGGCACGGGCGATCGCCTCCAGTCTGGGGTGCTCGTGGAGGACGAAACGGCGCCCAAGTACATCTGGGCTCAGGCCGTTGATGGCTAATGGGGTAAACTGCTGACCCTTAAATTCTAGCAGCGCCGCGGCGTCGCACTGCATACTTTCCCTGATGGTGTCGAGCAGGCGCGAGAACCTGTCATGATTGGACAATCCCGAGGTGATATCTAACGCCATCCGCGTCAGTTGGGTTTGACTTAGTGCCATGGGGTCTCCGAAATGTAGTACCTATGCCAGGCTGTATCCTTCTCTACTGGCATGCTGCGGCGGTTTTAGATCTTAGTATATGTCAATTTAACACTAATGTTTATTGTCATTTTTACACTTGCTTTGAGGGTAAAAAGGGGTCGCTATGACCCCTTTGTCGAGTGATGTTAGGCCTTATGCGTTAGCCGACAGTGTTGAATCGGCAATGGCTTGAGTACCCTTGGCACCGATGGCCTTCTTGATGATGTCGAACAGGAAGGCACCTAGGAACAGACCACCTGCACCGAAGATGACGTCACCAGGGACACGCATCCAAACCAGTGTCTCAACTAATGGGCTGTGGATCACTTCAGGTGAACGGGCGAACCAGTAGCCATTTTCGATGACGGCGAAGAACTGAGTCAGACCGACAGGTAGCAGTGACATGAAGACCATGGCCGCCAGACCTATGTTCAGGCTCCAGAAGGCACCCTTAAGCAGCTTGTCGCTCCATTGGATCTGACCGGTAAGACCGCGCAGACAGAAGAGCATCAGACCAACACCTAGCATGCCGTATACACCCATGAAGGCGGCGTGGCCGTGGGTCGCAGTAGTGTTAAGACCCTGGATGAAGTAGAGCGAGATCGGTGGGTTGATCAGGAAGCCCAGTACGCCGGCACCCACTAAGTTCCAGAAGGCGGTAGCCACGAAGAACATGATGGCCCACTTGTAGCGAATCATCCAAGGGCTGGCGTTACGCATACGGTAGCTCTCGATAGCCTCGAAGCCGATCAGTGCTAGCGGAACCACTTCCAGTGCTGAGAAGATGGCGCCCCAGGCGATCACACCCGTTGGTGTACCTGTGAAGTAGAGGTGGTGCAGGGTACCGATAAGGCCACCGGTGAGGAAGATAACCGTGGCGAATAGTACGGCGCCGTTGGCGCTACGAGCACGGATTAGACCAAGACGCACCAGCATCAGGGCGATAACAGAGGTCGCGAAGGTCTCGAAGAAGCCTTCTACCCATAGGTGAACTACCCACCAGCGCCAGTACTCGGCGATAGCCAGGTTGGTGTGCTTGCCCATGAAGAGACCGGCACCATAGAAGAGGCCGATGGCGACACAAGAGGCGTACAGTACCCAGATAACAGGGCGCATCTCACCTTGCACCTTAAGGGCTGGGCGGATGGCGGCGGTGACCAGGGTAAGCCAGATTAATAGACCAGCGAGTAGCAGTACCTGCCAGACGCGGCCGAGATCGATATATTCGTATCCTTGATGACCGAAGAGGAAGTTGGTATCCAGGTCGAAATATTGTTGTACACCGATCCATTCACCGGCCATTGAGCCCAGTACTACGATTACCAGGGCAACCCAGAGGACGTTGACGCCAAGGCGTTGGAACTTAGGCTCGTAACCCGATAGCGCAGGTGCGATATAGAGGCCGGTGCCAAGCCAGGCGGTGGCGATCCAGAATACTGCTAGCTGGGTGTGCCAGGTACGTGTTACTGAGTAAGGCAGGATCTCGGATAACGGAATACCGTAGAAGTTTTGGCCTTCTACCGCGTAGTGAGCCGTTATGCCCCCCAGGAGGACCTGTAGCAGGAAGAGACCGACCGCAGTAACGAAGTATTTACCCACGGCTTTCTGTGAGGCCGTTGGCTTCTTGAGGAACAGGGGATCTTCCTTGGCGGGTGTTGGCAGCTCTTCATGCTTGCCAGCCGCATGATGCCAAACCAGAGCGCCGACACCTGCGATCAGGGTCACGATACTCAGGATAGACCAGACGATGTTGTCAGAGGTTGGGGTGTTACCCAGCTGAGGGTCGAATGGCCAATTGTTTGTGTAGGTGTACTCTTGACCTTCACGTTCGGTGATGGCGGCCCAGGCACCCCAGAATAGGAAGGCGTTTAGCTGTTGACGACGCTCTAGGTCGGGTACAGTGCCTTCTTTCATCGCGTATTGTTCACGCAGAGTAGCCAGCTTAGGATCGTCACCGAAGAGAGACAGATAGTGATCCGAAACCTCTTCAATCGCCTTGACGCGGGTGTCAGACAGGCTGATGTGAATCTCACCATTGGCCGAGGTGGTCAGGCTGTTGTGGCGAAGATCGTCACGCAGAGACTGTTCGAGCCCGGCTTTCTTGATAGAGTCCAGTTCGTTAAAGCTTCTGCCATATTGCGCCTTGGCGGTGATATCTAACCAGGCCTGAGCCTCACGGTGTAGCCAGTCTGCGGTCCAGTCTGGGGCAACGTAGGAGCCGTGACCCCAGATAGAGCCTAGCTGGTGTCCGCCCATAGAACGCCAAACCAGTTGGCCGCGTTCGATATCATTTTGAGTGAACAGGGGCTGACCCTGAACATCGGTAAAGGCAGTGGGAATCGGAGGTTTTTCGCGATAGATGTCACTGCCTATGCTTAGCAGGACAGAGAATGAAGCGATAAGTACTATCAAGAGTGCTATCGCCGTTAGCCGTTGTTTGTTCATAGAGCCTCTCAGCGCAATATATTGTAGGTGTGGAGTACCCTGTAATAGCATCTAGTGTGCCAATTTTTTAAGTAGTTGATTATTAATGATTAACCTTGTGTTGGTGTCTTATTAAGTTGTCATAATGACAGCCCTGTTAAAGTGTAAAAATGACACCGTGTGTCAAAAAGACAGTGTGTGTTTTGTCTGTGTCGATTTGATACTTGTTGGCTCGGTGGGGTGATGCTTGGTGACAAAAAAGCCAGCCTCAATGGCTGGCTTTATCTGGCGTTTCCCGTTAGGGATTGAGCCTTCAGTGGCGAGATGAAAGTCTACAGGCCTCTAGCGATAGAGCGACGGGTCATCCTTATTGGGGCGCGTCTTGAAGCGTCTATGCAGCCACATATACTGCGCCGGGCTTCGTTCGATGATCTCTTCTATGATGCGGTTACCCCGCTTGGCATCTTCGAGCTCGTTCTCCCCAGGGAAATCCTCCAGCGGTGGCTGGATCTCTATGGTGTATCCCTTGTCATCCTGGTTACGCACCACAATGAATGGCAGTACCTTGGCCTTGCCCAGTTTGGCCAGGGTGGTGGCACCCGTGATGGTTGCGGCTTCCTGTACGGCGAAGAAGGGGATAAAGACGGCGCTTGAACGGCCAAAATCCTGGTCCGCGGTATACCAGATCACATCTGGGTTGCGCAGGCTGCGCACCATCTGCCTGAGATCCCGTTTAGGCACCAGTCCCTTGTTGGAGCGCAGGCGTCCCTTGACCTGAAGGTATTCCATCAGCGGATTATTGTGGGGACGGTAGACGCCTATGCCCGGCTGAAACTGGCCGAAGATACGAGCGCCCATCTCCAGTGGCAGGCAGTGCACCGCAAAGAGGATAACCCCCTGACCCGCCGCCAGTGTCTGTTCCACATTTTCCTGGCCTTTAATCGTCATGTGGCGCTGAATGCGTTCATCGCTCCACCACCAGGCGTTGGCGATGTCGAAGATAGCCTTGCCAGTCTCTTCAAAGTTTTGGGTCAACAAGGCCTGTTGCTCGGCCGGGCTCATCTCGGGAAAGCAGAGTTCGATGTTGCGTTTGGCTGTGTTGACGCGGCTGCCGGCGATTGCCATGGCTAAGCGGCCTATGCCTCGCCCCAGCTTCATCTGGGCCCTGAGCGGCAGCAGCTGGGTCAGGCGCATCAAGCCGACACCTAACCAGATGAGCCAGTATTTGGGATGGAAAAATTGAGCGGAGAATTGAGCGTTTTCGACCACGGTTGACCCTATGGGGTTTACAAAAATTACTGCTTATTCTAACTCAATTTGTTGGGAAAATTAGGTATAATCAGGGATTAATTTTCGCAAAAAGATAAGTGCCATATGAAGATTTCTCTGCCAGCTTTCGAAAAAGCAAACGTTCTGGTCGTCGGTGATGTGATGTTAGACAGATACTGGAGCGGCCCAACGGGGCGTATTTCGCCCGAGGCGCCTGTGCCTGTGGTAAGAGTGAATCAGATAGAAGACAGACCCGGCGGGGCGGCAAACGTTGCCCTGAACATCGCCGCCTTGGGCGGTCAGGTGAGCCTGGCGGGCATAGTGGGTGAGGATGAAACCGCTGCCGCCCTGACCCAAGGGGTTGAGGCCATGGGCGTTGCGCCTAAGTGGCACAGAGTGGCTCACCTGCCAACCATTACTAAGTTACGCGTCTTATCCCGCAACCAGCAGTTGATTCGCCTCGACTTCGAGGAGGCCTATCCGGCCGAGCAGAGCCAGGCCTTGCTGGAAAGTGCCGAGAAAGAACTGAATAAGGTGGCCGTGGTGGTCTTGTCAGATTATGCCAAGGGGGCCATAGATACGCCTCAGGCCTTTATCGCCAAGGCCAAGGCCAAAGGGGTCAAGGTGCTGGTGGATCCTAAGGGCAGTGATTTTTCCCGTTATCGCGGTGCCAGCCTGCTTACCCCTAACATGAGTGAGTTTGAGCAGGTGGTCGGTGCCGTGGTCGATGAGGCGGATCTTGTGGCCAAGGCCAAGCAGCTGATGCGTGATTTCGATTTCGAGGCGCTATTGGTGACCCGCTCCGAGAAGGGGATGACGCTGATCACCCAGGATGGCCCTGAGCTGCACATTCCGACTGTTGCCCGTGAGGTCTATGACGTTACCGGCGCCGGTGACACTGTGATTTCGGCATTAGCGACTTCGCTGGCGGTAGGTTGCGACTTGCCTGTGGCCTGCGCCCTGGCGAACACGGCGGCGGGTATTGTAGTAGGTAAACTGGGTACCTCAACCGTGAGCCGTATCGAACTCATCGCGGCGCTTAATCTGAGCCATGGCGAGAGTGGCTATGGGGTGGTGAGTGAAGATCAACTGGCCTATGCCCTGGAGCAGGCCAAGTTGAAGGGCGAGCGCGTGGTGATGACCAATGGCTGTTTCGACATCCTGCACGCCGGCCATGTGAGCTACTTGCAGCAGGCGAGAGCATTGGGTGACAGGCTTATCGTGGCCGTCAACGATGATGAATCGGTGAAGCGCCTCAAGGGTGACGGCCGTCCGGTCAACAAGCTGGAGCGTCGTATGGCGGTACTGGCGGGTCTTGCCTCGGTAGACTGGGTGGTGCCCTTCAGCGAAGACACGCCACAGCGCATCATCTCCAGACTACTACCCACCAAGCTGGTGAAGGGCGGTGACTACAAGGTAGAAGAGATCGCCGGTGGCAAAGAGGTGATCGCCGCCGGTGGCAGCGTCGAGGTGCTAGGCTTCGAAGATGGCGTCTCTACTACGGCCATCATCGAAAATATCATGGCCAAGCAGTGATCCTCGAGACGTTACTGATCGCCAGTGCCTGGTTCTGGGCGCCCATGCCCCAAGGTCAGGCCCTGGTATGTCAAACGTCTCATATTAAAGAGTGCCTAGCCCAGTTACCCCCTGAGGCCAGGGCGCAATTACCCCTCAATTCTCAAACGCTGGTGAGTCAGATGGGCCGTCGCGGTGCCATGGTCAGGCCCCTGGGCGATCTAGGTGTTACCAACTTAAGTGTTACCGGCCTGGTGTTGCTGGCCGAGGCGCGCATTCCCAAATCTTATTCGGCGCTGTGGAACGGCCAGGTCTATGCCCTGCCGATAGCGCAGGCCAAGCAGATGACCCTGGCTCACGAGCTGGGGCACCTGGCGGTGAGCCGTTCGCGCTCCACTTACTTGCAAGTCGATAAGCTAACGCCTTACCAACACGAGTGGCTGGCAGATTTTTACCTGCTCTGGTCGCTTGCCAAGGCAGACTGGCCGGAAACTCTGGCCTGGCAGCAGTATCACAGACGCAACCTAGAGGTGTTTGAGAACGTGAAGGCGATCTCTCACTGGTCGACGCCCATGCTCTCTCAGCTGCTCACTCGATATAGCTGGCAGGCGTTAGGGGCATTTGAGGATTTCGATAGTCTTATCGACGCCATCTATCCCGATCTGGTGCAATACGATCAGGAGACCCTAGATGAGTTTGCCAGCCTGCTCCACAGAGTGTTCGGCGCGGCGACCCAGGCTAAGTTACCTCATTACATGTTCTGGCGCAGACCCGAGATGGGCGTCATCATCCGGCCAACCCTGAACCACTTGATGGGGGAACAGGCGGCCGATCGCTGGTTGACTGAACAGGCGATGCAGGGGGAGTAATACCAATCGTAATGTTTTTCCTGCGCTATTTCTGATCACATATTTACTGTGATTGGTATAACCGGAACGTTTGGGAAATAAAAAAGGAGCCAGAGGCTCCTTTTTTAACTTATTGCTTTCGAGGTGGACGGCGTTCGCGCAGGATGATATCTGGGTTAAAGTCGATATCACCGTCATCGTCTATGGTCGCGAGTTGATCTTCCTGCTTGGCGATAGCCGTACTCGTTGTAGGGGTTTGTCTGACAAAGAGTAGCTGATAACCAAGTTTCGCTAAGGTGTAGAAGGCGAATCGCTGCGCCGTCGTCAACCTGTCCCAATGTTCGTTAGTGTGAGCCTGAGAAACGCGCCTATCCTCGAAAGAGAGCAGTCCATTATTTAGCACTTGAGTTTGCATTTTCAAAGCCTCTTTAGGAAACGCTAACATTGTTACATGATGATTATATAATCAGATGTTAAGTCAATATGCAAGCGATTCACCCGGCCAAAGCGTGGCCTCTCACGCTAAGTATAGCCGAAATGTTTGGATAACTTTTCACCAAAAAGCAAGGTCGAGAAGATAAAAAATAAACTGCAAATTTATCAAGAAGATTTATCTAAATTCATTTTTCGCGAGGCAATAAAAAAGGCCGTTAAACGACCTTTTTGTAGATGTTGTACGCTTAGTCCGCTTCTTTCAGGGACTGAGTCAGATCGACAATCGCCTTCTTACCGTCACCAAACAACATCAGGGCGTTATCTTTGGCAAACAGAGGATTGGGCAGACCGGCGAAGCCTGGGCTCAGGGAGCGCTTAACGACCACCACGGTACGCGCCTTATCGACGTTGAGGATAGGCATGCCGTAGATAGGGCTGCCCTTGTCCTCGCGGGCCATAGGGTTGGTCACGTCGTTGGCACCAATGACGATGGCCACATCCGTCTGCTCGAACTGAGGGTTGATCTCATCCATCTCGATCAGCTGCTCGTATGGCACCTCGGCCTCGGCCAGAAGTACGTTCATGTGGCCTGGCATGCGGCCAGCAACAGGGTGAATGGCGTAGAGCACCTGGGCGCCGCGCGCCTCCAGTATCGAGGCCAGCTCACGCACCGCATGTTGCGCCTGCGCCATCGCCAGACCGTAACCCGGGACAATCACCACGCGCTCGGCGGTTTCCAGTAGCATGGCGACCTCTTCTGGTGAAGAGGAGGTTACCTTGCCGGCGTATACCTCGTCGGCATCCACAGTCTCACCGCCTTCGGCCATGACACCAAAGAGCACGTTGAACAGCGAGCGGTTCATCGCCTTACACATGATCTGGGTCAGGATGATCCCCGAGGCGCCGACCAGTGAACCCGAGACGATCAGTACCGTATTGCCCGTGATGAAACCTGTGGTCGCCGCCGCGATCCCCGAGTAGGAGTTCAGCAGGGCGATAACCACTGGCATATCGGCGCCGCCGATAGGAACCACCAAAAAGAGGCCCAACAGCAGCGACACGGCGACTAAGGCGTAGATGAAGGTCGGATTACTCGGCGTGGTGACCACGGCAACCGTCAGTATCAGGGCCGCGATCAACAGGCTGGCGTTGATGAACTTGTTACCCGGTACCCGAATAGGGTTACCCGAGATAAGCTCCTGCAGCTTAGCAAATGCCACGAAGGAGCCCGACAGGGTCACAGAGCCTATAAGCACGGTCAGGCCGATAGAGATCAGCGCCACCACATGGGTCGCCGAATCGGGATCCAGGAAGCTCGCCAGGGCGATAAACAGCGAGGCGCCGCCACCGAAACCGTTGAGCAGCGCCACCATCTGCGGCATGGCGGTCACCTGGATCTTGGTGGCCATCACGGCGCCTATGGCACCACCCAGCAAGATACCGGCAATGATCCACTCATAGCTTAAGATGCTCTTGTCCAGCAGGGTTACCACCACGGCGATGAACATGCCCAGGGCCGATAACTGGTTACCGCGCACCGCGGTGCGGGGCTTGGTCAGCCCCTTGATCCCTAAAATAAACAGACTCGCAGCCACAAGGTAGGCGAGATAGATAATCGTCATACTCATGTTGGCTTATTTCCTCTTAAACATGGCAAGCATACGGTTGGTGACCATGTAGCCACCCACAACGTTAATGGTGGCCAGTACCACGGCGATGAAGCCCAGTACATTGACCCAGAGCCCCGCGCCTGAACCGGCCGCAAGCAGGGCGCCGACCAGGGAGATCCCCGAGATGGCGTTTGAGCCTGACATCAGGGGAGTATGCAGGGTAGGCGGCACCTTAGTGATCAGCTCAACCCCAAGGAATACTGCCACCACAAACAGGGTCAGTAGTAATAAGATCTCCATTATTGAGCCTCCTCTGTTGCCGCAAGTGACGGCAGTGATAACAGGTCGCGTAATCTGGCGTTAACCACCTCACCCTGATGGGTGACGACTGTGTCGCGCACAATCTCGTCGTCGAAGTCCAGCTGTAACTGGCCCTCATCGTCGACGATTAGCTTGAGCAGGTTTTCTATGTTGGTGCCATACATCTGGCTGGCGTGGGTCGCTGCGCTGCCAGCCACATTTGATGGCCCGAGTATGGTGACGCCGTTATGGACAACGGTTTGGTCCAGCTCTGTCAGCTCGCAGTTACCGCCGGTTTCGGCGGCGAGATCTACGATAACCGTGCCCGGCTTCATGGCATCCACCATCTCCTTGGTGATCAGCACGGGCGCCTTGCGGCCCGGGATGGCTGCTGTGGTGATGACGATATCCTGCTGGGCCAGCACATTGGCCATCGCCTGCTGCTGACGCTTGATAAAGTCGTCGCTCTGCTCGGCGGCGTAGCCCCCCTTGGTCTCGGTATTTTCAGTTTCAAGATCCAGCTCGACCGGCTTGGCGCCCACGGAGAGGATCTGCTCTCTGGCGGCGGGGCGAATATCATAGGCTTCCACCACGGCGCCCAGACGCTTGGCGGTAGCACAGGCCTGTAGGCCGGCGACGCCGACACCCATGATGAAGGCGCGGGCGGGTTTGAGGGTGCCTGCGGCCGTCATCATCATAGGGAACATGCGCGGCGCCTCATGGGCGGCCAGCAGCACGGCCTTGTAACCGGCTATGGTCGCCATGGAGGAGAGGATATCCATGCTCTGGGCGCGGGTGATCCTTGGTACCAGCTCAAGTGCCAAGGCGCTGGTGCCGGTTTCGGCCAGGGCGGCAGCATTTTCCGGTTGCGCCAGGGGATCCATCATGCCGACAAACAGCTGATGGGGTTTGGCCTTGGCCTTGATCTCCTCAAACTGCTCACCCTTAAGGTTGACCAGGGTGATGATATCGGCGCCGAGCACCTCGTCTCTGTCGGCAATGACGGCTCCCGCCTCTTGATAGGCTTGATCGCTAAAGCCAGCAGCGACACCCGCTCCGCTCTCCACGATAATTTGGAGGTTTTTTTTGATTAACCGAGTCACATTGGCCGGGATCAACGCGACGCGTTTTTCTTCGGCATGGCTCTCTTTAGGTAGACCTAGTTTCACTGAGAAACCTCTTAGTTGGGGACAGACGTCGTTATGAATTATTGGGTGGCTATTGTGGCGAGTCTGGACTTAGACACAAGCGCGAATTTTTCATAATCAGCACTCGTGCACTGGTCGGAGCAAAAAGTTTGCGCCAGTCCACAAAATTTCATTTCAAATTCTGTGGTTAAGGGCACAGCTTAAGCAAATATCGCTCACCACTCTCACTTTTGTAGCTCAAATTATGACCTTTGCATATTCCAAAAATGAATTAAAAATTAGATTTTATTCTTTTTTGCTTTTCTATTAAGCCACTAAGCTAGACTAATTACACTGTTATAGGGCCGTCTTCCATGCTGTTAAAAGAGCTTTCATCACTGGCTTCTCCTCTGTCTGCGACACAGGTGGATAAGCTTAAGCAACTCACCTCTGAACTCAACGCCGTGCAACTCGCCTGGGTAGGCGGCTACCTGGCGGCTACGGCCGAACTGAGCGGCGTGGCCGGCGAGGTGCAGCAAGCGCCCCAGCAGACCATTACCATTCTCTACGGCAGCCAGACCGGCAACGGCCGTGGCATCGCCAATGAGCTGGCCGAGAAGGCCCAGGCCCAGGGCTACAGCGTCAATTTGGTCTCCATGGCCGACTACAAGACGCGCCAGCTCAAGCAGGAGACACTACTGCTGGCCGTGGTGAGCACCCATGGTGAAGGTGAGGCGCCGGACGATGCCATCGAGCTGCACAAGTTCCTGGCCTCTAAGCGCGCACCTAAGTTAGACACCCTTAACTATGCCGTGCTGGCGCTGGGAGATTCCAGCTATGAGTTCTTCTGCCAGACGGGTAAAGATTTCGATCAACGCCTGAGCGCACTGGGTGCCAAGGCGATCGTGCCACTCACTGAGTGTGACGTGGATTACGAGTCGGCGGCGACTCAGTGGCAAGAGGCTGTGCTGGGCGCGGTCAAGCCATTGGTGGGCACTGGCGCGAGTGTGGTCTCTATCGGCAGCGCGAGCACCACGACGACGGGGTCGAGCTTTACTAAGCAGAAGCCCTACAGCGCCGAGCTCTTGGCGAGTCAGAAGCTGACTGGACGCGATTCGGATCGCGACGTGCGCCATGTGGAGATAGATCTCGGCGAGTCTGGCCTGAATTATCAGGTCGGTGATGCCCTGGGCGTCTGGTTCAGTAACAGCGACGCCCTGGTGGCAGAGATCATTAATGGCCTGTCTCTGGATGGCGAGGCCGAGGTGACCCTGGGTGACGCGACTTTAACTTTGACCCAGGCTCTTAAAGAGAAGCGCGAGCTGACCCAGCTCTATCCTGGGCTGGTACAAAACTGGGCGCAGCTGAGCGGCAACGAAGAGCTGCAGGCGATCAGCGAAGACAGGGAGCAGACCCGCCAGTTTATCCTCAAGCATCAGCTAGCCGATCTGGTGGCCAAGTATCCCGTGGACATCAGCGCCTTCCAGCTGGTGGAGCTGCTGCGTCCGATCACCCCAAGACTCTACTCGATTGCCTCGAGCCAGTCTGAGGTGGAGAGCGAGGTACACCTGACCGTGGCGTTGGTGGAAGACGAGCGCGAGTCGGGTACCCGCTTTGGCGGCGCGTCTCACTTCCTGGCAAGCGCCGAGGAAGGCGCCGAGGTCAAGGTCTATGTGGAGCCGAATAATCACTTCCGTCTGCCAGAAAACCCAGACACGCCTGTGGTCATGATTGGCCCTGGTACGGGGGTGGCACCGTTTCGCGCCTTCATGCAGGAGCGAGCGGCCCAGGGCGCTCAGGGCGACAGCTGGCTCTTCTTCGGCAATCCGCACTTCGAGCAGGATTTCCTCTATCAGACCGAGTGGCAGCAGTACCTTAAAGACGGCACCCTGACGCGCCTGGATTCGGCCTTCTCGAGAGATCAGGCCCATAAGATCTATGTGCAGCATCGCATCCTGGAGCGCGGCGAGACGCTATGGCAGTGGATCGAGCGCGGTGCGCATCTCTATATCTGCGGCGACGCCGAGCGCATGGCCAAAGATGTGCATCAGGCATTGATCGAGGTGATCAAGCAGCATGGTGGCAAGAGCGAGGAGCAGGCTGAGGCCCTGCTGGAAAGCCTGCGCAGCGACAAGCGTTACCAGAAAGACGTTTATTAATTGAGACAGGGCGCCAGTCGCCGACAGATTAACTTGCATGGGCAGAGCCGGTGCAAAAGAGACAATAGGGCAGCAGCCATGAGCGACCAGAAATTATCAGTAAACGAGTACCTAAAGACCGACAGTAACTATCTGCGCGGCACTATCGAAGAGGGGTTAGACACCTCGCTGACCGGTGCCTTCAACGACGCGGATCAGCAGTTGATCAAGTTCCATGGTTTCTACCAGCAGGACGACCGCGATCTGCGCAACGAGCGTAAGGAACAGAAGCTAGAGCCCCTATACAGCTTCATGTTGCGTGCCCGTGTCGCCGGTGGCGTCTGTACCCCCAAGCAGTGGCTGGGGGTAGATAAGATTGCCTCGACCCTGACCAGCTCTAACAGCATTCGTCTGACGACCCGCCAGACCTTTCAGTATCACGGCATCCCTAAGCGTAACCTCAAGACGCTGATCCAGGATCTGGACAGAGAGGCGCTGGACTCCATCGCCGCCTGTGGCGACGTGAACCGTAATGTAATGTGTAACCCTAACCCGGTAGAATCCAAGCTGCATCAGCAGGCCTACTACTGGGCCAAGAAGCTGTCGGATAACTACCTGCCACGTACCAAGGCCTACGCCGAGATCTGGCTGGGCGATGACAAGGTGGCGGTGAGCGAGAGCGAAGAGGTGGAGCCAGTCTATGGCAAGACCTATCTGCCACGTAAATTTAAGATGGCCGTGGCCGTACCGCCCGATAACGACGTGGATGTCTACACCAACGACCTTGGCTTCATCGCCGTGGCCGAAGATGGTGAGCTGGTGGGCTTTAACATGGTGGCCGGTGGTGGCATGGGCTCGACCCATGGCGAGGTCGCGACCTTCCCGCGTTTGGGCGACGACTTTGGCTTCATCAAGGCCGAAGACTGCCTCAAGTTTGCCGAGGCCGTGCTCAAGGTGCAGCGCGATTGGGGTAACCGCTCAGATCGTAAGCAGTCGCGCCTTAAGTACACCATAGTCAAGCATGGTTTTGAGGCCTTCAAGGCAGAAGTGGAACAGCGCGCCGGGGTAAAATTTGAACCTAAGCGTGAGGTGGTGATCGGCGATCGCGGCGATCGTTACGGCTGGATCAAGGGGGTGGATAATAACTGGCATCTGACCCTGTTTATCGAGGGGGGCCGTATCAAAGATCTGCCGGGACAACCGCTGCAGACAGGCCTGCGTGAAATAGCCCTGGTACACAAGGGTGATTTTCGCATGACCGCCAACCAGAACATCATCATCGCCGGTGTGGCCGAAGAGGATAAGGCGCAGATCGAGGCTATCGCCCGCAGTCATGGCCTGATGGGCAAGCTGATAAGCCCGACTCGTGGTCATTCCATTGCCTGTGTGGCGCTGCCGACCTGCGCCCTGGCGATGGCCGAGGCCGAGCGTTACTTCCCAGACTTCATGACCAAGGTGGAGGCACTGCAGGAGAAACATGGCTTCCTGGAACAGCCGATAGTGATCCGCATGACGGGCTGTCCTAACGGCTGTGCGCGCCCCTTCGCCGCCGAAATTGGCCTGGTGGGTAAGGCGCCTGGTCGCTACAACCTCTACCTGGGAGCGAGTTTCGAGGGGACACGCCTGAACAAACTTTATCGCGAGAACATTCAGGAAGCCGAGATTCTGGCGGCGCTGGATGAACTGTTTGCCCGCTACGTCAAAGAGCGTGAAGCTGGCGAAACCTTTGGTAACTTCACCGTGCGTGTCGGCGTGGTGAAGGCGGTTATCGATGCCGCTAAGGATTTCCATGGATAATTCAGTGATCTCTGCCCAGGCGCTAAAGGCTCTATTGAGCGCGCCAAAGGTTGAGCAAGATGCAGAGCTGGCCCGAGTCAACGCCTTCCTGGCGGGACTCACGCCCGCCGAGCGGGTGATCTGGGGCCTGGCTTACCTGCCGGGCACCCATGCGCTGTCATCGAGCTTCGGTATTCAGGGCGCCGTGATGCTGCATCTGGTCACCCAGGTACAGCAGGATATTCCGGTGATCCTCACGGACACTGGCTATCTGTTTCCCGAGACCTATCAGTTTATCGATGAGCTGACCGAGCGACTCAAGCTCAATCTTAAGGTGTACCGCGCGCCCATGACCAGCGCCTGGCAGGAGGCCCGTTTCGGTCGCCTGTGGGAGCAGGGGCTGGATGGCCTGGAGCAATACAATCGTCTCAACAAGGTGGTCCCCATGCAGACCGCGCTCAAGGAGTTAGAGGTAGGGACCTGGTTCGCGGGCCTGCGCCGCGCCCAGTCCAGCACTCGTGAGGATCTGCCGATTCTGGCGATCCACGGCGATCGCTACAAACTGCTGCCAATCTTAGAGTGGAGTAACAAGGATGTGCACGAGTATCTGACTAAGCACGACCTGCCTTATCATCCGCTATGGGAGCAGGGCTATGTGTCGGTGGGCGATACTCATTCCAGCCGCCCGCTGGAGCTGGGGATGACCGAAGAGGAGACCCGCTTCAACGGCCTCAAGCGTGAGTGTGGCCTGCACTACGAGATCTAAGGATTGGTGAAACAGGAGGCTTTATGAGATATAAAGCCGCTAGCGTGCTGATTCATTAGTACTTTCTTCTGATTTACGTACTTTTTTGCACTTCTTTTGCACATGGTTATGCACAGGTCAGAAATTTGAACTATAGTGGTAAGTTCCCGTAGATGGTTTTGGATTGTTGTCTGTATCGGAGCCGAATTGGATCCAGTCGCTTTTCTTCCTCTTTTAAGCGACGGGCAGAGCCGCCGACAAGATCGAAACCCAACTCGCTTGGCGAGAGCTAGATGTTTGATTGGTCTGCTGGCGCATGCTAATTAATAGCCATAGGCCCTGGATAGTCCGCTGCGGCTATCCAGGGATCTCCCCCGATAATCTTATTTCCCTTTTTATTCATCCATATAGTAATATCGACGCCATTCTTTTCTTACGTGCTGCCAGCTTGGGATAGGCCCGACTGCCCGCGCGATTTAACAGGGAGTTTATTGAATGAAGAAGGCATTAGTGGCGGTGGCAATCCTTGCCATAGGCGCAGGGGGCTACTGGGCGATGCAGCAGGCGCCTAAGTCCGTAGATAATCAGGTATTGGCCTATGTGCCAGCCGATACACCGCTGTTTTCCGCACAGATTGAGCCTTTTCCCATAAAGGATTATATCGACGCGCTTCCCGAGGCGCAGAAGCAATACCCTGCAGAGATGAAGACACTGCTGTCTGAGGACGAGGATCCCAGGGCCCAGTTTATCTTCCGTGTATTGGAGCGCTACTTCGATGCGTCCCAGGATGGGCAGCAGCTAGTCGATACCTTTGGCCTGCCCGACAAGATAACCAGTTATTTCTATACCCTGGGTGTGTTGCCGGTGATCAAGCTGGATATCGCCAATCCTCAACACTTCTGGGCGGTACTGGATAAAGCCGAGGCCGATAGCGGCCTGACGCACACGGCCAAGCAGCTGGGTGAGGTGAAGTATCGTGCCTATCGTCTCACCGACGATGGCGAGAACGAACAAGTGGATCTGGTATTTGCCATCGATAAGGGCATGCTGACTCTGACCCTGGAAACCAGTTTCTTCGAGCCTGAGCTGCTTGAAACCGCGCTAGGCATCAAACCCGTTCAGGACTCACTCGCCAAGGCGGGCACGGTCGATGAGATCATCAAGAAGCACGGTTTTAGCCTGGCGGGTGTTAGCTATCTCAACCATCAAGAGTTAGTTAAGGCGATCACCACGCTGGACGGTAACCAGATGGCGCGTCAGTTGACCCAGATCTTTAAGCTTATCCATGACGATCCCTTTGTCGAGCTGCGCACCCAGAGCTGTCAGAGTGAGCTTGCCGGCATCGCTGCTAACTGGCCCCGCACAGTGATCGGTTATACGGATCTCGAGGTGAAGAACAAGCGGGCCAAGATAGGCTTTAGCACTGTTATCGAGAGCAATAATCAGGTGATTCTCGGGGCCCTGAGCCAGATGCGCGGCTTTATTCCGGCCCATACCAAGCGCATAGACGCTGGGGTGTTCTCCATGGCCCTTGGGCTGGATGTGAATCAGTTTGTGCCTAGCATCTCTAAGATCTGGGATGATCTGCTTACCCCAAGCTATCAGTGCGAGCCGCTGGCGCAGCTACAGGGGGAGATGGAAGGTCAAAGTCCGGTCATGCTGGGTATGTTTACCGGTATGGCTAACGGTGTGAAAGGCGTTTCCTTCTCGCTGCTGGATTATGCCCTGGAGCAAGGTACCCAGCAGGTTTCTCTTAAGGAGCTCGATGCCATAGCGACCCTGTCGGCAGACGATCCGGCCACCCTGTTTAACATGGTGAAGCCTTTCGCACCTGAGCTGGCCAATGTCAGCCTGCCTAGCGACGGCAGCGCTGTCGATCTCGGCGCCGCGCTGCACCTGCCACCGTCACTCGGTGTGAGGGCGGAGATGGCACTGAAGGGACAGTACCTCACCATCTACACAGGCGAGAAGAGCAAGGCGATCGCCGATGCACTCGCGGGCGAAGCGCCGAGCGCTAACGGTCTTGTCTCCATGACGGCGGATTATGCCAAGCTATTTACCCCAGCCATGAACCTGATGGCCATGAGCGGCGAGCCTATTCCTGAGGAGTTAGAGGCGCTAAAAGATTATCGCACTCAGCTTAAGGTGGAGATGGATATCAATGCCAAGGGTATCGTCTTCGACAGCCTGGTACAGACCCAAAACGACTAGGAATCTGTTGTAAATTCACAAAAAAGCCCCGAGGCCTGAGCGCACGGGGCTTTTTTATCGCTTACTTTTAACTTACTCGGCCTTGGCGATACCTAAGGCAGCTAGGTTGGCGGCAATATCTTCGGCGGCCGTCTTAGGATGAATGTCCTCATCGATTTTCAATATGGTGCCATCCTCGCCTATGTAGAAGGTCACCCGGCTGGCGACCCGCACCAGGTTGAGTACGTCATAGGCCTTGGCGGTCTCCTTGGTGGGATCGCTGAGCATAGGGAAATCGGCTTTCTGCTCCTTGGCAAAGTTCTGGTTGTCTTCCAGATCATCGACGCTGGCCATCATGTAGACGGCCTTGAATTGGCGGATGAGATCCCCTTTCTCTACCAGTGACTTGCACTCCAAGGTGCAGCCTCGGGTGTTGGCCATGGGATACCAGGCTAAGACCAGCGTCTGTTTGCCCAGATAATCACTGAGCTGATAATAGTGGCCATCGGTAGCCTGAAGCCTGAAATCTGGGGCCTTGTCGCCCACCTTGAGATCGGTGGCATTGGCCTGCGCGGCAATGATCAGGCTCAGGCCGAGCAGGAGTCTGGTAACTAACTTATTCATGAGTGTTCCTTTCTGCGTTGCTAGGGTTATTTATAGGTTGTGTTTGCCCGCTCGCGCCGGGCGCAAACAGGCTGATAAGGTTTTCCCAGTAGACGACCTCATCCAGCGGCTGCTCGATATCGGGCTGGGTCGGCACGCCCGACAGGGCTTTTCCCGTGGCGTCATATATCTGGGTGGCGTTGAAACTTATCTTAAAGCCACTGTTTGGCAGGGTGATCTGCTGCTGTCTGCCATACTCGCCCCGTGTCGGCTCGCCCACCACTAAGGTGTCGGGCCAGGACTTGGCGAAGTGGGCTACCCACTGGCACTGCTGCCGACAATCTGGGCCAATCAGCAGCATCAACTTACCCCGTTTAGGGCGGGGAAGATACGACCAGGGTAGGCTGGCCAGGTGCCAAAACTTGGCCTGCCAGGGGCTAAAACCGGGTTCCTCTTCGGGCAGGTGTGGCCGGAGCAACTCCAGCTGTAACTGCTCCGCCTGACTCAGGCTAGCGGGCGGCAGGAAGCCTAGGGGCTTGAGGTAGTCGCTGCGCAGGTTAGGCCCCTTCTTGTAGCGTGCCACCGCCTGCAGGGAGTCTGGCCAGCCCGCCAGTAGCGGCGGTCTGATGTCCGGGCTGAATGTCTGGGCCAGCAGCCTGAGCAGCTCATCGCCCGCGCCATGAGCCTGGCGCAGATCCAATATGGTGACAGGGCTGGTCAGCGAGCGCTTGAGACGCTGCCCTAGTGGGCTGCCTGGATTGAAGCTCGACAGGTCATGGAGGCTAAACACCCCTTGCAGGTCGACACTGATCTGCTCATTGTCATTGCTACTTAGCGACTGAGGTGGCTGGCTGGTCAGCGCCAGGTTAACTTGGTGGCCGTTGCCCTGCTCGTCGCTCAGGGTGAGGCGACAGTGCTCGCTGGACGCCAGGCCTATCTCGCGCCTGAGCATGGCGATCATCCCAAGATACCTTGCCTGTTCGCTTACCATGTTGGCCAGGCTGGGGGGCAGAAAGGCTTGGGTGGCTGCAACCCAGAGGGCGATGGGCAGGCCATCGATATGGGTGATAATGGGCGCCTCACTGTCCAGCGGGCGATTGTCCTGGGTCAGCGCCAGCCATTTATCGTCTAACTTGCGCAGCTTGATCGGCAGATAGGCCTGGGCGGTGACACCCTCGAGCCGGGCGCTGGGATCGTCTATGGCCGTCAGTACCTTAAGCAGTTGCTGGGCAAATAACTGACGCTCACCGCCCAGGGGCAGCTGGCCCCGGGCCTTGTTGATCTGGGTATCCAGGTTCACTAAGTGCTGGGGGGAGGTGGCCGCGCTGGCGGAGTATTGGCTGAGATGTTGTTGCAGGTAGTTAAGATCAGACTGCATCTCCCGCGCCGAGAGCTGTGGCTTGGGCGGCTCTTCGCGCAGAGCGATCACCGTCAGCTGAATACAGCTCAGGGCCATGATGAGGCCGAAGCCATTGATGATGCTCTGGTGTCCGAATTTCATTCTACTTCCTAGGGCCTGTTTATCTTTCGCGTTCATTTTTGCAACATTCTGTATCGCTTTTATACAAGGCAGAGCGATTGTAATCTAGTGTGCTACATCAATGAGCGATAACGCAGTAGAAAAATGATACAGACGCTGCCCGCAGGGTTCGTCTTGAGCACGTTCAACTCTTTGTTACTCGGCTTTTATATAGAATAACTATACTTCAAGCCTCATGCCGCGATTTGAACGTGCTCAATTAGAACAAAAATTGTTCTCAAAAGGTCAACAGGCCCTAATGCGACCGACGGCCAAGGCGTTAGAGAATGTCGTTTATTGCGAAGCCTATGCCGATGCGCTGGGTATGGGCATTATAGTCGATGAGACTCTCGCCATAGCCGTTAAAATACTGCGTGTAGAGACGCAGGTTGCCCATGATGGGATAGCTCCAGGTAAACTCGACGGCGCCACGATTCGGGCTCTCCAGGTTGTTGCGCAGCATCAGCGAGAATCTATGTTTATCAACCCCATAGACCCCCATGAGTTCGAAGTTGCCCATGTAATCCAAGATGTCCGGATTATCATCCCCTCTGGGTGAGTCGGGCGTCTCTTTTTCATCTTCAGGTATGCGCCACCACACCTTGGCGGCGAGGGCAAATGGGCCGCTATCGAACACCATGGTGCCATAGATACGGTTCCAGCTACGGGAGAGATCACCTGACTTGCCGTTGGATTGGTGCACGGCGCCCACCCCCCAGAAGGAGTTGGTCAGCGGACCTATCTGCCAGTCGTTGTTGAACAGCATGAAGATCTCAGGTTCATGGTTGGTTTCGCGAAACGGCGAAGAGATGTCCTTGTTGTACACCTGCCAGTAAGACTGGTTGGTGTAGGCGAAAAACAGGTGGCCGTTGTCGCCGAAGACGTTATACATCAGGGGAAACTTAAAGCTTATCTGGAACTTGGCTTCCAGATTATCGATTTCCGAATTGTGCTCGTCTAGCTTGTCGGAAAAGGGCGCCATATTCGGAGAGCTGTTGTAGGTCACGGGCAGAATATAGTTGACCTTGTGAGGCGTGATCACGAAGGGCCTCTCAGAGGTGGCCAGCTCATCCTCGACGCGCTGGTCGAGCAGCGAACCATCCGCTTTGGTTTTCTCCTCTGCCGTGGGCTCGGCGCCGAGGCAGGTCACAGGCAGTGAGCATAGGCCGAATAGGGTAAGCCATTTAAGGTATTGGGTGGTTTGCATCCTTGTTTCCTCTCGTGTCGCAAGCTTAGCGCGTCGTCTCCAAATCTAGCCTATGTTTTAACATTTGAGTCCGCCGCATGCACCTATTTTAATTCTGTCTATTTGATTTGCTTAATTAAAAAACGGGTCAACCTTTTTAATAACCAAAAGGAATAAAACCTAATTAATTTCTATTTTTTTAAGGAATAAGAATGACGCTATATTAACCTCATCACTATTGTATGAGATGCGGATATGGAACTAATTACTCTACCCGGGCAGCAGGCACAGGGCAAAGTCTGGCTTGTGGGCGCAGGTCCAGGCGACATTGAGCTATTAACGCTCAAGGCCTACCGCATCTTAAAGAAGGCCGACGTGGTCTTGTTCGATGCCTTGGTGAGTGAGGAGATCTTGGCGCTTGCGCCCAAGGACGCCGAGCTGATCGCCGTGGGTAAGCGCGCCGGTAAACACAGCGCCGCCCAGGAGGAGATCAACCAGCTGTTGGTGACCAAGGCCTATACCCGCAAGAATGTGGTGCGCCTCAAGGGGGGCGACCCCTTCATCTTCGGCCGTGGCGGTGAAGAGCTGGAGACGCTCGTCGAGGCCGGGGTTGAGTTCGAGGTGGTACCAGGCATCACGGCGGCCAGCGGCACCTCTGCCTACGCAGGTATTCCCCTGACCCACAGGGATCATGCCCAGGGGGTCACCTTCATCACGGGGCACTGCAAGCTTGAGAGCCGCCCCATGGACTGGCAGGCCTATGCCAACAGCGCCAATACCCTGGTGGTGTATATGGGGATCCTCAACGCGGGCAGCATCCAAGATGGGCTGATCTCGGCCGGGCGCTCGCCCAACACGCCGGTGGCAATCGTCTCTAAGGCGACCACGGCGGCGCAGCAGCGTTTCATCGGTACCTTAGGAGAGCTGGCCGAACTGGCGGCGGACCCGGCGCTGGAGATGCCCGCCCTGATGATTATTGGTGAAGTGGTTGGCCTGGCCGATAGCCTGCACTGGTTCAATCCGGAAACCAGCCCTAAGACCCTGGATGCGACAGTAAAGCAGTCGCTGGGTCAGTAATCTACTTTTCAGTAATCAGCTTTTCAGTATTCTACTTTAAAGTCTTTCTTGAATAGTGCCTGCAGCGCGCGGGCGTACTCTTCATCAGCCTTGGGGCGCACCAGCTGCGCCAACTCGTCGCCGGTCGGCGTCAGTCGATAATAGTTAAACACCAGATGGCCGTGCTTAGGCGTCAGCGTCATCCGCTTGCCCGATAGGGTAAAGCTGATGGGATTCTTGGCGTTGAGCTGGCCCGTCTCAAACTCGCTCCTGTGTAATAGGCCCGCATCCACCAGGGTGAGTACAGAGGAGTAGGGCAGACCAAATTGCGACAGGGCGATCTGGGTGGTATCCGTCTTGCGAAACAGCTGACCTATGCCGCCGGCGTGGCGAAAGCCGATCACCAGCTTGAGCTTAGATTCGTTGTTGAAGGTCACCGCCATGCCCAGCGCCTTCTCGAACATCTGCGCCTCTTTGTGGGTCAACTGCTTAAGTGTGGCCAGACTCCTGAGGCTAAAGCTGCCGGGACTGGTGATCTCATTGGCCAGAATGCGTCCCCACAGCGCCTGCATGTTGCGGTTGTGGATCTGTTCTGCCAGCTGAAAGAACTGGTGGATCCAATCGGGGTCGAGATCCGCCCCGGTGACGTCCGACGGCGTGTGGGAGAGGGCGATGGCGTAGACGTTTTCCAGGTTGGCCTGATACTGGTTGGCGAGCTTGCGCAGGCGATGGTCGGAGCGCTCGGCCACAGAGGCCTGGGAGGGGCGATAATCCTCGTCGCTGCCCAGGCCGATCAGGTGGCCGAGTTGCAGGGCCTTGCGGCGGGCAGATACGTCGGGTTGGTTCGACCCTGAATTGGATAGCTTAACGATCTCGGCCATAATCTTTTCTTGTGAATAATCTTATCTTAGGTTGCCCTATTGTCAGATTCTATCTGAATTTCGCCCAAGGCCCTAGCCCCAACCCCTAGCTTCAGGCGTTGGCCGGCCAGTTAACGTGCTTATCCTGGGCCGGATGGCGCGGAATATTAAGGGCCAGCATCAGGGAGCAGAGGGCGAAGCCTGCCCCGATAAAGAACACCCATTTATTGGAGTAGAGCCAGAGCATCCCCAGCAGCGCCGGGATCACCACGGCTGCGATATGATTGATGGTGAAGCTGACCGACATGGTGGCGGCGATATCCTTAGGCTCGGCGATCTTCTGGAAATAGGTCTTGATGGCGATGGCCATGGCAAACAGTAGATGATCCAGCACATAGAGCACGGCGGCCATCTCGGCCTGCTGCACGAAGGCGTAGCTGGTGAAGATTACTATCAGGCCCACATACTCTATCATCAGGGCGTTGCGCTCGCCGATGCGGCCGATAAAGCGGCCTATGGCGGGGGCGAACAACAGGTTGACCACATAGTTGATCAGAAACAGGGCGGTGATCTGACTGACGCTATAGCCAAACTTCTCCACCATCATGAAGCCGGCAAACACCATGAAGATCTGCCGCCGCGCGCCGGAGAAGAAGGTGAGCAGATAGTAGAGCCAGTAGCGTCGTCTGAGGATCACCTTCTTGTGTTGCACCTCGCCTTGGGGAAACTGGGGGAAGTAGAGGGTCAGGGCGAGCACCATCAACAGCCCGAGTCCGCCTATGATGGCGTACATCCATTGATAATCCAGCTGCAGATAGGTCATCACAATCCAGATGCTGCCGTAGCCGGTGAGGGCGGCGGCCGAGCGCCAGGCCAGCGCCTTGCCTAAGAATCCCGCGGTCTCACTCTTGTCGACCCATTGCAGGGTGAGGGACTGATTGATGGTCTCGTAGTAGTGAAAGCCCACCGACATGAGTATGGTGGTCAGGTAGAGGCCCAGCACCTGAGGGAAGAAGCCTGTGATGCCCACCCCTATGGTCAGCAGCGCCAAGGAAACCAAGGCGAAGGTCTGTTCCCTGAGCAAGAGCAGAATGAAGATGGCGGTAAAGGCCAGAAACCCGGGAACCTCACGCAAGCTCTGCAATATGCCAATCTCGGCACCGGTAAAGCTGGCCCGCTCGATGACGAAGTTATTCAGCAGCACCTGCCACACAGAAAATACCAAGGACATCACGAAGGTCATGAGTAGTAAGAGGGTCTGCGGGTTCTTTTTTAACATTCCATTGGCTTCCTGTCTCAGTGGGGAAACTAGTCTACCCCATCGCCTGGATGCTACAAACTGGTTTCAATTTTTGCTTCCCTAGCACGCTTTGTCATCGATTTGTTATTAACAAATGTAAATTGTAATGCAAATAATTCTCATTTGAAATATTGTGCCCGCAATTTAATGGGGGATGTTGATTAATCAACATGGAGAGAAGATGACACTGAAATTAACCACCTTAGGGATGGCTATCGCTAGCTTGCTGGCGGGCAATGCCTATGCCGACACTCAAACGAATAGCACAGCCAACACCACCACCAATACTGCGAGCTTAGCCGAGTCGATCGCCAGGCAGGAGCAGGCGCTTATCCAGCTGAAACAGGAGCTGGCCCAGCTCAAGGCGCAGCAGGCCGAGAAGCAGTATGACCAGCAAGCCTTGACCCAGGCGGTGCAGGAGCAGGTGAGCCAGGAGGCCGAAAACAGCCCTTGGCGCCGCTTCAAGTTTGAGTCCTATGGCAGCATGAACTACACCAGCGACGAGTATTTCGACAACGTACAGGACACCACGCCCGAGCGTCGCGGCCGTCTGGATCTCGAGCGGATCGTCACCGAATTTGGCTATCAGTTCAACGACGAGTGGGACGTGGAGGTGGAGATAGAGTATGAACATGGTGGCACCGGCGCCGCGCTGGAATATGACGGCTTCGACGAGTTCGGCGAGTTTGAGTCGGAGGTCGAAGCCGGCGGCGAGGTGATGATCGAGAAGGCCCAGCTCAGGTATCGCCCGAGTAAAGCCTTCGGCGTCAAGTTCGGTAACATACACCTGCCCATGGGGCTTTCCAGCGTGCTGCATAAGCCTAACCAATACCTGACCGTACTGCGTCACCGCAGCGAGGCGGCCATGTTGCCTGCCGTGTGGAACGAGACGGGTATCGGCATCTTCGGCGACCTGGGAGATTTCCACTATCAGGCTCAAGTAGTTAGCGGCCTCAACTCTGAGTATTTCCGCACCTACGACTGGATAGCATCCGGCCATCAGAAGCGTTTCGAGCACATCAACGCCGACGAGCTGGCCTATGTGCTGCGTCTCGATTACGGCAGCTTCAAACTGCCAGGGCTGGCACTGGGCGCCGCCTATTACTATGGCAATACCAGTGGTAATCGCCACAAGAGTAACAAGCTGGCCGGTGACGGCAGCGTGAGCCTGCTGGCGCTCTCAGGTGCCTATGTGGACGGTCCCTGGATACTGCGCGGACAGTATCTGCAGGGCACCCTGGATGATGCCGATGCGATCACTCAGGCCAACAAGACCACCCCGGGCCTCAAGCCGGGCAACTTCGCCCAGCTGGGCAGCAAGGCAGAATCCTTCTTCGTCGAGGCGGGGCTGGATCTCAACCACTTCTTCTCTGTGCCGCTGACTGTGTTTGCCAACCTGGATTACGCCAACCCGCTGAGCGAGGTGGAAACCGGTACGGCCACCAAGCGCTATGAGAACACCTGGACTAGCGTCGGCATCAACTACTCGCCGATCCCCGAGATAGTGATCAAGGCCGAGGGCGGCCTGCATCAGGTGGCGGTGGCCGCCATTCCGGATACCCATTTCTTTGCCCTGGGCGTGGGCTATCAATTCTCGCTCTAACGGCGGACAACTTTGATTCTTATGGAGAGACAGATGAAACAATTTAAATATGGCGCGATCGCATTGGCACTCATTTCGGCTCTGGCGGCCTGCGGTGGTTCGGGCAGCGATGAGCCCGAGGTGGTAGTGCCCGAGACAGGTTTTAGTTTCGATGCCGACGCACTGATCGTCAACCTGAGCGACGAGGTGATCGTCAAGGGTTACAGCACATTAGCGGATCGCGGTGAGGTTTTGTTACAGGCCACCCAGACCCTGGTTGCCACTCCTACCCAGGCAAATCTTGAGGCGGCGCAGTCGGCCTGGAAGGCGGCCCGTCAGCCCTGGGAGCAGGGCGAGTCGCACATCTTCGGCCCGGTGGACTCGCTGGGGATCGATCCGCACCTGGATAGCTGGCCGCTGAACACCACAGATCTTAAGACGGTCTTAATCAACAGCAGCGGCTTCGATGCCGAGACCATCAAGGGCTGGAACGATGACGTGCAGGGTTTCCATACCATGGAGTTTTTGCTCTTCGGTGACGGCATTAACGACAATCTTAAGCAGATCGACGAGCTGACCGCCAGCGAGCGCGACTACCTCATGGGACTGGCCGAGGTGTTTCGTGACTACACCAAGCAGCTGGCCGATGCCTGGCTGGTGAGCCATGACGGCCAGGGTGGTAAGGCCTATGGCGAGCTGCTGAAGTCACCGGGTGTCGATGGCAACACCTTCTACAGCTCGCAAGTCGGCGTGTTAGAGGAGCTGATCCAGGGGATGATAGGTATCGTCGATGAGGTGGGTAACGGCAAGATCGCCGATCCCTTCGGTAGTTCTCTGGCCAATGCCGACACCTCTAAGGTGGAGTCGCAATATTCGTGGAACTCGCTGACCGACTTTAGCGACAACATCATAGGAGTGCGCAACGTCTATCAGGGTGAGTTCACCGGCGAGGCCGACAAGCAGGGGATCATCGATTTCGTGCGCGCCGCCGACGCCGAGCTGGCCAGCCGTGTCGCGGCAGAGATAGACAGCGCCATCTTGCAGATCCGCGCCATCGAGGGCACGGATAATATGCCGTTCCGCCAGGCGATAAAGGATGAGGCAGGCCGTGCGCGTGTCCAGAAGGCGGTCGACGCCCTGGCCACCCTGCAGGCGAGCCTTGAAAACCAGGTGCTGCCGCTACTCAAAGAGTGGAAGGTATAAGGCCAGCATAAAAGAGAGCTAAGGCTCTCTTTTTATTGCCCGTATAACCCCATAAAAATCAAGGCTAATGGCAAGAGAGCGATTTAGCCCGACCCTAATAAAGTGTGAAAAGATGATGAATAGCTTAACGAAACCCTCCACCCTGCTGGCGGCCCTGACCCTGGCTCAGACATTGGCCTTGACTGGCTGTGGCGGCTCGGGTGATGAGATAGAAGTGCCAGAGCCCGAGAAAGTTTATCCAGATTATACCCAGGTGACGGCATTGGGCGGTGACACTACCACCTTCGATGCCTCGAGTTCGGGCCACGGTTACTCTACCCCGGCGGTAAACCTGAGTGAGGCCCAGCTCGCCCAGCACTTAAGCGGTGACCTGAATTTTGAGACCGCCTTTACCACTGCGCCCAACGAGGAGCATCCTGAGCTCGACGGCCTGGGACCCGTGTTCAACAACGCCGACTGTAACTCCTGCCATCAGCGCGACGGCCGTAACTCGACGCCGATAGTGCCTGCGGGGCAAGCGCGCATCAAACTGGGCTCCGAGGCGGGGATCTTCCTGCGTATCAGCAAGGCGCCGGATCAGCCTTGCCTGCAAGGTACACCTGAGAACAACTACTGCGCGCCTATTCCTGTGCCCAACTTCGGCACTCAGCTGTTTCACCGCGGGGTGCTTAAGGCCAGGGAAGACTGGCAGCAGAACCTGTTCGGCGGTCAGGCGGATGTCTACCTCTCCTATGAGCAGAAGAAGGTGACTTATCCTGACGGCACAGAGGTGACGCTGAAGAGACCACTGTTTGCGGTGGAGAACCCCTTCGATGCACCGGGCGAGAGCCTCAACAGCAGTAATGTGACTTCTGAGCTGCTGCAGAGCGATGTCTTGATGGGCTGGCGCAATGGCATGCCTGTGTTTGGTCTTGGGCTGCTGGAGGCGATCCCCGAGGCGAGTATTCTGGCGCTGGTGGATGAAAACGATGCCGATGGCGATGGCATCTCAGGGCGTGCAAACTATGTGTTCGACGCCGTCAAGGCGCAGCGGGGCGAGAGCCATCCCGTCTCTTTGGGGCGTTTCGGCTGGAAGGCCAACACCCCCAGCGTGCGGGTGCAGTCATTGGGGGCGCTGCGTGGCGATATAGGGATCACTAACCCCCTATTTCCCGAGGAGAGCATAGCGGGCACCAGCATGCATGACAGCTATCTTGCCCGCACAGGGTTCGTCGATACCGGCAGCGGCGTCGACGGTGAGCCGGAGGCGAGCGCCGAGTTCAGCGACGACGTGGTCTTCTACGCCGAGACCCTGGCGGTACCGGCCAGGCGGCAGGTGGATGATGTTAAGGTGAGGGAAGGGGCGCGCCTGTTCGAGCAGGTCAACTGCAGTGGCTGTCACCAGCCCAAGTTTGTCACCAAGAGCAGCGGCGAGATCGGCGGCCTGCCTATGATAGCGGCGCTGAAGGGGCAGACCATCTATCCCTTCAGCGACATGTTGCTCCATGACATGGGCGAAGGACTGAGCGACGGTCGCCCGGACTTTCTGGCCAGCGGCAGCGAGTGGCGCACCCGGCCGTTATGGGGCATAGGCCTGACCCAGACGGTCAATCCCCAGGCGGGCTTCCTCCACGATGGCCGCGCGGCGAGTGTGGAGGAGGCGATCCTCTGGCATGGCGGCGAAGCCCAGGCGAGCACAGATAAGTTCATGGCCCTGACTCAGGCGGAGCGGGCACAACTGCTGGCGTTCGTCATGTCCCTATAAGGGAGTGTTTAGAGGATAAAAGCGCGGCCTAGGCTGCGCTTTTTTATGATGAAATGTATTCAGGGGGCAATTTGTGAAGTCGGTAAACTTAAGCCGGATTTTGCCCTTAGTCCTCGTGATCTGTTTCAATTAAATATTGCCCGATTTCCCCTATCATGATGCTATAGCAAGAGATAAGTCGATTTAGGGGCCTACGTGAGCAAAATATTAATCATCTATTCCAGTGTGCATGGGCAGACCCGTAAGCTGTGCGACTTCATGCAGCGCGAGCTCGAGGCGCTGGAACATAGCGTCACCTGTGCCAGCATAGATAACCCGCCCCCGCTCGAGGGCTTCGATAAGATAGTCCTCGGCGCTAGCATTCGCCACGGCAAGCATAACCCCAGGGTGTACGACTTCATTAGCCAGAACCTCGCACTGTTGCAGGAAAAGGCCAGCAGTTTCTTTTCGGTGAGCCTGGTGGCGCGCAAGCCCGCCAAGAATACCCCAGAGACAAACCCTTATATGCAGGCGTTTCTGGCCAAGTCGCCCTGGCAGCCTAAGCTGCTGGCGGTATTCGGCGGCAACCTGGATTATCAGGGTTATAACGCCCTGGATCGCAACATCATACGCTTCATCATGTGGATCACTAAGGGGCCGACGGCGCCGGACACCAGGGTAGAGTATACCGATTGGGATAAGGTGAAAGACTATGCTCAGCAGGTCGCTGCGCTCTAGCGAGGCTTAGAAATAAGACAGATCATGGGGTTCATGGCGTGAGCCATCTCGAAGGGAGAGCAAGATGAAGACACTGACCAAGCTGCGCGAGGTGCTGGAGACCTATCAGCATCTGTTTGTCATACTGTTGACCTTGTTTCTGGTGGGCACCAGCGGCTGGCTCATGATGGGGCGCACCCTGCGGGCCAACGCCTCGGTCTGGGATATTCTGCATGTCTACCTTGGGCTGCTTGCCGGGATCTTCTCGGTAACCATGTTGCTTATTAATATGATGCGTGGCCAGTGGCGGCAGTATTTTCCCTATCTGGTGGGCGACTTTACTCAGCTGGGTAACGATGTGTGTGGCCTGATGCGCGGTAAGTTACCCCAGGCCGGTGGCCGCGGTCTGTTTAGCGTGGTCGAAGGCATAGGCATGCTGCTGTTTGTGGCTGTGTCCGTTACCGGCCTAATGTGGTTTCTCACTCAGGGCAGTAGTGAGGCGCTCAATTGGCGTAGTTATCATCACAGCCTGGCCCATGGTTTCATCGTCTTCATGGTGATCCACGCGCTGTTTGCCATGTCCCACCTGCTGGACTTCATTCGCCGCTAGCATAGGCTAAGGTAAGGCTATTTCGCTAAGGCTTAACAGAGTAGCGTTAATGTGAATTTAAAATAAGAAAAGCGCGGCCATGGCCGCGCTTTTTCGTGGGCGTCATTTAGGCGTCTGGCTGGGGTGACTTGGCGTCTTCCGTCCGCGCTTTTGATGAGTCGAGGGGCACGGGCTCATGGTGCAGCAGGCTGAGTAGCAGACCACCTATGATGACGGCGATACTGATCGAGACCAGGCGCACCAACTGGGCATAGAGGGCATCAGACCCTATGTGAGTGATGATCTGATATACCAGCACCACGAAGTTGGTGAACAGCAGCTGATAGATAGAGAGGGGGCAGGATCGCTTGATGGCAAAGCAGGCCAGCTGTAGGCCGCAGAAGATCGCCATCCCCAGCACCACCCAGGTCGGCAGCCCGAAAGTGAAGGTCAGCATCACGGGGAAAGTGAAGAGAATACCTATGGCCGTGGTGATCAGTCGATTCTGCTTGAAGCTCTTGTGCTCCTTGGGATCTGCCAGTTTGATCATGCTGCCGATCGTGATGGCAATCAGCATGCTCTGAGAGCTGCCGATGCCGATCAAGGCCGCCAGCACTAAGGTCATGGCGGTGGTCTTAAATAATATGCTGCCCATATGGGTACTGCTGTCGTCTGCCTGGGTCTCATCGGGCAGTATGTCTTGCTCATCACCGGGAAACAGCAGGAAACTCAGATAGGTGAGGATCAGTGCCAGCACCGCCGATTTCATCAACAACCAGGGCAGCACCTCGATCGGTGCTTGTAACTGCTTACTCATGATGGTCATGATGATCACCACGATCAACATCAGGGTCGAGAGCAGATCTTTCGCATCTTTGTGGCTGCGATAGAAACTCCAGAACAGCAAGGACCAGCAAAACAGCAGGTAGCCAGTGGGGGAGTCCAGCAAGAGCCCGCCGATAAACACCAGTCCCAGACTGACAAATAAGACGATCAGCAGCAACTTAAGCATCATGCTCAGAGGCGGACGCGAGGGCATCAGGGTGAGAAAGATCACCATGAAGATGGGCGCCAGTATGGGCAGGGGCGCGGCTTGATGCCAGAGGTAAAACAGCAGCGCCAGCGGGCCAAATACCAGACGTATGATAGGGTTGGCTGGACTAAGAAACATAGGTCCAGATACTCACTATCTGCATCCAGATGCCAGCAAGAAACTCGCCTATGCTGCTCTGCTCTGTGTAGAAGGCCACAGTCGCCTGTGAGCCGTAGCGAATATTGCCTGGTGGCTTAGTGCCGGTAAAGACGATATTGACCGGATAGCGCTGAGCCTTGATGCCATTGCTGTCTGCTGTGAGAAAACCTGTATTCTGATCTATGTTGTTGCTGCCGCCTGTGCCCCAGCCTATGCTGTCGACCTTGCCTTCCAGTACCCTGCCCGGTAGGGCGTCGAGGACGATCTCGACCTTGTTGCCCACCTTAATGTGTTCCAGCGAGTTTTCTCTGACCAGGGCCGAGATCCACACGCCGCGAGGATCGATAAAGGTCAACATGGGAGAGCCGACATTGGCGCGCTGCCCCAGGGTGAGTTGCAGGTTGGTCACTACGCCCTTAGAGGGGGCCTTGACCTGAGTCCTTTGCAGATCCAGCTGGGCCTGCTCAAGGCTTGCCATGGCCGATAAGATCTGTGGGTTGTCCTGTCCCTTGGGGCCCAGCGCCTGCCTGGCCTGTACCAGAGAGGCCTCGGCCGCCTCCAGGTTAGCCTGAGTTCTGTCTTTGGCCTCGATGGCATTGTCCAGCTCCGCCTGGCTTAATACGCCCTGTCCGGCCAGCTCGCTCACGCGGGCAGCCTGCTCCTTGGCGTTGTTGCGAGCCGCGATGGCATCGACCACCTTGGCCTGAGCCACCTCGACTGCCGCCGTGCTGGCGCCGATATTCTGCCCGGCGAGTGACAGGTTCGCCTGAGCCGACTGCACGGCGAGGCGGTAGTTGCGCGGATCGATCTGAAACAGGGGCTCGCCCGCTTCGACGATCTGGTTATCTCTGACGTTTACCTCTGTGATATTACCTGCGACCTCGGAAGCCACTCTCACCAGGTAGGCATGCACCCTGGCCTCGCTGGTCATGGGCGTCACCCTGTCGGCCCACAAGCTATAGAGCCAGACGACTAAGATTAAGCCTATGATGTAAAAACTCATTTTCCGTGATGATTGTTCCGCAGCAGACATGCCTTCGCCTCGATGACTAGAGATTGTTTTATGGTAATCCTCGATTGTGTTACCAGCAAGTAACACCTCTTGTTTAAGTAGTTTTTATATGACCTAGGTAGCTAAAAAGATGAGGAAAGCGAGTTAGCCTGCTCAAGGTTAGGCCTTAGTTGCGCAGGCTTAGCAGAGGCGTCTTTGCAGCTAACTATGAGTGTGATAGCTTGGAGGGATCGCTTTGGTTTCGGGATCATTGTCTTGGCCGGCGCGAGCAGGGAATGAGGTTATTCATGGAAGGCACCTGGGATCTCTCCTAGCAATTACACACCTTCAGCAGTCTAGAGTTACCGACATTACCTAATGTTTTTATCTAAAAATTAAAGGATTAATTAAATATGCTTAGATTGAGCAAGGTGCATTTGCTGTTTCTCCTGGGTCTTGGCGGCTGCCAGGTCTCCCTTAACGGTATCCCGCCTATGCCCGAGGTGATCGAGCTAGCCGATGGTACCTTTAAGGTGTTTGTCGCACACCCCAGTAAGACACAGGTGGTGAAAACCTCTAAAGGATTTATGAATAAGATATGTAGTGACAAGGGAATGAGTTACGACATCATCTCTGAAAATATCGAGATGACGGGTGAGGCGATCGACCAAACCAAGAAATCTTCCTCCGTATCTGTCTTTGGAGTGAGCCGCACCGAATCAGAATATGAAACTAAACATATGCAGGAAGGGGAGGTGCATTTCAAGTGCGTCCCTGAAGATGAAGCGGCCTCGAGTCTGGCACATCACACGACGCCTTGAGCACGCACCTTAAAATTAGTGCTTCAGTAAGCGGATAGTGCCAACAATAACAATAGGAAAATCAAAATGTCAGGGAATATTTTTAAATTTAAAGACGCAAGACGGTTAACGCAATGGGTGCGCTATCTGCTTTATGCCCAGATCTTAGTTGCATTGATTGCCATAAGCTCCAATTATTTGGAGTATCAGCTGTTGATGGATTATGAGTCTGGGGCTTATCTCTCAGAGGAGCAGGCGGTTGCCGATGGCGACGCTAACGATCAACGTCAGCTGGGGGTGGCAGGTCTCTACTTTGTCGTCTTTATCGTTTCGGGCATCATGATCCTCAAGTGGATCTATCGGGCCAACTTTAATGCCCGCCAACTGGGCGCCAAGGAGATGACCTTCACCCCGGGTTGGTCTGTCGGCTACTTCTTTATTCCCGTGCTCTCCTTGTGGAAACCTTATCAGGCGATGAACGAGATCTGGCAGGCGAGTCATGATCCCGAGAACTGGAGTTTGAACGGCTTCAACTCCAGCGTGAGCCTGTGGTGGCTGTTGTGGATCGTCAGCAATATACTTGGGCAGGCCGTGTATCGTTTTGCGGATAGAGCCGAGGAGCTGCAAGACTTTATCAACGCTAACTTGGTGTCTCAGATCTCTGAGGTGGTCAGTATTCTTTTGGCCTTCGCCACCCTGAAGTTAATTAATCATATCTATCGGGCGCAGACCAAGTCCTTTGCCAGGGTCGAACAGGAAACCTATCAGGACGCGCAGCAAGTGGTTATTGGCTAGGGTAAATATGAAAAGAAAAAGGCACCCAAGGGCGCCTTTTTTATGGCCTGCTTTTTATCGTCAGGCGGGGGACTATTTGTGTTCTACCGCAAGGTAGTTGATCAGGTCGATCAGCTCGCCCAGGGTGCGAATTTGGCTCAGGTTAACCGCATACTTATCGTTGACGATAAAGGTGGGCACACTCTGGATGCGGAACTCACGCTGCTGGGCACGCCACAGGTCTAGCTTATCGCTGACCGCCTTGCTGTCGGCTAACTCGTCATACTTGCTGATGTCGATCCCCTGATCGGCAAACACCTTCTTGATGTCGTCGCGGGTATTAATGCTTGGCTTCTCATGGGCACTATGGTCGTGATCATGGTTGTGTCCATGGCCGCCTTGATCGCCCTGAATGGCGCTAAACATGGCGTGGATCATCTTGTCCTGTACGCCCAGCTCTTGGATGACGCCCAGTGAACGCATTACCTCGGTGCCGATATCAGAGTTCATGAAGTCTACGTGCTTGCTGTCGAAGCTGACTCGCTTGTCCAGGTTGGCCTTGATATCGCCTAGATACTGAGTCTCCATGTTGAAGCAGTTGTGGCAGTAGAAGGAGTAAAATTCGGTCAGCTTAGGGCTGGTGCTGGGGGCCTTGTCAGACACTGTCATGAAGTGTTGCCCCTCGACAAACTGGGTGGCAAAACTGGTGAGTGGCGCCACGGCGAGCGTCAGGGCGAGTGCGATATGTTTAATCATGATGATCCTTAAATTGATAGCGTCGTTGTGCAATCAATGGCTAACGTCAATCGACAATAGGGTTAGCCTAAATGCCAAAGCTTAATTATGACTGAAGCGGCAAGGAGAAAAAGGGGGCAGAGTGTGACCTGAGCGGAAGTTCTGGGATCTGCTTACCCGAGAAGAGGCTGGGCAGGTGATGAGGTTTAGCTAGCGAGATTCCCGCAGGGTCTGCCAGGCCTCGCAGACTCGCTTAAACTGAGCCGCGTCGCCACCGTCGCGGTCGGGATGCCACTGCAGCGCCAGTTTTCGCCACTGCTTGCGTATCTCTCTGTCGGTGGCGTCTTGGTCTAGCTCAAACACCTCCAGGGCGAGGCGTTTGGGCAGGGCGTTTTGGCGGGTGCCGATATAGTCCTCATAGCGTTGCCAGAAAGATTCCAGCATCTCCTGAATGATATCCGGGCAGGTGTCATAGTGCTGCCAGTCTAGATAATAGCTTCTTAGGGCGTCGTCCTGGCTCAGCTGAGTCTCTATGTTACTGGGAGGGATGCGAAATATCTGTATCTCCATCGCCTTGACCTGCAGGTAGCTGCCGGGCAGCAGCATGGCCTGCAACTCAAACAGGGCGTTCATCAGCAGGAAGTTTTGTTTAAACAGGGCCTTCTGCGGGTCGCTGTCCAATTCGCGCATCAGGCCTTTCTCCTGCAGGGCGGCGGCCAGGTGGTGTACCTTCCAGCTACGATTGCTTCGCTTCAACAGGGTGAGTAGTGGCCAGATCAGGGGATTATCACCTTTGATAGCAAAGCATTGGGTGGACGATGAGTCGTCCTCTAGTCTGGCTGCTGTCGGGCTCGATTTGGCAAGGAGCATACTGAGAGTCTCATCCGTGACTGGCGATAATTTCTACTATGACAAGGGGGCAAATAGAAGGCAAGTCTTATCGGCTTGTCGGGCCAGGAGTCGCAGGGGAAAGAGGGCAAGGCGATGCATGGGGCATGCATCGCCATCGGCCGGATAAATCGCGTAACCGGTTAGATCTCGGTGAAGAGTGTCTCGATAGGCAGGCGCGACTTAGGCAGCTTGGCGTTAAAGTCTTCCTCGCTGTGATAGCCCAGGGCCACTACCACAGAGGCGGCGTAGCCTTTAGCCGGCAGAGCCAGCAGCTGATTGAGCTTAGTGGCGTTGAAGCCCTCGATAGGGGTGGCGTCGATATCCAGCAGGCTAGCGCCCAGCAGCAGGGTGCCCAGCGCCAGATAGACCTGTTTCTCCATCCAGTGCTGACTGTCTTTTAGCTCGATTCTGTGCATGTTGGCGAAGAAGGAGCGACCGTTGTGCTGACCCTGTTTGGCCTCCTCATCGGCGAAACGACCGTCGGTATCTTCCTGTTCAAGCACCTTTAGCAGGTGGGCCTCATCCATGCTGGTCTTAGTGCAGAGCACCAACACATGGGAGGCGTTGAGGATCTTATCTGTATTGAAGGCGAAGTCGCTGGTGGCCTCGGCAATCTGCGCCTTGCCTTCGTTGGTCGAAGCGAGCACGAAATGCCAAGGCTGAGAGTTGGTCGAAGAGGGGCTCATACGGAGCAGTTGCTTGATCTCCTCGACCTTCTCCTGAGCGATCTTACGGCTAGGGTCGAATGCCTTAGTGGTGTAGCGCTTATTGGTGTAGAAACTGAGTTGTTGCATGCTAAGCATCCTCTGGTTGAGTCGATTCTTTATGTCGGTTGAGTCGATTCTTTATGTCGAAAGTGAGGCTGATTCTACGTGACTCTTTCACCGATAAAAACAGAGGAAAGTCACATATACTTTCAAAAAAATATTGATAATAAGCCGTCGTCAACCTGGGGATTAGCGGCTATGTATAGGGGAATCCCAAGGGGAATAGTCCAGGCGACAGCCCTGGCGATTACTTAGATAACAGTTGTCGCAGAAGTGGCGGTAATTAACTGACAAAAAAGGTAATTTATGCTTAACTTTCAAAACTGTCATCTTGAGTCGAGGGATTAACTCGGCTTCCCTGCGCGGAGAAGAAAACATGGCTTTTAAGATAGATTCATCCATCATCGCCTGGTCCCTGGCGGGGGCCTTGCTGAGTGCGCCTGCCACGGCCCTGGACTGGCGTCTTGGCGTCGGCGGTCACGATTACTATGTGGATGAAGCCGACTCGCACACCTTAGGCGCAGGAGTGAGCATTGGCCTGAGCCATCTCACCCAGGGTGACATCAAACTCACGGGTGAGCTGAATATCTTCGTCGACAACGATGTCGATGAACTCGACCCGGACCATATTCCCGTCTGGTTTAGCTCCTATTACAGCGCCGGTGGCGATCTTGTCTCACTCACGCAGCACTCTCGCCTCTTCTGGGATGTGAGCCTGGGCGGCAAGCGTAATACCGTCAGCTCGGTGGAGAAACAGGTACGGCTGTTTCCGGCGCTGGGCTATGGCTACCAGCGAGAGGGCTTCGAGGCCGATGTTAAGCTAGGGGGCGGTTATTACTTCCTCGAGATCGACGACGATGTCCCCCGCACGCGAGGCTATGACAGGGAAGATTTTCAAAATAAGACAGGCGCCTACACCCTGGCGGCGGCGACTCAGTTTGCCCTGGGCAAAGCGTTTGATCTCAGCCTGGCGGCGCAGCAGTGGCACGACGGTAGCGACTGGTTGGAGAATCAGCTGGAAGCAAGCCTTAGCTATGATGCCGACAGTTGGTCGTCCGAGAGTCGGCTCGTCTTCAGCGTGAAATATAACGAGTATAATCTAGACCCCTATGCCAGGGGCCCAGTGGACTCGCCCGACTATCTGCCGATTCTGCCCTGGAGCAAAGATCTCTTCGTCAGAGTCTATTTTGATATGCCCTGGGGTTGAGCCTGGCTGCGAGTGAGACAGGAGAGATGCGTAACGGTGCTAGCGGCAGGGCTTTTCTACTCATGATGGCTTTGCTGCGAGTAAGGGCTTTGCCGTTAGTATAGGTTTGGCTGTTAGTATAGATTTGGCAGTTAGTAGAGGCGTAGAGGAGGGGATGTGACCCAAACGTCAGCAACGGCGAGCCAGATACGGATCGCCAGTTTTAATCTGTACAACTTCATCGCGCCGCCCGACGCCTATTACGATTTTAATAACATCTACACTCAGGCCCAGTGGCAGCAGAAATGTGACTGGATAAGGCGCTACCTGGCGAGCCATGACCCCTGCGTCATCGGATTTCAGGAGGTGTTTTCGATAGAGGCATTGCAGGCTCTGCTGGCCGAAGCGGGCTATCCCCATTTTGTCACCGTCGATACGCCTGAGGTCAGCGACGACTTCATCTATCGCCACCCAGTGCTGGCCCTCGCCAGCAAGTATCCCATATTGAGCTGTGAGGCCTGCACTATCGATCAGACGGTCGCCAGCCTGATGGGTATCGCCCCTGGGTTTCAATACAGTCGCTTGCCCCTGAGGGCGACCATAGCCCTGCCTCACCTCGGCCCCTGCGATTGCTACGTGGTGCATTTTAAGTCTAAGCGTGCTCAGTTTGAGCCCGAGTTGGCACAGACATCGGTGCAGAGCTCAGGGAGTGAACCAACAGCAGCGCTTGCTGAGCCTGATAGCCAGGGCGGTGAAAAGGTGGCCCTGTTTGCCATCGAGGCGGCGGCCAAGTGGGCGTCTTCTCTGGTGCGCGGCACAGAGGCGAGTCTGCTGCGGCTCGCTATCGCCAGGCGCCGGGTCGAAACCGGCAACCCTGTGATCCTGATGGGCGACTTTAACGATAGTTTAGCCGGCGGTGTGCTGTCGGCCCTAGTGAGTCAGGATAGTCGTTTGCTTGGGGAGCTGGGAGAGGGCGCGTTTCAGGCCTATCGCCTGCAGGACGGCTACCTGCTTCACGAGCGCTCGCAGTACAGTCCCGTCTCCGTGGCGCGTCCAGCGACACATTATCATCTTAACCAGGGAGAGGTGATCGACTATATCCTGCTCTCCAACGAGTTCGATTCCCATAACGATCAGTGTCTGGCGGAGGTGAGCCAGTATCACACCTATGATAGCCACCTGATCAATCCTCAATATGAGCGCGACAGCCACAGCACAGATCACGCACCTGTGATGATTAGCCTTAAGATTAGGGAATAAGGTTAGGGAATAAGCTCAGGGAATAAGGGCAGCCCCCTCAACCTGAATGTGGGCTATAGTCTTGTTTTACTTGTGGGATTCATCGAGACTATCGGCTATATTTTGCTCAGCGCTAACGCCCGACGAATTGGATTAGCGCTTTAGTTGGACACTTACACATGCTGGGAAGGGAAAGTTATGGACAATGAAGCCAATGTGCAGCAGCGCAAGGCCTTTATCGGTAATATGACAGAGGCGGCGATACGCATAGGCCTGCTCGCTATCTTAGTGATCTGGACTTACGACATAGTCAGGCCCTTCATAGTGCCAGCCCTGTGGGGAGCCATCATCGCCGTCGCGCTGATGCCATTAACCCATAGACTGGAGCGTCTGTTAAAGGGGCGTCGTGGTCTGGCCGCAACTCTAATCGCCCTGGTGGGGATCGCCCTACTGGTGACGCCTTTCGTGGTGGTTTCCGGCTCCATCTTCGAGGGAGTGTCCAATACCCTTAAGGTGCTGCAGAGCGGCGAGATCAACCTACCCGAGCCGACCCAGAGGGTGGCCGAGATCCCCATCATAGGCGAGCGCCTGTTTGAGGCGTGGCACAGTATTGCCAGCAATCTGGAGAAGGCTATCCTGCATTTTCTACCCGAGATCAAGGCGGGCTTCGCGGCGCTGGCAGGGGTAATAGGCAGCAGCCTGGCCACCCTGGTGATGTTCATCATCTCGCTACTGATCGCCGCCGGCTTTATGGCTAACTCAGAACAGTGTGCCGCCGCCATGAGTAAGCTGGCAGTGAGGGCCGTAGGCCCCAATGCTCACGCCTGGGCCAGCCTGACCGCTGCCACCATCCGCAGCGTGCTGCTCGGGGTGGTCGGGGTGGCCTTTATCCAGGCCATGCTGATCGGCTCGGCCCTGTTTGTGTTCGGCTTGCCCGCCGCGGGTCTGCTGACGCTGGTGGCCCTGTTTCTGGGGATCGCCCAGCTGCCGGCACTGATCATAGTGTTGCCCCTGATAGGCTATGCCTACTCCTCCATGGAAGGCACCTCGGCAACTATCTTCAGCGTCTGGGTCTTCCTCGGTGGCATCTCGGACAATATTCTTAAGCCCATCTTGATGGGCCGAGGTGTAGATGTGCCCATGCCCGTGATACTGATAGGCGCCATCGGCGGCATGTTGTTTACCGGCATCATAGGCCTCTTCCTGGGCGCCGTGGTGCTGGCCATCTGGTATGAACTCTTTATCGCCTGGCTAAACGGCGGTGAGCCCGAGGCGGTATTGGCCCAGCAGTCAGAGAAAATGAGTTCATCGTCTGATCTTGAGGCGGCGGAGTAAGCCTATGTTAGATGCCGTCTGCCGGGTAGAGGGGCAATCCGAGAAAACCTATTCAGTGTTTAACTTTCAGCGCCTCGGCGAGCAAGAGATAGAGGCGCTGCGTCAGCAACTCTATTGCCCCGTATGTGACGGTAAGGCCTATTTTCGCAAGGCCTCGCGCGACGGTAAGGCGGCCTGTTTCGGCTCGCGCTATCATCAACCAGATTGCCCCGAGTTTAACCCCTCCGCCAGCCGTAAGCAGGAGGAGCAGGATGCCCTGGAGGTGAACCAGCAGTTGCTGGAGAGCGACGCCCTGAAGATAGATTTCAGCATGCCTACGAGACGTAAGGCGTCGCCGACTAAAGCCAAGGCACAGACAGAGGCTGAGACAAAGCTAAAGCCAGAGACAAAGCCAACTGACGCCGAGAAAGATAGCAGCGTGGAGAGCCCCAAGGGGAGTTATCTCGCTCAGGCAGAGGCAAAAGGCGAGCCCAAGGATGACTCAAGCGCCGAGTCACCTGATGAGCCTAAGATAGCGACCCAGGGGCTACAGAAACTCCTCCATAGCCTGCTGCGGGGCAGCGATCTGGCCGACTCAGATCTCTGGATCTATACCGATGACAAGTATCGCTGGCGGGCCAAGAACCTGTTCGTCAACTTTGCCGATGCCGAGCCCAACGAGCGCCATGCGCCGCGTATGTATTGGGGCACTATCTCCCATGCCGACAAGGCGATGCTCTGGCTCAATCCCGCAGACTGTAAGGATGTGGGCATTCCTATCGAGGAGGTTAAGGAGGCGCTGTGTAAAAGATTCGATATCCAAGATCGTGAGGATCTCGAGGGCGCAGGTATCATCCTCTTCGGTAAATGTTTCTGGAACAAAGACAAGACTCTCAAGATCATCAAGTTGTGGAACAAAGATCTTAGCCGTCTGCATCTGGTGAAGGCCGACGACTAAGGCAGCCTGGCAAGGCGCAATTTCTTGACGCTATTCTGGCCTTTCTAGCCCTTGCCTCAATATCCTTTCCCTAAATCCCTTCCGATTTAATCGCTTGCATGCCCCTTGGCTGGATTGGTACGCCTTATGCTCCATTAAGGGATAGCACCAGATGCCTCGGTAGTGAGGTTAAGGAGTCGGCAATGAGGTTAAATAGTCTATCACCCCTGCTGGGATTCGTGGTCAACCGGACCCTGTATGCCAGCAGCGAGGCCTACCGCCAGCGTATCGATTACATCTGCAAGTTAATCAGCCTCGCGGGCGGCGCTCAGCATCAGACTCATCCGGGGCCGGATAAGGCTGAGGTTAGTTACACCCGGCGAGAGCGCCAGGCCAGCCAGCTAGGCCGCTAAATCACTAAGCTGCTAAGTCGTTAAGCCGCTAGGCTGACGCAGGTTATGTGGGCTAGCGCGGCGTAGAGAGCCCGGCTCGCCTGCGGGCCAGCAGGGTATCTCCCCACTGAAACAGGCCGAGCCCCGCCAGTACCAGGCCTGCCCCTATCATCAAAGTTTGGGAGAGCTGCTCGTTATTCACCAGGGCGCCCAGCGCCATGGCAAAGACAGGGGTGATGAGGGTGACTAGGGCCACAGTGCTGGCATTGAGGTGCTGCAGGATATAGAAGTAGCCGATGAAACCTATCAAGGATCCGAAGATCCCCAGGTAGAAGATGGCGGCGATGGAGCGCATCGACCAGGTCTCTACCGGCAGGCTGGCATCGAAGATTAACCAGGCCAGTGCAAACAGGGGGGTCGAAAACAGCAGGGCTCCGACAGTGCTGGCGATGGGATGAATCGCCAGGTCCACCGTCTTGATCAGCACGCCGCTGAGGCTGAAGAGGAACACGGCGCATAGGATCAACACCAGGCCTATCCAGGTATCGCTGCCCAGGGCGAGCTTGGCCGAGCAGACCACCCCCAGGCCGCAGAACGCCAGGATAAGCGCGAGGATCCGCATGGGGCTGAATTTAGGTTCGTTCAGCAGCTTTTGGGCTAACAGTCCTGACACCAGCGGGGAGAGGCCGAACAGCAGCGACATGGTGCCAGAGGCCAGGTAGCGCGACGCGAAATAGCTCAGCAACATGCCACCGACTATGCCTATGGCGGAATAGGCGTAGAGCCTGAAGGCGGTGCGGTGCCAGGGCAGGCGTATGCTGCTAAACAGTATGATTAGGCTGCCAATGAACAGGGCGATCACCATGCGCGAGAGCACCGCCATGGTGGGATGCACAGTTTCGCTGCTCCAGACGATCCCCAGCGGAGTCGTCGACCAGATGAGTACCACGGCCAGAAACGAAACGGGAACCAGCCGAGGCAGTTGTGCTGGATCGGTTTGAGAATGGGAAGACATGCTAGCGAGGCCCTGGTACGAAAATAAGCAAAGAGTGATAGAGGCGATTTTGACCCAGTTTGCGTGGGAAAGCTATGGCCAAATGTGCTGTTGAGAAAAATTACTGATGGGGGATAAAAGGGGATGGAATGAGCAGTGAGTAGACGGCTTAACTTGCAATGGCGGGGCTTAATAAGTCAAAAGGGGCATTGCCCTTTAGCATATGCCCCTTTTGTTGTTGGCGTCTGTATGACCCTTTGCCCTTCTTGGGTTTCTCGACACGCATCTTAAACAGTTCGCTGGTGACGATTGCCTTTAAGGCGTTATCCTTGATGACGCCTCGGCCGCTCTCGTGGTGAGCGTGCGCGTTGCGGCGCGATTTCTTGCTCATGGTTTTCCTCTCATTTCAGTATTTAATCTGGTACTCACTTGCAGGCGCTGACTACTAGTTGGCTTTGAGCACTTGTTGGTAATGATCATCTATTGCCCCAGATAGTCAGGCGGCGCAAGATTACGCCCAGGCTGCCTAAAAAGCAAACAGTATTTTATCATAAATAAGTAAAACTTGTTTTACATTGTTATTCAGCAGCTTGAGTGATTTTATGTGTGAGTAGTGGGGGCAGCCTATCGTAAAATATGGGCTGCCTCAGTTATTTACTCGTGCTCTGCCAGCTCGTGGCGATAGGGGATAGAACGCTGGGCGCCGGCGCGGGTCACCGAGATGGCGGCGGCGCGATGGGCAAAGGCTACCGCCTGCTCTATCGATTTGCCTTCACCCAGGGCCACCATCAGGGCACCGTTAAAGGTGTCGCCGGCGGCCACAGTATCTAAGGCCTTCACCTCAACGCCTGGTATTAGGGCGCATTGGTCTTTAGTGCTGAGCAGGGCGCCTCGCTTGCCCAGGGTGATGATCACTATTTTTGGCCCGAATTGATGCAGCATCTGCGCCGCCAACTTGGCACTCTGTTCATCGATCACCTCTATACCGGTAATGGCCTCGGCCTCGGTCTCGTTGGGGGTGATCACATCCACCAGACGGAACAGGTCTTTGCCTATTACCATGGCTGGCGCTGGGTTGAGTATGGTGGTTACCCCGTTGGCCTTGGCATGTTCCAGGGCATTGAGCACAGTTACCGCAGGCGTCTCCAGCTGCAGCAGCAGGTAATCGGCCTTGGCGATCAGCTCAAGGTGGGGCTCGAGCGCCTCGGGCGTCAGGGTGGCGTTGGCGCCGGCCGAGACGCCTATGATGTTCTCGCCAGTATCGGCGACGAAGATCATCGCCGTGCCCGTTGGCTGCTGGTCCGTGTAGGTGATGCCATCCGGCGTGATGCCGTCTTGCTGCCACGCCTGGGCCATCGCCTGACCTATGGCATCTTGGCCCAGATGACAGATGAAGTCGACTCGGGTGTCCTCCCGGCTCAGGCGCGCCGCGGCCACCGCCTGATTGGCGCCCTTACCGCCGTGCTCCAGCCGGTAGCCTTGGCCCATCAGGGTCTGTCCAGGGCTGGGCAGGTGCTCCAGGTTCATCACGTGATCGGCATTGGCACTGCCGAGAATTAACAGTCTGGTCATAGTTTCCTCTCGCCTAGGGGGGAGGGCGAACCCTCCCTGGGCTGTCTACTGATTATAGGCGCTGAGACAGTCGACAATCAGGTCGACGAAGCCTTGACGATCTAAACCAAACAGTACGGTGGCGTTAGGGGCCTTGTCTGTGAGCTGATAGCGATCCACTAGCGTCATCCCCTGGGTATATTCCCCCTTGGTTTCGACGCCGACCCAGCAATCCTGGGCGGTGAATAGCTCAGGTTTTAGCAGCCAGGCGATGGTACAGGGATCGTGCAGCGGCGCCCCGGTAAAGCCCCACTTAGGATCTCTGTGGTAGATCATGAAGAAGTCTAGCAACTCGGCGACGCATTGGGCCACAGGGTTGGGGATGGCGCGGATCCGCTCGATATCTTCATCCATTATCTGTGCCTCGTGGGTCACGTCTAGGCCGCACATAGTAATTGGGATGCCCGACTTGAACACCATGTCGGCCGCCTCTGGGTCGACGAAGATGTTGAACTCGGCGGCTGGGGTCCAGTTACCCACTCCGGCGGCGCCGCCCATTAGCACGATGCGCTCGACCTTGCTGTGCAGCTCGGGATAGTTGGCGATAAACAGGGCGATATTGGTCAGCGGTCCCGACGGCACTAAGGTCACAGGTACTGCGCTCTGGCGCACCTTCTCGGCTATCAGCTCGACGGCGTTTTGTGCTAACGGGGCGAAGGCCGGGTCTGGCAATTCTGGGCCGTCTAGGCCACTCTCGCCATGAACGTTATCGGCGATAATCAGCTCCCTGGCCAGGGGCTTAACTGCCCCGCCTGCCACCGGCATGTCTGGGCGATTGAGCAGGGTCAGGATCCGCAGGGCGTTATTGAGGGTCTTGTCGGGTGTCTGGTTACCCGCGCTAGTGGTGACCGCCAGTGGATTGAGACGCTCGCTACTGAGCGCCAGAATGAGGGAGATCGCATCGTCGTGGCCCGGGTCACAGTCGAGAATGATAGGGGTCGCCGAGTCGAGCGGACGGATGGCTTTGGGAGAAGCGTGTGCTGCGTGAGAATGTGGGGCAGCGTTTGATTGAGTCATGGTACAGCTCCTTTGATTGACACCTGTGGCAGAGTAACACGCTTTAGGTGCGTGTCATCTCTGAGATGAAAATTTGTGATTGAGCAGACAAAGCACTAATTAGGCAAGTAAGCGGGCAAGTGGGCAAGTAAGTCAGGCAAGCGAGTGGGCAGATGAGTGGCCAGGGCCTAGCAGCCTTCATCATAGAGAGGAAATAAGCATATGCACTCTTATTAATTACGCGCTTTGGCTGCATAAGCTATTTTGAGAAGGTAGGCGAGATTAGCGCATCATATTTTGCTTATATTGTTATTTATCAATACCTTGTGCGCTTTGTGTTTGGGGCTTAAAAATTTTTTGTCGCCGGATAACTATTTCTGATTGACTCAGTCTCCAATGCAGATTATTTTGCGCCCGATGTTTTAGCTGGGGTACAAAAATAAAGGCATGGTTCGCCAAGGGCGAACGTCGTTATGTCCATAATAAAGCAGCAATTAAGCGTATAAACTTTGGGGTTTTACGCCGAGTAAAATGAGTTTGCCGTATCGGCTCAATTTTAGAAGGACCTTAAGCCATGTCTGACGCGACAGCCTTAAGTCTTATCCCACCTGTGGTGGTCTTGGTGTTAGCGGTTTGGCTACGCCGTCCAATCCTTTCGTTAATCATAGGTGCCTTAGTGGGTCTGGTCTTGTATCAACCCGATCAGGTGCTGAATAACTTCTCCGATATCTCGCTCTCTGTCATGGCCGATGAAACCATAGGTTGGTTGATTCTGGTGTGTGGCGGTTTTGGCGCCCTGATCGCCCTCCTGGTTAAGACGGGTGGCTCTATGGCCTTCGGTCGCCACGCGCTCAAGTATGCCAAGGGGCCTAAGTCATCCCTGCTGATGACCTTCATCCTGGGCGTGGTGATCTTTATCGACGACTATCTCAACGCCCTGACTGTGGGCTCGACCATGAAGTCGGTGACCGACAAGTTTAAGGTGTCGCGGGAGATGCTGGCCTATGTGGTGGACTCTACCGCCGCGCCCATCTGTGTGCTGGTGCCGCTATCGACCTGGGCCGTCTTCTTCGGTGGCCTGTTGGTGGACAACGGAGTGGCGGGCGAGGGCCAAGGGATCAGCGTCTATATGTCGGCCATTCCCTACATGCTCTACGCTTGGTTGGCGGTGGCCATGGTGCTGCTGGTGATCCTGGGCATAGTGCCTGCTTTTGGCCCGATGAAGAAGGCGCAGCTGGCGGCTTTGGAGGGTAAACCTGCCAAGGCGGTCGATGCCTTTGATGAGGTGCAGACCTCGGATGATTATAGCCTCAAGGCGATCGAAGAGGAGTTTAAGCATGCCGATAACCTTGGCAAGCTACACAACTTCATGGTGCCTATCCTCTTGCTGGTTGGCTTTACCGTCTACTTCGATATCGACGTGCTCAAGGGGCTGATCGCCACCCTGGCGGTGACCCTGCCCTATTATGGGGTGCAGCGCCTGATGCCACTGTCTGAGATGATGGAGCAGATGCTCGACGGCTTTAAATCCATGTTGCCAGCTATCGGCACGGTTATCGCCGCCTTCGTGTTTAAGGATGTGTGCGACAAGCTGATGCTGCCGCAATATGTGATTGGCAACCTGAGCCCCTTCATGACTTCTCAGTGGCTGCCAGCCGTGGTCTTCCTGACCATGTCGATACTGGCCTTTGCCACAGGTTCAAGCTGGGGGATCTTCGCGGTATCTATCCCTATCGTGATGCCACTGGCCCAGGCGGTGAATGCTGATATTCCGCTGGTGATCGGCGCCCTGTTGTCGGCCTCATCCTTCGGTAGTCAGGCCTGTTTCTACTCTGATTCTACCGTGCTGGCGGCCCAGGGCTCAGATTGTAACCTGGTGAGCCATGCGGTGACCCAGCTGCCCTACGCTTTACTGGCGGCCGGACTGACCTTTATCGGTTTCCTTGTCTTGGCCTAAGGGGTTTCCTCGTCTTGGCCTAAGCTAAGTCGGAAGCAGACATAAAGGAGAAAGGGGCGTTGACTAGTCTAGTCAACGCCCCTTTTGATTAACCCATAGGGTGACTATAGGTAATCTAACCTTTTCATTCCTTCACGCTACACACTGGCTTAGAACAGCGAGCTGTTCAACCAGAGGTGCACTAGGATGCTGGCGGCATAGCCGAGCGCAATCACTGGGGTCCACTTAAGGTGGCTGGCGAAGGTGTAGATGCCGCGGGCCTGACCCATCAGGGCGACCCCGGCGGCGCTGCCGATAGAGAGCAGGCTACCACCCACACCCGCGGTCAGGGTGACCAGCAGCCATTGGCCCAGCCCCATGTCAGGATTCATGGTCAGCACGGCAAACATCACTGGGATGTTATCCACGATAGAGGAGAGTACACCCACGGCGATGTTGGCATAGGTCACGTCCCAGTGGGTATACATGGCCTCGGAAACCAGGCTCAGGTAGCCCATGAAACCCAGACCACCGACGCAGAGCACCACGCCGTAGAAGAAGAGTAGGGTATCCCACTCGGCGCGGGCGATGCGGCTAAACACATCGAAGGGCACCACGTTACCCAGCTGCTCCAGGCGCTTGATATTGTTATCGCGCTCCGCCTGTTCTTTCGCCTTGAGTACCGCCTTGGGGAAACTCTTACGCAGGTAGAAGCCGAAGAACTGCAGGAAGCCAAGGCCTGTCATCATGCCCAGTACAGGCGGTAGGCCCAGTAGGCTGTGGGTGCAGACGGCGGTGGCTATGGTGAGCAGGAACAGGGCGACGATACGCTTGGCGCCGCGCTTCATCAGCACCTTCTCCTCATCCGCCTCCTGGACCTGGTTGACGATGAAGGCGCTCATAATCGCCGCCGGTACCAGGAAGTTGACCAGAGAAGGGATGAAGAGGTCGATGAACTGCTCGAAATGCACCACGCCTTTCTGCCAGACCATCAGGGTGGTGATATCGCCGAAGGGGCTGAAGGCGCCACCGGCGTTGGCCGCCACCACTATGTTGATACAGGCCAGGGCGACAAACTTCTTGTTTTCGCCGCCGACCTTCATCACCACGGCGCACATCAACAGGGCAGTTGTCAGGTTATCGGCGATGGGGGAGATGAAGAAGGCCATGAAGCCGGTGAGCCAGAAGACGGTACGTTGACTAAAGCCCTTACCCACCATCCAGGCCCGCAGGGCGTCAAATAGGTTACGCTCCTCCATGGCGTTGATGTAGGTCATGGCAACTAACAGGAAGAGCAGCAGCTCGGCATACTCTAAGAGGTTGTGCTTGAAGGCGGTCTCTGAGAGTTCCGACATGCCATGCTGTACATAGATGTAACCTATGATGCCCCAGATCAATCCGGCGGCGACCAGCACTGGCTTGGATTTCCTCAGATGCAGCACCTCTTCGCCCATCACCAGCAGGTAGGCCAGGACGAAGATGACCACGGCGAGATAACCAGCCCCTGTGGCGGTGAGATCTAACAGCTGCCCACCTGCCTCGCTATTACTGGCAAAAACAGCGGGACTAAACAGTGCGGCCAAACATACAACTAAGCTTGCTAAGGTACTGGCAAGGTTGCCAAAGGGGGGCTTAAGGTTTCTCATTAAGTATTCTCTGTGTTAGGAATAGCTTAAAAATTACCACAGCTTTCCTGCTGTAAATTTTGATGCGCCTCAAGTTTATGTGTATTAGTTACGGCTAAGTCACATAAATTTGATCAAATTATGTTTGAAAAATAAACATTTACCTACAAAGTGGTAATAAGCTTATCATGATTTTTGTGACGATTTCGAGATTTTCATTGTTAGAAAGTTAGCACAGGATCACGATTTTGGCGCAGTAGGATGCTGCTGAATTTACATAAAAAAAGAGGGCCATTGGCCCTCTTTATCTGTTGGATTTAAGCCATTAGGCCTTAATGCTGCCGAATCGTCCCGCCTGATAGTCGGCGATCGCCTGCTGGATCTCCTGCTCGGTGTTCATCACGAAGGGGCCCATGTGCACTATCTTCTCGCGAATGGGCTGACCGGCAAACACCAGCGCCCCAGCGCCCAGCTCGCCCGCCTCGAGCTCGATGAGCTGTTGGCTATCGACGACAAGGTATTGCCCCGCGCCGTAGCGCTTTTCCGGCGCCGCCTGGCTAACCAGCTCGCCCTGATAGAGATAGAGACCCACATATTCGCGCGACTTTAGATCCAGCTGGGCCGAACCATTGGGCGCCAGCATCAGATCGGCTATCTTGCCATCGCCCGCCAGTTCCTGAATGGGCGCCTGCAGCGGCTCGCCACCTTTTAGTTGCCAGCTGCCGGCCAGGGCACGCAGACGGGCACCGCTGTCGTTTTGTGTCTCGGGCAGCGGCTCGTCTGTGCTATCGCGGTAGATGGCCGGGCGCATCTTCTCCTTGGCGGGCATGTTGAGCCAGATCTGAAAGCCGTGCAGGCCATCCTGAGCGTCGGCCAGGGGCATCTCTGAGTGCACCACGCCGCTGCCTGTGCTCATCCACTGTACGTCACCGGCCTTGATTGCCTTGACATTCCCCAGCTGGTCTCTGTGCTCGAAGCCCCCCTTGCGGATATAGGTAAAGGTTTCTATGCCGCGGTGGGGATGGGGCGGGAAGCCGCCAATATAGTCGCTGGCATCGTCCGACTTGATCTCATCCAGCATCAGGAAGGGATCGAAGCGGGTGTTCATAAAGTCGGCCACACGGCGGATGTTGACGCCGTCGCCATCCATTGCGGGACGGGCGGTAAATTGGCTGATCACTTTCATCTTAAGTACCTCATGATTGGGAACCGCCTGGTGCTGCTTCAGTACTGCTTAAGTGTAGCTGGCGGGAATGGGAACAGCCTATCACTGGTTAAATCGAACGAATATTGCTAAATACCGCTTAATAGTTTCTAAAAAATAGGATGTTTAACGCAGAGGTGAGTCGCCTGTTGCATTGGAACTCGGGAGGCTTGTATCACGAAAATATTCGGTAGCTATTGTTTTTGTTATCAAAATAAAACCTCGTGGTACGAATTTGTCATCGGCTTGTGTTAGTATCCGCCCCTGCTTTATACATAGCGCCTTATCAGTCACAGGAATCAGAATATGGATGTTAATGACCAAGCCTCTTTCCCAGCCACAGCCCCAGCCACAGCGATAGAGGATGGCAAGCGTTTTCCCCGTTTAGACAATCGGGAGCTGGTGAAGACCAGTTTCTGGATCAGCCAGATCTTCATGATCATCGCCACGGTCGCCGGCGTCTATCTGGCGGCGCAGGAGGGATTGTCGCAGGCGATCACCTTCGATAACCTGACCAACAAGCAGAACAACTATTACCTGCGTCATGCCCTGTATGATGAGGTGCAGGACAATATCACCATCATCAACGAGTACGCCGACTTTATCGCCGGTAAGGCGCCCTTCGACATCAAGAATCACAAGCCTGCCCTGGCTAGCTTTGTGTGGGAGAATATGCGTTACTCGCCCTATACCCTGGAGACGCCGCCTCAGCTGCTGTCACAGACCCGGCGCTTCTATCTGCAGGTGACCGATATCATTGGCAAGATTGAGGGGCGAGTCTTTGGCGCCAAGTATGGCGGCGACCTGCTCAAGGGGCTGACCAAAGAGATGAGCGACAACACTCTGCCGGCACTGAAGGCCAATTATACTGCGCTGGCCGATGAACTGAGACGCAACGACATCATAGTAGATTAGCAAAGGAGCTCCCCATGACCCATATTTGTCTAGGTTGCCACGAGGGGCGACTAAGAGCCTACAATTTTCACGGCGAGCATGTGGATTGCTGCCGTCAGTGCGGTGGCCTCTGGTTTAAAAACGGCGAGCTAAATGCCGCCCTGTCGAAGGCCGACAACGGCGATGATGATGTCAGGGTCGAAGAGACACTGGGCGAGCTGCTGGGGAGCTCCAGCCGCAGCTGTCATCAGTGCGACCTGAGCCTGCATCGCTACCATCTGATGACAGGATATGAGATCGAGGTTGATGTCTGCCATAGCTGTAGCGGTGTCTGGGTCGATGAGCATGAGCGTACCAAGGTGGTGCAGTCGCCCAAGGTGAGACAACTGCTGGAGGAGTTAAACGCTAGCATCAGCGTCAAGACCTGGCTGTTTCAGTTCCTCTGCAAGATGCCGGTGGAATTTAACCTCAAACCGAAATCGACGCCCTTAGTGACCTACATGCTGCTGGCGCTCAATATACTGATCTTCGTCGCCTACGGCTTTAACCTGAGCAGCACAGAGACAGTGTTCGAAAACTTTGCCATGCGCTCCAACGAGCTGCTGGCGGGCCACCACCCCTGGACATTGCTGAGCCATATGTTCCTCCATGGCGATATCATGCATCTGGCGGGTAACATGTATTTCCTCTACGTGGTGGGGGATAACCTGGAAGATGTGTTGGGCCGCGCCAAGTTTCTCGGGCTCTATCTCCTGTGTGGCCTGGCCGCGGCGGCCGCGCAGATCGCCGCCGACCCTGGCTCTGGCATCTACATGGTGGGCGCCAGCGGCGCCATCGCCGGGCTGTTCGGCATGTACCTCATGTGGTTCCGTCATGCCAGCCTGACCTTCATGTTCGTGGTGTATCAGAAGAAGCTCAGCCCCATGGCCTTCTTCGCCATCTGGCTGGGGTTCAACATCTTTGGCCTGGTGATGGCGGGCCAGGGCGTGGCCTACTGGGCGCACATAGGCGGGTTTGTGATGGGCCTTATCTTGGGGGTTAGCCTCAAGGCCAAGGTGATGCATGATAATCCTATGCTGGCGCTGCTCAACGAGCCCGAGGTGAAAATCGCCCGCTAACCTTTGAGTTGCCGCCGTGCTTCAAGGCCCCGTCTCCGGACGGGGCTTTTTTATGGGCGCGCTTTTTGTTGCTGAAACTTAAGCGAAAAAAATGGGTCTAAACCCTAAGGTTAACCACCTACCACAGGCTGGTATTCCCGCCAGACTTGGATACAATGTAATCAAATCAACAGCGAGAGCGAGAGATAAATGTCCAGAGCGAAAATTTTGATCATCGACGACGATCCCGTCTGTACCGGGGTGTTACTCGCCATGCTGGGAGACGATTATGAGGTTACCGCGGTGAACTCGGGCAGTGGTGGCATCGAGGTGATGAAATCCCTGGTACCGGATCTGATCCTGCTGGATATCACCATGCCCCACGTCAACGGTTATCAGGTGATCCAGCATCTCAAGGGCAGCGAAGAGACCGCCAAGATCCCCCTGGTGGTAATAAGCTCGCTGGCGGAGCAGTCGGACAAGGATTTTGCCCTCAAGCTCGGCGTCGATGACTACATCACCAAGCCTGTAATGCCAGAAGCGATTCAGGAGATAATCGAGGCCTACCTCTAACGCCGCAGCTTGCGAGGTGGTTCACAGGGAATTGGCCTAGGATTTCAAGAATATTCAGCGTCGTATTCGCCAGCCCATTCCTGACAGCAGCATCATAATAAATCATCATTTTCAGCGGCTTGTCCTATAAAGGATAAGCCGCTTTTTCGTGAGCGTGCTTCTCTCTAGACAGGCCCCATGGGCTGGGCTATCTTATGGCGGCAACAAGGAGGTCACCGCCTGGCTGACTAAGCTGTTACACCAGATTAAGTTGCTACACCAGACTAAGCTATTACACCAGATTAAGGGATTAATCATGAAAGCAAGATTCTTACTACCGCTGTTTTTTATCCTCACTAGCGCCCAGGGCGCCGACCTTCCACCACCTGATGCTTACGGCTTGGCTGGCATGGAAGTGGATGTCGATAAGCTTATCGAATTTAATGTTTCGCAGATGAAAGCCGACGGCGACTTTATCGCTATGGAGCAGGTGTCTGGCATCGACAGCGGCAAGCTGGAGCGCGGTTATCGCCACGCCATGAAGAGCTGCTTCGATAAGTATGAGCGCATGACAGAAGAGAACGCCGAGGCCTTGTCTGACTGTTTCATCGACCAGACCGCCGAGGGGGTGGGTGCCTCACGTGAGCAGTTTAATGCCTGGCTGGATGAGCTGGATAGTCAAGACGGCGAGAATCCCGATGCTATCGAGGCCCTGGATATGGAGATGGATAAGATCCATGACGCCATCTTTGCCCTGCAGGATAAGCCAGAGCTCACCCAGGCCGAGCAGGAGCAATTGGCGGATTTAGAACAACAACTTATCGAACTAGGCGAGAAACAACATAAGTTGCAGCTGGAAGAGGCAGAGGCCATGGCCGCCGAGATGGAAGCCATCTACAAGCGTAAGTGATCTGCTAGTAAGCTCTTAAGCGAGGCTCGGCACTGTTTATTCAGGCCGAGCCTTTGTTTTGGGTTCGCTGACCGCTAAGCGCTAGCCTCTGGCGATGGTGATATCGGCGATATGGCCATGTTTGGTGGCCCTTAGGGCTCCCTGTAGCATCTCGGCGGCCTCCTCGGCGCTCATGAAGCTCGAGGTGTCGAGGGACTTGCCGCTGCTGGGCCAGAAGCCGGTATCCATGCCACCGGGATAGACGGCGATGATCTTCATCGGCTTACCCTTGAGTTCCTGGCGCACCGACTCGATGAAGCCGCGCACCGCCCATTTGGCCGCGCAGTAGGTCGACTCCCCCGCCTTGGCTTGCTGGGCGGCCGTGGACATCACTACCACCAGATTCAGCGGCGTGTCTCGATAGCGCCTAACCAGCTCGCGCACCAGCAAGATGCTGGAGGTGACGTTGTTTTGTAGTAATTTAGTTATCTCATCGGCCCGCTGCTCGGCGATGGGGCCGAAGTAGCCGCTGCCGGCGCAGTGAATCACTGTGTTAAGTGGTGAGGCGCCGCTCATGGCGTCGACGCCATCTAACAGGGTCGCTACGCTCTGCTCGTTGCAGAGATCGGCACTCAGAGGATGAAGGCCGCTGCTGCTCTGCGCTACGCTGGCAAGCCTGGCTTGATCGCGCCCCGAGATCACTACCTGCTCCCCCATGTTGGCATAACGCCTGGCGAGGGCTGCGCCCAGGCCGCTGCTGGCTCCGGTAATTAGTATCATGATCCATTCACTCATTAAGCTTGGTTAGGTCGGCCTATTATGCCGCAACTTAGCCCAGATGCCAGAAGCTGTGGGTTGTGAGAAGGATTAATGGAAGCCCGGACAAAAAAAAGGGAAGCCGCCGCTTCCCTGATGAGTCAGTGCTAGTGGATGCTCTGATAGCTAAACCTCAGGTGTTTAGCGTCTTTGATTAGCTTGATGAAGTCTTCCCGGCTGAGCCTGACCAGGCTGGTGTGGTCACCGGCCTCGAGGTAGAGTTCCTTGGCTTCGATCAGCAGGTCATCATAGATGGTCTCTATGTTGTAGGCCGCGCCGAGGGAGGGGATGGCGCCATGTTCGCAATCGTCAAACATCTGATAGACGGTTTGCTCCTTCACCAGATGCAGATCGCGGTTGAGCTTGTCACCCAACGCCTTGAGGTTGATCTTATGATTGGTGGGCAGTACCGCCATGATCCTGCGTCCCTGATGATCTTCCAATATCACCCCTTTGGCGACTTGGGCGGGGGCCAGCTGGGCGGCAATCGCCGAGCTGATAGAGTTGTGGCTGTGGCGGTGCAGCACTATCTCATAGTTCACCTCATGCTCAGCCAGATAGTGATTTAACCGGTTTGAAATACTCATATACTTGCCTCGTTAACGTTGTGAAACGTTATCGATAAGTATAGTCCAGCCAGGCTCCAATGCTGGCTGAGTGCACTTTTCGCCACTGGCTTGATGTCGTTTTTGCGCTGGCTGAGCAGCGCTTTTCATCGATTACGTCACCCGCCAAGCCTGGCTTGCCGATCAGCTAAACCAGGTCTTAATTTTGCTCAACAATGAAGGGCGATAGAAGGGCTCAAGCTTCTTCAGGCAGAAGTCACTTATCTCATCATGCTTGTCACTTCTTAACAGGTAGGGGCGTATCTCCCAGCCATGAAGCTCAATCTCCCTATGGAGGTTGCGGCAATCGCTGCGAATGCGGCTGAAATCATCGCTAATCCTGTCTCCCTCAAGAGTGAGCGCCAGGGTGAAGGCGCTGTCTGTGCCGCCGCGGCGGATATCCAGCTCGCATGACTCGATGAAATAGCCCGCCTTGACGCTGGGGTAGTTAGTCAATATTTGCCGCACCGCGCCGAACATGGGCAGATCGCTTGCCAGTACCTTGCCTAGCAGCAGGAGGTGATTGCCCTGGGGGAGTAGCGCCATGTCGGGAAGCAACATATAGCGGATCTCATCGCTGCTGACGACTTTCGATAGATTACTATTGGGATTGAGCGCCATATCCATCTGATTGGTCAGCAGCAGCTGAAATGCCTGAGGTGCATCTATCTCTATCTGACCGTGAAATTCGCTGCCCTCTGCTTCCATAACCACCTTGGCCTGATCGACCGCCTCCTGGGAGGTAAACAGCGGGACGAAGTAGTGCACCTGATCATCGCTGACGGGGATGTGCCATTGCATGATGGAGAGCTCAGTGGTGCCATCGGCCTGAGGATCTTCTTGGCCATCGCTCAGCAGGTAGAGCCTGGCCTTAATCAGGTGTTCATAGAGGGTTTTGGCCTGGGTGTGATCGGCAAGTGCCGCCTGCAAGGCAGTTTCGAGTGCATTGCTCGGGATGAGTGTGACTTCCATTTTCGCTAATCCTTGTTTCCAGCTGGTATAGACCAGACGTCCTGGTGAGCAGGCATAGTAGATCAAGGTGTTAGCTGGGTCTAGAGGGAAGGGGGGAGTGGGGCAAACTTAGTTTGGGGAAATAATGTTGTGGGTCTTTGAATCACATTTGTGAGAGGTGGTCTGGTTACCTCGTAACCTAGTGGGTCTTCAACCCATACTCATGGGAGAATATCGGTCTGCCGACCGAAGAAAGTCGTGGGATTCCATCCCACACCCGACCAAAAGGGGAAAAGCGCCTGTTCCCCTTTTGGAAATCCCCCGGCGCCCCGGCGAAGTTGTTCTCCTCCGTGTCTTTTTGAAAATCCCTATCGCCTCATATTCGCCATCCATAGCTCACCTGAGGCTATCTCGGCATCCATGCCTCAATCACGTGATTTTCTGCAATCCATTCCGGCAACTTCCAACGGGGTCTTTTAAACCACAACCCGCACTTGTTATAAGTCGCCTTAGATATTCTTTAACTATCTATAATCTATAAAATTTCAAGATTGTCTGGCCTTATGCAAATGAGGTCAGATGCTACAACAAGTTCCCATCGAAGCCTGACTTAAGCCTAGAACTTCTATAAGCTGTGCTTTAAAAGCTTCGCAAGCTTTCGGGTAAGTAAAAAGCAGCCTGTACCTAGGCTGGAGCTAGATGGATTCAATCGCCTGTAAGGTGGTGATTGGCGGGTATTAAATAGGGAGGTTTTATGGCTAAAGGACCAGAGAGCAAAAGGCTGACTAGCGTTGGGCTAACTCTTTATATCGCTATGGCGAGTATTATCTTATCTGGGCTAATATTTTCTAGCCTGTATCCCAGCTCGTTTTTGGGCATCATCACTCAAAGTCTTCTAAATTCTGTAGTTTATGCTCTAGTCGTGGCGACTCCCTTCATTGTTCTTGAAAGGTATTTAGCCCAAAAAGGTATCTTGATAGTGACCAATGACCAGGGTGACTGACCCTTCAGAATAGGTTAGATGCTACAACAAGTCCCCATCGAAGTTGCCGAAGGGCGTTGGAATAAATCGGGTGAGGCGGGCATGGATGCCCGACTAGCTTCCGCAGGTGCATGGATGCATCCTTCGGAAGCGCTAGCGATTTATCCATAAGCACGAGGGATCACAACTTCGTCTGGGGTGTCCTTGGCCGGGTGAAGCCTGGAAGGCTTCGAGTTCTAGCCAAGCAAAGCTTGGCTCATCAAAGCGTAATAAGGTTTACGCAGCAACCCTCTCCACTAAACATCATAATCGAGTACTGGCGCCAACCAGCGCTCTGTCTCTTCGACACTCATCCCCTTACGTTTGGCGTAATCCTCCACCTGATCTTTACCTATGTTGGTCACACCGAAGTAGCGCGACTGCGGGTGGGCGAAGTACCAGCCGGAGACGGCGGCGGTGGGGAACATGGCATAGCTCTCGGTGATCTTGAGATCTATGGTCTCATCTGGCTTAAGCAGTTCCCACAGCAGGCCTTTCTCTGTGTGATCCGGGCAGGCGGGGTAACCTGGGGCCGGACGTATGCCCTTGTATTTCTCGCGGATCAGCGCCTCGTTATCCAGGTTCTCGTCGGCGGCGTAGCCCCAGAACTCCTTACGCACCCGTTCGTGCATTCGCTCGGCGAAGGCCTCGGCCAGACGATCGGCCAGACACTTGAGCATGATGGCGCTGTAGTCGTCGTGGTTGGCCTCGAAGCGGGCCACATGCTCGTCGATGCCGTGGCCGGCGGTGACGGCGAAGCCGCCCATGTAGTCGGCGACGCCCGAGTCTTTCGGCGCGACGAAGTCGGCGAGACAGAAGTTGTCGTTGCCCACCCGCTCTATCTGCATCCGCAGATGGTGGGTGGTCATCTCGAGTTCGCTGCGCGATTCATCCTTGTAGATCTCGATATCATCATGGTTGACCGTGTTGGCAGGGAAGAGGCCGATGACCGCCTTCGCCGTGAGCCACTTCTCATTGATTATGGTGTTGAGCATTGCCTTGGCATCTTGGTAGAGCTTGCGCGCCTCTTCGCCCACCACCTCGTCGTCGAGGATTTTGGGGAAGTGGCCGTGTAGCTCCCAGCTGCGGAAAAACGGGGTCCAGTCGATGCGATCGACCAGATCCTCTAGCGGATAGTCGTCAAACACTTGTCTGCCAAGCTGATTCGGCACGAAAGGCTTATGGCTCTGCCAGTCCTGCTGGCAGCGGTTCTCCCGCGCCGCCACAATAGAGACTATCTGCTTGCGCTTGGCCTGTGAGTTACGCTTGTCGCGCATCTCCTGGTATTCGCCGTAGGCGGCGTCTATGGTCGCCTGACGTGTGTCATCGTTGATCAGCTTGGCCACCATGGGCACGGCGCGTGAGGCATCGGCGATATAGATGGCGCCCTCGGGTGCGTGGGGGGCGATTTTCACTGCCGTGTGGATCTTAGAGCAGGTGGCGCCGCCTATGATGGAGGGGATATTCAGCCCCGCCTTGTGGAAGGCTTTCACATTGTGCACCATCTCATCCAGACTCGGGGTGATCAGCCCCGACATGCCGATGATATCGACATTTTCCGCCTTGGCGACCTCGATAATCTTCTCGACCGGCACCATGACGCCGAGATCCACCACCTCATAGCCGTTACAGGCCAGCACCACGCCGACGATGTTCTTGCCTATGTCGTGCACGTCACCCTTTACCGTGACCATGAGGATCTTGCCGTTGGACTGGCCCTCGACCTTCTCGGCCTCGATGAAGGGGTTAAGATAGGCCACGGCCTTCTTCATCACCCGCGCCGATTTCACCACCTGGGGCAGGAACATCTTGCCCGAGCCAAACAGATCGCCCACCACGTTCATGCCATCCATCAGCGGGCCCTCGATCACGTCCAGCGGACGGCTGGCCTGCTGGCGTGCCTCTTCGGTGTCCTGGTCGATAAACTCTGTGATCCCCTTGACCAGCGCGTGCTCCAGACGCTTGTTGACCGGCCAGCTGCGCCACTCGAGATCTTCCTTCTTGGCGCCCGCCGCACCATCGCCACGGTATTGCTCGGCGATCTCAAGCAGCTGTTCTGTGTTGTTTGAATCTTTAACCGGGCAGGGCAGGTTTTGCACCACGGCCTCCACCTTGGTCTTAAGCTCTGGGTCGATGTCGTCATAGATCGCCAGCTGTCCGGCGTTGACTATGCCCATGTCCATCCCCGCCTGAATGGCGTGATAGAGGAACACGGCGTGGATCGCCTCGCGCACCGGGTTGTTGCCGCGGAAGGAGAAGGAGACGTTAGACACGCCGCCTGAGATCATCGCATGGGGCAGGGTACGCTTGATCTCGCGAGTCGCCTCGATGAAGTCCACCGCATAGTTGTCATGTTCGTCGATGCCGGTGGCGATGGCGAAGATGTTGGGGTCGAAGATAATATCTTCCGGCGGGAAGCCTACCTTATCCACCAATACCCTATAGGCGCGGGTACAGATCTCTATCTTGCGCGCCATGGTATCGGCCTGGCCAACTTCGTCGAAGGCCATGATGATGGCTGCGGCGCCGTAGCGCTTAACCAGGGTTGCCTGCTCGATAAACTTCTCTTCACCCTCCTTGAGGGAGATGGAGTTGACCACGCCCTTGCCCTGGATGCACTTGAGCCCGGCTTCGATCACCTCCCACTTGGAGGAGTCGATCATGATGGGTACCCGGCTGATGTCCGGCTCGGAGGCGATAAGGTTGAGGAACTTCTGCATCACCTCGACGCCGTCCAGCATGCCTTCATCCATGTTGATGTCGATGATCTGGGCGCCGTTCTCCACCTGATCCCGAGCGACCGACAGCGCCTCTTCATATTCGCCCGTCTTGATAAGCCTGAGAAACTTGGCCGAGCCGGTGACATTGGTACGCTCACCCACGTTCACAAACAGGGAGTCGGCGTCTATGGTCAGCGGCTCAAGGCCCGACAGGCGGCAGGCTACCGGCAGATCGGGCAATTGACGGGCGCTATGTTTGATGACGGCGGTGCGGATCGCCTTGATATGTTCCGGCGTGGTGCCGCAACAGCCGCCTATGATGTTGAGCAGGCCTTCCTGGGCCCAGGGGCCGATCACCTCGGCCATCTGCTCCGGGGTCTCGTCATAGCCGCCAAACTCGTTGGGCAGCCCGGCGTTGGGGTGGGCCGACACATAACACTCGGCGATCTTCGATAGCTCCTCCACATAGGGGCGCAGCTCCTGTGGCCCCAGGGCGCAGTTGAGGCCGATAGAGAGCGGCTTCACATGGCGCAGCGAGTTGTAGAAGGCCTCTGTGGTCTGGCCCGTCAGGGTACGGCCCGACGCATCGGTAATGGTGCCCGAGATCATCACCGGCAGGCGCTGGCCCAGCTGGTCGAACAATGTCTCGATGGCAAACAGCGCCGCCTTGGCGTTGAGGGTATCGAAGATGGTCTCCACCATGATGATGTCGGCGCCGCCCTCGATAAGAGCCTGGGTCGATTCCAGGTAGGCCGCTACCAAGTCGTCGAAATAGATGTTGCGATAGCCAGGGTCGTTGACATCCGGGCTGATGGAACAGGTGCGGTTGGTGGGGCCGAGTACCCCGGCGACATACACCTCGCGGCCGGTCTCGGCGGCGACCTCATCGCAGGCGGCGCGGGCCAGGCGGGCACCTTCGAGGTTGACCTCCTTCGACAGTTCCTGCATCTCATAGTCGGCCATGGCCACGCGGGTGGCGTTGAAGGTGTTGGTCTCTATGATATCGGCGCCGGCCAGCAGGTAATCCTTGTGGATCTGCTTGATCAGCTCGGGCTGGGTCAGTACCAGCAGGTCGTTGTTGCCCTTGAGATCGCAGGGCCACTGCTTGAAGCGCTCGCCGCGAAAGTCGGCCTCCTCCAGCTTGTGGTTCTGGATCATGGTGCCCATGGCGCCGTCGAGGATCAAAATTTCCTTATTGAGCCGCGCGCGGATCGCGTCGTTAATCTGCCTTACGTTTCGAACAGGGGATTGGGTCGCCATAACTTTCACCTACTTCAACTGACCTATTGCCTAAACTGCCGCGTCTATCGATTTGACGTGCTATTTTTATTTTGGATGTATAAACGTATAGACGTCTATACTAATCGACTTATAATACCCAGGGCAAGTCAAAAGAGTATAAGCTTAAATCTGCTTTGGCTTCGAGGAAGAATGGCGGCTAAGCCGCGTTCCCATGGCAAAAGGCTCTCCCCTTGATAGTGGGTGAATCTGAAAGTTTTTCAAGGCCTTATTTATCTTTCATTGCCAAGGGATGCTTCCAGAGAGTATCCTGCTAACCATCTAGATTTTAAAGGTTTAATGCTGCAGTTATGACGCAAACGACACTCTATTTGATGCGCCACGGTGAATGCGAAGGCGGTAACCTGCTTCGCGGACACAGCGATCAACCTCTCACAGAGATAGGCTTCGCCCAGATGCAGTTGGCCTATGCCAAGCTGCCCGAGGCGGTGGACAGGGTGATCAGCTCGCCGCTGTCTCGCTGCCGCGTGTTTGCCGAGCATCTGACCAGCAAGAATCAGGTTAAGGTGGCGCTGGACGCCGGATTGAAGGAGGTTTACTTCGGCCGCTGGGACGGTCAGCCGATTCCTGAGCTGCATGCAGACCATGGCGCCGAGCTCACCGCATACTGGCAGGACCCTTGGGCCAATCCATTGCCCGAGGGCGAGCCCATGGAGGCGTTCGAACAGCGTGTCGACGAGGTGGTTGAGCAACTTGTGCACCAGCACAGCGGCGAGGCGCTCTTGCTCATCACCCATGGCGGGGTGATTCGTCATCTGATGGCCAAGGCGCTCGGGGTAGAGCGCGCGGTGGGTTTCTATACCCGCTTGAGTCTGGATTACGGCAGCGTGGTCAAGGTAAGCCATTACCGCGATAAGGCGGGAGAAAGTTTCTGGCGTCTGCACTGGCATGACGCCAACTGAGTCTGGCCTTGTGTCGGCGGCAAAATTTAGCATAATAACCGGGCGCAGGGACCGCCTGCGCCGGGAGTATGGTGTCGAGATCGCCAAGGCGATAACTCGGACTTAATAGGGAATTGGGGAAGGCCGAGCGCCGCTAGCCCAAACTGTGCCCGCAACTGTGAGTGTGCCCGCCAACTGGTTTTACTTTTTGGCCGCCACGAGTCAGGATACCTGCCTACTCTCTAACCACTATCTCAAGCGGGTGACTTGAGGGAGCCAATAGATGAAGAATACCTCGGGGCCGAGTCTGGCCCAAGGGCGAGGGCGCCTCGGCGCTGCTTCCCGGAGGGCGCGACCTTGAGCGCCCCTAGTCAGCCATCACAAACAGAATCACTCCTGTCTCACGGCGCCAGTGACGGTGCTATTTTAGGTACAGACACAGGTGCTGGTGCAGCCATCGGCGATGGCGCCTGCGCGCGCCCGGCGCTGTCGGTACGGGATCTCGGCTGGCGCTGCGGCGAGCGCGCCATCCTTTCTGGGGTCAAGCTGGATCTGCCAGAAGGCAAGATGCTGGGGATCATTGGCCCCAACGGCGCCGGCAAGTCCAGCCTGCTACGTTGCCTCTATCGTTTCCTTACCCCTAGCAGCGGCGAGATCACCCTGTTTGGTCAGCCCATTGCCAGCCTGAGCGCCAGGGCCTTTGCCCGCGAGGTGGCCGTGGTGCTGCAAGACACGCCGCAACATTTCGACATGACGACGGCCCAGCTGGTGGCATTGGGGCTCACGCCACATAAGGCCGCCTTCTCCCTGACGACCAAGGCTGATCGTCTGGCGGTGAGTCAGGCGTTGGAAACCGTAGGGCTCAAGGATCGCGCCGGACAGACCTACGCCTCCCTCTCCGGCGGCGAGAAGCAGCGAGCGCTGATCGCCCGCGCCATAGTGCAGCAGCCTAAGCTGTTGATCCTCGATGAGCCCACCAATCACCTGGATATCCGCTATCAGATCCAGATCCTCGAGCTGCTCAAGGCCCTGGGGGTGACTGTGGTGATCTCGATTCACGACCTCAATCTCGCCAGCGCCCTGTGCGATCAGCTTTTGCTGCTGGATCAGGGGCACGCCGTGGCCCAGGGTTCACCCAAGCAGGTGCTGAGTGAGGCGCAGATCGCCAGGGTGTTCGGCGTCTGCTGTCAGGTAGCGCCCCATCCTCAGCATGGTAACCCGCAGATCAACTATTTCTATGGCTATCACAACAATCAGCCGGGAGCTCACCGAGATGACGAGCCTAGTGAGATAAGGGAGGCGACTCATGTTGAGCGCTAGTCTGAGTCAGGGCGGGCGATATGGCGCCTTGCAGCAACTGGCCTTCGTCTGCCTAGGGCTCTTGACCCTGGCGACCCCGGTGCTGGCGGTGAGTTTCGGCGCGGCGCAGATAGGCGTTGCCAAGGTGCTGGAGCTGCTGCTGGCCAAGATGAGCGGCGCCGATCCCGGCGGCGTGACCGCGAGGATCATCATAGAACTGCGTCTGCCGCGCATCTTGCTGGCCTTTATCGCCGGGTTCGGCCTGGCCCTGGCGGGCGCCGTGTTACAGACGGTGACCCGCAACCCCTTAGCCGACCCCTATCTGTTTGGTATTTCCTCGGGTGCATCTCTGGGGGCCGTGGTGGTGATCACCCTGCTGGGCGGTGTCGGCGGCGCTCTTGCCAGTGTTGGCCTGCCGCTCGGCGCCTTTATCGGTGCCAGTCTGGCGGTGCTCATGGTGCTGGCCCTGTGCGGGCGGGATCTCAACACCCAGATAGAGCGCATGTTGCTTTCCGGGGTGGCGATCTCCTTCCTGTTTGGCGCGCTGGCCAGCTTGATGCTCTATTTCTCCGGGCCGCAATCGGCCGCCTCTGTGCTGTTCTGGAGCCTGGGCAGCTTTGCTAAGGCGAGCTGGCAGATGCTCTGGCTGCCCTGGCTGCTGGTGTTGGCGGCGAGCGCCATCTTGCTGCTGCTTAAGCGGCAGATCCTCGCCATTCAGGCGGGGGATGAGACCGCCCACACCCTGGGCATTCGGGTGCAGCGCCTGCGTCTCGTCAGCCTGCTGCTCTGCTCGCTGATTACCGCCGTCCTGGTGGCCAACTGTGGCGGCATCGGCTTCGTCGGCCTGATGGTGCCCCACATGGTGCGCCTATTGCTGCCGGGGCGTTTCGCCCTGTTGCTGACGGCCCTGGTGGGCGGCCTGTTTATGATCTGGGTGGATGTGCTGGCGCGCTGCCTGCTCAGCTATCAGGAGCTGCCGGTGGGGATCATCACGGCTGTGATAGGCAGCCTCTTCTTCCTGTTTATCCTGGGCGGCAAGCGTGGCAACTAGCACAGGTCCCTTGTGTATTGGAGGAAAGGCGTATCGAAGGAAAGGTGTATGGAAAGAGAGAGCATTGAAGGCAAAGCGTATTGAACTATGCCTGCAAAGAAGGTGTGGATTGGAAAGAATCGAGAACGAGGGCGAGCGATATGAGGTACCAGTATGTTTGAAGTCACTGAGGTAAGTAGCGAGTTCGATGCCAAGATCCTGCAGAAGATAGACACTAAGACCAAGCCACTGGGCGCCCTCGGCGCGCTCGAGACCCTGGCGATGACCATCGCCCGGGTGCTGGGGCCAGACAAGCCGCAAATAACCAAACCAACTCTGTTGGTGTTTGCCGGCGATCACGGCATCGCCGCCTCCGGCGTCTCCATCGCGCCTAGCGAAGTGACCACCCAGATGGTGATGAATTTCCTCAAGGGCGGCGCGGCCATCAATCTGTTCTGTGCCCAGGGGGGGATCACCATGGAGGTGATCGACTGCGGCATCGCCCAGGAGATCCATGATCAGCCCAAGCTTATCAATCACAGGCTGGGGGCGGGCACAGGTGCGATTCATCGCGAACCCGCCATGACATTGGGTGCGGTCAAGCAGGGCTTCGCCATGGCCAGGGAGCGAGTCGCGCTGCATCAGGGCCGCGGCTGTAACCTTATAGCCTTCGGCGAGATGGGCATAGGCAACACCAGCTCGGCGGCGGCCATCATGGCGGCGCTGATGGGGCGCGAGGCGGCCGAGTGTGTCGGCCGGGGCACTGGCATAGATGCCGCTACCCTGGCACGCAAACAGCTGCTGGTGGAGCAGGCGCTGTTTTTGCACCGCGAGCAGCTTGACGACCCCTATGGCGTATTGGCCTGTCTGGGTGGCTTCGAGATAGTGCAGATGACCGGCGCCATATTGGCGGCGGCAGAGCTGAAGATGCTGGTGCTGATCGACGGCTTCATCGCCACGGCGGCGGCCTTGGCGGCGGTGACCATAGCGCCCCACGCCCGGGACTATATGATCTTCGCCCACGAGTCCGGCGAGCGCGGTCACAAACTGATGCTGGAGCATCTCAATGCCCAGCCGCTCTTGTCTCTCGGGCTGCGTCTCGGTGAGGGGACCGGGGCGGCGCTGGCTGTGCCTCTGGTGCAGGCGGCGGCCACGTTTTACAACGAGATGGCCTCCCTGGAAGAGATGGGCATTTCGATTTAGCGGCAATAGCAATCTAAGGATCAAAAAGGAAAAGTGCTGAGATGTTTGCCAGAGAGTTAAACCTGTTTTTTATCGCCATGGGCTTCTTTACCCGGATCCCCATGCCTGCATGGGTGGAGGTCGACAATGAGCGGCTCAATCAGGCCAGCCGTTACTTCGCCCTGGTCGGCGTGCTTGTCGGTGGCATCTGCGCCCTGGTCTATAGCCTGGCGACTCAGGTATTGCCCATCAGCGTCGCCATCCTACTCGCCATGGTGGCCGGGCTGCTGCTCACCGGTGGCTTCCACGAGGATGGCCTGGCGGATACCGCCGACGGATTCGGTGGTGGCTGGCAGGTGCAGGATAAGCTCACCATAATGAAAGACTCGCGTGTCGGCACCTATGGCGTGCTCGCCCTGGTGATTAGCCTGCTGTTCAAGTTTGTGCTGCTCAGTGAGATTGCCCTGTTCGATGGCGATCTTGTGATGGCAGCCTTGGTGGTGGGCCACTGCCTGAGCCGTATGGTAGCGGCCTCCTTAATCTTCACCGAGACCTATGTACGGGATGACGACAGCAGCAAGAGCAAACCTCTGGCCCAGTCGCAGACCCCCAACGAGCTGGGAATTTTGCTGTTGACCGGCATCCTCACCCTCTGGCTCAGCGGTATCGCCTCGGCGCTCTCGCTCTGTTTGGTGTTGCTGGCGGCGCGCCAGCTGCTGGTACGCAGTTATCGCCGTCAGATAGGCGGCTACACTGGCGACGTGCTGGGGGCGACCCAGCAGGTGATCGAGCTGCTCTGTTATCTCTTTATCCTGGTGATCAGCCTATGATACACCTGGTTCTAGGCGGCGCCCGCAGCGGCAAGTCTCGCCATGGCCTTTCCCTGGTGGCCGATTATGTGGCCAAGGGTTATGAGTGCCTGTTTGTGGCCACCGCCCAGGGGCTGGATGAGGAGATGCGCGCGCGTATCGCCCGCCACCAGGATGAGCGCCGTGATGATGGTTTGCCCTGGCAGACCCAGGAGTGTCCGCTACACTTGAGTGCCTGTATCGAAACTCACGCCAGGGAGAAGCGGGTGATCTTAGTCGATTGCCTCACCCTCTGGCTCACCAATCAGCTACTCGAGGGCGATGACTGGCCGAGCGCTAAGGCGGAGCTGCTGCGCGCCTTGGAAACTGCGCCAGGAGCTGTGGTGCTGATCAGCAACGAGGTGGGCTGCGGCGTGGTACCGGCCGACCCCTTGAGTCGCCGCTTCGTCGACGAGGCGGGCTGGCTGCATCAGGCGATCGCTCAGCGAGCCCAGCAGGTGGTCTTGGTCACCGCGGGTCTGCCGCTGATCCTCAAGGATGAGACGAGCCAGGGCGCCAAGGAATAGGAAGAGTAGCCAATGACACCAGATAACTTAAGTAATCAGCCCAACCAGAGTAAACAGAGCAAGCAGGGCAATAGCAATCAAGAGACAAGTGGCAATATCTTGATGGTGCAGGGCACCACCTCGGATGCGGGTAAGAGCACCCTGGTGGCGGGCCTGTGCCGCTACTTCGCCCGTCAGGGGCGCAGGGTGGCGCCCTTCAAGCCGCAGAATATGGCGCTCAACAGCGCGGTGACTGCCGATGCTGGCGAGATAGGCCGTGCCCAGGCGCTGCAGGCCGACGCCTGTTATCTTGCGCCCCACACAGACTTCAATCCCATATTGCTCAAACCCAACTCGGACACCAGCTCCCAGGTGATAGTCCAGGGCAAGGCCCTGTCCCACATGGAGGCCCAGACCTATTTTGGCAAAGACAGCCAGGGTTATCGCACCAAGGCGATGGCGGCGGTGCTGGATTCGCTGTCACGCCTGGAGCAGCAGTATGAGCTGATCCTGGTGGAAGGGGCGGGTAGCCCAGCGGAGATCAACCTGCGCGAGGGCGATATCGCCAACATGGGCTTCGCCGAGGCGGTGGACTGCCCGGTGATCCTGATCGCCGACATCGACAAGGGCGGGGTGTTCGCCCATATCGTCGGCACTCTGGCACTGTTGTCAGCATCCGAGCAGGCCAGAGTCAGAGGCGTGGTGATCAATCGCTTTCGCGGCGACATCTCTCTGCTTAAGCCTGGCCTGGATTGGTTAGAGGCCAGGATAGACAAGCCCGTGCTGGGCGTCTTGCCCTACCTTAATGATCTGCATCTGGAGGCCGAGGACGCCCTGGATGCCCGTCAGGTGAGCAGTGGCAACGCCCGCTTTAGGGTCTTGGTGCTGGTCTTCCCGCGCATCAGCAATCACACAGATTTCGATCCCCTCAGGCTGCATCCAGACATAGACTTTCGCTATCAACAGGTAAACGAGGCGTTCGACGGTCAGGCAATTGATGTCGATCTCATCATACTGCCCGGCAGCAAGAGTGTGCGGCAGGACTTAGATGTCATGGTCGAACAGGGCTGGGATCGCGCCCTTAAGCGCCACCTGAGATATGGCGGCAAGGTGATAGGCATCTGTGGTGGTTATCAGATGTTGGGGCTGGCCATCGAAGATCCCCAAGGGGTCGAGGGCGAGGCTGGCGACAGCGATGGCCTGGGGCTACTGCCCATAGTCACAGAGCTGACCCCAAACAAGCGTCTGGCTCAGGTTAAAGGCACGATAAATCTGGCGGGTGAGCGCGCAAGCATATCAGGTTATGAGATCCACTGTGGCCGCTCCAAGGTGTTGTCAAAGGCGACCAAGCCCCTTGTCCTAGAGAGTGACGAGGGCAATCGGTTTAACGAGGGCTGTTTGTCCAATGATGGCCAGATCCTGGGCAGCTATCTGCATGGTCTGTTCGACAGCTCGGAGGCCTGTGCGCTGCTCCTTAACTGGGCCGGGCTATCGACCGCGGCCACCATAGACCCACAGGCGATCAAACAGGCACAGTTAGATCGCCTGGCCGATACCCTGGCCGAGCATCTGGACATGGCGAGGCTGAGCGCCATCCTCGCCGAGACGCCACTGAGGCGCCCAAACAAGAATAATTAATGAGAGGAGAGAAGATGAGCGCGGATAAGCAGGCGGAAAACCAAGCGGAAAATCATAAGGCCGAGCGTCATAAGGCGCGCCAGCAGAAGGTGAAGGAGGCGGTGGACGCCAAGATCGCCAAGGCCCAGACAGAAAAGGGCGTGCTGCTGGTGATGACGGGCAACGGCAAGGGCAAGACCACGGCGGGTTTCGGTAACATCACCCGCGCCGTCGGTCATGGCAAGAAGGCCGCCGTGGTGCAATTTATCAAGGGCAACTGGCCCTGCGGCGAGCGCGCCGTGCTGGAGAAGGTAGGCGTCGAGTTTCATGTGATGGCCACCGGCTTTACCTGGGAGACCCAGGACAGAGAGAAGGATACCCTGGCGGCGCTGAGCGCCTGGGAGGCGGCCGAGACCCTGCTGAGTGACGACACCATAGACATAGTGCTGCTGGATGAACTCACCTACATGGTGAGCTATCACTATCTGGATCTGGACAGGGTGCTGACGGCACTTAAGAACCGTCCGCCCATGCAGCATGTGATTGTCACGGGACGAGCCTGTCACAGGACGATTCTGGAGCTGGCGGATACTGTGAGTGAGGTGCAGCCGATAAAGCATGCATTTGATCACGGCGTTAAAGCCCAGCTTGGCTTTGACTACTGATTTCTGCCTGTTTGCTTCTGTGGCGGTATTGTCTGCGCCGGCTCACCCAATCACATACTCATGTATGCTCATGGACTGATCCAGCTTGACGGCTTAGCCACAGAAGCAAACCGTTTGAAATGACGGATATGGGCTTCATGACGCAATTTGGATTTCTGCCTGTTTGCTCCTGTGGCGGTATTGTCTGCGTCGGTTCACCCAATCACATACTCATGTATGCTCATGGGCTGAGCCCGCTTGACGGCTTAGCCACAGAAGCAAACCGCTTGAAATGAAGGATATGGGCTTCATGACGCAATTTAGATTTTTCTTTGAGCTCACCTCGGTGGGGTTATTGTCTTCATTTCTACTGCCAATTACATGATCATGTATGCGATTGAGTCTGCTGTAGCTTAAAGACGGAGATGATGAGTTACTTGTCTATATATATGAGAACATTTTTATTAACTTGGCCAGCTTATCAAATGTTAGAGTGAGCTAGTCTTATAAACGCTAGAAAAATTATCCGAAGGAGTTAGGGGTTGAGATGAAGATAAAATTTGTTGCACTATTAATATCCCTCACGACCTTTGTTTCTCAGGCTGGTCAATTGCTCGATTATCACGGTAAGGTCTCAGTATACGCCAAGAGCCAAGATCGTCTCGCGCTACATAGCCACTATAGATATTATGATAAGGATATAAATGCTTTAAAAGATGTCTCATATCTTGAACTATATGATGGTAATAGTTTAGGTCTTACTCCTTTTTATCAAGAAAGCTCACCAAGATTTCTCGCATTGACTTGGACTACAAATGGGGAATATCTCATTGGTATGTCAACGCATAGTCAAGCAGATAATTATTTGTCGGTGTATTCAAATGCTGGTATTCCATTGAGAACATTTAGCATGGATTGTTCCTTCTGGTTTGACGAATCAAAAGAAAAAGAGTTTGAAAATAAATCACAAATTTTCATTGGTATGTTAGGTGCGTTTTGCGATACAACGCCTGAATTATTCTACATGCTTACTGATATCAATTCATTTAAGGCTATTTATTTAGGGGGAGGCGTTAATGCCGTTGGGAGTTGCATTCGAGAAGATTGTGTTGTCTTACCTTTAGATGAAAGAAAACAGGAAAGTTTTATGACCCTATATGAATTACGAGATAAGTATAAGCTCAATAAATTTTAGATTCGTATTACATATTAATGTTTTTGGGGTTTATGTCTATAAAAGTAGTGTGGACGGTGTGAGTAAATATGAGGTGAAGTTAAGTGAAAGGGATGTACTGTACTCTGTATATTTTGACTCAGCAATGGAATTTGAAGAGTGTGAAGGGGAAAGAGGGCTAAAACCTTAGAATCATTATTTGACGGCTGAGCTGCCTTTGTTAGAAAAATGCGCAGTCCGCTCAGGTATCTCGATATTTGTAACATAAGGGAAGAAGAAAGAATGAAGATAAGGGTTAACCTGTGGCTGATGTTGGCCTTATTGCTGTGTGTGCCTGGGCTTAAGGCGGCGCCTGCGAAGCGGATCATCGCCCTGTCGCCCCATGGGGTGGAGATGCTGTTTAGTATCGGGGCGGGGGACAGTGTGGTTGCGACCACAGATCATGCCGATTTTCCCGATGCGGCCAAGGCGATACCGCGTATCGGCGGTTACTATGGCGTGCAGATAGAGCGAGTGATCGAGTTAGACCCAGATCTTATCGTCATCTGGGGCGGCGGCAATAAGCGCGAGGATATCGAGCGCCTGACCCAGCTGGGTTACCCCATCTATGATAGCGACCCTAAGACGCTGGAGGCGGTGGCGGAGGATCTGCTGGCGCTGGGTAAGCTGACCGGTAAGGAGGTTGAGGCTCAGCGGGTGGCCGAGCAGTACCTGATTGGCCTTAAGACGTTGAGAGAACAGTACCGCGCCAAGGCGCCGGTGAGCGTCTTCTATCAGCTCTGGTCAGTGCCCCTGATGACGGTGGCCGAGGGTAGTTGGATAGAGCAGATCATCCAGGTCTGCCACGGAGAGAATGTGTTTAGCGACGCGGGTAACGAGTACCCCCAGGTGAGCCTGGAGGCTGTGCTGCTCAAGCAACCTCAGGTGATATTGCAGAGTCAGGATGAGGGCAATGTGCGCGGCATCGACTGGTCTGCCTGGCAGGAGATCCCGGCGGTGAAGCAGCATAATATCTATCAACTGGATGCCGACCTCTTGCATCGGGCGACTCCAAGGGCCATCTTAGGGATTGAATCTTTGTGCAAGGCCCTGGACAAGGCAAGATAAACACAAACTAAAACTAAAATTAAAACAATGCGCTAAACAAGAAGGAGATAAATGATGACTATGCTATTGGCCTGCCTACTCTTTGCCATGTTGCTTCCCTACCTGGCCAAGGTGCCCGTGGCCATGGCGATGGCCAAGCAGGGTGGCTATGACAACGCCTACCCCAGAAGCCAGCAGGCTCAGCTGACCGGCTTCGGCGCCCGGGCCTTAGCGGCCCATCAGAATGCCTTCGAGTCCCTACTGATCTTCGCCGTGGCGGTGCTGACAGTGATAGCACGGGACAAGGTCGACGACACTGTCGGTCTGTTAGCCCTTGTACATGTGCTGGCAAGATGTGCCTATCATCTCCTCTACCTACTGGATAAGAGCACGCTGCGTTCGCTTTCCTGGTTCGTGGCCATTATCGCCGCCTTCGCCATCTTCGCCCGGGCGTTTTAACTCCTTCCTCAATACTCAGCAAGTGTGTTCGCCATGTGCGCAGCCCTTTACCCTCTGTGGTTGGGGCTGCCGCGCAATAGCTCGCTACTCTTCCAAGCGTTTTAACGCTCTATCCGGCTTTCTCCTATGTCCGTACTTTCTAGTCTGTCCGGCTTTCCTCATATGCGGACACTCGGGGAAAATGACCGGACACTTTTGCGGGTGTCCGCGGACACTTTCATCGAGCGATGAACGGATGCTCTTAATTAACTTGTTGATAATTAATAAATATAAAAGTTGGCACAACAATTGTAATCCTAATGGGCAGAAATCGACTCGGTCGAGTTACGGACACTGTTAGGGATAAACAATGATTAAAGATACCAGCGCACAAGATAAGCAAGTTGCCCCCAGCCTGGGACGTCGTATCAAATGGCCTGTCACTATCGGCGCAGGCGTACTCCTGGTTTCTGGTCTGGTATGGGCCAGCGTCAGCGGCAGCAGCGTGAGCGAGTCTATTGACCGTAGTGAGCTGCGTTTTGCCACCCTTGAGCGTGGCACCCTAATACGTGACATCGCCTCGACCGGCAAGATAGTCGCCGCCAACGCCCCCATCCTATACGCCCCCGAGAAGGGCACGGTTACCCTTATCGCCAACCCGGGTGACAAGGTGGAGCAGGGCCAGGTGGTAGCAACCATCGAGAGCCACAGCCTGACCAATAGCCTCAAGCAGCAACAGGCGCTGCTGGAAGGGATGCAGAGCAGCCTTGAGCGTGCCCGTCTCGATGCCCGCCGCGACCAACTCAAGGCGATACAGACCCTGGACATGGCCAAGGTGGATCTGGAGGCGGCGGATCGTGAGAGCCGTCGTGGCGACCAGCTGATCGAGTCCAGCCTGATCTCCAAGATAGATTATGAGAAGAGCAAGGATGAGCTACACAAGGCCAAGCTGCTCTTTGCCCACGCCCAGCAGGAAGCCGAGCTGATGAAAGACACCTTGAGCTTCGAGCTGAAGAACAAGGCCTCTGAGGTGGATCGCCAGGCACTGGTGGTCGCCGAGCTCGAACGTCAGGTGGCGGCGCTGAATATCACCGCCCCCGTCGGCGGCATCATAGGTAACTGGCTGACCGAGCAGAAGGCCCGAATCGGCCAGAGCCAGCCCATATTGACCGTTGTGGACCTTAGCGCCTTCGAGGCCGAACTGGCGGTGCCAGAGTCTTACGCCGACGAGCTGGGTCTGGGCATGGATGTCGAGCTGAACTTCGGCGGCCAACTGGTGATGGGCAAGCTGTCGGCTATCTCCCCCGAGGTGCGTAACCGTGAGGTGACCACCCGAGTGCGCTTCGCGCAGCAAGATTCGCTGCACCTGCGCCAGAACCAGCGCCTGTCGGCCCGCGTCTTACTGGAAAATCGTCCCGACGTGCTCATGGTCAAGCGTGGCCCCTTCGTCAACAGTGGCGGCGGCACTTTGGTCTATGCGGTCAAGGGCGATCTGGCCGAGCGCACCGAGATCCAGCTGGGTGCCCGCAGCATGAGCCACATAGAGGTGGTCTCGGGCGGGGAGGCGGGCGAGCAGTGGATCATCTCCTCCACCGACGCCTTTAAGAACGCCGCGCAAGTATTGATACGCTAAGGAGCGAAGCGATGAAGTCCCTGATAACAAGCCTTAATCCGCAGCGAGTGGTCGCAAGCCTGGCCCTATTGCTCCTGCTGGTGGCGACTCAGGTCTATACCCAGAATGCCTCAGACTGGTTTCTGCTTGGGCTCAACATTATCGAAGCGACCGGCATGCATGGGCAGGCCGTCGATAGCAACCAACTTCCCGACGTCGCCAGAGTTGGCGGTGATTTAACTCAATGGTTATTGGCCCGATTGTCTTAGTTGTAGGCATAGGCGAAATAGCAAACTGAATAACGCGATACAAGAAATAAAGGAAACAACCCATGTTAACGATGAAAAATATCAACAAGGTGTTTAAAACGGATTTGGTGGAAACCCATGCGTTACGGGATTTCAATCTCGAGGTTAAGGAAGGTGAGTTTGTCGCCGTCACCGGGCCGTCTGGTTCGGGCAAGACCACCTTTCTCAACATTGCCGGCCTGCTAGAGGGCTTTACTAACGGCGAATATCATCTGGACGATGTCAACATCTCCAACCTGAGCGACAACAAGGCAGCCGCCATTCGCAACGAGAAGATAGGCTTTATCTTTCAGGGCTTTAACCTGATCCCCGACCTTAACCTGGCGGAGAATGTCGAGGTGCCACTGCGCTATCGCGGCTTCAACGCCAAAGAGCGTCAGCGCCGCGTGAAGGCCGCGCTGGAGCAAGTGGGTCTAGGGGCACGTATGAAGCATCTGCCATCACAACTTTCCGGTGGTCAGCAGCAGCGTGTGGCGATTGCCCGCGCCCTGGCTGGCGAACCAAGATTTCTCCTCGCCGACGAGCCAACAGGTAACTTGGACAGCCTGATGGCTCGTCAGGTGATGGAGCTTTTAGAAGAGATCAACAAGGCGGGCACCACCATCATCATGGTGACTCACGATCCCGAATTGGCGCGCCGCGCCCAGCGCAACATTCAGATCGTCGACGGTCAGGTGTGTGACTTCACCCTGTACCAGGGCGGTCAGTCGCACCTGGTCGATACGGCCGAAAAAGTGGCCAGCTAAGGAGAGCAAGCATGTTTCTATATTACGTCGATCTCGCCTGGCGCAGCATACGCAAGACGCCGATTCTGTCGCTGCTCATGGTGCTGGCCATCTCCGTGGGGATAGGCATCACCATCACCACGCTGAATGTCTACTCTATGATGGCCTATAACCCTGCCGGTGAGCGCTCGGAGCAGCTCAATGCCATTCAGCTCTGGTCACAGGGGCCGGACACCTGGGATGACTTTCATCGTCTGATCACCTACCAGGATGCGATGAACCTGCGCAAGGGCAATGTGGCTAATGCCCAGGCGGCCATGTTCCGTAGCGGCATGGCGGTACAGACAGACAACCCAGAGGTACTGCCCAGACTGCAAGGCATCAGGGTAACGGATGGCGACTTCTTCAAGATGTTTGAGGTGCCCTTCATCTATGGTAATCGCTGGGACAAGGCGGTGGACCTCGACCCTGCCTATCAGGCGGTGATTGGCGAGAAGCTCAACCAGAAGCTGTTTGGCGGCGAGAATAGCGTCGGCAAGACCATCTACCTCAACCGTAAGCCCTATCAGGTGGTGGGGGTGATCGGCGACTGGAATCCTCAGCCTAAGTATTACGATCCGACCAGTGGCGCCTTCGCCAAATCGGAGCAGATCTATATTCCCTTTTCGCTGTCGGCAACCGAGGAATTTAGCGTCTGGGGTAACTCGTCGGGTTGGAAACATGAGCCGATGAACAACTATCAGGACAGGTTGAATTCGGAGAAGGTGTGGCTGGAGTTTTGGACCTATCTGCCGAGCGCCGAAGATCGCGCCGCCTATAAGAACTACTTGGCCAACTATGTCGAGCAGCAGAAGGAGCTGGGTCGTTTCACCGATAACAAGTCACCTGTCGACTCTGTGCTCATGTCAGATGTTGACGGCTGGTTGGAGCGCAGCCATGTGGTACCGGAAGATAACAAGATTCTGGTGGGACTGAGCGCCCTGTTCCTCAGCGTCTGCCTGGTGAATATCCTCGGCCTGATGCTGACCAAGTTTCTTAAGCGTGCGCCGGAGGTGGGTGTCAGACGCGCCATCGGCGCAAGTCGGGCACAGATCTTCTCTCAGTACATGGTGGAAGTAGGCGTCATCGGCCTGTTTGGTGGCCTGGTAGGACTCTTATGGGCCTGGGGCGCCCTCTATGCCCTGTCGGCACGCTTCGGTGTCGCCGAGGGACTGACCCATCTCTCCATGAGCATGTGGTTGATCACCCCTAGTATCGCAGTAGGTACCGCACTGCTGGCCGGACTCTATCCTGCCTGGGTAGTGTGCCGCACTAAACCAAGCGTCTACTTGAAGAGCCAATAAGGGATTGAAAATGCTTAACATTAAACCAATTTTTAGCAGTTTGCTCCGCAGTAAGAGCGGCCCGGTATTGCTGCTGGTACAGATAGTTTTGTCGGTGGCCATAGTCGCCAACGCCAGCTTCATCATCCATGAGCGTCTGGAGATGATGCAGCGTGACTCTGGTATCGCCGAAGAGGAGGTGTTGACCTTTAGCGTGTTTAACTTCGACCCCAGCATAGATGGTGAACAGCAGAATAAGATCGATCAGCAGATCCTGCGCGGATTGCCAAACGTGCAGGCGGCCACCTCCACTAACATGTTGCCCCTGAGCGGCAGTGGTTGGTCGAGCACCCTCAACCTGGGGCCAGATCCTGAGACGGCCAAGTCGACGCCACAGTTTGCCATGTACCTGGGCACAGAGCATACGGTTAAGACGCTTGGGCTCAAGCTTATCGAGGGGCGTAACTTTTACGCCGATGAGATCAACACGAGCGTCAACGATCCCGGTAAGCTGGCGATCATCTCCAAGGCATTTGGTGAGGCGGTATGGCCGGGTGAGTCGGCCATCGGCAAGTTGCTCTATGTCGATGATGAGCAGCTTGAGGTGATAGGCGTGGTGGAGAAGTTTCAGGGCGCCTGGGTCGACAGTGACGATTTGGAATACAGTGTGATCCACAACGTCGACTTTGCCGGTTATAGCTATATGGTGCGCGCCGCGGCCAGCCAACATGAGGCGCTGCAGGATGCCATCGTCAAGGCGCTGATGAAGGAGAATCCTAACCGGGTGATCGACGATTTCCAGTCTGTCGCCGAGGTGAAGAAGCGCTCCTACAGTGACCATGAGCTGATGATAACCGTGCTCTCCATGATGGTGGTCTTGCTGCTGTTGATCACGAGTCTGGGGCTGACAGGTATGGTGATGTTCAACATCCAGCGCCGCACCAAGCAGATAGGCACTCGCCGCGCTCTGGGCGCGACCAAGGGGGATATCCTCAGCCTCTTCCTGGTGGAGAACTACCTCATCTGTCTCTCGGGTGGCGTATTAGGGGCCAGCCTGGCGGTGCTGCTGGGGCAGCAACTGATGAAGTACTATGATCTGCCGCAGCTCAACCTGCTCTACCCGCTCATGACGGTAGTCGGCATGATGCTGGTGACTACTGTGGCCGTGGTACTGCCAGCACGCAAGGCGGCGAACATCTCGCCGGCCATGGCGACCCGCAGCGTCTAAGCCTGGTCTTTAAGCCTGGGCGCTAAACAAGAGACACCGAAAGCGTTTGCCCTTTTCATCGGCGGCGCTTTCGGTTAGTTTGTTGCTCTGCAAGTAAAAAGTTAATAAGAATATATGGATACGATTCTCATCGTCGACGACAATCAGGCAGTATGCAGCGCGCTCTCCCTGATGCTCGAACTCAATGGATTTAAGACCCTAACTTGTTTCTCCCCGGAGGAGGCGCTGGGCCTGGTGGCCGAGCAGGAGATCGCCCTGGTGATCCAGGACATGAACTTCACCCAGGACACCACCTCGGGAGAGGAGGGCAAGCGCTTGTTTTACGATATCCGCGCCTGCCAGCCGCAGCTGCCCATCATACTCCTGACCGCCTGGACCCAGCTGGAGCTGGCGGTAGAGCTGGTGAAGGAGGGGGCCGCCGACTACATGGGCAAGCCCTGGGACGACGATAAGCTGCTCAACAGCGTCAACAACCTTATTTCCCTCCATGCCCTGTCGCGGCAGAATTCGCAGCTGGCGCGCTCCGAGCACCAGCGGATGTCGGCGATCAAGGATGCCGATCTCTGCGGCATCGTCTTCGGCAGCGGCGCCATGCAGCGCTGTATCGATCTGGCGCTGCAAATAGCCAAGTCCGACGTATCCGTGTTGATCACCGGCCCCAACGGCGCCGGTAAGGACAAGCTGGCGGACATACTGCACGCCAACTCTCCCCTCAAGCATAAGCCCTTCATTAAGGTGAACATAGGCGCGCTGCCGATGGAGCTGCTGGAGGCCGAGCTGTTTGGCGCCGAGGCGGGTGCCTTCACAGGCGCTAACAAGGCCCGCATCGGTCGCTTCGAGGCGGCCGATGGTGGCACCTTGTTTCTCGACGAGATAGGCAACCTGCCGTTGTCGGGTCAGGTGAAGTTGCTGCGGGTGTTGCAGACCGGCGAGTTCGAGCGTCTGGGCAGCCATCAGACCCGTAAGGTCAAGGTGCGGGTGATCAGCGCCACCAATGCGGATCTCGCCGAGGATATCGCCAGCGGTCGTTTCCGCGAGGATCTCTTCTATCGCCTCAATGTGATCGAGCTGGCCTTGCCGCCTCTCAATCAGCGTCAGGACGATATCCTGCCCCTGGTGAATCACTTCATCGGCCAGGACTTTAGCGTGAGTAAGCCGACCCAGCAGGCGCTGGTCAGCTATCCCTGGCCCGGCAATGTGCGCGAGCTGGAGAACGCCTGTAAGCGGGCGGTCATTCTGGCCGCCAGCCCGACGCTGACCATGGCTGACTTTGGCTTAAAGCCTGTGAGTGGCTTAAATCCTGTGAGTGGCTTAAATCCTGTTAGCGGCGTGTCAACCACCACTTCTGAGTCCACGCCGAGTTCGGTCACTACGCAGCAATCGGCTCAGCAATCGGCTCAGCAAGAGCCTCTGCAACAGGGCGGAGGGGCGCAAGTCTCGACTCCCTCCGAGTCCCAGCCTGAAGCTAATAGGCCTCAAGCCTACGAGCCCACCGGGGCCGATATCGAGCTGGCCCTGGCGGAGCATAACGGGGTGATCGCCCGGGTGGCCAAGTCCCTGGGGCTGAGCCGTCAAGCGCTCTATCGCCGCATGGAAAAATTTGGGATAGAGAAATAATGCCTGCGCTGCGCACTAAACTTATCTGGGGCAATGTGATTGCCAGCCAGCTGGCGATTGGCCTGTTTATCCTGCTGCTCAATTGGCTGGCGCCCGAGCTGTACCACAAGGTCGCGCCTGAGCTGCTGGCGGCCTGCTTCTTGTTGTCTGGGGGACTGGCCTGGCTATTAAGCCGCTGGCTCACCCGGGGGCTGTCCACCAGCCTCAAGGCGCTGGAGGTGGGGCTGCTCAACATCAAAGACAATGATTTCAGCGTGAACATTCCTGTGACGGGGGACAGCCAGCTCAAGGCGCTGGCCAGCCTGTTTAATGAGTCGGCGGCCGTGCTACGCCGCGAGCGTCAGTATATCTATCAGCGTGAGTTGCTGCTGGATAAGGTGATTCAAAGCTCGCCTAACGTTATGGTGCTGCTCGACGATCGCCAGCGCATCATCTACGCCAACGACGCCGCCCGCCACCTGTTTGCCCAGGGGGCGCGCATCGAGGGCAGCATGTTAGATGAGTTGCTGGACGGCGTCAGCGAGGAGCTGGCCGGCGCGGTCAACAATCCCAAGGGCGGGCTGTTTACCCTGGCGAGTGTGGAGGAGGGCGGCGAAGATGAGACCTGGCATCTCTCCCGTGGGCGCTTCCTGCTCAACGGTCAGTATCACCATCTTATCCTGCTCAAGCAGATGACCCGTGAGCTGAACCGTCAGGAGGTGGCCGTATGGAAGAAGGTGATCCGCATCATCAGCCACGAGCTCAACAACTCGGTGGCGCCTATCGCTTCTATGGTCAACTCGGGACGCAAGCTCACCGAGCCGCTGGATGACCCTAAGCTTAAGCTTATCTTCGATACCATAGAGGACAGGACTAGCCATCTGAGCCAGTTTATCTTCAACTATGCCCGCTTCGCCAAGCTGCCGCTGCCGAAGAAGAGCGAGGTGGATTGGCATAAGTTGGTGACTCAACTGGCCGAGCATTTCCGTTTCACTCTGGTGGGCGAGCTGCCTCGGCGCTGCGGCTATTTCGACCTGATTCAGCTGGAGCAGGTGCTGCTGAACCTACTCAAGAACGCCCATGAGTCGGGCTCGCCCGAGGAGTCGGTAAGCCTGAGCGTCAGGGAGCAAGGCCTGAGTGATGGCAGCGACGGGGTGACTATCGAGATAACCGATGAGGGCAGCGGCATGTCGCCGGAGGTATTGACCCAGGCATTGCTGCCTTTCTACTCCACCAAGCAGTCGGGCACAGGCCTTGGCCTGCCCTTGTGTAGGGAGATCATCGAAGCCCACGACGGCCGTATTAGCTTGCACAATCGCGAGCACAAGGGGCTGCTGGTGCGTATCTGGCTGCCTGATGATGCCGCCCAGCCGCTGGAGCAGGCAAGCGCCTAAGACTTTTGCTGACACCAAAAATCGTTAAGCAATAAAAAAACACCGCCAATTGGCGGTGTTTTTCTTTTTATCTAGAGCGGGTTAGTCTTCTACCTGCCACTCAATGGTTTCGCCGGCGCGGATCGGCACTACGCCCGCGTCACCCAGCGGATAGGTGGCGGGCACCTCCCAGCTGCGTTTCACTAGTGTGATGGTGTCTGTGTTGCGCGGCAATCCGTAGAAGTCTGGGCCGTTGAAGCTGGCGAAGGCCTCTAACTTATCCAGGGCGCCCACCGACTCGAACGCCTCGGCGTAGAGCTCGATGGCGGCGTGAGCCGTGTAAGAGCCGGCGCAGCCACAGGCTGCCTCTTTGCGATCCTTGGCGTGTGGCGCCGAATCTGTACCCAGGAAGAACTTCTTGCTGCCGCTCGCAGCCGCCGCCAGCAGGGCCTGCTGGTGGGTGTTGCGCTTGAGGATCGGCAGACAGTAGAAGTGAGGACGAATACCACCGGCCAGCATATGGTTACGGTTGTAGAGCAGGTGATGGGCCGTGATGGTGGCGGCCACGTTGTCGGAGGCGCCCATGACGAAATCCACCGCATCTTTGGTGGTGATATGTTCCAGCACTATCTTTAGTGACGGGAAGTCGGCGACCACCTGCTTGAGGGTGTTGTTGATGAAGGTGGCCTCGCGATCGAAGATGTCGATGCTAGAATCTGTCACTTCGCCGTGTACCAGGAAGAGCATACCGACTTCCTGCATCGCCTCCAGCACAGGGTAGATGTTCTTCACATCAGTGACGCCCGAGTCTGAGTTAGTGGTCGCGCCCGCAGGGTAGAGCTTGGCGGCCACCACCTTGCCCGACGCCTTGGCGGCGCGGATATCCTCGGCCGTGGTGTTGTCGGTGAGGTAGAGCACCATCAGCGGCTCGAAGTTGGTGGTGCAGACCGCCTTGATGCGCTCATAGTAGGCCAGTGCCGAGTCGACATTGGTGGCCGGTGGCACTAGGTTAGGCATGATGATGGCGCGGCCCATGTAGCGGCCAGTGTCTCTTACGGTATCGGTCAGCACGTCACCATCGCGTAGGTGAACATGCCAGTCGTCGGGTCGGGTAATGGTTAATTTGGTCATCTAGGACTCTTTCTTTTGCGTGGACTGGCTGGATCTTATGTGGCTGGCCAGGGCCTGTAAAGGGCTATCTTGGTTTTATCCCCCAAGCAAAGGTGGTCAAGATTTAATCTTCCTATGCTCACTATGCCACCGAGATCACTGTTTTCACTATTCGCTTAGATTTTTCTAATAAAAGGAATTTGCATGTAATGGTGAATGTAATACACTCACGGCCAAGGTCTGTTTAGTGCAGTAGGAGAAGCATTGAGATGAAGAAGATACTGATCATAGGCGGCGTCGCCGGTGGCGCCTCGGCGGCGGCAAGGGCGCGTAGACTCAGCGAAACCGCTGAAATCATTATGTTTGAGCGTGGCGAGTATGTCTCCTTTGCCAACTGCGGCCTGCCCTATCATATCAGTGGCGAGATAGCTCAGCGCAGCGCCTTGGTATTGCAGACCCCAGAGAGCTTCAAGGCCAGATTCAATGTGGATGTGCGCGTTAAACATGAGGTGGTGGCCATCGACCGCGTCGCCAAGCAGCTGACCGTAAGACGTTTGAGTGATGGCAGCGAATATCGGGAAAGTTATGACGCCCTGCTGTTAAGCCCTGGTGCGGCGCCCATAGTGCCGCCTATCCCAGGTGTCGATAATCCTCTGACCCATTCCCTGCGCAACATTCCCGACATGGACAGGATCCTACAGACGATCCAGATGAATAATGTCGAGCATGCCACCGTCGTCGGTGGCGGCTTTATCGGCCTGGAGATGATGGAGTCACTGCATCATCTGGGGATCAAGACCACTTTGCTTGAGCTTGCCGATCAGGTGATGACCCCTGTGGATCGCGAGATGGCAGGCTTTGCCCATCAGGCGATTCGTGAGCAGGGCGTGGATCTGCGCCTGGGGACGGCACTGTCAACCGTTGAGCATCAACCGCAGACCCATGTGGCCAGCGAGGCCGCCGGTGAAGACACGGCCCATCAACACATCAAGGGCCATCTCAGCCTGACCCTGAGCGACGGCGAAACCTTAGATACGGATCTCTTGATCATGGCCATCGGCGTGCGTCCCGAGACCCAGCTGGCGCGCGACGCAGGTCTGGCCATCGGCGAGCTCGGTGGCATCAAGGTCAACGCCATGATGCAGACCAGTGACCCTGCCATCTATGCGGTGGGGGACGCCGTCGAAGAGCAAGACTTCGTGACCGGTCAAGCCTGTCTGGTGCCACTTGCCGGTCCGGCGAATCGTCAGGGGCGCATGGCGGCCGACAACATGTTTGGTCGACAGGAACACTATCAGGGCACCCAGGGCACGGCGATCTGCAAGGTATTCGATCTGGCTGTTGCCGCCACGGGTAAGAACGAGAAGCAGCTCAAGCAGGCGGACATCGACTATGAGAAGGTGTATGTACACACCGCCAGCCATGCCAACTACTATCCTGGCGCCGAGGTGGTCTCCTTCAAGCTGCTGTTCGATCCAGTCAAGGGCACTATCTTAGGTGCCCAGGCGGTGGGTAAGGATGGCATCGACAAGCGGATCGACGTGATGGCGGTGGCCCAGCGCGCCGGCATGACGGTCGAGCAGCTACAGCATCTGGAACTTAGCTACGCGCCTCCATACGGCAGCGCCAAGGATGTGATCAATCAGGCGGCCTTCGTGGCCAGCAACATCATCAAGGGCGATACCACACCGATCCACTTCGATCAGATAGATGATCTTAACCAGAATCAGCTACTGCTGGATGTGCGTAACCCGGGCGAGCTGAAGAATGGCGGCCTGGAGGGCGCTATCAACATTCCCGTAGATGAGCTGCGTGATCGCATGCATGAGCTGCCTAAAGACAAGGAGATCATCATCTTTTGTCAGGTGGGGCTAAGGGGCAACGTGGCCTATCGTCAGCTGGTCAACAACGGCTACCGGGCACGCAACCTGATCGGCGGCTATCGCACCTATATGTTTGCCCGGATGTAAGTTTGCCCGGACGTAAATTTGCTAGGGCATAAATTTGCCCGCGTGTAAGTTTCAGCCTTTAAAGTTCTCAGGCCGGGGCACCTTGCCCCGTCCCTTCCTTCTGCGACAGATGAAAGAGGTACTCGATGTTTTCATCATTCGCTATCGCCCTGTGCGGTGGTCTGTTAATTGGCTTGGCGGCAAGCCTTCTCATGGTCGTCAATGGCCGTATCGCGGGTGTCAGTGGCATCATATCCGGCGCCTTGTGGCGCAGTGAATCGGCGGGCTCGGCAATAGGCTGGCAGGTCTATTTTCTTGCCGGACTGGTGCTGAGCGGTCTGCTGCTGGCCACCCCCTTGGAGGCGTGGCTGGCTATCGAACCTGTGGTGATTAGTGCCAGGGGAATTGCCTTGCCGACCCTCTTGTTGGCGGGGCTGCTGGTGGGCCTGGGCAGTTCTCTGGGTAATGGCTGTACCAGTGGTCATTGCATCTGCGGCATGGGACGCCTGTCGCCGCGCTCCATCGCGGCATCGTTACTCTTTATGCTGGTGGGCGTCATCGCCGCCGTGCTGCTGAGTTAGGAGGGGACTATGCGTAATTTAATGGCGTTACTGTCCGGGTTGCTGTTTGGTGCCGGTCTGCTGCTCTCTGGGCTTGCCGATCCTGCCAAGGTGCTTGGCTTCTTAGATATCAGTCGTGTGGTCAGCGGTGAGTGGGACCCGAGCCTGATGCTGGTGATGGGCACCGCCTTGAGCATCTATCTGCCCGTCTATCTCTTGTGGGTCAAACCCAGAGCCGCGCGTAAGCAAGGCCCGCTGCTGGACAGTCAATACCATCTGCCTGGCAACACCCGTATCGATGGGCAGCTAGTGCTGGGAGCCGCCTTGTTTGGCCTCGGCTGGGGCATGTTAGGCATCTGCCCTGGCCCCGCGGTGGTCAACCTGGCTAGCCTAGATCCCATGGCGCTGGCGTTCATGGCCGCCATGGTGCTGGGGGTTTACCTAGGTAGGCTGATTAAGAGAACGATCGCACGTAGGGAGTCTGGCCCAATCCAGATCTAAGCGGCTTATTTTTATATAAAAGTGCTTGGCAGCCTCACGCTTTGATGCTTAGCTTATAGGTAGATAATTGATAAGGCCAAGGTTGGCCATCTAGTCTGCTGGAGCCTGCTATGCACTGCTTGTTGTTTAGGGATAGGTCTGCGTTTGTGGCCGATCAGGCCATGTATATCGCCAAGGGACGAGGTGACAACCAATATCATCTGGGGCCGGATCATAGAGCCGATCTCGGCCATCGTCTGGTCCTTTGAGCTAGCTGGCCGTCTGCAGCGCCGGGCTGACCGATAACGCCTGCCGACGACGCAGGAAGAGGGCGTAATACCAGGTGAGCGCCGAGAACCAGGAGATGGTGAGCGTCCACACATCGTGGGAGATGAAGTGAGCCCCCCTGAGCTGTTGGGCGATGCCGAAGGTGAGCCCCAGTAGCAGACCAAAGCCTAAGCCAATCCAACGAAACCTTGGGCCATAGGCCAGGGCGAAGAAATAGAGTGCCACCCAGGCGTAGCCGCCGCTGGAGTGACCGGCGGGAAAGCATTGACCCGGCGAGTCGGCATCAAACTGACCCGAGAATAGCGAGAAATAATCGGCGCTACCGCCGAAGATTTTCAGGTGCCAGGGGCAGTCCAGATGCACCAAGGACTTGCCGAGTCTTACCAAGAGCACGCTACTCAGCACGCTCATGAAGAGGAAGGCCAGGCCCCTGCGATAGGCCTTCAGGGCCGGTTTCCTGTAGCTTAGCCCCAGCAGGCTAAGCACTATCACCCCCAGCAAGATCACTAGGTTGCGCCCGCCGACATGGATTAGCTTCTCGGTTAGCCAGGCATTGCGTAGCGGCCAGCCGTCGACGCCACCTTCGAGTCGAAACAGCCATTGCCCCAGGGCGATATCCAGGTGGAATAGCTCGATGAGGCTGACCGCCAGTAAGAAGCAGATGGCGGGTAGCATGAGGTGATGACGCCAGAAGGCGGGTGAGGTTGGCGTGTCTACTGGCAGGCTAATCGACTCAGTCATCAACTCTGTCATCGACTCTGTCACCGGTTTGGCAATCGACATAGCAAAGTGTCCCATCGGCACCTAAGCTCAGGTGCAAAGATAAAAATAGCGGTTAGGGAAACAGTCTAGGGAGGGAGGCGTGAATATTATGTGGATCGCCCGGCCGCTTGGGCGCAGCCGGTATTTTTTGGGAAGCTGATTCTGTGGGAGCCGGTTTTTAGGGGGCCAATTTGGGGTACAGCCGAGGAGTTAGCGCTTGCTCGATTCCACGGCGGCGGCCTTGATCGCCTCGGCCAGTGCCAATACACCGTTGGTGCGCGATGGGCTCAGCTGACCGCTCAGCCCCAGTCGGTCGAAGTACTCGTGTAGATCTAAGGCGGCTATGGTTTTCTTATCCTGCCCCTGCACCGCGGTGAGCAGCAGGGCGATCAGCCCCTTGACGATGCGGGCATCGCTGTCGGCCAGGTAGTAGTGTCTGCCGTCTATCTCTCTGTGATAGAGCCAGGCGTTGCTCTCACAGCCTCTGACCTGAGCCGACTCCTGTCTTAACGCCTCAGCCAGTGGCGGCAGACGTTTACCCAATAGCATGAGGGCGCGGTAGCGCTCCTGCCAGTTAGCGGCCTGGGTGAAGCTTGGCAGTATCTCCTGGGGATCCAGTGTCAGGCCGGTAAAGGTCTCTGTGGATGGGCTTAGCTTGTTATCATTCATTTGGACATTGTCTCATACATTTAAAGCAGCAGCTCTTTTACCGATTTTAGCGCCTGGATGAAGCGATCGATATCTTCATCCGTGCTATACACGCCGAGGGAGGCGCGGCAGCAGCCAGCAAGGCCCAGGGTTTGCATCAGTGGCATGGCACAGTGATGGCCACAGCGCACGGCAATTCCCTGCTGATCCAACAAAATCCCCACATCCTGATGATGCTCGCCGCTAAGGTTAAAGGCCACGGCGCCGACATTGTCGTCGTGGGCGCCATAGAGGCTGATGCCCCCAAGTTGTTTGAGTTTGGCCTGAAGGCGTTTGAGCAGAGCCTGTTCGTGCGCCCTGACGGCCTCGCGCGGCAGCGACTGGATGAAATCGATGGCGGCGCCAAGGCCTATCACCTCGGCAATGGGCGGGGTGCCTGCCTCGAGGCGATTGGGCAGGATATTAAATGTGGTGCCTTCGAAGCTCACCTGCTTGATCATCTCGCCGCCGGTGAGCAGGGGATCTAGCTTGTCGAGCACTTCATAGCGGCCATATAAGATGCCTATACCCGTCGGACCATACATCTTGTGGCCGGAGAAGAGGTAGAAGTCGCAATCCAGGGCCTGCATATCCACCTCGAGATGGGCGATCGCCTGGGCACCGTCGATGAGTGTGAGTGCGCCGACCGCCTTGGCCTGAGCGATCATCTCCTTAACGGGATTGACCGTGCCCAGCACGTTGGAGACATGGCACAGGGCGACGACACTCGGCTTACGGGCGAGCAGCTGTCGGTAGGCGTCTTGGTCGAGGCGCGCCTCGTCCGTGAGCGGGATGGGCACTATCTCGGCGCCGGTTTGTTTAGCCAGCATCTGCCAGGGGACGATATTGGCATGGTGGGCCGCGCTGTCTAACAGAATCAGATCCCCAGCCTTTAGCTGGCTGGCCAGCCCCAGGGCCACCAGGTTGATCCCCTCTGTGGTGCCATGGGTAAAGATGATCTCTTCCCGGCGGTCTGCATTAATGAAAGCCTTCACCTTGTCGCGCACCGCCTCATATTGGCTGGTGGCGCGGGCAGACAGCTGATGGGCTGCACGGTGCACGTTGGCATTGTCCGCCTGATAGTAGCGACTCATCGCGTCGATCACCCCCTGGGGCTTCTGACTGGTCGCGGCCGTGTCCAGATACACCAGCGGATAGTCGCCGAGTGACTGGGTGAGGGCGGGAAACTGACTGCGCAGCTGGCTAAATTCCATCGATTGGGTCCGTTGGGTGGTTCAAACAAAAAAGGCGCTCAGATCTTGGGAGATCTCAGCGCCTAATGCAAGTTCAATTAGCCTTTTAGGGCATCACTAGCCTGGTTTTAGGGGCTGGGGATACGATAGATGTCTGCCAGTTCGTCGATTCTGCCCAGCAGCTCGTCACTCAGGCTGACGGCCGCGCTGTCGATATTCTCTTTCAGCTGGTAGAGGTTAGTCGCCCCTATGATGTTGCTGCCCACGAAACGGCGGCCGTTGACGAAGGCCAATGCCATCTGCGCCGGGCTCAGGTTGAACTCCCGCGCCAGCTCCACATAGGCCTGGGTGGCATCTAGGGCCATCTGCGAACCTGTGTAGCGGGCGAAGCGCTTGAACAGGGTGAGTCTGGCACCCTCTGGCCATTGACCGTCTAGGTATTTGCCGCTCAGGGCGCCAAATGCCAGTGGCGAGTAGGCCAGCAGTGGCAGTTCTTCCCTGTGAGCGATTTCGGCCATGCCCACCTCGAAGCTGCGGTTAAGCAGGTTGTAGGGATTCTGCACGCTGATGATGCGCGGCAGGCCGTGCTTCTCCGCCAGCTGCAGATACTTCATCAATCCCCATGGGGTCTCGTTGGAGACACCTATGTAGCGGATCTTACCCGCCTTGATCAGATCCGCCAGGGCTTCGAGCGTCTCCACTATGGGGGTGAGCTTTTCGTCATCTTGCTCTTGGTAGAAGAGCTCGCCGAAGAAGTTGGTGTTGCGATCCGGCCAGTGCAGTTGATAGAGATCTATGGTCTCTATCTGTAATCGCTCCAGGGAGTCGTTAACCGCCTGATGGATGTTGCGCCAGTCCAGCGCCATGTTCTGACGGATATAGTCGCTCTTGCCACCAGGGGCCGCGACCTTAGTGGCGATAATGAGATCGTCACGCTTGCCCCTGGCCTTGAGGTAGTTGCCCAGGATGCGCTCTGTCTCTCCCTGGGTCTCGGCCTTAGGTGGTACGGGGTACATCTCGGCGGTATCGATAAAGTTGATGCCCTGTCCGATGGCGTAATCGAGCTGCTCGAAGGCCTCGGCCTGAGTATTTTGTTCACCCCAGGTCATGGTGCCCAGGCAAATTTTACTGACGTCTAAGCTGGAATGGGGGAGTCTTGTGTAGTCCATTCAAATCTCCAGAATGCGCGAGGATTACCTCTGAGGCTAGCAAGCTTTAATCTGAAACACTAGCTAATTTATCTCTCCCTAACTCAAAAATTATCTTGATGATTTGTTTGTAATTTCTGCGGCTAAAGTTTAAGCAGCATGGGGATTTCACAGGCATCGTGGCCCGTGTTGCCAAGGGGGGCTGAGAGGTGCTCGAAGCCGAGCTTCTCATAGAGATTGATCGCCTCGCTCAGGCAGGCGGTGGTCTCCAGATAGCATTGGCTAAAGCCCTGAGCGCGGGCAAACTCGAATGCCTGTAGTGCCATGCGTTTGGCAAAGCCCTTACCCCTGAGCTTGGGGTCGAAGTACATCTTCTGCAGTTCGCAGACATCATCGTGCCCCGGTAGCGGCGCGATACCGACGCCGCCCAGCACTAAGCCCTTGTAGTCGACCACCCAGTAGTGGGCCTTATCGTCCTGGTAGACGCTGTAGAGATCATCCAGGGTAGGGTCGGCGACGCTGTAGCCCTTGTCTGGCGTCAGGCCATACTCGGCGGAGACATTGCGGATCACCCTGGCGATATGGGGGTTGTCTTCCCGGGTGAGGCTGCGGATCTCATAGCACTGCTGGGCGTTGGCCAGATCGATGGCGCGGGTGTATTGGCCCAGGCTGGTTTCCAACTGGGTTATCTGCTCAGGTGACAGCTGAGCCAGGATCTCCTGGTACATCTTGTTCTGTTGTTCGTTCAGGCGGCTGAGCTGACGCTTGCCCTGGGGAGTGAGCTGACACAGCGAGCTGCGGCTGTCTCTGGGGTTGTTGCGACTCTTGGCAAAGCCCTTGTCGCAGAGTTGGCTCACGGCGCGGCTGGCATTGGACTTGTCGATATTCAGGGCCAGGGCCAGCTGCTTTATCGACAGCTCCTGAGCGCCGAGTTCGATCAAGGCGTGGGCCTGCACCGGCGACAGTGGCTGATCGCCACAGGCGGAGTTGAGCATGCCCAGTTGCCTCACCAATTGCCTCGACAGGCTGCGCAATGAAGAGCAGGTCTGGGGCAGTTCGACAGCCTGAGAGAGACAGGCTTCTTCGTGTATCGAAGGGCAAGATGGTGACATGGTTAAGATCCGTGTGAGCTATATAGTTGCGATATACATCTAACTTAGATCCCTAAAAAGAGAAATGCAAGCTTTTGCTAATGTAATCATCTGGACAGGTTCGGCCTGGCCTAACCTGCCTCGTTTCTCCTTACCTGGATTAAGACTTGTGGCGACCCCCGACGGCTGATCAGGCGAAGATCGCCGGGTTTAATAGCGGCGCCATCGCCAACACTATCGCCTGGGTATAGACGCTCTCACGGCTGGCCTTGCCCTGGGTAAAGAGACCGATAGCGCCCCCCTTCTGTTTGATGTTGACCGTGTTGAACAGCCTGTCCATCACATCGCCAAGCTCTTCACCGGCCACCAGGGCGTCGTACACCCGGGCGGGCAGGGGAAGCTGGGCGCTGCGACCTATGCTGAGTTGTCCCCTATGGATGATGGCCATGTAGGCGTAGGTGGCCGCGCCGTGATCGAACAGGTCGACCCCGCCCTCCATGGCAACATAAAGATCGGCCGCTAATGCCTCATCCTTCGTACCTTGTTGCTCGCAGTAGCGAGCGCGGTTGATGGCGCCCTCGCGGGTCTCAGTATCTGTCATCGGCTGGGCGGCAACCCCCGAGGGAGCGTGTATGCCCTGGCAGAGGATCTCGGCTTCGGGAAACAGCAGAGAGAGGGCATTGCGGGCGGCGCCTATCTTGACGGGATTGGTCGAGCCGACCGTGATGCGAAGAATAGCTTGTTGGCTGAGAGCGCTGGGCATGGGTATTCCAAAAGTGAATGAATCGACAGGGCGCCATTTTGCCATAAAGCGTCTCGGGATGCATGGCGGGGGAGGCTGGGCGTGCGGCGAATTCCTTAACCCGTTAATGCCAGCTTGTGGCGACGAAAGCCTCTGGCGCTGGGCTGGGACGAGATGACCTTAGTTTAACAGATGTGAAAAAGGGTAACGTGGATGTGATGTTCTGGTTCGCTTTGGTTAGCGTGAGATTGCCGTTATGAAAATTTATAACGTAATAATTTCGATTTGGCTCACAAAGCCGATTCATTCTGAAAATTCATTACAAAAAAGGGTGTCAGATCAATTTCTGGCGACCCGGCTGCTATATGCTGTGCCCGAATTTTAGTCGTGCTCGCCGGGCGAAAAAGCGCCGTATGGCGGGGCGTCGGACCACTCAGATGCTAGAGCATCGATAAGGTTATTTTATGCAAAACGAAGCGACAATCTCTGATGTTAATCTCACGCAGCGCCAAGGTTGGACTCGCAGCGATACAACCTGGATGTTGAGTCTTTTCGGCACCGCAGTGGGCGCCGGAATCCTGTTTCTGCCCATCAATGCGGGTATGGGCGGCTTCTGGCCACTGGTGTTGATGGCCGTCATCATAGGTCCAATGACCTATCTGGCTCACAGGGGCCTGTCCCGTTTCGTCTGCTCCTCCCAGCGTCAGGGCAGCGACATCACCCATGTGGTCGAGGAGTATTTCGGTGTCGGCGCCGGTAAGGCGATCACCTTACTCTACTTCTTCGCCATCTACCCCATAGTGCTCATCTATGGCGTGGGGATCACCAACACGGTCGACAGTTTCATCGTTAACCAGCTGGGAATGGCCTCGCCGCCACGCTTCCTGCTGGCCGGTATCTTAGTGCTGGGCATGATGTCTGTGATGGTGTCTGGTGAGAAGTTCATGCTCAAGGTGACTCAACTGCTGGTGTATCCGCTGGTGGGGATTCTGGCCTTCATGTCGCTCTACCTGATCCCAAGCTGGAAGATAGACGCCCTGATGGAAGTGCCTGCCGCCGGTGAGTTCTTAGGTACCGTTTGGCTGACCATTCCTGTACTTGTGTTTGCCTTCAACCATTCGCCGGCCATCTCGCAGTTCTCGGTATCGCTGAAGAAGCAACACGGCAGCCATGCCGCCAAGAAGGCCGATGTGATCCTGCGTAACACCAGCATGATGTTGGTGGGCTTCGTGATGCTGTTCGTCTTCTCTTGCGTGTTGTCACTCAGTCCGGCGCAGCTGGCGGAGGCCAAGGCGCAGAATCTACCGATCCTCTCTTATCTGGCTAACGTGCATGCCAGTGGCTTCGTGAGCTACTTCGGCCCCATCATCGCGGTGATCGCCATCGTTTCCTCTTTCTTCGGTCACTATCTGGGTGCCACCGAGGGCCTGAGGGGGATCATCACCAAGCAGCTGCGCAGCAGCAACAAGGAAGTGTCGGACGCCAAGATCGACAAGTTTATTCTCGGCTTCATGTTCCTGACCATTTGGGGCGTTGCCGTGATCAACCCGAGCATCCTGGGGATGATCGAGGCCCTGGGCGGCCCTATTATTGCAGCCATCCTCTACCTCATGCCTATGTATGCCGTCTATAAGGTGCCTGCACTGAAGGCTTACCGTGGTCGCATTAGCAACATCTTCGTGATCCTGGCTGGCTTGCTGGCGATGACGGCCATCCTCTTCGGCATGCTCTCTTAATCGACTCATGTCGCGCCCGGCGATAGACCGTCGGGCGAATCTCTGTGGAAGTATTTATGGTTAGCGCATTTGATATTTTTAAGATAGGTGTGGGTCCCTCCAGCTCGCACACTGTAGGGCCGATGAAGGCTGCCAAAGGATTTGTTGACGACCTGCGTCAGCGTGGAGAACTAATGAGTATCACCAGCGTCAAGGTGGATATCTATGGCTCCCTGTCGCTCACCGGCAAGGGCCACCACACGGATAGCGCCATCATCATGGGGCTGGCGGGTAACAGTCCTGAGTCGGTGGATATCGACCTGACGCCCGAGTTTATTCGCCAGGTGGCCTTGACCTCCTGTCTGCCGCTGGGCAGCGAGGCCCACGGGGTCGACTTTCCGCCCGAGGCCGTGGTGTTTCATCGCGAAGCCCTGGCGCTGCATGAAAATGGCATGACCCTGAGCGCCTATATCGGCTCCCAGTGCGTCTACAAGAAGACCTATTACTCTATCGGCGGCGGTTTCATCGTCGACGAGGAGCATTTTGGGATGACGGCGGCCAACGAAGTGGTCTTGCCATATCCCTTCGCCAATGCCACCGAGCTGCTGGATTTGTGCCAGGAGACGGGCATGAGCATCAGTGCCATCATGATGGCCAATGAGCGCTCGCTACATAGCGAGGCCCATATCGCCGAGGGGTTCGAGGCGGTGTGGCACACCATGAAGGAGGCGATCGAGCGCGGTTGTCACACCGAAGGAGTCTTGGCCGGCCCGTTAAGGGTACCGCGCAGGGCGCCGGCCTTGTATCGCCAGCTGGCCACGGGTGAGCGCCTGTCGGCGGATCCTATGATGATCGTCGACTGGATCAACATGTTTGCCCTGGCGGTGAGTGAAGAAAATGCCGCCGGGGGCCGTGTGGTGACCTCGCCCACCAATGGCGCGGCGGGGATCATCCCGGCCGTGCTGGCTTATTTCGACAAGTTTATTCAGCCCGTCGGCCCCAAGGAATACAGCCGCTACTTTCTCGCCGCCGCGGCGATCGGTGGCCTGTATAAGCGTAACGCCTCTATCTCTGGCGCCGAGGTGGGCTGTCAGGGAGAGGTGGGGGTTGCCTGCTCTATGGCGGCCGCCGGCTTGGCGGAGCTGATGGGCGGTAATCCGGCCCAGGTCTGTATCGCCGCCGAGATCGGCATGGAGCACAACCTGGGGCTGACCTGCGATCCCGTTGCCGGTCAGGTGCAGGTGCCTTGCATCGAGCGCAATGCTATCGCCTCGGTGAAGGCGATTAACTCGGCGCGCATGGCACTACGCCGCAACAGCGAGCCCAGAGTCAGCCTGGATAAGGTGATCGCCACCATGTATGAGACCGGCAAGGATATGCATGTGAAATACCGCGAGACCAGCCAGGGCGGCCTGGCGATCAAAGTCACCAGCATATGTGCATAAGGCTTGTGTATAAGCCTTGCGTATCAGCTCTGTAAATGAGCCATAAAAAAACGCCCTCAGGGGCGTTTTTTTATGTTTGGTTATCGGCTACTTTTCCTCATACATCAGGTAGTAGCTCTGCTTCATGCCGAGGGCCTCATAGGTCTTTTGCGCCTTGTGATTCTCCTGTTCGACATAGAGTCTGAAGCTGGCGGCGCCGCCTGCCTCCTCGGCAATCTGCTTCACCGCCTGATACAGCTTGGCGTAGATCCCCTGACGACGATTCTCTGGGCGGATATAGACGCTCTGGATCCAGTAGTAGTCTTTGGCGCGCCAGTCGCTCCACTCGAAGGTGACCATGAGTGAGCCCAAGATCTCTCCAGCCTCCTCGGCCACCAGATAGAAGCCGCGGGCAGGATTTTCGAGTAGTGTCTGTACACCCTTAGTGAGGGTCTGTTGATCTAGGCTGAGCCCCTCGGTTTCGTTGGCCATGGCCTGGTTAAACTGTACCAGTGCGCTGAGATCCGATTGTTGGCCTTTTCTTATTTGCATTATCGCCTCCTTAAATTTGGCCATACTCTAGCATGCTTCTCTGCTGAGCCGGGGCAGAATTTTTTCGATTGGCTCTTAGACTAAAGTCTAACTCTGCTATGCTTTGAAGATGGGGCTGCGAAGTGTCTATGGGGTGATAAGATGAGTGATTCTGAGCAGAGAGAGTCTAGTAAAATCAATCAAAATCAGCGTGATAGCTTGGTTCGTGCTCAGGAGCTGGATAGGTTGAACCATCTGCTACACTTCCTGCTGACCCTGGCCACCCTCGGCGTCTGGGGACTGGTGTGGTGGCACCTGATCTTAAAATCCCAGGGCAAGGCGGAGCGCCTGTTTCATGGCTTCGACGACGCCTACTGGAGCCACCTGATCGAGCGCGAACAGCCCCCTGCCGCCCTACATACCTTCAGGGTCGACGCCAAGCAGGAATCGGTTTACTTCGAGGCCTGATAGGCCGCGCTTGATATGAATCACAGCTTACTGCAGGTTTCTCTGATATTATCCCGTTCCCATTTGCGTCTGCCGCTTGCAGCATTGCAACTTGCTCTGAAGGAATAAGGGCGGCAGGACCAAACCACTCTCGCGATTCAAGGTTATTAATGATGCGTCAACAAACCTCTTCTTGGCTGGGCCGTGCCTGGTCTGGCTGGATGTCTGTGCCCCTGTGGCTACAAATCCTTATCGGTATGCTCCTGGGTATCTGTACCGGCTTAGGCCTGGGTGAGCAGGCGGTACTGCTCAAGCCGATAGGTACGCTTTTTGTCAACACCATCAAGATGTTGATCGTCCCCTTGGTGTTCTGTTCCCTGATTGTCGGCGTGACCTCAATGCAGGATACCGCCAAGATGGGCCGAATCGGCTTTAAATCCTTCGCCTTCTATCTGGGAACGACCTCTATCGCCATCACACTCGGCCTAGCCGTGGGGCACTTCATGCAGCCCGGCGCGGGGCTGGCGATGACCTCGGCGGAGAGTCACAGCGCGGTGAAAGAGGTGCCCTCCATCATGGAGACACTGATTAACATAGTGCCCACCAACCCCATCGCGGCGCTGGCCAGTGGACAGATTTTACAGGTGATCGTCTTTGCCGTGGCTCTGGGTATCGCCCTGGTATTGATTGGCGATCACGGTAAGCCCGCCATCAAGGTGTTCGAGAGCCTTGCCGAGGCCATGTATAAGCTGACCGACATGGTGATGAAGCTTGCGCCTTACGGGGTATTTGGCCTGATGGCCTGGGTGGCAGGTGAATATGGCATGGACATGTTGATGCCGCTCATCAAGGTGATCCTGGCGGTCTATATCGGCTGCGCCCTGCATATCATAGGCTTCTACAGCCTGGTGCTGACCTTTGTGGCCAAGCTTAACCCGGTGCAGTTCTTCAAGGGGATCAGCAATGCGTTGGCGGTGGCCTATACTACCTCGAGCAGTGCCGGTACTCTGCCTGCCAGCATGAAATGCGCCAGCGAGTCTTTAGGGATCAACAAGAAGATCTCCAGCTTCGTTCTGCCCCTGGGCACCACCATCAACATGGATGGCACCGCCCTGTATCAGGGGGTTACCGCCCTGTTTGTTGCCCAGGCCTTTGGCATCGATCTCACCTGGGTCGACTATATCACCATCATTCTCACCGCGACCCTAGCCTCTATCGGTACCGCAGGTGTCCCTGGTGCCGGTCTGGTGATGTTGACCCTGGTACTGACGACAGTTGGTCTGCCGCTGGAAGGAGTGGCCATCATCGCGGGTATCGACCGTATCCTAGATATGGCGCGCACCGTGGTTAACGTGTCGGGGGATCTGGTGGCCACTACAGTGATCGCCAAGTCAGAAGATGAGCTTGACCTGGAGCACTATAACGCCGACGCCGAGCAGAGCCAGATACTGGCAGAGCGCCTGGATAGCTAATTTAGGCTAGCTAATTTAGACTAGCTAAGCCGCTAGGCTATAAAAAAACCGCCTTAAAGGCGGTTTTTTTGTGGGGCTAATCTCGATAATTACTGCTTACTGAGTACCAGCTGGGTCTTACCGTCTGCGTCTTTGAGCAGCAGCTTACCTTTGGCCAGCTCGGCCTGGGTCACCTCAGACATGGCCTGCATGACGGTATGCTCCTGCTGCATCAGGGCATCGACACAGGCTTTCATCGTGCTACCGGCTGGGGAGAGGGTCAACGCCTGGCCGTCCAGTTGATACTTACCGAAAAATTGGTTGCAGCTGTTATTGCCGCTGAGTGCGCCATCTTCGGCAAACACCAGCTGAGCCGGGCTGTAATCGATGGCGGCCTTACCCTGGGCGGCCTCTATGTGCCAGCTACCTAAAATATCCAGATCCTCGCCGCCCATGAGAGATGTGCTTTGACAGGCTGATAAGCCGAGCAAGGTACCGGCGATAAAAATAAACTTCTTAAACATGGGGAAACTTCCAATTCTGTGAGACAGATATTTTGACAAGCTTACTCTTAATTAAAAAGCCTTAATCGGGGTTTTTCCATGATATTTTGTTCATGCTAAGCTGTTTCTACTGTCGGCTGGCGGACACCGACGGCAAATTTTCTGATATGGGAAAGATAAAGCGATGATGACAGGATTAAAACTGGCCCACTGGCTGGGACTCGCGATGGTGATGGTGGGCCTGGGGATCTATGGCCTGACCTCTTGGGCAGAGCAGATGCAGGGGATACTGCTGGTTTCTAGTCTGCTAGGTCTGGGTCTGGTGATGATGTCGCCTTTCCCCATAGTGCTCTTCATTCAATGGGCAAAGGCGCAGGATCAGACTCAAGCGGAAACACAACAAGATAACCAAGGCTAAATTTGCCTTAAGCCTTTACGTCGCCCTGCTGTGTCTGCTTTTGGTTGGCATGTAGATTCTGTCTCGCCGCCTCGACCATAGGTTCTATGGCCAGATGTGTGGTAGGGGTGAAGAAGCTCACGCCTATGCTAATCTCCGCCTTGATCTCCTCCTTGGCGATCTGCTTGAGCAGGCGCTTGGTGAGGGATTCGAGATTGGCCTGACTATCGACGAAGGCCAAGATGGCAAACAGGCCATCCTCGATACGGGCCGAGACATCGGCATCACGCATATTATGGTGTATGACTCGCGCAAGCTGTCTGAGTCCATGGCCCTGCTCGAGTTGTCCCTTGTACTGGGTATTATCTTGCAACAGGACGATACCCGCATGGGAACCGAAACGACGGCTGAGGCTGAGTTGTCTCGGCGCCATCAGGTTGAAACCATAGGGGTTGAGCATGCAGGTAAGGTCGTCTTGTACCGACATCATCTGGATCTGCTGCATCAGGAACAGATGCTTGAGCTCCGCCTGGATCAGGGCCTTGGCGTTTTCCATGAGCGGCAGGAGTCGCTGAAAATGTTTGCTGCGCTGGCTGTCACAGATCAGCATCACCCCGAAGGCCTGACCGTCTGACCAGTAGAGGGGCAGGGCCAGTAGGCTGTCGAAGCGGGCCAGATGACTCTCGGGATCTTGGCTCTCTGTGAGATCCAGCAGGCCGTAGGCGGTATGCTTGCTCAGGGCGTGGGTCAGGCTGGCATCATAAAACTGGGTGCCGGCATAGAGATTGAGATCCGTGCGCTGGCGACTACAGACGACCTGATATTCGCCGTCGATACATTGCAGTACCACACTGGCCTGAGCCTGATAAAATTCATTAAGTAGATCAACTTGTTGCTGCCAACGTGGCAGAGTAATGGCGGGATGATCGGCTTCCCTGAGCCAGAGGCTGGTATCGGCGCATTCTAACAGCATAGTAGTGCTCTCTTATTGTTATTATTTAATTGCATAACTCGCTAGTCTCTGCCGATCAGCCTAAAGACTGACGACACAAAGTGTTTACATCATACTCAAAAATCATATGTTGTGAGAATGTAAATTTTCAATTTTTGCGAGCAAAATCTATTTTCTATTCTCTATTACCCCACTGTGCAGGTATCTGTTTGCTAACAGAAACGGCCGAAATTAGCCCTTGCTCTCCGTCTCCACCGCATCCTCGTTCCGATGATAGGACTTGAGCTGTTGCTTGGCCTGTTCCAGCATAGGCGCCAACTTGGCGGAGGAATCGGGAGCGAAGAAGGAGTGCCCCGAGTCCAGCCGTAGGCGATCGTTTTGTTGGGCCAGCAGCTTTTCGACCCTGCGGCTGATATGGCTAAGGTCGCGCTCGGCATCGACGAAGACCAATACCACGAACTGGCTGTGGCTGTAGTGTGCGGCGATGTCGGCGGTGCGTATGGTGTCCTGGATGATGTTGCCAAGTAGCCGGATATGTTTGTCCTCTATCTCATCTATCATAGGTGGATTGGGATAGAGCTCGAAGAAGAGTATGCCTGCATGGGCACCGAAGCGTCTGCCCAGGTTGAGCTGTCTGGGCGCCATCATGATAAAGCCGTAGTGATTCAACATGCCTGTGTCACGGTCGCGCATCGACAGCGACTCGATACGCTGACTCTGACAAAGTAGCGCCAGATCTTGCTGCAACAATATTTGGAAGGGTTCCAGCATGAAGGCGTTATTGCTGGCGGTTTCTCTGCTGCCAGGATTGACCACACAGAGGCAACCGAAAATTGTGCCGTCTGGCCAGAGAATCGGCCGGGATAACAGGCTGCTGGCGGTGGCGAGATCCTTAGGCAGCTCGGCATTGGATTCTCGGCTCAGATCCAGGTTGATCCCTTCGGGCTGGCTGTTGGACAGGCGGGTAAAGAGCTCGAATTTTTCGTTATACAGGGTGCCGGAGAGAAATTTGCGGGTGTCGTTGATGGAGCTGACGATGATCTCAAAGCCAAGATCCGTCTGCTGGGCGACGAAGGCTACATCGGCCTCGAAATAGCGTTTCATCAGCTCACATTGATGCATCCACCTGACTAAGTTGATTTGCGCGTTATCGTTTTCAAGTATACTCACACCCGTATGAATGTTTTCCGGCAGCATGATCGGCTCTAACCTATTGGTGTTTCAAGTTTGTTAAGTGTGGTAGTCGATGAGCTATTTTGCAAATAGCCCGAATATTTAAGGGGATATCCTTGTTTCAATTGAGTATAGAGAGTCTGTCATGACTATCCGCTTGGCCACAGGTGCCGATCTCGATGCCCTCGTCGAATTGGAGGCGAGGGAGTGGCAGGCCGAGTTGACCCCAGGACAACGCGGCGCTTTGATGACGGGCCAGCATTTTAGTCGCCAGGAGTTATCCGAGCTGATTCAGAAGCATTGGTTGCTGTTGGCCGAACGGGAAGGGGAGATCGCCGGCTATGTGATCGCCGGTCACTGGTCTTTCTTTGGGGAATGGCCCCTGTATCGCTCTCTGGTGAAACGGCTCGAGACGAGCCGCTTCGAGATGGACCGTTTCGAGACTGCCTCGGGTATAATCAATAAAGCCAACAGCTGTCAGTATGGCCCTATCTGGATCGCACCATCTCAGCGTGGAACGGGCCTGTTTGCCGAGTTGGTGGCCGAGCTCAAGACACGGGTAGCTCCTCAGTATCCCTACATGGTTACCTTCATCGCCGAAGAGAACGAACGCTCCTTCGCCGCCCATACCCAGAAGGGGGGCATGCAGGTGCTGGACTTCTTCGAGTTCGACGGCCGCGGCTACTATCTGCTGGCGGTCGATACCGCAGGCGCTATATAGGGGGGGACCTTATGACGAGCAATAATACCGAGAGTGGCATGAATGAGAGCAAGATGGCTGAGAGCAAGATGCAAGGCTTCCCGCCGCGTCTTGCCGAGCTAGTTGAGCCCTATGCTGGCGTCACCCTCAGCGCCCTGGATAACCTCAAGTTGTTAGCCGCCTTGGCGGCCCAGGCCGAGCTTGGCTGCGAGTGTCTCGAGCTGAGCGATGAGCCGCGTGCCATCTATGTTGCGAATTGGGATGGGCACTGGTTTGATTGTGGTTTCAGTAACGCCTATAGCGCCGAGATTCGGCCCATGGCGGGGCCGTCCGAGGCGCGATTGGCGACGGCTAGAAGGGTCGAGGTGCCGCTGCTCAACGCCCAGCAGCTGAGCTTCATGTGTATGCAGTATGCCCACTTCGACCACTGTTAGCCCGCTGGCTAGGGCGAGTTAAGCATGAGTGCGAGTCGCCAAGAGGAGCGCCTGATGAGCGGCGTGAGAATGTTAAGGATGAGTCCTAATTGATGGTGAGAACCTTTGCCCTGCTGGGCGTATTATTCAGTGGTTTCCTGGTTTGGCTGATTGTCAGCGCCGATGCCGGGCGCAGCAACCCCTTGTTTGAGCTGGCCCATTCGATTCCCTACGGTGACAAGCTCGGGCATATGATCTTGTTTGGCACCCTGACCTTGTTTGCCAATGTCGGCAGTCATTTCAGGCGTGTGTCCCTCGGCAAGGTGCGGCCCTATCTGGGGGCTGTGGTGGTGGCGATTGTGGTGATCATCGAGGAGTGCAGTCAGCAGTATTTTCCCAGTCGCACCTTCGATGGCTATGACTTACTGGCCGACGGGGTCGGCATCATGCTCTTCAGCATGGTGAGCCTCTATCTTGAGAAGCGATTCTCTACTGGTAATGAGTCCTCTAGTCGCAATTAATATATCTCATTGACCAAGATACAAAAAAGCCGCCAAAGGGCGGCTTTTTGCTGACTGGCGAAATCCAATCTTACAGCTTAGCGTCTGCGCGTAGCGCCTCTGCCTTGTCGGTGCGCTCCCAAGGGAACTCGTTACGACCGAAGTGACCGTAAGCCGCAGTTGCCTTGTAGATAGGACGGGCCAGATCCAGCATCTCGGTCAGGCCGTATGGGCGCAGATCGAAGTGTTGACGAACCAGGCCGATTAGCACTTCTTCAGAGACCTTGCCCGTGCCGAAGGTTTCGACGCTGATAGAGGTTGGCTCGGCCACACCGATAGCGTAAGACACCTGGATCTCACAGCGATCCGCCAGACCGGCTGCCACTATGTTCTTCGCCACATAACGTGCCGCATAGGCCGCGCTGCGGTCAACTTTCGATGGGTCTTTGCCCGAGAAGGCGCCGCCGCCGTGACGTGCCATGCCGCCGTAGGTATCGACGATGATCTTACGACCCGTCAGACCACAGTCACCCATAGGACCACCGATAACGAAACGGCCGGTTGGGTTGATGAAGTACTTGGTGTCTTTGTTCAGCCACTGTGCTGGTAGCACTGGCTTGATGATGGTTTCCATCACGCCTTCGATCAGATCAGACTGGCTGACGCTGTCGCAGTGCTGAGTAGAAAGCACGACGGCATCGATGCCGACGATCTTGTTGTCTTCGTAGGCGAAGGTCACCTGGCTCTTGGCATCTGGGCGTAGCCAAGGCAGTGTCTTGTCTTTGCGTACTTCCGATTGACGCTTCACCAGTGCGTGGGCATAGGTGATAGGCGCTGGCATCAGTACGTCGGTTTCGTTGCTGGCGTAACCGAACATCAGGCCCTGGTCACCGGCGCCTTGCTCTTTAGGATCGGCGCGATCGACACCCTGGTTGATGTCTGGAGACTGCTTACCAATGGCGTTGAGTACCGCACAAGAGTCGGCGTCGAAGCCCATGTCCGAGTGGGTGTAGCCGATCTCGCGTACCGTCTTACGGGTTAGCTCTTCGATGTCGACCCATGCAGAGGTGGTCACCTCACCACCTACCATCACCATGCCGGTTTTGACGTATGTTTCGCACGCCACACGTGCCTTAGGATCTTGTTCTAAGATCGCGTCGAGTACCGCATCAGAAATTTGATCGGCGATTTTATCTGGATGACCTTCTGAGACCGACTCAGAGGTAAACAAGTGCTTTGCCATAATGGAAAAATCTCGTCTTTAAACAATTCGAATGTGTAGAAGTATCTACATCTAGACGGCCATTTTAGTGGAAATCAGATCGGATAACACCCTTTTCGATGAAAATTGTGGAGTAAAACCGGGTAATTATTCTAATGCCTCGGATGAGTTTAAATAAAAGTTCTTCATAACTTGTTGTTATTGCTGTTTTTAATTGACGTTATAAGCCGCCAGTTTTTTATTGCCAAAGGATCGCTTCGGACGGATTAGTGCCGCGGCGGCCAAGAGGGGTGGCTAGGAGGTGCGGTTTGTTCCGGCGCGGGTAAGTGAAATCCTGACTCCCCCTAAGGCGGTAAGCGAGGTTTTACCTGGGATGGCAGAAGCGCCGTTTTTCGGGTCTAGAAGGATTTAATCTAAGCTAAAGGGCGAAATTTATTTGCGTCCCATCCGCGAGTAGGGGAAAATATGCCCCCATTGTTGCCCGCAAATTCGGCCCGCAAAATCCCCAACATTCAAATCAGCAGGAGAGAGCATGTCATCTCGTAAAGAACTCGCAAACGCTATCCGTGTGTTAAGTATGGATGCCGTTCAGAAAGCCAACTCTGGTCACCCAGGTGCGCCATTGGGTATGGCCGATATCGCCGAAGTGTTGTGGAATGATTTCCTGAAGCACAACCCAAACAACCCAGAGTGGGTCGACCGCGACCGTTTCATCCTTTCAAACGGCCACGGCTCTATGCTGATTTACTCTCTGCTTCACCTGACGGGTTATGCACTGCCGATGGATGAGCTAAAGAGCTTCCGTCAGCTGCACTCTAAGACCCCAGGTCACCCTGAGTATGGTTACACCCCAGGCGTTGAAACTACTACGGGTCCTCTGGGCGCGGGTATCAGCAACGCCGTAGGTATGGCGATTGCCGAGAAGACTCTGGCGGCGCAATTTAACCGTCCTGGACACGATATCGTTGACCACTTCACCTACTGTTTCCTAGGTGATGGCTGTCTGATGGAAGGTATCTCTCACGAGGCCTGTTCACTGGCGGGTACCCTAGGCCTTGGCAAGCTGATTGCCTTCTGGGATGACAACGGCATCTCTATCGACGGTCACGTCGAGGGCTGGTTCACCGACGATACCGCTAAGCGTTTCGAATCTTACGGCTGGCACGTGATTGCCGGCGTCGATGGTCACGACAGCGACGCGATTCGCGCGGCTATCGAAGAAGCTAAGTCTGTTACCGATAAGCCAAGCATGATCTGCTGCAAGACCATTATCGGTTTCGGTTCACCAAACAAGTCTGGCAGCCACGACTGTCACGGCGCGCCACTGGGCGATGCCGAAATCGCTGCGGCTCGTGAGTTCCTGGGTTGGGAGCATGGTCCATTCGAGATCCCTGCCGACGTGTACGCAGGTTGGGACGCTAAAGAAGTGGGCGCGGTTAACGAGTCTGCCTGGAACGAGAAGCTTGCTGCCTATGAAGCCGCTTACCCAGAGCTGGCTGCCGAATATAAGCGCCGCGTGATCACTGGCGAATTGCCAGCCGATTTCGAAGAGAAGGCACAGGCCTTCATCAAAGAGTGCCAAGAGAAGGGCGAAAACATCGCCAGCCGTAAGGCATCACAAAATGCCATCGCGGCCTTCGGCGCAGCCCTACCTGAACTGCTCGGCGGCTCTGCCGACCTGGCCGGTTCTAACCTGACCCTATGGTCTGGTTCTAAGGGTATCCAGGAAGATCCTGCCGGTAACTACATCTACTACGGTGTGCGTGAGTTCGGTATGAGTGGCATCATGAACGGTGTGTCACTGCACGGTGGTTTCATCAACTACGGCGCGACCTTCATGATGTTCATGGAATACGCCCGTAACGCGGTACGCATGTCTGCACTGATGGGCATCCAAAACATCTTCGTTTACACCCACGACTCTATCGGTCAGGGTGAAGATGGCCCGACTCACCAACCGGTTGAGCAGCTGGCAAACCTGCGCATGACACCAAACATGATGGTATGGCGTCCATGTGATGCGGCGGAAACTGCCGTGGCATGGAAGATGGCTATCGAGCGTCGTAATGCGCCGACTTCACTGGTGTTCAGCCGTCAGGGTCTGCCTGCACAGCCACGCACCGAAGAGCAACTGGCTAACATCGCCAAGGGTGCTTATGTGTTGCAAGACTGCGCCGGTACACCAGATCTTATTCTGATCGCAACCGGTAGTGAGGTGCAGCTGGCACTGGATTCAGCTAAGGCGCTGACCGAGCAGGGCAAGGCGGTACGTGTGGTGTCTATGCCATCTACAGACGTGTTCGACGCACAGGACGCAGACTACAAGGCCTCTGTACTGCCAGCTTCTGTCACCAAGCGTGTCGCCATCGAAGCGGCTCACGTCGACTACTGGCACAAGTATGTCGGTTTCGACGGCGCTATCGTCGGCATGACCACCTTTGGTGAGTCTGCACCAGGCGGCGCGCTGATGAAGCACTTCGGCTTCACAGTGGAAAACGTGGTAGCCAAGGCTAACGCCATACTATAAGGCATTGCCACCAAGGGCGTAGGGCAAGCAGTTGCCCTATGCCATGATGACTCGGCTTATCGATGACGATAGGCCGTTGTCGCATAAGAAGCCTATCTCAGGACGGTGTTAGGAGTGGAAGCAATTAATGATTAAAGTTGCGATTAATGGTTATGGCCGGATTGGCCGCTCGATTCTTCGTGCCCTCTATGAGTCAGGCAAGCGGGATCAGATCCAGATTGTCGCCATTAATGAACTTGCCAACCCCGAAGCCATGCTTCATCTGACCCAATACGATACTACCCATGGTCGCTTTCAGTCTCCCGCGTCACTCGACGCCAATACGATGACCATAGGGGATGACCATATCCTGCTGCTGCATGAGGAAGATGCCGAGAAGCTTCCCTGGAAATCTCTGGATATCGATATCGTGTATGAGGCCACGGGTGCCCTCATCGACCGTCAGGCCTGTGAGGCCCATATCAAGGCGGGCGCCAAACAGGTGCTGATCAGCCACCCCTCATCCGGCGACGTAGACGCCACCATAGTCTATGGCGTGAATCATCAAGATCTCAAGGCGGAGCATCAGGTGGTCTCCAACGCCTCATGCACCACCAACTGCCTGGTGCCCATTATCCAGGTGCTAGACCGTGCCTTTAAGGTGCGCAGCGGCGCCATCACTACGATTCACTCGGCGATGAACGATCAACAAGTGATCGACGCCTATCATGACGACCTCAGACGTACTCGCGCGGCGGGGCAGTCGATCATTCCGGTCGATACCAAGCTGGCCAGAGGGATTGAGCGTATCCTGCCCGAGATGAAGGATAAGTTTGAGGCGATATCTGTGCGCGTGCCGACAATTAATGTGACTGCAATTGACTTATCGGTCACCTTAGATAAACGTGTCGATATCGATACAGTGAACCAGGTATTATCTCAGGCGGCAAATGGCTCATACCAAGGGGTTGTGGGCTATACTAATGCGCCATTGGTATCGTGCGATTTTAACCATGATCCCAGATCCAGTATCGTCGACGGCACCCAGACGCGGGTGAGCGACGGCCATCTGGTGAAATTACTCTTGTGGTGTGACAACGAGTGGGGCTTTGCCAACCGTATGTTGGACACCAGTTTAGAGATGATAAAGGCCGTAAGAGCCTGATTTGAATGTTTTTAGCCTAGTGCCGGTGAAGCGTCCCGGCGGTGGGAAATCCAGTTTTGCTTTAACTTTTATTTTTAACTTTAAACTTTAAGGAAACGTGAAATGGCGATTATCAATATGTCAGCGTTAGATCTTCAGGGCAAGCGCGTGCTTATCCGTGAAGACCTCAATGTCCCTGTAAGCGATGGTGTGGTCACCAGCGACGCGCGTCTGCGTGCCTCTCTGCCAACCATCAAGCTGGCGCTCGAGAAAGGCGCGGCCGTGATGGTGATGTCTCATTTGGGGCGTCCGACCGAAGGCGAGTACAACAGCGAGTTCTCTATGCAGCCGGTTGTCGATTACCTGGACAAGGCGCTGGACTGCCCGGTACGTCTTGCTAAAGACTATCTCGATGGCGTAGAAGCCAATGTCGGTGAAGTCGTGGTATTCGAGAACGTGCGCTTCAACGTGGGCGAGAAGAAGAACGACGAGGCGCTGGCCAAGAAGCTGGCCGCCCTGTGTGATGTCTATGTAATGGATGCCTTCGGCACCGCTCACCGCGCTCAGGCATCGACCCATGGTGTCGGCCTGTATGCCCCTGTGGCCTGCGCCGGTCCGCTATTGGCCGGTGAACTGGAAGCCCTGGGTAAGGCGATGGACAACCCGGCGCGTCCTTTGGTAGCCATCGTGGGTGGCTCTAAGGTATCGACCAAGCTGACCGTGCTCGAGAGCCTCTCTGGTGTGGTTGACCAGCTGGTCGTGGGTGGCGGTATCGCCAACACCTTCATCGCCGCAGCCGGTCACAACGTGGGTAAGTCCCTCTATGAAGCAGACCTAATCGACGAAGCCAAGCGTCTGGTGGCTAACGCCCAGAGCCGTGGCGGCGATATCCCAGTCCCTACCGATGTGGTTGTGGCTGGCGAGTTCAGCCCAACGGCGAGCGCGACCCTTAAGCCGGTCGATCAGGTGGCTGACGAAGACATGATCTTCGATATCGGTCCCGACAGCGCCGAGGCACTGGCCGAGATCCTTAAGAATGCCGGCACCATCGTCTGGAACGGCCCTGTAGGCGTGTTCGAGTTCGACCAGTTCGGTGAAGGCACCAAGCGCATCGCTCAGGCGATTGCCGACTCTTCTGCCTTCTCTATCGCCGGCGGTGGCGATACCCTGGCGGCGGTCGACAAGTATGAGATCGCCGACAAGGTCTCTTACATCTCTACCGGTGGTGGCGCCTTCCTGGAATTCTTGGAAGGTAAGGAACTGCCTGCTGTGGCTATGCTGGAAAGCCGCGGCGAATAAGTAAAAAAGATAATTAGTATTATAAGAAACCGCCGATAGTCGGGCCGCATGGAATTGCAGGTCCTGCTATCGGTATAAAAATCTGTCCAAACGATAGTGACCTCGGTGGTTAAGCGGGCTGCGCCCGATGACCACCCTATTATTGGAGTTAAAAATGGCCTTAATTTCCCTACGTCAACTGCTAGACCATGCCGCAGAGCACGGATACGGCGTTCCCGCGTTCAACGTTAACAACCTGGAGCAGATGCGCGCCATCATGCAGGCGGCAGAAGCCACAGACAGCCCGGTTATCGTTCAGGCGTCAGCCGGTGCACGTAAGTATGCTCGTCCTCAGTTCCTTAAGTATCTGATGGCGGCGGCGCTCGAGCAGTACCCAGATATTCCTGTGTGTATTCACCAGGATCACGGTACTCACCCTGACGTGTGTCAGCGTTCTATCCAGCTGGGTATGTCTTCAGTCATGATGGACGGCTCGCTGATGGCCGATGGTAAGACACCGGCTACATACGAGTACAACGTCGACGTGACCCGTAAAACTGTTGCCTTCGCCCACGCCTGTGGTGTGTCGGTAGAAGGTGAGATCGGTTGTCTGGGTAGCCTGGAAACTGGCCAAGCCGGTGAAGAAGATGGTGTTGGCGCCGAAGGTATCCTGAGCGAAGAGCAGCTGCTGACTACGCCGGAAGAAGCGGCGCGTTTCGTGGCCGACACTCACGTCGATGCCCTGGCTATCGCTATCGGTACCAGCCATGGTGCCTACAAGTTTAGCCGTAAGCCTACCGGTGACGTGCTGCGTATCGACCGTATTAAGGAGATCCACGCGCGTATCCCTAACACTCACCTAGTGATGCACGGTTCATCTTCTGTGCCACAAGAGTGGCTGGAAGTGATCAACCAGTATGGCGGCGCCATCCCTGAAACTTATGGTGTACCACTGGAAGAGATCGTCGAAGGCATCAAGCACGGCGTGCGTAAGGTTAACATCGACACTGACCTGCGTCTGGCCTCTACCGGTGCGGTACGTAAGTTCCTGGCGGAAAACCCAAGCGAGTTCGACCCGCGTAAATTCCTTAAGGCCTCTATGGAAGCGATGGCAGACATCTGTACCGTACGCTACGAAGCCTTCGGTGCGGCTGGCATGGGCTCTAAGATCAAGCCTAAGTCACTGCAAGCCATGTACAAGGCATACCAGTCTGGCGAGTTAGATCCACAGGTGAACTAATTCGGTTTGATAGCCATAGGTAGTTTGACAAAGGCCCGCCATTTCGGCGGGCTTTTTTATGGCCAAAGCGCAATAAAAAGTAAGGACTAACTCTCGCCGTTAGGTGAGTGGCTAGTTCAAAATACTGCAAAGGCAAGTGCAATTTTCATTTCTGTGCGCCGAATGATACTATTGCGCCAATTTTTAAGGGACTTAGATAAATAGGTAAACAAATAATGAAAAAACTGCTGACAGCCACGGCCATCCTGATGGCGGCTCCTTTTGCTGCCCATGCGGGTGCCGATTTTGTTAAGGGTGACAGAACCTTTGCCGCCGACGCCGAACTGGGTGCGACGGTTACCACAGGTAACACAGAGACGACCTCGCTCAAGGGCCGTCTGGACATGAAGCACGAGCTGGGCAACTGGGAAAACCAGTACCTGTTAGAAGCCCTCTATAAAGAAGATAGCGGCGAAGAGACGGGTAAGCGCTATTACGGTCTGGTACAGGGCAACTACAAGTTCAGCGACGTGAACTATATGTTTGCCAACGCCAACCACGAGATCGACCCATTTACCGGTTTCGATTCTAAGTCTACGATTTCTGCCGGTTATGGTCACAAGTTTGTCGATACCGAGAAGACGACCTTAGCTATCGAAGTGGGTCCTGGTTACCAGTACAAGCGTCTGGACGATGAGAGCGCCGCCGAAGCGGGTTATGACACCGAAGATAGCTGGGTGGCACACGGCGTGATGAACTTCGAGACCGAGATCACCGACAACTCTAAGTTCAAGCAGCTGTTTGTGGCCGATTATGGTGAGAGCCTGGAAGGCCGCTCAGAGACTTCTATCACGGCCAACATAGTTGGCGCGCTGGCGATGAAGTTTGCGGTTATCGTGCGTTACAACAGCGAGCCGCTGGACGACAAGAAGAGCACTGATACCGAAACTAACATGACCCTATTGTACTCTTTCTAATAGGGTTTTTATTGGATTCAAGAGACGCCTTTCGGGGCGTCTTTTTTTTAGCTGAAATCAGCCTGAAATTAGGCCTAGGCCAGCTTAAATCTGTATCGGGATGTATCATAATTATTTAAATAATTTAATGGGTTATGTGCTGATTGTCACGAAAGTCGCCGGGCTTAAGTGTCACACTAGCAAAGAGACGATAGCCAGGTTTGGCGTCGTGATTTTTGTGTGATTCCCTTAATGTGAGACCCCGATGCAAATAGGTTGCTGTTGGTTTGAGCCGTCTCAGTCGACGCTGTCAAATCAAGACAATGACACCAGCTGGCGTATGCCGGGTGCGGAGTTTGCCGTGCTTAAACTATTGACCGAGCGCCGTGGACAGGTGATGTCCAATGCCGACCTCTTGGCCTGCCTGCCAGCGGAGGAGGCTAACATGGCGCGTCTGGTGCAGGCGGTGGATCGCATTCGCTTCTTTCTCGGTAGCCCGTCGGGCAAGTTGCTGGAGTCGGTGGGCGATCAGGGTTACATACTGCACGTCAAACTCTCACCTCACCGCGAGCTGTTGGGCAGCGGCCCAATTCGCCGCATGACCAAGCAACAATATATCCTGCTGATCTCTCAGCTGTTGCTGCTGTTTCTGCTCATCTATTCCGTATTTGAGCCCTCCAACTATCTGCCTTCCCTCGGCGAACTGCTCGGCGAACAATAGCCTCCTCCCGATCTTTGGTTAGGCCGGTTCATGCCCATACTCATACTGATGTTTAGTCTAGATGCATAGTCTCAGCCTTGGCTGACACGGGATGCTTTCTAATACCAATCACAGTAAATATGGGATCAGAAATAGCGCAGAAAAAACGCTTGAGAACAAAGCAGGATTTTTAGATAAGTAGTTATTCTACAATTAAAAATACTAATACAGTTATCGAGCGTTTTAACAAGCTAGAATGATCAATTATTTATTACGATTGGTATAAAATCGGGACGTAAAAAAAGGGCCACACGCCAGGCGGTGACCCTCAAAGTGGTGCAGTGGGTTAAGTGGAGGGGAGCAGAACCAATTCGTTGGTCGCCTTGGCACCTTTTATCTCGATACCGACCTTATATTCCTTTACCGAACCAGGCGCCGTGTTGGCGTCCCAGTTTAGATCGGTTGCATCGAAACTGTACTGACCCTTGTCAGTCTCTGTTAGCACGCCCTGGCAGTCGCCTTCGGCGCTGTCACACAGATAGCTCTGGGTCACGTGCCAGTGTTTCCAAGCCTTGGCGTTAGATGACGCGCTCGTGCTGTCGGGGAAGCCGAAGTAGACGATGCGATAATCCTTGGCATTGGTGATGGCCAGGCCGTCAGCATCCTTCAGGGCAAAGTTCAGTGCGCCCGTTGCGCCGTCAAACTCGGCCAGGGTCAGGTTGATGGCTAAGGCCTCACCGGCATCTATGGTGTCGGCAACCGGCGGCGGAGTAATGTTACCGCCGTCGTCCTTATCATCGTTGTCGTCGCTACCGCAGCCGCCGCAGATAAGCGCCGTTGCCAGTAGGGCAGTTAATAACTTCTCATTCATGACCTGCTCCTTTAGTTAAAGTGGCCGGTATGGCAAGTCGTACATTCCATGTCAGACTTCACGCTGGCGGCGCTGCCCATGGTGGTCTCTACGCCGTGACAGCTTTGACAGCCTTGGGCCTCGCTTGAAGGCTTTGACTCAGGTAGTGCTGAGATATCTTCGCCTGCATGGGCACGGTTAAGCAGTTCGACTAGATGATAGGCCACAGAGGCCGACAGACGCTTACAACGCTCGCCCTTCTGGCTGAAGGTGAAGCCGGAGGCCTTAGACCAGTTACTGATAGAGGAGTGACACAGGATACTGTTGGCAATCGATGACTTACCGACCAGGGCCGTCTTCTCGGCGGTAGAGCCGATACCAGCCACGAACTCGTCGCTTGAATAAGGCAGCTCGGTCACCTCGTAGTAGCGGAAAGAGGCACCGATCACGGCAGAGTTTTGACCGTTGATGTCGTCTAAGATGTTGACCAGCATGCCGGTGGCGTTGTTGTTACCACACACTGTGCCCTGGCCCACGATACCCGCCCAGCCATAACCGGCCAGCGCCGTTGGAATTGTCTTAAACTTGTCGGCGTCGGCGCTGCTTGAGTTAGCCAGCATGGTCACTAAGGCGTAGAACACCTGGTGCATACATCCGCCGCCTGTCTCATAGGCCAGCTTGGCCGTCGCCATAGGATCGAGTGGAACATACTTGAGCTTTTCACCCAGTTCTAGTTTGTAGTTGCCTTGCTCGTCGGTGGCGGCGAAGGCCGATGTGCCCATTAGGGTAGCGCCTGCCGCGGCGGTGCTGATGCCGATGATTTGGCTAAGTGCTTGGCGTCTATTGATGGTCATGACAATGTCCTCACTTGGATAGATGTTATTTTTGTTGTTGGCGTGGTTAAAGGGATACGCCGGTTTGAACTTGGGGTCAGTGTGGTCCGAGTAGATTGCAAATAGTGTGATTTGGGCTGGATGAAGCCTTGGGACAGATGAGCATCTGCTGGCAGGCGTTTTTTGGGTGCCTTGCATCGATTTGTTCAATTAATGCGTTGACTTGGTATTGTTTGGCACGATTGCGCTGTGGGCTAGATCACCTTATTTGTAACATTCATGTTAATTTGCGGCTTTCGCGTGGCGATAAATAATGGGCCTATGGACGTGAAGAAGAGGGCAGGGATCACATAGCTTATTATTCCCTAGCGATTGTAAGGGCATTTTTTAGATGAGTTTCGAGGAGATAGAGGGGATCACAGATTTTTTTACTGCGTTTGCATAAGCTTATTAGCAATGAAACGACAGAGTAACAAAGATGCAACTGGGTGATTGCCGATTCGACAGACATGCTGGCGTGCTCACCAACGAGCTGACGGGTGAAGAGTGGCATCTACCGCGCGCCGAACTGCAGGTGCTATCGCTCCTGCTGGCCAATAGCGACAAGGTGGTGGCTAAGCGCGTCTTGGGTGCCGGGGATGACGAGCATCCGCCGCTAAGCGACTCGTCGGTGGCGCGGGCGGTGTTTATGTTGCGCTCCTTCCTCGGCCCGCTGCATGAACATATGATAGAAACCGTCAAGGGCAAGGGCTATCGCCTGCGCCTGGATAGCGCCGTGCCATCAAGCGTACATCATGCCGATAACGCGCCTGCAAAGGGAGAGCTCCATGGTGTGGGCGAGCGCATCGAGGCGGTTTTAGCCTGGCTGTTTGGCAAACGCCATCGCTGGATCAAGCTGTGGATAGGGCTGATCGTCCTGCTACTGGGCGCTTTGGTCTCCTTGCAGCTCTTCTCTTCGGTGAATCTCGAGGTGCAACATAGCGAACCCTATCTGCGCCACGGTATCACCCTGGAGTCGGGGCAGAAGATGATGTTTATCAGCTACGCCAAGTCCAAGACCAATAACACCTCTTTGCTGCGCCTGTCGGAGAAGATGTCTCAGGCGTTTGAGCGCTGTGAGTCTTCGCCCTGGAAAGAGGTCTATATGTCGCTGTCCCACGACAAGCAAGTGTTTAACATCACCATGCGAGGCGAGAAGATGGGGCAGTCATTGGTGCGCAACCTTAAGTTAACCGATTACAGGCAGCAGAAGCGGTTTATCTCCGAGGCCTGGTTTAAAGAGGTATCTCTGTGTGAATAGAAAGGTACTGTGGGCGATCAATATTATTGTGCTGGGGCTGCTGGCGATAAGCATCACCATCAGTTATCGCTATCTCTATCCCAGCGAAAGCATCATGCTCAGCTGTAGCTCCGAGCTGTTCGATCGCCGCGACGAGGCTCAGGCCGAGGGACGTCACTATCTGCTGGTGGATATCATGGCCAAGAAGCAGCAGGCGCAGATCAACTATCGCTACTTTAACCTCGACGGCACTTCGGCGGGCACCATACGCATGCAGGGCAGCTTCCTCGATTTCGATAAGGCCAACGGCCGTTATCACTTCTCGGTAGAGACCAAGGAGGAGATAGGTACCGAATCGGCCGAGACCATGCCAAGGCATATGCAATATCTCTCCTATATCAGCTCGTTTAACTTAGACAGCAAGGGGATGCATAACCTCTCCATCGAGACATTGGAATTAGATCCCCACAGGGACTATGCGGTGGTATTATTCCAGCCGAGTAATACCGTCTGCGGTTGCCGTATAGTGCAATAGTCGCACTTAGGCTATACTCAGGATGTGCATTTCTAAATTACTGAAATAATTCTATTATTCTGAGGTTTTGTGTCTAAGGTCAATATCAAGCAGGAAGAGTCTCTGTCGATCAAGTTTACCCATCAGATGAAGGTGGGTGACCATAGGCGGCTCGACCTCTATTTCTTTCTGCCCAAAGAGATGGGGATCAATCCCCAGAGCCTTGACGAAGAAGAATATTATCATGCGGCCATCGCCGGCCGACGCTCCTATTACTCCTCAGGCTTGCATCTGCCGCTGGTGCAGGGGCGTTTCATCAGTCAGAAGAAGCGTACCGTCGAGGAGTTCAGACTCTACCTCAACCTGTTTGCCTATCAGTTTGCCGTGGCCATCGAGACCGACAGCAAGGAGCTGGCCCAGGTGGAGGATGTGGAGCAGTTTTATGCCTCCCTCAAAGATCTCAGCGAGATCGTCACTCAGCTGCTGAAGAAGTTTCGCCGTAACGAGCCCAGCGACCCTAAGTGGAAGCACTACTTCGAGAACGCCGACAACTACCTCTCCTGGTTCTGTGAGCAGCGCCTGTTGAAACTCATGTCCCACGCGCCCCGCAGCAGCGACTACAGCGAGGTGACCGAGGAGGTGATCAACCTGTGCCGCAGCGAGAGCAGCTATCGCGACAGCAAGAACTATAACTCCTCCCAGACTCTCAACGATCCCAACCGCATCTCCAACAAGATGTTGCTGCTGCGCCGCCTGATCCAGCAAGGGGTTGTGTTGAAAGAGGAGCAGAAACGATTAGGTGTGGGCCTGAAGAAGATGACCACGGGGATCGCCACCGCCTTCGTGATGTTGGTGGTCTCGTCGCTCATCATCAAGGCCCAGGGGATCTTCAGCGGCCTCACCATGGCCTTGGTGTTCACCCTGGCGGTGATCTATGGCTTTCGTGAGATCTTCAAGGAAGATATTCGCAACGCCCTGTGGCGGGTGATCCAGAAGGGCCGTCCCCGCTGGAGCCGCATCCTGCGTGATACTACCAGCCAGGCGATGATCGCCAGGCAGCATGTGTGGATAGACTTCATCAAGTCTAAGGATCTCCCCGAGGAGATAGACGAGATATTGAAGCGCCGCCACAGCCAGAATAAGCTGGACGCCGACATACTGCACTATGGCATCAACTCGCGTATCGCCAGCAAAGACTTCCTCGCCGGCTACTCCACCATACAGGAGCAGGTGAACTTCAGCCTGGCTCCCTTCGCCCGCTACCTGGAGCGCGGCAAGGCCAAGATCTACAAGGAGGCCGATGGCAAGATCAGCAGCGACTCGGTAGAACGCCGCTACCAGATCAACCTGGTGCTTTCCCTGCAGGAGGGCCGCAAGCCCCCCCAGTTTGCCCGCTACAAGATCACCATGAACCGCTCCATCATAGTGGATATCAGCGAGAGTGCCATGCCAGATGGCGTAGAGGGGATAGGGTTAGAACATGATGAGGAAGGCGCTAGTCCAAGCGCCTAGATTTGGGTTGGGGTCTAGTCTGGCTGATTTTGATTTGAATTTAGCTAGTTGTAGCGTTAACCATCTTTGTTTTGAATTGCCTGCGGAAGGTGCAGTGCATGGATGCACCAATGTCGCGATCACATGGATGTGAATGAGCGACCTTACGTGCAGATACGCCTGTGAGACGCCGCAAGTACATTCCCTGTAGGCTCTACCGTGACATCCCTGTCACGGAAGCTCACCGGCGTATCTACACCTAGTTATTCATCTCTTCGATTTAGCCGCATTTGATCTTTGCAATTGTTCAAGTTAAGCCATTTTTGGACATTTCCGAGTTAAAGCCTTAACTCTAACTTGTCAGTTTCGGATAAAAATTTCTAAGGGCTAACGCCGCGTTAAGTGCTGAGCAACGCTACCCCCTACCTAAACCATTGTGCCGTAAACACTAAAACTGAATCAAACGGAGAATACCAAGCGTTGGGAATCCGCCTTAAACGCCTTATTATACGAAACTTGCTACATGTTTAAATATTTCTCTAATTTACTGCTGAGAGATTTGACGGCTTCAACTGACCAGTTAACTACCTCTAGAGACTCTTGTGCCGCTTTGCTGAATATTTCAGGGCTGGACTCAAGTTCTTTACGATGACCTTTGAAAGCTTTTACCTTAAATGACTTTTCGTGCAGTTCATTGAGCAATTCGTAAATTGATGCATCTTCTGAGAACAAGAATTTGGCTGCTTCCTTTTTCTCGATGAAGTCCTTGTGAGTTTCTGAGGTAACACCATCGCCTATTAGTTCTTGGTAAAACTTTAACGTAGCCGTATATACCTCAAATCTCTTATTGTAGAGATCTAGTTTGAGTTTCTGACGGTTAGTTACTAACTGTTGATACGTAATATAAGCTAAAAACAGCGCCATTAAGACTGCAAATATGTAGTCTTTAAAAATTTCTAAGATATCCAATTATTAACTCTTAACTAAGTAAATGATGAGCTCATACCAACGCCGCATTCAGCGGCTTGGTAAGCCTCTAGAACAGTAGACACTTTGTAGCATTACTAAAATTAGGTCAACAGTCCAATACCAATCAAAGCTAGTTCAGCCATACTAAACAAGGAATGGGGCAAAAATAATCCAGCCTTTAGATTCGCTACTCGCGCCAAATACCGCTAAATCGAAGAGACGTTGGATACCCAGTGTAAACACGATTTTGGCCTTCGAAATCAGGGATGATTTCGCAGAGCCCACAAGGAAGTGCTCGTGGCGAGCCAAAATAGTGTTTGCACGCTCCCCGCCGGACAGGCGTTAGATTGCCACGAAGGTGCAACCTTCAACTCGCATTCCAACAACAAACCCGGTAGACGCTACAACATAGAAAACCCGCTTGAGGAAATGCATCCAGCTGCCATGCCGGGCGCTCCCCCCCCTATCCGCTAAACAAAAAGTTTAGCGGCAAAAAAAGGCACCCGAGGGTGCCTTTGACATTGCAGGGTGGAACTCGGTGCTCGGTGAGGGCGAGCACCTTTGGGTCTTACAGTTGATGACCGTGAGCGTGCATCAGCTTCTCAGGTGTATGGCAGGTCGCACAGGCTTCGCGTGCCGCCTTGGCGCTGGCCTTGTCGGCACCTATGTAGGCGCCGTTGCCCTCCATATGAGCCACGGCCGCCTCAGAGAGATACTTCTGGTGACAGCTCATGCAGGCTGCGGCATCGGATGAGGCATACCAGGTCGCTACCGGGTTGACCGCAGGGTCGTTGCTCTTGCCTGGGATGAAGCTAGGTACCGTATGGGCTTGTCCTGGGTTACGGCCCAGTTCAAAGCCGTAGGACAGGCCGCCCCAGCCTTGCTCGGCCGAGTGACAGGTCATACAGTCGGTCTTTAGCAGGGTGCCGCTGCCGCCATGACCATTGTCGTGGCCTTTTGCCTTGTGGGCCTTGTACATAAAGCTGGTGGACTTCATCTCACCCCAGGCAACGGCGTCACCGTTGGCGTCTTCGACCGCGCCCAGCTTCTTGTCATTGGTGTGGCAGGCGATACAGTTGACGCCGTTTGAGTCGTGATAGAACTCAAAGCTGTGGCAGCCATAGCAGCTTTGACTGTCGATGATGGCGCGGCGATCGGCCACCACGGCTTCACTGTCATCAAGCACGGTGCGTAAGGCATCGGTCTGCACATAGGCAGGGTAGGCGTTGTCGGCATCGCAGCTAACACGGTTGCCGCTGCCTTCTGCAAAGCAAACCTTGAGTACAGGCAGGATTTCCAGCGAGCGTGAGGCGATGTCGGCTGGGAAGTTCATCGCGACCTTTACACTGACGCTGTTGTCAGCATTCCAGGTCGCCTTGGTGGGATCTTTGATGTCGATACGGCGCTGGCTGTAGGGCGACTGATCATAGTCGGGATAATCTTTGTCGACGTCCCAGCTGACCACCATGTAAGGCTTGCTGTAGCCAAGCTTGTAGACCTCTTGCTGACTCACCAGGTTACCGGCTGGATCTGTGATGGCCATGTCGAAGCTGATTTCGTTGGCGGCAGAGATGGCGACCTTGCTGATGGTGACATCATAGTCTTTGGCTGCCTGATAGGGCTTGGCATGATCGCCATGCACCGCGGCGCTATGACAGTCGGTGCAGCTCAGCGCCGGGTTCTTGTCTGACTGATGCTGGGCTGGCGAGTCGGTATGACAACCAGTACAGGCGTTGGCATTGGCGTTGGCGAGCCAGAGATCTTTGTCTGCCAAGTTGTCATCTTCGACATGACAGGCCGCGCAGTCCATGAAGGGTTTTGTCGGGAAGGCAGGGTAGTCGAAGGCATGATCGCCACCGTAGCCGGCGATGGTGTATGGCATGGGCACCACATTGCCATCTGCGTCTTTACCTTCACGGTGTGGCCCCATATGGATGGCATGGACCATGTGCCCAAACTCGACAGAGATGGCATTGGGATCTGTGACTATACCGTTATGACAGGCCTGGCAGTTTTCCAGGTCCAGGCGACGTCCACCGTGTGCCTTGAGGCTATCGGCTTGGTGGCAGGTGTAGCAGGTCTGCATGGTCACCAGCTCTCGGCTCTCTATGCCTTCGCTGCCATTGGTGGAGGGGATCCAGTCGAAGTGAGCATTTTCGGCCAGTTCATGGCCTGAGTCATATTCGAACTGCATCTCGATGGCGATACGTTGGGTCAAGTCAGGGTTAAACTCGATACCGGCGGCATCTTCGGCGGTGAGCAGGTTGGTATTAAAGGTGTAGGTGTAGCTGCCGTCGTTATGATCGACTAGGCATTCGATACAGTCTTTAATCTTCTCGAAACCTTGCTCAAAGGTAGTGCCGTCGTCGTTGGTGGTGTCGTTGAGCAGGGATATCCATTGTTTCAGGTCGCTGCCTTCATGGGTTTGCAGCTGTGCCAATGAGAAGCGGAAATCGTGAAACGGATTCTCACCAGTTAAACCAAACAGGCCTACGCCTTGGCGGTTTTCCAGCTCAAAGTCGACGCTTATGATGCCGTCGGCATAGCTTGCCTTGTTGATATTGGCGATAGCCTCTTCTGCCATGTCAATATGTAAACCGACGGCGCCAGGTGTGCCCGGTGTACCGGGTTGACCATTTTCACCGTCGATACCATCTTTTCCATCATTCCCATCTCCACAGGCCGACAGCATCATTGCCGAAGCGATAAGTGCCGCCAGTGTGGTTGTTTTTGTTGTTATCATCATTTTTTCTCCAAGATAAACCACTGGGGTATAGCCAGGAGAAATGTTAAAGAAGCGGGCTTTTGTCAGATATGAAGCACATCACCTTAACAATAAAGTTTTCAGTTGTATAAAATACTGCCTAGCTTGATGTTTGCTTGGTGTTTGCTTTGCTGGTGCGCCTGTTTTTAGTGCGGTGGTCTGTTTGGCTTGCTGTTACCAGTGAGGCATCTCGATTTTTAGAAAGTGGAACTCTCATATTCATATTATGCAAATGGCAAAAGTGAATTTTATCTTCAGAGGTCTATGTCTATCTATCATCATGTTTAATATGAAGTATTCTGTTTTTATGGTGTCGGGTTATTCCCGGCTGTCGGTTATCTGTGTCAGAGAGGCATGGCGTTTTTCGATGTCACATATTTAACAAATGCACGGGGGAAGAGATAAAACTTTGCACTGCATAAACGTAATGCCAGGTGACTTAGCGTACATTAGCTAACGGCACTTAAGCCTAATTTAAGGGCGATTCTTCAAGGAGAGGCATGAGCAAGATTAATACTAATACCCTGTTCAATATTAAAGTGTTTGTCTTACTGTTTGATACCTTAAATGCCACTGAGGTGGCCCAGCAACTCGGGGTGGCATCTTCCAAAGTCAGCCGGAGTTTAAAGGCATTGCGCCACTCCTTCGATGAACCCTTGTTTGTCCGCAGGCAGCATGGTTTCGAACATACGCCTTTTGCCCAGAGTATCTATCCTCACCTGAAGCAGATGTTAGCCCTGTCTGAGGCGAGTCTCTCCTGCGCCAGTAAAGATACCGAGCAGTCTCATAGCGAGCTGACTATTGCCTGTCCGCCCCCTATTTCGCTAAACCTGTTAAGTTATCTTCAGGACAAGGCCTCGCAGCTTAAGCAGCGTTATACCTTCAATATCAAGCCTTGTAGCAATGATATCGACAAGCTGCTTATTCGTCAGAATGTGGATTTAGCCATTACCCTGAGGGCATTTAATTCTGAGCGTCTATCGTCTGACTTTGTCGCGCGGGCAGACGCCTATGTGCTGGTGGGCAACCAGCAGCATCCGATTTTTTATCACGAAGCCCGGGCGGATATTGAGGCTATGCTGCAGTATCCCTATATAAGCTTTAACGGTCATGAGCTGGAGCAGGAGCATGATCCGCTTACCCTCTATGCACTAGACCATGGATTGCCCATTAACCTAGTTGCTAAGGTCTGTTTGCTGTCGGATCTCATGATTCAGCTCGAACGTAGCGATGCATTAACCCTTATCTGTTATCGCGATGCGGTCGCCTTCCTATGTGCTAAGGCGAATCTGTCGGCCCTGGCGTTGCCAGAGGATCAAAACAGGCTACTCAATCGCCGCGCCGATGGTCATCGCCACTACTTAACCAAGCTGAGGGAAGGGGGGAATAGGCCGCCATGGTTGGAGCAGGAGATAGCTTCCTATATCCAGGGGAATGTCATTCTCAACTGTGAAGGAGCTGGCTATGCCAAAGGATAAGCTGCTGGATATTTCCTTAGCGACCATAGAGATATTCTGCCAGGTGTATGTGAAGAAGAACGCCATCGAGGTGGCAAATCATTTAGATCTGTCACAGCCCAAGGTGAGCCGTGCCCTGGCGGCACTGCGCAACGTATTCGATGATCCTTTGTTTATTCGCAGGGAAAGCCAGTTTCAGGCGACAGACAGGGCCCACGACCTATACCCTCTGTTTAACGAGATGCTGGCGTGTCGTCAGCAGGTGGATCTCTTGATGCGAGGTGTGACTGGGGCGGTTCACGACCATGTTGAAATCGCCACCGTGCCTCAGCTGGAGGTCAATTTAACCCAAAGCGTTAAGCAGGCCGCCTATCGTGTCTTTGATAGCGAGTTGATGGTGAGCACGTCCGCCTGGGGCGAGTTAACCCAGCAGCAACTGCTCAACGACGAGATCGCCGCCGCGATCTGTTTCGTGCGGGCAAATGATCGCGCCATCTTGTCTAAATCCGTTATTCAGCATCGTGGTGGCTATCTTGTTGCCAGGGAAGATCATCCCATCTGGTCGGCGCCCAATGTGGATAACATGATCAATTACCCCTTGGTTAAGCTCAGAACCATGCCGTTCCCCGCCAACAAATCGCCGCTGGGAAACTATGCCAAGCGAGTCGGGAAGCAGCTAGAGATCTATGCCACGGCGCCCGACTTGGGTAGTGCGGCCAACAGCCTGCTAAATTCAGATGCCATCATTATCATCGGCGTGAAGGGAGCCGTAAACTTCCTGAGAAACATCAAAGGGCTGCGCGCACAGCAGATAGAGCTTGTGCAGGACAACATCATCTTGGAAAACTTCAGCCACCCCACAGTCTATCTATGGCTAAGGCTCGATGCGAGTGGCAAGGTGACGACGCCATTTTGGCTGCAACACTGCCTGGAAGATTACATCCTTTCCATGCATCAGTAATGCTGATTCCGTCAGGCGTCTAGTGTGGGCTTTCATTTTGCCGCGTTAGTCTTGCTGCGTTAGTTTTGCCGCGTAAACGCCTGGCAAATATTCTGTTCGCCTATCTGCTTGGCGCGCTTGAGCGCCACCTCGGCATTACTCAGGTACTGCTCCAGGTTCTGGCCCGTCTGGTAGCTGGCGATCCCCATGCAGATCCCCGTACCCAGGCCTATCTCGTTGAGACCATTTAACGACTTCACCGCGAAATGGTGGGCATCGTCCGAGTTGGTGTCGGGCAGGATGACGATCAGCTTGCCCAGCTGCCAATGGGACATCTGGTAGTTGACCGGCAGGGTTCTGAGGATATGGATCTCCACCTCGCGCTGACGATTCTCCAGCTGACCTATGTCGCTCATGTGGCTCAGCATGCTCTCGGCGGTGATGTCGATCAGCAGCAGGCTGGAGTGCTCGCGGCTGGTGGCACTGAGAGACTTAAAGTAGTCATCCAGATCCCTGAGGTTGACTAAGATGGCGCTGCGGTGAGGGATGAAGTCGCCCGAGTCCTGCAGCAGGGCACGCTTCTGCGCCTGTTCCAGGGTACAGACGATATGTTCTATCTCACCGGCGGCGTCGAGGTGGCCCTTGAGGGTCGCCTGCAGGCAGGTGTTCTCCTTGCTGTTGGGGTCGCAGAGGATCTGCCCCTTCCAGCTGCCCTGCAGCAAGATCTGCTGGGTGATCCTCGGCCATTGGGAGCTGAGATCGTTGTTGAGCAGCTCGGTGAGGTTCTTGCCCTGAATATCATGGATGGAGACCAGCTGCATGAAGGCCTGGTTGGCCAGCTCCAGCATGCCGTTGGCCTGCACCAGGGCGCAGGGGATGGCATTGTCGTTCAATAGCTCGTTGAGCTTGGCCTGATGCTGGGCCTTTCTGAGCTGCGACACATCCTCGAAGGTCACCAGATAGTATTTCTCCTGACGGCTGCGGCGCGGCGAGCTGGTGACAGTGATGGCCAGATGACTGCCGCCGGGTGAGTCGAAGTCGATGACCCCCTGCCACTTGTTGTTGGCCTCCAGCTGGGCGGCGACCTCGGCGTACTGCTCATTCTCGAACTGCAGGATGCGTTGCAGGTTACGATCTTGCAGCTCGTCCAGGGGCAGGCACAGCAGCTCGGCGGCCTTCTCGTTGGCGGTCATTACCCGGTTCTTGTCGTTGATGATCACGCAGCCGATATCCTGGTGGAACAGGCGGTGAGCCAGTTCTATGCTGTATTCCCGCGAGCGCTGGCCGATGCGATAGGAGTGGCTCAGCAGGATCAGCGCCAGGGCCAGCAGGGTGAGTACCACGGCACCGACGATTAAGATGTTGCGCCACTCGGAGAACAGCTCGGCGATGGCGTCGTTGCGCACATAGGAGACTAGGTAGTATTCCCGGCGCGTCTCATACTGAGTGGTCAGCTCTATCTTGAGGTAGACGAAGGTGGCGTCGTCGCCATGGAACTGGCCGAAGTTGCTCATGGCCATCTTACGCCACAGCGCCGGATAGGTCTGACGCAGGCTGCCGCCCATGGTATCCGGGATGCGGTTGATGGTCGGCTTGCTCTCGGCGCCAGCGTACAGCAGCCCCTGGGTATCGAGCATCATGAGCGGCGACTCGGCGCTAGAGTAGGCGGGCTTGATGCTTTTCAGCATACGAGTCATCGACTGATAGGTCAGCAGGTAGCCGCGCACGCTCTGATCGGGATTCTCAAGCCAGGCCAGCTGATAAAGGTAAGGCTCCAGCTTGCCCTTGATGGGGGTAAACTCCAGCGGCGAGGTGTAGACCTCGTTGCCGCCCATGTTGCGCGCTCCGCCCAGTAGCGAGGGTGGCAGCGGGTCACGGCTAAAGTCGTTGGTGGTGGAGAACTTATACTTGCCCTGGGGATCGAACAGGGCGATATCGAGCAGCTCGGGGATGTTGCGTATCATCACCTCCCAGCTTTCCTGTAGCTTGCGTTGACGCACCTCGCTGGGAATGGTCAGGTAGCGCTTGAGCAGCTCATCGTTGGCAAACATCTGGGTACGAAACTGCTGGAAGGAGACCTTGTCGGCGATCAGGGTGCCGACAGATTGCAGCTCGCTGTATCTCTGGGTCGCCCAATCTTCCTGCAGGCGGCGCTCGCCCAGGGTGATGATGACGTTAGTCAGAAGCAAGACGCTGATCAGCAAGATGATGATCTGGGTGACCACCGAGAAGATGCGTTGCGCAGACCAGTGCAGGCCCTGTCCGGCGATCAGTTGTGGTTGTTTCTGCGTCAGCATTGCAAGCGGTGTTTCCCGAGTGATTTTGCGGCTATGTTAGCATGATTTTCGCCGCAGAACACAGTCGGTTACAAACCGGCAACGCTAGCCGACGACCCCAAGTTTTCTGTGTTTAAATTCAGCCTTGGCCTCACTGACCAGCTCACGGCAGCGGTCGATATCCACACCTTGCAAGCCCTCGATGGCCGACACCTGCACCTGCTCGATATAGTTTGGTGCTTGGCGGATAAAGTCCCACAGCGCCTGATAGGCCCCCTTGAGCTTGGGCTGGCAGTGTGTGAGATAGGCCGCCTCGGTATCGGCGTTGAGGGAGATGGAGAGGGCATCGACCACCAAGGAAAGCTCAGGCAGTATGTTGCGCCGATGAAACAGGTTGCCCAGACCATCCGTGTTGACCCTAACCCGGCCGCCGCGGCGCTTGATCTCCCTTGCCACCTCGAGCAGGGTGGCCAGGTTGAGCGTCGGCTCTCCATAGCCGCAGAACACATATTCGTCGAACTGACTGACCTCGCCAAGCAAAGGGATGATCTCCTCGCTCTTGGGTTGATGGTCGAGATCCAGCTGATACTCATGCACCTGCTTGCTGCCGTTATGCTTGGGGCAGAACTGGCAGCGCAGGGTGCAACGTCCCGTGATGTTAAGGTAGCGGCTGTTGCGAATATCGTAGACTAAGGTGGACTGACTCATGGCTCTCACGGGTAAGCTGTGGTGAACAAGCCCCTGGTAGGGCGGCCTGCAAAGGTGATGGCATGAGTCTAGCGCGTTTGACGCGGCGAAAACGTCAGCTGGATCAAAAAGGGAGGCTTAGCCTCCCTTTGAATTTATCTCCACCGTCAATCAGGACTGTTCGCCCTCGATGCGATAGCCGCGGGGTTGCCACCACCAACGGAAGAGGCGTCTGATATCGTTGAGAATGATATAGAGCACGGGGACCAGTACCAGGGTCACCACAGTCGAGAAGAGGATACCGAAGGCCAGCGAGGTGGCCATAGGGATCACTATCTGCGCCTGTAGGCTGCGCTCTAAGATGATAGGCACCAGGCCGACGAAGGTGGTCATAGAGGTGAGGATGATCGCGCGAAAACGATAACAACCTGCGTCTATGGCGGCCTCTTTCAGCGGCAAGCCCTGAGCGCGGGCGCGGTTGACAAAGTCCACCAGGATCAGCGAGTCGTTCACCACCACCCCGGCCAGCGCCACGATACCACACAGGCTGAGGACGCTCATGGAGAGCCCCAGGATGAAGTGGCCGAACAAAGCGCCTATGATGCCAAAGGGGATCACCGACATGATGATCAGCGGCTGGCTGTAGGACTTGAGTGGAATCGCCATCAACGCATAGATGGTGAACATGGCAAAGAAGAAGCCCTGAATTAGGCCAATCATGGCGCTTTGTTCATCGGCGCTGCCACCATCGAGTGTGGTGGAGATGTGGCGATACTTGCTCTCGAGATAAGGCAGGAAATCCTTCTGGATCTCGGCCACCACCTTAGAGGGCTCGACCACGTTCTTGTTGGCGTTGGCGACCACAGTGATGGCGCGGCGGCCATCTACACGGGTGATCGACGAGTAGGAATCACCTAGCTCTATGTTGGCCACGCTAGAGAAGGGCACAGAGGTGCCTTGGGGCGTGCGGATCATCATGTTTTCCAGATGCCCCAGGGTGCGGCGCTGCTCGAGCGGGTAGCGCACCATCACCTTGACCTCTTCCTTGTTGCGCAAAATACGCTGGGCCTCATAGCCGTAGAAGCCGTAACGCACCTGACTGGCCAAGTCCGACAGGGTCAGCCCCAGGGCCTCGGCCTCGGGTTTGATCGCCAGGCGGATCTCGTGGCTACCCGAGGAGTAGTTATCCGAGATGTCATACACCCCCTCGTAGGTGCGCAGCTTCTGTTTCAGCTCGTCGGCGGCTTGAGAGAGCTGCTCCAAGTCGCTCGAGGTGAGCCTGAAGGAGATATCGCCACCGGCGTCATTGGTGCTGGCGTTGATGTTGAGCTTCTTCACCGAGATCAGCTCCGGCAGCGCCTTACGCCATGCATCGGCGATGGTGACGCCGTCCACGTCCCTGTCCTCGCCCTTGGTCAGCTCGGCGAAGATGAAGGCCGAGGTACGCGAGCCCATGTTGATGAAGCTGTGCTTCACCACAGGATAGCCGTACTCGTCTTCCATCTGTTCGTTCATCACATAGAGGGCGTTCTCGATCTCCTTGACCACCTTTAGGGTGTTGGCCTCAGAGCTGCCCACATCCATCTCCAGTCTCACCTGAATGAAGTCGGATGGGATATCGGGGAAGAAGACCCAGCGCACCTTACCGCTGGCGACCAAAGCCACCGAGAGGATGAGCACGCCCACGAAGGTGGCGACCACATTGTATCTGTGCTCGATACAGCGGCCGATGAAGGTGCGGTAGTTATGATGGATAAAGTGTTGCACCTTGTTGTTGAGCGCCATCTTAGCGCGCACAAAGCGGTTGGGATTAGGGTTCGGGCGGCGCGGCTTAAGGTGTGCCAGGTGCGCCGGCAGGATAAGCTTTGACTCCACCAGTGAGAAGGCGAGACAGAGGATCACCACCAGGCCAATCGATTTCCAGATGATCGCCATGGGGCCGGACACCATGAGCATGGGAATGAAGGCGGCTATGGTGGTCAATACGCCGAAGGTGGCGGGCATGGCGACCTTGTGGGCCCCCTTGATCACATTGTCCAGCGAGTGGCCGTGGCGCTCGATCTCCGTATAGGCGCTCTCGCCGATGACGATGGCGTCATCCACCACTATCCCCAGCACCAGAATAAAGGCGAACAGGGTCAGCATGTTGATCGAAAGCGAGAAGGGCTCCAGCGGCATGATCAACATGGCGCCGAGGAAACAGACCGGCAGACCCAGCATTACCCAGAAGGCCAGACGCAGATCGAGGAAGAGGGCCAGTATGATAAACACCAACAAAGCACCGTAGAACATGTTCGACAGCATCATGTTGAGACGGCCCTTGAGGTAGTGGGTCAAGTCGCCCCAGGTATCAAGCTGAGCGGTTGCCGGTAGGGTGGCTCGGCGCTCCTCCACATAGGCCTTCACCTGAGAGGAAATATCCAGCGCGTTCTGATCGTCGACGCTCAGCACCTCTATGATGGCCGCGGGCTTGCCGTTGAAACGGGTATATTCCAGACGCTCCTCGAAGTCGTCGCGTATGTTGGCCACCTCGGGCAGCATGATGCGGCTGCCATCTTTGCGTGTCTTGACCACTATCTTGGCAAAGTCATCGCCCGTGTAGGCCTGGCCCTTGGTGCGCAGCAGTATGTCGCCATCCTCGGCGCGAATCGAGCCGCCGGGCAGGTCGATGGAGGAGTTACGCACCGCCATCGCCACGTCGGCAAAGCTCAGGCCGTACTCGCGTAGCTTGTCTTCCGATACTTCTATGCCTATCTCATAGTCGCGCACACCGGTAACCTGGGCACGGGTAACGGCGGGCAGGGCGGTGATCTCCTCGCGTATGCTCTTGGCCAGCTCCTTCATCTCGTGCAGGTTCATGTCGCCATACACAGAGACCCAGATGACGTTGTTTTCCGGCTTGATGCGGAAGATGTTGGGCTTCTCGATATTGTCGGGGAAGGTGGCGATGGCGTCGATGCGCAGCTTGGCCTCATCGAGGATATCCTGGGCGTCGAAGCCGTCCTCGACCTCAATGGTGACATTACCGGCGCCTTCGCTGGCGACCGAGGTCACCTTCTTGATGCCGCTGATGTCCTGGATAGCCTCTTCGATCTTGATGTTGATCCCCTCTTCGATCTCCTGGGGAGCTGCGCCGGGATAGGCCACGGAAATTTGCAGATAGTTTAGCTCGAAGGAGGGAAAGACCTCCTTGTTGATCAGCAAGGTGCTGAACAGGCCGCCGATCAACAGCGCAAACATCAAGAGGTTGGCCGCCACGCTGTTGCGGGCGAACCAGGCGATAATGCCTTTGTGGGTATTGGTCTCCATTACTGCTCACCTGCTGCCACTAAGGTCTGCTGTTCATCTTCCTCTTTGTCCTTGCTCTGGGACTTGTCCTCTTCGCCAATCACCTTCACCAGCTGGCCGGTGGCCATGTTGTTGATGGTGGTGAGCGAGATGCGCTCGCCATCTTCCAGGCTGTCCTTGATATAGACCTTGTCGATATCGCTGCGCACCACGTTAACCTCACGCATCTCAAGCGTGTTGTCGTCCCGCACCACGGCGACCTGATGATCCCTGACGATATAGCGAGGCAGCTTGACGACTCCCTCGACGGTGCGGCCCTTGATGATGGCGTTGACGAAGCTACCGTATTTCAGCGGCAACTGGCCTTCAGTCTTGTTCTGTCTTAAGTAAGGGTCTTTCACCTCGGCCACCAGATAGACCATGCGGTTGTCGGCGTCGATCACCCCTTCGCTGCGCACTATTTGGCCTGTCCAGTTCACCGTGCGGCCCGCCAGCTCGGCGCTCAGGGTCACCTGAGTATCGGGATTGTCGATAGATTCTAGGTAGGCCAGCTCGTGGTTGGCCAGTGGCAGACGGATCTCGGCGATGCGGGTGTCGTACAGCTCGCCCAGGTTAGTGCCCAGGGTGACATACTGGCCCAGATCTACGTTGCGAGACTTGATGATGCCGTCAAATGGTGCGCGTATGGTGGTACGCTCCAGGTTGCGCTGGGCACGCGCCAGGGCCGCCTCGGCAAATTTGACGTTGGCTTGCTCTTTCTTGAGCTGAGGCACACGCAGACCAAGCTCGGGCGGTACGCCGCCGTCGTAACCCTTCCAGTCCTCTTTGGCCACCTCGCCGCGGGCGATCTCCTCATCCAGCGCCGCCTTGGCCTGGGCCAGGGTGGCCTGAGCCTGCATCAGATCCGCCTCGTAATCCGAGGGTTCGATCTGCGCCAGCATATCGCCGCGCTTGACTATGCCACCGGCGACAAACTTGTCCGAGATGGTCAGCATGCGTCCCTGCACCTCTGTGACCAGCTGGGTCTTGTTCTTGGGGAGCACCACGCCGTAGGAGGGTAGGTTTAATGAAACGGTTTCACTTCGTACCGGCATCACATCCACTATGGGAACCGGCATCTCTTCCTCTTTCTGCTCTGGGGCTTCCTGAGTACTCATCAAGAGGGCGGCAAACAGGCCGAATACGATCAGGATGAGAAAAGGGGGGAAAACTCTTCGTAGGATAATTTTTATCATTGACTTCATGCTATTCCGTGCTGAGCTGAATGCCCTATAAATTACCAGAGTCTCCTCTGTGCGCAAAAGTCTTTTTGTAAATAAATTGTGTCAAATTTACTCTGTTAAACCAATTTAACATATTGAAAATCAAGTGAAGCTGGTGAGGTTTGCTAACGACTTGTTAATTTTTCATAAAAAAAGCGTCCCAGGGGACGCTTCATTGTCGAGACGGCGGGCGTTTGGTAAGCCTAACGCTAGCGTTTCTTCTTGCCCTTCTTGGGGCTCTTCTTGTCGCTGCTCTTCACCTTCTTCTTGGTGGGCACCTTAGCTTCCTTATGCTTAGGGCGCAGCGAGTCGATCACCCGGCGTTTCAGCGGCTGCTCGATATAGCGCTCGATCTTGGCCACCACGCGCATGTCGTGAGCCTCCACCAGAGAGATGGCCGTGCCCTTGTTACCGGCGCGACCGGTGCGACCTATGCGGTGTACATAGGTGTCGGCCGAGCGCGGCATGTCGAAGTTGATCACATGGGTAATGCCATCGATGTCGATACCGCGGGCCGCCACGTCGGTGGCCAGTAGCACGTTAACCTCGCCCTTGGTGAACCGGCCCAGCGCCTGAAAGCGCGCCTTCTGCTCCATGTCGCCACGCATGAAGGCGCAGTGAATACCTGCCTGTTGCAGCTGACCTTCCAGGCTGGCTACGACCTCACGGGTCTTGACGAAGACGATGGCGCGGCTGACCTCTTCACGCTTGAGGATGTCGCACAGCAGGGCAAACTTATGCTCTTTGTCGTCGGCCAAGTGCATCCATTGATGGATCTTGGCCTTCTCGCTGCGAGGCGGCTTGGTTTCTATGGTCACAGGATTGGTCAGCAGCATCTCGGCGAAGCGACTCACGCCGCCGCCTTCCAGGGTCGCAGAGAACAGCATGTTGTGCTTACGCTGCTGCGCCTCGATGGCGATAGACTGCACCGCGGAGGAAAAACCCATGTCCAGCATGCGATCGGCCTCGTCGAGTACCAAGATCTCCACCGATTGGGCGTCGAAGAGTTGCTTGTCCAGATACTCCATGAGACGGCCGGGTGTGGCCACTAGAATATCGATATTTTCCTTGAGCGCCTGCTCCTGCGGAGCGTAAGGCACACCGCCTGTGATGATGGCGATATCCAGCCCAAGGCCGGTGGCCAGGTGGCTGGCGTATCTGTGTACCTGGCTGGCCAGCTCACGGGTTGGAGCGAGGATCAGCACGCGCGCTTGGCCCGAGTAGCGGCGGGGGAAGTCCAGCAGATGTTGCAGCGCCGGTAGCAGGAAGCTGGCGGTCTTGCCTGTGCCTGTCGGTGCCCTCGCCAGGATATCTTTGTGCTCCAGGGCTAGGGGAATCGTCTGTTGCTGGATGGTGGTCGGGGCAAGATGGCCCATGGCCTTGAGCGACTCGAGCAGGGTGTCGTCAAGGTGGAAATCTTCAAATTGCATGCGCTGCGTCTCTCTAAATAATAGCGGCGCATTATACACCCAAACCTGAGTAAAGTGCGAGGCCGCTCGCCTTGCGTCATCGCCGCGCCTTAGAGCTTGAGATAGAAGGCCTGGGTTAGGGCGACCATCGCCTCGCTGTACTCCCCGGAGGCCGTGCGTATGCTGAGGCTTTCTGTCTTAACCTCTGTGCTCGGCGCGTCGTGGCTCAGGCATAGCAGGTGGCGCTGAGGCGCCTTGGTTGGGGTAGTGGTGATATCGACCCTGGCATGGAGCGCCAGCTCGCATTGGGGGAGCAGCGACAGGAACCTGTCCAGGCTGGCAGCCGGCAGGATTAGACTCGCCTGACCCTTTGGGGCCAGCAGGTGCTTGATGGCCCTTAGTAGGTCTTCGAATGCCAGGCTGTCTGTGTGTCTGGCCTGGGCGCGCTTGTCGCATTGGGCCTGAGGACCGTTATCGAAATAGGGCGGATTGCAGAGGATATGATCAAACTGAGCCTGAGTCTGAGTCTGAGTCTGAGTCTGAGCAAGAGGATACCAGTCCAGCAGATCTGTCTGGGTTAGCGTGATGCGATCGCGCCAGGGACTCTGGTCGATGTTGTGCTGGCAGTCCTGCGCCGCAAGTCTATCTATCTCCAACGCCTGTATCATCGCCTCGCTGCGCTGGGCCGCCATCAGGCTAAGCAGACCACTGCCCGCGCCGATATCCAGTATGGTTTTGGCCTGAGCAAGTGGGGCCCAGGCACCGAGCAGGACGCCATCTGTGCTGACGGGCATGCCGCAGTGGCTGTCATCGACGTGAAATTGCTTGAAGGTAAAGGGCATGGCCTGACGTTTGGGGATAGAAACTCTTGGGGCGCATTGTACGTGATTGCGCCAAGGGCAGAAAGTCCGCTGTTACAGGGGCGCAAAACAGTGAATCTTGCTAGGGCTAAATGTTGCCTGGTGTGACGAGTGAAAACAGTGTGTGGCGAGTTTGTTAAAATTAGGCTCTCATTTGCGTCGATCTGTCGCCCTAATCTTGTGTCTCATTAACCTTTTTGCTAATAGTAGGTCCTCTTATCGGGGCTGAAAGCCTTGATTTGAGCCAGGTAAGCCAGTTTGAATGCATTTTTAGCGTTAGTTAATCCTGCTGTCGTTCAAGAAGTAGCCAAGAATGGGCTAGATTTACCACGGAGACGTGTAATAAGAAGTTTACACGCAATGAAGGTCGCGGTCATTAGCCGATAATTTCCACTAAGCGATTAAGATCATTATACAAAGCAGATTAACGGGGCGTTGTGTGCAGAATAATAAATTGAGTATGACGGATACATTGGGCTTAGGTTTCATGACCTTTGCCTTCTTCTTGGGGGCGGGTAACCTGATCTTCCCGCCACTGGCCGGGTTCCTTGCCGGTGAGAATATGTCTTGGGCCATGATTGGCTTCCTGCTGACGGCGGTGACCCTGCCGTTGATCACCCTGATCGCCGTGGCGAAGGCCAATGGCAAGGTGATGGGCCTGCTGCCGCCGCTGGCCGCGACCATGTTGGCAGTCGCCATCTATATCATCATAGGCCCGGCCTTTGCGGCGCCCCGCGCCGGTCTCGTCGCCTATGAGATGGGTTACAAGCCCTTCATCGAAAATGCCGAGGCGAGTTTTGAACTTGCCGGTGTGGTTTTCACCAGCTCACAACTCCTCTACACCAGCATCTTCTTCGGTATCGCCATGCTGCTGTCGCTGTTTCCCGGCAAGCTGCTGGACAGCGTGGGCAAGGTGCTGACTCCTATCATGATCATCCTATTGATGGGCCTGGCGCTCTCTGTGGTGATCCTGCCGGGCGCCGAGGTGGCGCCAGCCGTAGGCGATTATCAGGCGAACCCATTAACCAAGGGGATCATCGAAGGCTATAACACCATGGATACCCTGGCCTCGCTGATCTTCGGCATGCTGATCATCGATCTGCTGCGTAAGAAGGGCGTGGATTCGCCAAGAGAGCAGACCAAGTACCTGGTGCGTGCGGCCTTTATCGCCGCCGGTGGCCTGGCGTTTGTCTATATCTCGCTATTCTATCTGGGCGCGACCGCCGGTGACCTGGCCGTGGGCGCCGATAACGGCGGGGTGATCCTGACCAACTATGTGAATCATCAGTTTGGTGCCTCGGGTCAGCTATTGCTGGCGGCCGTGGTGACCCTGGCCTGTCTGACCACGGTTGTCGGCCTGGTGTCTGCCTGCGCAGAATACTTCAACGAGTTGATGCCTCGCCTCTCCTATAAGCTGCTGGTGGTGGTGATGAGTGTGACCTGCGCCGTGGTGGCGAACGTAGGCCTGGCGCAGCTGATCAGCATCAGCATCCCTGTGCTGGTTACCATCTATCCGGTAGCCATCGCCCTGGTGGCCGTGACTTACCTGACCGAGCGCTTCGCTCAGCCTGCCTTTGCCCACCGCATGGTGCTGAGCGTGGCCCTGGTATTTGGCATCATCGACGGCCTCAAGGCTGCGGGTGTCGACATGAGCGTGTTCGATGTGATGCCACTGTCGGCTCAAGGTATGGCCTGGTTACTGCCGACGGCAATTACCATTTTTGCCTGCTTAGTGGTCAAACGCCCGAGCGGCGAGGCGGTACTCAATTGATGTCGTTTACGCCCATAGCGTAAGATAACGGTGTTAACTCTGAGAGTTAGCACCGTTTTTTTATCTGATAAGGAAGTGTTGCATGTCGGCTCAAGCTCAAGCCCATCATCTGGATCCTCTCATCGAGCCCTTTCTCGATGAGCTCTGGGCCGCCAAGGGGCTGAGCGATCACACACTGCAGGCCTATCGCAGCGACCTGAGTCACTTCGACCGCTACCTTCAAAAGCAGCGCTCCAGCCTGTTGTCGGCCAGTCAGGCCGAGGTGCGGGACTACTTGGCTCAAAGGGTCGAACAGGGTTTTGCCAAGACCAGCAGCGCCAGGTTGCTCAGTAGCCTGAGGCGTTTCTATAAATACCTGCTGGCGAAGAAGCTGATCGAGGTCGATCCCATGGCGATGATCAAGCCGCCCAAGCTGGCACGAAAGCTCCCCGATGCCCTGAGCGAGGCTGATGTGGATCGCCTGCTCAACGAGCCCAACCGGGAAGATCCCGTCGAGGCCAGGGACCGCGCCATGCTGGAGCTGCTCTATGCCAGCGGCCTGCGGGTATCTGAGCTAGTGGGGCTGACGCTGGATCAGATGAGCCTGAGACAAGGCGTGGTGCGTATCGTCGGTAAGGGCAGCAAGGAGCGTCTGGTGCCCTTTGGCGAGCAGGCGGGCGCCGAGATAGAAGATTATCTCAAGGCGGCCAGGTTCGAGCTGCTTAAGGGTAAGGCCAGCGATGTGGTGTTTCCCTCAAAGCGGGGCAACATGATGACTCGCCAGACCTTCTGGCACAGGATTAAGTTATACGCCCAGCGTGCCGGTATCTATGTGCATCTGTCGCCCCATACCCTTAGGCATGCCTTTGCGACTCACCTGCTCAATCATGGCGCGGACTTACGTGTGGTGCAGCTACTGCTTGGCCATAGCGACCTGTCGACGACCCAGATCTACACCCATGTGGCTAAGGCCAGACTGGCGCAGCTGCATCAACAACATCACCCCAGAGGCTGATCTGAATCAGAGAAATGCCCCATGAATGCGCTAAAGTGTGGCGGCCATTGCGATTATTCGTTTGCTTTAGCGACCGTGAGCATGTAACTTTTCTGCCTCAAGGCCGGTCTATAAAAATGACATATTGGTCATAGCAAGTTTTAGTAACAATTTAGGTTGGAATACCGGCAGCCTAATTTGCTTTAATGCTATTAGCCCTAACACCCTATAGGAATTCTAATGAAGTTTACCCGAGCGCTCACCTTAGTTGTTGCCATGGTGGCCACGCCCCTGATGGCGGCATCGAATAACGTGGTCGACAATGGCGACCAGTTGAAGCAGAAATTAACAGACACCTTAGGCGTAGAGGTACAAAGCCTGAGTCAGTCTTCTATTCCAGGCTTGTATGAGGCGATCACTAACCGTGGCGTACTCTATATCAGTAAAGATGGCAGCAAGCTGTTTCACGGCAACCTGTATGATCTCGATAATGGCATGAAGAACCTGACCGAGGCGGCCCTGGCTGGCCCGCGTATGGAAGCGATCAAGCCGTTCGAGCCGAACATGCTGGTCTACAAGGCCAAGAACGAGAAGCATGTGGTCACCGTATTTACCGATATCACCTGTGGCTACTGCCGTAAGCTGCACAACCAGATTGATCAGTACAACGATTTAGGCATCACTGTGCGTTACCTGGCCTTCCCGCGTCAGGGCATACCATCGAAGAACGCCACCGATATGGAAGCCGTATGGTGCTCGGCCGATCCGCTTAAGGCACTAACCGATGCCAAGGCGGGCAAGCAGATCAGCGGCGCCAAGTGTGACGCCAAGATCGCCCAGCAATATAACCTGGGTCAAAGCCTAGGCGTAAATGGCACACCTGCTATCATCCTAGAAGACGGCACCATGATCCCGGGCTATCAGCCGCCCGAGCAGCTGATCCAGGTACTGGATCGCATCCAATAAGTCGCTAACGCGCGAAAAAAGGTGAGCCACGGCTCACCTTTTTTTTGCCCATCTTTTGCTGTGTGTTCAGCGCTGGCTTTGTTATGCTAGCGGCAAGATTTTTAAAGGTTGTTTGAGTCGTGATCCATAAGATAGTGCGCCGCCCCAAGGTAGATGACAGCCATCTGCCGAATCATCTTTCCCCCATCTTAAAGCAAGTCTACGCCAGCCGAGGCTGCACGGCGGACGACTGCGAGTTGGCGCTGGCTAACCTGTTACGCCCCGATACGCTCATGGATGTGGATAAGGCCGCGGCCATCATCGCCGACGCCATGGCCAAGCAGCAATCGATACTGATCGTCGGTGACTTTGATGCCGATGGTGCTACATCCACCAGTGTCTGCCTGCTAGCCCTGAGGATGATGGGGGCGACCAATGTGGATTACCTCATTCCTAACCGTTTCGATTACGGTTATGGCCTCAGCCCTGAGATAGTGCAGGTGGCGCAGCAGATGGGAGCCGAGCTGCTGATCACGGTAGATAATGGCATCTCTTCTATCGAGGGCGTTGCGGCGGCCAAGGCGCTGGGGATGCAGGTGGTGATCACCGACCATCACCTGCCGGGCAAAAGCGTGCCTGAGGCCGACGCGATAGTGAATCCTAACCAACTGGGCTGTAGTTTCGCCAGTAAGGCGATCGCCGGGGTCGGGGTGGCCTTCTATCTCATGTCGGCCCTGCGCGCCGAGCTGCGCAGTCGCGCCTGGTATCAGGCACAGGGCATACAGGAGCCCAATCTCGCGAGCCTGCTGGATATCGTTGCCCTGGGCACAGTGGCTGACGTGGTGTCGCTCGACACCAACAACCGCATCTTGGTGGACGCCGGGCTCAAGCGGGTAAGGGCGGGGCGTTGTCGTCCTGGGATCACCGCGCTCCTCGAGGTCGCCAAGCGCAACACCTCACGCATCGTGGCCTCTGATTTTGGTTTCGCGGTCGGCCCCAGGCTAAACGCCGCCGGCCGTCTCGATGAGATGGCTTTGGGGGTCGAGACCTTGCTGTGTGACGACATGATGCGTGCACGGCGCATGGCGAGCGAGCTGGATGGTCTTAACGCCGAGCGGCGCGAGCTGGAAACCGGCATGCAGCAGGAGGCACTAAAAAGCCTGGAGAGCCTGTCTCTTAATGAGGCTGAGCTACCCTGGGGGATCGCCCTCTACCAGCAAGACTGGCATCAGGGGGTGATAGGTATCTTGGCGTCGCGGATCAAAGACAAATACCACAGGCCGGTGATCGCCTTTGCCGAAGCGGGGGAAGGCGAGATCAAGGGCTCGGCTCGCTCTATTAAAGGCTTGCATATGCGCGACCTGTTAGAGCTGATCAATGCCCGTCATCCTGGAATGATCATCAAGTTCGGCGGCCACGCCATGGCGGCGGGTCTGTCGCTGCGCGCCGGTGAATTCGCGCGTTTCGCCAAGGCCTATGATGAGGCGGTGCGTGAACTGTTAGCGCCCGAGCAGTTGACTGGCGAGATAGTCAGCGACGGCGATCTAAGCCCTGCTCAGCTCAATATGGCGCTGGCCAGAGAGCTTCGCAGCGCTGGTCCTTGGGGGCAAAATTTCCCCGAGCCGATATTTGATGGCGTGTTTCGTATCCTGCAGCAGCGGATTGTGGGTGAGCGTCACCTCAAGTTAGTGCTCGAGAGTGAATGCGGCCAGACCATGGTCGATGCCATCGCCTTTAACGTGGATCTCACCACCTGGCCCGATGCTACCATTCAATATGCCGAAGTTGCCTATAAGCTGGATATCAATGAGTTTCGTGGTAATGAGAGCCTACAGCTCATGGTGGAGCAGATCGAGCCTAAGTAGCCTTGTCATTAAGGCTGGTGCTTACTTTGCCGACAGGCGGTATTTTTTGAAATAGCATCTGATGGCCTTATTCTTGATACGCTTTTGGCTTTCGGCCACGTCCTGTCGCTGAGAGTCAAAGGCGTAATAATACCCCTATTGTTTCTTCGATTTGACTTCATTGCTGGCTCTATTGCCTTGTTTACTCATGACAAACAGTGCGATGCCGCCGAGGACGGCGATGGAGGCGACGAGGAGTCTCGTGGTCATGGCTTCGCCGAGCCAGATAAAGCCGCCGAAGGCGGCAATCACAGGTACGCTAAGTTGCACCGTCGCGGCGGTGAGGGCCGATAGTGAAGGCAGCACAGAGTACCACAGGGCATAGCCCAGCCCCGAGGCGAGGGCGCCTGATGCCACGGCATAGCCAATACCTGTGATGCTGATATTCTGTGAATGGGTAAGCAAAACCAGAGGCAGCAAGGCCATGGGGACGGCGCGGATAAAATTGCCCGCCGTGGCCAAAGTTGGGCGCTTAGTGCCGCGACCTAGCAGGGAGTAGATGCCCCAGGAAACCCCGGCGATTATCATCAGCACGGCGCCGAGTAGGGGCGGAGCACTTACGCCGGGGAGCACGAGCCAGACCAAGCCACCGCCCGCCAGCATGGCTCCCAATACCTGTTTGCGATTTATCCGTTCGCCCGCCCATAAACCGTAGAGGATCATGGTGATCTGCACCGCACCAAACAGTAATAAGGCGCCTGTCCCTGCGCTCAGGCTGTTGTAGGCAAAAGAGAAGGCAACCGCGTAGCCAAATAGCGCCGCGGCCGACAGCCAGTTGCCGCCAAGGCCGCTTGCGCGAATCTGACGCGATGCGATTAGCCCGAGTACCAGGGCGCCGGAGGCGATACGTATCAGGGTGAAGCTGGCCGCATCGATACTGTCTGTCGCCAATGCCTCACGGCAGAAGAGCGAGTTGGCCGCGAATGCCAGCATGGTGACTGAGGTGAGTAACAGTAGGCGTAGCCGTGAAAGTTCGGGCATGGTTAACCTTATGGTTGGGGGGGGAGCGAGTCATATTCGTTATTTATTTCAGTGTATCGCGGGATTGACCGTTTGCCACGGTGTTGAGGGTTAATGGTTTGGCATTCAGCGGTATAGGAGTTTATTGAGTGAATTGAAGGTTGAACCTTCATGGTTATCTATCACCTGCGGTGGGCTTATGTGCAAACACGTTTTTGGCACGCCACGAGCATCCATGTGGGCTCTGCGAAATCATCCCTGATTTCGAAGGCCAAAAACGTGTTTACACTCGGTATCTAACGTCTCTTCGATTTGACTGCATTTATTGCCGATAGACAGGAAAACTTAGTGCATCTTAGCCACTTTGTTTGCTATAGGTGGCAAACTGAGTGAATGAAAAAATCATTAATTTCATGCGTTTAAATTTAAGCTCGCTAGGTGGGAGGTTTGGAAAAGCGCATGCACGTTTTTCTGGATGGTGTATTTGAAGTAAAGGTGATAACTTCTTTACAATACAATCAGTTAACAATGCGCGTTTCACTACTTTAATGACGTAAACGCGCATGCGCACTTATAAGCTGTTAGCTTTCAGGAGGTATCGTGGAAAGAGTTCCCGTTTACTTGGATAGTAATGTCATCATTGATATGGCCGATGGGCGAGAGAACGATCTCCTTGGGTTAGTCATGAGGAGCATTTATGAAGGACCATACTGTTATCCATTTTCCGCAGAGCAAATTTCTGAAATTACAGACAACGAAAGGCAAGCTAGAAACGAATCTAGGCTGATGCTGTTATCTGACATAAGCCGTAATGTTTATTTTGAACATAGTATCAATAGTCTTCAATTTCGTACTGAGTCTACTACGCAGGTTTATGGAACGATCAACGAAGTGTCATTATCTCAAAATTGGGAAGCTGATTTTGACAACTTTATTTCGTTCGAGCAGCAGTTAGAGGCTAGAACTGCTTATGGTCTATCAACGGATGACCTAAATAATCTATCAGCTGAAGAAGCAATGACCAAGATAAACTCGGCACTATCAAATTACGAGTATGAGCTTGAAGAAGGACAAATAGATCCTCCTAGATCGCTTGACGATATGATGGATTACTCTGAACAGAATATGCGAGAGCATTTCTCCCAGCTATGGGCGTCAATGGGCACAAATATAGAATCTCAGCTTCGGAACGGTAAATTAGTTAGTTTGTTTTCATTGATTGATACATTCGGCTTCTGGAGTGACTCAAAGAGGACGTACAAAAAAGGTTCTCGATTAGCTGATAGTCGTCACGCATTCAACGGGTCCTATTTTAAGTGTGTAGTATCGAGGGATAAACGGCTTCTAAAAAAATCAGAGGCAGCATATAAGTATTTAGGCATTACGACACAATGCTTTCATACAGATGAATTCAAAGCGCATTTATATGATTTGCTTTCGTAACAAAGCCTGGCACAGCGACGGTTTTTCCATTGCGGCTTCGCCTCCACTACAAAACCGCGAGTGTTGGCGGCGTTAGGTTTCAAGGAGTATTCAGTGAATACCAATGAGGGGAGAGTATATTTTGCTTTAGATGGTGATGATTTTGATCCTGATGAAGTGACCAAATTTATTGGAATAGAACCAACTTCAATAATGAGGAAGGGTAGCAAAGCTGGCGGTAAACTACCGAAAAAAGTTCTTGGACTGTTTCTACTGAAGACGTTGTTAACGAGTACATTGATGTTTTCGAGATGGCCACTGAAATCGTCAATATACTTAAACCTAGAAAAGAGCTGATTATTCAGGCGATTGAGAAGTTTAAAGTTAAGCCAAGATTAGAGGTTGTTCTTTGGTTTTCTATTAACGAAGAGCACTCAACACCTGCGATTGGCTTTGAAACAGAAACGGTATCTTTTTTAGGTGAAATCGGTGCATTCATAGACATAGATACGTACAAACATTAAAAGGTAACAAGAGGCTCCACCGGACACATTTTGGTGTGTAGTGGTCAATTAAAACTGATGACTTTATCTAACATACATGAATTTGCCAGATAAAATGGACTTAGTCGCACTGAAGCTCAGGCCCTATAGAAGCCGGCTGTTGATTGGTTTATTGGCAAGCCTAGTACCGATATTAAAGTTTATGGTTATCCCTCTGATCAATGGAATCGAACCTAGTGAAAAGGAAATTAAGTTTGTTTTTCTTAGTGGATTGGTCTTGTTCTGGTGTTTTGGGTTGTTGTTATTAAGCTTTGACTTTGGAGATAAGAAGAGAAGTAGGTTTTTTCCTACATTTAGTGCTTTAGGTCGCTGGTATGGGGCAATTTTTATCTTTGTATGGCTTGGTATTCTTACTTGCTTAAGCATTATTATACCGGTGGTGTTGATTGTAAGTTAGCTCTGCCATTAACTAGAGCTTTTGTTGTCCATAGACATTTTAATTTTGAATCCGTGAGTTAAAGCCAATTATCTCACAAGCTTGTATCCAGAAATTTTCCATTAAGGTCAAATCGAAGAGACGGATAACTGGGTGTAAACACGCTTTTGGCCTTCGAAATCAGGGATGATTTCGCAGAGCATCCAAGGATGGACTTGCTGCGTGCCAAAAGCGTGTTTGCACAGTAGGTCGTTCATTCACATCCATGTGATCACGACATTGGTGCCTCCATGCACTGCACCTGCCGCAGGCAATTGATACACCATGCTGTCTTGGTTAAAGGATGCCTTTCATATACGAAATCGGGTAGATGTTCTAAAAGGAAACTTTAAGAAAGCGTCATTAGGCTGGCCGCTAACCAGCCTAGGTAAGAGTAACCAGCCTGGGTCAGAGGGACTAGCCTAGTACCTCGGTCAACACCCGCTGCCAGTTCCCGCCCATGATCTTGGCGCGATCGCCGCTGCTGAATCCGGCGTGGGATAGGGCGGTGTCGATGCGCTCCATGCGCTCGATATGGTTAAGTGCGGGGATCACCACGTGCTGAGGTTCGTGGTCGAAGCCGAGTACACCCCGTGCCCGCACGCTGTGCCACCACTCGATATATTGTTTCACCCCTTCGGCGTTGTCGTTGCCTAGCTTGAGCAGATTTTCATGACCTCGCAGCGGATAGTCGTTGGCAATTGCCACGGCATCTATGCCGCCTACCTTGACCACGTGCTTGAGCTGCGCCAGGTAGTGCTCAGTAGTGGGTGTGTGATCGGTGGTGAGCCAGAAGGTCATCATGAAGACGCCGAACAGGCCGCCGGTGTCGGCGATAGCCTTAATCACCGCATCGGGTGAGCAGCGGGCGTGATTGACAATGGCGCGCACGGCGCCGTGGCTCTGCACTATGGGCGCGCGGCTGGCCCTGGCGCTATCTAGTGCCGACTGAGGGCTGGAGTGGCTGACATCGAGCAGCATCCGCTTGCTGTTGAGCTTGTCGATTAGCTGATGGCCGGCCTGGGTGAGCGGTAGGTTGAGCCCCTGCTTGCCGTCGTTGTCCAGTGCGCCGCCGCTAAACAGGTTGCCATAGTGGTGGGTAAGCTGCAGTACCCTAAGGCCGCGCTCATAAAACTCATCCACCTGATTGAGATCTTGATTTATGCTCTGCTCGACGCAGTCGGCGCCCTGAATTTGAAAGAAGACGGCAGTGCGCCCGCTTTCGTGGGCGGTCTGAATATCTTTGGCGCTGCGCCCCAGTATCACCTTGTCTGGGTTGGCATTGACCCGCTCTAAGGCCTCGCCGATGCTCTTGACGCAGGCATTGTAGGTGCGCTTGTAGTTGGTGGTGCCATCGGCCTGTTCTATGGCCTCGATGGCGGAGATATCACACAGGTAGGCATCGAGCTTTGAGGCGTGCAGATCGGCTAAATCTTCGGGCAGAAAAGAGAGGCCATCGATATAGAGGGGCTTCCCTACGGTTTTAGCCCAGCCATTCAGGGGCGAAAACTGAGTTAACAAGCCCGCTGCGGCCAAGGCTTTGAGTAGCTGACGTCGCTGAATTTCTACAGGCATGTTGTGCTCCCTTATGATGAACCCGGCAAACTAATATGAATTAAGTTGCTGATACTAACATCAAAAGAGTGAACCGTGGAGCGCTGGGTGACACTCATGGCCATCGTAGTGACCATGAGTGCCTGCCTGGGATTAGGCGAAGTGCGCGCCAATGGCCTTACCGACTGCGCCTGCACTGGCGGGGTTTTGTCCCGTGATAAGCCTGTCATCCTCGATGACAAAAGCGTTCCAGGGTTGCACCTTGTTATAGCGCTTGGCACTGCGGGTGAGGGCTTCTTCGAGCAGGAAGGGGATTTTATCGATAGTACCGTAGTCGACCTCTTCTTCGCGGGTAAAGCCGGTAACAGACTTATCGGCAATGAGTTTTTGCCCTGTGCTCAAGGTGATGGGGAGCAGGCCAGCAGGCCCATGACAGACCGCGCCTATGATGCCGCCATTTTCGTAGTGCGCAGCACTGAGACGAGCAACCTCTTGGTTATGAGCTAAATCCGACAATAGACCAAATCCGCCGGGGTAGTAGATGGCGCTGTATTCTTGGATGTCGATCTGTGAGGCTGGAATGGTGTTGTTGACCCGGCTGATGAAATCGGCGTCTTGCAGCATAGAGGCGTTAATCTCATCGCCTTCGATATCTGTGCCATACAGTGGTGCCTTGCCGCCGTTAATTGACACCAGATCATAATCCAAACCTGCGGCTAACAGCTCATGCAGGGCGTGGGTGAGTTCAGGGGCGAAGGTGCCGTTGGCCTCATCGGTATCGCCTAGGGTCGCGTGGTTTGTCAAATAGATAAGTACTTTTTTCATGATGCAATGTCTCTGTTACTGAAAGTGGACTCATTGTAATTCTTCCCCTGTATGGCGATAATCCTGCTTAATGGCAAATTAATATTGTTATATGGCAATAATGGTGGTTCATGGATAGCTTTGAGGGAATTGTCGAATTTGTAGCTGTTGCCGAGTCTAACGGTTTTTCTGCGGCGGCTCGTCAACTGGGACTTTCTACCAGTCATGTCAGTCGTCAGGTGGCAAGACTCGAGGCGCGTTTGGGCTGCGCCCTGTTTGCGCGTACTACACGCAGTGTCAGTCTGACTCAGGCCGGGCAGGGCTATTATCGTCAGTGTCAGAATCTGTTGGTGGGACTTAGGCAAGCAAATGAGGAGGTGACTCAGCAGCAGTTGCAGCTAAGCGGCACGCTGAGAGTCAGTGCCGCAGGTGCCTTTGCTGAGCAGTATATTGCGCCGGTATTGATTGACTTTGCAAGGCAGCATCCAGCGTTGACGATAGAGATGGACTTCAATAGTCGTATGGTCAATTTTGTCGAAGACGGTATCGATTTCGCCATTCGTTTTGGGGCGCTTAAAGATTCGGGGCTGGTGGCGCGTAAGCTGGCGAATCGAGACATGATGGCCGTGGCCAGTCCTCAGTATCTGGCTGAGTTTGGCGTTCCCAAGACGCCGCAGGATCTTAGACTGCATAGTTGCATCATCTCGAACAATGATCACTGGCTGTTCCAGCAAGGGGATGGCGAGCTGAGCATTAAGGTCGAGGGACGTTGGCGCAGTAATAATGTGCCTGCCGTGATTGCGGCGGCAGAGCAACACCAGGGTATCGCCTACCTGCCCAAGAGTAGCTTTATTGTGCCGCTAGCCAAGGGCAGTCTGGTACCTGTATTGTCCTCATACTGGAATCGGGGGATCACCAGCTGGATTGTCTATCAAAATCGTCGTTTCTTGCCGATGCGGGCGCGAATGGCTATAGACCATCTGTTAGCACACTTTGCCGATTGGCAGGAGTGATTACCGCGCGGCCATCGCATTCCAAAACAGGGCGAAGCTAGCGGTGCGCTGCTCTTCATCCTGCCAGCGTTCTGGGTGGTCGGCGAAGTAGCGGGTGGCGGCCAGGTACTGGCCGTGACAGTTGTCCTGCATCAGATCCTGGGGGAAGTCGGCAAGCAAGCCTTGTGCCTGACCCTGGCGGATAAGCGCGCCGATGAAGCCTAAGATGCTGTGCATCGCCTGATCGCGTACCGACTGTTCGACCGTCGGCGACATAGAATAGAGCTGAAAAAAGGCCTGTTTCAGCGGGTTGTCTATGGCCCAACTGAGCGCGGCAAACCAGAGTTGTTCGGCATCTTTCTTGAGATCGCCACGCTTATTTACCGCAGATTGTATCGCGTCGGCAAACTCCTGCTTGACGCTGAGAAACAGCTGCTCAAGCAGCTGCTCCTTCGAGGGGAAGTGGTGAAACAGGGTGCCAGTAGCCACCCCCGCCTCCCGTGCTATGGTGGCGGTGCTGGTGCCATGAAAGCCCTGACTAACGAACAGCTGCAGGGCGGTATCCAGAATAGCCTGTTTCTTGGTGCGTTTGCTACCGGCTGTCATCCGCGGCGCCCCTTAGCGTAAAAATAGCTTCATCAGCATACGCTGGATGGCAGTGCCGTAAGGCGGGTGCACCAGCTTGCCCGTGTTCAGCTTGCCGCGGCTTAGTATGGTCTTGGCATGGCTAAAGGTGAGGAAGCCCTCTCTGCCATGGTAGTGGCCCATGCCCGAAGGACCTATGCCACCAAATGGCGCATCGTCCGCCGCCACATGAAATACGGTCTCGTTGATGCACACACCGCCCGAGTGGGTCTGGTTGAGTAGACGCTGTTGGGTATCGCTATCGAAGCTCATGATATAGAGCGCCAGCGGACGAGGGCGGTCATTCACATAATCGATCGCCTGCTCCAGGTTGTCATATTCGATGATGGGCAGCAGTGGGCCGAAGATCTCCTCCTGCATCACCCGCATCTGCTCGTTTACCCCAGTTATCAGCTGCACCGGCAGTTTGCGGCTGCCGGGTGCCATGGTTTCGCCGCTGGTGGGGGTGACCCTGGCACCGAGGTCGACGGCATCTTGCAATACCGCCTGCAGGCGGTCGAACTGGCGTTGGTTGATGATGGCGCCGTAGTCCGGGTTCTGACCTATTTCACCATACATCTGCTTGAAGCGCCTGATGAAGGCCTGCACGAAGGCCTCGCTCTGCCCCTTGGGGAGCAGCACATAGTCGGGGGCGACACAGATCTGCCCTGCGTTGAGGCACTTGCCGTAGATCATCCGCTCCACGGCGGTATCCAGCGGCATATCCGGGGCGATGATCACCGGCGACTTGCTGCCGAGCTCCAGGGTGACCGGGGTGAGGTTGTCGGCGGCGGCGCGCATCACATGGCGGCCAACCGTGGTGGAGCCAGTAAACAACAGGTGATCGAAGGGTAGCGCGGAGAAGGCGGCGGCGACCTCGGCCTCACCTTCGACCACGGCCACCTGGGTTTCGTCGAAAATCTCGGCCAACATCTGCTTGAGTGCCTTGTTGGTCTCAGGGGTGAATTCAGACAGCTTGAGCATGGCGCGGTTACCGGCGGCCAGCGCTGTGATGAGGGGGCCGATGGAGAGCATCACGGGAAAGTTCCACGGCACTATGATGCCGACCACACCCAGAGGCTGATACTGCACCTGTACCTTGGCGGGCGCCAGCAGTATGCCCGCGTGGCGACGGCTGGGCTTCATCCAGTCCTTGAGCTTCTTCAGGGTGTAGTTGATGTTGTTGACGCAGGGCATGATGTCGGAGATGCGGCTGTCATCAGGAGATCTGTGGCCATAGTCGGCATTGAGGGCCTCGACGATCGCCTCTTGATGGCTTAGCAGTGCCTGCTTGAGGGCGATAAGCTGGGCCTCGCGTTGCTGCCTAGAGGGGGCGCCTTGCTCACGGAAGCTGGCCTTCTGCCTCGCCAGCAATTGGTTGAGGTCTTGGCCGACATCTAGGTTGGCGGGCATGTTCATTGTGCTTATCCTCTATTGGTTACTGACGTTGAGCGTTCGAATGTTGACGTCTCTTCTGCCAAGCCGGATCTGGAGTCAGATGGTCAAAATACAAAACCGACTGATTAGTCGGTCTAATGTTAGGGGGTAAAACCGCCCAGGTCAAATATTGTTCGATAGCGGTGAAAAGTGTGATCTGGATCAAGCGGGTGGAGGGGCTGGAAACCTAAAATGAAGAAGGCAATTTTAGGCTGGATTACAGGAGCTTGATATGAGCAGCAATCTACATGGTATCGCCATAGGCATAGAGCGCAGTCAGGATGATTTCTACCTCGCCTTCAAGGCCGTCGGTAAGTTGACCCACGAAGACTATGAGCAGATGACGCCGCTGCTGGAGTCTGCCCTGGCGGGTATAAAGGCGCCGGAAATCGTGGCCCTCATCGATATCACAGAGCTCGATGGCCTGTCGCTGCACGCCGTTTGGGATGACCTTAAGCTGGGATTGAAACATGGCAAGGAGTTTAAGCGGGTGGCCATCATAGGCGCGGGAGATCTGCAGCAGTGGGCGACCCGGGTCGCTAACTGGTTCACTCCGGGCGAGTTCAGATTTTTCGAGGATAAACGCGATGCGCTCGAGTGGCTGTGTTGATGCTTGTGACGGGTGTCGTATGCAGTGAAGCAGAGGCTGCTTACAGCATCTTGCCAAGGTCTGTTACCAGCGGGAATAGATGACGAGAAGGGCCTGCAATATAAGCGATTTCTGTCAAGCCTGTGTCAATTTTATCCGCTATGCTTAAGTAAAAAGAGAATGCCGATAGCGTTGGGGCCTGTTGGCCTTTCCTGTTTGTTTCTGCGGTAGTTTGTAGACGTTTAATTAAAGGCGGAGTCAGTGAGGTTATTTTGCTACGCCAATCTGTGATAACGCAGGAGAAATGTCCTACAAGGGCTGCTTAAAAGGGGCGTCTAAATGGCTCGCGTGGTCGGCGAAATGTGTCTAGAGAGAACAGAAAATAAACCTGAAAGCATAATAGGTCCTTAAGGAGTAACAGATGAGAAGTGGTCAAATTTTATGCCCGACAGATTTTTCTGAAACGGCTTCCCATGCCCTGTCTTACGCCATCGAGATGGCCAATCTGTATCAGGTGGGATTTCGCTTACTCCATGTGGTCGAGCAGCCGATGGGGGATGAGAATTTTCAGATCCTCGCCATCACGCCGGAGGAGCTCGCCCAGTCGATGGAAGATGCCGCCGCCGAGAAGATGAAGTCCTTGCTGGCCAAGCTCGATAGCAAATTACCTATCGAGACCATGATACGTCGTGGCGATCCCACCACAGAGATCTTAGCCGAGGCCGAAGAGAGTAATGTCGGCATGGTAGTGATCGCCAGCCATGGCCGTAAAGGTTTGTCTCATTTTCTGCATACCAATGTGGCAGAGGCAGTGGCTAACCGCGCCAAGTGCCCAGTGCTTGTCGTCAAATAGTGCAGGTCTCTAAGCTGACCGTCGGCCTATGGTTGAGGGTGCAGCCTAGTTGTCGTGTCTGTGACAGAGGGAGACGAGCGCCTGATTTGAGGAGGTGAATATGCGTACCCGTCAAATATTATGCCCAACGGATTTTTCCGAGACGGCATCACACGCCTTGAGTTATGCCATCGAGATGGCGACGCTATATGGCGTGGATCTGCGTATCGTTCATGTGGTGAGTGAACCCTACGGCGCCCATAACTATGGGATAGTGGTTGAGAGTCAGGAAGAGCTGGAGCAGCATCTGCATGCCTATGCCAACGGTAAGTTGGGTGAGATTGTCAGGGATGCGCAGATTAAGATGCCACCCCATCTCAAGGTGCACAGCGAAGTACGTACCGGTGGCGTCTTGGGCCAGATACTGCTCGATGCCGAAGAGTACGATGTGGGTATGATAGTGGTCGCCAGTCATGGTCATACCGGGCTGTCTCACCTGCTGAACCCGAGCGTGGCCGAGGAGCTGGCCAACAAGGCCAAGTGCCCCGTGATGGTAGTGAAATAGCCTGATCCTTTCTGTTTGTTTTAAAGCAGTTTGAGGGGGCTTAATACAAGTCATAGCCAGTGCAGGCTAGTTCTTCTACACAAATTGGCTAAGGCGTTAGCATCGGCAGGTATCTTGATGAAGCTGAGCCGCCAGGGCGTGCAATACCTCTGGCGCCGGCTTGGTATGGGCAAAGGTTCTCAGCCCATAGACGCCCATGATGAAGTAGCGAGCCAGGTGTTCAGGGTCCCCCTGAAGTTCTCCCTTATCGACAGCCGAGCTAAATTGCGCCGCAAGCAGCTGCTGCCAGTCTTCCAGGTGCTGCTTGATGGCACTCTCAATCACCTCATCCTGTTGTGCCACCTCATTGAGCGCCTTAGTCAGCAGGCAGGCCTTAGGTGTGCCTTGGCACTGACACTCATCGACTACGCCGGCCAGATACTGTTTGAGCTGCTCAGGGAAGGGGAGGGATGAGCCGAAACAGGCGGCAAGTTCGTCTCGTCTGTCTTGCCCATATTGTTCGATTACCGCCAGCAGCAGGCCGCGCTTGTTGTCGAAGGCGCAGTAGATGGAGCCAGGGTGTAACCCTGTGGCCTTGGTGAGATCTTGCATACTGGTCTTGGCGTAGCCCTTGTCGATAAAGGCATTCATGGCCTGTCTCAGTACTTGTTGGCGATCAAATTCGGCGTTGCGCATCTTGCTCTTGTAGCTGTTTGCTTGGGTGGTAAATGAGATTGTACTTAATTTTGAATGTACGTTCAAAAAAGATCTTGAATCATTTTTCGCCTGGGAGTATCTTGAACGCTCATTCAAGATAGAGAGCCGATTATGACAGCCGATCTGTTTCAGCCTTATGCGCTTAACGCCAGTATTACCCTTAACAACAAGATTCTGATGGCGCCCCTTACCCGTTGTCAGGCCGACGATGATCTGGTGCCAACCCAAGCGATGGCAGACTACTATGCTCGCCGTGCCGATGCCGGGCTTATCATCTCGGAGGCGGTGATCATTCGCCCCGATGGTCAGGGCTACCCCAATACCCCGGGCCTGTTTACCCCAGAGCAGATCCAGGGCTGGCAGAAGGTAACCAGCGCGGTACATGCCAAGGGCGGCAAGATCTTCGCCCAGCTGTGGCACACGGGCCGGGTGGCGCACTCGCACTTCTTCGGTGGACCAACCGTGGCGCCGTCGGCGGTAAAGATTGAAGGCACGGTACCGCGTCAGCGCGAACTGGCCTACGAGATCCCTAAGGCACTGACCGGTGAGGAGATAGCTCAGCTGGTGGCCGACTATTCCCAGGCGGCGGCCAATGCTATCGATGCCGGTTTCGACGGCGTCGAGATCCATGGCGCCAATGCCTACCTTATCGATCAGTTCCTGCATCATGACAGTAACCGTCGCGATGATGAGTTTGGCGGCACGCCGGAGAATATGGCGCGCTTTCCGCTGGCCGTGGTGGATGCCATCATTAAGCGTATCGGCCATGATCGCACCGCGCTGCGGGTGTCGCCGGGCGCCTATGTCAATATGCAGTGTGATAGCCGGGATCGCGCCGTGTTCGACTACTTCTTAAAACAGCTGGAGTCGCGCCAGTTAGCCTACCTGCACGTGGGGATCTTCGACGATGCTTTGACATTCGACTATCTCGACGGACGAGTGTCTGACTATGTGCGCGCCCATTACAGCCAGACCCTGGTGGGGGTAGGCAGTTACAGCGCCGAGACTGGGGCACAGGCCATTGCCGATGGCCGTTTCGATCTGCTGGCGATAGGTCGTCCCTTTATCGCCAACCCAGACTATGTGGTCAGGGTACGCGACAGGCAGCCGCTGGTGAGTTACTCCGATGAGATGTTGGCCGAGTTGGTTTAAATCGGCGGGTATTTCAGTGAAACAACAAAAAGGGCATATCGCTTCGGCGACATGCCCTTTTTAGTGTGCTTTTCTTAAGCCCTTTTGTTGATGGACTTAGATCAGATCTTCCAGCTCAGGGTGGCGCTGTAGTTCGCCGGCGCGCCATAGAAGGCCTGAGCCCAATAGAGACTGTTGAGGTATTTCTCGTCGGTCACATTGTTGGCGTTGAGGCTCAACTGAAGGTTGTCGTTAAACCGATAGCGGGCCATAAGGTCGACGATGGCATAGGCATTCTGGCGGGTGACGATCGCCTCGCCCGCATTGTCGAATCCCTCGCCGACCACCCCTTGATTGCGGTAGATATCATCCTGCCAACGCATGTTCATGCCCACCGAGAGGCCCTCTATGGCGGCCACATCATAGGTGGCGGCAAACTTGAGCAGGCGACTCGGCGTGTAGGCGGCTACCTTCGCGGCGTTCTCGTCATCGCCATCTATGTCGAAGTCGGTGAAGCCCAGGCTCAGGTTGAGGCCATCGAACACCTCACCGGCTACCTCTAACTCATAGCCCTTGCTGTTGATGCCATCGGCCCCTATGTAGCGTTGATCGCTTGGCGGCAGAGCAGCTGTGCGGGGATCCGGCACCGCCAGGTTGACCTGCTGGACGTCGAAGTAGGCCAGGCTGGCGATCAGGCGGCCGTCAAACAGCTCGCTCTTAAGGCCTATCTCCTTGCTCTCGCCCGTTACTGGGGCCAGTAGGTTGTCGTCGATATCCTTCTCGATTTGCGACTTGAAGGTCTCGGTATAGCTGGCGTAGGCCACGAGTTCAGGGGTGATGCGATAGACGGCGCCCAGGTAGGGAATGAACTGGCTGTCTTCTACATCTTGCACCTTGGCATAGGAGATCCCTTCGGCCTGCCACTTGTTGAAGCGGCCACCGGCGATGAAGTGGAAGCCATCAAACAGGTTGAAACGACCGGTAAAATAAGCGGCCTGCTGCTTGGCACCGACATCGCTGCCACGAGGCTTATCGGCAAACACAGGTTTGGGCGTGTTGCCGTCCCAGGTGTTGAGATCCGGCATGGCCGGGAAGCCGTTACCCGTGGTGTAGTCGTACAGCGAGCTGTCGATGTAGTCCACCTTGGCATAGTTTACCCCGGCCACCAGTTGGTGCTCGCGGCCAAACAGGCTGACTTCACCGTCAACATAGATATCGACCAGATCATGGCTCTCGTCTAAGTCATATTCGCTGCCGTAACCCGTGAGGCCCAGGCCGGTTTCTCTGTCTGGGGTACCGTAGACGTAGAAGAGCTCGGTGTCTTCGTCTGTGCTCTTGTGGGAGTAGGTGGCACGCAGGCGCCAGTCATCACCGAAGTAATGGCTCAGCTCCACGACGGTATTGTGCTTGATCACCTGCCAGTTAGACCAGTTGGCTGAGGTGTTGGTGGATCTGTCGTAGTGGGTCGGGCTGCCGTCTGTGTAGTAAAGCGGCAGGGCGCCCCAGTTGTTGCCGGTGGCATCGTTGTTGATGTAGCTGTGACTGACCGACAGGCTGGTGTCGTCGCTCAGGTTAGCCTCGATGAAGGCATAGAGTACGCTCTTGTCTGTCTCGTATCGGTCGAGGTAGGAGTCTTTCTGCTGCTTCACCGCTACCACTCGGGCGGCGAAGGTATCGTTGAGGCGGCCGCTGGCGTCCGCCTCGATTCTGGCGTTGTTAAAGCTGCCGTAGCTCGCCTGGAGCTTGAGCTGATTGTCGGCCGTGGGACGCTTGCGGATAAAGTTGACCGTGGCCGAGGGGTTGCCCACGCCCGTCATCAGGCCGTTGGCACCGCGGATCACCTCGATGCGATCATAGATGGCGGTATCTTCGTCGGCATGGTTGTTGCCCGACGTCAGTGGCAGGCCGACGCCGTCGATCTGGAAGTTGGTGATGTCGAAGCCGCGGGCGGTGTAGTAGGTGCGGTCTGTCTCGATGCGCTCGACATTGATGCCCGTGGCACTGTCCAGGGCGCTATTGATGTCGTTGAGCTGGAAGTCGTCCAGCTGAGCATCTGTGATCACTGATACCGACTGAGGAATATCTATGATGGCAAGGTCTAGGCGTGAGGCGCCGCCGACCGAGTGGGCGTTATAGCCTTGCACATAGCGGCCGCGAACCTCGATCTTCTCGATCTCTTGATCACCCCGTTGGTTGTCTTTGTCTGCTTGAGCAGTTTGATCTTCTGCGTGGCCTGGCATGGTCGCCATGCTCAGGGCGCAGAAGATAGCGAGCGAAATAGGCTTAAGTTTCATGATCTGTCGTCATCTTGGCAAAAGAGGAATAGTGAGGAGCGGTGCAAGGCCGCTGGGGACTTGGCACGCCAACCAAATTAACGCAACAAAGGATATACAAAATAAGCAAGATTTTAAATGGGAATGGTTATCATTTACTTTTGTATCGAATGTAAAGGAAAGAGTCAATTTTTAAGCCTGGTGGCCGCGTTGGCCTTTGCGTTAGCAAGTTCGTCGACTTTTTCTATACTCAGTGATGTGACTTGGATCAGATTTTAAGATGAGGCTCCCATGAGAAGAAGCGTAATAAGAATAACTGGTTTGCTACTGATGTCGGCAAGTGCCCTGGTCTTCGCTGGTCAGGCGCTGGCCGGTCAAGAGCAGGCTAAGACGAGTTCGACTCCGGCCTTCGACCATGCCAACGGTAACGCCGCATTCTTGCGCTGCGGTACCCGTACCCCCTCGGATCTCGAGGTGCGCATGCTAAACGAACACCTCAAGACCCTGAAGAAGCCTGATGGTGTGGGTAACGGCAATGGCGGTGGCAACGGCAACGGCAACGGCGGTGGTGGCGATGGCGGCACAGGCGGTGACTACAAGGCCGTAGGGTATAATATTCCCGTCTATGTCCATCTCATTCTAAGTAGCAACGGCGACGGCGATGTGTCTGGTCTGGTTGCGGATCAGATGAGTGTACTGAACAACGCCTTCTCTGGCGCAGATGGCGGTGGTGGTTTCGATACCAAGTTCAGCTTCACCTTGATGGGGACAACAACAACAGAAAACGATGCCTGGTATACCGCAGGGCCAGGTAGTACGGCCGAGAAGGCGATGAAACAATCCCTTCGCATGGGCGGCGCCGACACGCTTAATATCTATGTCTCTAATCCAGGCGGCGGCCTGCTTGGCTGGGCGACCTTCCCCACAGATTATGCCAGTAACCCTAGCGATGATGGCGTGGTGATCCTCAATCAATCGCTGCCCGGAGGCACTGCTTCGCCGTACAACGAAGGCGATACGGCTACCCATGAGGTTGGTCACTGGCTGGGCCTGTATCACACCTTCCAGGGGGGCTGTAGTCTTGGCGATCAGGTAGCCGATACCGCGGCAGAGCGTTCGGCGGCCTATGGCTGCCCAACGGGACGCGATACCTGCAAACGGGATGGCGGTGAGGATCCCATCTACAACTTCATGGACTACACAGACGACAGCTGCATGTTTGAGTTTACTCCGGGTCAGTCCGAGCGTGCCGATATCTTAAGCGGCGCCTATCGTTGGCCAAGTAACTAGCCTCATGACAAATCCCATGCTGAAACAGGGCCTATGGTGCATCGCCATAGGCCTTGGTTTGTGGGGAAGTCCTTGCCTGGCGGAGCGGTTGCGTGCCCCAGACTTTGTGCCCTGTGGCCGTGACCAGCTGACTTCATGGCAGGGTGAGGTGTTTAATTATCACAGGAGCGAGACTCAGCTAGCCTTCGGTATTCGCACCGTCGACGGCACCCTGGAGCACCTGGATATCGCCTATCGTCTTGAGCAGATGCGGCTAAATGGCGGACTATTTACCCTGCCTGACTGGAAACGGCTCGAGCTTTCTCCCGGCGTACTCAGGCCCTCGGTGCGGGTGAGAGTGTGGCGCTGCGATAACGCCGGCGCCATCAGCTTCATGATCGATTGGCTCGAGTGATCCAGCCAGAGCCCTTAATCGCTAAGCTCTTAGTCGCTAAGCATAGCGGCGACACTGCCGCAGAGTGTCATCAGAAACAGAAACCACTTGAGTACCTTGGGACTGACCTTGATGGCTAGCTTGACCGCTAGGTGGGCGCCCACCATGGTACCTGCCGCCAGTATGAGTCCGGGAACCCAGAGGATCAGATCTTCCTTGATAAAGATAAGCAGGGAGGCCAGGGTGAAGAACAGGGTACAGAACACCTTGAGGGCATTTGCCCTGACCAGATCATATCTTAGGCTGCCCGCTAGGGCGGCCAGCAAGACGAACCCCACCCCCGCCTGCACGAAGCCGCCGTAGATCCCGGCCAGGGTCAGCCAGAACCAGGACTTAGGCGTGTCTTTGACTCTGTTGACCGGGGTGCCCAGCTCGGGGGCTATGATGGCGGGGCGCACTAGAATGATGAGCGCCATCAACAGCATGGTGCCCAGCAGTAGGGGTTTTATCAGCGTACTGGGGGCGTAGGCGGCCAGGCCTGCACCTATGAAGCCGCCGACTATGGTTGGCACCAGAATCGGCCCCTTGTCATCCGTATCTAGCTTGCCATGTTTGTGAAAGCCCAGCATGGCGGTGATCGATTGCACCGTCACCCCGACACGATTGGTGGCATTGGCCACCTCGGCGGGCATGCCCATGACCATCAGGGCTGGCAGGGTAAGGTTAGAGCCGCCGCCGGCCAGGGTGTTGATGATGCCAGCCAAGAAGCCGGTGACGACCAGCAGCAGGCCGTAGGTGAGGGTGATCTCCATGGGTACTCCTTACGCCCTAATGGGGAATGACTCGCTGGATAAGTTAGAAACTCGAGCCAGGTTCGGCGAGAAACGCCAGCTCCTCGTCGGTGGACTTGCGCCCCAGAATCGCATTGCGATGGGGATAGCGGCCGAAACGGTCGATAATCGCCTTGTGGCGCTGCTCGAATGCCAGGTTATTCTCGGCGCCCTCGCGGTTAAAGAGGATCAGTGCCACCTCGTGAATTGCCTGGGACTCGCTGTGCATGTAGGGCATGTAGAGAAAGGGCACCTGTTTAGGTTGCAGTTGCTTATCGATACCGGCCGCTACGGCTTCCTGAGCCAGGGCCAAGGCCATGGGATCGGCGGCGAAGGCCTCGGGCTTATCCCGGTAGATGTTACGGCTAAACTGATCCAGTAGGATGATCTCCGCTAGGCGTCCCTGTGGTGTGGTGCGCCAGTGATAGAGTTCGCCCTGTTTTGCCTGGGTGACTAGCTCGCCGAAGCGGCGGGCTATTGTCTGGTCGAAGGCGAGATCTTTGATAAACCAGGCCTTAGGTTCGATCTCCTCGAACCAGAAGCGAATAATTTCGTCTGGCGTATGGGCTATCCTGTTCATGTCTGCTCCTTATCTCCACCTATATCCAGTTTTTCGGATCTTGCCTGGTCAAATTTAACGCGGTTTCGGCGATCAATCTAGCCTCTTTCAGGGGAATATAGGGGATCACTAAGGGGCCTGAGGCTAGTCCTAAGTGCAGGTTAGCCAATGACTTACGCCTCTGCCCCGGTGTCTGTGATATACAGATATCTTGAGTCTTACTCAGAGGTACCAGTCGCCAGGTTTGTCCCAGAGCGCCTGTGTGGATCCAGCAGTCGTCGCCCTCCAGCTGATAGCCCCACTGTCGATAGTTGAGATAGAGGCCGACAAGCGCCACCAAGGTGAAGCCGGCAAGGAGTTCGGTGAAGGGGTTGATGCCGACGATTGAGGTTATCACTATGGGGAGCAGCATCAGCAGGGCGGCACGGCGCCAAAACCAGCCGATATCTATCCCCTGATAACCTGTGGGTAAGGCATTGGCCTTGGCGGCCAAGTTATCTAATCGCTTGAAGGCCTGTGGGATCTCATCTTGGGTCATGCTGGGGATCAACAGATGACGCTTGCTCAGCTGCTCAATCTCATTGCCCTTCACCTGTTCAAAATGCACCGTCCAGCGGCCGATTAGCCGGCCTATGGCGGGTTGTTCGAAGCGTACCAGCTGCACCCTGTGTAGGCGCAAGGCATCTTGTTGCTTGGCCAGTATGCCGCCGGTTCTGTGTAGCGTGCCTTGGCGCAGGCTGAGGCGATAGGGATAATACTTAAGCACGGCCGAGGCGATGGAGATTAACGAGAGCAGCAGGGCGAGTAGTGCCAATGCGGCCAGCACCGCCAGGATTTGATAGACAAGCCCGGTGGCGACGTTGGCCTGATACCAGTGCCAGACCCCTTGTACCAGGCTGTTCTGCCCCAGGGATTCCCAGTCTACCTGGCCTATGATGGAGCCCGAGATCAGTGACAGCCAGATGAGGTTGTTCTGATAGAGGCCGAAAATTAAAAGAGCCTTGAGATCTTTGGCGACCACTAGGCCTTCGCCGCGGCGTCCCGATTGGTCGGTGTTGGCCGCTATGGTCTGACGGTCAGCCTGAATCGCCTCATTGTGCCCCCCAATTGATTCGCTGTCGTCCTTAATTGCTTGAGACGGAAATAGCTGTTTCTTGAGTAACATGGCTTGACGGTAGTTAACCGCCGCCAGCACTGCCTCATCTTGCTTGGAGCCAGCCGTTTCCACCACCAGGCTGTAGAGACCTAGGGGGCGAAAGTAGAGGGGCTGCTCCAGGCGCACGTTTTGGATCTTATTGAGTGGGATCTCGTGCGCGCGTTTAAACACTAGCCCCTGGCGTATCCCCAGCTTGGCATCACTGAGCCGGTATCTGTATCTGGCCCACTGCAGGCTGGCATAGGTGAGTGTGATGAGTATGACGCCAAGGCCGACCAGCAGCACCCAGGGAGAATTAAAGCCCTGCTGCCAGCCGGTATAGACCAGGGGGATCAGGGCATAACCATTGGTGAGTATCTGTTTCAGGCTGCCAACGCTGAAGCTGACTATTGACCAGGGAGACAGGCTCGCCCATTGGGCGAAGCGCATACTCATGGGCTATGCCTCATCTTCGCCGGTGGCTTGTTTTTGGGAGGCCTTGGCTAACAGGTGCTTGCGCAGTGGCTCCGCCGTGTCATCGCCCAGACCAGGCAGGCTGATCTCGGCGCTACCACTGCCGGCACTGAAACACTTGAGGGTGTGCTGACGAAAATAGCGTTCCAGCGGTCCCTGAGACAGGCTGACATGTTGTAAGCGGGTATAGGGTAGGGCGATCTTCTTATGCCAAATCAATCCCTTCTGCATGATGAACTCGTGATCGAATACGCCATAGGCGAAAGAGAGGGCGTAGCGATAACGGCCGTAGCTAACAACGCCCGCCAGGACAAGCAGCAGAGTCACTAGGGCGATGATCAGGCTGCCGGGCAGGTTGAGTAGTATGGCGGCCAGGGGCGCAATGATGAGCAGCGGCGTGAAGATCAGCAGATTCTCTATCTGCACCTGATGCAGATAGGCCCGTTCCAAGGGGGTCAGAGGCACTTCGTCTATGCTGATCCAATCCGGCTGCTCCAGTCTATGCCGGGCCTGCATTGAGGCCGAAGCTTGAGGAGTCACATCTTCCATTTGTTATCCTGCTAAAGTTGGCAATTGACTGACTATAACATCTTTCCTTTGGCTGTCAGCCATTTGCGTCTGTATGAGATGGATCTTTTATGTTACAAGAGTATAAAAAATAATAGTGATAACAAGTTAGAGAAGAGAGGATGTCTTGAGCGCTGAGTTATCTAAGCAGAAAATCGCCTTCCTGAGAAAGCTCTACCTGGCCCATATGATCGACGGTGAGCAACACAACTTACTGTCGTTGAACAAGGCCACCTCTATGCCACGCCGCACCCTGCAAGATGCGATTGCCGCCATGGGGGATATCGGCATTACCTGCACCTTCGTGCAGGACGGCGAGCGCCATAATGCCGGTTACTATCGCCTCAATGACTGGGGGCCTATCGATAAGGCCTGGGTAGCGAGCCATATCGAGACCATCGCCCAGTCGTTAACGCCTAGCGGATAGTCTATTGAATAGTGCGAATCTGAGAGGCTTAGTGATTTAGCAGGTAGAAGCCGATAAAGCCCAACCAGCTGAGGGCCAGTAGCAGCCAGGGCAGTTTGCGGCTTGTCGGCGTCTCTTGGCGCGGCTCACTCTGTTGTTCGAGGGGTTGACGCTGCTTTTCCTTCAAGACTTGTTTGCGCTGCTTATCCCTGTCTCTGGCCTTACTCTTCTGGCGCTTCTTATATTCGGCGATCCCTTTCTCTATCCCCTGGGCGATAAGCTTGGTCTGTTCCTTGGTTTGCCCGGGTTTCTGGGTGGCCTTGGCAATTTTCATCGCCTCATCTTTGGTTTCGTTGGAGATCTGCTGCGCCATAAGGTCATTAAGCTGATGAATGATGGCCTCACTATAACATGAGTCGCCCGCTAGGGTTACGGACCTTGTTTGCTGGTATGTCCTTCGCCCCTATACCATAGTATGAGTATGATTTAGTTAAGTTATCGCTTAACCTGTCTGTGGCAAATTCAATCAATAATAATACCCTGCTATCAAGGACAAGATCATGCTCAATAAGGCCGCAAAACCTCTGGTCAAGTTGGTCGACCGCTATCTGCCCGACCCCTATATTTTCGTGTTACTCCTCACCCTGCTGGTCTTCATTGCCGCAATGCTGGTGGAGCAGCAGAGTCCGTTGCAACTGGTTACCTACTGGGGCCAGGGATTCTGGGCCCTGCTGAGTTTCTCCATGCAGATGTTGCTGGTGCTGGTGGCCGGTTATATGCTGGCCAGCTCGCCGCCCATTAAACGCCTGTTAGATGGCATCGCCGCCCTGGCCAAGAGTGCGCCCCAGGCGATCATCCTGGTGACGCTAGTGTCTCTGCTGGCCAGCTGGATCAACTGGGGCTTCGGCCTGGTGGTGGGCGCGCTGTTTGCCAAGGCGCTGGCGCGTCAGGTGAAGGTGGATTATCGACTCTTGGTGGCCAGTGCCTATTCGGGTTTCGTGGTCTGGCACGGCGGCCTGGCGGGGTCGATTCCCCTGACCATAGCCACCAAGGGGCATTTTGCCGAAGATAAGATAGGCATTATCCCTACGGACACGACTATCTTCGCCGGATTTAACCTGGCGCTGGTGGCGATCCTCTTCGTGCTCATCCCCTTGGTTAACCGCTTCATGCTGCCGAGCCAGGAGGAGAGTATCTATGTCGATAAGGAAAAGTTAGCTGAGCCCGAGGTCAAGACAGAGGCTGTCACCCGCCCGGCGGATTACCTGGAAAACAGCCGGTTGCTGGCCTGGGCCGTGGGTGGTGCCGGCCTAGTATATCTGGGGCAATACTTCTTCGCCTCAGGGGGCAAGCTCAACCTGAATATCGTCAACTACTTGTTTCTGTTTCTCGCCATCATATTGCATCAGACGCCCCGCAGCCTGCTGACCAGCCTCAATGAGGCGATTAAGGGCGGCGCCGGCATAGTGATCCAGTTCCCCTTCTATGCGGGGATCATGGCGCTCATGGTGCAGTCTGGCCTGGCACAGAGCATCTCCTCAGGTTTCGTGGCCATCGCCAGCGCCGAGACCCTACCGTTCTGGAGCTTTATCAGCGCCGGTATCGTTAATATCTTCGTGCCCTCGGGTGGGGGCCAGTGGGCGGTGCAGGCCCCCATCATGTTACCGGCGGCCGAGGCGCTGGGCGCAGATGTGGCGCGTATCGCCATGGCGGTGGCCTGGGGCGATGCCTGGACCAATCTCATCCAACCCTTCTGGGCCCTGCCCGTGCTGGCGATCGCCGGGCTTAAGGCGCGGGACATCATGGGCTTCTGCCTGATGCAGCTGATCATCACAGGCATAGTGATCAGCATAGGCCTGACCTGGTTCTAGTCAGCGCTCTGTTGAACCTGAATGAGGTGACAAACAAAACCCGCTTTTCCCGGCGGGTTTTGTTATTCTGTCAGCCAAGTGTCGCGCGCTGACTAAAAGGAATGCCAGCTTGTCTCAATCTCTCTCTTCCGCCGTACCTCAGGACAGGAAACCCAGTCCTAAGCGGTCGGTTTTGCCCTGGATCGGCAGTTTCCTGCGCCCCTATCGTGGCAAGGTGATCGCCGCCATAGTGTTTCTGTTTATCGGCTCCCTCGCCTGGCTGTCGCTGGGCCAGGGGGTACGCCTCATGGTGGATGAAGGTTTCCTTAGGGAAAATAGCGAGCGCCTTAACGAGATCATCTTGCTGGTGATAGGCATCACCGCCCTGAGCAGTTCGGCCATCTTCTGCCGCTTCTACCTGATGACCTGGCTGGGAGAGCGGGTAAGCGCCGATATCCGCCTCAAGGTGTATGACCATCTGCTCAAGCTGTCGCCCGGTTTCTACGCCAGGCTGCGCACCGGCGAGGTGATCTCCCGCTTCACCGCCGATGCCACCCTGTTGCAATCTGTGGTGGGCTCCAGTCTCTCCATGGCGCTGCGCGCCAGCGTTACCGTAGTGGGCGGCCTGGTGATGATGGCGATCACCAGCCTTAAGCTGACCGCCCTGGTGCTGCTCGCCGTTCCCTTGGTGCTCGGGCCTATCTTCTTCTTTGGCCGCAAGGTGCGCGAGCTGTCTCGTAAAAGCCAAGACAGGGTCGGGGATCTGGGGGCCTATGTGGATGAGTCGCTGCATGAGATCCATACGGTGCAGGCCTATTGCCATGAAGACCGCGACAGACAGCTGTTCTTCGAGCGGGTCGAGGCTGTGATGGAGGCGGCCAGGGGACGCATCAAGTACCGCGCCATACTCATTTCTCTGGTGATGTTTCTCAGTATCTTGGCCGTCGCCCTGATCACTTGGGTGGGCGCCAAGGATGTGATGAGTGAGGCGATCAGCCCGGGCGAGCTCTCTGCCTTCATGTTCTATGCCGTGATGGTGGCGGGCGCCGTGGCGACCATCAGCGAGGTGATCGGCGAGATCCAGCGCGCCGCCGGTGCGACGGAGCGGCTTATCGAGCTGGTGGAGACGCCTATCGATATTCCTGTTGCGCCAACTCCGCTAAGCCTGCCGAGCAAGGTGCGTGGCGAGCTGAGCCTCAAGCAGGTACGTTTCAGTTATCCTGTTCAGGCCAGTGCCGATAGTGCTGAGGGGATGGAGGCGCAGGCTGGCGTCGAGGTGATCCGTAGCCTGAGCCTGAATATCGCACCCGGTGAGCGGGTGGCCCTGGTGGGGGCGAGCGGGGCGGGCAAGAGTACCCTGTTCGAGCTATTGCAGCGCTTCTATGTGCTGGACAGCGGGGTGATCGCCCTGGATGGTATCGACATCGCCAGTCTGAGTCCGCAGCTGCTACGTCAGCAATATGCACTGGTGCCCCAGGAGTCGGTGATCTTTGCCACCAGCGTGCTGGAGAATGTGCGTTACGGTCGCCCCAATGCCAGCCTGGAGGAGGTGCAGGCGGCCTGTGTTGCCGCCCGCGCCGACGAGTTTATTGCTGATTTTAGCGAGGGCTATCAGACCTATCTGGGTGAGCGCGGTGTGCGCCTGTCGGGCGGACAGAAGCAGCGTATCGCCATCGCCCGGGCGATACTGGCGGACAGGCCGGTATTGCTGCTGGATGAGGCCACCAGTGCCCTGGATGCGGTCAGTGAGCAGAAGGTGAAGCAGGCGCTGGATGTGCTGATGCAGGGGCGCACCACACTGATCATCGCCCATCGCCTAGCGACGGTGCTCAACGCCGACCGTATACTGGTGATGGATAAGGGGGAGCTGATCGCCAGCGGTACCCATGGTGAGTTGATGCAGAGCAACAGCCTCTACCGCGAGTTCGCCAGCTTGCAGCTACTTACCGAAGAGGCCTAAAGGATAGGAGAGTGAGATAAGGGCAGACAGGTTATATCTGCTCTTATCTGTTTCTATATTTAGCTAGACTAGCCTCTATGGCCGCCGTGGCCACCACGGCACTGATGGCGGGTTTCTCTGCCGCCATCTTCGACACCGATCTCACCGCCATCTTCAAACAGCTTAAATGCGCCTTGAGTCATATCGTTTTGGGTCGGGTCATCAAGGTGCCCGAGGCAGGTGTAGCCCACCCGATAGTTGCCGGCGGGCAGATAGCCCATGGCAAAGAACCAGTTGCCATTGTTGTCTTGGCGTATGGGGGAGATGGCCACCGGCGAGAAGAGGCCGTCGTCGCGGCTCTGGGCTATGTCACCCATCTGCGCCAGGCCGGTCACCTCGCTCGGGTAGAGATAGGCCATGTGATAGAACTGGCCGCCCTCGGGGGCGCTCGCTGCGTATTGAGTCTCACAATCGGCGATCCATTGAGGATCCATCTCGCCGAAGATGTGTCCCATGGTGTCGTCGTCGATGGAGTAGATACCGTGATGGTTGAGTTGATATTGGCCATCGGAAAGGTGCATTGACTGGTAGAGGTCGATCTCCATGGTCAGGTTGAGGTGCTGATGTTCGCCCAGGGTGAAGTTTGCCATGGGGAGGCGGCCATCTTCTATCATCAGCGGGTGCTGGCCCTGGCCATTTTCTATGAGGCAACCCTGGGCCTGATCGCCATTAACCAGGGTGAAGTGTACGTCGTGATATTGGCCTGCGGGGAGTTCTAGGCCGTCGATCACTCTGTGGCTGTCCATGCCTTGGTAGTCCAGCAGGTTAAACCTGTGCTGGGCCATATCCTGAGTGTGTAGCTGGCCGTGAGCATCTGTCATCACCAGTTTATCGAGCACCAGCTCGACCCGGCTGACCTGACTCATTGGCGAATCAGAGAGGGCGATACTCACTGTACCTGTGGCGAGTGGCTCTGGTGGACTGGTGTCATCGGAGCCGCAGCCGCTGAGCATAAGGCCAACGAAGGTGAAGGGTAAAAAAGCTAGGGGTAGAGTTAAGGGTCGCATCTTGATTAAACCTTTTAATGAGTTTTTTCTAATGGTTTTATTCATTCTAAGGAGTACTTGCACAAAAGGTAGGGAATTGCTGGTTAAAATTTGTACTCTGTGAGTGGGCTAACGCTTAGAACGTTTGGGTCTTTATACCCAAAATAAAGTGCGATAGGGAGGCGGGCTTTATCACAGGAGAGCTTTATTACATGAGAGCATTATTACAGGAGAGCGTTAGTCCTTGTGAACCTCAGGCCACATCCCTGCGTATTGGTTTGACGAATTGTTTTTCCAATACACCTCAATAAGTGGAGTATCGCGATGAGATGGCCTGTCACCTTTTCTCTTGTTTGTCTGTTAACCCTGCTAACGGCCTGCACCAGTGCGCCCAAGGGGATAGCGCCGGTGGAGGGATTCGAACTTTCGAGATACCTGGGCACCTGGCATGAAATCGCCCGTCTGAATCATGGCTTCGAGCGCGGACTGAGCCAGGTGACCGCCGAGTATCAACTGCGGGGCGATGGCGGCGTGAGCGTGACCAATCGCGGCTTCGATGCCAAGACACAAAGCTGGAAGAGCGCCGAGGGCAAGGCCTACTTTGTCCAGACGCCCGATATTGGCCACCTCAAGGTCTCCTTCTTCGGTCCCTTCTATGGCGCCTATGTGATCTACCGTCTGGATGCGGATTATCAGTACGCCTTCGTCACCAGCTATAACCGTGACTATCTCTGGCTGCTGGCGCGCTCGCCCGAGGTGGATGAGTCGGTAAGACAAGCCTTTATCACCCAGGCCGAGAAGCTGGGGTTCGATAGCCAGGCGCTGATCTGGGTGCAATAGAAAGCAGGGAGCAATAGATAGCTGGGCGTAATGGATAGCAATAGTTAGGACTGTCTAACCAAGACCTACTAATAATGGGAACAATGGGTGAATAAAAAAGGGCGCCCGAGAAGGCGCCCTTTTTAGGCCTTTCGACTCAAAGGCACTGATTTAGCCGACTACTTCCTCAACTCACGGCGTAGTATCTTGCCCACGGTCGATTTGGGCAGGGCTGGCATGAAATCGATTATCTTGGGCAGCTTATAGGCGGCCAGCTGGTTGCGGCAATGGTCGAGCAGGGCCTGCTTAGTGGCATCGTTTGCCAGCTCAGGTTCTCGCAGCACTATGGCGGCTTTGACTGCCTCGCCGCTACGACTGTCGTCGACGCCGATCACGGCACATTCCAGCACGCTCTCATGGGCGGCCAGCACATCTTCCACCTCGTTAGGATAGACGTTGAAGCCGGAGACGATGATCATATCCTTCTTGCGATCCACTATCTTATGCATGCCATCTTCCGTGGCCAGGGCGATATCCCCTGTCTTGAAGAATCCATCGCTGGTCATCACCTTGGCGGTCTCCTCTGGCTTCTGCCAGTAGCCGCTCATCACCTGTGGCCCATTGACCGCCAGCTCGCCTATCTCCCCCTGAGGCACCTCCTGGTCGTTGGCGTCGAGGATCTTCACCTGAGTGTCGATCACCGGGCGACCTATGGTGCCCAGACACTCGAGCCCTGGCGCGTTGAGGGAGACCACGGGCGAGGTTTCCGACAAGCCATAGCCTTCACTTATGGTGCAGCCCGTGGTGGATTGCCAGATGCTGGCCGCCGCCTGGGTCAGTGCCGTGCCGCCAGAGATGGTGATCTTAAGATGACTAAAGTCCAGCGCCTGGAAGGCCTGCTGATGGCAGAGCCCGACAAACAGGGTGTTGAGGCCGGCAAACCCGGTGAAGGGATGTTGCGACATGGTCTGAATCAGTGCGCTGATGTCTCTCGGGTTGGGGATGAGTACGCTGCAGCCCCCTTGCTCGAAGTAGACGAAGTTCACCATGAAGGCGTAGATATGGTAGATGGGCAGGGGCGCGACGAAGATCTCCTCGCCCTCAACAAACTTGCTGGCCAGTCGCGACTGCACCTGTAGCATGTTGGCCAGCAGGTTAGTGTGGCTGAGCATGGCACCCTTTGAGAGGCCCGTGGTGCCGCCCGTGTATTGCAGCGCCGCTAGGCTCTGCTGCTCGACCCGTACAGGGCGATATTCTGCCTGGCTGCCCAGGGCTAATACCTGGGTAAAGCCTATGTGCGCGAGGGGGCTATCGGCTTGAGGCTGGGGAGCGATCAGATCCAGCGGATGAGTGGCGATCACCGTCTCTATCTGGGTCTCGGGGAGCACGCCTTCCAGTGTGGGCAAAAGATCGCTCAGCACCACCAAGGCCTTGGCGCCCGAGTCTCGGTATTGGTGAATCAGCTCTCTCGGGGTATACAAGGGGTTGGTGTTGACCAGCACCATACCGGCCCGCAGCGCGCCGTAGGCGGCGATGACAAACTGGGTGATGTTGGGCAGCTGGATGGCGACCTTGTCGCCCACCTCAAGCCGGGTATGTTGCTGCAGGTAGGCGGCGAAGTTGCGGGAGTCGCGTTCTATGTCGGCAAAGCTGCTGGCCTTGCCCAGACACACATAGGCTGTCTTATCGCCATAGCGCTCGGCGGCGATTTCGATCAGATCGATCAATGAAGCATATTTCTCCAGGTCTACATGGACGTGAGAATCATAGGCCATGGACGCGTCTCCTCTGGTTATTATTGTGGGTATGATTGGGCGTCAGCTAAAAATCAAACAGGTGTTTAGACTGTGCTAAAAATCACCTCAGGTCAACCACTGTCGGTAGGGAATAAAACGGCTGTTTAACTTCTATCTACATGTTTAATATGATTATTTTTGAAGTGGTGAAATCCATCTGGTCTGACCTGATGTAGGCCAGGCGGTAAGCGGGAAGAGGCTTATCGCCTGGAAACCTAGGGCCTTTAAGCCTGATGACTTAGGCTTGATGATTTAGACCTGATGACCTAGGGCCTGATGACTTAGGCCTGAGCCTTGAATCGGAAGAGCAAGGGGTGAGAATCGCCCACCTTGTAGCGGGCGTTTGCCCCGGCGTTATGTTGCGCCGCCGGGGTTGGTTGTCTTAACCGAAGGGCTTAAAAGGCGCTCAGGCTGAAGAAGGGGCTGGCCTGGGAGACCTTCTCCTTGGGGTTATTCAGGTTGGTGACAGTGAAGGCGATGGTCTGTTTCTGCAGCTTGGCGCCGACAAAGTCCGCCTGCTTCTGCTCGAAAACAGTCACCGGATAGCTCAGCTGTTCGCCGGCCTTGATTAGCACCTGCTGTGAGGTCTCCTTGGCGAAGCCGTGGTTGCCTGTGTCATTGAGGCTGATAAGGTACTGGTGATCTTCTTGGGTCTTGTTGCGGATCTTCAGGGTATAGCTGTTCTCTATGCGACCGTCACCCACCTCGCGGTAGAGGCTCTGGCGGTCGCGGATAACGTTGAGATCTATGCTCTGGTGGCGATAGAGATCCAGGGCGAAAACGCTGAGCATGATGATCACCGCGATGCCATAGCCGACAAATTTGAAGGAGGTAAAGCGTTTCACTTCCTTCTTCTGCAGCTCGTTCTCGCTGGCGTAGCGGATCAAGCCCTTGTCATAGCCGAACTTATCCATGATCTGGTCGCAGGCATCGACACAGGCACCGCAGTTGATGCACTCATATTGCAGGCCGTTACGAATATCTATCCCCGTGGGGCAGACATCGACACACAGGTTGCAGTCGACGCAGTCGCCAAGATCGGTGGCCTGTTTGCGTTTTCGCGGCCCGCGAGACTCGCCGCGGGCGGCGTCATAGGAGACGGTCAGGGTATTGGCGTCGAACATGGCCGACTGGAAGCGGGCGTAGGGGCAGCAGTGCAGGCACATCTGTTCGCGCATCCAGCCTGCGTTGAGGTAGGTACACAGGGCGAAGAACCAGACCCAGGCGGTGACCCAGAAGCTGGCGCTTAGTGTAAAGATCTGTGGATAGAGCTCGCTGGCCGGGATGAAGTAAGCGATGAAACCACAGCCGGTGATCAGCCCCGCCAGTGCCCAGGCCAGATGTTTGGCGCCGCGTTTAAGCACCTTCTCAAGACTCCAGGGGGCCTTATCCAGGGCGTGACGCTTGTTGCTGTTGCCCTCAATCTGCCGCTCTATCCAGACGAAGGCGAAGCTCCAGCTGGTCTGAGGGCAGAGGTAGCCACACCAGACACGGCCCCAGAAGACGGTGACGAAGAAGAGGGCGAAGGCGGCGATGATAAACAGCCACGCCAGCAGGGTGAAATCTTGCGGCCACAGGGTCAGGTTGAAGAAGTGAAACTCCTGGCGCTCCACATCCAAGAGGATCGCCTGGCGTCCCTGATAGGGGATGAAGGGCAACAGGAAGAAGAAGAGGATAAGCAGGCTATTGAGGCCGGTGCGCAGACGCTGAAAGCGCCCCTTCTGTTCTTTTATGTGTATCTTACCGCGCTGCACCGGCAGATTGGTCACGGGGATGGCCTGGCCCAGGGCGGCCTTGGTGGCGATTGGGTTCTCTTTACTGCTGAGATCTTGACTCATTGGCTTTCCAAACTCTTGCTAGGGGAATTGCCGACAGCCAATGCAAGTTGAGATCCAAGTTTAGGAGTGTTGTAAGTTATTGAAATAAATATAATTGAATCAGATTGAATTCAATTCCATTGGCGATATATCGTGCTTTGGCGATATATCGCTAATTTGTATGAGATTGTCGTGAACGTTTTAGGCCGGACGCTTGATCCCCAGCTTGAGCATGCGGGATCTCAGGGTGCTGGCGGGGAGTCCCAGCACATTGGCGGCGCCGTTGGGGCCTGAGATACGCCAGTTGAGCCGCTTCAGGGTGCGGCGGATATGGGCGGCCTCCACCTGTTGCAGGGTCTGAAACTCCCCCTTGTCCTGAGGTAGCGGCTCGGCCTGTAGCGCCGGGATCTGCAGAATCTGACCGTGACAGAGTATGGTCTGACGCTCGATAACGTTCTGCAGCTCACGGACGTTGCCGGGCCAGTGATAGGCCATCAGGTGCTGCATGCCTTGCTTGCTGACCCCTTTGATCTTCTTACCCAGCTTATGGTTGAGGTTGAGCAGGATATCGCTGACCAATAGTGGAATATCTTCCAGCCTCTCCCTCAGGGGCGGCACATGCAGGGGGAAGACATTGAGGCGATAGTAGAGATCCATGCGGAACAGTCCCTGTTCTACCCGCTTAAGCAGATCGTGATGGGTGGCGGTGACCAGGCGTATGTCCACCTTGATGGGAGTACTACTGCCCACACGCTCGAACTCCTGCTCTTGGATCACCCTGAGCAGCTTAGACTGGGCCTCGAGGGAGAGTTCGGCTACCTCATCGAGAAACAGTGTGCCCTGGTGGGCCAGCTCGAACCGTCCCTTGCGGCGGCTGGTGGCGCCGGTGAAGGCGCCCTTTTCATGGCCGAAGAGCTCGCTCTCTAACAGGGTGGGTGAGAAGGCGGCGCAGTTGACGCTCACCAGGGGCTGATCGCTGCGATCGCTCAGGGCGTGGATGTTGCGGGCCACCAACTCCTTGCCGGTACCGTTTTCACCGTTGATCAGCACGGTACTGCTGGTATTGGCCACCAGTTTTATCTGCTGGATCAGCGACTGTATCGCCTCGCTCTCGCCCGAGATATTCACCTCCTGGCGGTGGCTGGCCAGCTCGGTCAGCAGGTAATCATTTTCGTTGGCCAACTTCTCCGACAGGGCCTGCACCTGCTTAAGCGCCTCCCTGAGCGAGGCCTCGGTCTGCTTCTGAATGCTAATGTCACGAAATATCGCGACAACGCCGATGAGACGGTCTTGCTTGTAGACAGGGGTCGAGGTGTAGTGCACCGGAAAACTGCTGCCGTCCTTGCGCCAGAAGAGGTCGTGGCTGATCTCCCTCGCGATACCGTCGTGGAGCGTGTTATAGATGGGGCACTCTTCCTGAGGATAGGGTCTGCCATCGGCATGGCTGTGGTGGTGACAGTCGTGGATATTCTTGCCCAGCAGCTCCTCGGCCTTCCAGCCCGTCATTCTCTCGGCCGCGGGATTGATAAACACGGCGTTGCCTTCGAGGTCGAAGCCGTATATCCCTTCTCCGACCGCGTTGAGCAGGAGTTTGTTCTCGGGTAGAAAGTCCACATGGGCATCATCGACCCTTGGGTGTTTACAAGCCATGCTCGCCGCTCCTTGCTGGCAATGCGCCTCTTGGGAGCGCAATCTTCAAATGTTCGCCTCGGAATATAGCTCGACATCCCAGGGGTGAGTTTGCGTCTATCTTAACCGGTTTTTCTGGTTGGCGTCATCAATCAATGTCGCGATATATCGTTATTCATTTTTGGGCCAACGAGTATGTTTGTTTTTCGCTATGCCTAGCCGACTATTTTAACTATCTCATTAGAGGTAGATGTTAGCCAATAATTGATTTTTTGAGTATTTCTGAACAATTACTCTAACCGGAATTGTTTAAGCTTTACTGACTAATCTATTTGGTTTTTTGCTGCCAAAACCGCATGAATGTTCAGTTTTTGGCCTGTATCACTAACCGACTATCGTCTAATTTAGATTAATTAGTATTAGCAATTATTTTTTATTTGTTATAGAAGTGTAAATGAAATGTATTCATTTCGCTCTGGGGAATGCCTGTGGTGATTCGCGTTAAAAAGGCGCGAATGATGGCGAAATATAAAAAAAACTATGCGGGAAATATGATGACAACACATAAAAATAAAGGTTTCGGCGTGAGTGCGCTGAGTTTTGCCATCTCTTTGGCATTGACAGGGTCGTTAGCGAGTACACAGGCGTTGGCCGATGAACAACAGGCTCAAGCGTCTGATAATATTGAAAAGATTGCTGTGGTGGGGACACGCTCTGCGCCGCGCTCTATCGGCGATTCGCCAGTGCCTATCGATATCATCAGCAGCGATGATCTTAAGAAGAATGGTTCGACCGACATGATCGATATGTTGGTCACCTCTGTACCTTCTTTTAACTCCCGTGCTCAGCCTATCAGTGATGCGGCAACCCTGATCCGTCCGGTCAACCTGCGTGGTCTGCCTTCCGATAGCACCCTGGTGCTTGTAAACGGTAAGCGCCGTCACCGCGCCTCGGTGATCGCCTTCCAAGGCGGCGGTATCAACGACGGTGCCCAAGGCCCGGATATCTCGGTGATCCCGAGTGCGGCACTGAAACAAGTAGAAGTATTACGCGATGGTGCAGCGGCGCAATACGGCTCAGATGCCATCGCCGGTGTGATGAACTTTGTGCTTAAGGATGACGCCGAGGGTGGCTCTATCACAGTCGGTCAGGGTGAATATTATGAGGGCGACGGTGCCACCACCACCATAGATGCCAACGTGGGACTGCCACTGTCCGATGCTGGTTTTGTGAACCTCAGCCTACAATACAAGAATGCCGATGCTACCAGCCGCAGCATACAGCGTCCCGATGCAGCCAACCTGATAGAGCAGGGCAATACCTTCGTCGAAGACCCCGCTCAGGTGTGGGGGAACCCAGAGATCAAGGATGACTATAGTTTCTTCCTAAACTCCGGCTATGACATCAATGATAATGCGCGTCTATATGCCTTCGGTAACCTCTCTTCGCGCGACGTGGTCGGTGGCTTCTACTATCGTAACCCACACAATCGTGGCAACGTCTACTCACTGGATGACGGTGAGACCCTGTTGGTAGGCGCGATCAATGGCGATCCTTCTACCTGCGCCGTGGTGCCTATTCCTAAGAATGCCGATGGTAGCGACGGCAACGTACTGGAAACCGATGCCTACCAGGCGATGCTGGCCGATCCTAACTGTTTCGCCATGAACCAACTGCGTCCGGGCGGTTATACGCCGCAGTTTGCCGGTACGGTAGAAGACAGCTCTTTCTTCGCCGGGGTGAAGGGCGAGCTGGGAGAGTGGAACTATGATTTCAGCGCGGGTATGGGTAACAACAAGTCGACCTTCAGCCTGAAGAACTCGCTCAACCCGTCACTGGGCTTAGACACACCGACCGACTTTGAAACTGGTGCCTATGAGCAGGCAGAGACTACCGTTAACTTGGATTTCTCTCGCATGTTGACCCTAGGCAGCGTCGAAGATATCAGCTTCGCGACAGGTTTTGAGTGGCGTGAAGAGTCGTTCGAGATCACTCAGGGCGAAGAAGCCTCTTGGGTGGCCGGTCCTTACGCCGACCAGGGCTTTAACATAGGCTCTCACGGCTTCAAGGGATTCGGTCCAGAGGCCGCAGGCAAGAACTCCCGTAACAATATAGGTGTCTATGCCGACATGGAAGCCTATCTGGGCGAGCGTTGGTTGCTTGGTGCTGCATTGCGCTATGAGGATTTCTCGACCTTCGGCGATACTCTTAACTACAAACTGACCGCGCAGTTCACGGCCACAGACGATCTCTCTTTCCGCGCCTCACACAGCACTGGTTTCCGTGCGCCTACCGTGGGCCAGGAGAACGTGGTAAACACTCAGACCTCTATCGTCGATGGCGATCTGATCCAGACCTTTATCGCGCCGCCAACGGATCCGCTATCGGCCTTCTATGGTGGTAAGGTGCTCAAGCCTGAAGAGTCTGTCAGTTACGCTCTGGGTGCCGTGTTTGAACATGAAAACCTTTTCGTGACAGTAGATTACTACAACATCGAGGTGACGGGACGTATCGCTCAGTCGAGCCAGATCGCGGTTGAGGCTGATGACTATGATGCGCTGCGCGCAGCCGGTGTCGAGTTCCCAGAGTTGATCTCTGCGGTGACTTACTACACCAACGACTTCGATACCACGACTCAGGGTATCGATCTTGTAGCCTCTTACGACACTCAGCTGTTGTCTGGCGATACCAAGTTTAGCCTGGCCTATGGCTGGACAGATACCAGTGTCGATAAGTACAACCCGAACACCACAGATGCGGGTAAGGTGCGTCGCTTAGAAGATGGTATTCCGGCTCATCGTGCGACGCTGACCTGGGCACAGTCTTGGGACAGACTCATCATGTCGCTGCGTGGTAACTACTTCGGCGAGTACTATGCGACCCACGCCGACGATACCTCGGATTGGGGTTCTGAGATGGCCGATTCGGCGGTGACTCTGGATCTCGAGTTAAGTTATCAGTTCCTCGACAGCTTGACGGTATCTATCGGTGCCAACAACCTGTTCGATCAGGAGGCGCAGAAGCTGAAAGACGGTACCCGTGGCGTGCTAGGCGCCGTGTACTATGAGAGTGGCCCGTTCGATTACAACGGTGGCTACTACTATAGTCGCGTGAACTACCGCTTCTAATCCTCGGTGCTTCAATCGGCTTAGACGTCAGCGATTGAGATAAGAAGAAGGCTGCTATGCAGCCTTCTTCTTTATAAAACTAATACCAATCACAGTAAATATGTGATCAGAAATAGCGTAGGAAAAACGCCTGAGAACAAAGAAGGATTTTTAGATAAGTAGTTATTCTACAATTAAAAATGCTAATACAGTTGTCGAGTGTTTTAACAAGCTAGAATGATTAATTATTTATTACGATTGGTATAACTTCGAGGTGGGAGAGAGGTTAGCAGATCGTCGATAGATAGCACCCTAGGCAGTACCAGGCCATTGGGATGCGCCTGACTGTAGACGATGTTAAAGGGAACGCCATAGGCCTGGTATCTGGCCAGGTAAGCCTCTATCCTGGCGTCGCTTTGAGTAAGATCGCCGCGCATCAATAGCATATCTTTATCCTTTAGCCGCTCAACCACCACCGCCTGATGCAGTACCCTGTCTTTGTTGGCCTTACATATGTTGCACCAGTCGGCGCTGACATCCACAAATACCGTTTTGCCCTTAGCAACCCAGGCGGGGATCTGCTCTGGCTGCAGTTGCTGCCAGGTCAGTTGTTTATAAGCTTGGCTATCTTCCTTGGGGAAGACAAAGTAAGTGACGGCGGCATTGAGTAGCAATAGACAGCTTAGGACGCCTAGCATGCCAATCGGGATATTCTTTCCCTGGCATCGCTTGTACACAAGCCAGACAAGCAGGCCAAATATCGATCCTAGGGTCGCGGTGCTTAGGAGGAGTAGGTTAGAGCTCATATCCTGGGGTTCATCAATCTGTCTGAGTATTGGGCCTTAGCCTAACATGTCTGCTGCTTACGCGGGGACAATAGAACAAGGCGCGGATGAATTCATGGCGTGGAGCCCTTGCGAGGGACTCTCTTCCCCAACAGATTAAACAGATCAATAAGTTAATGGCCTGACTTAGGTCGGTGCCTGCGCCACGCGCATTGGTTTAGTTTCGTCGGGAGTATTAAAAGCATCAGGGGATTGAGGTATATTGGCCTGCGCTGGATTCGCCAGTCGCCATCAGGTTGGGGCGATGTAATGCCTATTTCGTAGCGCCTATTTCGTAATTGTGAATGATAGAGGATACCGTATGAGTTTTAGTGCCTGGCTTGGTCTGCTAGCTATCTGTTGTTTGGGGGCCATGTCGCCCGGGCCTAGCTTGGCCATGGTGGTGCGTCACACCCTAGGTGGTGGTCGAGCCAACGGCATCGTCTGCGCCTGGGCACATTCCATCGGCATAGGTGTCTATGCGCTGGTGACCTTGCTGGGCTTGGCCGTGCTGCTTAAGCAGGCGCCGCTGGTGTTTAACGGTATCGCGATCCTCGGCGCCCTCTATCTTGCCTATATCGGCGTTCAGGCGCTGCGCTCTAAGGGCGGTATGTCGGACAAGTTGGCGGCGGGCAAGTCGACGGATCTTATCACTGCCGCACGCGATGGCATCGCCATCTCGCTGTTTAACCCAAAGATCATGCTGTTCTTTCTGGCGCTCTTCAGTCAGTTTGTGATGGTAGCCGATGAGCTGTGGGGTAAGTCGCTTATCGTGCTGACGCCACTGGTAGTCGATGGTCTCTGGTACACGCTTATCGCCTTCCTGCTGTCGCACAAGTCTGTGTTGCCTAAGCTCAGAGAGAAGGCGGCGCTGATCGATAAGCTCTCGGGTGTGGTGCTGATTCTGCTGGCGGTGCGGGTGCTGGTGACCCTCTAGCCCTATGGCGTAACGCTTGGTAGCCTTTATGGCGTCGCGCTTTTTAGGTGAGTAGCTGAGTAATACAAATGCGGCTAAGGGATCTCCCTTAGCCACATTGTTTTATCTATTTATGCCTATCGGCAGACTAGCCGTTGAAGACCTGTACGGCATCATCTTTGGCGGGCTCTTGCTGAGCCGAAGGTGGATTGTCGATATGATCGTCTAAGTTATCGTTCAACATATCCTTGTATTCTTTGGTAAACCACTCCAGCGCGTTGGTTTTCTCGGCCTTAAGATCGGCAGATTTCAGTGCGGCCTCGAAGGCGTTAAAGCGGGCGGCGGCAAAGCGCAGGGCTGTGCCTACTTTGGCAATATCCTGCTCCTCGGCGCTGAGCTCGTTGGCTAAGGCGATAAACTTGTCGGCTAACTGAAAAATAGTGGTTTCTTTTTGCTGTTCTGACATGCGCATGCTCACAGGTAGGTCAATAGTATGCTGGCATAGTAACGTAAATTAGCCGTTAATGAAGCATAGATTTAGAGGTAATGGGATCTATATCGCCAATCCCTATAGGCTCGCGAGATTAACTGGCGGGATCGCTGTCGACTAGTACGCGGCCATCGCGTGAATCATAGTAGATGCTGAGGTTCTGATTGTCGCTCAGGTGATAGCGACATTGATTCACACTGATGTAGTTTGCCTTATAATCTGTGCTGGTCTGAGCATCGCTGCGGGAAACGCTGGGCTCGTCGCCCTGAAAGACGGTTTCCCATACCGAGATACAATCTTCTACGTTGTCCAGCTGCGGCGAGGCCTCGTTATCGGTAAAGTAATGCTGCGCCGGCCAGCCATTGGCGTTAAAATCCATCTCGCCCGCCTCGCTGTCGCCGAAGGTCTTGAGGTTTTCCGCCGGCCCCGAGCCTACGCGAACGGCCCATACGGCGCGGGCCATGTCGATGCCGGACTTGAAGGCGCCGCCGGTGGCCTTGACGCTGGCCACTTGAGCGTCCTGGGAGAGGTTGATAAATTTTGGCAGGGCGGTGACCGCCAGGATCCCTAGCACTATGATGACGACCACGAGTTCGATAAGGGTAAAGCCGCGTTTATGTGCCAAGGACATCGTAAAACCTCTTGGGATTGTAGAGACTAAGCTAGGTAAGTCTTAGGCTAGGTCAGTCTTAGATGTGGCGTATGTATCTGTGCGAGTCGGACAACGCCAAAAGTACCACTCGATTCTAAGTTTTTTTTGAAAAGATATAAAGAGATAGCTATGACAGAGATCAGCTGCTGGCAAGATTTTATCGATCAAGAGGCACAGCAAGATTACTTCGGCCAGTTGCAGTCTTTCGTGCAGGGAGAGCGCGATGCAGGTAAGGCAATTTATCCGGCGAAGGAGCAGGTGTTTAGCGCGTTCGATCTGACGCCGCTGGATAAGGTCAGGGTGGTATTAATCGGTCAGGATCCCTATCACGGTGAGGGTCAGGCGCATGGCCTCTGTTTCTCGGTGCAGCCTGGGGTTAAGGTTCCTCCCTCGCTGGTGAATATGTATAAGGAGCTTGCCAGCGATATCCAGGGATTTGAGATCCCTGCACATGGCCACCTTGCTAAGTGGGCCGAGCAGGGGGTCTTGATGCTCAATACTGTGCTCACGGTAGAGCAGGGTAAGGCACATTCCCACGCTAAGGCCGGATGGGAGACCTTCACCGACAACGCCCTGAGGCTGCTCAATGGGCAAGCACGTCCGATTATCTTCGTGCTGTGGGGGGGCCATGCCATGAAGAAGAGCAAGCTTATCGAGTCAGACCGTCACCATCTGGTCACCGGGCCACACCCTTCGCCGCTTTCGGCCTATCGCGGATTCTTTGGTTGTAAACACTTCTCAAAAATCAACGAGTTGTTAAAGGCTTCCGGCGAGACACCTATCGACTGGCAGGTGTAAAATTCAGGCCGAGCTGCTACAAAATCATACTTGCCGTCCCCTGAAAAGCTAATTATATTGATAGAGGAGTGTAACATAACTGTTAACGGTTTTGGGTGGGATAACCCATAGAGACTGCAACAGGTTACAGCGGCTTGGGTAGGTGGCCGCCTACCAGGCTAGGCTTTCAAGGCGGACAGGAATATGGATATTAGAGCTAAGCGAGGAACGCTTGTTCGTTGGAATCAGGAACAGAGGGTAGGCTTTATCGCCCCGGACGACGGATCGGACGAACTCAGAATTTTTGGCATCAATTTACTCCCCTATGAACACATGCCCAAAGAGGGTGAATCCGTGGTGTATCGCCAATGGAAAGATTCGCTGCGCGGCACTAAGGTTACCAAGGGAGAGATAGACTTGGGCAACCCCATCACCTTGACCTCGCCCTTCGAGTCGCTTGATAAGTTCGATAACCACGAGGCCGTCAGCTGGCGGGTAAAGGTCGGTCTGGTGGCGCTGGCGATCGCCTTTGGTCATCTGCTCTATCTGTTTATGGTCAACTATGACTACTCAGCCAATGTAGACATCAAACCGCCGGAGGGGCTGTTTCCGCCAGGCTCTGAGTATTACGTGGGTAAGCAGGAGCTACAAGATGTGGTCTTTAGCTGCGATGCCCGGCAGCAATGCCTGCAGATGACCTCTTGTCAGGAGGCCAAATACTTTGCCAACCACTGCCCAGGATTTGAGGTTAACGTGGGTGACACGCCCTGTGTAAATCTCTGGTGTAAATCAAATTAAGTCTGAATCAGCGTATCAATTGGTTTTCACCAATTGGTATTGCTGGGCCAGCGCCCCTTTAATTCGCTCACCCTTGTCGTCCAACATGAAGAGTATATTTTCTCCCACCTGAAGCTTCATGCTTCTGGCCTTGTTATCAAGAGTGATCTTGCTGCCCATCTCATTCCAGTTAAATTGCCCGTTAAGGGTCACCTTGGCGGCCTGGCTCGGCTTGCCAAGGTATTCTTGGATGAGTCGGTAGCTGTTGTCGCCATTGAGTTGCAGGCTCATGGCGATTCCCTGGCAGTCGGCGCAGGGCAGAGTGCCTATGTAGAGACCCGGCCAATCCAGTGCATTGCGGCTGGTGTCGCCGAGCGGCATGGCTGACACAGAAGCTGCTGGCTGTGATATCGCGGCTTCTGGCTGAGGTTCAGGGGCTTTCGGGGCTGGCGTTTGTTGAGCGCAGGCGCCGAGGGCGAGCAGGACAACTGGGAGGAATCGCGCGCTTATCTTCATTATCTCTTCCTTAACGGGTGGCGAGCAGGGGAGCGTTGAAAACCAATGGCCAGCCTGCGTTATAAGTCTCTGCACACTTTAGTCTGTCTTCTCCATGCTTTCAAAGCGGATTTCATTCAATCGCTCTTTGCTCTCTTGCTAACCCTAACCTCCCAACCCTAAGGTCGGGAAATTAGACTAAAATGTGAACTATCCTTCTGTTAATCCTTATGAAACCTAAACTATGCCCAGTACCTTTACTCTCTGTGATACGAGCCACTCTGGCTACTCGTGCCTAATAATGCCCAGTACCGGCTTGGGTGTGGCTCGTCGTTTGATCTTCGCATTTGCGCTAGTGTTGGCGACGGTTTTTTCTGTCTGCTGCTCAGCCGATAATGGCGGCGCAATATCTGGCAAAGTGGCAGTTGCACCGATAAAGAAGCCAATCGATAAACTTTCTCTTGTAAGCGTGTCTAACGATTATCCCCCTTTTTATTCGGCGAATCTGCCATCGCAGGGGGTTATCTTTCATCTGGCTCAGGCGGTGTTTCAACACGCGGGGTATCCCATGGCTCACCGTTATTATCCTTTTGCCCGTGCCAAGGCCATAATGAAAAAGGGGGGCGCCGATGTGATTTTGGGTGTCTGGTATCGTCCTTCGAGGGAGGAGTGGATCGCCTTTTCTGCGCCGCTACTCTCGGTCAATGTCGTGCTCTATAAACGGGTGGATTCGCAGATAGCCTTTAATACTATGGCCGATCTTCGTCAGTATCGTATCGGCATTGGCCGGGGCTATGCTAATCCTGAGGCATTTCAAAACGCCGCGCTGAAAACCGAAGCCGCCAGTTCAGATAAGGTCAACCTAAAGAAGTTACTCGCCGGACGAATCGATTTAGTGCTGATTGGCGAAGATGTTGCGCAGTATCTGATCGCCCAATCTGGCGATCAATTTAAAGACAAGTTTGAGGTAGTAGGCGAGCCCCTGAGTGTGGAGCTTTTTCACCTTGGTCTCTCGAGAAGCCTGCCTCATTATCAAGAGGTTCTCGACGACTTTAATCGAAGTCTGACCGAGATGGCGCAAAGTGGCGAGGTGAATCGCATACTCAGCGAACATGGTTTTGGAACCAATGGCTATTGGCAGCAGAAACAGGCCCGTCGATAATAGAGCCCCCGCAACTGGCCTAGCCGGTATGGATGACAGATGGCGTCACTATCATGGGCAGGGGCACATCCCAGTGCTCTGTGGGTAGCGCTGCTACCTGCTGGCAATCGTGAGCATAGCCTATGGGGTAGGGTTTGCCTCTCAACTGCCAGTCACTCAGACAGCGATCATAATAGCCGCCGCCCATTCCCATACGATTCCCCTGCTTATCGAAGGCCACCAAAGGCGTGATGATCACATCCAGGTGCTGAGGCAAGATCATCTCAGTGATGTTGAGTTTAGGCTCCCAGATCTTGAGGCGATTCTGGATCAGGTGGCTGGTGGGATGGTATTTAAAAAATAGCAGGTTGCCCCGTGAAAAGGGGTGTAGACGCGGCAAATAGACATTCACGCCAGCCTGCCACAGGGTCTCAATCAGCGGCTGGGTATCCAGCTCGCCATCGCTGGTCAGATAGAGGGCGACGTGTTTCGCCTGACGCTGACCAATCACCGCCATCAGCCTTGTGGCTGCCTCATGGGCAAATTGTTTCTGGGTGTCGGCAGGAATCGCTCGCCTTGCGATGCGGATCTGATTTCTAATCGCCTGACGATTTTCTTGGTTGGCGGTGCTCGGCGCGAAGGCGGGTTTCAATATCCTTAACTCCATTCGAGGCTGTCATCGAGTTCGATGTTATGTGGGCAGTCTATCTCTGCTGAGTGGAGCTTTTCAACTCATGATAGGGATACCCGTTACTCATGGTCTGTTGGAATAGCAAATTACAGCCGTCTCTTATCGCTTATTACATGGAAATTAATTTGATGAGATCGGGACTACTGCTGTGGTGAGAGGCTAAAGTAGCGTGGAGAAAACTTATCTATCTTGTTGGCGTTAATTTTTTGTGTGAGTGCATTGATGAAGTTTTCTATGTCTGTATCAAGAGGAATATCTTTAAAGTTTAAGAAGTTGTAGTCCCACCACCTAAGCTCTAATAAGGCGTTTATCGTGTTTGGTGAGAATCGATAGCGGATCACTCTTGCTGGAATGCCACCGACAATCGCATAGTCGGGAACATCACGAGTGACTACGGCATTGGCAGCGATAACCGCACCATTACCGACAGTAATACCAGGCTTCAACACCACGTTGTTGCCAATCCAGACATCATTTTTGATAATGATTGCTGGACATTTGGCTCCATCAAAAGGTTTTAGGAGTCCTTCTGGAAGAGTGTCTAATTTGATTTCATCGTTTGAATAGGTCACTGCGCTAGTGGTGAAGCGTTTCAAAGGATGTTGGACGCCTAGACTTGTGACATTTCGAGCAATTGAGCAATAACGTCCAACAATGGTATTTCTGGGAAGGCTGCTGCGTGTATATGAATATGCGCCCATTGAATGCAAAATTTTGCCTTTGATGAAGGCCGTATTTTGCTCAATCTTAATAGCTGGATCCAGTTTAAGGGTTTTCCAATAAAAAACGGCCTTAGGTATCCTGATATTTAGTTTGGCAAACTGTTTGCGGACACGAAATCCCATAGATACTTTTTGGTACATGTGTAAATGGATGGTTTCCAATAGCTAGTTGGTTAATCTATATGGGATCTCCATAAGGCTGTCAGTAGCTTTTTCGCACTTTTCCATGAATTGTGCCTTACCTTTGTAATTCTTCTGTGTGGCTTTGATTGGTTTTGTTGTAACTGTTGTTGATTGTTTGGATTTTGGTGTTGAAGGTGAGGGGGGTGTAAGTTTTTTGAACCCACATAGGCTGCGAGGCAGGCAGTTTGCGTGGGGTATAAAAAAGGCTAGAAGGTGACCTTTTCTGATCAATGCCTTCCAGCCTCTCTAATTTGAATTGCTCCCCAAGATGCCGTTATCTGTGTAGCTCTTGAACCCATAATGGCTTCGAGGCGGGCATTTTGCGTGGGATATAAAAAAGCCAGAAGATGGTCAACCTTCTTCTGGCTTTGCTATTTATTAGCTTTAATGGTCTTAAAGCTTGAATTTGAATTGCTCCCCAAGTGTCGTTATCTGTGTAGCTCTTGAACCCACATAGGCTGCGAGGCAGGCAGTTTGCGTGGGGTATAAAAAAGGCCAGAAGGTGACCTTTTCTGATCAATGCCTTCCAGCCTCTCCAATTTGAATTGCTCCCCAAGATGCCGTTATCTGTGTAGCCCTTGAACCCATAATGGCTTCGAGGCGGGTAGATTGCTTGGGATATAAAAAAGCCAGAAGATGGTGAACCTTCTGGCTTTGCTATTTATTAGCTTTAATGGTCTTAAAGCTTGAATTTGAATTGCTCCCCAAGATGCCGTTACCGGTGTAGCCCTTGAACCGTAGGTTCAAGGCGGGTAAATGATTAAATCCTAAGGCTTCTCGGTTCGCGCCGAGCTTGCGCAATGTCATCAAAACATTCACCCTGAGTTTGTAAATATCGGCACAGGGACATAACCGACTCACGCACACCACAGGGAGCAAAATTGTTGCGTATCGACCTCTTAGATCGGGCGGCGATATTCGTTATAAATCGCTTCGCCTCACGCGTAATTACAGTTTAATCGCCTTTTGTTGCGCGCTCAACCAGCGCATTCTCTAAGGTCGACTGTAGCAGACCGATCTTTTCATCCATCTGCTTAATATAATCTTGATTCTTCTTCTGTTCTTCCAACAATTCATAGCCAATATTCAGGGCGGCCATGATGGCAATCTCTTCGCGGCTAAGATTGTTGGTTCGAGCACGCAGGGAACTCAGCTGCTTTTCCAGCTTGTCGGCCACATGGCGCAAGGCATCTTCCTGTCCTATCGGACAAGCGATGGAGTAGGTGCGGCCCAATAAGCTAATTTCGATAGCATGGCTACTCATTTGCGATGTAGATCCTTTTATCCTGTCGTTGAGCGGACTATATCGGGCTGCCCTGGAAAGTGCAATAACACTGGGGCCTTAATAACACTTTGTTAGATTAAATGTTGTTTAGATAACCAATAGCTTAGCATTGGTGGCCAGTGGCTGCGTGAATTGTGCACAGCTAACGCTATGGTGTAGCGCTGCCCATGGGTTAAGCCGGTTGCCGGCCTATGCTTTTGGCTTGGTCGAGCAGGCCAGATCTGCTAGCATGTCAGAAGTGAAATAATGACTGGAACACCTTATGGCAACCCCTCCCTCTTTACGCATCGAAATTCTGTTCGCCGAGCTCAATGCCGCCGATATCGCCCAACATCCCGTTGAAGTCCATGGCTCCCTGGTGGGACTGATCTGCGGTGGCGTTGGTCAAGCCAAGAGCGAGTGGATCAAGCCCCTGCTCGAATTGATCAACGATGGTCAGTTGCCGCCCCCCTCACTGGTGCAGCTGCTGGAAGAACTCTATCAAGATACCCTGGCGCGCATCACTGACGCCGATTTCGGTTTCACGCCTATGGCGCCGGAAGAGGAGGAGACCCTGAGCAAGCGCGTCGAGGCCCTGTCGCTCTGGGTGCAGAGCTTCCTGACGGGGATTGCCATGGCGCAGCCTAAGCTCAACCGCGCCTCGAGTGATGTCAAAGAGGTGATTCAAGATCTCGCCGAGATCGCTCAGGTGGAGTTCGATGTGGCCGAAGATGAAGAGTCCGAGGCAGCTTATATCGAGCTAATGGAGTTTGCCCGTATGGCGGCGCTACTCTGTTATGCCGAATTCGGCCCCGAGCCGAGTGAGATCAAAGATCAAGACCCCATGATTCATTAATATTGTCTGCATTTGAAGCGGCAGGCGCTAGTTAAGCGCTTGCCAACAATAGAGAAAGTGAATGACCACTTCGTCTTACCCTAAGCCGTTTGATATCGCCATCGTTGGCGGCGCCATGGCCGGTGCCACCCTGGCCCTTGGCCTGGCTAATTTAGCGCACACCCGGCAGCAATCGCTGCGTATCGCCCTTATCGAAGCCAACCGTCCCGGCGACGGCCATCCGGGGTTCGATGCCCGCTCCATCGCCATCGCCCAGGGCTCTATTTTCGAGCTGACCCGTCTCGGCATCTGGCCTAAGCTAGCCCACCTGGGCACGGCCATCGAGAATATTCATGTCTCGGATCGAGGCCATTTCGGCATGACCACACTTAATGCCAAGGATTTTCATCTGCCTTATCTTGGGCAGGTGGTGGAGCTCGAGCGTGTCGGTGCCAAGCTGTTTAACCTGCTTGAGCACCAGGATGTCAGCCTGTTTTGTCCCGCCAAGGTGGCCAGCATAGCCGCCGGGGTCGATGAGCAGCTGCTGATGCTAGACGATGGCACTGCCATCAGCGCCAAGCTGGTGGTAGCAGCAGATGGGTTACATTCTAAGGTCAGACAAGATTTTAAGCTGCCGCTTGAGCAGGTGGATTTCGAGCAGGTGGCGCTGGTGGCCAACGTGCTTACCGACACGCCGCATAGCGAGTGGGCGTATGAGCGTTTCACCGACAGCGGCCCGCTGGCCATTCTGCCTATGGCCAACGTGGACGGGCAACCCCGCGTCTCCCTGGTGTGGGCCCTGGCGCCTGAACATGCCCAGCTGATGCTGGGGGCAGATAAGTCCGCCTTCTTAGATGCACTGCAGGACGCCTTCGGCCACCGCGCCGGGCGTTTTATCGATGTGGGTGAGCGTCATGCCTACCCGCTTAAGCTTTCCTACATGGCGCGCCCCATCTATCAGCGCACCGTGTTTATCGGTAACGCGGCGCAGACGCTGCATCCAATCGCCGGTCAGGGCTTTAACCTGGGGCTGAGGGATCTCGTCTGTCTGCTCGAGGTGGTCGATGAGGCGCTCGAGCGGGGCGAGGATATCGGCGGCGCCAAGCTGACCCACGAATACCTGAGTCGTCGTCAGCAAGATCGCGACACGACAATCACCAATGTGGAATTTCTTGTGCGCGGCTTCTCCAATCAGCACTGGCCCTTGGTGGCCGGTCGCAACTTGGGGCTTAGACTGCTCTCCTGGTGTCCGCCGCTCAAGACCCCTATTGCCCGTAAAGCCATGGGGTGGAAATCGCCTCAATCTGCCAGTCAGTTTCGATAAAGGATCTCTCTATGTTCAGTACACAAACCTATGACGTTGCCATTATCGGCGGAGGCATGGTAGGACTGGCAACCGCTATTGGCCTGGGTCAGGAGGGGCTTAGGGTCGTGGTGATCGACGCCGGGGAAACCCAGGCAGTATCTGGCGAGGCCAGGTTAAGAGTCAGTGCCATCAACAAGGCCAGTCAGCGATTACTTACCCATCTGGGAGCCTGGGCCTATATCGATGAGTCTCGCGTCGGCCCCTATCAGAAGATGGCGGTGTGGGATAAGGATAGCTTGGGCAAGATAGGTTTCGATGCCCATTCTATCAGCGAGCAGACCCTGGGCAGCATCATAGAAAATGACAACATCAGCCATGCGTTGGCGACCCGAGCGAGCGAGCTTGGTGAGGTAACCCACCTTGAAAATCACCGTCTGGAAAAAATCGCCTTCGGTGAGCGTGAAGCCTGGCTGACTCTGGATAATGGCGACAATCTGTCTGCGGCGCTGGTAATAGGCGCCGATGGTGCTAACTCCTGGGTGCGTGAGCAGTGCAAGATCCCCATGACCTTCTGGGATTATGGCCATCATGCCATCGTCGCCTCTATTCGCACTGAGCTGCCCCATAATGCTACCGCCAGACAGGTGTTCTTAAGCGACGGCCCACTGGCGTTTCTGCCGCTGTTTGAAAAAGATCTCTGTTCCATCGTCTGGTCGGTACCACCGGCCAAGGCGCAAGCACTGCTTGAGGGAGACAAGATACAGTTCGAGCGCAGCCTTACCGCCGCCTTCGACGGTAAGCTGGGCATGTGCACGCTGGAAAGCGAGCCACAGGCCTTCCCGCTGCGGATGCGTTATGCCCGTCACTTCGCCCGTCACCGCTTGGTACTTGCCGGAGATGCGGCCCACACCATTCATCCGCTGGCGGGGCAGGGAGTCAACCTGGGCTTCTTAGACGCCGCCGCCATTATTGAGACCCTGAGCGAACTCAAGGCCAAGGGCAAGGATATCGGCGATTATGCCAATCTACGTCCGCTAGAGCGTTGGCGTAAGGCGGACGCGCTGGAGATGATCGCGGTGATGGAGGGCTTCAAGCGGCTGTTCGAAGGTAGCAATCCGGTGAAAAAAGCCTTCAGGGATCTGGGCCTCAACCTGGTGGATAACCTTTCTCCTGTGAAAACACTGTTTATGCAACAGGCTATGGGTAACAAAACCCGCTTGCCTGAGTTGTGTAAATAAGGCTTGAGAAAATGCGGCGGAATATCATTTTGTTTTTAAATACAAGTGGTTGACATCATTTGATTTGATATGCGGATTCTCATGTAAAAAAACTACATTTTAAACATGAGAAAAAGTAATGGAAAAATGGTTCGGATTAGAAAATTCTCTTGTATACAAAACTGTGACGCAAGGTATAATTTCGCCGCATTTTGATACCAAGCGCGTATCTTAAAACAGAATTTGTTGATGCATCTTATTCGACGCAATTGATGCAAAAACTCATCTTTGCAATCACATCCTGGCCCTAAAGTACCCTAGGTTCAGGTGTGTCAGTTCAGCACGGTTGACTATAATCGTCTGCTTCGCTACCGCCTATTGATGACAAGAGAGTGCTTGACCGACCCTTTCGGCCTTTGCCCCATTTCATCAATCATGCCCTAGCGCTGAGGCACCGCCAGGTAAGACCCGAAAAGGGCAAAAAAGAAGAGATAATAATGGCTAATAAAACTGTACTCTTTAACAAGCACCTAGAATCTAACGCCAAAATGGTCGACTTTCACGGTTGGGACATGCCGCTAAACTACGGCTCTCAAATTGAAGAACACCATGTTGTGCGTCAAGACGCAGGGATGTTTGACGTGTCTCACATGACAGTAGTAGATGTTACCGGTGCTCAGGCCTGTGATTTTCTTCGTAAGCTACTGGCCAACGACGTCGCCAAACTCAAGGTGCCGGGTAAGGCGCTTTACGGTGGCATGTTAGACCACAATGCAGGCGTTATCGACGACCTGATCACCTATTATCTCAGCGACACCCATTACCGTATCGTAGTGAACTCGGCCACTCGCGAGAAAGACCTCGCCTGGATCACCGAGCAAGTTAAAGGCTATGACGTGACCGTCACCGAGCGTCCTGAGCTGGCGATGATCGCCGTTCAAGGCCCTAACGCTAAGGCGAAGGCGGCGGCAGTATTTACCGATGAGCAAAACGCAGCAGTCGAAGGCATGAAGCCTTTCTTCGGTGTGCAGTCTGGCTCTCTCTTCATCGCAACCACAGGTTACACAGGCGAAGCCGGTTACGAGATCATTGTACCCGAAGCCGAAGCCGAAGCCCTGTGGCAAGCGCTGCTAGACGCTGGCGTTAAGCCATGTGGTCTGGGCGCCCGCGACACCCTACGATTAGAAGCAGGCATGAACCTATACGGCCAGGATATGGACGAGAGCGTTAACCCGCTGGCGGCCAACATGGGCTGGACCATCGCCTGGGAACCCGAAGATCGTGACTTCATCGGCCGTGAAGCACTAGCCGCTATCAAAGCCGCCGGCGCTGACAAGCTCGTTGGCTTGGTGATGGAAGCCAAGGGCGTACTGCGCACCGGCATGCCAGTCTTCTTCACCGACGCAGACGGCGTCGAGCAGCAAGGCGCTATCACCAGCGGCACCTTCTCACCAACCTTAGGTTACTCAATCGCCATGGCGCGCGTACCTAATTCTGTTGGCGATGTCGCAGAAGTCGAGATGCGTAAGAAGCGCGTCCCTGTTAAAGTGATCGCACCTAGCTTCGTGCGTAACGGTAAGCAGGCCTTCTAACTGTTTGATAAGGGTTATCCCTGTTTGACCGTCAGGTAGCCAAAAGGGCGTTGGTGAGTCTGGGTTGTTAGTCTGATACAGGCTAAGCAACTCGGGGCAAAGCTGCTAAAATATCGGCTGACCCAGTCCAACGACAGGCGCTTGAGTGGTTAAGCAGGCTTAGTTTTTAAAATTTAGCACTACGGAACAAGGAACAAAAATAATGAGCAATATTCCGACTGAATTGAAATACGCTTCTTCACACGAATGGATCCGCAAAGAAGATGACGGTTCATACACTGTTGGTATCAGTGAGCACGCCCAAGAGCTACTAGGCGACATGGTTTTCGTTGAGCTGCCAGAAGTTGGCGACAGCGTTAGCGCCGGTGATGACTGCGCGGTAGCCGAGTCGGTAAAAGCCGCTTCAGACATCTACGCACCCATTTCAGGTGAAGTGGTAGCGGTTAACGAAGCCCTGGAAGATTCTCCTGAGCTGGTTAACAGCGACGCTTACGGCGATGGCTGGTTCTTCCGCATCATGCCAAGCGACCTGAGCGAACTAGACAATCTGCTTGATGCCGAAGGCTATCAAGCGGTTATCGACGAAGAGTAATAGTCGATGACGACGAAGCCCCATATCGCATAGAGATGGGGCTTCGTTCGTTATAAGGCCATGCAATAAGCCATTGCCATATAACGAGAAGTAGAACCACATCAAACAACGAGACCGGTAACACCAGCCCCCTACAGCTAGGATACTGGCAAATATGGAACTAGGTTAATCATGACCACTGAAACCCTCACTCAGTTAGAGCAGCACGAACTATTCATCCGTCGTCATATCGGCCCGGACAGCGCAGATCAGCAAGAGATGCTGAACTTCGTTGGTGCAGAATCTTTAGAAGATTTAACGCAGCAGATAGTCCCTGAGTCGATTCGTCTTGGACGCGATCTTGCCGTTGGCAGCGCCTGTGGCGAAGCCGAAGGCCTTGCTGCGATTCGCAAGTACGCCGATAAGAACAAGGTGTTCAAGAGCTACATCGGCATGGGTTACTACGGCACTATCGTGCCAAGCGTGATTCAGCGTAACGTATTCGAAAATCCAGGTTGGTACACGGCGTACACCCCATACCAGCCTGAGATCGCCCAGGGCCGTCTAGAAGCCATCCTGAACTTCCAACAGGTGTCGATGGACCTTACCGGTCTTGACCTGGCCTCAGCCTCCCTGCTGGACGAAGCCACCGCCGCAGCCGAAGCCATGGCGCTGGCCAAGCGTGTCTCTAAGGCGAAGAAAGCCAACATCTTCTTCATCGCCGACGATGTGTTCCCACAGACTATCGACGTGGTAAAGACCCGCGCCGAGTGTTTCGGTTTCGAAATCGTCGTTGGCCCAGCCAGCGAAGCGGTTAACTACGAGCTGTTTGGTGCCCTGTTCCAATACACCAACCACTATGGTCAAATCACCGACTTCACCGAGCTGTTTGCTGCCCTGCAAGAGAAGAAGGCTATCGTGACTGTGGCCGCCGACATCATGTCGCTGGTGTCACTTAAGTCGCCTGGCTCTATGGGCGCCGATGTGGTCTTCGGTAGCGCTCAGCGTTTCGGCGTGCCAATGGGCTTTGGTGGTCCACACGCCGCCTTCTTCGTGACCCGCGATCAGCACAAGCGCTCGCTGCCTGGCCGTATTATCGGTGTGTCACAAGACACTCGTGGCAACCGCGCCCTGCGTATGGCGATGCAGACCCGTGAGCAGCATATCCGCCGCGAAAAGGCGAACTCAAACATCTGTACTGCACAGGTGCTGCTGGCTAACATGGCCTCTTTCTACGCCGTATTCCACGGTCCACAAGGCCTGAAGATAATCGCTGACCGTATCCATCGTCTGGCCGACATCTTCGCCGCCGGTCTTAAGGCCAAGGGCATTGAGCTGGTAAACGATACCTGGTTCGATACCGTTTCATTCAAGGTTGCCGACAGCGCCGCCGTACAGGCACGCGCCATCGCCGGCGAAGTGAACCTGCGTATCGATAGTGACGGCATCCTAGGTGTTGCCATGGCTGAAACTACAACTCGTGAAGATGTGGCGCAGCTGTTCGATATCGTGCTGGGCGAAGGCCATGGCTTGGATGTGGCAGCAATCGATGCCGACATCATCGCTAATGGCAGCAACTCAATTCCAGCCGAGCTGGTTCGTCAAGACGCCATCCTTGAGCATCCAACCTTCAATCGCTACCACAGCGAAACTGAGATGATGCGTTACATCAAGCGTCTGGAAAACAAAGATTTAGCGCTAAACCACTCGATGATTTCGCTAGGTTCTTGCACCATGAAGCTGAACGCGGCGACCGAGATGATGCCGGTAAGCTGGCCAGAATTTGGCAACATGCATCCTTTCTGCCCGCAAGATCAGGCACAGGGTTATGCTGAGCTTATCGAAGAGCTGTCAAACTGGTTGGTCGACATCACTGGCTATGACGCCATGTGCATGCAGCCTAACTCGGGTGCATCGGGCGAATACGCCGGCCTGCTGGCTATCAAGAAGTACCACGAGTCTCGCGGCGAAGGCCACAGAAACGTCTGTCTTATCCCTCAGTCTGCCCACGGTACTAACCCGGCTTCAGCCCAGCTTGCTGGCATGAAGATTGTGGTTACCGCCTGTGACAAGCAGGGTAACGTGGATATGGAAGATCTTAAGGCCAAGGCTGCCGAAGTGGCCGAAAACCTCTCTTGCATCATGGTCACCTACCCATCGACTCACGGTGTGTACGAAGAGACCATCAGCGAAATCTGTGAGGTGATCCATCAGCACGGCGGTCAGGTTTACCTGGACGGTGCCAACATGAACGCTCAGGTAGGTCTGACTTCACCTGGTTCAATCGGCGCCGACGTGTCGCACCTTAACCTGCACAAGACCTTCGCCATTCCACACGGCGGCGGCGGACCAGGTATGGGCCCAATCGGCGTTAAAGCACACCTTGCGCCATTCGTTGCCGGTCACGCCGTGGTTAAACATGGTCGTGAGTCAGACAACAACGGTGCGGTATCGGCTGCGCCATACGGCAGCGCCAGCATTCTGCCTATCACCTGGATGTACATCAAGCTGCTTGGCTACCAGGGCCTGAGACAATCGACTCAGATGGCACTGCTTAACGCCAACTACATGATGAAGAAGCTGTCTGCTCATTACCCTGTGCTATACACAGGCCGTAATGACCGTGTAGCGCACGAGTGCATTATCGACCTGCGTCCGCTTAAAGAAGCCTCTGGCGTCACCGAGATGGATATTGCTAAGCGTCTGAACGACTACGGCTTCCACGCGCCGACCATGAGCTTCCCGGTTGCCGGCACCTTGATGATCGAGCCGACAGAGTCTGAGTCTAAGGCTGAGCTGGATCGCTTCATCGAAGCCATGGTTGCGATTCGCGGCGAGATCGCCAAGGTTGAAGCCGGTGAGTGGCCAGCGGATAACAACCCGCTGCACAACGCACCGCACACCATGGCTGACATCATGGACAGCGAGTTCGACTCACGTCCATACAGCCGTGAAACTGCGGTGTTCCCAACGGCTGCGGTGAAGGCTAACAAGTTCTGGCCAACGGTTAATCGTATCGATGATGTGTACGGTGACCGTAATTTGATGTGTTCGTGTGCACCGATTGACGATTACAAATAATTGCTGCTTGGACTCGCTACTGCGGCGTTGAATCTCAGCTTTCGTGCTCATTGACACAAGTCAACTCCGCGCGAAAGCCTTCGATTTGCCGCCGCGGAGCGGATTGTGCAAAGAGTGCTTCGTCAGCGACGCAATTATGTAATAGCTAGCTTCATCTGAAGCTTAGATATCAAAAAGCGAACCCTTGTGGTTCGCTTTTTTACGCCCGTTAGAATTGAACTGTTTAATTTGGGCTGTGCGCGGTTGTTTGCGGACGAGTGGTCAACGGTATTGATAGTCGCAGGTGACGACGTCTCTGTCCTGGGTTGTAGTGGTGCCGTCTGGTGCGAGTCGTGTCGCGGCGATAGTCCTGTGCCAGCACTGGTTTAGGCGGATTTGATTCATTACAAAGTGCTCCGCCCAAGGTCTGTTTTGATGAAAGACCTCATACTCGCTTTGGCTGAAGTTAATTAAGGGAAGTTGGTCTGCTACGCTCAAGCCGTCTTCAGCGGTTTCTGTGCTTCTCAAGCCTTCTTCGATTGTCTCTGCGATTAACCAGGTTTTGTCTGTAAGCAGGAGTTTGAGGTGCAGTACTAAGTCATGTTCGCCAAGGAGTTTGACGTAAACTATGGGGTGCTTTCCTTCGTTAATTTCGCTCTGAATGTCCGTTGCTAGCAGGCTGGATATCTCTGTCTTGCTTTGCGCGATACGGATTAGCAGCGACTCGCTATCGCCTTCTAGCTCAAAGCTTTTTAGCTTAGAGTCTTCTAGCTTAACGTCTTTGGCACTCACTAGGTTAAGTTGAGGCAGGTTGGCGAGGTAACGGTTAAAGGCGGTAAATAGCTGCCCGGCGTGACGGTTCAGGCCGTCCATGGTGCCGCAGTCGCTATCACAACTAAGTGTCATGGTGGCGGAGAGAAATTTGGCTGCGATGATTTGTGGTGTGGCTTGTTCGTCAATCCCGTTGCTAACTAAGTTGAGCTCGATTTTGCTCATCATATGGACCTCTTGCCCGCTCTCCAGCATGGCGTCATTTCGATAGGTGAGGCTTGCCGTGTTGTCGATTGCGTCCTTCATACAGGGAGCCTCCATATGGGGATTCTGTAAGTCGGTATTTTCCAAGCAGGGGATGGCTAGGTTTGCCGCACCCTCTGGCAGCCCTAAAACGAGTGTGGAGGTCAGTGATAGAGTCAGCAATAACGCCGGTAATAAAAACGGTAGAGGTATCCGGTTAAGCTGTGTCATTCCCTTTGACATACTTACTATCCATTTGATCTAAAAATATAACCTTGCGGTATTAACTGGCTGTGGGCAATTGAATTTTCTTCAAGCGACCTCTTGGGTGGGCGCTATACCGAACTGCTTGCAGATGTGGTCGATACACAGGTCTTGCTGCTGGCTCCACAGGCCGTAGCTCAGGGGTATTAGGTTGACGCCGGCGCGCTGCAGTAGCTTGTAGAGGTTAATCTCGAAGAAGTCCTCCCAAGGGCCAGGGTAGCCAATTAAGTCTATTGCCAGATACTGGTCGCCGTAGCGGCAGAGAATATCCAGCTCCAGCCCCGCCATATGGTAGGCGCGCCACACAGTAATCCCCTTGGCCTCAAGCGCCTGGGTCACCGACTGACCGAACTCATCTAACGCATCGACATAGTTGTGTTTAGCCTCAAACTGGGTCGCCGAGGTGAGGTATTTAGCCAGCAGATTATTGTTAGGCAGCGCCGTTTCATCCAAAGACAGAAACAGCCACTGGGTCTGTTTGGCGCGGGTGATGGCCACGTTAAACATATCGGCGCGGTTAAGGTAGGCCGCGGCGCGACTGTCCTGTGCGGTCACGCTGAAGGAGAGCAGCATGATGTCGCGCTCCTCGCCTTGAAAGCCAAAAGGCGTGGCGATCCTCAGCTGATGACGTTCTATCTGCGCCAGGCTGAACCGGGCCATGATCTGCTTCGACAGATACTCTGTCTGATGTCGAAAACAGGAGAGTACCCCAATGCTTGATGGCACCAAGGCATCGGCCTGTTCCTCAATAAGCTGGCTCAGCTTGTCGATCAAGGCTTCGGCCTCGAGGAGGTTAATCCCCTTGGCGTCGCGCTCACCATTAACCTGAACTCTGTGCAGGTGTCCCGAGCTGGTGCAGGGCCTGTGCTGCATCACCTTGAGGGCATTTTGATAGAAGGCCTGGTTACTGAACTGGATAAGTTCAGGCTTGCTGCGAAAGTGCTCGTCCAGGAAGGCGACCTGCGTCTGGGCGCTCAACGAGCTAGATACCAGGTCTAACATGCTAGCATCGCGATAGCTCAGTAGTCCGCGTTTGTCGGGTGCTATACCGAGCTGGGTTTGAATGCTGGCTTGTTTCTCGCGAGACAGAAATGAGAAGTGTCTCAGCTGTTTGCTGTCGCCCACCACAAGTGCCGCCTTGGCGCGCTGCAGGGCGGGCAGACACTCGGCAATATTGGCCTGGGTGGCCTCGTCGATGATCACCAGATCGAACATCTCCTGCTGCATGGGCAATACCCTGTGCAGGTTGGCGAGGCTGGATAACCAGATGGGAAAGGTCTGCTGCAGCGCCGAGAAGTCTGTGTTGTAGAAGGCCTCCAGCTGTTTCGCCGACTGGCGGGCCCTTATCGCCTTGGCAAAGTTTACCAGGGAGCTGCGCTTGTTTTGCAGCAGACGACTTTGCCTGTGGCTGGTGGCTAGCTGCAGATACTCAAGGCTGAGCTTCTCTTTCTGCGCTATCAAGTTGTTTAAGCTGTCGAGCACCTCCCACTGGCGGGAGAAGCGCCTAATGCCGCCGCGATAGAACCAGTTATAGCAGGGCAGGCGCCAGCGGGATTTTTGCTGCTCGAGCCTCGCCAGCTTCTGGCCGCGACCGATGGCGCGTTTGCAATGGCGGGTAAAGCTCTGTTCCAGCTTGGCTTGCTGTTTGGTCACTATCTCGAGCTGCTTGTAGGCCTTCTGCAGCGCAATGTCAGTTACCTTCTTATTGGCGACGGGATGAATGCTGTTGAGCATGTCGTCCACCTGGGACTTGAGCTGCTTGATAAATTGCGGCGACCCGGCGCGGATCAGGCTACTGCCGAGCTGAAACTGTTGCTGCAACTTATCGGCTATCACGTCCACGGCAACATCTGTGTGGGCGGCGATCAGCACCGACTTGCCGCGCAATATCTGCTCGGCGGCTATGGTGGCTATGGTGTAGCTCTTGCCCGTGCCGGGCGGGCCTGAGATCTGTCCTAGGGTGTGGTTGGCGGCGATATCCAGCGCCTGCATCTGGGCATTACTCAGCAGTCCCGGCAGGCAATCTTGCTGGGTTGTGATCTGTCGTTTGCTCTGGAGCGATGGCTGCTGCTCGGCAAACAGGGCCTGTAGCGGCAGAGAAAGATCAGGAGCCGTCATCAATAGGTCGAGTTCGTGCAGTATGCCGCGACTGGCCAGGGATCGCTCGGCCAGCACCAGCTGGCTGCGACTCACCAGAAAGCCTTTGCGTTTGCGCCTTAAGCCTTCAAATATCGCTTCATCAATCAGCTTGGGAAAATGCAGTAGCTGAGTTGCATCCACATCGGCCTGTCCGGCGCGCAGCCAGGCAATCCAGCCGCTCACGTCCGTGGGGTTATCGCGCAGCTCCTGGGTTAGGCTATGGCCTTCCACTACGAGTTTTTCAAGTAGCGCCTCGTTGATGGTAAATGGGTTTTGGCCGGTTAATGACTCGCTGGCTTGCAGAAAGATCTCATCGCCATCGGCCTGTATCTGGCATTCGCGATAGAGCAGCGGTGTAACCACCTTACGTCGCTCGCCATTGAGCTCTATGGTGCCGCTAAAGAAGAGGCTGCAATGCAGCAATACCCGCTCACGCAGATAGAGGGCGCTGCGGTTCATTAACGCCGAGGCTAAGGTGTGGGGCAAGGGGAGACGGGGGAGAAAGCCACTGGCCAGCTCATCTTCGCCCTGTAGCAGCAGCTGATCTTGCTCGGCCAGCTTATGACACGACCAGAGGTTGATCTCGGCGCTGTCGTGCGCAAAGCACTGTTTGTAGTAGCTCAGAATCCCTTGCAAACCCTATTCATCCCCATGGTTTATTAGCGTTGCAAGAGTAACTTAACCATTAAATTTCAACAAGGTGTGGTGGGAGATTGCGCCCTGGGTTTTGCTCTTTACCATTGCATCTGAGGCGGTTCACCAGCACAATCAAATTCTATCGACAGACCGAGGTCATTTCCGGCAGCCAAGAATAAGAGCAAGCTGGCGGGTAAAGTAAGCGGCAAGCTTACGCAAGAGGTAACAAGAGCCATGCAGCAAGGATTCCCCATCACCATCACAGCCGATGATAGATTTTCCAGTTCACTTAAGCCGTTGTTGGCCAAGCTTGAGATGTGGATTAATTTCCAGGCGTTAAAGGCAGATTGGTATGGGAAGGAAGATCATGTCTTAACTTTCGACTTCACCCTGGTCAGAACCCTAGATGACAAGGCCGAGCAGTTAACCTCAGAGAACTGGATAGTCGAACCGGGTTACGCCTGCCACTATGAGAGCAGCCGTCTGATGACCATCGCCTTCATCGCCGTTGATGACTTGCTTGAGCGAGGTACGGGCATAGAACAAGAGATAAAAAGCCGCTTGGTCGCCGTTGCTAATGCTGTTGGGCAACGGCATGGCTTATTAGAGATGTCTTAGATAAGGTTTTTTCTTTAGGCTAGCTTGAAAAAGTTATGAAAGTTGAGGTTTGATGTCTGGACGTAGGTTCATAGAGACGTGAGTATATTGTTTTTTGGCTTTTAGTTTTTCAAAAAACGAAAACCAAATAATCGTATTTATTTCCATATAGTAGATGTCGACATCAAGTCGGATGTTACCGCTTTACATTGAATAGGAGATAGATATGAGTGAAATCACATTGTTTTGGGAGCTACTAAATGAGTTCGTTAATGGTGTTGATCTAGAAATGTTTACAGCACTGCTATTATTTGCAAATTTGATTTGTAACAAACCTGTTGATTTTAAAGCGGGAAATTTTCCTGCGAAAGCGGGTGCGGTTAATGTTTGTGCATTATGTGTGATAGTGATTAGCTAAAAAAGTTTTCAGTGAAAACAAAAAGCGACCTGATGGTCGCTTTTTGTTTCATTAGATAGGAAAAACAGAGCAAGTCTTGTTCAGGTTTTTAGGTGAATTAAAATTAATGTTTCCAAGTCAAGTTTAGAGCAATACCAAGGAAATTTTTGCAGCACCTCCGTCTCGTAAGTTTTATAGCTTAGCTATAGGCTCTTTTACTATTTCTACAAATTGTGCTTTTTCTATTTTTTGATTGACATAGTTAGCATTTAGCTTCAATTTAATTGAACTTCCTGTTCTAAGTGATTCAAATAGCTCATCTATTTCAGATCTGGCGCCTTCAATATTAGTCGCAACTCGTAAAGGGAATTCACCAGCAGCACAGTTTACATTAAATGTCATGTAATCTTTATGACGTTTCATACCCTGAATAATGCATTCTACTGTTAGAGGTTGACGGTCACGTACAGGTCTAGGCTGTTTAGCAACAGCTTTAATTGCTTCTTTATTAAGTACAGCTTCCCCAATGGTAATCTGTTCTGCATCTTGTGCACTTCGAACAATAGCTCTATGCCCTGCGTTGAACTGAGCAGAAGCTGTCTTTATACGTGTTAATGTTTCTTCACTAGCCTCTTCAGTGATTTTCTGTTGCAAGGCAGTAACAGTTACCTTGTGAATTTGTTGATTTGCATCTTGCAGTGCCGCAATGCTTAGCTTTTGTATTTCTGCTGTTACCTTTTCCGACTCAACTTTTAATCTGGCCTGCTCAACATCCTTTTGAACTTTGACTTGCTCTGTTTGATTTGATTGATAGCTATCAAATGCAAAATAGCCAGCAGCGCCCAAAACTAACGTGATTAAAACAGCTGCTTTATCTCTACTGTCCATGCTGCTCATAATGTTACCTAAAGATTCCAATGCCTTATTGGCCCAATTGTCAATTGTAGAGTTACTATCAGTAGACCCCTCTTTAATCTCAAAAATAAGCTCTAGGTCTTGTTTCTCGGTTGCTGATAGCTTGCGTAAGTCTGCTACCCCATATTTTATCAAAGCAAAGGCAAGGTAAACATCATTTTGGAACTGTACAAAACCTTCCATTACAGATGTCGGTAAGCTGCTGTGGTAACGTTTCCCTTTAATATTTAGCTCTATTTTTGGCCAATCTTTGAACTTAACATTGGCTGGGAAGTCCAGCTTTCCTTCTAGAACAGCCATCGAGAAGTCAATAAATTTTTGCTGGCTTGAAATCTCAAATAGCTCAGTAACACTTGTCATATATAGCTTTGCCTTCAGTTTTGTTATTGGTTTTTCTATTAATAATTGGTTGTTAATATGCCGATGTTTGGATTTATCAGCACTTATTCATTTGTTAATTTTACCTTGTAAAATGCTGGAAACAGAGTAAAGGTTTTACCCTTTTCTTAAGCGGTTATGTATTTTTTACTTCTTGTGCGCTATCACATATAGCTTTACTCAAGTTCTTAAGCCTATCTGGTGGAAGACAGTTTCGAAATTCTTTAAATAATTCCATCACCTCTTTCGGTCTGTGGGGCTGTCCAGTTAAGTGCGACCAGAAATAGGCAGTAACGCCATTTAAACCATTTGAGTTTCTAAGTACTAGCTCAAGCAGTTGAATTGGATAACCCTGGCTGTGGCGATTTATAGCATGAATACCGCCGTGCACGTATGAGCTTAATGGTTTCCATGAAAACTGTTTAAATTCTAGTAACGGATCCAATGCGTTTTTAGGTGCTTTACCTTCCATCTTTTGTAGCATTTCACTAAGCATGGGGGCTTTAGAATTTTTGGTTGCTGATTTATATGTAAGCTCCTCCAAATGCTTTTCTATTTGAATGTCTGTTGCAGCAAAATGGAACCAATGTGCCCTTACTAGTGCCTCGAATTGCAATCTCAGTAGCCCTGTTGCTGATGTGAAATTTCCGGTCGCCAACAGAATTTTAATACTTTCTGAATGTTCAAATGCGACGCTGCACATGATTCGGGCAGCCTGACTTTTTTTGGACGCTATTGCAGGAGGAATCGTCAAATACTCCGTCATTAACTTTTCAAACTCTGCAGATCTTAAAAGTAGGGCGTCCATTAGTTTCCAGCCTCACTCTTACTCAAACACCTTTGTGCAACCTGATAGACAATGGCGTCCATCTCTTGCTGGGTGAATGTTTGACTGTAGTCTTTGTGGCCGTTGACCTTGGGCAAGGTTTTCACCAACTGCTTGTGATTCAAGATGGGGAAAGGTGGCCTGGATTGGTTGGTGACGTACCAGCCAGGGAACACGAGTACAGGCATGGCATTGACCTCGACTCCGCTTGCCTTGGTGAGCCAGTTTCCGACCCACTTCGCTTGTCTGGAGGCCTGTTCAATCGGCTTGGTTTCATGCCAAGAGGGGAAGCATAAGCGGTTATCTTTGTAGAAGACTTCATGAGCCTTGCCGCCGTTCTGCTTGTCTTTAGTACGCTTGTGGCGGCCTTTGGTTTCTATGGCAAATACGCCATTTTTGCCTATGGCGAGGTGGTCGATATTAAAGCCCTCTGCCTGCACGTCGTGGAAGACCTGATAACCCAACGCCTGTAACCCGATAAGCTCGTTGGCTGTCGCTATTTCGGCGGTATGACCCAGACGCAGCTTGGTCAATTTCGTGAAGGCTTTCCAGGTTTTGTAGCCGCTATAAAACAGTCCTATGACTATGGTAAAGATGAATAGCCAGGGGACATCCTCTTGAATGATATGGGCCTTGAGGCTGTCAATGGCGAAGGGAAAGGCAACAACCATGACGGCAATAACCAAGGCGCCGATGACATCCATCTGTAGATCTTGAATCTGTTGCTGTAAGCCGTAGGCGGGAATGCGGATAAGTTGGTCGCGATCGACGGGTAAATCTAGGGTGAGGTCACGCCGTTTTAGAATTAGCCAAGCGACACTCATCACGACAAACATACCCGATAGCAAGACGGCTATTGATATGAGATTGGCTGCCAATTCTGTCATGTTCATCCTTGAAGCAAATGAAAGGGTATATCAGTGGTTAGAGATATAAACCCATGAATATGCGCATAATATACGCTCAATGTGTCTAAAAAGTAACTGGTAATTGGTCTAATTGTGACGTGTTTTTCGATCTTGCTGGCTGCGGCCTTTCAGGTGGGAGCTGGCTATAAGTTGGGCTCGCGTTCTGTGAGGACACGATCTTCATTGCTGTCGATTCTAAGGTAGACTCGTGAAGAGCAAGCGTAATTTATCAAGGAAGTAGAGGCTATATGCGATTTTCTAATACTAATGATCCCCATGGGCCTGGGTTTATCTATGTGATGCGTGAGCCCGAAAACCTCAATCAGATTAAGATTGGACTCAGCATAGACCCTATACGTCGTGCACGTGACTTGGATACGACTGGCCGCGCTCAAGAACTCGATGTCTATTTTGCCATGCAGGTCGACGACATGAAGAAAGTCGAGACCATTATCCATAATTACTTTGACCACCTGAGGTATCAGGGCACAGAGTTTTTTATGGTGGTGCACCCGCTGCAAGAGGTAGACCTTGGCAATCCTAAGTATCTGGATGAGTTGACTATGGATATCTATCTGGATACCCGGATTGAGGAGATCTGTGATGGCCTCAGCTCAATAGGGATCAAGTGGCACGAGGTTTCGATTTCCTATCTGCGCCAGAAGCATTTTGAGAGTGAAAATAACGGTGGGGGATTCTGGTAAGAATCACTTTCGTTGATGCTAAAACGATTTGGAGATCTCTCTATCGGTTAACCTTTGGGCATATGGAGCAGATCTCGTTATGCGGTGGAGCCCTAGCGCTCATAAGTATCGAGACGTTAAGGGTACTATTCACGCATCCACATTGGAGGCCAACCATAAGTCTCCGATACGGCTCTGGATATTTCGTGGATTAATTGAAAGCCGTTGTCCGAGTTGGTCATCACAACGAAGCCTCGTCCCGAATTTGCAAAGGAAACTGCGTAGCAGGTGTATCCGGCGTTTCCGCCGCTATGCCTAAAGCGAAATGCGTCTGCTTCACCATCTATTCCTATGCCTGTTCCACCCGCGCCGGGCACTCTGGTTAACATGGTTTTGGCTGATTGTTGTGATAGCAAAGTTTCATCCTCGCCGCGGTAGGCTTTACCTAGGGCTATCATAAATTTTGCTAAATCGGTGGGTGTGCTCCATAGACCTGCTGCCGCCTTCTCTGGATAGAGATGGTAGCCCCCTTCAATCATGGATTGCTGGCTATCGTATCCTTTTGCAATTTGGCTCTGAAGTTCATTTGGCAGTGCCAGTTCGAATGAGCTTTGGCTCATATTTAAAGGCTTGAGTATCAATTGCTGCATTAGTTGTGAGAAAGGCTGCGCACTAGTGTCTTCCATCAAGAGTTGCAAGACTGTCATGCCTCCGCCTGAGTAATACTCAGATTCACCTGGTTTTTGAAAGACCTTGACGGCGGGAGAGTTACTCAGGCTACTGCCTTGTAATATTTGAACTAATGAGGGAATAGTCTGGTTTTGGGTATAACCTTCGAATCCTGAGACATTCAGCCCAGATGTGTGGCTCATGATCCGGCTTGGTGTGACTTTTTGTTGTTGAGTAAATTGGTTTTCGGGTACATGCCAACGTTTAAGTTTTAAGTTCACATCTTCATTAAGCTCAAAGTTGCCGTTCTGAATCATTTTAAATGCTGCGACACTGGTGACCGCTTTTGAAATGGAAGCGGCCTGAAACAGCGTATCCCTGGTTACTCCTTGGTTCGATTCTATGTCTGGCTTGCCGTATCCCTTCGACCAGATAATTTGGTTGTTATCAAATACGGCAATGCTCACCGCCGGGACGCCATAAGCCTTCATTCGCGCTTCCAACGTATTGGTTGATGCGCTGCTGTTTCCATCATCGTCGATTGAACGAATACTGCTTTCGAATACTTGTTGTCGGGCGAGTTGTTGATTTGCGGCTGTCGATTCTTGGTTGCTGACCGAGCATCCTGCCAAAGCAAGAAACACCATTGTGAGTGTGAAATGGCTAAGCTTCATTTTGTTGCTCCTAATCTTCTTGTTTCCTGTCCCTGAGAAGTCACTTGTATGCCGTTTGTTTTATCGACAATAAAGGGGATTAGCTATGTATTCCAACACTTACATATTTCCAATTGTTACATTAAGTGTTTAGGGGCAGTCTCATTGGGAGTAGAGAGGGAAGTTAGCGAGCAACAGTGGTGGTTTGTGTTAGCTTAACTTGGGCATTTGATGGTTATCCTTTTCTTTTCTGTCTAGAGCAATCAATACGTTCATGGTGGAGAATATCTTGCAAAAGCTTTCAGGCATTACACCGCTTATCACTAAGTGCTATGACGCTAAGTCATTAAGGGTCTAATGCTCATGGCAGTATGTTCACAATGTTATAACAAAGCTTACCTGATTTGAGGTAGGTCAATATTAGATAAATCCCATTGGTTAAAATTTAACCGTTAGCTGTCGCCTTTCCACAGCTTAAAATCAATGGGGGCAAATATGATGTTCAATAAACTCTCCTTTATCGCGTTGAGCACGAGCTTGCTCATCGCCCAATGTTTTGCGGCAGATGTGGTGCCTACCGAAGTGCAGATGCCTGGGACTCAGCAGGGGCAAGCAGGCAATTTTGAGTCACCAGACAAGTGCGATAACTGCCACTCTGGCTATAACAAAACCAATCCTGAATATGAGCCTGCTACGGGCTGGCGCGGTAGTGCCATGGCCAATGCCAGTCGCGATCCGATTTTCTGGGCGACCATGGCGGTGGCAGAACAAGATTTTGATGGCGCGGGGGATTTTTGTATCCGCTGTCACAGCACCAAAGGCTGGTATGAGGGGCACTCAACTCCAACCGATGGTTCGGGCATTCCTGCGATGGATGACAATGGCGTGGATTGCGATACCTGCCATGTAATGACCAACACCGACAATTCCGATCCCGTGTTGCAAGGTGCGATGACTGCACCCTTTATTGCTAACTGTAGCGATAAAGCATTAGCGCCATCGGGTACATGTCAAAGTGCCAATGAAGGCTTTTACGGCAGCGGTATCTTGTCACTCTGGAGCGCCAGCAGCGCCAAGTTAGGCCCTTATGTCGATGCCGATGCCCGCCATCAGTTTATGCAGTCAAAGTTTCATCGCCATGTGGACTTTTGTGGCTCCTGTCATGATGTGTCCAACCCTGTGGTGGGCGATTTAGCTCCGGGTAATGGCACGCAGCCCGGAGCGCCGCAGGTGATCTCCTCTCAAGATGCCAGTGGAACCCCAAATGTGGGCGGCTCTGTGGTTGAGAAGGCAGCGTTTAATAACCCTCCTTATGCCTATGGCGTGGTTGAACGTACTTTTAGCGAGTATAAAGCCAGCGCATTTCCCACCACGCAGGTGGCCGATTTTCTCTCTCTGCCTGAAAACTTACGTCATCCAGGCGGCGCGATTGAGCAGACCTATCAGGCTGCGCTATTAGCGGGAACCGGCGGTAATTATGCCGATGGTGATATTCGTTATTTCAGCTGTCAAAGCTGTCACATGCGGCCAGTGCAAGGCGCCGGTGCGAATAAGCGCGGTGTTCAAGTGCGTAAAGACTTGCCACAACATGACTTTACCGGTGGTAATAGCTGGATTGGCGATGTCATCAAATATCAGGACAGTCGCTCGCAACTAAGGCTGGGTGATGGGCTGACCACGGTGCAGTTATCGGCTATCGACTTGGCGACCGAAAGGGCGAAGCAGCATCTGCAACAGGCGGCCAACTTGAGTGTGGCGGGTAACCTGCTCACAGTTGTGAATCTCACCGGGCATAAACTGATCTCTGGTTATCCCGAAGGTCGGCGTATGTGGCTTAACATCAAGTGGTATGACGGTGACGAGCAATTGTTACGTGAAGATGGCGCTTACGGGCCGATAGGTGTGACGCTTGCCAATCCTGCCGGTGGCGCAGCTGTTGAAGTGGAATCGATAGTGGATTTAACTGGTGCCAATACCCGTATCTATTCGGCGCATTATGGGATCACCCAAGCCTGGGCTGAGCGGTTAGTGTCCTTAGGTGTTAGCGGAGATATAGCGCTAGCCTATGACCGTTTTAGTGGCGAGGTGGTAACGACTCTGGCGGATTTAGCCGCTGGCAGTGCCGACAGTGTTGCGGAGAGTTTTCACTTTGCGTTAAACAATTATGTGGCGGCCGACAATCGTATTCCTCCCTATGGCATGAGCTTCGATGAGGCGAAAAGGCGCAACGCGCTGCCGGTGCCCGCCAATCAATTTGGCGCTCCTGGTGTTGGCGGTGTGTATGAGCATTATGATCGGCTGACCCTCAATCCTCCGGCCGGTGCCGTTTATGCCACTATCGACCTGTTTTACCAAGGCACTAGTTGGGAGTACATACAGTTCCTCTACTTGGCCAATAATCGCCAGAGCGCATTTCTCGGCGCCGAAGGCGATAACATGCTGGAAGCTTGGCTCAATACGGGGATGGCTAAGCCGCAGTTGATGGCGTCAACTACGTGGGGCTCACCACCTGTGACTGACGAGACCTTGGGGGTGAGTAGTATCAGCACCGGGTATTTACAGCAAAGCGGCAAAGGTAAATCTCAGACAACTACTTTTATCGCTTCAAGCACTATGACAGTCGGCGATGAGGTGGTTATTCGAGCCTTGGTGCAGGAAGCTAATGGCGAGCTAGAGGAAGGTGCCGTCGTCAGTATGAATGTGACCAACACTACGACGCTGGAAAGTTTTACGCTTGTTAGCGGCGCCAGTGACAGTGCAGGGGTTGCAGAGGTTCGCTGGAAAACCTCTGCGCCCAACAGAAAAGGCAATGGTGGTACGACGCCCGGTACTTATACCATTAGCGTGACCGATGTCAGCGGCAGTTGGGATGGTGTGCCGACCAGCAGTAGTTTCAACTTAGTGAATTAAAACTGGGGTTTATAAATGGTTTCAGGCACCGAAAGGTGCCTGATTTCTTGATTGATTTTGGGACTGATTTCTTGATTGATTTTGGGACTGATTTTGGGACTGATTTTGGGATTGATTTTGGGACTGATTTTACCGTTCAACCTGCATCCAATCGACTTCTACACCTGCCTGGTCAAACATATCCTGGCTGACCTTAATCTTATCGCCCCAGCGAGAGAGGAAGTCGTCGCTGGGTTGTGGGCTGTGGACCACCTTTAGCCCAGTCTGGATGATCTTGGCGGCGCAGTTGGGGCAGGGGAAGTGGGTCACCCAGATCTCGCAGCTGCTGAGATCCCGCTTGGCGTAGAGAATGGCGTTCTCTTCGGCGTGCAGTGTTTTGAGCAGTTTCATCTCGCGGTTGTCTGTCTCGGCGCTGTCGGAGATCCCGTGCGGGTAGCCGTTGAATCCCAGCGAGACAATGCGGTTGTTTTCGGTGATCACGGCGCCAACCTGGGTGGAGGGGTCTTTACTCCAAGAAGCTACGAGCTCGGCCATCTGTAAAAAACGTATTGCCCATTTGGTCATCATCTTCTTGAGGTTCCTCTGCTAAATATCTGAATATGCTAGGCGCTATTCTCTATGGAGAACAATGAGAAATCAACTACTGCTTAGTCTCTTAATTAATCACTTGCCTAGTCACTTTTCGAGCGGCTGCTTCGTTTAGAATTTTCGCTGCCTTGGCTATGGGAAACTGTCAGCCTGAGCTAGGCGAAAGAGGCTGGCTAACGCCTATTGACTGCAATTGACGGCTATTGAAAAGTGAGAGGGCCGGAGCCTCTGCTTAAAGGTTAGCTCGGTTTAGTCGCTGCCTGTCTTAGCGCAGTGCTTGGCATTTTCTGGCGTGCAGAGTTTGATGGGGGTAAAGACTATCTGCTCGAAGGCTTGGTCGCTGACGATCTTATGCAGAGTAAATATCGCCTGGCGACCCATCTCGTAGGGGCTCTGGCCTATGTTGGTATGGGCGAGGTGGTCTTGCAGCATGGCGAGCTGAGGCGGTGCCGCATCTGAGATAATCACGACTATCTCTTTGTTATTTAGCTTAATTTTATAGGGCGCTATCATCTTGCGATACAGGGCCTCATCGTTTTGCGGCCAGCCACCCACGGCGATAAAGGAGTCGGCCTTAACGGGTTTGCCCTTCATGACGGATTCCATCTGTCTCACCGCCTGACTGAGTTGGTCGAAGTTAGAGAAGGGCTCCCTGATCTCTGTCCAGCCGTTATCCTTGTGTAGGCGCTTTCCCGGTGGCGTGGTGTAGGTTTTACCTGAGAGCGCGCTGCGAATCCCCATGATCCTCAGGTTGAGGTTAGGGGAGTCGGGGCGACCGGTTTGTATGATGAGGCTACCGCCATTGGGCCTGAGCTTCTTGAGTTGCTCACCCAGTGCCAGGCCGAAGGCAAAGTTGTCTGTACCTATGTAGGCGCGGCGCAGATCTTGATGCTGGGCCAGGGTTGGGGCGTCGAAATCTGAGTCGTAGGTGATCACCGGGATACCGGCGGCCTTGGCCTTGGTGAGGCTGTTCTCGGCGAGAAACTTAGACTGGGTGATGGCCACGGCAATGCCGTCTATGCCTTGGTCGATAAGCTGCTCGATCACCTTATCTTGCAGTCTCACGCTGGAGATCTCTGGCCCCAGATAGATACACTCGACATCCTTGAGCTGTCTGGCGGCGGCTTCGCAGCCGAGCTTACTCTGATCGAAGAAGGCGCCGTAAAATTTTGGCACTACGGCGAATCTCAATGTTTTGGCACTGACATCGGCACTGAGCGTGGTGGTGGCCAGTAAGGTCAGCGAGATGAGTGTGATGAGTAACCGAGTCACAATAGCCTCTCGAATCCATTTCCTAATAACTAGGTTAGTCGTAGCTAAGGTATTAATAACTAACGTCTTGATTGCATAGCCATATCAAGCCAGATCAAGATTTCACATTTTGATAACCAAATGTAGCAAAGTGACACCGCCAAAGATATGTGTTGGATCAAGAATTTTTAGTGATAAATACGTGGAGCCTTGACTCTTCTGCTTGTGAAAGCGCCTCCGGTAGGAGGCGCTTTCATCCTACCCTAGGCCAGCTTGAATTTATTCACCATGGCGCTGAGCTTCTGATTGGCGGCAGCCAGGCTTTGGGTACTGGTCACCGTGTCTTTACCGTTTTGTACCAACTCTTGTGCCATGGCTTCTATCGTGTGCATGTTCTGGCTGATCTCTGCCGTGACCGTGCTCTGCTGCTCTGAGGCGCTGGCGATCTGACTGCCGAGATCGTTTATCTCTGTGATAGAGCCGGTGACTGTGCCCAGGCTAGAGGTCACGCGTGCGGTATCCTGGGTGACCCTGTGACAACTGTCGGTGGTTTCATGCATCACCTTTTCCGCTGTGTCGGCGTCGCGGCGTAAGGTGGAAAGGATCTGCTCAATCTGGTTAGTGCATGATTGGGTACGTGAGGCGAGAGAGCGCACCTCGTCAGCCACCACGGCAAAGCCACGACCTTGCTCGCCTGCACGGGCTGCCTCGATGGCGGCATTCAGTGCGAGAAGATTGGTCTGATCGGCGATCTCTTTTATCACGCTCAATACCGAGATGATCTGATTGGTATTACCGCTCATGGTATGAATGCTTTGGGTGGCCGACTGCATCTCCTCGACCAGGGCCTTAACACTGTTAGCGGCGTCAGAGACTCTGAGGCTAGAGGTCTGTGCTTCGTTGTCGGCCTGCTGGGTGCTGCCGGCCATTTTTACCGCGCTCTGGGCGACGGCATCGGCCGAGGCATTCATCTGGCTAATGGCGGTGACTACTAGCTCGGTTTCCGCTCTGTGATTGTCTAGCGCCAGGCTGTTGCGCTCCGAGTGGCTGTCGAGCTGGCTGATCTCGCGGGTGATTTTGCTGGAGGCCTGAGAGATCTCAAGCAACATGGCCTGCAGATAGCCGATAAAGCTATTGACCGAATGTCCGATGGCCGCCAGTTCATCTTTGCTGTTGATGGCGAGTCTTGAGGTTAGGTCGGCATCCCCGGTCGATAGGGCATCGATACGGTTTTTCAACATCACCATGTCGGCGATGATCTTGTTGAGCAAAAACACACAGAAGGCCAGGGCAACGATGATCAGAACGCTGGCAACGGCAATGCTACGGTAAATTTTTTCGTCAAATATCGCCGCAGTGCCATCGGTAAGCCCCTGCTCTATGGTTTTGATGCTGGACTCATAGGTACCAGTACCTATGACCCAGCCCCATTCGGGGAGTATCTTCCTAACATAGGCAATCTGAGTCTGCTGCTTATTGGTGGCCGGATTGGTGATGCTGAGCTCAAGGAAGGCATCGGCTTGATCCCCCAAAACCTGTTTGGCTTCTTGGGTGTTTTTGGTGCTCTGTCCTACCAGTGCTTGCTGAGGATGGGCTAATAGCTTGCCGTTGAGGTCTTGTATCCAGAAGTGACCATCCTCGCCAAACTTGGCGGCCAAAATGGCTTGCAAGGCATTGTTGACCTTGTCTTGTCTCAGAGTGCTGACATATTCACCTGTGGCGATCACTAAATTTAGCGGCTCGAAATAGAAAGAGGCAGAGAGTTTTTCTTCCACCTGTCCGGTTGATGGGTTGGAGAAGTAGTAGCTGGTGTAGCCTATGGGATTAGCCTTGGCCGCGGTGACGATATCCCTCGCATAGTAGTTGCCTCGCTCATCCAGTGCATCACGGCTATTGCCCATGGAAACACCGCCCATGCCCGAGGCCTCGTTTTCGAGGGTGTCGGCATTGTAGGCAAACAGGTAGCGGCCCTCGCCCCAGCGGTATTCATTGAGAAAGGTGTAGATCAACATAGCGGGATCGTCGGTGAGGTCATTTTCATATAGGCGGTTAATGACATCACGGAACATTTTGATCTCATCGCCTAAGGCCTGTTTGATGTTCTCTTCTCGTGATTGTTGGTAGAGGTCGTTGACTGAGCGGCTTAGAGTGTCGACTTGGCCGATAAGGTTCTGTTTGATGAGGGCTTCAACTTCATGACTGATATTGCGCTCTTCTTGTTTTAGCACCTCCTGAGCGATGATGAAGGTGTTAATGATAAACAAGCCGGAAACTGCAACGAGCAAAGCGCCTACTAATATGATTAGTTTAGCTTTTATTGTTATTTTCATAAAAACCAGCCTAGTTAATTTGACTAGATATAAGAAAAATCTAATGGATATTTAGTGGCAAAATTCAACTAAAGGCAATCGGGTGGTTACAGAATCGTGATGTGGATGCAACTTGTTTGACACAAATGAGAGTTGATTAACAGATATTGCTAAGAGGTGGGCCAGGTGGTATCGCAACTGGGTCTAACTAGTTGGCAACATTAGCCATTGAGGCTAGAGCGACGGAGTGACAGCGTGATAGAGAAGAGCAAGTATGAAAAAGGGAAGCCTGGGCTTCCCTTTTACGCAGTAGATTTGTCTCAGCCTGTTGCCTTGCTTGATTAAAGCAGGCGGCCGATAGCGACTACTTGTAGAAGGCTTCGATGGTGCCTTTGACTGTCATCATTAGCGGTTGGCCGTGACGGTCCAGAGCCTTAGGGCTAGGGATCTTCACCCAGCCTTCACTGATGCAATACTCTTCGACGTTGAAGCGCTCTTTGCCGTTTACAAGAATGCCGATGTCGTGCTCGAAGTAGTCGGCCACATGGTGTGGACTACGTGGATTGACGGATAGGCGATCGGGCAATGCAGGTAGTGATTTAGTGTCAGTCATAGTGGTTATCTTCAATCAAATAAGTTGTGCGCTATTGTAGGCAATACTGGTTATGGGCTCAAGCGAATAAACCCGCCTTGAGTTTTTGGCTTTGGGCTGGAAGAATGGCGCTCACTCCTGCCTTATTTAAGGCGCTCACGATTCATTTTAAGCCTTAGCACTTCATCCCAAGCACTAAGGTTAAGTTGAGACTCTAGCCCGAGGACATTGCCGCCATGAATGAAGCGATCGTCATCGCCTTACCCTCGCTGATTCATCGAATCGGTCGCGAGAAGGTGACTCAGGCGCAGACCTTAGCCGAGGATTTTGGTTGCAGCCTGAAGCGGGTGCGACGCTCACGTAATTGGCAGCTGGTGGGCGGGGCGGTTGATGTGCAGTCTTTTACCCAGGCACTCAAGCAGTGTCAGCCGGCGATGGCGCCCTATCTGATCACTAAGCTGGAGGCTGGCCTACTGCCGCATGCCGATAAGTTAGAGCCCCTGGAGGTGAAGTTGGTGCGAATGATCCGAGAGACCCCAGGTATCACCCTGGGGGAGCTGATGGAACAGACCCAGTGCACCATCATAGAGGCTCGCCAAGCAAGGTTTGAGGCCGACAGTTAAATGCTGTTTTTAAATCAAAAAAGAAGGGGGATTGCCAGGCTGGCCATCCCCCCTTTTTGTTAGATGAGTCATTACGCGACTCGATGAGATTAGGCTAGGCGCTCAGCTTGCGCCAGGCAGTGCCCATCAGGGTAAAAATAAAGGTGAACAATTTATAGGTGAGCCAGCAGAAACCGATAAAACCGCCGATCATCAGTACCCAGACGATCACCTCTATGGTGGTCGAAGGTTTCTTCTTGGCCTTGTCCGTTTCGCCATCTTGTTTGGCATCGACAGATTTTGCCGCTTGGTCACCGGCGGTTTGGCTCGGCTTGTGGCTCTGCGCGCCTCTGTCCGCTTCTGTATCCGCGCCTGTATCTGCGCCAGTATCTGCTTTAGTTGTGTCGCCTTTTGCCGCCGTGACCGCTTTGCCACTCAGCGGCTGTAGGCTGATCCCAAACTGATTCTGGTTGTGGTCCAGCCTCACCTTAAGTTTGCGGGTTTTATAGCCCTTGTCGCTCACCTCAAGCTGGTAGTCTCCAGGTCTGAGGGGCATGCCAAACTCATATTTAGGCCCTATGTTCATCACCCTGACCTTAGCCGAGGTCGGCTGGGTCACTATCTCCAAAGGAAAGGTCTTGCGTCCCTTCTCCCAAAAAGTGAGAGTCACCTGGCTGCGGCGCTTGGCCTGAACATAGACCTTGCGGGAGATGGCCTGCTTCTTCTTATCCTTGGGGCTGGCCTTGAGCCAATAGGTACCGGGGGTCAGGTAGGCTTGGCGGCTGATCTCAAAACCCGCTCCGTTGGCACGGGTAGACAGGGTTGCATTGTCGAGATCGCTGTTGCGGCCCAGAACCAGCAGGCCTGCATTTTTGTTGGTACTTATCAGTTGATACTGGTTACCTTCCACCTGAGCTATCAGGTGTGATAGCCCAGGCAGCTTGGCCAGTTCACCGGCAAAGGCCTCGAAGATGCCATCTTCTATCTTGTCTTTGATCTTCTGTTTCAGATCGGCGTGGGCGACCTCGGGGGCGAGGATAAGTAGCAGCGCCCCGCAGCAAGGTAAAATCCATTTATTCATCTGAACCTCCGATGATCTGCAGCAGGCTAGCGGCCAGTTCCGGGGCGGCTTCACCAAGTAGGTCGATAACCATTAATACGGTATCTGTGTCGCCGTGATTGACGATATAGTCACGAATGACCGCATCGACCATCTCTTTGTTTTGCTTATAGAGTTCCTCGCCGCTGCTCTTGATCAGCTCGTCTAACGCCTCACCCCTGAGGGCATCTTCGAGCTTGTCGGCCAGCTGGTTAGAGGCCTGGGTCTGGCGCTTGGCTTCGAAGGCGGTCTGGTTGCTTAGCTCTATGGTATGTTGGTTAATTTTCTCCTCGCTGATGCCCATCATCTGGGCGAATAGCGAGCTGATGTTGGAAAGCGCGACAACATCGAAGATATGTCTCTCGATTTCCGCTTTCTCCGGCATATTCTGTTTGGTCGGGCGGCTAACGTTACAGATGTTGGAGTCTGGATAGCACTTATATTCTCCTTTGTTGACCTCTACGCCATCGATAATCAGGCGCCACTCGAACACCAGACCGAATACCAGCCAGAGCATGTTACCGCCAGGATATTGGGTGTCCCCCATGGTGATGGTCTTGTGCTTGAGCTCTCCCGTCCAGACACCCGATGCACGATTACCCTGCTGTGCATTGAGGGACTGCATATAGCTAAATTCGAGCCTTACCTCAGGTTGCTTAAGGCCTAACTCGCTGTGTGGGGTGAACTGTAATAATTCATCGCCAAGAAAGCGTTTCTTACCTTGGTTGAGCACGCTGGCAAGCTGCTTCTCCAGCAGTCTGCCGGCGACATGAGGCTCAGGATAGGTGAAGCGCAGGTGTTCCGGGGTCTTGAGTAGCTGCGCCTCAAAGGCATCGGGCTCGGCTTTTCGCTCGGCGCGCGCCTTGCGATTTGCGTAGTAGCGTTGCATGAACAGCTGCGGGTCTAGGCCACTCCAACCAGAGACGAGCATGTTAATGTCTTCGATCTCGGCCGCCGTTTTGGTGCAGGGCATATGGGCAGCCTTGATGCTGATCTGTGAATGACCCGCCTTGATCACCTTATGTAGCATGTCGAGAAACTCGGCGTTGAGCCCGCGCTCGGCCCAACCCTTGCGGTACATCTCGAGTTTCAGGCGTCCGCGCTGGTCGATAGACTGCATGGCGATATCTGCCTTCTTGAGCATGCCGGTGCAGTGGGCACGCCTGAGGGGATTGCTGCGCGCCCAGGTTAAGAAGTCGCGGTAGCCGGCCTTGGTGTCGCTGGCGACGGCCTCCTGCCAGCGCTTATCGGTATGGCGATGGCGAGACAGATAGGCGGTGAGCCAGACAAGCAGCAGTAAGGTGCCTAAGAACTTGCTTATTCCCTGAAAGCGCGGCTCGTAGGGATATTGCTTGCTGAGGGATTTCTCGGTGGCCTGACTCATGGGAAAGCTGGTCTGATAGTCCAGCGACAGTAGCACGGGCTTGGCCAATGCTTTAATGGGCAGCAGGCGGTTCTCTTCCCAGGCGAATACGGTTTGCACCTTGCTCTTGTAGGTGTATATCTTGTCTGTGTAGATCTGGTATTTCACCGAGCCAAACGCGATCACCAAAAACCAGGAGACGGCGCCAAGCATGAGGTAGCGGGTCAGGCGTCTTAGCTTGAGTCGCCAAATCGAGTCGGGTTTAGACTTGCTGAGCTTGCGAATAAACATCCATGTCACAAAACAGCCAAGAATGATCAGTTTTATCATTGTCGCTTCCGTGTCCGAGCTGAGGTGTCATGGCGCGAGTTGGGCTGAGTGATTGAGTCGGTGCGCCACGAACTAGGGTTACTTTTGTTAAAAACTATACCTATAGCCGAGGGGAAAAGAAACCTAAGCATCCACCTAAGTGTGTGATTAATCACAGAAGATTAACAAGTTTGTCTTTGGGCACCTGGCCGAAAGCGGGATTGGACAGCGACAGCCCGGTGTTTTAGCTTGGCCCTTGCAAGGTTTACATTTGAATCTGGCGTAAAGGGGCTTGGCTCAATAAACAATAAGCAGCTCGGCAAGAATAGAGCTAAGAAGGAAGAGAGCTAAGAAGGAATAGAGCTAATAAGGAGTAGAGCATGTGTGGCCGACTCAATGTGATTAGCGATCCCCTGTGCGACTGGGTGTCGGGTCAGCTGGGGATTAAGTTTCACAGCGAGACCAATAGGGATCTCAGACCCACCCAGCGGGTGGCAACCCTAGCATCCGACGGTATGGCCCTAAACCAGGTCGATGCCAGTTGGGGGATAAAACCCGATTGGGCCAAACGCCTGCTGATCAACGCGCAGGCCGAGACGGTTAGAGAGAAACCTACCTTCGCCCAGGCGTTTGCTCATCACAGGGTAGTGGTGCCCTGTAGCGGCTGGTATGAGTGGCAACAGGCGAATGGTGCTAAGCAGAAGTATCTGTTTCAGAGGCGTGACGGGCAACCGCTCTTGATGGCGGGGCTAGTCTATCCTCAGCTTGATGGTGATCATGCCCTGGTGACCCTGACCACCAAGCCGATTGCCAGCTGCTCCCCCTACCATCACCGTATGCCGCTGCTTGTCGAGCCGCAGGCGCTGGACTTCTGGTTTGGCGCTGCACCCCATGAGTTGGATGCACTGCTGAGCTCGCCGGATATTCCCTTGTCTATCACCAGCTGTTAGCGGCTGTGAGGCCTATCTCCTGCGCCTGGGGGATTAATGCGCCATCGGGACGCGGGTTTGATTCTGGCTGGGCCGGAGGATTATCTGTGTGCTCCTGGGTGTGTGCCAGCGAGGTTTGTTGCCACTTCATCATCACTTTGGCTAATGCCCCCTGCTGGGAGAGGATGTCGATGGCCTGATTGACGGCGCTGACGAGTGCCAAATGGTTTACCTGCTTACTGAACATGAAGTGGATCTGGTTGCTGTCGACCAAGAGACTGAGTGGCGAGAGCACCACGCCATGGGATTGATTGGCCGTATAAGGCAGGGCCATGGCATCGCCGATCAGGATATCGCCTCTGTCATAGGCCAGCATCTGGATCGATTGGTTAGTGTTTGGGCTCAGTACCAGCAGGCCTTGATGTGACAGGGTATCTTTAGACGCCTGGTAGTCGGGGCCATACCAGCCGTAGAAGGGGGCCAATAGTTTAAGCTGTTGACTAAAGATATCTTGCCACTTTTCGACGTTTATCTGTTCGGCTCTCTCCGCCTTCACGAAGAGTTTGACCTCTTCACTACGATAGCTATTTGAAAAGTAAGCGTAGTTGGCTCTTTCATCGGTATAGCTGGCACCCATTATGATGTCTAGCATGCCGGTTTGTAACATCTGGTGGGCTCGTTTGGCTGGCATCTTGATGAAGTTGAGGCGACAACCCAGCTGCCGGGCGATCAAGGAGAGCATCTCGACATCCAGGCCTAGTACTTCGCCCTGTGGAGCTGTCCAGGAGTAGGGGGCCCAGTCGTTGAAACCGACGTTTAACGGCGTTGGACATAGGGAGGCGTCGGCTTGCGCCCAGGCTTGCCAAGGCGAGGTTAACAGCAATATGAGTAAGAGTATTTTTCTGTTCACACTAATTTTGTTCGCACTGTTTTTATTCAGACTACTATTGTTCGTACTACTTCTGTTCGTACTACTTCTGTTCGAACTATGGCCTGCCAGGTTGTCGGACGCTTGGTTAATCACTGTGGTTACTGGTGCTCGTGTGATTCTATGTCATCAATTTGGAACCTGCTCAAAGGGTGAGCCACCTCTGTAAGCCTAGTCTTTGCATTTAGCTTCTTCCAGCCAGAGCCTTTAGCTGGGGCTCAGAGGCTTTCTTATGATCCTGGTCAATATGGCGCCTATGAGTGCTTAGTATATTAGTTAGGTTTAATGCTTTGCGCTGCAGGTATGGGGATGAGGCCACTATGGGAGAACTGACGGATGCCAAGCTTATTCGCCTGTTAAAGACCTGTATCTTTATCGGGCTTTGCCTGATCGCGCTCGGGATCTATCTGCATAACTTTAGTGACACCATGGAGGCCATGGGGGTGACGGGCATTATCATCAGCGCCGTCTGTGTGGCCTTCGGCATGGTGCTCTCGCTACCCACCAAGATGTATCTCACCTTTATCCTGGTTAAGCGCGAGGCCGACAGGCAGGATGATTGAGTCGGATTAGTATTGCCTTGATATCAGCATGAGTGCACTTAGAACCATGGCCAGCTATCGGTCGATTCTTATCTATAGTTAGCAAATGTTGAATTAAAACTCAGTTTTTAACACAAGGTTAAGGTTTTGAAAGGCAAGGTAATTTATACTAGGCTCAAATAGGCCTGCCGAGCAGGCCTTCTTGTTTAATCTGGATGAGTATTAACGTATCGCTATTATGTATAGAGACGATCATCAGGAGGCTAACCTGACCTCCGCTAAGTACAAGAAGAGCATGCTCTATTCCTTGTTGCTCCTATTGTTTCTGTCTGCCGTGTTGGCGATTGTCTACCTGACGTCCAGCAACAATATCGCCAAACAGCGGGAGATGCGCCAATATGCCGAGCTTGGCAACATGCAGGCAAGCCTACTCGCCGAGCTGAATATCGTAGGAACGGACTTGGCCTACTATGCCCACAGTGAGCTGGCCATCTCGACCCTGCAAGATAAAGACCCTCAGGCCAAGCGTTATCTTACCTCGCTGATGTTCCAGATCGGTAACCTATACAAGCATTACGATCAGATCCGCCTACTCAATGATGAGGGCGATGAGGTGATCCGCATCGATCAACTGCGGGACGACAGCCTTTATCTGGTGCCGGACGAGGCGCTGCAGAATAAGGCGGACAGATACTATTTCCGCGAGCTTGCCGGACTCAGGCCGCAGGAGATCTATGCCTCGCCCTTCGATCTCAATATCGAGCATGGCGAGGTGGAGCTACCCTTTAAGCCCACCATACGTTTCGCCACGCCTATCTATGGCCCGGCCGGGGATTTTATCGGTGCAGGAGTGATCAACTATCAGGGTAAAGACCTGTTGCAGATCATCGAAGCGCTGAATGTGCATGAACATGACAAGGCCTATCTGCTTAACGGTAAAGGCTTCTACCTTATGGCAGATCAAGCCGATAAGGAGTGGCGCTTCATGTTCCCCGAGCGTGAGCAGCTTAAGTTTGGTGATGACCACCCAGTGGCCTGGCGCAAGATGCAACAGGCGGAGCTTGGCAAGGTGGTGACGGACGATGGCGAGTATTATTTCAGCCGCTTTCAGCTGGCGCCAGATTCACTGTTTACCATAGTGAATAAGGAGAGCGCCTATCTGGTTATGTTTGTGCCCGAGAGTAAGATTCAGGCCACCCAGCAGAATCTCAACAACAGCGCGCTGATCGCCTTCTTGTTGGTGTCACCCATGTTTGTCTTCCTGGCCTACAAGCTGGCCAGCGCTCAGGTCGAGCAGCAGCGTCTGTTTAGCCAGCTGACCTTCGATGCCCGTCACGATGCCCTGACAGGCCTGTATAATCGCAGCGCCATCATAGAGTATCTGGGCAAGAACATCAGCCAAAGCCGACGCCAAAAGTTCGATCTGGCGGTGAGCTTTATCGATGTGAACGATCTGAAGAGGACCAATGATCTGCATGGTCATGAGGCGGGAGACGATCTGCTCAGGGGCGTGGCCGAGGTGATCAACATGTCGATCCGCAATGGTGACTTTGCCGCACGTATCGGCGGAGATGAGTTTCTGATCGTCTTTGTGGACTGTGACGGCAGATGTGCCAACGATATCATGGAGCGAATTCAGGCCGCCTATGGCGTGATGGGACTGGGTAAGACAGGTAAGGCCTGGAGCCTGAGCTTTGGCTGTACTCAGCTGCTGCACGAGACTGACGATGTGGATAGCATCATAGAGCGTGCCGACAGCCTGATGTATGAACACAAGATGGGACAGAAGAATCAGCAGATGCCCTAGATGGGTCCAAAGGCGGCGCTTAGGCGCCGTCTTTGGCATTAATTCCGGCCATTTGGCCTTTTTCGGTAATTAACCCAAGACTAATGGGGTAAAAACACCGATAATTCCCCTCAATTGTTTCATTCTCAAAAATAGCCTGTTGGGCCTCAGGGCGTTGCAGCGCAGTGGAAAGCACCCCATGGAAATCAAAGTTAATTTTCTCGATAACCTTAGACTCGAAGCCAAGTTCGACGACTTTACCGTTACCGCCGATCAGCCGATCCGTTACAAGGGTGATGGCTCGGCGCCTAGCCCCTTTGATTACTTCTTGGCATCGTCTGCCCTGTGCGCCGCCTACTTCGTTAAGGTCTACTGCAAGGCCCGTGATATTCCCACCGACAATATCCGCCTGTCGCAGAACAATATTGTCGACCCAGAAGATCGCTACAACCAGATCTTCCAGATCCAGGTAGAGCTGCCCGATGACATCTCGGATAAAGATCGCGAGGGGATCCTGCGCTCCATCGACCGTTGTACGGTTAAGAAGGTGGTGCAGACCGGCCCCGAGTTTAAGATTGAGACGGTGGAAAACTTAGACGCCGATGCCAACGCCATGTTGATGGGCCAGCCTGATGGTGACACCAGCACCTATATTCTGGGTAAAGATCTGCCGCTGGAGCAGACCATCGCCAACATGACAGGCCTGTTAGCCGATCTGGGGATGAAGATAGAGATCTCCTCCTGGCGTAACATAGTACCTAACGTCTGGTCGCTGCATATCCGTGATGCGGCCTCGCCTATGTGCTTCACCAATGGTAAGGGCGCGAGCAAGGAGAGTGCCCTCTGCTCGGCCCTAGGTGAGTTTATCGAACGTCTGAACTGTAACTTCTTCTACAACGATCAGTTCTTCGGCCTGGATATCGCCAATAGTGATTTTGTTCACTACCCTAACGAGAAGTGGTTTGCCCTGACCGATGACGACTCGCTGCCAGAAGGGATGCTGGACGACTACAGCTTGGCCATCTACAACCCAGATGGCGAGCTGTGCGGCTCACACCTGATCGACACTAACTCGGGCAATATCGAGCGCGGTATCTGCACCATTCCTTATAAGCGTCGTTCCGATGGCGAGACAGTCTATTTCCCCTCGAACCTGATCGAGAACCTGTTTTTAAGCAATGGCATGAGTGCGGGCAATAACCTGCAGGAGGCCGAGGTGCAGTGTCTGTCGGAGATCTTCGAGCGTGCGGTGAAACGTCAGATCATCGAGCAAGAGATAGTGCTGCCGGATGTGCCCATGTCTGTGCTGGAGAAGTACCCCAGCATTCTGGCCGGCATCAAGGGGCTTGAGGAGCAAGGCTTCCCCGTGGTGGTGAGAGACGCCTCCTTAGGGGGTCAGTTCCCCGTGATGTGTGTGACCCTGATGAACCCTAAGACGGGCGGCGTGTTCGCCTCTTTCGGCGCGCACCCAAGCTTCGAGGTGGCACTGGAGCGCAGCCTGACCGAGCTGCTACAGGGCCGCAGCTTCGAGGGACTCAACGATGTGCCTAAGCCGACCTTCAACAGCATGGCGGTGAGCGAGCCGGAAAACTTCGTCGAGCACTTCATCGACTCGACCGGGGTGATCTCCTGGCGCTTCTTCAGCAATAAGGCGGATTATAAGTTCTGCGAGTGGGACTTCTCCGGCAGCAACGAGGAGGAGGCCAAGGGGCTGTTCGGCATTCTGGAAACCCTGGGTAAGGAGGTCTATATCGCCGAGTTTGAAGAGCTGGGGGCGTCGGCCTGTCGTATCCTGGTGCCAGATTACTCTGAGGTTTATCCGGTGGACGACCTCATCTGGGACAACACCAACAAGGCGCTGGACTATCGTGAAGATATCCTCAACCTGCACAGGCTGAGCGATGATGAGCTTGCCGAACTGGTCAATCGTCTGGAAGAGAGTCAGCTGGATAACTACACGGATATCCGCACTCTAATCGGTATCGTGTTCGACGAAAACACCGTCTGGGGACAGCTGACCATTATCGAGCTGAAGATCCTTATCTATCTGGCGTTGGGCGCACACGAAGAGGCGCTGGAGCTGGTGGAGGACTTCCTGCAGTTCAACGACAACACGGTTCAGCGCGGCCTCTTCTACCAGGCGATGAGCGCGGTACTCGAGGTGACTCTGGATGAAGAGCTTGAGCTTGAAGACTTTATTCTTAACTTTACTCGCATGTTTGGTGAAGAGGTGATGGCTCAGGTGGTAGGTTCGGTAAATGGCGAGGTGCGCTTCTCAGGCCTTACCGAGACCAGCATGGCGCTGGAAGGGATAGAGCCGCACCTGCGTCTCATCGAGAGCTACAAGAAGCTGCATCAGGCCCGCAAAATTAAAGCCGGCCTTTAATCTTTAGTACTGTGAGTTACAGATAGTGAGTTACAGATAGCGAGTTAAAAAAGCGAGCCTTGGTGCTCGCTTTTTTGTGCTTGCTGTTTGGTGCTCGCTTTTGGGTGTCGGTTAGCCGAGCGGTTAGCCGTTAGCCCTGGCGCAGGCGGCCGCCTTTTGCTGCTGCACCTCTGGGCGCTTGTCTTGCATTGCCTTGAGGATCAACTCATTACAGCGCTTCTGCGCTCTTTGCTGCTCACTGCGCATGCTTGGCTCGCCTATGTGGGCGATCATAGGTTTATAGCTGAGGGAGGCGCTGCAGTACATGGTCGATAGGCGTCTGCCATGCTGATTGAGATCGTCACGTCTAGAAAGCTGCTGGCACAGACTGGTAAACATGCGCTTGGCCTTGCGGGTGCAGTAGGCATATTGGGTGACATCCTGTTTGATGTCGGCGCAGACGCTGTTATCTCGGATTCGCCATAGCTGATGCTGAAAGCCGATGGCCGTGTCTTCATACACCAGGCGCTGGCTGACGACACGGGTGTTGGCGGCATCTTCATAGCTGGCGACAATGTTGCTGCTGACCATTTCCAGATAGGCGGCAAACAGCTGGGAGATAGGGTCCATGACTCGTCCTTAAGTGATTAGCCTTAGCGTTTTCCCTGCTAAAGGCTTCTGTTATGCCCCGCTAAGGGCTTCTGGGGCTTCTGTTATACCCCGCTAAGGGCTTCTGTTTTGTTTAGTAATTAAATGTTTGGGCTATAAATTAGGCGGCGATATTTTACGCGATTTATCGATTAGGTGCCAGCGTCGAGAACACTGCCAATGTATCCTTAATAGGTTTTGCCTTACAAACAATGCACTCTAAGGAAATAGTCACCATAGAATAAGCCGCCATTGTCGTTGAGGTATGGGACGGCACGTTGTTTAAAAAAGTAAGTTTCTCCATCGATCAAGAATGCCTTATCTCTACCGACGTTGTAGGGAGTGTTATTCTTATCGCGAATATTGCTGTACCAGGTTCGACTGTTTATGGCATTAAATAGGGCTGATCTATTTATTGGGATGGTACGTTTTATGACTCCCCAATCATCCCTGCCCTCGGGTTGGTGATAGGCCTGAGCAATGATCTCTCTATCACAGCGGTTTTCGATATGGATATAGACTTTCTTCGTGGTTTTGAATGCCACTTGCTCAAACTGAGTGACCTTATCGGGATGCCGAGCAATGATTTGCTCTATGTCTTGAATCACCTCATTTGAAAAGAGTACCGCTTCACCAATATGACCGTTCTCTTTGGCGCTTGATAAGACCCCGATTAATCTATGCCTCCTGGTTTTGGGATCTTTCATCATCATGCCTGCACCACTTGCGCCTGGGGCAACACGGCAATTGGATTGACCTATGAGTGAGCTTGTTTTCTTTAGCTCACAATCTTGATACCAAAGTGTGTTTTCTGCTTTATCCGAGGGGTAGCTCAACAGGCTCACGGGAAGATGATGGGCTTCAGTGGAAATTGCGCTTTCACTTATTGGCTTCACATAGCCAAAGCGCTTACCAAGCCCTTGTCCTGTATTAGGATTAATGACTTTTAAGATAGCGAGATCGCTAGTGTGAGTATTACGATTCAGTGATACCAAGCCATTGGGAAACTGTTGAACCTCCTTGTAGTCCTCCTTGATGTACTGCTTGTGTATCCACCCCTCCTCGATAAATACCCTAGAGCGTTTTTGTTGCCCCTCACCGAGGAATTGAGGAAAAAATTCAACACTCATGGCTGGGGTTGCACCCAAGTGGTCGAATACGCAATGGGCTGAAGTCATTAAGTATTGCTCAGCGATCAGAATAGCCGTGCAGAGGGAGCGGGTGTCTGTGGTCAGTCGGTTTTTGATGACCACCAAATTGCCGACACTTTCGGCTGGCACTATCTGACCGATTTGCGTGACCTGTACGCGCGAGTCTTGGTCAGAAAACTCAAATGCATGACAGTGAGATGTTATCAATACAGCCAGTAAAAGCAGTGTCTTGGGGATAAAGTCCATTTTATGTTGTTCTCTTTAATTAGCGCTATCGGGCATGTTTTATCTGCTCAATACAGGTGTCGGCATGCTGGTAATCTATGGTGATTGGCGTGATGCCAGCTGGGCTCTGCACAAACAGGGAGGGGAAGCTATTACCACCGATAGAGCGCGCAAACTGGATTTCGGCCAATAGGGCTTGCTGGGTCGCTTCACGGCGTAAGTCGGCGTTGAATTTGGCTTCATCCAGCCCCAGATTTTTGGCTAAATCGCTCAACACGGCATCGTCACTCGGGTTACGCGCCTTAAGATAGTAGGCCTCTTGTATGGCGGTTAGCATCTCGGTTTCGGCTTGTTGAGCGCGGGCGGCCAGTATGGCCCTGCAGGCGGGGTAGGTTGCTCGCCTTGGCGTGTTGAGCGCCCAAAACTCATGATTAAACTCTGTGCCTAGCATGGCCTCGATTCTGCGCCAATACGCGGCGATCTGCTGTTGCATAGCTATCGGCATAGGTTGGTCGCTATCTGGCGCGAGCCCGCCAAGCAGATAAACTATCTCAATCTCGCCCGATAGCGCCTGCTCGATTTTCGCCCAGGTGGGCTTGAATCCCCAGCACCAGGAGCACATGGGGTCGTAAACATAATACAGCTTATTCATATCGGGCCGATTCTCTGTCGAAATAGTATGCATACTATCATGGTGCATAGGCATTGAATTGATAACAGCTTATTGAGTGCTGTGATGGCTCTTGTTATGGCGACTCTTGTTACGGCGACTCTTTTTACGGCGATCGTGCTTGATGAGTTATCACGACCGCCATATTCGCCCGCAATTATGAAAGCAGTTCTTCCACATAGGGACGAACCGCCTCTACGGAGTCCAATTCGTTAGGGATGGCGATGCTGCGATAGCCGTCGCCTAAGAAGGCGCGATCTACCTCAATCAGCACACCTGTCTCCTCGCCGTTGTCGACGAAGCTGACTTCCAGCTCCCTGGCACCGAAGAAGGAGTGTGACTCGGGCTTAAACTCATACTCCTGATAGCAAGGCAGATGCGAGGCAAACTCGCGAGCATGGATATAACCCGCCTCGATATCCGTTTTGTAGAGGCGATAGCCCGCCTGCTCGATAAGCTCTAACACCGCCAGCTGGGTGGGTGAGGGCAAGATGGTTAGCGGGTCTTGGTCGCTGCCGTCGATGCCGTTCTTGATATCCAGGCCTGTCTGTAGCCAGACTTTGCCGATGCGCTGGCCAAAGAGGCGGGTGGCCGGCGTCTCTGGATGCAGATTGAGGCTGAACTGACGCGTGATGGTCTCACCCGGGGCTATGGTCTGCTTCAGCATCGGCTTCCAGCTCTGCAGCACCAGGCTCTTGTGGTATTTTATCTCGTCGTCGCCGACGCTTTTTTCCGCCTTGGCCTCGGCCATGATGGCAAATTCCAGGCCGTTGAGCTCCTGTTCCACTTCACCGCCAGTGATCACCACCTCGATGCGAAAGGGCTCTCCTGCGCGCAGTTGCTCATCGAGCAAAATGGTATCGACGCTGGCCTTGCCTATGCCGACACTGGCTAAGATTTTCTTTAACATTTTCTTTCCTTGAAGGTTTATCAGTCGCGCAGACCCTAACATTGTCCGTTTTGCGCTGCAACTGCCAGTGTGTAACGGCATTTTCAACGCCTCAAGCCTAGCGCCTGAGGGCTATGACGCCAACAAGGTTCACATCCAGCCTGACTCAGGGTAGAGTACGCCACATAGTGTTAGGCCTGGGGGCAGGCGCAAAGATGAGAAGCAAAGTCATGAGTGATGATAAGACTGTAATTGATAACCTGGACGATCTTGCCAGCTTCCTGCTGGCGGTGGAAAACGGTGGTCTGGGACTGGAAGGCGTCGAAGGGGTCGGCATGGCAACCAATAACGCCGATGGCCGCCATTTTGTGGCGGTGTTCGACAAGAACCATAAACTCCTGCATGCCCGTTGGATAACAGACGAAGTGTTCGAGCAGGGTAAAGAGATGGTGCGTCATGGCGTCTCGCGCCACTAAGCAATTGATATAAAAAATTAAGCCCGCGGCATGATACCGCGGGCTTAATTATTTTGTTCCCTTAACTCTAAATGAGTATTAGGGAATTAAAGTCAAGAAGTGAAACCTAATGCCTTGTTTAGGTATCGATTGAGATACCTAACCAAAATCACAGGCATTTTTATCGGTTTACCAGATCTTCACTCGTTGATCTTCAGGCAGGTACAGGGCATCACCCGGTTGAACATCGAACGCCTTGTACCAGGCATCGTGGTTACGTGGTGCAAGTGCACGGTAACGTCCTGGAGCATGGGTTCCGCCGCGAAGCTGGTTAAGCATGCTCTGCTCGGTACGCTTCTCTTTCCAAACCTGTGCCCAAGCTAAGAAGAAACGTTGATCGCCTGTCAGACCGTCGATAACGGGAGCTTCTTTACCATTAAGGCTCAGCTTGTACGCGTGATAAGCCATCGCCAGACCACCCACATCACCAATGTTTTCCCCTAGGCTGTTACGGCCATTAACGAAGTTGCCTTCGATGGGCTCATACTTGCTGTACTGGGCGGCTAGCTGATCGGCTTTGGTTTCAAATGCTGCGCGATCGGCATCTGTCCACCAGTTACGTTGAATACCGTTAGCGTCAGACTTAGACCCCTGGTCATCGAAACCATGTCCCATTTCATGGCCTATCACGGCGCCGATACCACCATAGTTAACGGCTGGATCGGCATTAGGGTCGAAAAATGGTGGTTGTAGAATGGCCGCAGGGAACACAATTTCGTTAAACGAGCTGTTGTAGTAAGCATTTACGCGCTGTGGTGTCATGCCCCAACGGTTGCGGTCAGTTTTTTGCAGCTCTTTGGCGATGCTATCTTCGCGGAAGAAGGTTCTTAGATTCTTAATGTTACCCACTAAGTCATTGTTGCTGATGGTCAGGCCATCAAACTCCTGCCAAACATCGGGGTAACCAATTTTAGGGTTGAAAGAGGCTAGTTTTGCATGAGCATTGACTTTGGTTTCTTCACCCATCCAATCTAAGCCGTCGATACGCTGTCCCAAGGCGGTGCGCAGGTTTTTCACCAACTCAGCCATCTGCTGCTTGGATGATTCAGGGAAGTAACGTTTGACGTATACCTTACCTATGGCAAAGCCTAATGACTGGGTACCAGACATCTGCTCAACAGCGCGTTTCCAGCGTGGGCGCGGCTCTTGCTGTCCGCTTAATGTCTTACCGTAGAAGTCGAAGTAAGTGGTGTAGATCTCATCTGATAAGAGTTCGGCATTATCACTGACGGCGTGGAAAGTCAGGTAATCCTGCCAAACCGTTAATGCTTCCTTGTTGATCAGCTCGATCATCGCCTTAACCGGTTCAGGCTGAGAGATGTTGAGCTGAGGGACTTTATAACCTGTCTCGGTGAAATAGATGTCCCAGTTAAAACCTGGGTACTCAGTGCTGAGTTGATCGCGCTTGATCTGGTTTAAGGTGAGGTCGCGGTTACGACGTTTCTCACGAGGCCAATGGCCTTCAGCGATTTTGGTTTCTAACGCTAAGATGGCCTCTGCACGTGGGGCTGCATCTTTAATACCTGCAAATTCAAGCATTTTGGTGATGTGGGCTAAGTAAGCATCACGAATCTTGACGAAACGTTCACTGTCTTCCAAATAGTAAGAGCGATCCGGAAGACCCAGGCCACCGGCACCGATAGACATCTCATACTGATCAGGATTGAGGCGGTTAAACCACATGCCACCACCAATAGGCGCGCTGATGCCCTCTAACCAGGCATTACCAAAGACTTTAGTGAGATCATCGGTAGACTTAATAGCGGCAATTTGATCTAAGGTTGGCTGAACCGGAGTGATCCCCAGTTTATTGATGGTATCGATATCCATGTAAGCCTTGTAGAAGTTAGCAATAAGCTGCTCTTCTGCATTGAGGTCTTTACGACTGGCGATATCATCGATGATCTCTTTTACCTGAGTTTCACTGCGCTCTGCCAAGGCATTAAAGGCGCCATAGCGGGTTTTATCTGCCGGCATAATGAAGTTGTCATACCAAGTACCACTGGCATACATGAAGAAATCATCGCCCGGTTTAACATTTAGGTTACGGGCCGTGAGATCGACACCAAAGCTGCCTAATTCGGCTTTTGTCTGAGATGGAATACTCACTTCTGATGAAGCTGCATTGTTAGAACGGGTATCTTGGTTGCTGCAGCCACCTAGAACTGCTGTGGTTAAGGCAATAGCGATTAGGGACTTTTTCATTGGTGCTCTCTTCCTCACTGAGTTATTTTTTTGATTTTAAAGGTATGACGATAGAAGCTTACCAAGCTGAACAACAAAGTTAAAACGCTTATCAGCGAGACAATTGTAATAAAAAGATACATAGCTTAATGGCTTATTGGGCGACATAGGGTGTCATTGCCCTGTTAGGTTTTAGTGTCTACGGGAGTGCGCCTTGGCGTTGGTCACAGCCTTAGATGGCAAGATAGGTTAGTGTAAAGAGATGCCCGCAGCGATAGCGTGGCGTTAGGTTTGGATAGTTAGGGTATTGATAGTAACGAGAGTAAGGAGTTGTTATGCAGGGCGCGGATTATTTCATTAAGGAGCTTGAGTTAGAACAGCATGTCGAAGGGGGCTATTACTGTTCCTCCTACCGGGCACAGGAGGCCTTCGATGACAAACGCCAGCTGTGGACCAGTATTTACTTCCTGCTGCGTACCGGTGAGGTGTCTCACTTTCATCGATTGACCGCCGACGAGATGTGGTATTTCCATGGCGGTGAACCTCTGACCATCTATATGATAGATGAGGCGGGCGAGTTGACCACGGCTCAGCTGGGGCTAGATATTGCCGCCGGTCAACGACCACAGTTTCTGGTGCCTAAGGGCTGTATCTTCGGCTCTGCGATGAATAATCCGGGTTTCTCACTGGTGGGCTGCATGGTGTCGCCAGGCTTTACCTTCGAGGATTTCGAGCTGTTTGACCGCCAGACCCTGCTGAATGCCTATCCCCAGCATAGGGCGATCATCGAGCGTCTGACCCGCTAATCGTGGGGGCTATTTCGTGATTCAATAAAAAAGGCGCGACCCAAGTGGGCCGCGCCTTACCTCACCTAGCGAGTGACTACTTGCTCAGCCACTGGGCAATATAGTCCTTCAGATCCACCATGGCGGCGTTACCCACGTAAGGCACGGCGGCCAGGGTGTCCATGTCGGCGATCGGTCTTGCCGCGATGATATTGTTGGCGGCGGTCTTGTTCATGGCCGCGTCAATATCCAGCTCGGTCAGAGTCGCGTTGTTAACGATATCCAGCACTGTACCGACTTCGCTCGCGCTGAAGAAGACCCCTTCCCAGGTACCTTCCTGATAGGCAGGCTTAGCACAGTCTGCGCCGTTGCCAGCCACGCAATAGGTGTAGCTGAAGTGTCCCTCAAACTCGGCAGCGGTCTCGGCGTCGTGGATAACGACGATGTTTTCGTCGTTACCAAAGGCCGCGGCGCCACTGATGTTGTGGGAGCCGGTTAGTACTAGATCGTCGATAATCATGTACTTATGATGGAATTTGTCGCCACCGTTTAGCTTGGCTACGCGTACGTCGGCGGGATTTTCCCAGATGTTGTTGGCAGCGCCAGTGTAGCTGTCTACCTCGATCTCGCCCGAGGTATTAGGCTTTTCAATGCCTAACATATCCTGGAACTCAGAGTAGTAGCGCGAGAAGAAGGAGGCATCGCCCAGGCCTTGCACCTCGACGCCGGCATCGTGTCTCAGCTCCATCTCATCGGCCACATCCTGGGCGCTGATAACAAATTGCGCCAGGTGAATGCGATACTGAGCGTTGCGAATGTACTGCTGCATGTTGTACAGGGTCGAACCCACATAGACGCTTGGCGATTGAGGCGTGAACTGTACATCGATGCGGATATTATCGTTGTTGGTGTAGACGGTTTCGAGTTGGTGGTCGGGCTTGCCTAGGCCAAAGAGAGAGTCTTTAGCACCGCCCTGACCGTCGCCCCACATCAGATTGAACTGGTGAGTGTAGATGCTGGCTAGCTGGTTGGAGTCGATGATAACGATATGGTTATCATTGCCTTCGCTGATCAGGTTACCCTGGGCATCCAGATCGCCGTGGACGCCAGACTGGCTAAAGTTGGTGCTACCTGTGAGTACCTTCTTGCCATCGACCACGATGAACTTGTTGTGTTGGATCTTGGAGCCTGCGCTACCGTTCTCGGTATCGTCGATCCAGGGGACGCCGCCTTGATTTAAGATGGCGATGGCCTGGTCATTCTCGCCGGCGATATTGTCTTCGTCGGTGACAAACTTCACATCGACGCCGCGTTGCTTGGCGGCCACCATAGCATTGGCGATGCCGGGCAGGTCGAGATCATAGATTGCCATATACAAGGTGCTATTGGCGGAATCGATAAGCTGGATAATTTTCTGTTCAAGGTTGGCTTGAACGGCGGGTGGATTGACCACGTGATTAAAGTAAACTTCGACATCATCTGCATAGCTCATTGCTGAAGCTAGCGATAACAACAACCCCATATTCAGTTTATTAATTTTCATGTTTTACCTTATTTTTATAATAAAAGTGTAAATCGAAAATGAGTAATCTGAATCCAAATTTCATTGTAGGTTTTAGCTACATTTAACCGTCCTTAGTTTAAAAACTCGACAGCATACTAACAGTCTATTGTGACATTTAGTAGATGCTATTTAACAAAAGTTATACAAATGTCTCAAAATTTGTACCTTTCAAAATGTTCATATTTTCTGTTAGTTATGCGGCGCTGTGAATAAGGTTTGCGCAATTAGTCAGCGAAAATGACTAATCATTCTGTTGCGATTGTTTTGCTTTGAAAACAGTATTCTGGGCTTGTTATTGCTCTTGGGGTCTTCTGAGTTTTTAACGATTGGAGCAAGTGAGTTATAACTGGTTAATATTATTTGCTTATGTTTTTAATGCTTCATTTTTATTTGAGTAACGCTTGGTTGTTAATTAACTGTTAATTGATTTGTGTTGAAAACAGGCAGGTTGGTGTGGGGTATTTTGTCGGGGTGTTGATGAATATAAATAAGCCATAATATTAAGGTGAGAGAGGAAAGCTTTTGAATATGGTAGAAAGTATAAAATGGGCCGATCAAGTGATATTAATAGACCCATTTAAGCGCTGTTTTTTTTATTCCCACATTACGTTGTCATTGTTTTTAACTGCCGACTCGAATAGCTCGATAAGGGGAAGCGCCCTTTGTCTCAGGCTCACGAAGGGGCCCTTATCATCCTCATCTTCTTCCGTCTGAGGCGCCTCGGTTGGGGCGTTCGCCACCGCCTGTTGCAGACGGGTGAGGGCGGTGGGCACATCTTCGGCGCGTATCGCACCGGGCACCGAAGTGCTGTGGCCAAGTATCTTTAGGAAGGTCTGTGCCACATCGCCAAACAGGGTGATATTGGCATAGTGCTTGGTTTTAAAGGTGACTAACATTGCGCGACTCCTTGATGAATGCCCTGCTCGGTGGGCGTCTCCCCTCTGTTTCAGTGCCGTTTACGCCACTAACGGCGGCGGAATATTGCTTCGCCAGCGGGCAACAATTCACACTTGTACATCCCGTAGATCAAATTATAACCTATTGTCTATTATACGTTTTGTTAAATTTCATTCGATGAGATTGTGACCTTTGTTTCATTTGCCTGTAATGGGACATGCTATAAATAGCAACACTCATTTCGGCGCCCATCAATCGCGCATTTGGCCATGGGAAGAACCCTTGTTTCGCCGTCTCTTCCCGGGCAATTCACAAGGAAGCAAGATGCAAGAGGTCAATACCTTCATCAAAGAAAACATAGGCAGCGTCAGTAAGAATGTCTTCGTCGCTCCTGGGATCCCAGAGAAAAAACTCAACAACGCGGCCAAGTCTATGGGGCTGACGGACAGGGTCAATACCATCATCGCCATCTATGACAACACCTTGTTCGGCAGCGCTAAGGATGGCCTGGCCTTTACCGGGGAACACCTGGTGTTTAAGCCTATGTTTGATGATCCGATGATCTTCCCCTATAGCGATATCGAGAAGGTGGACTATGTCGAATACGTTTCGACAAACGATAAGGGTAAGGAGAAGAAGGAGGTCGTTGTCGAGCTCCTGAGAAAGGATGGCTCACGTAACACCATAGACGGCCTAATCGATTGCGACTACCGGCTGCTGGCCGAGATCCTCAATCGCGCGGTGACCGAGTGCGACAGCTTTGAGGAGGAGAATCAGATAGTCACCCTGGCGGAGATGTCTGAGGCGTTAAAGGTTGCCTATGTCAAAGTGATCGCCAACATGGCCTTTGCCGACGATGGTGAGGTGGATAAGAAGGAGTTTTCCGAGATTCTGATGCTGATGACCCGGCTGGAGCTGACCACCGAGTCTCGCTTCGAGCTGCGCAGCTATCTGTCCAGCGAGCACAATCAAGTTCCCCTGGTTGATCTGCTGGCCACCATTGACGCCGAGTGCGTGCCCAGCCACAACAAGGCAGTGAAGATCTCTCTGGTGAAAGACCTTATCAGTACCTACATGAGCGTCAACGATGGCTCCTATGAAAACTTCGCCTTCCTCGACGAGCATCAAGCACTGTTTGGTGTGTCCGACGATGAGGTGGAGCTGGCGCTGATGGCGATTAAGAACGACTTCAACATGCTCAGGGAAGACTTCACCGATGATGCCCTCAAGCGTGGCATGAAGGAGTTATCGGCCAAGGCCGGCGCGGTCGGTGTGCCGCTGGCCGCCGTCTATCTGTCGGGCTCCGTGGTGGGGCTCTCGGCGGCGGGCATGACCTCCGGGCTTGCCGCCCTGGGGCTGGGTGGCGCACTGGGCTTCTCCAGCATGGCAACCGGCATAGGGGTTGCTGTATTGCTGGGCGTCGGTGCCTATAAGGGGATCAAGCACTTCACCGGTGCCAACGAGCTGGATAAGACCAAGCGCCGGGAGCTGATGCTCAATGAGGTGATTAAGCAGACCCAGGCGACACTGTCGCTGCTCATCAACGACCTCAACTATATCACCGACAAGTTTAATCAGGCGGTGGTCAGCTACGGTATTCAAGATGCCAAGGTGCAGAAGCTGATGAAGATGATGACATCGCTGACGGGGGCCGCCGATGTGCTGAGCAGGAAGTCGGGTGTCATGCAAAACTCCTGCATCAAGCTGCGCTGCCCTATCAAGCTGGACGAGGCCAAGTTGAAGTCGCTGACTCAGGAGCCGCTGAAGAAGCAGTTCTACGCCCTGGTGATGGGATACTACCAGAAGGTGGAAGAGGAGGTTCAGCGGGGGGATGAGTCGGTTAATGTCACAGTGCTTAAGATCAAGCCGGACATCCCGACCCGTGAGCTGGATAAACTGGCCGCCGTGTTCGATGCCATTGGCTATTTTAAGGCGGCCGATGTGATTAAGGGTAAGCTGTCAGGGATCTTCTCCTGATGGCGAGCAAGGATGAGCAAGCGGCCGCCCTGTTGGCCCAGCAGCATCAGCTCGAGGCGTCGGAGCAGCGCATGGCCGAGCTGGACGCCGCCTTGTCGGCGCTGCACCAGCATCAAGCGCAAAACGATGCGGCGCTGGATACCATGCTAGAGGATATGCAGTCGATTCTGGACAGCTGTGGCATCGCCTTCGATGAGGAGATCGCCATCTCTTGCGAGGTGAGCCGTTACTGCGAGGTAACCCAGGAGGAGATCACCTTAGGCATCGGGGCGCTATCGCCTTTAGCCAGCCTGGACTTCAACGAGCAGATGAGCTGGCAAGCTTACATCGCCTCGGTGGAGCACTACGCCGACCAGCAGGGGATAGATCTCAGCAGCGACCCATACCGCCGACTGATGACCCTGAGTCAGCGCGTGGCGCTGGAGAAGCGGATCGCCGAAGAGTTTTCGCTCAAGGGGGCCCAGTGCGATAAGTATGACTATCTCATAGCGGGCACGGCAGGTGTGATTGGTGGCCTCATCGATCTCGCCTTCGGTGGTACGCCCAAAGAGAGCCAGTTGACCAGGGGCGCCGACAAGCTGGCCGAAAAAGCGGTGGAAAACTTTGCCCGCTTCAACGGCTGGCAGGGTGGGCGAGGTAATCAGACCTCCAGCGCCATCAGCTATCTCGAGGGGCTGTTTGAGGTGAACTATGATCAGGCCACCTCCTTCGGTCCTAATGGCACGGGCGGCGCGGTGAAAAATCTAAGCACTAAGAATCATCACCTCAAGAGTCTGGCCCACAGTCCCTGCCTGGTGGGGCTGTTCTTCTCCATCATCAACCAGTTTACCCATAGCGCCAGCTTCGTCAGCGAGGGTAAGCTGGTGACTATCTCGGCGGAGGCGGAGGCGGAGCTACAGGGACATAACTTCATCGCCAAGATATTCTGTGGCGTTGCCAACTGGTTTGGGCACCTGATGTCCGACGTGTCCGGCTCGTCGGGGATAGACAGAAACCGCCCCGATTATGGCCGAGGCTCGGGGATCCCCATTCCATTCTATAACCTGTTGCAGTTTATGGACGTCGGCGAGTTTGGTCAGCATAGGCAGAGCTTTGCCGTGGTCTGCACTAAGGTGTTCGAGCAAGGCTATGATCTGCGCCATGGGCTGGGCCTCTGTGTGCCCGTGCTGGTGACCGAGTTGATCACCCGTCTTGGCTGGACGGTGAAACAGCGCTGTTACCATCAAAAGCCCTGGTCTGAGTGTGTTCCCCTGGCTAGCAATCCCGAGCTTAGGCGGATGCTGTTGGTGGCTCACGGCAGCATGTGTCTGATCGATGGTGGCGAAGCGGCGCTACGCTCCGGTGGGGATATGGTGCAGTTTCTGCTGCGCACTAACCTGGTGGGCTGGAGCCGTTTCGGTCACCTGGCGCTTAAGGAGATGTATGCCTGGTATAACGCCGGCCATATCGATGCCGAGGCGGTGGACGCCTATCTGGACAGCGAGTATCGCGCCATGTTGGCGTCATCGCGAGGATAAAAAAAGCCCGGCAATCAAGCCGGGCTTTTTATTGGCTGACGCCTTGTTGGCTTACTCTAACGGCTACTCTCGATGTCGAACACCTTGTGGCCGTTAACCCAGGTCTCGTTCACCTGAGTTTGCCATAGCTGCTGCGGGTCCATGGTGAAGGGGTCGTTCTCAAGCAGGATGAAGTCGGCCTTCATGCTGGGCAGCAGCTCGCCTATCATGGTTTCCTGATGGGCGGCGTAGGCGGCGTCATGGGTAAAGCTGTTTAGCGCCTCAGTGAGGCTCATCCTCTCGCCGGGATACCAGCCTAGCTCTGGGCGGTTAGCATGATCCTGGCGGGTGACCGAGGCGTGCAGACCAAAGAAGGGGTTGGCCGACTCGATAGGAAAGTCTGAGCCCGCAGCGATCACCGCGCCGCTGTCTAACAGCTTACGCCAGGCGTAGGCGCCCTTGATCCGCTGCGGGCCGACCCTGTCTTCGGCCATGTTCATGTCGCTTGTGGCGTGGGTTGCCTGCATGGAGGCGATCACCCCAAGCTCGGCAAATCTTGGTATGTCGCTCAGCTGCAGTATCTGCGCGTGCTCCACCCTATGCCTCAGCGGCTTGGTGTGGGTCTTGGCGATCAGACTCTGGTAATCATCCAGCACCAGCTTGTTGGCGCGATCACCTATGGCATGGGTGTTCACCTGAAATCCCGCCTGCATCGACTTCAGCATCAAGGCCTTAAGCTCATCTTCCTTGTAGAGCAGCAGTCCCTTGTGGCCGTGGAGATCCGAGTAGTCCTGCAGCAGGGCGGCGCCGCGGCTGCCCAGGGCGCCATCGGCGGAGATCTTCACGCTGCTGATATCCAGCATGCTGCTAGGATGGCGATAGGGGCCCTTGGCCAGCGTCTGGTCGAACTGGCTGTCGTCGGCGGCGACCATGGCGTAGATGCGGATCGGCATCTGCTGCTCATCGGCGAGTTCACGGTAGGCGGCCAGGGTATCGTGGCCGACACCGGCATCGTGCACGCTGGTGAGGCCTAAACGGGCGAGATCTGTCATGGCCGCACGCAGTACGCGGGCCTGCTCAGCCTGGGTCAGTGGCGGGATTTTCTGTTCTATCAGCGCCATGGCATTATCGATAAACACGCCGCTGGGTTGTCCCTTATCGTCGCGGATGATCTCGCCGCCGCTTGGGGCCTGGGTGTCGGCATTGATGCCCGCTAGCTTCATGGCGGCGCTGTTGGCCCAGCCGGCATGGCCATCGACCCGTCTCAGCCACACGGGCGTGTCGGGAAAGGCCTTATCGAGTGTCTTGGCCGTGGGAAAGCTTTTTTCAGGCCAGAGCACCTGGTTCCAGCCTCGGCCCAGGACCCAGTTAAGATCCGGGTTTTGCTTTCTAAAGGCCTGAACTCTCTCTACGGCCGCCTGTTCAGACTCGCTGCCCTTGAGATCGACGCGGATAAGGTTGAGTCCCCAGCCGAGCACGTGTCCATGGGCATCGATGAGCCCGGGTAGCATGGTCTGCCCCTTGGCATCGATCATCCGAACTTGAGGGGATTGAGTTTGCAGCTCGCTTGGCAACTGCTGATAGATCATATCTATCTTGTCGCCACTAAAGGCGATGGCGCTAAACTGGGTTAGCTTGCCCTGTTCCAGGGTGTAGCCCTTGAGGTTGTGGATTAGGGTGGTTTGTGCCAGAGCACTGGCGGAAAGCAGCAGGCCAACGGCGAGGCTTACTTGAGTTAGGGTATTCATATTATTGGTTTTTTATAGGTTGTATTGCTTTCATACTAGCAGTTGAAGCGTCGCTGGCAAACTAGCCATAGGTAGTGGCAAGTCTGTATTGCGGTTGTTAATCTTTAGTCGTTAACGGCGCAGATGTGAGGGCTGGCGGCTTCGGCCACGACCCGGTTGCGGCCCGTGTGTTTGGCTTGGTAGAGAGCGTTATCGGCGCGGTTGACCAGGGTCTTGATGGTGTCATCTTCTCTGAGCTGGGCGGCGCCTAGGCTGATGGTGAGAGATTGGCCATCAAACTTCTGTGCGGCGATATCCTGGCGTAGCTGTTCGGCAACGGCGACACAGATTGAGAGTGAGGTATCGGGCAGTAAGATCACGAACTCTTCGCCTCCCCAGCGGGCCAGAAAATCCCCCTCACGGCAGAGGCTCCTGAGGCTGTCGGCCAGTTGGACCAGCACGCGATCGCCGGTCAGGTGACCGTGGGCATCGTTAATCTGCTTGAAGTAATCCACATCCAGAATCAGCAGGCTAAAGGGGGTCTGTCGGTGATGGCTCAGCAGCACATGCTCCTCCAGCGTGATGTCGAGCTTCTCTCTGTTGTAGAGACCGGTGAGCTTGTCGGTCTCCGCCAGTTTCTGGATCTTGGCGTTGCGCTCACCCAGCTGACGATAGGCCGAGGAGCGGGTGCCCTCGTAGAAGCGAAACAGCAAGATATGGGCAATGGATACTTCGATAACATTAAACAGGGCGCCCATGCCGAAGGTGACGGGCTTGGCCTCCTGGATCTGGCCATAGACAATATAGGCGCAAACCCCGAAGGCGATTAGAGAGACCAGGCTGCCTCGCTGCCTACCTAGGAGGAAGAAGGCAAACGGCGGGATCAGCGTTGCCCAATAGAGAGAGTGGGCATAGCCGCCCACAGAGGCGACGAACAGCAAGATCAATCCGGTGACCATCAGGGTCACCGCCCAGGAGGCGAGGTTGACGTTAGCTGTGTGGTTGAAGAAGGCCAGAATCGATAGGGAAAGCACGAAGCCGCTGGCGTCCAGGGTGGCGTACTCATAGCTCTCGAAATAGAAGATGTTGAGCAGGGTGAGCACCAGGAAGAAGCTGCTGCTGAGCAGCAGGGTATGGCCGATCAAGCGGGTTCGCCAATAGTCTCTGTGGCCTGGTGGATATTGGGCAAAGTCTTTGTACCAATACTTGAGCATGATGTCCCTTTCCTCTCTGCGTTTGAGAATTATTACCCAAAATTAAGTAGATTGACAGTGGCTTATGCGGTGGTTTCAAGTACCTTGGTATTCGGAGAGTCCGACCCTCTCTGGCTAAGGTACGATGACGCCATGTTTGGGGCTGTGTTAGGGTGATCGCAAAGGGGAAGCGGTTGACCCAAGGGCATTTGGCACGCAGCGGGTAGAAAGGGTTTTAAAGAGGGAGAGGTGATGACGGCATGCTTACTACAGAGATGGAGTGAGGATTAACGTTGGCAACTAGGGTTTCAAGGGAGTTGGAAAAGCAATGACGGCATTCTTGCTACAAAGGTGGAGTGAGATAAATTGGCAATTGGGCGGCGCCCAGCTGCTGGCCATGGTCGTGTTGGCGCTCTGGCTGTGGGCTATATGGCCCGTCGAGGATGTGAAGGCGCTACTCAAGGATAAGGCGCTACAGACCCGCTTGCTGCTGGCCATCTTCTTCGTCAATGCCCTGTGGCTGATCGACGCCAGTATTACCCCGGGGATTCACGCCCACTTTCTCGGCCTGGTGACTCTGATGCTGATGTTTGGTTGGCGCCTGGCTACCCTGGCGCTGCTGTTGCCGGTCGCCTTCTTCGCCACCTTCATGCTCAAGTTGCCGCTGGATTTTGCCATCTATGGCTTGGTGGCGATCGCCTTGCCGCTGTTTCTCAGCTATGTGGTCTACAGCCAGGTATTCAAGTACCTGCCACACCATCTGTTCGTCTACATCTTCTGCGGCGCCTTTATGAACGCCTTCCTCTGCATAGTGTTTCACATACTCAGTTGGTCGACCTGGCTCTACCTGACGACCGACTATGACTGGGCCTATCTGGCTGATAATTATCTGCTGTTGATCCCCTTGCTGGCCTTTCCCGAGGCGCTGCTTAACGGCATGGCGGTGACCCTGATGGTGGTCTATCGCCCCGAATGGCTCTATGACTATTCGGACAGAACCTACTTTTAATCCCTAGGGTAAAAGCCCCCCACAAAACACCTGTTAGCTTGATTTTAATCAAAGGTTATCAAGATGATGGTTTAAATGTTTCAAATTGTAACCCGGTAGCGCTAGTATGCCTCCTTGTGCTCCCCGAAGGGATTTACCTCCGTGGCGTACGGGGTCAGCCCAGGCCTTAGGCCGGGCTCAATAATAAAAATACTAGAGTGAAAATTTACGATGGATATGTATAAGTTATCAACAGCTGCGTTAGTGGCTGGCCTGGCATTTAATGCCAATGCCAATCTGCTGATCAGCGAAGTGTTATACGATGCGCCCAACAACGACAGTGTCGAAGAGTATGTCGAGCTGTTTAATGCCGGCTGCAGCAGTATCGACTTGAGCCAATACCAGCTCAGCGACAACGGCAGCAGCTATGCCTTGCAGGGTACGCTCGCTCCAGGCGCCTACTATACGGTGGCGGCCAATCAGGCGGGTTTCTACAGCCTGTTTAACACCAACCCCGATCAATTCCCCATGTCGTTAACCCTGGGTAACTCGGGCGACTTCGTGCGTCTGTCAAAGGGGACCGAAGAGGTGGATCTGGTGGCCTGGGAAGGTGGCCTGAGTGGCTGGTCGCTTAATGTGCGCGACGTCTCTCTGGCGCGTACGACTGTGATCAACACTAAGTCGCAGGCCGATTGGAGTGCCATGGACAATCCAGGTACCCCGGGGACGGGCAGCCTGGATACCTGCGACACTTCCGCCGGTGGTGGTGACAATCAGCTGGGCAATGGTCAGCCTAAATCTAACCTTAGCGCGGCTAAGGGCGAGAGCTTGAGCTATCTGTTCGACCTGCCACAGGGGGCGAGCGAGGTTGTGGTGACCATGAGCGGTGGCACAGGGGATGCCGATCTCTATCTGCGCCAGGGCAGCGAGCCGACGCTATCAGAGTATGACTGCGCCCCTTATCTTACCGGCAACAACGAGCAGTGCAGTGTTAGTGCACCTGTGGTCGGTCGCTACTATGTGAACATCAATGCCTATGAGGCCTTTAGTGGCGTCTCGCTCAGCCTAAGCTATAGCGTGGCCACTGGTGGCGATGGTTCTGGTAGCGGCTCGGGCACTGGGACTGGCGGTGACGGCTCGGCCGGCGACAATGGGGACTATGTCTACACCAGTTACTATGGCGATGCGATCGGGAAAACCGGCGCGGCGCTAAAGGCTAGCCTGAACCAGATCATCAAGGGGCATACCCGCTTTAGCTATAGTCAGGTGTGGGATGGGCTCGGCTATGCCGATGAAGATCCTGCCAACAGCAATAACGTGATCCTCTTGTACACAGGGCGTTCTGAGCCTAAGAGCAATCGAGCCGGAATGAGTAACTCGCTCGATGCCTGGAATCGTGAGCATGTCTGGGCCAAGAGTCATGGCTTCCCCAGCAGTAGCCAATACGCCTATACCGACCTGCATCACCTGCGTCCGGCAGATGTTACGGTGAACAGCAGCCGCAGCAATAAAGACTTTGCCGCGGGCGGCGATGAGATCTCTGAGGCGCCGGGTAACTTTACCGATGCAGACAGCTTCGAGCCCCGCGATGAGGTGAAGGGAGATGTGGCGCGTATGGTGTTCTATATGGATGTGAGATACGAGGGGAACGATGCCAGTGGCACGCCTGATCTTAGCGTGGTCAGCGGCGTCACGGGTAATGGTGAGGCGCTGCTTGGAGACCTCTGCACCCTGTATCGTTGGCACCAGCAAGATCCGGTCAGCGATTGGGAGCGTCGTCGCAACAATCGTGTCTTCGAGTGGCAGAAGAATCGTAACCCCTTCATCGATAACAGTAGTTGGGTGAGTGAGATCTACGGCGCCTCTTGCCCATAGCTTTATTTAGCCTATCTGATTGATAAGAAGCGCGGCCTCCTGGCTGCGCTTTTTTATGTCTACCAGTTTGATATGGTTACCAAAAATAGCCATAGCTGAGGCCGACCACATTGAAGCCATCGTTCTCGTTGGCAAGATTGGCATTGGAGTAGTGGCTGAAGGTGAGGCCCAGCTTGTGGCGTTTCTGAAATATGACGCCGGCGGCCAGCTTGTCTTCGAACTGCCAATGGGAACCCAGGCTGCGGTCGAGGTAGTGTTCGCTGTCGATATAGGTGATGCCTATGCCTCCCTCGACGTAGAGGCTGAGGTTGTCCAGGGGATATTGATAGATGAGAACCGGAGTGATTGAGACGCCATGATTGTCGCTCGGTGTGTAGTCTTGCCAGTAGTGGTAGGCCAGCTCCAGGTTGATGCCGAGGTGGTAGCGGGTGAGCAGGTTATCTTCCATGGGGAGCTGATAAACCAAGGCGAGTCTGTGGGCCCTGGCGTTTTCCGAGCCATGCCATTTGGGGTCGGCTTGCCCCAGGTTGTAGCTCAGTCCCCACTCGGCAAAAGCCGATAGGGAGGTGAGGAAGAGGCCTAAGATAATCAACATATTTTTCATTGGGTCATCCTTAGAAGCTGCGCCAAAATTCGCGGCGTTAGGTGAAATCCCTAAATTAAGATTAGTCTAAATCTGTATGGCCTTGTTAAAGCCTCAACCGATAGGGGCAATCCAGTGTCATCTGCCTGTCGCATTGTCAGGCTAAGTTAGGCTTATGGATAAGCAGTGTTAAGCTGGGGCTATGAGCCGGTTCTCCTTCGAGCATGCCTTTGAAATCGATACCCTTAAGCGACTGATTGCCCAGCATCAGGGACATTTTCATCATAGTTCGCTGCTGGACTTTTATTATCGCGGCGAGGCGCTCTCTGTGACCGCCATAGAGCTGGGGACTCAGGAAAGCGATGTGCCCTGTGTGCTCTTCGTCGGTGGGGTTCACGGGGTCGAGCGCATCGGCGCCCAGGTGGTGCTGGCGTTTCTCGGCAGTCTGCTCAATCGGCTCGACTGGGACACACATCTGCAGGCGTTATTGAGCAGGGTGAGGCTGGCTTTCGTGCCCATAGTCAATCCGGCGGGATTCCTGCGTGGCAGTCGTGGCAATGGCCAGGATGTGGATCTGATGCGCAACGCGCCGATTGAGGCGCAGGAGGGGGTGACCTTCCTGGTGGGTGGTCAGCGCCTCTCTCGTCATCTGCCCTGGTATCGTGGTGAGGCGATGGCGGCGGAAACCAAGGCCTTGATAGACTATGTCACCTCGCTACAGGCGCGCAGCAGTAGCCTGCTGGCGCTGGATGCCCACTCGGGCTTCGGGCTCAAGGATCACCTCTGGTTTCCCCATGCCTATACGGGTGAGCCCTTCGCCGGCATAGGCTACGTCTATCGACTCCATAGGCTGTTCGAGAAAGGTTACCCCCATCACGGTCACTATCAGCTGGCGCCTCAGAGTCATTTCTATCGCACCCACGGCGATATCTGGGACTACCTGGTGACCCAGGTTGACGGCAAGACGCCCTTTGTACCGCTAACCTTAGAGATGGGCTCCTGGGCCTGGGTGCGCAAGAATCCGCGTCAGCTGTTTAACTTTCCCGGTTACTTCAATCCGCAGGCGCCCCACAGACACCACAGGATCCTGCGTCGTCACGTGGTGCTGATGCAGTTTCTGCTCGACGCCGCCTATGGCAGGGTGCTGGAACAGGTGAGACCGCCTGAGCTGACGAGGCTGACCGCCGAGGGGCTGAGACTTTGGTTTAATCGAGGAAAGAGATGACCACCTGGGTAATGCTAAGAGGCTTGATGCGCGACGAGCGCCACTGGCAGGGCTTTGCCGAGCGCCTGGTAGCGAGCGGCGAGCGGGTGATCACGGTCGATCTGCCGGGTAACGGCCGCCTCGCCAGCGAGCCGAGCCCCAAGTCTATCGACGGCTACTGCGACAGCGTATGGTCTCAGATAGCGCCGCATATCAACCCCTTTAAGGGCAAGTCTGTGGTGCTTATCGGTCTCTCTATGGGCGGGATGACGGCGCTGGCACTCGCCAGTCGCTATCCGGATCGCATACGTCAGGTGGTGCTACTCAACAGCAGCGCCGCCAATCTCTCCCCCTGGTATCGCCGTTTTCGTCTGCTCCCTCTGCTTGGCGCGATAATGAGGGTTGTACGGCTTAAGCTGATCCAGTTGGGGAGGGGACTTAGCTTAGTGGAGGCCTGTGTGCTGCAATACACCAGCCTGTATCATGGTGACGACTTGGCGCTCATCGCCAACTGGAGCCGCTGGCGCAGCGAGCGGCGTACCCGTCTCTGTAATGGCGTTCGCCAGCTCATCGCCTGTGCCCGGTTCCAGGCGCCGCCCCTTAGCAGTATTCCCGTGGTGGTGATCTGCGCGGCCGATGACAAACTGGCCGATCCCCGCTGTAGCAAAGCCCTGGCCAGCTTCTATCATACCCAGGCGATAGTGTTACCCAGTTGTGGTCATGATATTAGCCTGGATGCCCCCGAGGCGCTGCAGGCCTGTCTAAAGGCGAACATAGTGGCCGATGGCGGCAAACTGTCACAATAATTTTGTCTAACTGTCATCTGCACTGGCTAGTATCCCTGGCCGACTATGGTTAATTAAGGGAATAGTAAAGTGCGAAAACCAACAGCTAATCTGACCGCCTTAGCAGGCATCCTATTGGGAGGTCTGAGCCTTGCCGCCTGTAATAGCAACGACGATGATAATCAGCAAACCAGCAACCCACTCGCTCAGGCCATGGGCATCGATAAGCAGGTGCCGGCTCAGGTGGGTGTCAGACCCCTGTTTTTAGTGGATCAGATGGTCGATGGCGAGTTCAAGAGCCAGCTAGAACAGTGCCGTCAGGGGCCGTTTTATCGCAGCGACTTCGCTATCGGCCATCGCGGCGCCGCGATGCAGTTTCCTGAGCATACCAGAGAGTCCTACCAGGCGGCGATCGACTCGGGCGCGGGGGTGGTGGAGTGCGACGTGACCTTTACCGCCGACAAGGCGCTGGTGTGCCGTCACTCCCAGTGCGATCTTGCCACCACCACTAACATTCTGGCCATCGACGACATCGCGGCCAAGTGTAGCGTGCCCTTTACCCCGGCAGACCCAGTTAACGGAGTGAGCGCCAGCGCGACCTGCTGCACCAGCGACATTACCCTGGCGGATTTCAAACGCCTCAAGGGCAAGATGGATGGCGCCAATGCCAATGCCACCACGGTGGAAGAGTATATGGCGGGCACGGCTAACTGGCGCACGGACCTCTATGCCGGGGACGGCACCCTGATGACCCATGGCGAGAGTATCGCCATGTTTAAGGCGGCGGGAGTCAAGATGACCCCTGAGTTGAAGGCGCCGAGCGTGACCATGCCGTTCGATGGCATGACGCAAGCAGACTATGCCCAGATGATGTTGGATGAATACACAGCGGCCGGCGTGTCACCATCCCAGGTCTATCCTCAGTCGTTTAACCTGGAGGATGTGAAATACTGGATTGCCAACGCCCCCGAGTTTGGCCAGCAGGCGGTCTACCTGGATGACAGATACGATCTGAGTGATTTCGACCCGCAAAACAGCGCTACCTGGTCGCCCAGCATGGATAGCCTGGCTGGTGATGGCGTGCAGATCATCGCGCCGCCGCTCTGGGTATTGGTGACCCTGGACGACGAGGGCAAGATAGTGCCTTCGGAATATGCCAAGGCGGCGAATGCCGCCGGGCTTAAGATCATCACCTGGACCCTGGAGCGCTCAGGCCTGCTGACTCAGGGAGGCGGCTGGTACTATCAGAGCATCACAGAGGCGACGAGAGATGAGGGCAAGGCCTTCGAGCTGCTGGATGTGCTCGCCAAAGATGTCGGAGTGATCGGCGTATTCAGCGATTGGCCTGCGACCGTGACCTACTACGCCAACTGCATGGCGAAGTAACGCTTTCTGCGGTTTATCACCCGTGGATAAAAACAAGAGGCGCGCTCATCGGAGCGCGCCTCTTCTCTTTTCTAAGGCTTAAGAGGATAACCGCTTAGCCGAGTGCCAGCTCTTTGGCCCGGCGGGCGGCGCTGTCCATCGCCTTGGCGACCAGGGCATCGAGATCCCCGTGCTGAAAGGCGAGCACCGCCTGCTCAGTGGTGCCCTTGGGCGAGGTAACCTGACGGCGCAGGCTGGAGAGCCCCTCCTTGCTAGCCATCGCCATCGAGATGGCGCCCATGGCGCTCTGCAGTACCGCCTTGCTGGCGGTTTTGGGGGGTAAGCCCTGGGCGATGGCCGCCTTCTCCATCGCCTCTAAGAACAGGAAGAAGTAGGCCGGTGAGCTGCCTGCCGTGGCCACTATGCTGGCCATCTGGGTCTCATCTTCCAGCCAGACGGTGTCGCCTACGGCGCGCATCAACTGCTCGGCATCGTCGAAGGCGAGCCTGTCGAGGTGGCTAGGCACAAAGAGGCCCGTCAGTCCCTTGCCGATGGCGCTGGGCAGGTTCGGCATGGCGCACACCAGCTGGGTATGCTGGGGCAGTCTGCCTGAGATGCTGGCGTGGGTCAGCCCCGCGGCAATCGAGACAATCAGCTTCTGCTTGCACAGGGGGGCTAGCAGTGGGCGCAGCTCCTCGCAGACTAGGGGGACGATAAAGGGTTTCACCGCCAGTATGATGATGTCGGCAAAGGCGACCGCGGCGCTGTTGTCAGAGTGCACCTTGACATTAAAATCCTGCACCAGGCGGCTGCGGGTGTGCTGGCTGGGCGCACACACCAGGATCTGATCGGCTCTGTGACCATGCTTGATCAGGCCACGTATGATGGCGCTGGCCATGTTGCCGCCGCCGATGAAGGCGATGCGCAGGTGCGGGCTTAAGCCTGTGTCTTGGGTAGAGATACTTGCCTCCTGTAACGCTTGATAGGACATGTTTTATGTTAGGCGCGGATCTGACCGTCGCCATTGACCAGGTATTTCTCCGTGGTGAGGGACTCGAGTCCCATAGGGCCGTAGGCGTGCAGCTTGGTGGTGGCGATGCCGATTTCGGCGCCTAGCCCCAGCTCGCCGCCATCACTGAAACGTGACGAGGCGTTGACCATGACTACAGAGGCATCGACGGTACGCTGAAAACGCTTAGCGGTTAGCTCGTTTTCGGTGCAGATCACCTCGGTATGACGACTGCCGAAGCGATGAATATGAGCGGCGGCCTGGTCGAAGTCCTCTACCTGGCGAACGGCGAGTTCGAGCGCCAGATACTCCTGACCGAAGTCTGCCTCCTCTAACACCTTGGCCTCATTGAAGTACTGCTGAGTATTGGTGCAGCAGTTGATCTTCACCTGGTGTTTGGCCAGTGCCGTGGCCGCCATGGCGAGAAACTGAGGGGCAATCTGACTGTGCACCAGCAGGCCCTCGAGGGCGTTACACACACCGGTGCGTTGCGTCTTGCCGTTAAGCAGTAGTGCCAGCGCCTTATCCAGATCGGCATCTTTGTCCACATACAGGTGACAGACGCCCTTAAAGTGCTGAATAACCGGGATCTTACTGTGCTCGGTAACGAAATTGATCAGCCCCTCGCCGCCACGTGGGATGATGACATCGATATGATCGCGTTGCTGCATCAGCTCCATCAGCAGGGCGCGGTCGGGGTCGGGCACCACGGCGATCAACGCGGCCGGTAGCCCGTATTGTTTGAGGACCTTCTGCAAGACGGAGGCGATCACCTTGCTGGTGTTGAGTGCCTCCTTGCCGCCACGCAATATCACCGCATTGCCCGACTTAAAGCAGAGGGCACCGGCGTCGGCGGTGACGTTGGGGCGCGCCTCGTAGATCATGCACACCACGCCCAGAGGCACCCGCATCTTACTGATGTTGAGGCCGTTGGGGCGGGTGCTGAGGTCGCGTTGCTCGCCGATAGGGTCGGGGAGGCTGGCGATGTTTTCTATGCCTTGGGCCATCGCCTCGATACGATCGCCGTCCAGCGTCAGCCTGTCTATCATGGCGGCGCTTAGGCCAGCCTGTTCGGCGGATGCGAGGTCGATAAGGTTGGCGCTGCGGATCTCGAAGCTGGCGGCGCGCAGGCTGCGTGCCATGTCCAGCAATATGGTGTTCTTGGTCTGGGTGTCGACCTGGGCCAGCGTCTTCGCGGCCTGGGCGGCATCCATGGATAGGGTTTCGATTATGCTCATATTTACTCCAATATGGCGATGTTCTCATCGCTTAAGATAGGACCGGTTTGCTGCTCGACATCGTGGGCAAACGCGCGATCCTCTTGCTTGGCGATAAAATTCAGTAAGCAACTGCTGTAATTGGCCTGGGCCTTCGCCAGCTTAGTGCCATCGCCTTTGCGCACTAGGACTGTGTCGCCGACGGAAAAGTTGCCTTTTACGGCGACTACATCGTCGCTGGTCAGTTGCGTCTCCTGGTCATCCAGGGGGGCGTCGAAGTCGTCTTCGACGATCACCTCGCCCTGGGCCTGTGAGGTATGGGTCATCCAGTGCACATGCTCCTGCATGGGCTGGTCGAACGGGGTGAACAGGGTGCCCGGATTCTGCCCCTTGAGCAGACGGTTGAAGGCGTCTGGGTCGAAGCCATTGATGATCACCGTCTCAATGCCGTGGGCAATCGCCTTCTCGGCCGCCTCTATCTTGGTGCGCATGCCGCCGGTGCCGACCTCGCTGGTGGCACCACCGGCCATGGCGTAGACAGACTCGTTGATCTCGTTCACCTGTTTGATCAGCTTGGCATCCTCGTGCAGCTGCGGGTTCTTGGTGTAGAGCCCGTTAACGTCGGAGCAGATGATCAGGGCGTCGGCATCGGCCGCCGCCGCAACCATGGCCGACAGGTTGTCGTTGTCGCCCACACGCAGCCTGTCAGTGGTGACCGCATCGTTTTCGTTGACTATGGGCAGCAGGTCGTGATCCAGCAGGCTAAAGAGGGTGTTCTTGATGCTGATGTAACGCTCACGATCCCTGAGATCCCCATGGGTGACCAGTAGCTGGGCCGAGGGAAAGTCGAACAGCTTGTCCCAGGTGGCCATCATGTCGGCCTGGCCTGCGGCGGCCATCGCCTTCTTCTGTGACACGCTGGGCTGTTTGACATCGCCCAGCCTGTGCCAGCCCGCGGCGACCGAGCCCGAGGAGACTAGGACAACCTGGATCCCCTGGGCGCGGCAATTCGCGATAAATTGGGCGATACCTAGCAGGTAATGGCTGCTGCATCCTTGCTTATGGGGAGCAATCAGGGCACTACCCACCTTAACGACTATGCGTTTCCAGTGTATGTTTGCCATGTTTCCCCCGCCTTATCTCTGCTCTGCTAGCTGACGTGCGGCCTCATCGAAGGTCTCTATGGTGTTCTCGCAGGGATCGCCATCCAGGGCGCTCACGCCCCAGATCACCAGGCTGCTGGCCATGAATCCTGGGATCATCTCATAGAGCATTGAACTGAGCGCCTTGCCTTCGGGCAGTACTGGCGCGTAGATCCAGAACAGCACAGTCGCGGCGCCGGCCACAATACCGGCCACGGCGGCCTTGTGGGTCAGGTTCTTCTTGTAGAGGCTAAACAGAACCAGTGGACCGAAGGCGGCGCCGAAGCCAGCCCAGGCGTTACTCACCAGTGACAGAATGCTGTTAGAGCGATCGAGCGCCAACAGGCTGGCGACTATGGCCACCCCTGCCACGCCGAAGCGGCCAAGTTTTACCATCTCCTCTTCGCTGGCCTCCTTCTTGGAGACCACACGGTAGATATCTTCGGTCAGCGAGCTCGATGACACCAGCAGCTGAGACGAGATGGTACTCATGATCGCTGCCAAGATCGCCGCTAACAGGAAGCCGCTGATCAAGGGGTGGAACAAGAGCTCAGAGAAGACGATGAAGATGGTCTCTGGGTCGCTCAGCTTCATGTCGAACTTGTTGGCATAGGCGATACCCACCAGGCCGGTGGCCAGTGCGCCTATGATGGTGACTGTCATCCAGCTCATGCCTATGTTCTTAGCCGTCTTGATATCCGACACGCTGCGGATCGCCATGAAGCGCACTATGATGTGGGGCTGGCCGAAGTAACCCAGACCCCAAGAGAGCGCCGAGATCAGCCCCAGCAGGGTGACGTTTTGCATCGCCTCACCAAAATGGGGGATAGACTCATAGGCGAAGTTCATCATCTTGTCGGCATTGCTGAACTCCTGATAGGCCACCACAGGGACCAAGATCAGCGCGATAAACATGATGCAGCCCTGAACGAAGTCGGTCAGGCTGACGGCTAAGAAGCCACCCAGCAGGGTATAGGAGACCACCACACCCAGGGTGATCGCTAGCCCCAGCTCGTAGTTCACCTCGAAGGCCGACTCAAACAGCTTACCGCCTGCCACCAGGCCTGCCGAGGTGTAGAGGGTAAAGAAGATCACTATGATCACCGCAGAGATGATGCGGACATTGCTGCTGGGATCGTGAAAACGCTTGGCGAAAAATTCAGGAATCGTCAGGGCGTTGTTGGCGACCTCGGTATAGACCCTGAGTTTGGGGGCCACGATCAGGTAGTTCACCAGGGCACCCAACAGGAGACCCAAGGCGATATAGATGGTCTCGAAGCCCACCAAAAACATGGCGCCGGGCAGGCCCATCAACATCCAGCCGCTCATGTCGGAGGCGCCGGCAGAGAGGGCGGTGACCTGTGGGCTCACCTGCCTGCCGCCTAAGATGTAGCCCGACACGTCATCGGTCGAGCGGCGGTAGGCAAACAGGCCTATGGCCAACATGGCCAGAAAATAGATAGCAAGCGAGAGATAAGTTAAGTAATGCATGGATTTAGTGGCCTCCTAACGCTTTGTTATTTTGACTCCCGCCGGGTTTCAACATGACAAAAAGATAGGTACTTAAGATGGCGAATAAACAGGTGAGTTGCATGGCATAGGTTGCCTTGCCGTGGAGCTTGTGCCACGCCTGTGAGATGAGATTTTCTTCCGTTGCATTGTCTGACGACATTGTGCCCTCCCGAGCGAAGTGAGTGTTTATCATTGGAAATTAGTCACACAACTAATAGTTAGTGCTCAAACTATATTAACATTCAATTGATCTATTTTTCCACCCTGAATCCAGAGGTAATGCTTACTCGCACCTTCATCTAATCCTCTGTAGCCCTTGCGGTTGCTGAGGTTGAGGCGTGATAAGTAGACGCTGAAATAAAAATATGAAGCGGCAATACACCTAGTGCTGTTGTGGGATTAACCTTACCCCCTGTATGAAAAATAGCCAGCATTCGGTTGTCAGCAGTTTGGCTGGAGCTATGGTCTGAAAGAATTCATGTCCATAGTCGTAGGCCATTTTGTTGACTCAATGACGGCTTAGCGAATGCTTAGCACTGACCCTGTGGCGGCCTGGGCTGTTGTCCATGACTGAGGCCGCTAGTGTATGCTTCTTGCTCGCTGCCGAGCCTTTATAGTTGAGGGAAGTTTAGGCTGACAGAGTTTAACTATGGCGAGTAGTTTAATTAGCTCTGTAACTATTTTTTCATCTTGATTTCTAGGGATTCTCTCTAGTCGACTTTTGCCTGTGCGGGGGTAAGCTCGGCGATTACGAAGTCAATAAACAGGTTGATCAGCGCCGAGTCTTTTCGCCTATGGCTGTAGAGGGCGTAGAAGTTGGCTGACGCAAGTTGGTAGTCGGGCAGTATGGCCACCAAATCGCCTCGCCGCAGGTCGGCATCAACTAGATATTTAGGCAGTACGGCGATGCCAAATCCAGCCTTGACCGCCTGGTAGATGGCGCTCTTATTGTTAAAAGTGAGTTCGCCATCCAGTCGCTGTTCAATACTCTGCATGGCACTATGGTTAGTGCATAGCAGCTTGATGCGATCGAATACCTTGTCCCTGCTGCTAAGGAGGATCATTTTGTGCTCAGCCAGCGCCTCTGGGGTCTGCGGGGCGGCATGTCGACTCAGATAGTCGTGGCTGGCGCAAAGTATAGACTCATCTTTTGCGATCAGCCGCGCCAGGTAAGGCTCTGTGGTGATCTGTGTGCTGCGAAAGGCGATATGTAGCTTGTCTCTGTGAAGGTCGCTGTGTTCGTTGGAGAAGCTGGCCTTGATGTGCACATCGGGATGATGACGCTTGAAGGCCAAGATGATGGGGGTCAGTATGCGCTCGCCCCAGAGTTTGGGGGCCGTGAGGCGCAGCTCGCCGCTAAGCTGGGTCTTCTGGTGACTCAGGTTGTCTAGCAGTTCGTCGTTGAGCTCCAGGATCTCCTGGGACTTGTGATAGAAGAGTTCGCCGGCGTCCGTGGTGGTTACATGGCGGGTACTGCGCTGCAACAGTCGGGTATCGAGCAGGCTTTCCAGGTATTGAATATCCTTAGAGGCCTTGCTCGGGGTGATCGACAGCTGTGCGGCCGCGGCAGCAAAGGAGCCGCGGTGGACAATGGCGGCAAATAGCTTCATCAGGTAGATGGTATCTAGCTTACTCTTCACAGTTATTATTTCCTATTGGGAAATTTACTCTTGCTGATTTGCCTGATTATATCGCCTATGGGAGTGGTGTACAGTAGGCGCCATGAGTTTAATGGTGTGGAATATCTACTATGGTGACGACAAGCTTTACCCATCCCCAGCTGTTTTGCCGCGCAGGTAAGAGCGCTAAAAACAAGACGGTTCTGGCCCCGCTGACCCATAACATGAGCGAAGATAATGGCGATCTCAGCAGCGACGAGATGGCCTGGCTTAGCCTGTGTGCCCGGGGCGGGTTCGGCACCCTGATCTTAGCCGCCACCCAGGTTCAGACCGGCGGGCGCTGCTGGCAGGGGCAGCCCGGTCTGATGAGCGATTATCAGCAGGGACAGTTTGCCAAGGTGGCCGCGATGGCCAGGGGTCATGAGGTACTGACCCTAGTGCAGTTACATCACGGTGGCGTACGCGCCTCGGTGGAGTTAAATGGCCGAGCGCCAATGGGGCCCTCAGCCATCCCACCGGGTGGACGCTATCCACTCGGGGTACAGGAGATGAGCGGCGAACAGATCGCCGAGCTTAAGGAGGCCTTCGTTCATTCGGCGCAGCGGGCCTTTGAGGCGGGATTGGATGGCATAGAGCTCCACAGCGCCCACAATTTTCTGCTGTGTAATTTTCTCAATCCGACCCTCAACCAGCGTAGCGACGAATGGGGTGGTAGCGTCTATAAGCGTACCAAGTTACTGCGCGACATCATCGCAGAGATCCGCCGTCGCCTGCCCCGTAACTTTATCGTCGGCGTTCGTCTGTCACCGGAAAGCTATGCCAATGTGCGTGGCATAGCGCTGAGCCATCAGATGGAGGTTGCCAATATCCTCGCCGAGCAAGATATCGACTGTCTGCACTTCTCCTTGGGGGACAGCTTTAAGGCGCCGGATGAAGGCGAGGGGAGTTCCCTGCTGGCAAATATTCGTGAAGGCTTTATCGGTGATATTCCTTTGATGGTAGCCGGTAAGATTGCCGATGGCCTCAGTGCGCAACAGGCGTTGCATCTGGGGGCCGACATGGTGGCCGTGGGCAGTGCGGCCTTGGGTAATCCCGACTGGTTCAACCGGGTGTCGACCCGCACTAAGTTGATTAAGCCGCCCTTTAGTCGAAAGCGGCTGAGCCTAAATGGCTTCAACGCTAAGGGACTTGAATATCTGCTCTCTGTGCCCGGGCTGGTTGCGACGCCCGACGACGCTCAGGCCTAACTCAGGGAAGGGAGAGACTCTGTGGATTTCTCATGGTTACTGGTCTTTATGTTGACCTTCTTTCTCATGTCGGTCTCACCTGGGATCTGCATGATGCTGGCAATGACGCTCGGAGCCAACATAGGCGTGCGTCGAACCCTCTGGATGATGATCGGCGTGTTGGTGGGCATCGCGTCGATCGCCACCTTGGCGCTTGTCGGTATCAGCAACTTGCTTAGCCGTCATGAATGGTTGCTGCTGATGGTGAAATACCTTGGGGCAGCCTATCTCATCTATCTCGGGGTGAAGAGCTGGCGCTCGCCTTATAGTGCCAGTAAGGTGGAGAGTGCGTCGCAATCATCGCCGGGGGCACTGGCGTTGAGTGGCTTCTCCGCCGCGATCTCTAATCCTAAGGCTTGGGCCTTTCTGATGACGTTGCTGCCGCCCTTTATTCGTCCCGGGCAGCCTTTGATGACCCAGGCGCTAGTCTTGCTGGCGCTGGTGGTGGTCATAGAGTTTGCCTGTTTGCTGCTCTATGCCTATGGTGGTCGACGGCTCTCGAGCTTCCTCCTGCTGCGCGGCAGGGGCCAGTGGCTCAATCGTCTCTCGGGTTCCATGCTCTTTCTGGTAGCCGTGCTCTGGCTCAGTATTTAACTTAGGGAGCTGCATTGCCAAAGTGCTTGACCCCGATGGCTAAATCACGCTTTTCGCCCCGGCTGTTATACTCAATGAACGGCGCAATGTAAGGGGGCGGGGCATGAGCTGGCAGGATATTAAAGAGATCTTATCATTCGTTCTCTTTACCTATGGTGAGTCGGCGATCACCGTCTCTCAGGTTCTGCAGGTGCCGCTGCTGCTGCTGTTGGCCTGGTTTATCGTGACCCGTATCGGTAAGCTCATTCGCCGTGCCATGCTGGCCCGTAAGGTGGCGCCGGACGCGGTGCATCTGTTTTCCCGTATCTACCTCATCCTGGCGATTGCCGTCATTGTGGTGACCAGCCTGGAGATCCTCAATATCCCCCTCAAGGCGTTCGCCTTCGTGTCCGGTGCCATCGCCATTGGGGTGGGCTTCGGGGCGCAAAACATCATCAATAACTTTATCAGCGGCTGGATCTTGATGTGGGAGCGGCCGATACGGATCGGCGATTTTCTAGAGATAGGCGACACTAAAGGCGTAGTGGAGAGCATCAATACCCGCTCGACCCTGATCCGTCGCAACGATGGGGTACATATGCTGGTGCCCAATAGCCATCTGCTTGAGAACACTGTGACCAACTGGACATTGATCGACAATATCGCCCGTTCGACGGTTAGGGTAGGAGTGGCCTATGGCTCAGACGTGGAGAAGGTGGGGGCCATCATCAAGCAGACGCTGGATGATCATGACGAGATCTTAGATGGCCCCGCACCCATTGCCATCTTCGAAGATTTTGGCGATAACGCGTTGATCTTCGATGGCATCTTCTGGGTGTGTGCCAGTAGCGAGGCGGATATTCGTCGCATCCGCAGCGACATACGTTTTCGGCTCTATAAGCAGTTTAATGATGCCGGCATAGTGATCGCCTTCCCTCAGCGGGATCTGCATATCGATGGCGAGCTTAAGCTTACGGGCAGGTCACCGAGTGGCTCAGAGGCTAATTCAGAGTCTAGTTCAGAGTCTAATTCAGAGGATGAACAGAGTCGCCAATCCTAAGAAGGCGAAGAAACCCACCACGTCTGTGACCGTGGTGAGTACGACACCGCCGGCCAGAGCAGGATCTATGCCTATCTTCTTGAGCAGCATAGGAATGCTAGCGCCTGCCACGACACCAGTGATCAGCACTATCACCATGGCGAGACCAAATACCAGTCCCAGCTGCCAGTCGCCAAACCACCTGAGGGCGATGAAGGCGACTAGGGCGGCCCACAGCAGGGCATTGAGCGCGCCGATACTGAACTCATGACCGATCAGCCTGATGATGTTGTTGCGGTTGACCTGATTGAGCGCAAGGCCCCGGGTCACCAGGGTGAGGGTCTGACTGCCAGCGACGCCGCCCATGCTGGCCACCACGGGCATCAGCACCGCCAGGGCAACCACCTTCTCGATGGCGGCCTCGAACAGGCCGATCACCCAGGCGGCGAGGAAGGCGGTAAGCAGGTTAATCCCGAGCCAGAGCGCCCGCCTCGTGGCGCTGCGAACTATGGGAGCAAACATATCCGGGTGGGTGTTAAGGCCAGCCTGGGAATAGAGCGCCTTGTCGGCCTCATCCTGAATCACGTCGATCACATCGTCCACCGTGATGCGACCAATAAGTTTTTGTTCGTCGTCCACCACGGGCGCCGAGAGCAGATCCTGGTCTTTAAAGACCTGGGCGACGCTGCTGGCGGGCATCTGTGGCGTAAATCGGGTTACCTGGGTCGACATCAGCTCACGAATGCTGATATCCATCTCGGTGGAGACCAGGAGGCTCAGGGGGACGATTCCAAGCAGGGTGTTGTCGCGATCGACCACCATTAGGCTGTCTAAGTGTTCCGGCAGCTCGCCCTCGCGCTGGCGCAGACGACGCAGATATCGCAGGGCCGCCTTAACCGAGACATCGGCACGCAGGGCGCTACTATCCACATCCATCAGACCGCCGGCGCTGTTGTCTGGGTAGTCTCTGACGCGCTCATAGCGCTGCCTGCGCTGGGCGTCCATCGCCTGCACCATGGCCGACACCACGGGCATGGGCAGATCGGCATCGATATCCGCCAGCTCATCCATCTGCATCTGGCTCAGACCCATAATGAGTCTGGTTTCTTCTGTCTGTTGGATCAGCGTGCGGCGCAGTGGTTTGGGCAGGGCCAGCAGCACCTTGGCGCAGCTGCTCGTGGGCACCAGCGCCCAGATCTGTAGTCGTTCTTTGGGAGGCTGAGACTCGAGCAGACGGGCGGTCTCGGCGCTGGTACATTCGGCTAAAATGTCCTGAATGGCGGCGTTATCGCCCTGAAGTAATGCGCTGTCGAGCCTGTCTGCAAACTGCTGAAATTTGTCTGTCATCGAATTTCCTTTTGATTGACTATTTGGGGCCTGATTTTCCCAAAATTCAGGTTCATCACAGGGAGTGAATCGATAGTGAGAGCTTAGTCTACTCTAATGAATTTAACGCGTTAGTGACAGTACAACGTCTAACCTGGAATACTTAAATGACGTGATGTATTGCTCTTGATTTAACGGGGAAAGGATGAGTGAGAGGGAAGACGATGATAGAGTTAATCTTATGAATTTATTGTTTTTTGCACATGTGATGTGGGTAAATGGTATAACTTGAGGTTGGCAGAGCTGTTATATCATCGGCAAGCTAGAGGCCGCCCACGAGTCGTTCTGCTGTCTGAATCGCTACTGATGCCATAGAGGCCTGATTTTACACAGATAGTAAAGATAATTTAAAACTTTGAAATGCCTGCCGAAGCTTTATTTCTGGTTCTTGTATTTACGAAGTATTAAATGAAGGTAAAGCCAAGAGGCAGAATAACTCTGTGTAGATACGCCGGCGACAGTCGGTTTCAGGGCCGAAAATGTTCCCGACATTTATCGGCATTCCCTCCTTCCGTGGAGGTCAGACGAAAATGTTCCCGACATTTCTCGGCATTCCCTCCTTCCGTGGAGGTCAGACGAAAATGTTCCCGACATTTCTCGGCATTCCCTCCTTCCGTGGAGGTCAGATGAAACTGTAGAGCGGCCTGGGATGGCCTCACTGCGTGTCACTGGCAAATCTCAGTATCACGTCCGATACAACACCTTAGTAACCTGTTCATTGCAATGCACCATCAACAATCACTATCCTTTTGGTCCTCATTAAGGCAACACTCATCTCGTAAGAAGCCAATCACACTGTCCAAGCATTCATATTCAGCCACACAATACAAAGTACGACCCTCACGTCGTTGACTGATCAGTCCAGCAGAAGCAAGGCTCGATACATGATGAGAAAGAGTGGATGCTGGTATACCGAGTTTATCTTGAACGCTACCAACAGCAATTCCTTGGAAGCCTGCTTTCACCACCTCTTTATAAATGCACAAACGGGTAGGATGCCCAAGTTCTTTTAGCGCTTTTGCTACAGCGTCGAGTTCCATAGAGACCACTTAACATAACATTTGACTGTTTCATTTCGATAATAATGGAAATCATCGACAGTAGCAAATCGAGCCAATCCATCATAACTGTCTAATAAATAGAGAATTAATTTTTTTCATTTCGAAGAATATCGAAATAATATATTGACGGGGAGTTTTTTATTTCTATAATTCGAAAATAATCGAAATGAATAGTTCAGCTTCATTTCGGTATGTACAGTTACTCATAACGCATTAATCGGAGAGTCAATATGAGCCCGGAAATCATAACTATGGCAAAAGAAGCGCTTGATATGTTTGCGTTTCTTGCAACAGAGCTAATCATCCTGTTTCTAGCAATCAGCTACATTGTAGGTGTCTTACAGGACTTTCTTACACCAGAGAAAATTCAATCTATCCTGAGCTCCAAGAAGGGTAAAGGGTACTTCATCGCGGCGCTGCTGGGCTCGATTACACCTTTCTGTTCATGCTCAACTATTCCTTTTCTAAAAGGCTTGTTGCGCGCGAAAGCGGGTTTCGGACCTATGATGGTGTTCTTATTTGCAAGTCCACTGCTTAACCCAGTGATCATTGGCTTGTTTGTGGTGACCTTTGGTTGGAAAGTCGCGGTATTCTATTTTGCTATCGCAGTGACGGTGTCTGTGGTTGCGGGCTATGTACTAGAAAAACTGGGCTTTGAACGTTACGTAAAACCAGAAGCGTACCAAGCAACACACGCGTCTTCATGCGGAACATCTTGTTGTGATTCAAGCACGAAGAAAGGAGAATTAAAGCCAGCTTCAAACTGTGCCACAAACTCAGGTAGCGAACCAGCGTCAATAGCGGCCAAGACATCTTGCTGCGGTGATAGCGCACACAAAGTAGAACCCAAAGTTGAACTCTCTTGCTGCTCAGCAGAAGGCGCTGTCACTGCAACAACTGTTCAAGAGAAAAAACCAAACCGTTGGACACGTATTTGGCTCTCAACTTGGAAAGATTTTAAACAAGTGTTCCCATATCTAATGATAGGTATTGCAATCGGTTCTTTCATCTACGGTTTTATCCCGACAGATCTGATTGCGGCATACGCCGGGGAAGCGAAATGGTATGCGATTCCGGTTGCTGCAATCATCGGTATCCCACTGTACATCCGTGCAGAGGCCGTGATTCCACTAAGTGCCGCTCTGGTAAAAAAAGGCATGGCGTTAGGTTCTGTAATGGCTCTTATCATCGGCAGTGCAGGCGCAAGTCTTACAGAAGTGATTTTGCTGAAATCCATCTTCAAAAACCAAATGATTGCAGCCTTCCTGTTTGTCATCCTAACTATGGCAATGGGAGCCGGTTTCCTATACAGCTTTATCTTCGCTTAAACTAATTAAGAATCCCAAGCTGTGGCTTGGGGTTTGGGCTTTTTGGAAGATTATAATTGCCTAGTTGAATGGATGATGCGATGTTTCGTTCAAACATAAAAAATGAGTTAAGCATGGCTGTTCAAATTGTATCAGTCATGATGTTAGCTCTTATTGGAATCAGCACAGATAATGTTTAAGACGCTCGAAAGGCAGCATACAATGTCTGTGCAGACTCTATCCCTTACGTCCTGTAAAGCACCTTCACCACATGCCAGCCGAACTTAGTCTTCACCAGATGCGGAGTGATTAGCTCGCCGGTGAAGCAGACCTTGTCGAAGGCCGGGACCATCTGTCCTTTCTTGAACTCACCCAGGCTGCCGCCTTTCTTGCCCGATGGGCAGGTTGAGTGTTTCTTGGCGAGTTGGTCAAACTTGGCGCCCTTGTTGAGCTTTTCGATGATCTCTTCGGCGAGCTCTTTATGTTTGACTAAGATATGAAGCGCCGCTGCGGTTCTGGCCATCTGGTGTTGCCTCTTGGCTAATAAATTGGATCTGATACTGGCCATTATACTGGCTTAGGCCTCGCCGGCCCAAGAGGATTTAGCCGCCTTGGTTTGGGGCTGCCCATTTCACGCGGCAAAAGGATAGCTAGGATTGTGAAAGGGCCTCCGTAAAGGAGACCCCTAGGCTGTTTAATTTGCCGAGCGTAGGGTCGATTTTCGATAAGAATAGTGATTGTTAATGAGTAGATTCTCAGACAGCGTCATGGCCTTGGCAGTGACGGCTTCCCCCTCTTGTTGATACTTGCTGACTTGATAGTTAACGAAGTCAACCACATAAACGGGCTTGTTGTCCTGCTTGGTGAGTACCTTGGCGGCTTGTTGCTGGGCTGCGGCCGATGAGCAATCGTTACATTCGATGGCGGTAAAGCTAGCGAAAGCTTCGCCCGAAAGTGCCGATGAGACGAGTAGGAGTGCTGTAGGGATCATCTTATTCATTATTATCTTCCTCATGGTAAATGTGATCGATGTCACATTCATTCTGCTGTGCAAAATATCATCTGTCTAGTTTTTGTCTTAAAAATTAATATCTTGTTGATGACTAAATTAGCGGGCGCTAAGCTTGTGAGCGCTGGGTTTGCTCATGAACTAAGGGGCTAAACCATTGAGAAGCCTGGGGGAATGATAAGCAAGGATCCTATTGGGCGAGTATCTGTGGGAGCAGATGAGGAATTTATTGATTGAGCGCAAGCTTAATGAGGTCAGATAGCTGTCTGACACACTTGGTTTTGTTATAATTCTTATCCATTTCTAATCGGTTTTTTCGAGGCTTTTGATGGCGCGCAACGTAGGCACGGAACTTGAGCTTATCCATCTGTTTGTGCATCTGGTGAATACCGGAGGGTTTTCGCAGGTGGCAAAAGAGCTGGGAATACCTGTGGCTACCGTGAGCCGCAAGGTCACTAAGCTGGAGAGCCTGCTCGATACCCAGCTGATCATGCGCAGTACCCGTAAGCTCAGGCTGACCGAAGAGGGCAGTGAGCTCTTTGGCCGCTATCAAAATGTGGTTGCCCAGTTTGACCGTTGTAGCGAACCCAGAGTCGAGAAGGCCGAAGGTACGCTGCGCATCGCGGCGCCCGTGTCGATCATCTCGATGATCTTCATCGGGGTGCTGAACGACTTCTCCAAGACCTACCCGGATATTCAGCTGCACATTACTCAGAATAACTCCAGCATAGATTTGATCGATGAGGGGGTGGACGTGGCCATTGTCGGCGGCGCCCAGCCGGATTCCTCCTGGGTCTCCAAGTCGCTTGGGGTGCTGGATTATGCTTTGTTTGCCTCGCCGGGTTATCTTGCCTGTGCCGGTATTCCTCACCATCCCGATCAGCTAGCGGAGCATTCCTTGATCAAGGTGTGGCCCCTGTTTAACTGGTCGATGAAACACATTAACGGCGAAGACTTTTACTACGAGGGGCCGGCCAAGCTAACCCTTGGCGATCTCAACGGCGCGGTGAAGGCGACGGTGGATGACGGCGGTATCCTCTATGGGCCTGAGTTGTTTGTCAAAGCCGAGCTCGCCTCGGGCGAACTGCGCCGGGTACTGCCCGACTGGCAGGGGGAGCAGCGGCGGATCTCGCTACTCTACCATCAGCGCACGCATCAGCCCCTCAAGGTGAAGCTGTTTATCGAGTTTATGCAGGAAAGGGCCAGCTGCCTGTTCCATTAATAGCTATTCCTCTCGTACCTAATCCACTCGACTCTGCTCGATAACTATTGGTTCAGATAAGCCTGGTTTTCGCTGTTTGAGGCAAAAAAAAGCCACCCTAGTAAAAGCGGTGGCCAGGCAGTTTGAGGCTGCTAAATAGGGTTGAAGCTTAGGGAAGGTGCGAACAAGTCGTCGCACAGCTCTGGCTTTGATAGCAGCGACAGTTCAAGGCATTCAACTGAGGGCATGCCGAGGCCTGCTGAAGTTGAATAACGCCGAAATGGTGTTGCTATCAAAGCCCCGCTGGGCGAGGCTTACAGCGGTATTTGCTGCGTTACAGTTCTTGCGAAGGACTAGGGCCATTCGCAAGAACTGTGCCTTGCATCTATCCACTTTAAGCACACGCAGAGCAAGCACGGGACTTATTCGCACCTTCCTTAGGTGTTAAATGAGGTAAACATTCAGGCTACAGGCGCCGTGGGCTCCGACGACCAGCGCCTGCTCGATATCGGCCGTCTTAGAGGGACCAGCGATAAACACGCCGAACTCGCCGCTGTCTAGGCCTATCTTTTTGATCGCCTGATGCAGGTTGGCGACCACCTTGTCGGCGCTCACCACCAGAAACAGGTTCTCACAGATGAAGGGAGTTACCCTGTGGCCCAGGTGTTGGTTATTGACCCAGATGGCACCATTTTCCGCCACGGCGACATCGCCTGGGATCACCGCAAAGTCGATATCTTTCAGCTCGTGAGCCGTTTCCGGGGCGCTGCGGTTGCCGGTGACACCCTCGACTTGAGAGATCACCTGCTTACCTTCTTTGATCAGTTCGTCCACCTTAGCCTGCAAGGCGGCCAGGCCGCCCTCTCTGTGCAGGGTGCCGGCGACAGTGCCTAGGTTGGTTTCAAACTGGCCGATCACATCGTCAAGACGTGGGCTGACATTGATTGGCGGCATGGCCTGAGGTGCAACCGCGACGCTTTTTAATGCATTGAGAATTGATTGCTTGCTCGACATGTTTATTGACCTCTGTTTTTGTTAAACCAAGCTTCGAAGCTGGACTTAGGTGCGACCGGCAGTTCTCTGTACTTACCCCAGGCGCCCGAGAATGGCTTGAGCAGTGACCCCGGCAGGATGCGCAGCGCGGTGCGGGCGACACTCATGGAGCAGTTGAGCATGGTCTCGCTGGCCATGAAGTTGCCGACCAGCGGCATATAGTTGCGCTTGCCGTATGGTAGCTTGCCCGCCTTGGCCTTGAGGCGACGGTGGTGATGGATGATCTTATCCAGCGGCACCTTGGTCGGGCAGACATAGCTACAGCTACCACACAGGGTACAGGCCCAAGGGATAGAGTGAGTGTCATCGGCCTGTGCACCGACGGCGATACCGATAGGGCCTGGAATCGTGTAGTTGTAGCTGTAACCACCCGAACGACGATATACGGGGCAGGTGTTCAGGCAGCCGCCACAGCGAATACACTTGAGCGATTCGGCCAGAATCTTGTCTTTCAGCATGTCGGTACGGCCGTTGTCGACGATGATGATGTGCATCTCGCCGCCGTCCTGTGGACCACGATAGAAGCTGCTGTAGGTGGTAATAGGTTGACCGGTTGCGTTGCGGGCCAGGGTGCGTAGCAAGATGGCGGCGCTGTCGAGATCTGGCACCATCTTGTCGATACCCATGGAGTGCAGCTGTAGTTTCGGTAGGTTCGCGCCCATGTCGGCGTTACCTTCGTTGGTGCAGACCACAACGGCGCCTTTATCGGCAATTGCCATGTTGACCCCTGTCATGGCCGCATCGGCCGACAGGAACTGCTCACGCAGGTGGGCGCGGGCGGCGCGGGTCAGATAGGTAGGATCCGAGGCGCCGGCCTCTGTGCCTAACTTGTCGTGGAAGAGGTCGCCCACTTCCTCTTTCTTCATGTGGATCGCCGGTACCACGATATGTGACGGTGGCTGCTTGGCCAGCTGGATGATGCGCTCGCCAAGGTCGGTGTCGATCACCTCTATGCCTTTGCTCTCCAGGTAAGGGTTAAGGTGACACTCTTCGGTGAGCATCGACTTAGACTTAACCAGCTTCTTCACCTGATGCTTGGCCAATATGCTATGCACTATCTGGTTGTGCTCGGCGCCATCTTTGGCCCAGTGCACCACGATGCCGTTGGCCTGACAGTTCTCTTCGAAGGTCTCAAGGTACTCGCCCAGGTGGGTCAGAGTATGTAGCTTCATCTCTGAGCCGAGCTGACGCAGTTGTTCCCATTCAGGCAGGCTACCGGCGGCGCGATCGCGCTTCTCACGCAATACCCAAAGGGCCTTAGAGTGCCAATCGACGCGCGCCTCATCTTTACAGAAGATGTCGGCCTTCTTCGCATGCACGCCTGAGTTGAGTGCGGTTGTTTGACTAGACATGGTCGGCTCCTTAGAGGGCTGCGTTGATGACTTCGGCGATATGACGGGTCGCGATCGGCAATAGCTGACGGCGGATCATGCCGTCTAGGTGCAACAGGCAGGAGGGGTCGAAGCCCACTGCATAGGTTGCCCCTGTGGCGGCGTGTGCCTGCGCCTTGTCTTTACCCATCTTGGCGGAGACGGCGCCTTCGTCGACGGCGAAGGTACCACCGAAGCCACAGCATTCGTCGCGACGATCCGGATAGACGATTTCGATGCCTGGGATGCTGCTCAGTACGGCCTCTACCTTATTGGTGCGTGGGCCCATCTGCTCGCTCGGTGTGGCCAGGTCCAACATGCGGATGCCGTGACAGCTGAGCTGCAGGCTGATCTTGTAGTTGAAGGCCTTGTTGAAGGCGGGAATAGGGGCGACATCGTGGAGGAATTCGGTCAGCTCGTAGAGCTTATCGATCACCGCCTGGGCCTCTGGGCTGTCGTCAAACTCATGGAAGTTTTCCTTGGCCGCTACCAGGCAAGAGGCTGCCGGGCAGACGATGGCGTCACACTCGACCCCTTTGAAGGCATTTAACAGCTTGAGGGTGGTCTTCTTGGCTTCATCAAAACAGCCCGAGTTGGTCATGGGCTGACCGCAACAGGTTTGGCCCTTGGGCAGTATGACCTGATGGCCGAGTTTTTCGAGGAGTTCGACGGTTGCGATGCCGACATGGGGCATCATCTGGTTCACCAGACAGGGGATGAATAGGGCTATCTTCATGAAGCACTCTCTTTTTTTGATGGCTGCATGTGGGCGAATGCGCTGGCTTATTCAGTGCCGCTACAGGTGGCATAAGCTTGGTATTTAGCCCATGTTGCAGGGTTATTTGTGATGATAATTTAAGCTTATATCCACATAATAAGTAGTGCTAATTTAGTAAATATATATACGTATTTTTTCATTTCTGAAACAGTGTGATTTTGGTCTCTCATTGTTGGAAAAAGTCACTGATCCAGGTCAAAAAAGGCTTGATTCAAACAATTATATGAAACGGTTGTTTAAATTTTTTATTTGGGCGTACACCTGTAACCTTTTGAAAAGAATGGGCTTAATTTTAAGTTATGTTTGTAACTGTAAAATAAAGCATTTTTTTGAGGTTAGAATGTTTGATCTAATTCGTTTTTTGTGACGTAATGCACACTAGGTTTTCTGGTCGGATGAGTCTGAAAGATGAGTATTAGAACAAAATTTAAAAAAGTACTGCCGAGTATATCTACCACCGAACAAGAGGCGCTCGACGCCGGTGATGTGTGGCTAGAGGGATCTATCTATCAGGGGATCCCAGACTTCGATGCCCTGCGTCAGGTTCCGGGTGCCACCCTGTCCGATGAGGAGCAGGCCTTCCTCGACGGCCCAGTGCAGACCTTGATCGAGATGGTGGATGATTTTGCCATTCAAAACAGCCTGCACCTGCCAGATAACATTCTTAACTTCTTAAAAGAGCATAAGTTTTTCTCGCTGATCATTCCCAAGGCCTTCGGTGGTCTTGAGTTCAGCCCTTATGCCAACTCAACCATAGTGGCGACCATTGCCGCCAAGAGTTCGGCGGTGGCGGTTACCGTGATGGTGCCTAACTCTTTAGGCCCAGGTGAGCTATTGATGCATTACGGCACTCAGGCTCAGCAAGATTTTTGGCTGCCGCGTCTGGCCAACGGCCAGGAGATCCCCTGTTTCGCACTGACCAGCCCCGAGGCGGGCTCGGATGCCGGTGGTATTCCGGATATCGGCACTGTCACCATGGGCGAATATCAGGGCGAGCAGGTGCTCGGCCTGTCGGTGACCTGGGACAAGCGTTATATCACCCTGGCGCCTATCGCCACCGTATTAGGTTTGGCCTTTAAGGTGGAAGATCCACAGGGTATGTTGGGGGGCAAGGAGCAGCTAGGCATCACCTGCGCGCTGATCCCTAAGTCTCATCCTGGCGTCGAGCTGGGCAATCGCCACGACCCTATGGGCTGTCGTTTCTATAACGGGACTACTCGCGGCGAGAATGTGTTTATTCCGATGGACTTCATCATTGGTGGTCAGCAGAACATAGGTCGCGGCTGGCAGATGCTGGTGGCCTGTCTCGGTGCCGGTCGTGGCATCTCGCTGCCGGCTCTTGGGGTCTCGGTAAGCCAGGCGTCTTTCAAGTCGTCGGCGGAATATGCCGCCGTGCGTGAGCAGTTTGGTTTAGCGATTGGTAAGTTCGAGGGGATTCAGGAGAAGCTGGCGGATATCGCCGGTAAGACCTATCTGCAAGAGGCGATGCGCGTACTGACCACCGAAGGCCTGGGCCTGGGGCTCAAGCCCTCAGTCGTAACCGCGATGGCCAAGTACCACATGACGGAGATTGGCCGCGACGTGCTGAACTCGGCCATGGATATTCAGGCTGGTAAGGCGATTCAGCGTGGCCCACAAAATACCCTGGCTTCTGGCTATGTGGCGCAGCCTATCGCCATCACGGTGGAAGGGGCGAACATTCTGACCCGCAACCTGATGATCTTCGGTCAGGGCGTGATGCGCTGTCACCCTCATCTGCAGAGCATGGTGGAGGCGATTCACAGCGACGATAAGGATGCCGACAAGACCTTTAACCGCATCTTCAAGCAGACAGTGGGCTACAGTGTCGGTAACAGTCTGCGTGCCTTCCGCTTAGGTCTGCTGCCTTTCACTGCGGGAGCCAAGTCTGAGCTGAGCGAGGTGGTCGAGTATGAGAAGGCGGTGCACAAGCTGGCGTCTAAACTTGCAGTGTATGCCGACTTCTCCTTGCTGGTGCTCGGTGGCAAGCTCAAACAGGCTGAGATGCTGTCGGCGCGTCTGGGGGATGTGATGAGCTACCTGTACGCGGCCATGGCCTCGATTCGTTACTACGAGCAGAAGGTGAGTAGCGAACATCGTGCGCAGGCCAAGCCTTATTTCGAGTATGCTACACGTTGGGCGCTGGTTAACGCCGAAAATGCGCTGCTGAGCTTCCTGGACAATTTCCCATCGGCAGCGACCCGCCAGCTGATGAAGCTGATCACCGTGACCTACTCGCCTAAGATGAAGAAGATCAACGACGACCTAGTTCGTGAACTGGCCCACGAGGCGCAGCTTAATACCCAGATCAAGCGTCAGCTGACCCATCTGGTGAAGCCTGTTCCGGGCGATGGTAACGACATCAATCAGCAGGCCTATCTGGCGAAGATCGCCTGTCTGCCGTTGCTGGCCAAGGTGAAGAAGGGGCTGAAGCAGGGCTACTTTAAGTCTGGTGTCAGATTTGCGCAGACGCTGGACAGAGCCCGCGCCGCCAAGATCATCACAGAGGGCGAGCACAAGCAGCTGCTGGATTATAACCTAAAGCGTGAGCGTGCCATTCGGGTCGACGAGTTCGACTTCGACATGCAGCTAATAAGCGATAAGGCTGCGTTAAAAATAGCTTAGAGTAAGCGTTTATCCGTTAAAAGCCGCCCCTTGGGGCGGCTTTTGTCTTTGGGGACTCAGGTTTAGTGGGGGGGAGCAGAAGTTAACGAAGTGTTTATCGGCCACCTTGCCAATCTTTACCATGACCAGCAGGGCGATACTCATGGCGATAAAAATGGTGGCTAACATAGGCCAATGAATAGTGCCTGACAGTGCCACGACCACAGTGCTCATCATGATAATGACGCTCCATAGGATCAATAGTCTCATCGTTTCCCCTTTCGTGTGCTGGTAAATTGATTTAGCGACACTATACCTGTGGCTAGCTGAACCAAGATTGAACGTGGGGGCTGGTGGTGATAAGCCATGAGATGATGGGCAATATTGGGTATCATAGTGAGGTCAACAAATCGGCGCATCAGCAAATCGGCGGGCAGTCTGTGCTAAAACGAAATCAGTATCGACGTGAGGGACCGGACTATCGCTGCGGCGAGCAGGTGAGCTTTCATGACATCAAGGAGGTATTTGGCCTCAACCATATTCGCCTGGGCAGCTGGGTAGAGGAGGAAGAGAAGCATAAGGCGGCCAACCTTATCTTCGACGCCTTTGCCGATCTCGCCTTCATGTTAAAGCTGCCGCCTAAGGCCATGGGGCTGAGACAGACGTTGAACCTGGCCTTTGGTACAGGCGGACAGATGGGCGTGCAGGCGCATTATATGCCTGCACAGCGGGAATTAGCCCTGGCAAAAAATGCCGGTGCGGGCGCCCTGGCACACGAGTTCTGGCACGCCTTCGACCACTATATTGCCACCAAGGCCTTCGACATCCCTAAGACGGGCATCGCCTTCGCCAGTCACTGCTGGCTGGCCGACCACACGCCCATAGTTCATCCCCTAAATGATCGCCTGATGCAGCTGTTTGCCAGTGTCTTATTAACTGATGATGGCCGGGACAGTCACGAGTATGTGCGCCGCGCCGTGGCGCTCGACAGGCAGCAGGGGAGGCAATACTTTTCCAAACCCACAGAGATGATGGCCAGGGCCTTCGAGGCCTGTATCGAGGTGCATCCCGAGATCCGCAATCCCTACCTGGTCAACGAGACCCTGGACTCGTCGTTGGCGAAGGCAGGCGGCTATCCGACTCATGAACACCGCCAGGCGATATATCGACAGCTACTGGCCTATTTCGGCCCCTTGGGCGATGCCTTGGGGCGCGAGGGATAGCCTCAATCTACCCAGTGCAGTACGTCGCGTATGATGGACCATCTGGGCTGAGTTTCGCTGGCGCCTTGGCCCAACATCCAGTAGTTGTAGAGCCGCTCTTGGTGGCCATCCACCTTGCGCAGCTTCTGCCAGTTGTTGACATAGTTGAGCAGCGACTGGTTGTCCTGGGCGACGGCGTAGGCGATGGGGTATTTGGCCTTATATTCCAGTGGTGCTATGCCGTAGCCTGGGAAGAAGAGGGTCCAGGCGGAGCCCGCCTCGGCGCTGATTACCACGGCATCGTACTTATCCTCTTTCTGGCGGAAGAAGTCTTTATAGCCCTCAATTTTGACGAACTCGAGGTTGGGATAAAACGCCTTGGCATCCGCGATGATGTCACTATGCTCCACATAGGCGATGGTCACATTCTCCATCGCCTTGATCGACTCATTGCGCTTGAAGCCGCTGACCTTATGGTCTTTGGTGGCGATGGCCAGGTTAAGCAGCAGTACCGGCTCCACATAGCTGAGCTTGTCCATCTGCTCGATATCCATGGCCAGGCCGGACATGGCGATATCGAAGAAACCGGCGTCGAGGGAAGCCGCCAGCTTGTCTTTCTCGAAGGGGATAAACTCAACCCTCACACCGAGATCGTCCGCCAGACGGTTAGCCATGGCGCTGTCGAAGCCCACCAATTGGCCGGCGTTGTTGTAGTAGCTAAAAGGCACGTTGCTGGGTATATAGCCGACCCTGAGTAGACCGCGGGCGCGGATGGCGTTGACATCGGCGATGGGTTGCTTGGCTGTCTGGCCTAACACAGGATATTGTTTATTCACCTTAGTCGGCACCTTGTCGGCCACCTGCATGTTGGCGATTACCCCGCTGGTGATCTCAGGGCTGTGAATAAAGAGTCCCATGCCGACGCGGCAGACGATGAGGGTCAGCACCACGCTGGTGCCCACGCCTATGGCCATCTTTAACACCTGCTGCGGCCTGAGTCTCAGGCGTTTCTCAAACAGCGCCACCGTCAGCAGCGTCAGGGCAAACAGGTTCATCACCGCCGTGATGGAGTTAAACTTGCCCGTGATAAAGCCCGACATTACAAACAACTGAAACAGATCCTGTGGCAGATGCACCAGATCCAGCATAAAGGGGATAGCGACATAGACGCTGCCAAATAGCGACAAGACGCCGCTGATGGAGAGCGAAGGCAGGTCGCTGAGCTCTATCGGCGTGCCGTTAAACCAGCCGGCAAAGAGGACGAAGAGGATCACGGTCAACTTGCCTATGTTGGGGAAGGTGAAGGCGATGGGCACTAAGATCTCGACCAGGGTCTCGGCATCGTCGCTCAGGCTCTGATGCTCGCGCATGATCTGCTTACACTCCTCGACGATGACGGGAATGACGATGAAGATGTTGCCGGTGGCGAAGGCGGTGACCAGGCTTGCCTTACTTATCCTCAGCGCCTGGGCGAAGGTGACCGGGGTCAGCGAGGCCACAATCCAGGGCAGTATCCAGAAGGTCAGCAGCAGGCAGAGCACGAAATAGCTGATGAGATAAACCTGCATGCTGGCAAACTCATCTACCCCCATGGTACCCGCCGCCGAGGCAGACATGGCGAAGATCCCTATGGGCAGCACCTTAACCAGCGCCTGGGTGATCTTGGAGAAGATTTCGCCGCAGGTATGCATAAAGTTGATGATCAGCTGTTTGTTATCGCCCTCCATGCCGATCAGTGCCAGCCCCATGGCGATGGCAAAGATCACCATGGCGGGTACATAGCCTTCGGCCATCGACTGGAACGGATTAGAGGGAATATAGAGCTTGAAATAATCTATGGCCGCGGCCGGTTCTATGGAGCTGGTGCTGAAGAAGGAGGCCGTCTCGACGAAGGGAAAGGAGAGCGGCATCAGGGCGATCAGCAAGAGGCCTATACCCCAGAGTAGTAGCATGATAGCGCCAGCACGACTGAAGATCAGGCTGGCGGTGGCGCGCTTGAGCTTGCCTATGCCCCCCACTAATGATACCAGAATGTAGGGCAATACCGTCATCTGCATCAAGAGGATCACGCTGGTGCCTACGCTGCTCATCCAGCCGACGGATTCCCCAAAGAAGAGGCCCACCGCAAAACCGACAAACATGGCAACGAGCATTTGAGTCGAGCTGGTCATAGCGAGCAGTTTCTTTAGCACGAGAGTCATTCCCTTTTTATGAATGAGCAGTTATTTATTGCGATTGGTATTCATCTATGCCGGATTATAAAAGGGACTGCATTGTGGTAAAAGGCTTCTAGGTCAATATGTTGCTCAGGGACACAATTGTTCGCTGTGCACTCTGCAAAGGCTAGTCCCAGACCGGCATTGGTGAGAAGCGACAGACCCGTACTCCCTCGCTAGAGGGAGAGCAGAGTATGGGACGCCTGAGGAATAGTACGCTTGGCCTCTGGGTCGAAGATACAGATGCGATCCCGCCCGGTTTCCTTCGACTGATACATGGCGCTGTCGGCGTCGTTGATCAACCGCTCCAGCTTATAGCCCGACATATTAGTGTCTGTTATCCCAAAGCTGGCCGTGACCTTAAACTCATGACCCGTCTCTGTGCAATCTATGGCGGCAATCGCCGTGCGGCAGGCCTCGGCCAGTTTAATTGCGGTCTGCAGCGTGCAGCCCGGCAGGGCGATACAAAACTCCTCGCCGCCTATGCGGGCGAAGATATCGTTCTTGCGTCCCTGGGCCTGACAGGCCTTGGCGACTCGCTTGAGTACCCAGTCACCCACGGCATGACCAAATCTGTCGTTGATCTGTTTGAAATTATCTAGGTCGAACAGTATGTAGCTTAAATCGGAGGCATTGCTCTCGCAGTAGGTGAGCGCGCTCTGGGCGACCTGGGTGAAGTGACCGCGGTTAAACACATGGGTCAGGGCATCGTATTCGGCCAGCTGCTTGAGGCGCTTCTGAATCGTCCATGACTTATAGGCCCAGAAACCCAGCAGGGTGATGATGGCGATCAGCAGCGAGATAAACAGTCGGTTGTTTTCCGCCTGGGTCTTGGCCAGCTGCTGCTCGGTGAGTAGCAGGTTGTTCTGTCTGTCCAGCAGGGCGATACGACTCTTCTGCTCCGCCGCCTGATGCTCGGCGAGCTGAAAGGCCAGATGTTTGGTCTTGATATCGTCCAGGTATGCCTTGTCGGCCTGGGCGTACTTGATGTGATAATCCAGTGCCGACTCGTAATTTCCGCTGAGCTCGGCGATTTCAAAGAGTACCTTGTAGGCGGTAACGACTGCCTGAGTATTGCCTAGTCCTTTTGCTAGGTTGACAATTTTTTCCGCCAGTAACCGCGCTTCCCCTACCTTGTTATCCAGTAGGTAGGCACTGGCCAGGGTGGCGTAGACCTCGGCGATCAGCCTTGGGTAACGGGTCTTCTCTATGGCTTCCAGCGATGGAGTGAGTTGCTCATAGACCTCTGCCGTATTGCCGTCTCGCAGGTGTTTTGTGGCGATAAAGGAGTGGATAAAGCTCGCCATTATCACCTCTTCATCACAGCTGGCGAGTGCGGCTTGCAGGCCGGGGGAGTCGACCTCGAGTTGATTGAGGCCAAGTTGTGCCTCTATGGCTAATCCATTGGCTATACAAGTATTTCTTTTCGATGGTTTGCTGTTCTTTAATTTTTCTGCGTATTGAATAGCCGAGTTATACTGTCCCAATTGATTAAAAAACATCGAAGCAACGGCATAGCCGTTATGTTTCAGTTCTATGTTTTGGATTTCATTGAGCAAGCTTAATAAGTTTTTTAGGTGGGATAACCCTTCAGTCCATTGGTTGGTGATCGAAAAAATATTAATTAATGATATTTCAGACCGAAGTGTAATTTCATTTGGTGTATTACTATTCTTGACTAGTCTTTTTAGCTGAGATGTTCCTTCTTCTAAGTTGCCTTTGTATGTGATCTCATAAGCTTCTAAATATGCGAGCAGTGCAAGCTGTTCCGAGTTCAACTGGTTTTTTGTTTTTCTGATCTCAGCAAGAAGTAAGGAAAATTCTTCAGGTTTACTGCTTCTTATCTCGTTTGCATGTAAAAGTTTGCTACCTAAATCAAAGCTTTCCTCTGCTTTAATGTGCAGAGGAAGTGATACGAATAAAATGCTAAATAGTAGGTAGCAAAATTTCATTTTATTGATTTACCGCTGACTTGTTGTCAGATTCCTCTTTGGTTTCACTTTCATTTTCTTCTTCCTCATCTTTCGCTGGGATTAGGAAGCAAATGATATCTTTACTTGTTTTGAGAGACTCGGCAAGCTCATCACCTTTGCGGTTTATCATAAGCTCTTTTTGTTCAGCACTAATCTGGGACTCTTCAATTGTCTGCAGTTTATCAGCTTCGGTCTGTAGCGCTGCATCCTGACCCATGCGTTCCAGTAGTTGAATAATGTTCGACATTGCTCTTCCTTAATTGTTGTTGGTAGTTAGTTTGTTATTGATTAGTTTTCGGGCATTAGGGGGTTATCGACCTGGTGAGCCGTTTCAAGTTTAGCGAGTTTATCCAGGATTGTTGGGTTTGGTCGCATCTTTTCGCTTGGCGGGATCACTAAGGTGGTGTGCATAAAAATTTCGGCATCGGCCAAATCACGCAGCGGCAGAGTGTGTTTGCGCACCTTATCTATGGGGAGCACGGCCGCCTCGTAGAGGATCACCTGATGATCTAAGGGGTAAGTCTCTGCCAGCAGCTCTATCAGCACCTGACGATGGGCCTTGCCCGTGGCGAATCTGGCCATGCTCTTGTCGCCGGCCAGGCCTATTTGCCATAGGATCAGGTAACAGGAGGGGTCGAAGCGGCGCTGATAAAACATAAACTGACTGGCTTCAAATTGCTGGCAGCCAAATTGGCCTGGATCTATGCCAAGGTCGGCGATGAGGCAATCTTCGGCGGAGATACCGGGTACCATGACTGCCTCGAAGCCTTCTTCGCGCGCCAGTTCCAGTGACCTATGGGGCGCTTGGGCGAATACGCCGGGGTGGCCATAGAAGGCGCCGACGACTTTCTTGCCTTGTCTGACCTCTGTTAGCATGGCGTCGACCATCTCACGATAGGTGATATGGCGTGACTTGCCCTCGTCATAGTAGACCTGTAGCGAGCGGACATCGCCGTGCATCTCTTTTAGCCAGAGTTCGACTATGCCGTTGGAGACTCCTGAGAAAACGACGTCGGCTTGTTCAATATAGCTGCGTGCCAGCGGGCAGATATGGGCGCCTAAGGTCATCCCTATGCCGACACAAGCCAGGCTTCCCGCCATGAATTTGGGTCCTGATTTCATGTATGTTAATTAAGGGTTAAAGCTAACAGCAATCGCCGAGTTTTAAAACCGCTAATTGCCTTGAATTGATGACTTATTTTTGACTTTTATAGTGCTGAGGATCGGCGAAGCAAGATTTCATCTGGCGAGTGTCATCTACTACCGAATCCATTGCTGAAAATCCTTCTGTTTCGAATATAAATCCCAGCTTTTTGACGAAACGTTCGGTGGCGAGGTTTCTGGCGGCAAAGTGAGCCTGGATGCGCTTAACCTCTAATCTGAGGTAGGCGTATTCCATTAGGGCGCCCATGGCCTCCTCTGGATAGAGCTTGCCGTTGGCCTCGGGTGTCAGCATTATGCCTATCTCGGCCTGGTGACGATTATCGCCTTGCCAGGTGAGCCCCTGTATGCCGATGGCGCGCTGACTTTGCAGCTCCACTATGGTCCAGTTCATATACTGGCTATCTGGCTGAGTGCTACCAAGAGCCTGCTTCATCTGGGTTAACGCCGTTTGAAATGCCCTGTCGGCCTGGGCCTGTGTGAGCGGCGTGCCTATGTGGCGCATCACTCTCTCGTCGCAATAGAGGCGGCGATATAGCGCCTTGTCTGTCTCATTTATCGGGCGCATAGTCAGGCGCTCGCTGCAAAAAACATGATTTGGCAAGTCTTGGGTAAGTCTCGACGGGAGCTGAGGGTTACTTGGCAAGCTGGGCCTCCGACATCACTAGCGGTTTCTGCTCGGCGAAGCGAATGACGCCCTTTTCATCGACCGAGCGATCAAATATCACATAGTAGCCGCTCATCAGCGGCAGGCCGAGGATAGATTGATCCGGCCAGTTAGGCAGCTGTGACAGCAGTTTGAAGCAGGCCTTCCCCTTGGTCGGCGTGTTTATCTGCCAGTAGTGCCGGGGCGTGACAGTGATGGCGATGGGCTCGCAACCGGGCGGGCAGTCTGGGTCATCACAACTTGGCGTTGCCTCATGCTCGTTTCTCGGACCGACGAAATAGAAGGTGAGATCTGGCCAGCTACCCAGTTGCAGCTCGTCCATGGGGATACCTGTCTGCTGATAGGCGATATCGCTAAAGGGGGCTATCTGCTGGATGAAGCTGGGATTGATGGCTTCAAGCGCCTGGCTGAGCGCGCCAAACAGGTGGCGGGTGAGTACTATGGCCGAGGCGCCAGTGTCGATAATGGCGTTGCTCTGTCCCCTTAGGGTGTCACAGATATGTACCCCATGGGTGTGCAGGTGCTGGCCGTCGGGGCAGAGTTCGCTATGATCAGGCTGAGCGTCGTAAGAAGTGGGCGCTTGCTCCGCCAGCGACTGCGTCAGCAGGCTGGGGACCATCTCATTGTCGCCGATACTCATCCCCACCAGATTGACGTTGTAATACTTGTTCTCGATCACCGCTATGGTCTTAAACTCGCCCCGATAGAGTTCGGTATGTTCCTCTCCGCCGCCTAAGATTAACCAGCCTTGGTTGAGGGGATCCTGGCCGAGGAAGGCAAAGTCGTTGGCGCTATTGGGGACGAGTACCTCCTGGCTCGCCACATGTATGCTGGAGCGGCGGGCGAAGAAGGCAAATTTATTTGGCGTCAGGCCATGACTGGTCAAGTTGCTAAAGTAGGGGGGTAGATCATTGGTGGGTTGGGTACGCAAGAAGCGCTTAAACTGACGTAGGTCTTCGCTGTTGAAGCTCTGCTCGGTCGCCTGGTGCCATTGGGTGTCTGATGCAGTAGAGTTGCTGCCTGTCTGCACTATAGAGAAGTCCCGGTTGGCCTCGGTGAGTATGGGGCGATAGTGCTGGGTGCACAGGTGGATCTCCTCGTCGAACGGCCAGGGATGGGTGAGCGCCGGGGCTATGCCATAGTGATGAAAATAGTCTTTTAGATCATAGACCTTGTTGAGGCCATCATAGGCAAGCCCAAGTATACCGTCGGCATCGGCAAAGCTGGTCTCCTGGGCCAGGGATGACACTACGGCCACAGGGCACTGCTCAAGTACAATCGGATGATGGGCATGGGGAACATGGTCGTCATGGAGATCGAAATCTATCGCATCCTCACGAATCCCCACCCGGGTATAGACTACCGGGCCGTCCCAGCCGCCTATGCCGTAGAGCACCTCCTGGGCGAAGCTGGTGGGGGTGAGGGCGCTGTCGCGCTCTTCCACATAGTCGCTGCCTGACACCACCAGGGTGCTGCTACCCGTATCTAAGATAAGATTTAGCGGGTGTTTCTCGGCGCCAATGCGAAGCTGGGCGCTGTAGCCACCTTTGGCGTAGACATTCACTAGCGGGACTTTGAGGGTGCGGGGCGTGGTTGTCGTTGAACTCATCGATGACCTTTGGGTTAAGGGAATTCATATTCTTATTATGTAAGCCATTGTTTTACCCCATCTATCTATAGGGGTCAATCTGCTGCGCGTCGAGGAGAGTTGCAGGCGTTTGCTCTGGTGTTGCTTAGGGGCAGTGTAAGCTATGGGGCTTGAGTCTATGGTCGCTAAGGAGTAAGTGCAGCTCGGAAGGGGAGAGCTGTTCGGGGGAAGAGCAGCTAGAAATAAGTGAAGGTCGGGTGCAAATGCTCAGTAACAGAATCAGTAACAGAAAAAGAGCGACGCGGCCCCTTTTCACTTTCGCATTGTCCAGCAGGCGTTAGCCAGCGGTCACCCGCACTCTTTCGATCTCCGCCTTAGGCGCCGACATCATGAAGTCCAGCTGTACCTTGGCATTGGTGACACCTGTTTTTGATGATTCATATCGCCATTGGGACAGAGCCTTCATCGCCTCGTCATCAAACATGTTGCCCGGGTAAGACTTGATGATGGTGACGTTGCTGACTTTGCCTTGCTTGTCGATATCAAATTGCAGCTGGACATAGCCCTCGATGCGTTTCTCGGCGGCCTCGGCGGGATAAGCTGGCTCGACGCGCATGACAGGGCTTGGCGCCTTGGCCTCGTTGTGGTGTTTGTCCTGATGCTTGTCGCCCGCGATGGCGCTTTGGTTAATTAAGGCGCCCGACAAGCCCAATGTAAGTGCCAGGCCTAAAATGGCCAGAGGGTGCTTAGTGTGTGTTTTCTTCAATTGCATGATCCGCTCCTTGAGGATGGTCTTGTTTCCATAGTGAGTGTGTAGCATGCCAAGGTGGGCCTGCTGGGAGTAAGCCAATAGCGTTTGGCTATAGGCAATTCTTTGTTGTTTATCCATATGCCTGGTGACCTCGGCATCGCAGGCGATCTCCTGATCGTCACGAAAACGACGATAGGCCAGCCAGCAGACAGGGTTAAACCAGAACAGGGAGACCAGTAGATAGCCCAGCAGGTTGGCCGCAATGTCGTGACGTGCCAGATGCCTAAGCTCATGGTCGAGTATCGAGGCCTGCTGGGATTGAGTGAGTTGTTTAAAATCCATAGGTACCAAGATCACCGGCTTGAGTAGACCGGCCAGCATGGGCGAGTCTATCTGTGGGTGACACTTGATGCCCACAGAGGCTTTAGGTGTCGACTCTGCTAGCTGCATGAAGGAGAGCAGTGCCTTGGGCAGGTCGAGCCCTTGGGCTTGCGCGACAACTTGCCTGAGCCGAATGGCCTGATAGAGGAGTATGCCCAAAAGTGTCAGGCTGCCCAGCAGCCAGAGGTAGCCTAGGGTCATATTCAGCGTGGCGTAATGGCTCTGGGATAGGAACTCGCTGGCCTGCACCCGGAAGTGCTGCAGCGGGTACAGCGACGGATTGGTTAGCCTTGCCGGAATGAGCTGACCTATCACAGTGCCCGCCAGTAGTAAGGGCACGGCGACCCAGAGGGTGTAGGTGTTGTGGGCGCCTAACCTAGCAAGTAGCGGTTTGTGTAGCAGCAAGATGGCGGCGCACAACAGGGTCAGCGGCAGCATCACATTGATGATTAGGCTCATCATGAGGATTGCTCCTCTTCCCAGTCATCGATCAAGGCCTTTAGTTCGGCGATATCTTCGGGGCTCAACTGTTTCTGCTTGGCGAAACCCGCCACCAGGGGGGCGACCTTACCGGCGAATACCCGCTCGACGAAAGATTGGCTCTCCTTGAGTTGATACTCGCTCTGATCGATCAAGGGATAGTAAAGATAGGCCCGGCCCTCCTTCTCATAACCCAGGGCCTGTTTCTTCACCAGACGGTTGAGCAGGGTCTTTACGGTTTTTTCGTGCATCCCCTGGCTACTGGCCAGAGCCTCCACCACGTCGCTGGCACCTAAGGGGGCGTTTTGCCAGAGTATGTTGAGTACCGACAGCTCGGCGTTGCTGATCTCTTTCATGATTCAACCGTCTTCAATTGATTACAAGTGTAATTTTTAAATTAAGATTACACTTGTAATCAAAAGCGTCAAGCATTATTTCAGTCTTAAATTTCGTAAATCAACCCATCGACTAGCGCGACTTTGTAGTAACATCTGCTGGATATCACTCCCGTTTAGTGATTTACACTGGGATTAGCCGCCGCTTGCGACCGTATTGTTGGCTATCTTTGTCGGCTATCTTTGTTGGCTATCTTTGTTGGCTATCTTTGTCGGCTATCTAAGTGTCGCAGCATTGAGGATGAGGTAGATAAAATGGATTTTTCACCACAGGTATTCACTCAGGCTTTGGTGAGAGGGCTGGCGCTGGCCTTGCTCTTACAGCCCCTTAGCGTGAGCGCCACCCAGGTGGCACAGATGTCGTCACAGGTTCAGGTACAACCCAGTCAGTTGACTATTTTCAAGCAAAATCTTGGACTGTATTTCCCCGCTAACTGGCGGCTAGCCTATAGCGAGCAGCACGGCGATATGTTTTCGGCCGAGTTTGTCCCTGCCCAGGAGCTGCTGGCCCATTGGTCGTCGCTCTATTGTGTGCAGGGATTTAAGGGGATGGCGGAGCGTATCGACCCTGAGGCCTTTCTCGACGGTTTCGCCGAGCAGTACCGCATTACCTGCGAAGGGGAGATGCATTATCAGAAACTGGGCGCCAGCGAGCTAGGTGGCAAGGCAAGCTATAGCGCCATGCTAACCTGCGACAAGATGCCTCACACTCATAGGGGTGAGCAGGGCATGGATAAGCCGGTAGGTGAGATAGGCCACTACACGGTTATCGCCGGTGAGGAAGATCTGTTTCTGCTGCATCAATCGGCGCGGGGAGAGGCCTTGTTATCAACCTCTTCGCTCAAGATAGCACCACCCATCGAGCGCATCGCCGACATGGCGAGCCTGCGTTAGTCTCGCTCGTTAGATGCTGGTTGATCTATTCGCCTCTCGGCACAAGGGAGCGATTTTTTTAGATGCAAGTGGATCGTCTGTGAGCGAAGCGAGATTGTCATTAAATTTCAATTATATTTTTGAAACTATTGATATATTATGAAGCTTATCCAATAGGGGGCTCAGGAATGGCCCCCTCTTTATTGGAGTTTTTCGGTTAATTTACGTAAACAAAGGGAACTATAATGGAATATTTTATTGGTGCGTTGAAGAAGTTTGCTGATTTCACCGGCCGCGCGCGTCGCAAAGAATTTTGGATGTATACCCTGTTCTACATCATCTTCTATGCCGTGGCGGCAACCATAGATGTGGTGACAGGTCTGTATATGCTGAGCGGTATCTTCTCGCTGGCACTGCTGATCCCAACTCTCGCTATCTCGGCCAGACGCCTACACGACACCGGCCGTTCGGGCTGGTGGCAGCTGATCGGCCTGATCCCGCTCATCGGCGCTATCGTGCTGATCGTCTTCTATGTACAAGACAGCGTTGAAGGCAACGAATATGGTGAAAACCCCAAGGCATTAGCCGAGGCGTAAATTTCCCCTATCTGCGATGAAGGAGGCTTAGGCCTCCTTTGTTGTTTTTAGGGAGTAATGCAGCCCTTGGGTGAAGATGCCGACTCGGGCCATTATGGGAGTATTAGACATTTATACGTGTAGACGTCTATAATGCCCGCGTTCTGTCACAGTAGCCGGGAGAGAGCCTCTCCATCACGCCGCGGGTAAACCGCGGCTTGCCATGAGACAGAGCGTGACCAAATTTAGTCAACCTTATGTGGTGCCCTGGCCAAAATGGCGCAAGGGATAATCGGGAAGCCAGTGAGAATCTGGCACTGCCCCCGCAACGGTGATAGGTGAGAGCTGGGTGCGCCATGCCTTTAACATCATGGCGTTAAAAAAATCTACGCTCGTCGTTTAAACGCATCGTTTGAACTTAGCCTCAGTCCGGAGACCGGCCCTTAAGGTGATTTTGAGATTTCGGCGGGCAGATCTCGAAATGCGACCCTGGCGGTTTGATGGACTGCGCCCAGTCGTGACGCCTTGCCCTGTTTCCCTTTTAGGAGTTAAAGGAAAATGGGTACACAACCTAGTAAAATTGCGCTACTGCTTGGCGCCTGTCTGGCCGGGAGCTTTCCTGCCTTAGCGGAAAGTTCGGGCACCCCTGGGCCTGTGGACGAAACCATCACGGTTATCGGCCGCAGCGAAAACACCCCTATCAATATCGCGGCTAACGTTAATGTGATCGACGCCGCCGCCATCGAACTTAGCGGTGCCACTAACCTCACCGAGCTGCTGCGCGGACAGAGCGGTATTCAGGTCTCAGATTCAAACTCGGGTGCCGTGTTTGCCATGCGAGGTTTCAGCGCCAGTCAGGCGGTCAACAACACCTTGATTCTGATCGACGGTCGTCGTCTCAACAATATCGATATTGCCGCGCCGAGCATCAGCGCCATCGGACTCAACCAGGTGGAGCGGGTCGAGATATTGTCTGGCAGCGCCGGTGTGCTCTATGGCGACCAGGCGGTTGGTGGGGTGATTAACATTATCACCAAGGCGCCGAAAGATAACGGCGGCAGCCTGCAGCTCTCCGGTGGCAGCTTCGACACCTTTGAGGCCAAGGCCGAAGGGTCGGTCGCCATCAACGACAACTGGCGCCTCTATGGCGCGGCCAACCACCTCAAGAGCGATAACTATCGCGATCACAATGCTAGCAAGACCAGCTCTGTGCTGGGGCGCCTGCAGTATGACGATGAGGTGCAGCAGTTCTTCGCCGAGGCGAGTCACTATGACAACCATCGCGAACTGGCTGCCGCACTGAATGAGGAGCAGATCGAGGAGGATCCGACACAAGCGGGTGCTCTCTTTAATGATGCCTACCTGCATGAGATGACTACGGCGGCCCGCACCGGCTATCAGCGTCAGCTAAATGATGCCTGGTCGCTGGGCGCCGATCTTAACTACAGCGATAGCTTGATCACAGGCCTGAGTACCTGGAATACGACCCGCCGCGATACCCGCTCACTGCTGGAGTTTAAACCTAAGGCGGTTGCCAACATCAAGACGGATAATGGCCCGCTTAAGCTGGTGACCGGCCTGGATTTGAGCCGCGGCGAGTCGGTATTTAGCAACGGTCGCAGCAATGTGCAGAAGCTGGCCAGCGCCTATCTGCAGGCGACTGTTCCCCTCACTGACAGCTTCAGCTATGTGGTGGGCGGTCGCTATGCCGAGGTGACCGATGAGCTGGTGGACGCCAGTGCCTATCCAAATGGGATCGATCTCGATCAGGATGCCCATGCCTTCGAGCTCGGCCTCAACTATCGCCCTAATCAGCACCACCGCTTCTATCTGCGCGCCGATGACAACTTCCGTTTCGCCAAGGTGGATGAGCAGGCCTACACCCCGGCAAGTATTCAGGGGCTCAAGCCACAGACGGGTCGCAGCTACGAGGCGGGCTGGGATCTGCTGCTCGAGCAAAACACCCTGCGCGTGAGCGCCTATCGACTGGATCTCGAAGATGAGATCGTCTTCGACCCGAGCGCCGAGACCCCCGTGGGTGGTAGTTTCCCCGGCGCCAACGTGAACGCCGATGCTTCGCGTCGCTATGGTGTGAGCGCCGATTGGGATTGGCAGGCGACTCAGGATCTGCTGCTGGGCCTCGAGTACAACTATATCGATGCCGAGTTCACCGAAGGGGTTAACGAGGGCAAGGCGCTCTCCTGGGTAGCCAAGAACAGTGGCCGTGGCTACGTTAGCTATGATGTGTACCAGCACCTGCAGCTCTTTGTCGAGGGTGTCTACACGGGCGAGCGCTACATGGAGGGCGACAATGCCAATCAGGGAGACAAGCTCGATGCCTATACCCTGGCAAACATCGCCATCAACTATAGCCGCGATGCCTGGCTGGCCAGCCTGCGAGTCGACAACCTGCTGGATAAGGAGTACGTCAGCTCAGGTTACTTCAGTACCTGGGGTAGCGGTTATTACCCTGGCACGGGGCGCGCGCTACGCCTGACTGCCAGCTACCGCTTCTAGAGCTGTTAAAGTCCTAAGAGCCAGTCACACTTGACTGGCTTTTTTATTGCCCGCTGTTCATCATAGGGCATAGATCATTTGGGAGTCTGTGGGATGAAATTTAAGTGGCTACTCTTGCCCGTTATATTACTAGCGATCATCACCTTCTGGCCCGCCAGTGGCCCCTCGTTTGCTCCGCTGGCCAGCGATGCCAGGATCCTCGCCTTCGGTGATAGCCTGACCCAAGGCGTGGGGGCCAGCACCGGCATGGATTATCCCAGCCAATTGCAGAGAATGAGCGGGCGAGCGGTGATTAACGCAGGTATCTCGGGGGAGACAAGCGCCCAGGGGCTAACGCGTTTCGCCCGGGTGCTGGATGAGACCGCGCCGGACCTTATCATCTTGCTCGAGGGCGGCAATGATTTTTTGCGCAATAGCAGCGCGGCGCAGGTGGAGGACAATTTGGCCGCCATGCTCGCTGAGGCGCAGCGGCGAGATATTCCAGTTGTGCTGATCGGTGTTCCCCAGAAGAGCATCTGGCTGGAAACCGCGCCCCTGTACGGGCAGTTGGCGGCGCAATATCAACCGCTATTTATTGAGGATTTTCTGACAGAGCTGCTAAAATTATCAGAGGTAAAATCTGATGCGATTCACCTCAATGATGATGGCTATCGCCGCCTCGCCGAGCACCTTTACCGGCGTCTGCAACGGGCTGGTGCCTTATAGTTTCGATGACGCTGGCAGCGAGTAAATATGCCCCCGGCTTTAGGCCAATCTATGGATGCCACCGCTTGGTTAACTGACGGAATTTTGTCGTTTAATCAGGCCGAAAGGGTTAGCGTGAGTGGCAAGATGAATTTATTTAGGTTAATGTCCGTTTTTACCCCAAATCGACTTGACCCAGACAGTCGTTTTATGGGTAAATTCTCGGATAACAAACGGCGCCGTGCCAATAATAAATCAGGTTAATGACTTCTCATGACAGATCTTGAGCATCAGGTATTCACTCAAGTACGTGCAATTATTGCCAATGAAGAACAGGTTATCGGGCGACGGGGTATTTTGATCCCGTTGAAGAAAGCCATTATTGCCGATGGCGATATTCGCAATGTGATCGATATCGTCTCTTCCGATCCCGCCCTGGCGGCGCACCTGCTATGGCGCAGTAATTCGGCGGCCAATGCCGGTGGCATAGTCTCCTCGAAGAACCGTTCATTGAAAGATGCCCTGGTGCGCCTGGGGCAGGTCAATATCTACCGTTATGCCTTCACCTTCTATCTCAAGGAGCGCCTCGATGAGCTGCCTCAGCCTTATAAGAAGCTGGTGTATGGCTACTGGGCACTTACCGAGAGCATAGCCACAGACGCCGTCGATAGCCTGCATCATATGGAAGGGGTAAACATCAATCCCGATGAGGTACAGACCCTGGCGCTGTTTAGTGTGTTTGGCGAGATCATCGCCCTGACCGCCTTCGCCTATCTGAATGCCGAGTCGGAGCAGTCGTTCCCGCTCTCCATCATCAAGTCGTTGATCGATAATCAGAAGCAGACCCTGACGTTGGAAGCCTTCGATTCCTTAGGCCTGGACGAAGAGCTTAGAGAAGAGTTTATGATCGCCCACAACCTGCGTCAGACCCGTAACCCAGACTCTCCGGGCCTAGTGCTGCGCCGGGTGCTTTCCATGCGCAATCAACTGCTCAACCCGCTCTAGGGCCTTCGACCAGATAAAAGAAAACCTGCCAAGTGCAGGTTTTTTTGTGTCTTATTTCTTATGAACTGGGGGTGAGAGAAGAGGCTAGGGTGCAGTGGCTCAAGGCTTGTGAGCAGAGCGGCCGTCGATGTCGGGAGTCGCTACCAGGCGACCTAAGAATTGACTGAGGCCGAGGGTTCGACGGATATATTCGGCCCAGATGGTTCCCAAAAGTGCACCAAGCGTGAGGCCTATTAATGGAACGTTTAGGCTGGTCTGGCTTTGTTGCGAGGCTAACAGGCCACCGATAAGCAGACCCAACAAGGCGGGGGATAAGACGATACTAAACCACAGACAGACCTGAACAAAAAGTGCCACAATTTTCATACTAATCCTTTAGCGTTTCTCCAGTTTTATCCCAGTCTATCTCTATGCCATCGTCTTGTATACTCGGCTTGCTGTTTGGCCTAATGCCCCTGGCGTTCCAGTCCCTCTGAGGTCACCAGATTGAGCCATTGCTGGGCGAGGCGAGCACTGCTGCCATTGCTGCGATAGGCGCCAAACAGGGGGCGCTTGAGTCCTTCCGGCCCAAGTTTTACCGCTTTAAGCGACAGGCCGTGAGCCTCGTTGATCGACCAGTTAGGCAGGGCGGCAACCCCATCCTTACAGGCGATGCGTTGCAGCAACATGGCGGTGAGATCGCAGCGGATCTGCTTGGCTACAGGCACCCCGGCAGGCTCCAAGAAGTGACGGTAGATATCCAGTCTGTCCAGCGGTACCGGGTAGGTGAGCAGTGTCTGCTCGCTTAGCTGCGCGGCCGTGACATAGGGGAGTTCGGCCAGCGGATGGTCTGCCGCGACCAATAGCTTGACCTCGAAATCGAATAGATGCTGATAGGCGATATCATGATCCGGAATAGGGTCTGAGGTGAGCACCACATCTAGTTGTCCCTGCTTGAGTGCGGTCAGCGAATCGAACAGATGACGGCTCGACAGCTCCAGATTGGTGTGGGGAAAGCTGGCATTAAACTGCTCGATCACCGGCATCAGCCATCGAAAGCAGCTGTGACACTCTATACCGACAAAGAGATCTTTCACCTCGCCGCCCAGGCCATTCTTGAGATCGATTTCCGTCTCTATCACCTTAGGCAGGATCTCTTCGGCGAGATTGAGCAGACGCGCGCCCTCCTGGGTAAAGGAGAGGGGTTTACTCTTACGCACGAAAATCGCCGAGTTGATGCGGGTTTCCAGTTCCTTGATCTGGTGGGATAAGGCCGACTGGGTGACAAAGCGCTTCTTGGCTGCGCCCGCGAGACTGCCGCTCTCTTTCAGGGCGACCAATGTACGTAAATGCCTAAGCTCTATCATTTTTACCTCACATGAATTTGGCTCATGTTGCTCGTGAAATCAATTCGATTGCGAGACAACAGATTAACACAATAAACTTCTAGACGTCCAGACGCCTGTTTTGGTTTGTTGTGCAATTTCAGTTCTCAAACCTGGATTGCGATGACAGCGAAGGGCGCTAACCATGAATTTCGCTCATCTTAATGCAAAAGGTATACAATATGCAAACTCTAGGTATTGCTTCATTAGGCTTTCCACGAATCGGTCGTCAACGGGAACTCAAATTTGCCCTGGAAAAGTATTGGCGCGGCGAGATTGACCAGGCTCGGCTGCAATCGGTTGCCAGCGAGCTGCGTCAAACCCACTGGCAGTGGCAGCAGGCGGCGGGCGTGAAACAGCTGCCGGTGGGGGACTTTGCCTTCTACGATCAGGTGCTCACCCTCAGTGCCACCATAGATGCCATCCCCGAGCGTCATCGCAGCGGCGAGCAGGTGGATCTAGATACCCTGTTTCGAGTGGCTCGCGGTCGAGCGCCCACTGGAGAGGCCTGCCGCGCCGCTCAGATGAAGAAATACTTCAATACCAACTACCACTACATAGTGCCGGAGCTCAGGGCGGGGCAGCGCTTCGCCATCGCCTACGAGCAGCTGTTCGACGAGGTGGAACAGGCCAAATCCCTGGGGCACCAGCCTAAGCCCATCCTGCTGGGTCCGCTTAGCTACCTCTACCTGGCCAAATGCGAGGGCGAATCTTTCGATAAGTTGAGCCTGCTTCCCCAGCTGCTCGAGGCGTACCGGGCGATACTCGCGCGCTTTGCCAGCCAGGGCGTGACCTGGGTACAGCTCGATGAGCCGATACTGGCGCTGGAGCTTGCAAAGGAGTGGCAGGCGGCCTTCGCCCCAGCCTACGCAGAACTCAGTGGTCAGGGGCTTAAGCTGCTGCTGGCCAGCTACTATGGCTCTGTCGCCCATCATCATGAGCTGATCAAGGATCTCGAGGTTGACGGTTTGCACCTGGATCTGGTGAGCGATGCCCAGCAGCTTAAGCAGTTTGCCGCCAGCCTCAAGCCTGCCCAGGTGCTTAGCCTCGGGGTGATCAATGGCCGCAACGTATGGGCGGCGGATCTGGATCTGCTGGCCGAGCGGCTGCGCGGCGTCGTGGCGGATCTTGGCGAACGTGTCTGGCTGGCACCCTCTTGTTCGCTCTTGCATGTGCCCGTGGATCTGGCGAGCGAGACAGAGCTGGCAGCGGATCTGGTCAATCAACTGAGTTTTGCCAGGCAGAAGCTCGATGAGTTAGCGCAGCTGCGTATATTGCTACTCAACTCACAGAGCGATGAGGCGCAAAGCATTGTGGAGCGTTGTGAGGCCAGGCGCGAGGCCCGTGAGCGTGCGGCGAATCCTGAGGTGCAGGCGAGGCTCAAGGGGTTAACGCCTGCAGATTTCACCCGTGGTAGCGGCTTTGGTGAGCGCCGCCGCAAGCAGCAGGCCCGTTTTCGTTTGCCGCTGCTGCCTACCACCACCATTGGTTCCTTTCCCCAGACACCGGCCATTCGCGGTCTGCGTAGTCGCTGGCGTAAAGGGGAGCTGACCGAGCAGGCCTATGTGGCCCAGCTCGAGGCGGTGACCCGTGACAGCATCAGCCGTCAGCTCAAGCTGGGCATAGATGTTCTGGTCCACGGTGAGGCCGAGCGCAACGACATGGTGGAATACTTCGGCGAGCAGCTCGATGGCGTGGGCTTTACCCAGTTTGCCTGGGTGCAGAGCTATGGCTCGCGCTGCGTCAAGCCGCCGCTCATCTACGGTGATGTGTCGCGCCGTCAGCCGATGACACTCTCTTGGGCAAGCTTCGCCCAGAGCCTGACCGACAGGCCGGTGAAGGGTATGCTGACCGGCCCTGTGACCATCTTGCATTGGTCTTTCGCTCGGGAAGATATCGGCCGTGAACAGATAGCCAATCAGCTAGCCCTGGCCATTCGCGACGAAGTGACTGACTTGCAGGCGGCGGGGATAGGGATCATTCAGATAGATGAGCCGGCGTTTCGAGAGGGGCTGCCGCTCAAGGCCAGCGAGTGGCAGCATTATCTCGATTGGGCGGTGGCCGCCTTTAAGCTCAGTGCCGCGGGCGCAGAGGATGAGACCCAGATCCATACCCACATGTGTTACAGCGAGTTCAACGCCACCATAGACGCCATCGCCGCCATGGATGCGGATGTGATCACCATAGAGACCTCGCGCTCGCATATGGAGCTGCTCAATGCCTTCGAGGACTTCGAGTATCCCAACGAGATAGGCCCTGGGGTATATGACATCCATAGCCCCAATCTTCCAACGGTTGAGGAGATGGTGGCGCTTATCGAGAAGGCGGCGACCAAGATCCCCGTGGGCCAGCTCTGGGTCAATCCCGACTGTGGTCTCAAGACCCGTACCTGGGATGAGGTGGAGCCGGCGCTGGCTAACATGGTGAAGGCGACCAAGGAGCTGAGGCGACGCCTGGGCTAGGCCGAGTCTCTAACACGCAGCGGGCGAGCCCAAGACGGAGCGCCCGTTACGCTTTTTATTTACGCTTTTATGACCTGGCTCATCTGCACCGTGAGCTAATCAGTTGGTGGCGAGTGTCGCCTGTCTCTCGGCGAGGCGCTGTGCAAACAGCGCCTCTTCGGCCTCGCTAAAGCCTTGTTTGAGGCTGGTTAAACTGACCTCCAGCTTGCCAGTGGGAAGATAGTAAAACTGATCCGTTAGGGCGAGCTGGGCCCAGATGGCGGCGTCTACCCTCTGCCCCGTTTCTACACAGGCCTGATGCAGGGGCTCAAGTGCCAGGTTCTCGCCGGCGAGCGCGGCGCGCTCAAGGTAAGCGATGGCCTCTCTGGGATGGCGTCGTCCCCTGTCATCTTCATGGAACAGTCGCAGCCCATGGGTAAGATCTATGCTGGCCTGTTGCTCCTGGCTCAGCGGATGCTCGGTCAAAAACTGCCGATACAGGCTCTCGGCCTGCTCCAGCTCATAGCTTCCCATCTTGGCACTTAATTCGTCGACCCGTGTCAGGTGATATGGGGCGGGATCTGTGGCGGCCAAGCGGTAGTAGCTCAGCGCCGTGGGCAGGTGACGGCGGGTGCCTAATCCATCTTCATGGGCCTTGCCCAGGAGGAAGAGGGCATCCGTCCACCACTGCTCGGCCAGCGGCGTGAGCAGGGCGATCGCCTCGCGGTGGCTGTCGCTATCGCGTTTATGTTTGATCAGTAACTCGCCCAGGCGATAGGCGGCGCTGTGATTCTCCATGGCGAGGGCTTGTCTTAGGCACTCCTCTGCCTTGTGGATATCCTGAGGCAGGGCTGTGCCTTCCTGATAGAGGTGTGCCAGCTCGATGAGGGCAAAGTCGTTTTCCTCGGCCACCTCGCGCATCAGGCGCTCTGCCTCGCGGGGCTCGGCCGGGCCGCCTTCTCCCGTTAGCAGCATCTGCGCCAGCTGGCTCTTGGCTAAGGGGTCGCTTTCGGTAATGGCCTCCAGCAGGGCTCTTGCCCTGATGGGATCGGGCTCGCCGTGGTGAGGGGCCAGTAGCAGGTTGGCCAGATGGTACTGCGCCTGCGTGTCGCCCGCCTCGGCGGCGAGGCCGAGATAGTGCAGCGCCTTGGTGCCGTCGGGGTCCAGCAGCGGGCTTTCCTGATAGAGCCTGCCGAGCTCGGCCTGCTGCTTGCTATTGCCCTGATCGGCACCAGGCTTCAACATCTCCTCGAGCTGCTGCTTGCCAGCTTCCTGGGTGGGGTGAACCTTAAATTTGAGCATCTGGTGCTGAAGATTGGCAATCTGCTCATCAAGCCTGGCTGCCTGTTGAAACCAGTGATCGGCCTTAGCCAGATCAAACAGATGGGTGCCTTCCAGGCTGTAGAGTTCACCGAGAAACTGCGCCGCATGGGCCATGCCCATGTCGGCCGCTCGCTCAAGATAGTCGATGGCCAGGGCATCTTTGCCTCGGTTCAAGAGTTGGCTGGCCTGAGACAACACCTCGTCAGGGCCGCCGCTAATCGCTAGAGGTTGTTTATTGCGCCAGTTAAGGTAGACCAGCAGCAGGGTGATGAAGAGTAGGGCTAAGATTACCGATAAAATAACGACTTGCATTGTGGTCCTTCACATTGTCTATGGCAGCAATGAGGCGAGTGCTGATGTTGGGCGATGGATTCGTCCCGAGATCCTCGGCGGCAAGTTTGCACCGGTTTATCTTATTAAACAAGCCATTAGCCTGTTTATTTTTATCGCCTAACCTAAGGTTTCCCCCTTAAGCCTACGTGCCTTAGATGATGCTGGCTAACGCCTAGATAGGCGTCACTCCGGCGTAGGGGATGCCCGACAGCCTGGCCATCTCGCTGTGCCAGGTGGCGAGATCGTCCAGATTGAAATCTTGCAGGCTGTGATGGCCGCAGGCCCGGGCCATCACCTGCATCAGTTCGGTGGAGGCCTGAAGAAAGTTGGCCAGCTGCTGCGCCGATTTATCTATGTTGAGGCGCTGACGTAGGTCGGCATTTTGGGTGGCAATGCCGGCGGGGCAGTTGTTGGTGTTACAGATGCGGGCGGCCACGCAGCCGATCGCCTGCATGGCGCTGTTGGCCAGGGCCACGCCGTCGGCGCCAAGGGCCATCGCCTTGACAAAGTCCATGGGCAGCCTGAGACCGCCTGTGATGATCAGGGTAACCCTGCCGCTGGCGCCCTGCTGGTCGAGGTAGCGCCGGGCGCGGGCCAGGGCTGGAATGGTGGGCACGCTGATGTGATCGCGAAAGATCTGCGGCGCCGCGCCCGTGCCGCCGCCTCGGCCGTCGAGTATGATGTAGTCCGCGCAGGCATCCAGTGCAAACTGGATCTCCCGTTCGATATGGTTAGCACTGAGCTTAAAGCCGATAGGCACGCCGCCGCTGAGTTCTCGCACCCTGTCGGCGAAGCGTTTGAAGTCGGCCACCGAGTTGAGGTCCCTGAAACGCGGTGGTGAGATGGCATCTTGCCCCGCCGGAATGCCTCTTATCTGGGCGATCTTGCCCTGGTTCTTGCTACCGGGCAGATGACCGCCTGTGCCTGTCTTGGCGCCCTGGCCCCCCTTGAAATGGAACGCCTGTATCTTGGCCATCAAGGCTTCCTGGTAGCCAAACTGGGCGCTGGCCAGTTCGTAGAAGTAGCGGGAGTTGGCCGCTTGCTCTTCGGGCAACATGCCGCCCTCACCCGAGCAGATCCCTGTGCCCGCCAGCTCGGCCCCCTTGGCCAGGGCGGTCTTGGCCTCTTCCGATAGTGCGCCGAAGCTCATGTCCGACACCAGCAGGGGGATCTTGAGCCTCAGCGGCTTGCGTGCCTCTGGGCCTATGATCAGCTCTGTCTCGACGGCTTCCTCTTCAAACAGAGGCTTGCTGGCTATCTGGGCCGTCATGATCTGAATCTCGTCCCAGCTGGGTAGCTGATACCTGGGGACGCCCATGGCGACCATGGGGCCGTGATGACCGAGAGTCTTCAGGCCTTCCCTGGCCAGCTGATGGATCAGCTCGACGCCGGGCTCCTCCTGAGTGGCGACCGCCTTGGGCGGCTTGCCGACATTGATTCCTAAGGCCTCGCGTCCAGGCCCTTCTTGGCCCACCTGGTCGGCGGTGAAGTTTTTATGGGTGCCGTCGCAGTAGGGGGCATTGCCCGTGTGTTTGCAGGCGCACAGGTAGGCCTCGCCATCTTTCTCGGCGGTGAAGGCCTTGGGGCTAAACCCAGTTCCCTTATGGGAACCATCGCAGAAGGGCTGGTTATTGGAGCGGCCACAGACACAGAAATAGTATTCCTTGCCTTTGGTGAGCTCGACTTTCTTAGGCTTGTTATCGGCGATGATAGGGTTAACCATGGAATCTCCTTAGGGGCTGCGCATTGGCCGTTGCCTATAGTCTAGGCGCATTTTCGCCGAGTCGCCGCCTGGTGATTCAATGGCTTTGTGCGCTGGGTGTTGACCCGGGGCGGTGAAAAATTCACACTCAGTTGAATCGATTTAGCGGTAATTTCGGTCTGTGTACCGACTGAGGCGAGATCAGCTTGCAGGCTTGAGGAGGTAAGGTGACAAGGCGAGGGAATAAGATGGCTACAGAGTATGCCTTTGAAAGCGGCTTGACCCGGCGGGCGTTTCTGGCTGGAAGCAGCGCCGCGGCGATGCTGTTGGCGGCTAAGCCCCAGTTGAGCTGGGCCGAAACCGAATTTTCCATCACGACAAGGCCGCAAGGTTTTGATGTGATCAACCGCGCCATCATTGAGGCGGTGCAGCTACATCTGTTTCCCGATGATGGCGATGGTCCCTCGGCCAAAGATCTCAATGCCTATCGCTATCTCTTGTGGGCCATGGAAGATCCCGATAATCGCATCGATGAGGACAGGCAATTTATCTTGCAGGGCGCGGCCTGGTTGGAGGATTGGGCCGATACCCAAAGGGGACGTAGTTTTCTGGTGCTGAGCTGGGATGAGCAAGACGCGCTGCTAAAAGAGATAGCTAAGAGCCGCGCCGGTGAGAACTGGCTCTCCCTGCTGCTCTATTACCTGATTGAGGCGCTGACGCTGGATCCCCTCTATGGTGGTAATCCAGACGAGATAGGTTGGCGCTGGCTCGAGCACCAGCCGGGTTTTCCTCGGCCTAAAGCGGGTAAGAGTTATCTCGATTTTTAATCTGGGATGACAGGCCACTTTTTAGCAGATTTTTATTAGGACGCTTTGCAGATGACAGCAGCTAGGGGATTAGCAACTAAGGGGGAGCCACAGACGCCCCATCAATTCGAGGTTTGTATCGTGGGCAGCGGCGCGGGCGCCGGCCCCATCGCCTATGAGTTGGCCAGAGCCGGGATCGACGTGGTCGTGCTGGAAAAGGGCGACTGGTATACCGAGCAGGATTTCGTGAAAGATGAGCAATTGCCGCGCCACAGGGTGTTTCGCTCTCGGTTTGACGAGGAGCGTCACGTGCTCGAGCTACCCGATGGCGAGGGGGGCTGGCGCCGGGAGACCACGGCGCAGTTTTGGGGCGGCAATATCGTCGGCGGCGCCTCTAACTTTATGAGTGGCTATTTCCATCGTCTCAAGCCAACGGATTTTCGTCTCGCCTCGATCTATGGGGTGATCCCCGGCAGCAACACGGTCGACTGGCCCATCAGCTATGAGGAGCTAGAGCCGTATTACACTAAGGTGGAGCAGCTTGTCGGCGTCAGCGGCCGAGTGGTGCAACATCCCCACTTAGAACCTAGGTCGACGCCGGACTTTCCCTTTGTACCTACCGTCGAGCACCCTATCGCGGCGCGTTTCGATAATGCCTGCGAGGCGCTTAAGCTTAATCCGCTGCCGATGGCGCGGGCCATATTGTCTCGCCCCTTCAACGGGCGGATGAGCTGCGAGTATTCCGGCTATTGCGGCAGCTATGGCTGCCATTCGGGTGCCAAGGGCAGCTCCCGGGCGGCGCTGCTGAACCATGCGGTGGCTAGCGGCCATTGCCGCATCATCCCACGAGCCAAGGTGTATCGACTCAATACCGATAGCAAGGGACGGGTGAGCTCTGCCGACTATTTCGATGCCAAGGGCGAGAGTCGGCGGATCCAGGCCAAAATTTTCGTGGTTGCCTGCTACGCCATCGAGAGTGCGCGCCTGCTGCTGGCGAGTACTGGTGAGAAACACCCCAAGGGGATAGGCAATCGCCATGGCCAGGTTGGCAAGAACCTGCACTGCTGCGCCGGCGGGACCGGCCATGGGGTGTTTAAGCTGGATAAACTATCAGCCGAGACCGCCAGAGGCCTCAAGCAGCGCGGTCCCTTCTTTAATCGCGCCCTGCAAGACTGGTATGTGATTGATGATAAGGCGGCGTTCGATAAGCCCGTAAAGGGCGGCACCTTAGACTTCGTGTTCGACCCGCCATCGCCCACCAGTGAGGCGAATGCGCTCAAGTGGCAGGAGGGCAATCTGCTCTGGGGCACGCCGTTCAAGCAGAAGCTTAAGGCGCACTTTACCCAGTCGCGGGACTTTAAGTTTGAGGTCTTCTGCGACTGGCTCACCCATGATGAGTGTTTTGTCAGCCTGGATGATGAGGAGAAGGATAAATGGGGCCAGCCGGTGGCCAAGGTGCGCGCCGGTTTTCATCCCCACGATCTTAAGGTTGCCCAGTATCTGGTCGATCGCGGCGTGGAGGTGATGCAGGCCATGGGCGCCGACGAGGTCTGGGGCAATGTGTTTAGCGACCCCACGGCCAACCTAGTGGCGGGGGGATGCCGCTTCGGTGTCGATCCGCGCACATCTGTGCTTGATCCCGATTGCCGGGTACACGATTGCGATAATCTGTATGTGACCGACGGCGCCTTCATGCCAAATGGCGGGAGCGTCACCCCGACCTTTACCATTTATGCCAACGCCTTTCGGGTGGCCGACAAGCTGCTAGGGCGCTTAAAGCAGGCTTAGCTGTGGTGATTCAGCACGGATTTTGCCCCTGGGTACACAGGGGGCGCAAAGCTTTTCTATACTCAAGGGGATAGCCAGTTTGCAACAGGAGATCCACTATGAGTCATACCTACAAGATCATCGAACTCGTTGGTTCCTCACCCATAAGTTCGGACGAGGCGATTAAGAATGCCATCGAATCGGCCAGTCAGTCGCTGCATCATCTCAGGTGGTTTCAGGTGGTCGAGACCCGGGGGCACTTAGAGGCCGGCTTGATTGCCCACTGGCAGGTGACGATTAAGGTGGGCTTCACCTTAGACTCAGATTGATGATGCAAGGCGTCAGGCGTCCCGGGGCAGCCCCTTTTCGACGGTGCGGATCACCCTCTGGGTCTTACGATTGATTTGAACGTCACCAGACTGCTGGCGCGCCAGCGCCCAGTCGACATGCTCGCGTACCATGTCGTCGACCTCTTCGCTGTCCCGGCGAGCCTCGAGGGCGGCGATTACATCCTCTGATGCCGGGGCATTACCCAGGGCAATCGCTATGTTGCGCAGCCAACGCTTATGGCCGATACGGCGAATGGCGCTGCCTTCGGTAAACTTGAGAAACTCCGCCTCGCTCCAGGCAAAGAGGGTCAATAGTGCTGGACGTTTGAGCGGGTCCCGAGTATGAAAATCGCTTTCCTGGGTCAAGGGCGCCTCACCATTGACCGGACACACCAGCTGACAGTCGTCACAGCCATAGATGCGGTTGCCTATCAAGGGCCTGAACTCCTCGGGAATTGCCCCCTGCAGTTCTATGGTGAGATAGGAGATGCAGCGTCTGCCATCCACTACATAGGGCTCGACGATGGCGTTGGTGGGGCAAGACTTGATGCAGGCCACGCAGGTGTTGCAATCGGCTTTGACTGGAATATCCACAGGTAGCGGGAGATCGATAAGCAGCTCACCCAGGAAGAACCAGCTCCCCGCCTCATGATTGAGTAGCAGGCTGTGCTTGCCCGTCCAGCCGAGCCCGGCCTTATCTGCCAGTGGGCGTTCTAAGATTGGCGCGGAATCCACGAAGGGGCGGTAATTGGGGCGCGCTAACCCTAAGTCATCCAGCTCGGCCTCAATCTGCTGCCCCAGCTTCTTTAGCCGGTTGCGGATCATCTTGTGATAGTCACGGCCCCCCGCGTAGCGCGAGATATAAGCCAGATTGGGGTCTTTAAGGTGGGTGGCAAAGCCGGCCTCTGGCGGCAGGTAGTCCATGCGCGCACTGATGACCCGCACCGTGCCCGGATGCAGCTCATGAGGGCGGGCGCGCATCATGCCATGACTCTCCATATAGCCCATCTCGCCGTGGTAGCCCTTATCGAGCCAGGCCTGTAGTTTGGGCTCTTCGGCGCCGAGATCGGTATCGCAGATGCCGATTTGCGCAAAGCCTAATGCCTTACCCCAGGTTTTGATCTTAAGGGCGAGCTGCTGTAATGCTTGAGGCGTCAGGGCGCTGTGGTGAGACATACTTTGGACCAAGAGTGGTGAGGTCAGGATAACTGTGGCGCCATGATAACAGTTTTGCTTTGCGTGAGAAAATTTAACACGGCTGGTCAAGGCGATGACTAATGCCAGTGGTTAAGGCCATGACTAATACCAGTGATTAATCTAGTGGTTGGGGTTTTGCTTAAAAGAATAGCGAGGGCCTGGTCTTGCCTCTAATGGCGCCTATTGCAATTTGGCTGGGCGCTATTTAAGTTGGGAAGAGGAGTCGAGAAAAGGGCTCGGCAGCATAGGCACAAATTTAGGCTCTGAATATAGGCACTAATTTAGACACTAACTATAGGCGCTGAATATGGGCGCCAAATATAGGCATTAGTATAGGCATAGGGAAAGCCTGCCCATCTTAGACGATAATCAATAACAGGCGTTGGCCTAACTTGCGGGAGAGCAATTTGATCTGGTGTAGCGCGTGGCGCATCTTGCTGATTGGTTTATCGCTGATCTATTTATCACTGCTTGGTCTATCTCGTCCGGTTGGGGCGGCGCCCCTGCGTATGTTGACCGAAGAGTGGGCGCCCATGAGCTATCAGGAACAGGGGCTTCCCATGGGCTATGGTGTCAGCCTGGTACGGCGCCTCGCCAGTGAACTGGGCGAAGAGGCCAATATCGAGGTATTGCCTTGGGCGAGAGCTTTTGCCATCGCAGAGGGGCAGGCCAATGTGCTCTTGTTTGCCACCTCTCGCAACGAGCAGCGCAGCAGGAATTTCGATTTCGTCGGTCCCATAGCCACCACCAGTATCTCCATCTATGCCAAGGCCGATGACAGGGTGACGCCCGCATCGGTAGCCGAGCTGGATGCCCTGGGTAGCGTCGGCGTCTATCGTGGTTCTCTGGGGGAGTCTATCCTGATGCGTCAAGGGGTAGAGCACCTGACTGTGGCTAGCTTTCCCCAGCAGTCGGCGCGTCAGCTACAGCACGATAGGATCCGTTTCTGGTGTCAGGCAGATCTGGCGGTGGCGCGACTGCTGGACGAGGTGAATATGGGGCTGGATGAGGTGCATCCGGTGTTGGAGCTGGCGCAGATAGATCTCTATCTGGCTTTCTCTAAGGGGACCGATCCAGAGCGGGTGCTTCGCTGGCATGATGCCCTGGCTAAGCTGCAGGCATCAGGCGAGATGGCGCGCCTCTATCACGAATGGTTTCCCAAACTCACTCCACCCCATCGTATCGAGTTGCTTAAACACGGTGACTTAAGTTTGTAGGTCGCTGGTTTTTCGCGGTTAGCTAACCGCGACTATTGGTTGACTGCTGCGTCTTAACTGTGGCTTCTGGTTAATTGCAGCTGTCGGTTAATTGAAATTATTAGGTATCTAATATGGCGCAGTTACGACCCGATGACTTGGCGCGGTAGAGGGCATCGTCGGCCCGTTTCAACAGCTGCTCGAAGCTCTTGTCGCCATCTGTGCAGGCGATACCTGCGCTGATGGTGAGCTTGAAATTCATGTAGACGTCATCGAAATTGCTACTCTCTACCGTGGTGACCAAGCGCTGGGCCACATTGAGGGCCTGCTCGGCCGTAGTGCCGGGCAGGATAACCAGAAACTCTTCTCCGCCGACACGCCCCACCAGATCTTGTTTACGCATCAGTCCGTTGCTGATGTTGGCGAGGGCGATGAGCACCTTATCACCTATATCATGGCCATACTTATCGTTCACCTTCTTAAAGTGGTCGGCATCGAACAGTATGATCGACAGCGGGTGGTGCTCCTCATTCTTGGACTTGAAGTATCCCTCACCCTTGGAGTAGGTGTAGCGCCGGTTAGGCAACTGGGTCAGGTGGTCCGTCAGCGCCAGGATTGAGAGCAGCTTGGACTTCTGTGACTGCTTGTAGGCGACGATCGAGAGAATGATCATGATGATGCAACCCAGCACGATCACCGCCAGTTGCAGATACTTGTTCTGCTTGAGGATCACCAGCTCGTTTTCCTTGATCTTCTGCAGTTCGATCAGCTGCTGGTTCTCGCGCTCTATCTGCTCGGTATTGAAGCGGGTTCGCATCTCGGTGGTGCGGTTGGTCTGCTGGGTGGCATCGAGTGCCTTATGGGTCTGGATATAGCTCAGCAGCGCCTCGTAGGCCTGTTGCCAGTCTTTTTCGGCGACGAATATCTGGCTATGTACCATGTGTAGCTTTTCCAGGCCGCGGGTATTCTTGATCGCCTCGAAGCTCCGCTTGGCCTTGTCGATATAATCGAGTGCCTGAGGATATTGCCCCTTGTTGAGGGCCGACTGTGCCTGATAGAGGCGCATGAAACTATAGCTGCCCCCTATTTCCGGTTGCACGTGCTTCTCTGCCAGATCCAGGTAGGCCTTGGCTTCGTCTTCACGGTGAAGCTGAATCAATACGCCGGCGACATTCACTGCTGTATAGGAGCTGGCCTCTTCGCCCTGGGTATCGCGCCAGTATTGATGGGCTTCCCTGTGTTTCTTCAGCGCCGCCTCATACTCGCCCAGCTCTTCCAGGGCGAAACCTATCTCTGTCTTGATGGCGTTGGCACCGTCTCTGTCACCCGTATCTTCGAATCCTTTTTCCAGCTTGCTATAGTACTTGATCGCCGTCTGGGGATCGCCGAAGCGGCGATAGCTGGTGGCCAGCTCGGTGAGGTTATAGATGGCCCAGTATTGCAGGTTGAGGGATTCATAGAGGTGTTGGGCGGTGATCAGATCCTCCAGCGCCTGGGCAAAGTTGCCCTGAAAAGAGTAGATGGCGCCGCGCAGTGAGCGTGAGTCGGCGATCAGCCTTGGGGATTCTATCAGATAGGCTTCGGCGACAACCTTGTTGTATTCCTCCAGTGCCACCTCCACCTCGCCCAGCAGTTGGTGCATGAAGGCGCGGCACAGCTTGAGATCTGTGGTTATCTCTGGCGAGGCTGCGACCCCTTCGGTAAGGAGTTTCATGTCGGCAAAGGCGATGGCATCTTTGAGCGCTTGCTGCTTGGTGATGTCATAGTTGTTCCAGCAAAGCACAGTCTGCAGCTTGAGGTAACGCTCCATGTCATCGGGCGAGACATTGGTCGTCAGGAAACCAAGCGCCTCTTTGATCGCTTCTTGGTCACTATATTCGCCGTGATCGAATTTCTTGAAAATAGCATCTATCTCTTCGGCGGTATTTTCTTGCGCCAGGCTCGATGGGCTGAGCCCTAAGAGTGGGAGGCTAAGACTGATCAGCAGCAGAGACGTTATCCAGGGTTTTGCTTTTATTTTTCTTGTCATTTTTAGCTTTGCCAACCTTGCTATGTGACCATTTAACCATAGCATAAACACTTTTTTTGTAACTATATTATACGGATGACAGTTTATTGACAGTAAAAAGTATATTTTTTATGCGTTTATTTTTAACTTTTATATAACAAAAGTGGCAACTTTGCTTTTCAGCCGGACTAGGGGTATAACGTCAGCCCTTATTTTGCGCCCGCTTGGCGGCCTAATCCGGCGAGTGTTTTTCGGCGAACCTGGCCGCGGTGAGAGCGGCGTGTTGTGTTGAGAGTGTCTTATGAGTAAACCCAGTCAAGAATATCAGGCGATCGCCGAGCAAGCGGCGCTGAACGTATGTAATACCGTGATCCCTATGGATAAGGTGCCGGCAAATCTGCTGGAAGCCTATGCCAATCTGTTTAACGAGCTGTTAAGCGATGAAGAGGGTAAATTTTCCACCGCCTGGGAGGCCCTGCCTACCAGCGCCAAGGGGCTAGTGGCTCAGGCCGAATTCCACGGCTTCTATATCGCTAACTCTTGGTTGCAACTTAGCCGCGTCGCTCAGGATATCGCCGAGCTGGCCGATAGCGACGAGGCGATTGAGGAGAAGGAGTACAACAACATCTTTACCCGTCTTTCAGATGCCTCGCTCAAGGAGAGTGTGAAGAAGTTGAAGAAGGCCCGCACCGACCGCGCGCTACTCAATAGCATCAAGGCGGTCATCGCGGGTAAATAATTGGGCCGATAATAGACTGGTAGCTAGCTTGCGCAATTGGCTACCGGCAGCGCGCTATTTTATCGAGGCTATCTCATCCTCTGTCAGGTAGCGCCATTCACCCGGTGCCAGACTCTCGTCCAGCACAATCTCGCCGATAGACTCCCTGTGCAGTCCCACCACCTTGTTGCCGACGGCGGCAAACATACGTTTCACCTGATGATATTTGCCTTCGGTGATGGTGAGTCTCGCCTCATGGCTGCCAAGCAACTCAAGCTTGGCCGGTTTAGTGAGTCCCTCTTCGCTGCGCAGTGCCAGCCCGGTGGCAAATTGCTCGACCCACTCCTCTTTGAGGGGATCGGCCAGCTGCACCAGATAGGTCTTACCGCATTCGCGTTTCGGCGAGGTGACCCTGTGGGACCACTGACCGTCGCTGGTGATCAGCACCAGCCCAGTGGTATCGGCGTCCAGTCGTCCGGCGATGTGTAGGTCTTCTTTATGGGGCAGTTCGAGCAGATTGAGCACAGAAGGGTAGACCTCATCGACGGTCGAGCAGAGGGTATCCACCGGCTTGTGCAGCATGATAAAACGTGGCCCAATCAGCGAGATAGGCTCGCCGTCCAGACAGACTTTCTGGCTATCATTCAACTTGAAGCTGCCATCTTTGATCACCTGGCCATCGACGGTCACTTCACCTCTGTGAAGGGCCTTCTTGGCCAAGGAGCGGCTGAGGTGGGTGGATTCGCTGATAAATTTGTCTAAACGCACTGGGTTAACCTAAGGATGCTACTGTGGGGCGCTATTATGAGGCCACAGAGAAGAAAGGAAAAGTGCGAGAAAGGAAAAGTGGCAATCGGGATAAATGCCGGTAAGGAAAAATGTTAGCATGAGTAATCTTATATTGTGTATGCATCCCTAAGGAGTCGGCAGGCGATGGAAGCTCTTAGTGAATTTGACAAGATGATCGGCGGTCAGGAGTACAACTGCCTCGACAGCGAGTTGCAAAAGCGCTGGCAGTTGCGGCAACAGGCGAACGCCGAGATGAACCGGCGCGGGGAAGTGGACAATGAGCTGCTGCCTCATCTGGATTCCCAGGCCGTGATTAAGCTGCCGCTCTATATCAGCTATGGGCAGAATCTGCATGTGGCGCCTCAGGTATTTATCAACGTCAATGTTACCCTGCAGGACAACGCCCCTATCACCATAGGTCGCCAGACCATGATAGGGCCAAACGTGCAGTGCTACACCGCCAATCACCCACTGGATTCGGAGCGTCGCTGTGAGGGCTGGGAACAGGCCGAGGCTATCCTGATCGGCGAGCGGGTATGGATTGGTGGCGGGGCGATCATTCTGCCGGGCGTAACCATAGGCGATGAGGCGGTTGTCGCGGCGGGCGCCGTGGTGACTAAAGATGTTCCCGCCAAGACGGTAGTCGGCGGCAATCCGGCGCGGGTGATAAGTCACATTGAGGCGTAATAGGGCGTTAGCGCCAAGGAGAGGAAATCTTTACTTACATATGAGTAACCATAATTTCACCCATGGGCCGCAGATAAACTTGTTTACATTGGCCTAATCCCTTTAACATAGGTCTCTTGAAGCAGTTTTTGCACCATTTTGGCTTCGCCATGACAGTCGCATTGCTAACAAAAAAACAATTAAGCATAAAAGGAATTCACATGAAAAAAGTGTTCGTTGGAGGGGTTTGCGCCTCTTTGATTCTTGGTCTTAGCGCTTGCAACAGCGACCAGGCAGAAGTTAAGGCCCCTGAAACCGCCAAGACAGAAACCGCAGTTGCGGTAGAGCAGGCCCTGACCTCGGGTATCGATTTCGCTAACTTCGATAAGTCGGTACGTCCGCAAGATGATTTTTATAGCTATGTAAACGGCACCTGGATTAAGAACACTGAGATCCCAGGCGATCGCACCAGCACAGGCGCCTTCTATGACCTGCGTGAGAAGTCACGTGACGATGTTAAGGCGATCATCGAAGAGGTGGCGGCTACGCCTAACCTGAAGGCGGGCAGCGATGAGCAGAAGGTTGCCGACCTGTATCGCTCTTTCATGGACACAGACCAGCTAGACAAGCTGGGTATCAAGCCGATTCAAGGTGAGCTGGACAAGATCGCCGCCCTTGAGAACAAAGATCAGCTGGTGGAATACTTTGCCCACAGCCAGATCATAGGTGGCGGCACGCCGCTGGCTTTCTATATCAATATCGACGCGAAAGACTCTAGCCGTTATGCGACTCATATCTGGCAATATGGTTTGAGCCTGCCTGAGAAGGATTACTACTTCAACGAAGCCGAGCGTTTCGTCAACATTCGTAAGGCGTTTGTGGCCCACATCGAGAAGATGTTCACCTTGGCCGGCCTGCCAAACGCTAAGGCGAGCGCCGAGCAGATCCTTGCGTTGGAAACCGCTATCGCCAGCCGTCATTGGGACGTCGTCGAGACCCGTGACAGCACTAAGACCTATAACCTGTATCAGGTAGCGGATCTGCCTAAGCTGGCACCGGATATCAACTGGAACGGTTACCTCAAGACCCTGGGCGGCGACAAGCAGGCCGACATCATTATTAACCAGCCAAGCTTCATCGAAGGCTTCAACGAAGTGCTGAAAGCTAACGATCTGTCTGTGTGGAAGACCTACATGACCTGGCAGACTCTGACTCACTTCGCTGGCGATCTGAGCACAGAGCTTGACCGTGAAAACTTCGAGTTCTTCTCTAAGACACTCAACGGTCAGACCGAGCAGCAGCCACGCTGGAAGCGCGGCGTGAGCACGGTAAACAACCTGCTGGGTGAGGTTGTGGGTAAGGTTTATGTGAAGCGTCACTTCAAGCCAGAAGCCAAGCAGCGCATGCAGGAGCTGGTTGAAAATCTACGTCGTGCCTATGGCGAGAGCATCGACGGCCTGGAGTGGATGAGCCCAGACACTAAAGTTGCGGCTAAAGACAAGCTGGCTAAGTTTGATCCTAAGATTGGTTACCCAGATCGCTGGGAAAACTACGACAAGCTGACCATCAAGGCCGATGACCTTGTTGGCAACAGCATGCGCGCCAGCGAGTTGAGCCACGAGAAGGAGCTTGAAAAGTTAGGTTCACCAATCCGTAAGTGGGAATGGCACATGACACCACAGACGGTGAACGCCTACTACAACCCAACCATGAACGAGATCGTCTTCCCGGCAGCGATTCTGCAGCCTCCTTTCTTCAACATGGAGGCAGATGACGCGGTGAACTATGGCGGTATCGGCGCGGTGATCGGTCACGAGATGGGCCATGGCTTCGACGATCAGGGTGCTAAGTTCGACGGCGAAGGTAACATGCGCGACTGGTGGACCGAGCAGGATCTGAAAGAGTTTGCCGCTCGTGGTAAGGCGCTTGTGGCTCAGTACAACGGTTACTCGGTATTCGACGACCTGAATGTTAACGGTGAGCTGACCCTGGGTGAGAACATCGGCGACCTGTCAGGCGTAACCATCGCCTACAAGGCTTACAAGATGTCACTCAACGGTAAGGAAGCACCGGTTATCGACGGCCTGACCGGCGACGAGCGTTTCTTCATCGGCTTCAGCCAGATCTGGCGCGCCAAGATGAAGGAAGAGGCGATGCGTAACCGCGTAGCGACCGATCCACACTCACCGGCTAAGTTCCGTGCCCTGGGCGCGTTGTCTAACATGCCTGAGTTCTACACCACCTTCGACGTTAAGCAGGGCGATGCCATGTACATCGAACCCGCTCAGCGTGTGAAGATCTGGTAATTCGAGTTTTCTCGATGAAAAAGAGCGCCTTGGCGCTCTTTTTTTATGCCTGTTTCATGATAAATAATTGTTCATCATCCATTCAGCAAGGGTTAAGTGAACCCTGGCTAGATTAAGGGTACAAGGTTTGCGCTTTTACCGAGGACGGTTATGAATAAGTTGTTTAGACCCTTTTTTATCTTCCTGTTACTTGTCTCCACCCGTAGCGCCCTGGCGACCAATTACGACGCCTTAATCGACACCAAAGAGGAGTCTGGTTGCTACGCCCAGAAACAGTCTTTCAGTAAAGACCAGCATGGTCTGCACGCCATCGCCAGTAGCTCCGCCGCCCTGATCCGCCAGAGTAGCGACGACCTCGATAGCCTCTATGCCCAGGCCCAGAACGCCCAGCAGGAGCTGACTAGCCTGCTAGAGGGGCTAAATACCCAAGAGAGTTACCAACTGCTGATCCCCGAAGTGAAAAGCTATGAGCGTGCTAAGGCCAAGATTGCAGCCAAGTTTGACGGCGACGCCAGCCGCATCACGGATCTGGCCAGAGCTAGCTTGGTGGCTAACGACATTCAGGGGCTGATGACGGCGTTTGAGGATCTTCAGCAGCAGGTCAAGGTATTGCAGGTGAAAAACCGTTTCGCCGAGCCTAAGGCTTCTGGTTATCGAGACCTCAACCTGCTGGTGCAGTTACCGCAAACCGGCATGATCGCCGAGGTGCAGCTGCACCTCAAGGCCATAGCCGAGATCAAGAGCGGTGAGGAACATAAGGCCTACGAGCAGATCCAAGCCATCGAGGCCCGCGCCTTGGCCCAGTCTCGCCAGCTGAGCGAGCTGGAATTGGCGCAGATAACCCATCTGCGCCAGGCCTCTCACAAGCAATATCATAAGGCTTGGCTCTACTATAAAAGGCTGGACAGCGCCGAGCTGTTAGCCGCGGCCTAATCTCTGTGTGGCGCTGCGTCTGCGATAAATTGGATTAACAATCTGGGCTTAAAGCGATTATACTTGCCGCCATTAGCCCATTAACAGCAGACGATAATGCACGATCTTATCGAGCAACTCAGGGAACTGAGCGAGACAGTTCCCGTTCCCCTGGAGCTGCCAAGCTTCGATCAACTGGTCGAAGTGGAAGAGCAGATCCTGATCCCCTTACCCGCTGAGCTTAAAGAGTATCTCCTCTTTGCCAGCGACGTGATTCACGGCACCCTAGAGCCTGTAACCGCAGCCGATCCCTATGCCCATACCTATCTTCCAGAGGTGACCTCCTATGCCTGGTCTATCGGTATGCCGAGGGAATATATCGCCATCTGCCAGCAGGGGGATGACTTTTACTGTATCGATCAGGAAGGTCAGGTGATGCTGTGGCAAGACGGCGAACTGGCCGAGGAGAGCTGGGAGTCGTTCTGGCAATGGGTCGAAGAGGTTTGGATCCCCGCCTAGGCGCGTGAAAAGATTAACTCAAATTTGGATATCAAGATGGCAAAGACAGCTGAATTAAATGCGATAGAAATTAAATACCTGCGTCACTCACTCGGCTTAACAGCCGCACAGGTGGGCGAGCTGAGCAAGTGCAGCGAGGCCGACGTATTGGCCTGGGAAGCGGGTGAAGCCGAGGTGTCGGGTCTGGCAGCCAAGAAACTACTGGAACTGGATGAGACCATAGAGATGCAGGTGCTTAACACCTGTGATGGTATCGAGGAGCTGTTTAAGAAGGAGCCTAAGCGTCGCCTTAGCTTCGTGGTCTATCCGACGCAGGCCATCTACACCCAGTACAACCCAGAATTCTTAAGCTCGCTGCCGCTGACCGAGCTGTACAACACGGCGGCTTGGCGCATCAAGAAAGAGTGTAAGTTGGTGCTCGAAGTCGAGGTCACTCTGGTGGCGCTGGATGTCGAGGCTTACAAGGCCTATCGCGAGAAGGAAGGTCTGAAAGAGAGCCGAGAGAGCCGCGCCAAGTGGGCGGCCACTCAGCTGTAACTTTATGCCTTAGCTGATAAAAATCCCCCATCTTGCGATGGGGGCTTTATTAATTATCTTTAATTTTCTGGCAGTATTGCCTCAGCAGATTCAATGCTATCTTGTGCAGATGTTACTTAAAGGTTAACGCCATTTGGACAAGGATATGTACCAAGTCACCAGCCCTCGCCAGGCCATCTTGCTTTTAGTCGCTATCGCCGCAATTATCTATCTGCCGCTCATCGAGAGTCTGTTACCCGGCTTTTTTGGGGCCTATTGGCTCAACCCACCTTTTATGGCCAAGGTGAAACCCATGGTTCTGCTGATAAAACTCATTGTGGTATTTTTTGGCTTTTGGAAGTTGGAGCAATATCGTCGCCAATTTAGCGAGTTTATTCACCTTCATTGGCCGGTGTCTTTCTTCATTCAGCTCAGTTTCTTAGTTGGGATAGTTCAGCTGATTTTACTGAGTCTAGGTTTGTTGATGGGCCTGGTATTGAGTCCAGATACTGATGAGCAGAGCCAGTTTAAGCGCGATCGAGATTACGCCATCTGGGTGCAGACGATAGACCCTGGTGCCATGGGCAAGGCCTATCACAAGGTGTGGCGCCAGTGTGATTTGCCGCTGTGGCGTTATCAGCTAAAACCGATTAAAACCTTGGACTGGTTGGGCGACATAGAGGTGAGTCTGGATGAGGAGCTCTTGAGGATCCGTTCTCGGAAGGATGAGATCATGCTGGATCTTGCCAAGGCACCGGATTGTGTGGCGACTTAAGGGCAGTTAGCCGTAAACTGAGGAAAATGAGCGAAAATTTTTAGGTATTATGGCTTAAGGAGGACAGCATAATGCCTGAGAGACATTATGCTGTTAAACCGTTATCGCTAATCAACCGCCTTAGCGGCAACGGCCTCGGTTTTTTCAAGCGCGCTGGCTAGGGCCGGGCGGCGCTGCATCCTGTCTCTGAATGCCGCCAACTTGGGGGGAATACTTTGCTCAAACACTGTCGCCCACATCAGGGTATGCGCCAGCATGATATCGGCAACGCTTACCTCATCACCCAGCAGATAAGGGGTGTCCGGTAGCATGTTCTCGGCCAAGGCGGCTGCCTTGTCGAACTCCCAAACCGCTATGGGTAAGATGCTGGGGTGACGCTGCGCCTCGGGCAGGGCGAACTTGTGCTTACCCATGGTCCATAGGGGCTGCTCCAGTTCGCAGATGATGAAGCTCATCCATTGATGATAGTGACCGGCCTCGGGCGTGCCCGGCGTTGGCAGAAACTGGCCCTTACCGTATTTTTCGGCCAGATATTGGCAGATGCCTGCCGATTCAGTCAGTACCAGCTCGTCATCTTGGATGACAGGCACCTTGCCACTGGGATTCATGGCCAGGAAGGCCTCGTTGCGGTTATCGCCCTTAGCAAAATTGATGAAGTGAAATTGCCAATCGATACCGAGTTCTTCAAGCAGCCAAGAGACGCGAAGCGCGCGGCTTCTTGGGGTTCCATATAGCGTAATCATCCTTTTCCTCACTTATTGTTGGGAGAGCCGTTAGTCTAAATAAAAATGGCATCCATTTGGATGCCATTTTTGTGACAGTTAGAACCTCATGCTCAACTTGGTATAGAAGTAGCGACCCATAGGGTTATGGGTGGCGATCACATAGCCGTAGAGGTCGGTGTCACCGTCGCCGATGGCAAATGGCGGCTCTTCATCCAATACGTTGTTGATGCCCACGGTCCACTTAAAGGTGTCGTTGAAGCGGTAAGAGCCCGACATATCAACCAGCAGCTGAGAGTCGACCATGCGTGACTTGTTGTCTTCGAAGTCGAGTACGCCGTCGAAGTCAATGTCTGGCGTATCTTCAAACTCGCCGATGTAGCTGAAGTTGATGTTGGCGGCGAAGTCATCCATGGTCCAGTTGGTGGTGAGTAACCAGCGGTGTTGTGGATAGCGGTATTCACCCGTGTAATCCAGGTCGTCCTTCTCAAACTTATGCAGGTAGCTGTACTCCAAGCCAAACTTGAGGTCACCGAAGCGATCAAACTCTAAGCCGTAGTGGGTGGAGACGTCGACCCCTTGTACCTCTTGTGAGCTGAGGTTGATAAAGCTTGAATGGATCAGGCTGATTGGGCCCAAAGATTGTCCTGGCTGAGGCGCCAGACGCTCACAGACAGTGCTGTTTTGATCGTTACAGTTGGCCAGGTAGATCTCGCCCAGTGGCTGCTTGTCGATCTTGTTGTCCTGGGTGATGCTAAACACGTCGAAGCCGATGTCGAACTTCTGGCTCGGTGCCCAGATAAGGCCCGCGTTCCAGGTTTCTGACTCTTCGGCATCCAGGTCTGAATTACCTGCAAATTCTGTGTTGTAGTCCAGTGCGGTACAGTCGACGTTGTCGGCGGCGCAGCGGTAGGTATCGATGAAGAAGCTACTCTCTCTCGATGGACCAAGGCCGATTTGTGCCAGCGATGGTGCGCGGAAACCGGTTGCCCAAGAGGCACGAGCCGTCAGCGCGTCTGTGATGCCCCACTGGAAGGCGACCTTAGGGTTAGTGGTCGAACCGAAGTCGCTGTAATGGTCGTAACGGCCGGCAAGTTGCAGTTCGAAGTTGTCTGTGACAGGAATAGAGAATTCCACATAGGCGGCGTACTGGTCGCGATCGGCCTGTGCGGATACGGCTTCGGTACCGAAGATGAGGCCGCGCTGGAATTGATCATCCGGGATATCGCTCACGTCTTCTTCGCGGTACTCGATACCCGCGGCCATCATGACTTCGCGATCGGCCAGGGTAAATGCAGGGCCCGTGATGCTGGCATCGTATGCAGTCAGGTGTGACACACCCTGGCGAACCAGGCTGGTGGTGATGCGATCGATCACATCCTGTGAGTTCATGGTGCCACCAAAGGGATTGTAGTTGTCGGCGTCGATTTCCGCTTGCAGGAAGTCGGTGCGTACCCAGCCCTGGGTTCTGTCACCTTTCTGGGTCGACTCGCTGCGGCCTTTCTGGGCCGAGACTTCCCAGTCCCACTCATCTATGTTGCCACGCAGACCGGCAACCATGCGCAGGGTGTCAGATTCTATGTCCCAACGACGTGGTCCGGCATCGACGGTACGGTAACGACCGATCTCGATATCCTTGCCCCAAGGGTTGTTGGGATGAGTGCCCGGTACCGTTAGCATGGCATCTTCATCGAGCGGTGTCGGCGCGCCGCCGGCCTCAGAGGTGTTGTGTTGTGCCGCGACTTCCAGGAAAGCGGTCATCTCGTCGCTCAGATGGTAGTCGAACTGGGCGATAGCCCCCACACGCTCGGCGGCGGGAATGGTAAGGTTGTATGGGCCGTAATCAAACAGACAGCTGCCGCTGGCAGTCGCCGAATCGGCTGGACAATCAGGGTCTATGGTCTTGACGCCATCGACATAGAAGTAGCCGGGGAAGCCACGTGAAGAGCGGAAGTCTTCACCGCCGTATGGGCTCTGGTTAGCTGTGCCGAAACGGCCCATCTCGCTGGCGGCCAGGGTGTTGTTCTTGAAGTAGTCGAGAATGATAGAGGCGCTGCCCTTATCTGACTGCATGCCCCAAAGCATAGAGCCGCTCTGTTCGTCATAGCCCGAGCCCGAGGCGTCGCCATAGCCCAGGTTAATTTCGAGTCCTTCGAAGTTTTTACGCAGTATGATGTTGACCACACCGGCGATGGCATCTGAGCCGTAGATGGCCGAGGCGCCATCTTTGAGGATATCGATACGCTCGATGGCGGAAACCGGAATATTGTTGATGTCGACGAAGGAGTTTGTGATCCCCTCGGCGAAGGAGCTGATAGCTACACGGCGACCGTTAATCAATACCAGGGTGGCGTCCGGGCCCATGCCGCGCAGACTGATTGAGGCCGCGCCGTTAGCAGTTGAGTCCTGGCTATTACCTCGGGTGGAGAAGGCGCCCGCGCCGTTGGCTGGCATACGTTCCAGCAGTTGTTGCAGGTTGTCGAAGCCCATGTTGGCGATATCGTCTTTGTTGATCGATTGAATCGGCGATGGACCTTCGATGTCGGTACGTTTAATACGAGAGCCGGTGACTTCGATACGTTCGACGCTCTCGTCGGCAGCATAAACATGTGGGGTTAGCGCAATGGTAATGGCGATAGCGCAGGCGCTGGGCCAGTATTGAGGTCTTTTCATGATTATCCCTAATTACTCGTTATATTTTTAATTCAGTGACTACCACTCAACTACCGCCACCATTTTGTTACAGCAACGTTACTAAACTAATTGCTAATGTAACAAAGTCAATAGTGCGAATTGCTAACAAATGTAAATAAATAAACCCATGAATTTGATTGATTAAAGCGAGGAGCCTTGGCATTGTCATAGGTTGGTTCCCGTCCTGTGTATTTGGAGATGTAAATAAAATGGAAGAAAAAACACTGCTCGAGGCGCGTTTTCACGGCAAGCTCGGACTCTATTGGCTGACCACTGGCGCGGCGGTGTTGGGCATCTCCCTAGTCGGTATTCCACTCTTGCTGCTCTGGTACCCCATCGGCTTGTGGGCGACCAGTCGTTATATCGCTAACATGAGCGCCGAGTTGACCACCAAGAAGCTTATCGTGCGTAAGGGAATACTCACCCGCACCGAAAATACCGTGCCGCTGGATAAGATCACCGACATGGCGATGATCCAGGGCCCCCTGATGCGCCTGTTCGGTATTCATAAGTTAACGATTGAGACGGCGGGGCAGTCGGGGTCTGGCGCGCTGATCAGCCTGACAGGCATAGAAGAGGTCGCCGAGTTTCGCGCCGCCGTGATGGCGCAAAAGAGTGCGCTCGCCGAGTAGAGTCAGCCGGTTGAGGCGAAGGTGGATGTGGCCGCCCAGACCCTGAACTGCCTGCAAAACATCGAAGAGACGCTCAGGCGTATCGAGGCCAAGTTATCTCAATCATAGCGACTCTTGTCTTTGCTGCCGCCTTAGTTGCTGCTGCGCGAGAGTTGCTGGCGCGTGAGTTTATCAATTTTTAACTTTGTCTGAAGGAAGAATAGTGACCGTGGAAGATCTCACTGTAAATACGAGTCAAACGGGTTATTGGCTTGTGTGTCGGCGACTGCTGAGAGCAACAGGCCCAGGTCTGTTGATGGCGGCCGCGGCGATTGGTGCCTCCCATCTGGTGGCCTCGACCCGTGCCGGCGCCGAATTTGGCTGGCAGCTGGCCTGGGTGATACTGCTGGTGAATTTGCTCAAGTATCCCTTCTTCGCCGCCGGAGCACGCTATACCGCGGCGACGGGGGAGAGTCTGCTTCATGGCTATCAACGTCAGGGACGGGGCTATTTACTGCTGTTTTCCCTGCTGAATTCAATTGCGGCGGTGGCCAGTACCGCAGGTGTCGCCATGTTAACCGCCGCGCTACTGACCCAGTTTATTCCTCTGCCAATCGATCTGCTGGCGCTGATCGTCTTGGTCGCCAGCCTGCTTCTGCTGGTGCTGGGACACTACCGGGTGCTGGACAGGGTCACTAAGGTGATCATGCTCAGTCTGACGGTGACTACCCTGAGCGCCGCCGCGCTGGCCTTTAATGCCGAGCCTATCTTATCGCCGGACTTTGTCTCGCCCTCGCCCTGGCAATGGGCCCATGTTGGCTTTCTGGTGGCCATGATGGGTTGGATGCCGGCGCCTATCGAGGTGAGTTGCTGGAACTCCCTCTGGCTGATCGAAAAGCAGAAACAGCAGATGGTGACGCCTAAGCAGGCATTGTTCGATTTTAATCTAGGCTTTATCACCACGGCGATTTTGGCCGTGGTATTTCTCTCTCTGGGCGCCATGGTGATGCACGGCTCGGGCGTGCATTTCTCGCCATCTGGGGCCAAGTTTGCCGAGCAGTTGATTCTGCTCTATAGCCAGGTGCTGGGTGAGGGCAGTCGTTACCTCATCGCCCTGGTGGCCTTGCTGTGTATCTTCAGCACTACGGTGACAGTGGTCGATGGCTATAGTCGTACGCTTATCTTGAGTGTGCAGCTGTTGCGGCAGGATGAGGTCAGCGAGCACGGACTGAATCTCACCATGTTAATCGTCAGCCTTTTGGGGCTAGGGATCATCTTGTTCTTCAAGGGGGCGCTCCTGCCGCTGCTGCAGTTTGTGATGACCCTGGCCTTTATGACCACCATCATCTTTGCCTGGCTCAATTATCGTTTGATGACCAGTGATAACCTGGCAGCCGGTGACCGTTACGGTGTGGCCATGCGGCTGCTCTCTTGGATCGGCATGACTTATCTGCTAGGGTTTGCGGCTTTATTTGTCTACTGGAAGTTTATCGGTTAAAAAGCCGTTTAGGGGAACAAGGATGAAGATGAGTGTGTTGGCGAGCAGCCTCTGTCTGTTGGGGGCTTCGGCCAGCGGCTGCGTGTCTGCTAGCGAGCCTGTAATAGGTGAAAAGCTTGAGCAAGCTGTTGCTGAGCGGGCGATTTTACCCTCTGCGCATGACTCTGTGAGTGGCGCTAACTTTGCCGAGCTAGGCAGTGCTTTCGATAGCATCATCGCCGCCAACGAGCGGCCCTTCTATGGGGTGACCGCTCTGATGCAGCACGGCGAGCTGCGCTACGTGAAGGCTAATGCCTATGGTGAGGCGGCTGCGCCGACACTGGATAGCCGGGTCATGTTGGCCTCACAGAGCAAGATGATCACCGCCGCCATGGTGATGCAGGCGGTAAGCCAGGGCAAGTTGGCTCTGGAGGATAAGATCAATCCCTATCTGGCATTCAAGAATCTACCAACCTATGACGAGCGCATCACTATCGCTCAGCTGCTAAGCCACAGCTCTGGCATCGCGCCTCAGGGCAAGGCGAACCGGTTCGTACCCGGTAGCGATTTTCAATACTCCAATCTGGGCTTTCAGGTCCTAGCGCAGCTGCTCGAAATCACCTATCAGCAGGACTTTGCCACCCTGGTGAATGCCTTTCTGAGCGAGCACGGCGTCAAAGGTATCAAGGCTCAGCTTGGGACTCAGCAGGGGCTGATCGAAGGGATAGAGATCGCTACCCAAGAGCCGATGGAATATGAGGTGCAGATGAACCTCTTACCCGGCGGTGGCATGACGGGCTCGGCCAAGGGGTTGCTCGATTACCTCAGGGCGCAGCACGGCGGTAAACTGCTGAGTAAGGAGGCCTATCAGGCGATGGTGACGCCCAGGATGCAGCGCCCCCACCGCTGGCAGCAGCTCTATTACGGCTTCGGCGTGCAGGTGAACCAGCAGGGAATAGAGGAGTATAGCCACTCAGGTTATCTGCCTGGATATCAATCGCTGAGCCTGAGTTATCCGGCGTTCGATACTTATCTGGTGGTGCTGGAAAATGCCTCTTGGCCTATCGATGAGCGCAATCAAGCCTTTGGCCTGCATGATAAGCTGCGTCAGGCACTTAGAGACGCCTTGATGGACGAGGCCAAGGCTGAAAATAATGGCTCGGCGTCGACGCAAAGTCGGTTATAATATCGACTCAGTGGCAGGCGCACCCGCGCGAGCCAGTAATCTAAGAAGTTAAGCCATGATTAATAACGATATTTTACGCCGTCTACGATTCGTATTCGATTACAAGAACGCCAAGATGATCAAGATCTTCGCCAAGGTCAAACACGAGATGACCCAGGAAGTCTTGCTCAACATGCTTAAGAAAGAGGCCGAAGAGGGCTACAAGCCCTGTAACGACAAGACGCTGTGCCTGTTTCTGGATGGTTTGATCATCGAAAAGCGCGGTCTGCGCGAAGGGGCCGAGATCCCGTCTCCCGTGTCTCAGTTAAACAACAACCTGATCTTCAAGAAGCTGAGGATTGCGCTTGAGATGCGTGAAGAGGATATTATCGAGACCTTAGCCCTGGCGGACTTCAGAATGAGCAGTTCTGAACTGGGTGCCCTGTTTAGAAAACCCGGCCATAAGCACTTTAAGGAGTGCGGCGATCAGGTGCTGCGCAACTTCTTGACCGGCCTGTCGATCAAGTATCGCGGAAAGTAAGAGATATCGTCAGCTAAAGACGCGGCTTAGGCCGCGTTTTTTGTGTCTGGCCGTTAGTGTTTAAAACAGCCAGGGTGTGAAAATAATCAAAAAAATGATCGCGCCAAAGGCAACAAAGATCACACTTTGTGGTAATCTTGCCAAAATTGATAGCACAGCCATTCCAACATACCCACAGATAGAGAAAAGGTTACCAATGGACGATAATAAACGCCCGCTATATCTTCCTTTTGCCGGCCCAGCCATTCTTGAAGCCCCCTTGATCAACAAGGGCAGTGCCTTTACCGAAGAGGAGCGCATCTTCTTCAACCTCGAGGGGCTGCTGCCCCACGTCATTGAGACCATCGAGGAGCAGGCCTCGCGTGCCTATGATCAGTACAAGAACTTCAGTAACGATCTCGACCGCCATATCTATCTGCGTAACATTCAAGACACCAACGAGACCCTGTACTACCGTCTGTTGCAGAACCATATTACCGAGATGATGCCCATCATCTATACCCCTACTGTTGGCCTGGCCTGTGAGCGTTTTTCGAAGAACTATCGTCGTAACCGCGGCCTGTTTATCTCCTATCCCAACAAGGATCGCATCGACGACATCCTCAACAACTCGACCCGCCAGAAGGTGAAGATCATCGTCGTCACCGATGGCGAGCGTATCTTGGGTCTGGGCGACCAGGGGATCGGCGGCATGGGTATTCCGATTGGTAAGCTGTCACTCTACACCAGCTGTGGTGGTATCAGCCCGGCTTACACCCTACCCATCACGCTGGACGTGGGCACAGACAACCCGCATCTATTGGAAGACCCTATGTATATGGGCTGGCGTAATCAGCGTATCGGCGGCGAAGAGTATGCCGAGTTTGTCGAGGCCTTCATGCAGGCGGTTCACAGACGCTGGCCAGACGCCTTGATCCAGTTTGAAGACTTTGCCCAGAAGAACGCCATGCCACTGCTCGAGCGTTACAAAGACAAGTACTGCTGCTTCAATGACGACATTCAGGGCACGGCGGCGGTGACCGTAGGTTCTCTGCTGGCGGCCTGTCAGGCGGCAGATACTCAGCTCAGTCAGCAGCGCATCGCCTTCCTCGGCGCCGGTAGTGCAGGTTGTGGTATTGCCGAGGCGATCATCGCCCAGATGGTGTCAGAAGGGATCAGCGACGAGCAGGCTCGTCAGCAGGTGTTTATGGTAGATCGCTGGGGGCTGCTGCAAGATAACATGCCTAATCTGCTGCCGTTCCAGCAGAACCTGGCGCAGCAGGCGGCCAGGGTTGAGGGCTGGAACACAGAGAGCGAGAACATCTCGCTGCTGGATGTGATGAATAATGGTAAGCCGACCGTGCTCATCGGCGTATCCGGTGCCCCGGGTCTGTTTAGCGAAGAGATCATCAAGGCGATGCACAGCCACTGTGAGCGTCCTATCATCTTCCCGCTGTCCAACCCGACCAGCCGTGTCGAGGCTACACCGAAAGATATTCTGCACTGGACCAAGGGCCAGGCGCTGGTGGCAACCGGTAGCCCGTTTGAGCCCGTGGTGATCGACGAGCAGACCTATGAGATCGCCCAGTGCAACAACAGCTATATCTTCCCCGGGATAGGCCTAGGCGTGTTGGCCTCGGGGGCCAAGCGCGTCAGTAACGAGATGCTGATGGCCTCAAGCCGAGCCCTGGCAGAGTGTTCTCCTTTGGCTAAAGATGGAGAAGGTTCGCTATTGCCGGCGCTGGAAGATATCCATGCGGTGAGTAAGCATATCGCCTTCGCGGTGGGCAAGGTGGCCATCGAGCAGGGCCATGCGCTGCCGGCCAGCGACGAGCTGCTGATGCAGTCCATTGAAGATAACTTCTGGACCGCGGAATATCGCCGTTATAAGCGCACCTCTTTCTAACCTCTTTGGCTTAGCCGTTTGCGCTTAAAAAAGCCGCCTCAGGGCGGCTTTTTTGTGTCTTATACAAGATGAAATTTTGCTTTGGATCACAAAGCGTTACTTAAGCCTATGATCCTGTCGGCACTTCTTTCATCGAGATGGCATTTTTAAGTTTGGCTTAATCTTGGCTGGTAATGCTCGCCAAGCAGCTTGCTGCGCCCAGCGCCTCCCGAGTATGCCAGTCGTGAGTATGCCTGCCTTGAATAAATCTGAGACGGGCCAGGAGGCGGGCCGGTAAGCCTAGGGTTTGTTGACCTTTCCTGTTTGTTTCTGCAGCATTTTGTAGGTTATTTATACAAGGCAGAGTCCGTATAGTGTAGTTATTCTACATGAGCGGGCGATAACGCCGTAGAAATGGCCTACAAAAGCTGCCCGAAGGGTTCATCTAAACGCGCCTTGCCCTTTGTTGCCTGCTATTTACATAGAATAACTATGCCGCACAGCATGCGCCTTGAGCAAAACGCGTTTAGATCGAACAAAAATTAAACCTGAAAGATAAACAGACCCTAGAGTGTTCGCCTACTATTGTGAGCTTTTTAGCTGTTTGAATTGCCAAAACTGGAGCCTGAAATGAAAAAATTAATCACCCTAGCCGCCGGACTGTTATTTGCTGGCGCGGCCGTTGCCATGGATTGTAAAGATTGCCATGAGCCTATCGACCTGACCATGCACACAGAGTCAGAGGCTACCCTGGCAACCTGTAACGATTGTCATGGCATGGAAGATGCCCACGCCCCCGATATGGAGATGCATACGCCTGAGCTGACCATCAAAGAGTGCGCCGATTGCCACGGTATGAACTAGCTTTAAGCTGGCATAAAAAAGGGCCCTCAGAGAGGGCCCAAAGACAAGGTCGAACTAAATCGTTGGACGCTTAGTGCAGCTTACGACGTCCGGCCAGCAGACCCAGTAGGCCCAGTGCCAGGAAGCCGAGGCTACCGCCAGAGTCATTGTCTGTTGGCTCATCTGGCGTTTCCGGCGCCGGCGGCGTTGGCTCAACACCGTCTGAGTTGACCGTCAGCATGAAGCTGGTGGAGGCGGCGTCAGATGGGTAGGCCATATCGTGTACCGTTACCGTCACTAGGGTTTCACCATACCAGTCGGCGTCAGGTGTGATGCTAAAGCTGTCGCCATCCACAGTTGCCGTGATGTGCTCACCCGATACCATGATGCCGTTGGCCGTGCCTTTGATATCGTTGTAGATCACTGTGATGCCTTCTAACGTGGTATTTTCTTCCATCATCATGTCGGCAATGGCTGCCACGCTGATATTCGATGGGCTAGAAACCTCATGGGTTACCGTCACTAGTTCAGAGTCTGCATATTGGGTATCGACTTTTACAAAGTTGTCGGCGCCGACGGCATTGGCCGAAACCCGCGCCGAGAACTTGAGTGATACCTTTGACTGCTCAGGGCCGCGATAGTCGGCACAGATAACAGTGCCAGAACTGATCTTTTCGTCGACATCCTTATAGGCGAAGCCGTCGTTCAGCCAGCCACCGGCAGGACCGAAGGTGGCACGCTCACCCCAGTAACCGTGTAGACCGACAGAACCGAACTGATCGTTTTCTGTGTCTAAGGTTTCATAGGCGAAGATGATCTCCGGGCTTGCCTCATCGAAGCTGATGTCGGTCGCGACGATAGTCTGGATGTTGAACTTAGCATCCGGATCAGGCGTATCGTTACCGCTGAGGAAGGAGTTCCACTCCTCACCACCATCCCACTGGAAGATGTAGTGTTTGTTGGTGAGCACCGCATAGACGGCATGCTCGTAGCGACCCGTATTCCAGTTGAACATTGTCTGCGGCATTCTCACATCGCCGCGCCATAGTGGTGCCACCATAGTATCAGGGAAGCCCTGGAAGTTATCATCAAATGGCAGATTGAAGTTCCAGAAGTCTGGCATAGGGTCAAACTGTACATAGCCAAATGGCGAGATAGCTAATACGTCCTGTCCAAACACCTCAGGATTACCGTACAGTGGTACATGGGGTAAGCCATTGGCACTGAGTGGGATCAGTAGTGTTTGATTCGATCTTCCAGACAGGCCTATGGGTTGAGACCCTTGAGAAGGTAGATCGAAGAAGCTGCCATCTTCCCCATAGGGCACTCGACAGGTCTCATCTGTGAGGTTAGTGGTAAAGACATAATGGCGCTTCATCTCGCTAGACGAAGGCTGCGTGGCCGAGATTGCTATCTTGTTGCCGTCAACCGTCATGCCATCACCATAGTTGCCGATACCGCCTACTGCAACAGTGTCTGGCATGAGAACCAGGCCGTCGCTTAGCTCGGTATTAAAGGTGAACTCTCGCTCGCCCCCTAACAGGTTAGGCGCGAGTTCCACGACGAAATCCAGAATGTCGCCCTCTTTGGCTGCCGTTTGCGAGGCCGTGACTGTGGTGTCGCTGCCCATATGCATGAGTTTCACCGCGAAGTCACCCAGATTAGAGTCGTTATATTCATCACTTCCCAGGCCGACCATGCCGTAGTAGACATCGCCTTCCTCGGCGCCGGGCAGATCGTAGTTGAGTTTTAGCTGATAAGGGGTCATGCCGTCGTTGGTCGCCGGACCTTCGATGGACAGGTTGCCGCTATCGCTTTCGCCTACAATCGCCAGGCTAAGCTCGAATGGGTCGGCGAGGTTCTTCTGATCCTCATACTCCCATTTCCAGTTGGCAGCAATGGCCCAGTAACGACCCGGCATAGGGTTATTGATGGCACAGAAGTCGCCATTGTCTGTCTGTGAGAAACAGATGGCTTCGTCTAACCATTGGATATCCTCATCACCGTTAACGTCCATACCTAAGTCGATTGAGGTATAGGCGTGTTTCGGTGCCGATAACACTTCCCATACGACACGCTTGGTGCCTTCGGGCACATCGAAGAAGATCACCTTGGCACCGCCATCCTCAATCTCCTGACGTGTATAGCCGTCCGAGTAGAGTCTGACTTCGGCGCGCTTAAGCTCGGCGTCGTGGCGTTCACCCTTGGTGAGGCCATAGACACGTGAGTTGAGCGACTGTACCTCTTTGGTATGGATCTCAGGGGTCAGGTTGTGGCCCTGCTGGCGATGGATAATGCCAGAGACCTCGTTAGGCAGTGTGTCGCCCTTATAGCGAACGCCCACCGGTAGATGCTGCATCGGCTTGCTGCTGTCGCTCGGCGTCAGCTTAACGCTACCTGTCAGCTGGATCTGCGAAGAGTCGGCGCCAATGGCTTCCACTTCGAGGATCTTAGCCTTAAGGCTGATCGCCTGAGACTCACCGGCCTTGAGGGTGAAGGTCTTAGGCGATACCTCGAGCTCCAGCATCTGGGCACCTTCCATCTCGTTAGGTGTTGCCTCAACCGTCCAGGTACCGTCTTGGGTTGCAGTTACCGTGCGCATCCAGGTACAGGTGCCCGCGCAGCTATCATGGTAGAAGTAAGGCAGGTTTAGGGTGTGAATGTTGCCACCATTCTTAGGGTTAGCGGCGCGGTAGTTGTCGACGCTTTCATCCAGCAGCAGTGGAGCGTTGTTGGCGCGTGATACGTTGATCACCCCGCTACCCGCGTCGCTGAAGCCCGCTGCGACAGGATCGTACGGATTACCGTCACGAGCGCGTGTGACGCCTTCAAGTGATGCCGTGGTCATCAGCGCCGATTGGATCTGCGCCGGACTCCAGTCTGGGTGCGCCTGAGTCAGCAGTGCCATGGCGCCTGCCACGTGCGGTGCCGCCATAGAGGTGCCGCTGATGGCGGCGTAGTCGGCTGGCATGCCTTGGGTGGTGAATGGCATCTCATCGGCCCAGGCGGCGTACACGTTAACGCCTGGCGCTGCCAGGTTAGGCGACATCACATCTGGCGCCTCCAGGTTGGGGCCGCGAGATGAGAAGTCGGCAACATAGTCGGCGGTACCTTCTTTAGTGCTGACCTCAGATGCGGTGATGGTCAGGGTGTGACCGCTACCTGCGGCGAGCCAGCTTTGCAGGCCGTAATAGCCATTATCGCTGTTGCCATAGTAACTGCCATAGTCGATGTTGATGCCAGGGATGACGTAAGGGTCGTTATGGGTCGGATCTGAATATCCTGGGTTCCACAGGATAAAGCCACCTGCCCCGCCGGCCTGAACGTTTACGGCCTTGCTTACACGGGCTATATCGCCGCGCTTACAGACGACGATTGGCGCCGTGGCATAGGGATTGCCTTCTGGATCGGCATCAAAGAAGCCCGCCGGGAAGGGCTCGTTACACATCTCATACTCGCTGCCGTAGGCCTTGGCCTCGACCACTGGGCCTGTATAGGCGTCGGTGATCCCCGAGCCCTGCAGATCGCTAAGCGGTTGCTCGCCCCCCGTTGCATTGGTCAGCATCTTGCCTTCTACGGCAATCTCACGGCCGTGTGTGGTAGCGGCTACCGAGGTGAGCCAAGGAGAGAAGTGATCGATTGCTCCGCGAGCCTGAGAGGCGTATTGCGGCATGTAGGAGTTACCCGCAGAGGCCGATACTGAGATGCCCGCCTCGCGCGCGGCGAGGAAGCCTAGTTCCATAGGATCGTCCCAAGGGAAGCTGCCGAAGGTCGAGCCTATCGAGTAGTTGATCACATCGACACCATCGGCGATGGCATCGTCGATGGCGGCGAGCAGCGCCGAGCCTTTACAGCCAGCATAGCTGTCGCCATAGCTAGTATCACCCGGGTAACAGACCTGATACATGATGACGTTGGCACGAGGCGCGACGCCTGAGATCTTGCTGAATTTGAGTCCAGTAGGAATACCGTCGCCGGTTTCGCCAAGTGAAGCCACCATATAGTCGACATCTGAAAGCTCGTTACCCGCTGCGGTCGAGGAGGTGTGTGAGCCGTGGCCGTTGTAGTCTTCACCGTTTTGAGGACGCTTAGGATCCTCGACCTGCCAACTTGGGATATCTGGCTGGAAGATAGGATCCAGATAGCTGTCGGTGATCGCCTCGTATGAGCGTACCCCGATTAGCTTATCGTTACACATGCTGGCAAATTCGGCCTTCTCACAGTCACCTAGATAGTGGCTGTAACGCGCAGGCATCTGGTGCACATAGCCATCGCCGGCGACGGCAGCGAACGATGGATGATCTGTGTTGATCCCCGTATCCAGCACACCGACGACTATGCCTTCCCCCTTGTACTTATCATCTGCTGCCGTGCCCATCCACAGACCGTCGGCACCAATGTGTTTTGGCCCAACGTCTGTGTGCAGCTCATACATTTTTTCCAGGCTGACATTGCGGATGCCGGGCAGGGCAGCCACGCGAGCGGCCTGATCTTGGGTCATGCGCATCGCCATGCCGTTAAAGGCCAGACGATAGTGTTGTTTAACTTCGACATTGCCGCCGACGGCAGCGCCTATCTGCGACAGCACCTGAGCCTGCTTGTCGGCGAGATAGTCGCTGTATTGCTTCACCGCACTGCTCTGCATATCGACCTTGTTGTGGCCTCTTGGATTGAGCATCACAGGTACTGTGCTCATGGCTGGGGAGGTCGCCGCCAGCTCGGGAAGATCGCCACGATAGAGTGAGACCGGCTTGTCGCTGAGTTCGACGATATAGGTCTGCTCACCGGTTAGGCCAGCTTCAAACTTAAATGGCACCTTGCTGTTTTGCTGCGTGGCAATCGCACGGTGAACGTTCTTGCCATTGCTGCCGCGCTGTTGCAGTGACTCATTACTCTGGGTGCCATTGCGCAGCTTACCGGCGCGTAGGTCCTCGTTGTATTTCAGGATGGCGTCGGTGATCTCTATGCTACGCATGTTGTGGGTATCGGCATTGCTGGACGCGGCGGCGCCGCCAACACCGGCGGCATAGATGGCCGCCATGGTCATGAGACTTATTTTCTTCAATTTCATTGGTTGTTCCCTTTTCTTTTTATTGTCAAAGCTTGGGCTTGGTTGCAAAAGTAAGGCACTCGTACACCATTCGATTTTTATTGAGTTACGGATGTGCAGGCCAATGCGTAAAAGCTATAGGGGTATGCATAAAGGCTATGCGCCAATGAAAGTGAAGACCTTGAGTCGGGCGGACTAAGCGCCTGCTAGCTAGTCTTTTAAACTGATTCTGCTTGTTATTTTGATTTTTTATGTTGGGTTTTGGCGGTTGGGCTTTGTGATTGGTGTGTTTATTGAGCCTTTTTTAGGGGCGGAAGAGCAAATTGAGTTGGATGCCTCATGTATCATTTGGTAGCAATCTGATACAAATTGTTAATTTTATGTTATTGGGGCGAGGTTGAACGCTTTATTTGCGACAGTTTAACTTTGGTGTTTCATAATATGCTGTTTTAAAAGCTTTTATTTCTAATGGCTCAAGATCTGCTTTTGTCATACGGGCCCGCTTAGGGTGAGTTTTATACCTTGCCCGTCCTGGGTCCTATATCGCTTGCCTTTCTATAGTGATAGAAATGGTGATTATGCAGTAACTAGTTCAGTAACTGATGCAACCACTCATTCAGTAACTGCTGCACTAAGCTATGACCCTAATAGTGATAATCACAACAAGAATAATAAGAGTGAGATAGATGGAATTACGACACTTAAGGCACTTCATTGTACTGGCACGGTTGAAGAGTTTTAGTAAGGCGGCTAACGAGTTGCATCTGGCCCAGCCTTCATTGTCTCGTAGCATTCAGAAGATGGAGCAGCGCCTGGGAGCCAACCTGTTGGCCCGTGACGAGAAACATTTTGCGCTGACGGAATATGGCCGCCTGGTGTTGGCCCAGGGGGAGTTGATTGTCAGTCAGCTGGAATACCTGGAGTCTGAGATCAAAACCAAACAGGGGCTTGAGCAGGCTAAGCTTGCCATTGGCGCCAGTCCTATTCCGTCCAACAGTATTATCGGGCCGGCGGTAGGCAGGTTTGTTCGCGATAACCCAGATATCTCTCTGGAGCTAAAGGTCGAGAGTTGGAGCCGACTCTACAAGCTACTGCTCAAGGGGGAGCTGGACATGTTTGTCGCCGAGACCAATGTCACCTTGCTGGATCAGCGAGACAATGTGGTGACCCAATGCCTGCCTCAGTCAGAGGCGATCTTCTGCTGTCGTCCCAACCATCCCCTCACTCGCCTAAAAACGGTTTACTTGCCGAGTCTGCGTGATTACCCCCTGGGCATGCCTAGCGCCATGCCGCAGTCGCTGAGGCAAAAATATGAGGATCTGTTCGATGAAGACAGACATGATTTTGTTGGCCTGGTGAAATATGCTCAGTTTCAGCCCATTAAGTCGGCCATCAAGGAGTGTGACATGGTGGTGATCACCCCAGATATCTCGGTACGAGAGGAGCTGGCATCGGGCGAGCTGGTGGCTTTAGACGTAGTGGGGGGGCCGAGCATCCAGGCGAGCTTTAGTGTGGTATCGATGAAGAATCGTCGCTTAAGTCATAGCGCAGAGCGATTTATCGACTCCCTATTGAATCACTCGGCGGCCAAGGTGGTTGGCTTTTAATAGGTTTAGCCGGTCGCAATAAAACGGGCCCGATAGCGGGCCCTTTTTGATGCTAAGATTCGGGTCGTCGGCCTCAGTCCTAGTGCTACTTGAGATTGATGTCGCCGCTGATGGTGTTGATCAGAATATCGGCGCTGCCATTGCCCATCTGAAACTGTAGCGAGCTACCCGGGCCATACTTAGGTCGCTTGGGCTTGTCTTGTGTCAGGCGATTATCTATGTCGCCGCTGGGGCCGCCGTCGATGGCGAAGGTCGCATCCAGGTTCGCTGGTAGGCTGAAGCTGATATCGCCGCTGACACTGTCCAGGCTGGCCTTGGTAGCCAGGGCGGAAACCGACAGGTTGAGGTCGCCGCTGACGCTCTGGGCCTTGAGTCGGTCCACTTTATCTAAAGTTACCTTGGCATCTCCCGATACCAGCTCGATAGAGACCTGGTCGGCGCCGCTGTCGGCCTCGAGCTTACCGCTGACCAGGGTGTAGCTGATCTTGCCGAGACTCTGTTTATCTTTGATGTTGCCCGATACTGTCTCCAGCTTGAGCTTGCCTTCAAGCCCCTGGCTGACAATGTTGCCCGAGACGGTATTGATGGCTACCTGCTCGGTGAGATCTTCGGCCTTGATGTTACCGCTGACGGTCTGCACATTGATGTCACCGGCGAGCTTACTCACTCTGTAGTTGGCCGATACCCCTTCGCCGTTGAGCTTGAGCTTTGCCGGCACCTTGATGGTCAGGCGTGAGCCCTCCTTGTTGCTACCCGAGTAGTGGCGGGGCAGTTTATCTTCGATGGAGATAGTGCCGGACTTTTGCTCTACCGTGAGGCCTTCGCTCAGCTCATCCAGGGTGCCCGTGATGGAGATGGCGTCCTGATCCCAGGAGAGGATCTCGACTTCGCCGCGCTGCACCTCCAGGTTCAGACGCAGATCCCCTTCGACTTCGATGCGTTTATCCACGCTCTGCGCCGCCAGTACAGATTGGCTCAATAGTAGAAAGGGCAATGCCAATGCGGTGGTTTTTAGCTGTATTTTCATATCATCTCTCCTGTTGTATCACGATCGACAGGGAGTTTTTGCCCCTGTTTGATTAATTCAATCTCGCGTTGCTGGGTCCATAGCCAGAGCTGCCACAGCTGTTTGTCAGTCGGGTTGAGCTTTAGCGCCTCATAGATCTCCTTGGCGGCGGTTCTTAGCTGTTCTATCCCTTGCTCGACCGGCTGGCTGTATGGGCTGCTGCGCCAATCGACTCGCTTGGTCAGGCTTAGCGCGTCGACGCTTGCCTTATGCTGGGCCTGAATGGCGGCCAGAGTCTGAATGAGGGCCTCGTTCTCGGCATCAGGCATTGTTGGCCCAAGGCTCAACTTGCCGACCAGCAGCGCCAGCAACAGGGTGCTGGCGATTGCCAGGGGACGCCAGTAGCTGCGGGGGCTATCCTTGGGCGCATCGAGGCGAAGTTCGACCCCTTGCCAGAGATCCCGCTCTGGTGTCATCTCCCGCGGCGTCTCTTCGAGGAGAAGCTTGAGCGTATCTGCCTTGTCGACCATTAGATCATCTCCTGCAGTAATTTCTTGGCTCTGTGGTACTGCGCCTTGCTGGTGCCGGGGGCAATATTGAGGCGCTTGGCGATCTCGTCATGCTGATATCCCTCCAGGGCGTAGAGGACGAAGACGATACGGGCGCGCTCCGGCAGACGCAGCAGCAACTTGTCCACCCCCTGGTAGTCGAAGTCGATGGCGGCTGCGTGAGTCTCTTCACTTGGCATAAACCTGGCCCAGAAGCTCTTATGCTTCTTGATACAGCTCAGCGCCTGATTCACCGTTAGGCTGTGGAGCCAGGTGGTAAATTGGCTCTTGCCATCGAACAGGGGCAGCTTCTGCCACAGGCGCACAAAGGTCTCCTGGGTGGCCTCTTCCGCCAACTCGGTCTGACCGGCCAGACGAAAACAGAGGGCGTAGACGCGTCTGTGATGCTGATCGTAGAGTTGTCGAAATGCCGTCTTATCTCCCTGTTTGGCGCGCTCGACCAATACGGCATCGAGGAGTTGGTGAGCATCATCTGGACTCGTGAGTGCGCTCAAATCTGTCTTCCCTGTGAGTGAACAATACCTATTAGACATAGGCAGAGTTTGAAAAGGTTTAATGCGATATGAAAAAAGTTTGGATTAAGGTAGCGCAGCGGAGATCGAATGCCAACTTGGGGGATGAAGCGGTAGCAGTAGAAATCGAGTGTGAAAGAGAAGTAGGGCGGCAGCGCCGCCCCATAATCTCATCTTATTAGCGTTGGGCTTGTTTTTCGTATACCAGTTGGGCACCCACCAGATCGGCCAGCGCCGTGCCAACGGACTTAAACAGTGTGATGGCATGATTGCCAGAGCGAGAAGAATCTTGACGAGGAGCATCTTGGTCAGGAGCATTTTGGTCAGGAGAGTCCAGGCGTGGAGAGAGTGTGCCCCGGCACAGATCGGCTAGTTCACCCTTGACCTGAGACAGCTCGAACACCCCTTCCGAGACGGGGATTAATAGCTCGCCCGCCTCGGCGAAGACGTTGACCTTGGCATCCACATAAACCTCGGCCCTGGTAATCAGCTCGCTGTCACATTCTCGTCTGTCATGATGATGGTTGCCCACCAGATCCACATGGGTACCGGGAGACACCCAGGCGGAATCGAACAATGGCGAAGGTGCACCTGTGGCGCAGCTGATGATGTCGGCCGCGGCCACAGCCAGGGGAAGATCGTCGCAGGCCTTCACTTCTATCTGCGGCGCGCCAGCTTGTATGGCGCTGATGGTCTTGTCGACCTTGGCGTCTGAGCGTCCCCACACGGTGATTTTTTCAATCGGCCTGACACTGGCGTGCGCCAGAGCCATGAAGGCTGCCAACCTGCCCGTGCCAAACAGCAGCAGATGTTTGGCATCTGATCGAGCCAGATACTGGCTCGCCAATGCCGACACCGCCGCGGTGCGCCAGTAGGTGACGCTGGTGCCATCGACTAAAGCCTGTGGCTCACCGGTTTCGCGGTTAAAGATGAGAATCTTGGAGTAGAGGCTTTCCAGTTCGGAAGATTTTTTCGGATTGCCAGGAAAATAAGTAAAGGCTTTCACCGCTATGGTCTTCTGGTTCCAGGCCGGCAGCACGGCAAAAGCATCGCTGTGGTTGTCGTCTAATGGAAACACCTGGCGCTGTGGCATTCCGGCGGGCTGGGCAAATGTTTCTCTCAGCGCGCCGATTAGGCTGGGAAAGTCTAGTGCCTGATGAACCGCATCGGCATCGATAACTCGCATATTACCTCCTGTTGTTTTTTTTGGATAATGTATCCAATTTTTGGGTGGGTTAAAAGTAGCTAAGTGGTATTTCGATATGGGAAGTTGACTTTTTAGTCAGTCGTGACTGGCAAGCACATGAATTATTAATAATTCATTAAAGATGAATGTATGTAAGTCGATAGTTACTATACTCAATATTGGAATCATTTTTGCCATTCCAAGGTGTTAATTGTCGTTGAAGACAAGTAAAGCAATCACTTAAATAAAAGGATCTCCCTTTATGCTCATTCGTCACAAATTACTCGTTAGCGCAGCAGTGTCTATCTGTTCTGTGATAGCGATGTTTGGTTTGCAGCGTTTTTCGGCGGCAAAGCTGGATGATTTGTCCCATGCTGCACAACAAGTTATCGAACTTGAAAAGGATGTTTTGAGTTTACGTCGAGATGAAAAAGACTTCTTTGCGCGATTGGATCTGACCTATATAGATAGACACAAACAGCAGGGTAGGGAATTGGAGGAGAAGATCGGCAGTCTGGGGGCGATCTTCGAACGTCACGATATCTCGCAAAGCGATCTGCAGGCCTTTAGGCAGAACGTGACACGTTATGAATCTATCTTTGCCGAGGTTACCGAGCTGCAAAAGCAGATCGGTTTGCATCCCAAAGATGGCCTGTATGGGGCACTGCGCGGCGCGGTGCACAACGTAGAGACCTTGGTGAAGGAGAAAAACGAGCCCGAACTCATGGTGACCATGTTGCAGCTGCGCCGTAACGAGAAGGATTTTATGCTCAGGCGTACCTTGAGTTATCTGGATAAGTTCAATGGTAACTTGAGTCTGCTGAGACAGCAGGTGGCTGGTGCCATGTTAGGCGATTCGGTCAAAGGGGAGCTCAATGCCCTGATCTACGACTATGAGAAAAACTTCAAGGCCTTGGTTAGCAAAGAGCAAGAGCTGGGATTGGACAAAGACAGTGGCCGTATGGCGACGCTACGAGACAGTATTGCCTCGGCCGAGAAGGCTTTGGTGCAACTTAAGGGTCAGTCCTTGGATGCCATTCACGCCGCCGAGAGTGCAACCGTCACCGTCAGTATTATTATCTTCGTGTTGATCACCCTAGTGTTAATTGGATTCACCCTGGCAATCATTCGCAGCATCATGGAGCCGGTACAGCGGATCAGCGATGCGATCTCTCGTATCGAGGCGACCAAAGATCTGACATTGAGATGCGATACCAAGGTAGATGACGAGATTGGCCAGATAGCTCGCCACTTCAATAGTATGGTCGAGTCGTTCCAGTCGCTGATCAGAGAGGTGTTGACCTCGGTCGAGGTGGTCAATCACTCCTGCCAGGAGCTGTCGGAGAACTCGACGCGCGCCTCGGAAGGGGTGGGGCGTCAGCTCAATGAGACAGATATGGTGGCGACCGCGATCACCGAGATGGGCGCGACCATAGACGAGATCGCCAGCAATACCGAATTGGCGGCGGAACGTGCCGGTAATACCCATGACAATGCCCAACAGGGTCAGATGGGGGTTGAACATACCATAGAGAAGATCCAGGCATTGGCGGCGCAGCTGACCGATTCGGCTCAGGTGGTCTCCGAGCTTGAGAAAGACAGCGAGACCATAGGAAGCGTTTTAGATGTGATCCGTGGCATTGCCGAGCAGACCAACCTGCTTGCGCTAAACGCAGCCATCGAGGCCGCCAGGGCCGGTGAGCAGGGCAGAGGCTTTGCCGTGGTTGCCGACGAAGTGAGAAGTTTGGCGATGCGTACCCAGGAGTCGACCGAGGAGATCGCCGGTATCATCCAGACCCTGCAGTCTCGTACCCGCTCCATAGTGCAGCTGATGGAAGCGACCCAAAGACAGGGGATTGAAAGTGCCGATCAGGCGGCGAGTGCCGGTGCCTTGCTGGAGCAGATCAACGCCGATGTCACCAACATCATGGATATGAGTACGCAAATTGCCGCGGCCATCGAGGAGCAGAGCATGGTGGCCTCCGAGGTGAACAAGAATGTGGTGGTGATTCGTGACATCGCCGCCGAGTCGGCTCAGGCGGCGGATGAGAATGCCAAGGCCTCTGACGATGTGAAGGCGCGAACTCAGGTACTCTATCAGGCCGTGAGTCTGTTCAAGATTTAAACGCTTAGTATAAAAGGGAGGCTTAGCCTCCCTTTTTTTGAAATTTATTTGTGAAATGCAGGGTTTATACTCAAATTCTGTCGCCGGGTCGACTAAGCTAATCTAGAGTGCAGGACATAAAGAGCGTGGTCGATGCGATTAAATCACTTCCTGAATATTTTAGCCTTTGGGCTCCTGTTGTTGTCGTTTCTGACCGCAAGCTGTATATATTACCTTATCTACCTGCCAAGAATCGAAGAGCAAGTGGTCTCGAGGCAAGACAGAGATCTTCAGGCGGTACAGCAAGGGATCGCCTATGCCCAGAAAAACCTCGATACCCTATGTTACGACTATGCCATCTGGGATGACATGGTGACCTTTGTCGATAATGTGTCGCCTGAGTTCGTGACTAAAAATCTGTTCAATAATGCCTTCGAGGCGGCCAACGTAGATGGATTCTATGTGTTTAACCGCCAGAATCAGCTGGTATGGCAATATAACAGTGGTGCCGAGTTTGTTTCTCAGAATCTTCCCCTCTCCAAGGCGCAATTTGTCGGCAAGATACTTCCTTCGAAGGCCGAGATGGATGGCAATCGTCCATCGGTGCGCAGCGGCCTGCTGCGCATGAATGACAAAGTGGTCTACTTTAGTAATGTCACCGTCATGCCAAGTAGTGGTGAGGGCCGGGTTGCGGGTAGCCTGCTGACCGTGCGTAACGTGAGTCAGACGATTCATGAGGAGATAGAGCAGTTTAGCCTGATTAAGTTTGAGCTGGAGGTATTGGCTCAGCCTAAGCTAGAGGGGCAGATCTCATTGGGATTTCGAGAGCCGCCCAAGGTGGACAAGATTGCCGAGCAACACGCCTGGTATCTGCATGACGCACTCAGTGTGCCGTCGCTCAAGATCACCGTGAATCACGACAGAAGCCTGCTTCCCTCTATCTTTACCGTAGAGTCGATCTTGATGTTCTTAAGTGTCTTGGTGATGTCCTACATAGCTATCATCCCCTTCTCGGCGCTGGTGGTCAGGCCGCTTCGAATCGCCAACGCCGTGCTGGATAAGATGGCCCATCGGGGCGTGCTCTTGACCATGCCGACGGCTTGGGCAATCACCGAGGTGGCCAATCTGACCGAATCCTTCAACCTGGTGGTGGAGAAGCTACAGCGCCATCAGAATTATCTGGAATCCCTTTCCTTTAACGATCCTCTCACCGGTATCGCCAACCGTCGCAGCTTAGAAGTCTTTGCCGAGCGAGCTCATAAGCAGTGGCGTGAGGGTAAGGGGGCGATAGGTTTCATCATGTTGGATATCGATTTCTTTAAGCCTTATAACGATACGGTTGGGCATCAGAGTGGCGATCAGGCGCTTATCAAGGTGGCGCAGGCGCTGATGCTCGAGTGTCGTCGCCGGGGCGAGCTAGTCACCCGTTATGGCGGCGAAGAGTTTTGTGTAGTGATCCACGGCGATAACATGGCTCAGATGGAGCTGTTGGCAAAGCGAATGTTACAGAGAGTGCGCGATCTCAACATCTATCACCAGGCTTCACCCTTCGAGATAATTACCGTCAGCATGGGCGCCGTACTCTACGACGGTTATCATCCCGAGTTTGCCAATGACGATTGGCAGCAGATGATCAGGCTCGCCGATGAGCAGCTCTATAAGGCAAAAGAGAGTGGGCGGAATAACCTACAGATATTGCATCGTAAGGTTAGTCCGCTGTTTGTGGTGGGGTGAGTCAGAGCTTGAAGGTGATCACTTGCTGGCGCATCGAGTCGGCGAGTGAGGTAAGCTGAGCGATGGAGTGACCCAGCTCTAGGGCCGATTCTGTGGATTGACTGGCTATGTCACTGATGGCGATGATACTGCGGTTAATGCTCTCGGCGACACTGCTCTGCTCTTCCGCTGCCGTGGCGATATGGGTGTTCATCTCTGTGATGTTATCGACCGAGGCTACGATCTCTTGCAGCGCTTCGCCGGCCTTGTTGGTCTGCTGATTGGCATCATCCACCTGTTTAATGCCCACATCCATGGCGGTGACCGCCTCGTTTACCCCGCTCTGTAGCGTCTCTATCATGGTCTCGATCTCTTGGGTCGCTTCCTGGGTGCGCTGAGCGAGGGAGCGAACCTCGTCGGCGACCACGGCAAAGCCGCGCCCCTGTTCTCCAGCCCTGGCGGCCTCGATGGCGGCGTTGAGGGCCAGCAGGTTGGTCTGTTCGGCAATGCCCTTGATAACACTCAGTACGCTGCCGATATGTTGGCTCTCGTGAGATAGATGGGTGATCACCTCTGAGGTGCTTTGGATCTGCATCGACAAGGCCTGCATGCTGCTAATCGACAGCTGGACGATCTCATTGCCGTTGGCGGCGAATCGGTCGGCGTTTCTGGCCGAGTCGGCGGCGGCCGTGGTGCTCTGAGCCACCTCGTTGACCGTTGCCGTCATCTCATTCATGGCGGTGGCGGTCTGTTCCGTCTCTGCCTGTTGTTGTTGAATGCGGGCGTTGGAGACCTGGGTAAACTCGTTGAGGGCTAACGCCGAGTCGCTGACACTGTTGGCCGCCTGGGCGACTCCTTTGAGGATGCCTCGCAGGTGGTGAAAGACATCGTTGAGCCGGGTCGAGATCAGGCCGAGTTCGTCGTTGTTGAGTTGGTCGAAGGTGACAGTGAGATCCGAGTCTTGCTGTATGGTCAGTAGCTGGGTGCGTATGTGGTTGATTGGTTTCATCACGCTACGGTTGATCCAGATACCTAGCACTATGCTGGCAACGGCGGCGACCAGGGTGATGAGCAAGAAGAGGGTGAGGGAAGATTGGTAGATCTCGGCGACCCTGTCCTTTTCCTCGCCGGCGACCTTGAGTTGCAGGCTGATTAACTCGGCGATGGTGCCACTGATGGGATCGATCACCCGGTAGAGGGGGATAATCTCATCTCGCAGTTGGCCGGCAATATTGCCAGACTTACCGTTGAGCAGCTGCTCCAGGTGGGCGATTCTTTGGTTGGCCGGGACAAATAGGCGTTCGGCTTCATCGACCAGTCGTTGTTCATCCTTGGTGAGCTGGGTGGCGATGTATTGGCGCCACTTTTTGTCTATGTTGTTACTTGCTTCCTGCAGGGCCTGGTTTGCCTGTTCGGCGCTGAAATCACCGGCATTAGCCTTGTTGATGGCGTCGATGACAGATACCGCGTAATCATCGGCGATCACCTTGAGATCTTCCAGTGGAACGACTCTATCGTTATAGATGGTGACGACACCTTTCTCGATATTATTCATCATATTGATTGCTAAGATGCAGATACAGATGAGGAGCGAGAGGGGGAGTAAGATACCGAAAGCCATCTTGTGCTTGATTTGAATATTGTTCATATAGACACCCAAAAAAAGGAGTAAATAGCAGAAAGCTAAAACTTATGTCGTATCTATAGGTATAGCAAAAGATTGAAATGGGTAAGATGAATAGAAACAAAAAAGCCTCGCAGTGCGAGGCTTTTTTGTGTGGTGCGCTAGGCACCCTAGAATATGGTGCCCGAACCCGGAATCGAACCAGGGACACGAGGATTTTCAATCCTCTGCTCTACCGACTGAGCTATTCGGGCGACGGGGTGCATTAAAAGGCTTTTGCGCATTTGAGTCAACACATTTTTGCAAAAACTTTGTTTATCTCGCTTGTTTGGATAACTTTTGCCCGAAACGTCGATTTTTAGATCAAATGTCGAGATTCAGGGGATCTGTCGAGGTTGAAACTGGGCTGCGGGCCGAGCCCTCTATTTGATGACTACCGAGTAAGTTAGGCTTGTAATGTCGACCAATAAGCGACTAAAGCTGAGTATGAGTCATAGAGGCGGATATAAAAAAGGCCCCGCGGTGCGGGGCCTCTTAAATCATTGACTACTCTGTATGAACAGGCTGGCTTACTTGAGCATGTCGTTGTTGGGGAAGTTACTCTGCATCACCATGAGTACGTGATCTTTGAGTTTCTGCTGGCCGAGTTCCTCGTAGGCGGTCGCCATGATCTCTAGGGCGCGCTCGGTAGATGGTGTTCCCGGGTAGGTTTCCAGCACTGTCTGGGCGCGCACGGCGGCGGCGCTCCAGGCATTCATCTTGATGTAGTATTCCGCAACCGTAACGGCGTACTTGGCCAGGCGGTTTTTCAAGAACTGCATGCGTTTTTGCGCATCGGCGGCATATTTGCTGTTAGGATACTGCTTGATCAGACGATCGAAGTCTTTAAAGGCGTCTTGCGCCGCCTTGGGATCTCGGTCGGTTCTGTCGATGTTGAGCATGTCGTGGAACATATAGTTGTCCGACTGCATGTTCACCAGACCACGCATATAGTAGACATAGTCGATATCTTTATGTGTGGGGTTAAGGCGAATGAAGCGATCGATATTGGCGATGCCCGATGCCGAATCATCCAGTTTGTAGTATGCGTAGATCAGGTCTAATTGTACCTGAGTCTTGTGTGGACCGAAGGGATAGCGAGAGTCTAGTGCTTCCAAAGAGCGCACCGCTTTACTATAGTTGCCCAGCTCCATCGAGGTTCTGGCTTGAGAATAGAGGACTTCGGGGGAAGATTTACTCAGTTCGATATCATCTTCTGGTTTACTACTACACGCCGCTAAGGCCAATGACAACAAGGCGATAGCTGCGCCTTTAGCAAAATTATGCATACTTGAATTCGATTCTTTGTAAGTTGTTGTTTAAGAATTTTTCCATTTCACGATAAAATAGAAACAATACGATTGTAACAGATAGCACTTTAATTTGGACCCCAAAACGCGGGTACGGTTCCTATGACACAAGAGATTAATCTAAAAAGCGAGATCACAGCAACACAAACCGGGCAGAGATTAGACCAAACTCTGGCCGAGTTGTTCCCTGATTACTCCCGTACACGTATTAAAGAGTGGATACAGGCTGGTGCCGTCTACGTCGATGGTATGGTGCAGACTAAGCCGAGAGAAAAGGTGCTCGAAGGCCAAGAAATTGAGATCGAAGCGACTCTCAAAGAGGAGATCAAGGCCGAGGCACAGGCGATCGATCTGGATATCGTCTACGAAGATGACCATATTATCGTGATCAACAAGCAGGCTGGCCTGGTGGTTCACCCCGGCGCAGGCAACAGCGATGGCACCCTGATGAACGCGCTCTTGCATCACTGCCCTGAAATTGAGCTGGTTCCAAGGGCCGGTATCGTACATCGTCTCGATAAGGACACTACAGGTTTGATGGTAGTGGCTAAGACGGTCGAGGCGCAGACCCATCTGGTTGCGGCATTGCAGGCACGCGAGATCACCCGTGAATATGAGGCGATCGTGAGTGGCACCATGACGGCCGGTGGTGTGGTCGATGAGCCGATTGCGCGCCATCCGACCAAGCGCACTCATATGGCGGTGCACCACGGCGGTCGCCCCTCGGTGACCCATTATCGTGTGGCGGAGAAGTTCCGTGCCCATACCCGTCTGCGCCTGCGTCTGGAAACCGGTCGTACCCACCAGATCAGGGTACATATGGCGCACATAGGCCATATTTTAGTCGGGGATCCTGTCTATGGCGGTCGCCCTCGTCCACCTAAGAAGGCCACGCCTGAATTGATGGAGGCGCTAAACGGCTTTAAGCGTCAGGCGCTGCATGCCGTTCGCCTCGAGCTGGCGCACCCCTTCACCTGTGAGATAATGAGCTGGCAGGCGCCTATCCCTGAAGATATGGTGGCCTTAACGCACGCCCTGCGTGATGACACTAAGGCTCATCCGGCGGAATATTAATGCTGCCTCAAGACTGGTTCATCCCTCCTGGCGTGAAGCTGGCTTTTAGCCAGCGTCAGGGGGGCGTGAGCCTGTCACCCTTCGATAGTCTAAACCTTGGCGACCATGTGGGCGACGACCCCGAGCTTGTGCGTCAAAACCGTTTGCTTGCGGCAAAGGCTCTGGGCATATCAGCCGAGCCTGCCTGGCTGCAGCAGATCCATGGCATCGAGCTGGTGAATCTGGACCAGGACACAAACCGTGTTGCTGATGGCAGTTTCTGCCGCAGTGGCGAGCATGTGTGTGTGGTGATGACTGCCGACTGCCTGCCTGTGCTGATTTGCGATCGCGCGGCGACTCAGGTGGCGGCGGTGCATGCCGGTTGGCGCGGACTGTGTAATGGTATCGTCGAGGCGGCTATCGCTGAGTTTGATGCGCCCGCCGAAGAGTTACTTATCTATCTTGGCCCTTGTATCGGCCCTGATACCTTCGAGGTCGGCGGTGAGGTTAGGGCGCAGTTCATCGCTCAGCATGCTGAAACCGCAGACTTTTTTAAGCCGAGCGCCGATAAGTTTTTAGCCGATCTGCAAGGGATCGCCCGCTACCGTGCTGAGCGTCTCGGTGTTGGCGGCGTCTATCAATTGCCCCACTGCACCTATAGCTTGAGTGCCGACTATTTCTCCTATCGCCGCGAGGCGAAAACCGGCCGTATGGCCTCTTTTATCTGGCTGGAAGTTTAGTACGAAAAAGCAGCAATTTTTCTCTTATTGCTTGAATCCTCCTAAAAAGCCCCCATCTATACTGGTAACAAAGCACTGAAGGTTTCCTTCATTCGTTAATTTTTTAGGAGGCTGTATGCGACTCGATCGTATGACGAACAAATTCCAGATAGCAATCTCCGATGCTCAGTCATTAGCGTTGGGGCGTGACCATCAGTTTATCGAGCCGATTCATCTGATGATGGCGTTGCTTAACCAAGATGGTGGTTCTATCCATCCATTGCTGACCCAGGCCGGGATCTCGGTTAGCACCTTGCGCTCAGCCCTGAGTCAGGAGCTAGAACGTTTACCGCAAATTGAGGGCACAGGCGGTGACGTTCAGCTGTCGCAGGCGCTGATTCGCCTGTTGAATCTGTGTGACAAGTTGGCGCAAAAGCGCAAAGACAAGTATATCTCCAGCGAACTCTTCGTGTTGGCTGCCCTCGAGGGCAGCGACGCGTTGGCGCAATGCCTGAAGAAATCGGGCGCCACCAAGGAGCTGCTTGAGAAGACCATCGAAGAGGTGCGTCTTGGCAAGAATATCGACGACCCTAACGCCGAAGATCAGCGCCAAGCGCTGAAGAAGTTTACCGTGGATCTGACCGAGCGCGCCGAGCAGGGCAAGCTGGATCCCGTGATCGGCCGTGATGATGAGATCCGACGTACGATTCAGGTGCTGCAACGCCGCAGCAAGAACAACCCTGTACTCATCGGTGAGCCTGGCGTGGGTAAGACGGCCATCGTCGAGGGCCTGGCCCAACGCATCATCAATGGCGAGGTGCCTGAGGGGATCAAGAATAAGCGGGTGTTGTCACTCGACTTAGGTGCGCTGGTGGCCGGTGCTAAGTATCGTGGTGAATTCGAGGAGCGTCTCAAGGCGGTGCTCAATGAGCTGGCGCAGGAAGAGGGCCAGGTGATCCTCTTCATCGATGAGCTACATACCATGGTCGGCGCAGGTAAGAGTGATGGCGCCATGGATGCGGGTAACATGCTTAAGCCAGCATTGGCCAGAGGTGACCTGCACTGTGTCGGTGCCACCACCTTAGATGAATATCGTCAATATATTGAGAAAGATGCCGCGCTCGAGCGTCGTTTTCAGAAGGTGCTGGTTGATGAGCCAAGCGTCGAAGACACCATCGCGATTTTGCGTGGTCTGAAAGAGCGCTATGAGCTGCATCACCATGTGGAGATCACCGATCCGGCCATCGTGGCCGCGGCCAGCATGTCTCACCGCTATATTTCTGACAGGAAACTGCCCGATAAGGCGATCGACCTCATCGATGAGGCGGCCTCAAGTATCCGTATGCAGATAGATTCTAAGCCCGAGCCACTGGACAGGTTAGAGCGCCGCACCATACAGCTTAAGCTGGAGGAGCAGGCCCTGATCAAAGAGAGTGACGAGGCCAGTCAGCGTCGCCTTAGCACCTTGCGCAGTGAACTTGCCGAGGTCGAGGCCAAGGCCGCCGAGCTCAACGAGGTCTGGCATACCGAGAAGGCTGCACTGGCAGGCACTCAACATATCAAGGCGGATCTCGAGCAGGCCCGTATGGATCTCGAGGTGGCAAGGCGTGCAGGGGATCTGACCCGTATGTCTGAGCTGCAATATGGTCGTATTCCCGAGCTCGAGAAACAACTGGATCTGGCGGCGCAGGCCGAGATGCAGGATATGACGCTGTTGCGTAACAAGGTCTCTGACGTGGAGATTGCCGAAGTCCTGTCTAAGGCGACCGGTATCCCTGTGTCTAAGATGCTCGAAGGGGAAAAAGAGAAGCTGCTACATATGGAAGAAGCACTGCATACTCGGGTGATTGGACAAAACGAGGCCGTGGATGCGGTGGCCAATGCCATTCGTCGCAGCCGCGCCGGCCTTGCGGATCCTAATCGTCCTATCGGCTCCTTCCTTTTCCTCGGTCCTACCGGTGTGGGTAAGACTGAGCTGTGTAAGTCATTGGCGAAGTTTCTGTTCGATACCGAATCGGCCATGGTGCGTATCGATATGTCCGAGTTTATGGAGAAGCATTCGGTGTCACGCCTAGTTGGTGCGCCTCCAGGGTATGTGGGCTATGAAGAGGGGGGCTATCTCACCGAAGCGGTGAGACGTAAGCCTTATTCGGTGATCTTGCTCGATGAGGTGGAAAAGGCTCATCCCGACGTGTTCAACATCCTGCTGCAGGTGCTGGACGATGGTCGCCTGACCGATGGTCAGGGGCGTACGGTGGATTTCCGTAATACAGTGGTGATCATGACCTCGAACCTGGGCTCAGATGTGATTCAAGAACGTTTCGGTATTGCCAGTTATGCCGAGATGAAGAGTGAGGTGATGAATGTGGTAACACACAGCTTCAGACCCGAGTTCCTCAACCGTATCGATGAAAGCGTGGTCTTCCATCCATTGGAGTCAGAGCATATCGCTCATATTGCGCAGATCCAGATAGACAATCTGAAGGCGCGCCTGGCGGAGAAAGACTTTGAGCTTGAGGTGAGTGACGATGCCTTAGCCTTGATCGCTCAGGCTGGATTCGACCCTGTCTATGGTGCAAGGCCGCTGAAGCGTGCCCTGCAGCAAGAGGTCGAAAACCCACTGGCGCAGAAACTCTTGAGCGGCGAGCTGTTACCTGGCGCGCCAATCAAGGTCGATGCCGCGGGGGGCGAGCTCGCCTTTCATCAATAAGGCTCGCTCTAGTAACTTAGCTTTGTAATTTAGTCCCGTGACTTAGTTCGGTAGCTTAGTTCGATTGCTTAGTCCAATTACTCAGTCCTGTAAAAAGCCCAAACCTAGGTTTGGGCTTTTTTTATCAGGGGCATCAGATTGCACTTGTCTATTATTTGAACTAGTTTGAAAAGGGCGGTATCTCTTCCTAATTTGAGTTTTTATACAGTGAAGGAGTATTGGATGAAAGCAAGGTTAGCAGTTATAGCATCTCTGGCCGTATTGGTGACAGCATGTAGCTCGGCACCAATGCAAAGCAGTGGCCCGGCCTTTGTCGGCGTCGGCAGCGTCGACTATGACAGCCTCTATCACTATGGTTACAACACTGGCTGTCGAAGCGCCGGTTACCTGAAACAAAATCCAGGCGCCGATACCTTAGAAGGGATGAAGGATAAGGTGTTGGATGGCTTGAGTGAATTTGATAAGGGCTGGAATGCGGGCATCCAGGCCTGCCAGGATGGCGTGAGTCGCTCTATGTATATGGTGAAAGGTAGCAGTTCGAAAGGCGCTAGTAAGTAGAAGTCGAACAGGGTCTATAAGAAACATCAAGCGACAACCTCGGCACGTCGGGTTGTCGCTTCTACTTCTATACATATGTCTATTTGACGCAGAAGAGTTTGATACGTTGTTTCTGCGTGGCGATCTCTGATTGCCTGTCTTCCTCTGTCATGCGCACCATTTCACCACTTTCTTCATTCTTACGTGTCAGGCGAGTATAGGTCTCGAGCACGCTCAACTGATGCTTGGCATTTTCGCAGATGGCCTTGGCTTGGGCCTTATCTTTCTCGTTGATCGCTTCGGCGGCTAACGCGGCTTCGCTTTTTGGCTCTCCCTGTTTTTCAGTGACCTTAGGGGCGGTAAAGCCGACTTTTTTCTGTTCGATATCTTCGCTATAGAGTTTTTCTGTCTTAGCCTCGGGAGGCTTTTCCTGGCTGTAATGGGTGACTCCGTTTTCGTCTACCCACTTATAGATGGTCGTTGCAAGCGCAGGGGCGCAAAGGAATAGGCTAAGTAGTGCGCTAAGATAAAATTTTCCGGTCATCATAGTGTCCATATTTAGGCCGGGAGAGAGTGCAAGAGATGCCTCATCTGCCAACAATTAGAGATCCGTATAAAAAGTGAGCTTAAATCTGTGTTATCTTTCTATTTTATCAAGATAACCTTGCTCCTTATTATATGCAAAATTTAAACAAAGAGACGGTTAAGAACCGCGGTATCTACCTTTTACCTAATCTGTTCACCACAGCGGGATTGTTTTCCGGCTTCTATGCGGTGATTGCCTCCATGAATGGCCACTTTGAAGCGGCGGCGATCGCCATCTTTGTCGCCATGATCTTCGACGGTGTCGACGGACGGGTCGCAAGGATGACTAATACCCAGAGTGCATTTGGCGCCGAATATGACAGCATGGCCGATATGGTCTCTTTCGGGGTCGCCCCTGCGTTGATCGCCTATAACTGGGCCTTGGCCGATCTGGGCAAGGTCGGTTGGTTGGCCGCATTTATCTATTGTGCCGGCGCCGCATTACGACTGGCGCGTTTCAATACCCAGGTTGGCGTCGCCGATAAGCGCTACTTTCAGGGATTGGCGAGTCCAGCCGCGGCGGCCATCATCGCTGGTGCTATCTGGACGGGCACCTATTATGAGATAGAGGGTCAACAGGTAAGTATATTGGCGCTGCTAATGACAGCTTGTGCGGGTCTCTTGATGGTGAGTAACTTCCGTTATTACTCCTTTAAAGACTATGATTGGCGCGGCCGGGTTAACTTTATGGTTATTCTGGCACTGGTGGGCCTGTTTGTGGTGGTTTCGGTGCAACCTGCGACCATCTTGTTTATCGTCTTTAGTCTCTACGCCCTCTCTGGCCCTATCTATACCATACGTACGGTAAAGAAATTAAAGGTGAGTCATGTGGTGGGGGATGAGAACGATGCTGACATTACTCAAGAGACGAATGCACAAGAGACAGATACTCAAGAGACAGATACTGAATGCGAAGCCAAACAAACTGAGCAAGACTCAGAAGATGCCGATAAGAAGCAGTGACAGCTGCCCTGTGATGAGTCCTTGCAACGGGGATAAATGGGGGCTGTGACAGCCTTTCAATGACGCCGCTAAGATTTTTGGCAGAGTGAATGTTTTTGTGCCAAACTTATTTTCCGGTTTTGAACAAGCGATGCTTGAACTTGATAGGATCAAAATCGATAGGGTAACCAAATATTGTGTTGTTATCGTTACTCACTTGTTGGCTTTGTGTGTGGGTTTTGGCTGGGTAAACCACCTTCTGGGTGTTTTTTGTTCGATAGATTGCTTTTGTCAAAAAAGCCCTTGCGCAAAAGATTTGGCTCCCTATAATGCGCTCCCACTGACACGGCAAACGGCGCTACTTAGCGAAGCGAAGTAGGCAAGCTGGTCGAGTCAAGGTAACAAGCGGTTCAAGTTTTTAAGCCGGTGGTTGCAGCGCGATAGCGCAGTAATTAACCACTTAAAAATCTTTTGAAAAAAGCGCTTGACGCCGACAGGGAGAGGCGTAGAATACGCATCCCTAGCCCGCTGGAATCCAGTGTGAGGCGAACGTTCTTTAACAAGATAAAACAAGAAATCTGTGTGGGCACTCACAGGTATTGAGTTAATCGAAAACGATTTAAATCTCAATGCAATTCTTTACTAGAGATAGTGAGAGTCCATAGCAATATGTACAAACATATAGATGATTCTTCCGAGTCATTTATGTGAATCAGAATTCATTGAGTCGTTTGGCGCAAGCCAAGCAAAAAAACTTTTAATTGAAGAGTTTGATCATGGCTCAGATTGAACGCTGGCGGCAGGCCTAACACATGCAAGTCGAGCGGTAACATTTCAAAAGCTTGCTTTTGAAGATGACGAGCGGCGGACGGGTGAGTAATGCCTAGGGAACTGCCCAGTCGAGGGGGATAACAGTTGGAAACGACTGCTAATACCGCATACGCCCTACGGGGGAAAAGAGGGGATCTTCGGACCTTCTGCGATTGGATGTACCTAGGTGGGATTAGCTAGTAGGTGAGGTAATGGCTCACCTAGGCGACGATCCCTAGCTGTTCTGAGAGGATGATCAGCCACACTGGGACTGAGACACGGCCCAGACTCCTACGGGAGGCAGCAGTGGGGAATATTGCACAATGGGCGCAAGCCTGATGCAGCCATGCCGCGTGTGTGAAGAAGGCCTTCGGGTTGTAAAGCACTTTCAGCGAGGAGGAAAGGTTAACGGTTAATACCCGTTAGCTGTGACGTTACTCGCAGAAGAAGCACCGGCTAACTTCGTGCCAGCAGCCGCGGTAATACGAGGGGTGCAAGCGTTAATCGGAATTACTGGGCGTAAAGCGTACGCAGGCGGTTGATTAAGCGAGATGTGAAAGCCCCGGGCTTAACCTGGGAACTGCATTTCGAACTGGTCAACTAGAGTCTTGTAGAGGGGGGTAGAATTTCAGGTGTAGCGGTGAAATGCGTAGAGATCTGAAGGAATACCGGTGGCGAAGGCGGCCCCCTGGACAAAGACTGACGCTCAGGTACGAAAGCGTGGGGAGCAAACAGGATTAGATACCCTGGTAGTCCACGCCGTAAACGATGTCTACTCGGAATTTGGTGTCTTGAACACTGGGTTCTCAAGCTAACGCATTAAGTAGACCGCCTGGGGAGTACGGCCGCAAGGTTAAAACTCAAATGAATTGACGGGGGCCCGCACAAGCGGTGGAGCATGTGGTTTAATTCGATGCAACGCGAAGAACCTTACCTACTCTTGACATCCAGAGAACTTTCCAGAGATGGATTGGTGCCTTCGGGAACTCTGAGACAGGTGCTGCATGGCTGTCGTCAGCTCGTGTTGTGAAATGTTGGGTTAAGTCCCGCAACGAGCGCAACCCTTATCCTTACTTGCCAGCGGGTAATGCCGGGAACTTTAGGGAGACTGCCGGTGATAAACCGGAGGAAGGTGGGGACGACGTCAAGTCATCATGGCCCTTACGAGTAGGGCTACACACGTGCTACAATGGTCGGTACAGAGGGTTGCGAAGCCGCGAGGTGGAGCTAATCTCACAAAGCCGGTCGTAGTCCGGATTGGAGTCTGCAACTCGACTCCATGAAGTCGGAATCGCTAGTAATCGTAGATCAGAATGCTACGGTGAATACGTTCCCGGGCCTTGTACACACCGCCCGTCACACCATGGGAGTGGGCTGCACCAGAAGTAGATAGCTTAACCTTCGGGAGGGCGTTTACCACGGTGTGGTTCATGACTGGGGTGAAGTCGTAACAAGGTAGCCCTAGGGGAACCTGGGGCTGGATCACCTCCTTACCTATACGAT
>NZ_JAKEVI010000002.1:0-744438 GCF_022398495.1 Shewanella sp. Isolate8 | reverse complement strand
CTAATTAAGTGAAGAAGCCACCTGAATAAGGTGGCTTTTTTGCGTTTGGGGTTTATGAAATTATCGGGTACCCTCTCGAAACCACCTTAATTAAAGTCAGGTGGCTTATTCACTTATGTAGGCATGAATGCCTACTCCCGACGTCGCCCCACCGCTGAGCGGGTTCTCCGGCTACGAAGCATAGCTTCTCCGCGTTCAAGTGAGGCTAAATACTGCGTATTTAAAGCGCCTCACTTTCACCCCCATGTGTTCGCTGCGCGAACCGAGTAGGCCATTTCCAGGCGTCTAATAAACGAAGAATCCCCAGCCACTGTGCTGGGGATTTTTTCGTTTATACGCTCGCCTAAATTGCTCCTGGCAATTTATGGCACTTCCTACATCCATGTAGGTCGCGCGAAAGTGCTACTTCACACGCAGCCCACAGCCACTTCGTGGGTGGCAGTTAAGTGCTCCATTCATTAACTGCATTTCCGCCATCCATGGCGGTCAGGCCCCTCAGCTCGCAGCCTAGCTGCTTCGCGCTCCAGTCATCCATCTAGCTGCGCTTGATAAGCGGATGCCTTACGCCCCCATGTGAGATTGATGGAGTTAGTCTCTGGCTCGAAGCTCATGACAGCCGCCTTTTCTCTTTATTCATTAGACCCTCGGTTCGCAGCCTAGCTGCTTCGTGCTCAGTCACCCATCAAGCTGCGCTTGGTAAAAGGATGCCTTACGTCTCCATGTGAGATTTGGGGAGTTAATATCTGGTATCTGCCTAGGAGCTGGCAATGCAAATGCCTTTTTTTATGTGTAGCGACTCCTCAGTCCGTGCTTCGCGCTACAAAGGCCTTGGATGTTGCGCATCCATAGCAGGACTTCTCCGCCCCCATGTGAGAAACCTTCTGTGTATACCTATTCTTTCGAGCCACTATGAATAGTCTTTACTTTCTAGCCAGTAGTCTTGGGTTACAGCTGTTAGGGTGTGAATTATCCGGCATCTCTTTACTCCTGTTTTTAAGCCTGTTTCCTACATCGATACCTATATGGCTAAAGACTAATATCATCAGCGAGAGTAGTTTTACTCACAGAACTATCTATGTGTACCGTGCTATTTGGTCAGCTTTGCGAAACTGTTCATCGCTTATATTGGTGGGGGCTGAGTCGCCAAAAGCTGCTGTATTGATCTATTGGAATCGCTAGTAAGGTTTTCGTTTGTGGTGTCTAGGATAGAAAGAGGAAGGTGCGGGGAGCAGGTCTCTATGTATTTGTCCCCAGGTGCAAGTCTCGAAGAGGCTAAATGCAAAAATATGTAGGCTTCATTTTGGATGCTATAGGCTGGGCTGGTATTAGCCACTGATGACTATAATCAATAGGACTTGCTTTGGGGATTTTAGGCTCCTTATCCCATTAATCAGTGACGTTTAACATTATTGGAAGCGGGTTGAATGATGGTGTGGATGGCCGTTTTTTGAGTGAGAATGTGAGGATATGACTTAATATTCGCTATCTTGCATGAAAAAGCCGCAATTGAGCGAGTTAGCCATAAAAAGTCCTTTACCTTTGGGAGGGGTTTTAGCATAATGCCCCACGTCAACAGGGGTGTAGTTCCAATTGGTAGAACAGCGGTCTCCAAAACCGATGGTTGCGGGTTCGAGTCCTGCCACCCCTGCCACATTCTAGAGAAGCCGTTCAGAAATGAACGGCTTTTTGCTTTTCTGAATTTCATTATTTCTCTCACCTTTATATCTCTGAGCATGGTGTAGTCTCTGGCCATCGTGACACTCGCGCGGGCAGAGGTTATCCTTAATGGGTTAGCATTTGTCTGGAGGCGATTTGGAACCGAGTGCATATTTAGATGCTATGGGCATTACCCGCTGGGTCGAGAAGGGAGCCGAGCTTCCTTTGTATCATATTCTGGTGGATAAGGGGGCGAGCGTATCGGCCGAACATCCGCTTATTCGTCAAGTGTTGGCGCTGTTTCCACAGCAGGACAAGCAGGTCGTCGTCAGCGATTCGTTAAGCAGCAGTACACAAGTGTTCTGGGATATGCGCCGCGTCAGACTGCCTAAGATGAATTGTATCATTAGCTCTGCTCCTATCGCGGTGCTTGAGCAGGAATCTACGGCCAAGCGCGAGCTGTGGCAGCATATTTGGGAGAGCGATGCTTATGACATTGGCGCTTAAGAAGCTCACTAAAGAGGATGCGCCTGGCTTGCATGAGCTTGAATCAGCCTGTCATCGTTTCCCCATGTCATTGAGTAATCTCGAGACCTGTTTCGGACGTTTTTACCATGTTATCGGGCTCTTTGATGATGAGGAGCTGTTAGGTTTTGGTATTTTGCATCAACTCTTCGAAGATGCCACCCTGATGGATATTTGTGTCAGGCCCGCTATGCAAGGCCAGGGGCTGGGTAAGCGTCTTACCGAGGCGTTAATCGAGCTGGCAGCGACGCAGGGCGCCGAACGTATGATGTTAGAGGTGAGGGCCTCTAATGAAAGGGCTATCGCCTTATATCGCCAAATGGGCTTTGAACAGACGGGGATGCGGGCCAATTACTATCAGCTAGAGCAGGGGAAAGAGGACGCTATCCTGATGGAGCGTTTGTTTTAGCGGATGGAGAAACAAAAATAGCGCCTAAGGGGCGCTATTTTTGTTTCTGAGCGTTTAAAGTTAACGCTTAATGTCCTAAGCCTATTTGACCTCTTTACCTTGTGCCTGCAGGTCAGCATGGTAGCTAGAACGCACCATAGGACCACATGCGGCATGGGTAAAGCCTATCTCTTCGGCATAGTCTTTCAGCTCGTCAAACTCAGCTGGCGGCACGTAACGTTCTACCGGCAGGTGGAACTTAGAGGGCTGTAGATATTGCCCAAGTGTCAGCATCTCTACGTTGTGCGCGCGCAGGTCGCGAAGCACCTCGGCGATCTCTTCGTTGGTTTCACCTAGGCCCATCATCAAACCCGACTTAGTCGGAATGTTTGGGTGTTGCTCTTTGAATTTCTTCAACAGATCCAGTGACCACTGGTAGTTTGCCCCAGGGCGAGCCTTACGGTAGTGCTTAGGTGCCGTCTCCAGGTTGTGGTTGAAGACATCGGGTGGCTCGGTGGCCAGGATCTCCAAGGCGGCGTCGATACGGCCTCTGAAATCGGGCACTAAGATCTCAATCTTGATCTCTGGGTTGAGCTTACGGATCTCGTGGATACAGTCGGCAAAGTGCTGAGCACCACCATCACGCAGATCGTCACGATCCACAGAGGTGATCACCACATATTTAAGCTTCATGTCTCTGATCGTCTGGGCCAGTTTTACCGGCTCTTCGGCATCTGGTTTGAGTGGACGACCATGGGCCACATCGCAGAAGGGGCAGCGACGGGTACAGATGGCGCCCAAGATCATGAAGGTGGCGGTACCATGGTTAAAACACTCGGCAAGGTTAGGGCAGGAGGCCTCTTCACATACAGAGTGCAGACCGTTCTTACGCAGCGCCTGCTTGATGTCGACGATACGCTGGTTCGATGCCGGGAGCTTGACTCTCAACCAATCGGGTTTGCGTAGCATGGTTTCGCGCTCGGAAGGCACGACCTTGACCGGAATACGGGAGACCTTGTCGGCATCGCGTAACTTGACTCCGGGTTGTAATCTTTCAGGCCTACTCATATTAGTCTGTTAACCCTTGATGATGTTCTAGATGTTGATAGCCCAATTCTTGGCTAAAAGTTTGTATCAGTTTCTCGCCGGCTTCTTCGACGCTTTGCGGTCCCTTGAGTGGCTTACATTGCGCCATCTCTAATCCGGCATAACCGCAGGGGTTGATGCGTTGAAAGGGGGACATATCCATATCGACGTTTAGGGCCAGGCCGTGGAAGGAGCAGCCCTTGCGGATCCGCAGACCCAGAGAGGCTATCTTTCGTTCGTCGACATAGACTCCTGGGGCATCGGCCTTGGGGTAAGCCTCGATATCGTAGAGGGCGAGCATCTTGACGATACTCTGCTCGATATCGGTGACCAGTTGGCGAACGCCTATTTTGAGGCGTTTGATGTCCAGCAGCGGATAGGCGACTAGCTGGCCTGGGCCGTGATAGGTGACTTGGCCACCGCGGTCGACTTGAATGACGGGGATATCGCCGGGGTTGAGAATATGTTCACTCTTGCCCGCCTGGCCCTGAGTGAAAACTGGAGGGTGCTCGACGATCCATAGCTCATCTTGGCTATTTTCATCGCGATTATCGGTATATTCCTGCATGGCGTGCCATACCGACTCGTAATCCTGGCGTCCAAGATGGCGAACATGTAAAACCGTATCTTTCAAGGGCAACCTCTCCCCTCTGCGTTTAAGTGCGCCTATTATACGCGCGAAATCAGGAAATGTAAGGTAGATCACATTTCCTACCAGGAGGGCGCATCTTAGAGGACGCGCTTAACCCCTTCGATGGCTGCTAACTCTATGTAAAGCAACTCAATTTGTTCTTTACTGTGAACCGTTACCTTGACAGTGATCGAGTGGTAGCTGCCTTTGCTTGAGGCTCTGGAGGTTGGCATATAGTCGCCTGGCACGTGACGCTGTACAACGGCAACGACATCATCGGCGAGTGTGTCTCTGGCATCACCCACGACTTTAAAAGGGAAGGCCGCGGGGAAGTCTAGGAGTTCATGAAACTTGGTGTCTAACATAGCTGTCTATCTCTTGCCTAACTTAATGGCTTTAAAATGGGGGTTATTATACCTAATTCAAGCCTGAGAGGCTAAAAACAAAAAAGTCACCCTTAGGTGACTTTTTACTATGCGATGCATAAAGGCCGGTCGAATTAGCTAAACCAGCTGGCAAACATCTGCTTAAAGTAGTCCATTAGCTTGCTGAACCAGCTGCCTTCGTTCACTTCTTGCAGGGTGACCAATGGGAACTGGGCAATGTCTTTACCGTTTAGCTGGAAGTAGATGCGTCCCACGGTTTCGCCTTTTGCGATAGGGGCGGTCAGTTCCTTGTTCAGCTCGTAGTTGGCTTCAAGGTTCTTGGCCTGGCCACGGCTGATAGTGATTGGGGTATCTGTCATTACGCCCAGATCGACAGATTCTCTGTCACCGTACCAGATCTTCTGGGTAACGAAGCTATCGCCTGCCTTATAGGGCGTGATGGATTCGAAGAAGCGGAAACCATAGTTGAGTAGTTTCTTACTCTCGGCCTTACGAGCCGATTCGCTGGCGGTGCCCATGACAACGGATACCAGGCGCATGCCATCTTTCGTCGCAGAAGTCACCAGGTTGTAACCGGCGCCCGAGGTGTGGCCTGTCTTGATGCCGTCGACGTTTAGGCTCTTGTCCCACAAGAGGCCGTTGCGGTTGTATTGCTTGATGCCGTTATAGGTGAAAGATTTTTCTGAGTAGACGCGGTACTCCTCCGGCACATCGCGGATCAGCGCGGCGCCCAGCAGTGCCATGTCGTAGGCAGTGGTCTTGTGGTTTTCAGAATCCAGGCCGTGAGAGTTTTCGAAGTAGCTGTCGCGCATGCCCAGCTGTTTAGCCCAGGAGTTCATCAGATCCACGAAGCCATCTTCGGTGCCAGCAATGTGCTCGGCCATGGCGACACAGGCATCGTTACCCGACTGAATGATGATGCCGCGGTTAAGATCTTCGACCGACACCTGCTTACCCACTTCGATAAACATCTTCGAAGAGTCGGGGAAATTCTTCGACCAGGCATTCTTACTGATGGTGACCTTGTCTTGTGGCGCGATGTTGCCCACCTTGATCTCATGGCCTATCACATAGCTGGTCATCATCTTGGTAAGACTGGCTGGGTTCAGGCTCTCATAGGCGTTCTCTTCGGCGATGATCTGACCCGAGTTGTAATCCATCAGAATAAAGGCTTTGGCTGCAACCTTAGGTGCATCAGGCGTAACAACGGGTGCCGCGTTGGCTGCCGTGAAGGAGAGAGAGGAAGCAAGGAGAAGTGTTTTAAAGCTGTGATTCAGTAATTTCATATTATCAAGGCACGTCTTTTGGTTGAATGCAAAAATTTGGGCGCTATGTCGGGCGAGTATAACATTAGTCGACCATCGAAATCAGTGAAGGTTCCTTAATCTTAAGGAAAAGCACACCGATTTCTGGCGCTTAAGTTATTCGGTCACCAGATAGCTCTGTGGGTAGCCGTTTTGCTGCAGGGTCTGATTGAGTTGGGCGGCGATCTGCTGGCGACCTATGGGACCGAGCTGCAGACGATAGAGGTTGCCGCTCTGCTGGATACGGGTCTTCACCTGATACTGGCTGGCCAGGGTCTGGGCCAGATGATCGATGCGTCCCTTATCGGAGGAGGCGACCACCTGCACATAATGAAGCTTGGTTTCCTGTAGCGCTGCCAGGGCCGCCGACTCTGGGTTCTCTATGTAGATAACCTCGAGTTTCACCTTGGCCGTGCCGGTCTTGAGCATATCCAAGCGGTGCGCCGCGGCGTAAGAGAGATCTATGATGCGGTTATCGTGAAAGGGGCCGCGATCATTGACTCTCACCACGACCGTCTTGTTGTTGGTCAGGTTAGTGACCTTCACATAGCTGGGCAGTGGCAGTGTCTTGTGAGCCGCCGACATGGAATACATGTCATAGGTTTCCCCATTGGAGGTGAGGTGACCATGAAACTTGGCGCCATACCAAGAGGCTATGCCCGTCTTCTGATAGCCCTTGCCTGTGTCGAGCACCCGATAGTTCTTGCCCAGCACGGTATATTCCTTGCTATTACCGCCGCGGCTGTAGGGTTCAAACTTGGGATGAGCGTCTTCTACCTTAGAGACATCGGGCGCGTCTGTGGGCGCCAGATCGTCGGCAATCTTATAGCGACCGCTCTGAGACGAGCAGCCCGCTATAGCCAATAGCAGGATGAAAGTGAGCAGTGACAGGGCGTTACTGTTTCGCATAAGCATCTTTAAGTTGTTGGCTAAATTGATAAACCGCCATGGCGTACAGCGGACTACGGTTATAGCGGGTGATCACGTAAAAGTTATTCAGTCCCAGCCAGTAATCTTTACTGTCTGGCTGCTCAAGCTCGACCAATAGCGCCGGTTGCTGCACATCCAGGTCGACATTTCGCGCCAGGGAGATGGTTGGCGAGAGGATGTCGGCGACCTTGTAGGAGAGCTTCTCACCGGACCAGGTCTTGAGATGCGCGGGCAGATGATGTGTGGTCAAAGGTAGTGTGACCAGGGCGCCTTTCTGCCAGCCGTGCTGATGGAAATAGTTAGCGACGCTGCCGATGGCATCGACAGGATTGCCTACCAGATCCCGGCGGCCGTCGCCGCTAAAATCTACCGCGAAATGACGATAGCTTGAGGGGATGAATTGACCATAACCCATGGCGCCGGCATAGGAGCCCTTGAGTGAACCTAGATCCAATCCTTCCTCTTTGGCCAGGGTATGTAACTGTGCCAGTTCCTTGCGAAAGAAGTCGGCCCGCGGCGTGTAGTGAAAGCCTAAGGTGTAGAGGGCATCGATCACCGGATAGGTGCCCATGTAGCCACCGTAGAAGGTCTCGATACCGATAATGGCGACGATGATCTCTGGGTCGACCTGGTAGGTTTTTGCCGCCTTGGCGATGGTCTCATCGTGCTTCTTCCAGAAAGCCAGCCCCTTTTCCAGACGCTTATCGGTGAGGAAGATGGGATGATACTGATACCAGGGCTTGGCCTCCCAAGGCGTGGTGATGGCGTCGATCACCTTCTGGTTGTAATGGGCGCTACTGAGAAAGCTGTCTATCTCTGCCTGGGTGAAGCCGGCGCCGAGTTGTTGCTCGGTGAAGGCTGTCTTCAACTCACTGATGTCACCCTCTTGGGGGATCACCTTGTCATCGGCCTGGGCCAGCATGCTGGCGCCGCCCAGCATCAGGGCGAAAAATAGCTGTGAAACTGGTTTCAAATCGTCTTCCTTTAACGGTCAATGAATCGTCTATGGGTATGAATGCTCATCAGGATCCCGAAGCCTGTCATCAGGGTCAGCATAGAGGTGCCGCCGTAACTGATGAGAGGCAGAGGTACACCAACCACGGGGAGTAGTCCCGATACCATGCCAATATTCACAAAGACATATACAAAGAAGGTTAAAGTAATACTGCCAGCGAGTAAACGGGCAAAGCTGGTTTGCGCCCGCGAGGCGATCACCAGGCCGCGGCCGATCACATAGAGGTAGAGGCAGAGCAAGATAAGGCTGCCGATCAGGCCAAATTCCTCGCCGATAACGGCGAAGATGAAGTCGGTGTGACGCTCGGGCAGGAATTCCAGCTGAGACTGGGTACCATCGAGCCAGCCCTTGCCCCAGATGCCGCCGGAGCCGATGGCTATCTTGGATTGAATAATATGGTAACCGGCGCCCAGGGGATCCTTTTCAGGGTCCAGCAGGGTCAATACCCGGGTGCGTTGATAATCGTGCATCAGGAAGAACCAGAGCACGGGCAGCATGGCCAGCACACCACCGATGAAACTGCCGACGATGGCCCAGCTCATGCCGGAGAGAAACAGCACGAAGATCCCCGAGGCGGCCACCAGGATAGAGGTGCCTAGATCCGGCTGTTTGGCGATGAGCAGTGTGGGGACCAGCAGAATTACCCCGGCGCCCGCCAGGTAACGCTTCTTCGGCGGCAGGGGAAACTTACTGATATACCAGGCCATGGTGATAGGGAAGGCCAGCTTAATCAGCTCTGAAGGCTGAAACTCCATGAAGCCCAGGTTAAGCCAGCGTTGAGCGCCCTTGTTGATCTCACCAAAGAAATGCACCCCGAGTAGCAATATCACCCCGGCGATATAGATGGGGAAGGCCCAGCGTCTGAGCACCTCGGGATTGATCTGGGCGACAAACAGCATGATCCCCAGCGATAACCCCATACGGACCAGCTGGCGCTCCATCAGCGCCATATCTTCGCCGCCGGCAGAATAGATGACGAACAGGCCATAGCACATGAGTGCCAGCAGCCCAAGAAGCAGTGGCAGATCGATATGCATACGCTGCCAGATGTTGGGTCTATGGCTATGGGCGTTCATTGTGAGGGCTCCCGGCGGTTTCTAAGGGCAGGTTGTCGCGTAGCATATACTCATCGAGCAGGGCGCGGGCCACAGGGCCTGCGTTGGCGCCACCCCAGCCGGCGTTTTCCAGAACCACGGCCAGCACGATGCGCGGCGCCTCATAGGGGGCGTAGGCGACGATTAAGGCGTTATCCCTCAGGTGTTCGTCGATATTCTCGGCGTCATACTTCTCATCCTCGGCCACACTGAAGACCTGGGCCGTACCCGTCTTCATCGCCGCGGTATAGCCGGCGTCGACAAAGCGCGACTTGTGGGCGGTATCTCGCATCGCCTCGTTGATGATCTGCCAGTTGTGGGGATTCTTCAGCACTACTGGCGCCATCTTGTCCACCGGCGTGTCTACCTTGACAGTGTCATTCTTGATCGATTTCAGCAAATGAGGCACGAAACGCTCGCCCTTGTTGGCCATGATGGCGGTGGCATTGGCAAGCTGCAGCGGTGTGGTGGTCCAGTAACCCTGGCCGATCCCGACCGAGATGGTATCGCCCACATACCAGGGCTGATTGTATTTGAGGCGCTTCCAGTCCTTGGATGGCATGTTACCGGCTGATTCCTCGAAGATATCGACGCCGGTACGCTCGCCAAAACCGAACTGTTGCATGAAGTTGCTGATCTTATCTATGCCTGTCTTGTAGGCCATGTCGTAGAAGTAGGTGTCGCAGGAATGCACCAGGGCGCCGTTGACATCGACCCAGCCGTGGCCCCAACGTTTCCAGTCGCGGTATTTACGCTCGACGCCGGGGATCTGCCAAAAACCAGGGTCCCATACCCGGGTCTTTGGCGTGACGGTTTTCTCTTCCAGACCCAGCAGCGCCATATGGGGCTTAACCGTCGATGCTGGGGCGTACTGGCCTTGGGTCGCGCGGTTAATCAAGGGGCGAGAGCGGGCGTTGAGCAGCTCGCTGTAGGCTTTAGAGCTGATGCCGTGAACGAACTGGTTGGGGTCGTAGCTGGGGCTGGAGACCATGGCCAGAATGCCGCCGTCGCGAGGGTCGATGGCGACGATGGAGCCGCGGCGTCCGGCGAGGAGTTCCATCGCCTTCTTCTGCAGCTGAAGATCCAGTGTCAGGTAGATATCCTGGCCCGGCTCTGGCGCGACAGATTTAAGGGTGCGAATGGTGCGGCCGCGGTTGTTGACCTCTTCCTCAAGGTGTCCCGGCATGCCATGTAACAAGGATTCATAAAATTTTTCGATCCCCTGCTTACCTATGTCCTTGGTGGCGGCGTAGTTCTGCCACTGATCGTTACGTTGCAGCGCCGCCTGATCGCGGTTGTTGATACGGCCCACATAGCCCAGCACATGGGTCAGCAGCCCATCGTAGGGGTAGTGGCGTTTCAGGCCCGCGTCGATGGAGAAGCCGGGAAACCTGTGCTGGTTGACGCTAAAGATGGCCACTTCCTCTTCCGACAGGCGGTTTTTGACCGTTATCGGCTTGAAGCGGCGATGGTATTTTAGAGAGGCGACCAGGCTTTCTCTGTCATCTTTGCTGAGCTCGACGACTTTGGCGAGTTCATCCAGGGTCGCGGGAATGTCTTTCACCTTTTCTGGGATCAACTCCAGCGAGTAGAAGGGCTGGTTTTCTGCCAACAGCTGGCCGTGTCGGTCGTAGATCAGGCCGCGGCTCGGCGCTACTGGCACCACGCGAATGCGGTTATCGTTGGAGCGGGTCTCGTAGTCTTTGTAAGACAAGACTTGCAGATGATAGAGGTTGCCCAGCAGTATGCTCAGCAAGACCACCACGCAAGCGAAAGTAAAGATGGCGCGGCGTTTGAACAGCGAGGCTTCGGCGGCATGATCATGCATGGCCATCCGTTTACGTGGCGCCAATTATACTCTCTCCGGCAGTATGTTGGTTGTCACTATCATCGTCTATCCCTCGATTGACTCGAGTGTCGCACGGCGCACTACTCTCTATGATACGGGTGGTTGTTGTTGATGCTCCAGGCACGGTATAGGCTCTCGGCCACCAAGACGCGTACCAAGGGGTGGGGCAGGGTCAAGGCCGATAGGCACCAGCTCTGATTCGCCGCCTGTTTACAGGCGGGGGCCAGCCCCTCAGGGCCGCCGATAAGCAGGCTAACATCGCGGCCGTCGAGTTGCCAGCGGTTGAGCTGAGTGGCAAGCTCGGGCGTGGTCCAGTTCTTGCCGGGCAGATCCAGGCTGACGATATGGTTTCCCTTGGGGATAGCCGCCAGCATCTGTTCGCCCTCTTTGTGCAAGATGCGGGCGATGTCGGCATTCTTACCGCGCTTTCCGGCAGGGATCTCGATCAATTCGAAGGCCATGTCCCGGGGGAAACGGCGCTGATATTCTTCGAAACCTGTGGTGACCCAGGCGGGCATACGAGTGCCCACGGCAACGAGTTGTAACTTCATTAAGCTGGCTTTTCAGACCACAGCTTTTCAAGCTGATAGAAGTCGCGTGTCTTGTCTTGCATCACGTGAACAATCACGTCGCCCAGGTCGACCAGCACCCATTCGCTGCTGTCACGGCCTTCGACGCCATGGATATGTAGGTTGGCACGTTTGGCCTCGAGTACCACGTTCTCGGCGATAGCTTTGACGTGGGTCTTAGAAGTACCCGAACAGACCACCATATAGTCGGTGACATTTGACTTGTCGGTGACTTCGAGTACGACAACATCTTTTGCTTTTAAATCTTCGACCTTGTCGATGACAAACTGTTTAAGCTCGGCGCTTTGCACGCTAAATTCCTCATTCATTTTTAACAGCGAGGCAGTATAACAGGTTATGCCCCTAAAGTAATTGCTAATAGCGGTGAGCAGCATGCCTGTCTGCGCCCGAAATGGCGCGAGTTTGGCTAAAGGTTGAAGCCTTGTTATCTCGCTGTTAGCGGTAGAGGTGATGGGCGGCGATATAGTCGGCGATAGCTTGCGGCATGGCATCGGGCGCCAGCTGATTTTGGGCGAGCTGCCGACGAACTTCGGTAGAGGAGTAGTGCTGCGGCGTGATGGTGACCGGGAAGATGAGGCCTGCGGTACGGCCCATGTCGATGGCCTTATCCAGCTCAGCCTTGCCTGCGCGGCGCGCATCCAGTAGCGCCGCCATCTCGCTGTCGCCACAAAGCGTCCAGCCCGGGCGTTGGCAGACGGCGATATGGCACAGGTCAAACAGCTCTTGCCAGCGATACCAGGTCGGCAGACCGACGAAGGAGTCCATCCCCATGATAAATACCAGCTGATCCTGGCCATGGGTCTGACGCAGTTGCTTGAGGGTCTCTACCGAATAGGAGGGCTGATCGCGCTTGGCCTCGATATCACACAGCTTGAGCTGCGGGTATTGCTGACACACAAGCTCGGCCATCGCCAGGCGGTGCTGGGTCGAGGTGTTGGTGCCGTCCTTGTGGGGCGGAATATGGTTGGGCATCAGCCAGACTTCATCGAGTCCCAGGGCGGCCTGCACCTCGAGCAGTGGCTTGATATGACCATAATGAATGGGATCGAAGGTGCCGCCCAGTATGCCAATTTTCATCTAAACCTGCCTAGCCCAGTTCGATATGGCTAAGGTGAGCGTGGGCCTTGGGATCGTACAGCAGGCAGAGGTGGCTCATGGCGGTCCAATCTTCGGCCCCTTGCTGTTTGAGTTTAAGCTCGATCTTGGAGGCGCTGGCGAGGGCCGTCTCTATCTGACTTAGGCTCAGGCGAGACAGTGCCCCCTGATAGAGCTCCTTGCGCTTGTCCCAGATCCTGAACTGACTCCACAGACTCTGCAGTGGCGTTCCCGCCTCCTGAGCCTGCTTGAGCTGTAACAGTGTGGTCAGCTCCTTAAACTGGCCCCACAGCAGTATCGGCAGGGCCGTGCCCTCGGCCTGGAGCTGGGCCAGGATATGCTGGGCCTTCTCCTGTTGATTGGCCAGCAGGCAATCGGCCAGCTGAAAAACGCTGAAACGGGACTGATCTTCGAAGTAGTTTTGCAGTTGCTCGCTGGTGATCTGGCTGCTGGGGCTAAGTAGCTGCAGCAGTTGTATCGCCTGATCCGCTGCCAGCAGGTTGCCTTCATACAGACTCAGCAACAGCTGCTGGGCGTCCTGGGTGAGGTTTAAGCCGGCCTCGCGAATACGGGTCTGTAACCAGCGCTGAAACTGTGGCCCTTCTGGCGTGGCGCAGGGGATATAAATCCCTTTGTCATCCAGCTGCTTAAACCATTTCGATTTGGTCTGTTCGCTGGCAAGCTTTGGCCCTGTGATCACCAACAGAATATCTGGATTCACCTGCTGCATCAGACTCTGTAGCTGGCTACTGCCCTCGCTGCCGGGTTTGGCCTGGGGCAGGTGCAGCTCTATGATGCGGCGACTGGCGAACAGGCTCATGCTGTTCCACTCATCCTGCAATTCGCGCCAGTTAAAGCCAGTCTCCTGAGTGAGCACTATGCGCTCCTCGAAACCTTCTCGCTTGGCCTGTTCCAAGATCGCCCGCTTGCTGGTTTCACACAGCCAGGGGTCATCACCAAAGATGAGGTAACAGGGCTTTAGCGGCGAGAGCTGCTTGGCGAGCTGGTCCGGGTAGACGCGCATCAGTTGGTCTCGATAGAGGCCAGGATCTGGATGATCTGGTCGGCGGCCTGGATGCGCATCTCTTTTACGAGCAGTTCCATCTCACGGCTCTTTGCCAGTGCGGTGCGGGGATCGTCGAGGTAGTCGCGGTGAATGTCGACATCGAAGGCCTTGGCCTCGCGCTCGGGATACTGCACCGCGAAACGCACATGATAGTTGAGCTCATACTCCGCTACATTCCCTGTGGGGTAGAGGGAGAGGGTGCTTCTGTCGAGAGAATCGTTGAGGATCCTAACGACAGGCACACTGGCGTCATCTTCCACCACTGTGATGCTGTTGAGACGCAGGCGTTCGCGTACCAGGCGGGTCAGCTCGCTGTATTCGTCCTGGCTGCTCAGGGTGAGCGTCTTAAGAGAATCTGGGATCGAGTAGCTGCGCTGAAGTTTAAAACCACATCCGGCGCTAAGCAGCACCGAGAGGGTTAAGATTGCAAAACATAAGCGTTTAATAAGCATAGGCTAAGCCATCTATTTCCATGTTTGATAAGACTCGGCCACCAGAGGTGGCCGAGTAGAGCGGGCAATTAGTTAGCTACGATATTGAGTAGCTTACCTGGTACATAAATGACCTTACGTACCGTCTTGCCTTCGGTGTGCTTGATAACACCTTCCTCTGCCATACCGGCGGCTTCCACCGTCTCTTTGTCGGCGTCGGCGGCCACTGTCACCTTGGCGCGTAGCTTGCCGTTCACCTGTACAATGATCAGCTTGCTGTCTTCGACCAGCGCTGACTCATCGACGACCGGCCAAAGCACGTTTTCAATCGTCTCTTCGTGACCCAGTGCCTGCCACAGCTCGAAGCTGGTGTGCGGGATGATAGGGTAGAGCAGACGTACCACTGCGCACAGGGCTTCCTGCATCAGGGCTCTGTCTTGCTCGCTTTCCATCGGTGCCTTTTGCAGACGGTTCATCAGCTCCATCACAGAGGCGATGGCGGTGTTGAACATCTGACGACGCTCGATATCGTCACCTACCTTGGCGATGGTCTTGTGCAGCTCGCGGCGAAGCTCTTTTTGAGCGCTATCGAGTGAGGCGACATCCAGGGCAACGGTTGGGCCTTGTGACACATGGTCGTGAGCCAGTTTCCACAGACGCTTGATGAAGCGGTGAGCCCCTTCTACGCTCGACTCTTGCCACTCAAGAGTAAGCTCTGGTGGCGAGGCAAACATCATGAACAGACGCACGGTATCGGCGCCGTACTTGTCTACCATCTCTTGTGGGTCGATACCATTGTTCTTCGACTTAGACATCTTGCTCATGCCGGTGTAAACCAGTTCATGACCTTGGCTGTCGACGGCCTTGACGATACGGCCCTTGTCGTCGGTTTCGGTGACCTTGGCATCGTTTGGCGATACCCAGACGCGAGCACCTTTCTCATCTGTGTAGTAGAAGGCATCGGCCAGTACCATGCCCTGAGTCAGCAGGCGCTTGGCCGGCTCGTCGCTGTTGACCAGGCCGATGTCGCGCAGCAGCTTGTGGAAGAAGCGGAAGTAGAGCAGGTGCATACAGGCGTGCTCGATGCCGCCGATATATTGGTCCACCGGCAGCCAGTAGTTGGCCTTGGCAGGATCCAGCATCTGGTCTGCCTTAGGGCTACAGTAGCGGGCATAGTACCAAGAAGACTCCATGAAGGTGTCGAAGGTATCAGTTTCTCTAAAGGCTTCCTGACCGTTAACCTGGGTCTTGGCCCATTCTTTGTCGGCCTTGATTGGGCTCTGGATACCATCCATGACCACATCTTCCGGCAGGATCACCGGTAGTTGATCTTCTGGGGTTGGCATCACAGTGCCGTCGGCCAGGGTCACCATAGGGATAGGTGCGCCCCAGTAGCGCTGACGGGAGACACCCCAGTCACGCAGACGATAGTTGACCTGACGCTTACCCTTGCCTTCGGCAGAGAGTCTTGCGTCGATGGCATCGAACGCTGCCTGGAAGTCTAGACCATCCAGCTCTGGGAATGAGTCGCCAGAGTTAAACAGGATACCCTTCTCAGTGTAGGCTTCTTCGCTGATATCCAGCTCGCCATCTGCAGGTTTGATCACGCCTTCGATCGGCAGGCCATACTTAGTGGCAAATTCGTAGTCGCGCTGGTCGTGGCCAGGTACGGACATCACGGCGCCCGTACCATAGTTCATCAGCACGAAGTTAGCGGCCCAGATAGGCACCAGCTTGCCTGTCAGCGGGTGGATGGCCTTAAGGCCTGTATCGACACCCTTCTTCTCCATGGCGGCCATGGCGGCTTCCGAGGTATCGGCGTTCTTGCACTCTTCGATAAAGTCGGCCAGCACAGGGTTGTTCTCTGCCGCTTGCTGCGCCAACGGATGACCGGCGGCGATTGCCACATAGGTCACGCCCATTACTGTGTCTGGGCGAGTGGTGTAGATGTCGAAGCTCTGATCGCTACCCTCGACCTGGAAGGTCATCTCGATGCCTTCGCTGCGGCCGATCCAGTTGCGCTGCATCGTCTTGACCTGCTCCGGCCATTCGTCCAGCTGGTCGATGTCGTTTAGCAGCTCTTCGGCGTAGTCGGTGATCTTGATGAACCACTGCGGGATCTCTTTTTGCACCACTGGGGTGTCACAGCGCCAGCAGCAGCCGTCTTGTACCTGCTCGTTGGCCAGTACGGTCTCATCGTTTGGACACCAGTTTACCGAGGCGGTCTTCTTGTAGACCAGCCCTTTGTCATACAGCTTGGTGAAGAACCACTGTTCCCAACGGTAGTATTCTGGGGTGCAGGTGGCGATCTCACGGCTCCAGTCGTAGCCGAAACCCAGCATCTTCAGCTGGTTCTTCATGTAGTCGATGTTTTCATAGGTCCAAGGGGCAGGCGCCGTCTTGTTGTTGATGGCGGCATTTTCAGCAGGCAGACCGAAAGAGTCCCAACCTATGGGTTGTAATACGTTTTTTCCTTGCAGACGCTGGTAACGCGCAACGACATCGCCTATGGTGTAGTTGCGGACATGGCCCATATGCAGTCGGCCTGAAGGGTATGGAAACATAGAGAGGCAGTAAAACTTCTCTTTGCTTTCGTCCTCGGTTACTTCAAATGTTTTAGTGTCTTGCCAGTGCTGCTGCACCTTAGCTTCAATCTCTGAAGGTAGATATTGCTCTTGCATTGATGATTCCCGGCCATGCCGCCTATTTATTTGATCTTGCGCATCTTGCGCGCGAGTTAGATCTGCATAGAATAAACTAGAAGTGAGTCATTAAAAAGGTTCGCATGAAGGAGTATTGAACATGAGTGAAAGAAGTACCGAGTTGCTATCGCTTTACCAGGCCCTATTCGAGCAGGTGAAATCGGATTTCTCTGAAGATAACTCAATGACTGCAAAGGAATTATATAAGACTGTCACGGCGAGTAAGGAGTTCTTGCTGCTTAAGGAGCAAGCCAAGGAGGAGGAGCTTGCCCTGGTGGAAGATTTTTTAAAGCGTGATATCGGCAGCTACCTGGCTGAGAAGAATGCCACGGATCTCAGCCATAGCCCCACAGTCATCGCCGCCGAGAATACCCTGTGGCACTGGCTGAGTGAGATAACCGACAGAAGCCAGATTGAGTGGCATGAGGTGACCCAGGACTTCAAGCATCACGGCTATTATCAGAGTGGTGAGATAGTGGGTCAGGGAGTCATGGTCTGTACCGGCTGCGGTCATGAGATGCGTATCGAATTCCCCGGCGTGATCCCAGATTGCCCAGAGTGCGACGGCGATCAGTTTACCCGCGAGGCGCTGGCGCCTTAACAACCTGTAGAGCACTTCTTGTTTGAGAGCCTGATGTATTGAGGACTTGTCGTTTGAGCGCCAGACGCTTAAGCATCTCACCAGAGTCGTGAGTCTGACCTGCTCATAAAAAATCCCCGCGATAGCGGGGATCTTTGTATCTGCTCGAAATTTGTTGGTGGGCCAGTTCTGGAGCTAGAGCCTTAGTCTGCGGATCACCGCGCCTATCAAGACTATGGTGCACAGCAGTAGGAGCGGCGTCTGGCCCCAGCGAGCAAAAACCGTACTGCCAGTAACCAGAGGAACCTCGGCCTTGAGCACGCCAGTTTCAAACTGAGGCAGGCTATGGGTTATCTTGCCACTTGGGTTAACCACGGCGGTCACCCCATTGTTGGTGGCTCTTAGTAGCGGGCGACCCAACTCGATGGCGCGCATCTGGGCTATTTCCATGTGTTGTAAAGGCCCGTTTGAGCTGCCGAACCAGGCGTCGTTGGAGACGGTGAGCAGCAGCTCGGTACCGGCATTCACGTTAGCCCTGAGCTGCTCGGGGAAGGCAATTTCATAACAGATGGCCGGTGCCACCTGATGACCCACGACATCTAAATTGGGCTGTTTAAAATCGCCCCTGGCGAAGGAGGACATGGGCAGGTTAAAGAAGGGCGCCAGCGGCCTGAGCAGATCTTCCAGGGGCACAAACTCACCTATGGGCAGCAGATGATGCTTACGAAACTCGTTGCTGCCATCTCCGCGATAATCAGGGCTCTCTTGCTGTAACTGCTGGTGGTTACCCAGGACAATCAGCGAGTTATAGAAGCGATTCTGTTGCTTGCTGATGATGCCTGTGATAATGGCGCTGTTATTCAGGTTGGCGACCTTGTTGGCGTTGTCGAGAAACTCTTCCACCATATACCCGGGGGCGGGGATCGCCGCCTCAGGCCAGATAAACAGGTCGGTGTCGGCCAGCGACGGCCTTGAGAGATCCATATACTTGAGCATGGTGGGCCAGAGCGCCTCGGGCTGCCACTTCATGCTCTGGGCGATATTGCCCTGCACCAGTGCCACCCTGACGGACTTACCCGTTGGCGAAATGGGCGACAGCTGTGTGCTGGCGAATGCCCCCAGGCCCGCAAGGCTAGTGATAAGCAGTAATGGTATGGCTCTTAATCCTATTCCCCTCACTCCCTTGCCGCTAGGTGTGACGGCAAAGGCCAAGGCGCCGGCGATTATAGTCAGGACAAGGCTGAGCCCCAGGGCGCCAATGTTGCTGGCTAAAGGTGCCAGAGGCCCATTGGTCTGGCTGTAGCCGGCCCAGAGCCAGGGAAAACCCGTCAATACCCAGCCTCTGGCCCACTCGGTGAGCACCCAGGCGGCGGGGAAGACGGCGAGATAGCGCAGCACTAGCGACTTTGGCACGAGTCTGATACTGAGGTAGGCCGCCAGGGCCGGGTAGAGAGCGAGATAGAGGGCCAGGATGGCCATGAGTCCCAGAGAGGCGATAAGCGGCAGGCCACCGAAGGTGTCCATGCTGACGTGTACCCAGCTGATCCCCACCGAGAAACAGCCAAAGCCGAAGCTTAGCCAGTAGAGAAAGGTTTGTCTCGGGGTCAGCGTGCGGCTGTGACCCAAGGCGAATGCCATGGCAAGCGGGTAGATGGGCCAGAGGCCATAGGGGGCGAAAGCCTGTGCGGTACTGGCACCCGCCAGATAGGCGAGTACCAGCCGTATTACAGCATGATGGGCAATTGCCCTAAGTCGTAGCAGCATTATAGCCTCATCAGGGGACCGAAGGTTTACGCGCTTTCTTCTTCGGTCTGGGGATCGGGAAGTTTAACCCTAAGCTGAACCAGCCTGCGGGTATCGGCGCTAATCACCTTAAATTCAATCTCATCTATGGTGATCTTCTCGTTGCGCTCGGGCAGGTGGCCGAAGGCGTGGGAGACCAGGCCGCCGACGGTATCGAACTCTTCGTCACTAAATTGGGTGCCGAAGGTCTCGTTGAAGTCTTCGATGGGGGTCAGTGCCTTGACCATGTAGATCTGTTTACCCACCTTGCGGATCTCTGTCTCTTCGGCGGAGTCGTGATCGAACTCATCTTCGATCTCGCCGACGATCTCTTCGAGGATGTCCTCGATGGTCACCAGGCCAGATACCCCGCCATATTCATCGACGACGATCGCCATGTGGTAGCGCTGAGAACGGAATTCCTTTAGCAGCACGTCGACACGTTTGCTCTCTGGTACCACCACGGCCGGGCGGATCACCTGCTCGAGAGAAAAGGGCTCTTCATTGTTCTTAAAGCCGTACTGCAGAAGATCTTTGGCCAGCAGTATGCCTTCGATATGATCTTTATCTTCGTTGACCACGGGGAAGCGGGAATGGGCCGAGCCGATGACGGTCGACAGTAGCTCCTCTACCGTGTTGTCGATTTTTAGCGCCACAATTTGTGCCCGTGGGATCATGATGTCACGCACGCGCAGATCGGAGACTTCTAAAACACCTTTAATCATTTCGCGCGTGTCTTCGCTGATCACTTCTCTCTGTTCAGCGTCGTGGATCACCTCCACTAACTCGTCGCGACTCTGTGGTTCGCCCTGGAATAACTGACTTACTTTTTCAAACCAGCCCTTCTTATGGGCGTTGCTACTCGGTGGGTTATCGTCACTCATAGTAATTTCCTGACCAGAATTGGCCGGCTATTGCTCCTTGTAAGGATTGGGAAATCCCAAACTTTCAATAAGTTGAGTCTCTAAAGACTCCATCTCTTCTGCTTCGCTATCGATAATATGATCATACCCTAGCAGATGCAGACAACCATGTACAACCATGTGGGCCCAGTGGGCTTCGAGGCTTTTTCCTTGGATTTCAGCCTCCTTTTCGACCACAGGCACACAGATCACTAAGTCGCCCAGCAGCGGCAGTTCTACCTCCGGGGGCGACTCGAACGGGAATGATAGCACATTTGTTGGCTTGTCTTTGCCTCTATAGGTATGATTTAACTGCTGGCTTTCCGCTTCATCGACCAGGCGTATGGTCATCTCCGCCTCGGGCATGACGTTGCCCAGGGCCAGACGCACCCAAGACTCAAACTGTGCCTGGCTCGGTACCTGCTTGGCCTGGGTCGCGAGTTGCAGATCCAGTTGTAGTGCGATTGGGTTATCAGGCGTCATGATGCTTAGGCTCCTCTGCCTTAAACTGGCTCTCGCGCTTGGCCTTCTCGCTTGCCACTTTCTGATCGTGTGCCTCATAGGCCTCGACGATACGGGCAACCACGGGGTGGCGCACCACATCCTTGGCCTGGAAGAAGTTAAAGCTTACCTCGTCGACTTCGCTTAGCACTTCGATGGCATGGCGAAGGCCAGACTTCTGATGCTTGGGCAGGTCGATCTGGGTGATATCGCCGGTGATCACCGCGCGGGAGTTGAAGCCGATACGGGTGAGGAACATCTTCATCTGCTCCACCGTGGTATTTTGGCTCTCATCCAGGATGATAAAGGCATCATTTAAGGTGCGACCACGCATATAGGCCAGCGGCGCGACTTCGATGACGCTGCGCTCAATCAGGCGCTCGACCTTCTCGAAACCCATCATCTCAAACAGGGCGTCATACAGGGGGCGCAAATAGGGGTCGACCTTCTGGCTGAGATCGCCCGGGAGGAAGCCGAGCTTCTCACCGGCTTCGACCGCTGGACGGGTCAACAGGATGCGTCTGACTTCCTGGCGTTCCAGGGCGTCGACCGCCGCTGCGACTGCCAGGTAGGTTTTCCCCGTACCTGCAGGGCCGATACCAAAGCTGATGTCGTGACGCACGATATTGGCCACATAATCGCTCTGGTTGGGATTGCGGGGCTTGACCACGCCGCGTTTGGTCTTGATATAGAGCTCTTTGTCGTCGCGAGGGGCCTCGGCTTCCAGGGCGATCGCCTCTTGAATCGCCATGTGCACCTTATCGGGCTCCAGGTCTGGCGTGCTGCCACGTACCGGCTGGGTCTCGACATAGAGTTCTTTGAGCAGATTATTGACCGTCAGGCAGTTGCGGGCCTGACCGACAATTTGGAAATGGTTGTTGCGATAGTTTATCTCGACGCCGATACGACGCTCGAGTTGTTTGATATTGTCATCAAAGGGCCCGCAGAGCGATGCTAGTCGACGGGTATCAGACGGCTCGAGATACAGATTGAGCGTTGTGAGTTTGTTTGACAAAAATAGCTCCAGTTGCGTTTGTCGTTAAAGCGTGTCCTGTAGGGGATAATTCCCAACAGACTATAGTGACAGTTTACGAGGCATTAAGTTTAATTGCTAATGCTATTTGATTGCACCATTTGATTGAAAATTCGCCGCCGCTAATAGGGTTTACCGATTCGACGTCCAATAAAAAAGCGACCCCTAGGGTCGCTCTTCAATTAGGCCTTAAGTGAGGCCTAAGGGATAAACTGAGTCACCCCAAGATCGTCATCTTTCTTATGCTTGGCCAGGATGTCAGACGGGCGCAGGTCGCGGCGCAGATCCATCTCATCTTCGCCACGGATAAACTTACCGCGCAGCGAGTTGGTGAACACGTCGACGATCTCGACGTCGACGAAGCTACCTATATGCTTAGGATCGGCTTCGAAGTTCACTACACGGTTGTTTTCGGTGCGACCGCGCAGCTCCATCGGGTTCTTGACCGAAGGACCTTCAACCAGAATACGCTGCACTGTGCCGAGCATCTGACGGCTGTAGCGCATCGCTTGCTGGGTGATTCTGTCTTGCAGAATCGCCAGGCGTTCCTTCTTCTCATCGAGAGACACATCGTCAGGCAGGTCCGAGGCGGGCGTGCCAGGACGCGCGCTGTAGATAAAGCTGAAGCTGTGGTCGAACTGCACATCTTCAATCAGCTTCATGGTGTCGGCGAAATCCTGCTTAGACTCGCCAGGGAAGCCGACGATGAAGTCAGAGCTGATCTGGATATCGGGTCTTGCCTTACGCAGGCGGCGGATGATCGACTTATACTCGATGGCCATGTGGCCACGCTTCATCTGGGTGAGGATCAGATCAGAACCAGACTGCACCGGCAGATGCAGGAAGCTCACCAACTCTGGAGTGTCTTCATACACATCTATGATGTCCTGAGTAAACTCGATCGGGTGGCTGGTGGTGAAACGAATACGATCGATACCGTCTATGGCGGCCACATAACGCAGCAGCTCGGCGAAGGTACAGATATCGTCATCGTGGGTCGCACCGCGATAGGCGTTCACGTTCTGGCCTAGCAGGTTAACCTCGCGTACGCCTTGCTCGGCGAGCTGAGCGATTTCTAGGATCACATCGTCCAGCGGACGGCTTACTTCTTCACCACGGGTGTATGGCACCACGCAGAAAGAGCAATACTTGCTGCAGCCTTCCATGATGGAGACGAAGGCGCTTGGGCCCTCGGCGCGCGGCTCTGGCAGGCGGTCGAACTTTTCAATCTCGGGGAAGCTGACGTCGATAACAGCCTTGCCGCCTTGCTGGATCTGTTCGATCATCTCAGGCAGACGATGTAGCGTCTGTGGGCCGAAGATCAGGTCGACACATTGAGCTCTGTCTTTGATTGCCTTACCTTCTTGAGACGCCACGCAGCCACCTACACCTATGATAAGGTTAGGGTTCTTGTCTTTTAGCGTCTTCCAGCGACCCAGCTGGTGGAATACTTTTTCCTGTGCTTTTTCGCGAATCGAGCAGGTATTGAGTAGCAGTACATCTGCTTCCTCGGCCTCTTCGGTCAAGGTGTAGCCTTGATATTCGTCGAGCAGGTCGGCCATCTTTGATGAGTCATACTCATTCATCTGACAGCCCCAGGTTTTAATGTGGAGTTTCTTACTCATCAGTTTTGCGCCGTTGTTGCAACTACTGGGAAAAATAGCGCGACATTTTACCCTCTGAGTGCTCCGCTGGCTAGCTTTTGCACGTCATAAGCGCGAATTTACTCGGTTCGGGCGGTTGCTTTGGCCGGGAAATCCACCAGGGCGACCTGCCGTTGAGTAGTCTGGTTAAAGAAGGCATCGGCCATCGCCTGACTATTGTTTTTGGCCTGGCGCTGTATGCTAGTTCGAATCTCCGCCCTATAATGGCTCATTAATTCAATCGTATATTGATATAGGGCATAATCTAGCGGGTTGCGATAGGTTACAGTCATCCTTTCCATCAGAGGGGCACTCGTCGCAGGGGCCGAGGCCGACATTAGACTGGCGGCGGTGAATAGGCTGGCTATCAGTAACTTTTTCATAGGACACTCCATGACACTCAGCATTGTTGGTTTAGCTGTTTTGCAAGTTAGCTGTGAATTGAGAGTGTAAAGGCCTCATCTGAGTTACGCGCCGTGCCTTTGTAACTGAGTGTGAGCAGTTGCCAGCCTGGTAACATTTATATACGCAATCCGCCGATGTGACATATTTGGTAATAAGAAGTAGGGAGTCGAACTCAAGGTGAGTCAGAACCAGCGCAAGACCTTAGTAAAAGATGTTGTCGTGTTAGGCGGCGGTATGGTGGGGGCGGCGACCGCCCTCGGGTTAGCGCAGCTTGGCCTGTCGGTGGCGGTGGTTGAGGCCTATGCGCCTAAGGCCTATGACGGTGAGCAGGCATTGGATCTTAGGGTGTCGGCCATCAGCGTGGCCTCAGAGCAGTTGCTCGAGCGCCTAGGCGCCTTGTCGGCCCTCGGTGAGATGCGCCAGGTGGCCTACAAGGGGCTGGAAACCTGGGAAATCGATGGCTGCATTACCCAGTTTCACAGCGACCAGATAGGTGCCACTCACCTTGGGCATATCGTCGAGAACCGCCTGGTGCAGCTGGCGCTGTGGCAGCAATTTGAGCACCATGACAACCTTAGCCTGCTCTGCCCGGCCAAGGTGAGTCAGTTTACCCGTGTCGACGATGGCATTCGTCTAGCTCTGGACGATGGCAGTGAGATAGAGACACGTCTGTTGGTGGGCGCCGATGGCGCTAACTCTCAGGTGCGTCAGTGGGCTGGGATCGGCATGACGGGGTGGGATTACGCCCAGTCGGCCATGCTGATCAATATCGCCACCGAGCAGGAAGAGCAGGATGTCACCTGGCAGCAGTTTACCCCTAAGGGGCCGCGCTCCCTGTTGCCGCTGCCGGGTAAGCATGCCTCCTTGGTGTGGTACGATGATGCCAGTCGTATCGCTCAGCTACAAAGCCTGAGTAATCAGGCGCTGTATGAGCAGATAGATGCCCACTTCCCTAAACGCCTGGCCCGTGAGTTCAAGGTGCTCTCTAAGGGAAGCTTCAAGCTGACCCGTCGCCATGCCCAGCGCTACTTTGACGAACACCTGGTGATCCTGGGCGACGCTGCCCATACCATCAACCCGCTGGCCGGCCAGGGCGTCAACCTGGGCTTTAAGGATGTCAGCGCCCTGATAGACACCTTCGCCGATGCCATCGCTAACCATAAATGCTGGTGGGATAACGAGGTGCTCAAGAGCTATCAGGCTAAGCGTTATACAGACAATCAGTTGATGATGACCACCATGGATCTCTTCTACGCCGGCTTTAGTAACGAGCTCTTGCCGTTGAAACTGCTTAGAAACGGCGCCCTCAAGCTGGCTAATATCGATGGGCCCATCAAACAGAAGGTACTCAAATACGCCATGGGGCTCTAAGCATCATGGCGTAGACCTCCCGCCCCGGATAAATTTGTTGCCGACTCGATTGAGTGCTAAAATGCCGCGTTTTTTATTGGCACTTGCGAACGGACAAGGGTGAAATGAGCAATATAAAGCTTATCGTAGGCTTGGCTAATCCAGGCGACAAATATGAGCGAACTCGGCACAACGCAGGTGCGTGGTATGTCAACGAGCTGGCACGGGTTTGTGGTGTCAGCCTGGTGGCCGATAGCAAATACTTTGGCCTGACCGCCAGGGCGACCCTGTATGGTAAAGATGTACGCCTGTTGATCCCAACGACCTTTATGAACCTCAGTGGTAAGTCGGTGGGAGCATTGGCAAACTTCTTTCGTATCGCCCCCGATGAGATCTTAGTGGCTCACGACGAGCTGGATATGCCACCAGGCGTGGCTAAGTTTAAGTTGGGCGGGGGGCATGGTGGCCATAATGGCCTGAAAGATATCATCGCCAAGCTCGGTAACGACAAAGGTTTCTATCGCCTGCGTATCGGCATAGGGCATCCTGGCGACAAGAGCATGGTCAGCAACTATGTGCTGGGCAAGGCGCCGCAGACAGAGCAAGGCCTCATCGAAGAGGTGATTGACGAGGCGGTGCGTGCCACCGAGGTGCTCTTTAAGGATGATATGAGTAAGGCGATGCACAGGTTGCACTCTTACAAGGCCGGCTAAGCCGATAACTCGGCAGTGAACAGCTTCATTATCGCTTAGGCGATAAGATTAATTGAATAAAGGTAATAATATGGGTTTTAAATGTGGCATCGTCGGCCTACCAAACGTAGGTAAATCGACTCTGTTCAACGCCTTGACCAAGGCGGGTATCGAAGCGTCAAACTTCCCGTTTTGTACGATCGAGCCTAACACGGGTGTGGTACCTGTGCCGGATCCACGTTTGGAGGCCCTGGCGGAAATCGTTAAGCCTGAACGTGTACTGCCAACCACCATGGAGTTCGTCGACATCGCCGGCCTAGTGGCGGGCGCTTCGAAAGGTGAAGGCCTGGGCAACAAGTTCCTGGCGAACATCCGTGAAACCGACGCTATCGGTCATGTGGTGCGCTGCTTCGAAGATGAGAATATTGTACACGTGGCCAACAAGGTATCGCCTGCAAGCGACATCGAGGTGATCAACACTGAACTTGCGCTGGCCGACCTGGACTCTTGTGAGCGCGCCATCGTGCGTCAGCAAAAGCGTGCTAAGGGCGGCGATAAGGACGCTAAGTTCGAGGTGAGCGTACTTGAGAAGATGCGCCCCGTGCTGGACGAAGGTCACATGCTGCGTTCTATGGATCTCAGCAAAGAGGAGCTGGCGGCGGTTAACTACCTTAACTTCCTGACCCTTAAGCCGACCATGTATATCGCTAACGTTGCTGAAGATGGTTTCGAGAATAACCCGCATCTGGACGCGGTACGTGAAATCGCCACCAGAGAAAATGCGGTTGTGGTTGCTGTTTGTGCGGCGATCGAATCTGAACTGGCCGAGATGGATGCCGAAGATCGTGACGAGTTCATGGCCGACCTGGGTCTGGAAGAGCCTGGTCTAGACCGTGTGATCCGCGCCGGTTACCAGCTGCTGGATCTGCACACTTACTTTACCGCCGGTGTGAAAGAGGTTCGTGCCTGGACAGTACCTGTGGGAGCCTGTGCGCCGCAAGCGGCTGGCGTGATCCACACCGACTTCGAACGTGGCTTCATTCGTGCCCAGGTGATGTCTTATGATGACTTCATCGCCTATAAGGGTGAGGCGGGTGCCAAAGAAGCGGGTAAACTGCGCGTCGAAGGTAAGACCTATGTGGTTAAAGATGGCGATGTGATGCATTTCCTCTTCAACGTTTAGTGGTTGACGCCGTTCTTGGCGGCGAAAACCAATAAACGCTTAAGCGGCTCGATACTCATTATCGGGCCTTTTTGCTTTCTGCAGCGGCTGAAAAAAGGCGTTAATTGCGGGTTTTTAGGGGCGAATTGCATAAGGCCTGTTCACTTTGGTGAGTTTATAGGCGAACGGCTAAGATAGTTTAAATTAGCGAAAAAAAGCTGTTGACCTGCCTACGCTGAATAAGCATAATACGCCCCGTTCCTCAGCAAGAGGGGCGCTAAATTACGATGGCTATGTAGCTCAGCTGGTTAGAGCACAGCACTCATAATGCTGGGGTCGCAGGTTCAAGTCCCGCCATAGCTACCATCCTTTCAAGATGCAAAACTGAACGAGTAGCAGGGCAGTGTCCCGATTTCAAAGGCTACCATCTCTTCAAGATGTAAAAATAGAAGCAAGTGCGGGAGTGGTGGAATTGGTAGACACGCCAGATTTAGGTTCTGGTGCCGCAAGGTGTGAGAGTTCAAGTCTCTCCTCCCGTACCATTTATTTTTGATTAGAGGTTGTCTACCTTTAGTCTTAAGCAAGAAAATTGGGGTATCGCCAAGCGGTAAGGCACCGGGTTTTGATCTCGGCATTCCTAGGTTCGAATCCTAGTACCCCAGCCATTTTCTCTTGCTTACTTTGATTCTTGGGGTATCGCCAAGCGGTAAGGCACCGGGTTTTGATCTCGGCATTCCTAGGTTCGAATCCTAGTACCCCAGCCATTTATCAGTAAGATAAATGTGGCTATGTAGCTCAGCTGGTTAGAGCACAGCACTCATAATGCTGGGGTCGCAGGTTCAAGTCCCGCCATAGCTACCATCTTATTCAAGGTAAATCCGCCGTTATCGGCGCCATCTGCTCGAGATGTTAAATTAGAGATTTGCTAGTTAGTTGAATGCTGAGTTGTTAAAGCTTAACCTTCAGACATATGACTAGAACTATCCTTGTCAGGATATAAAACATAGATGCAGTGCGGGAGTGGTGGAATTGGTAGACACGCCAGATTTAGGTTCTGGTGCCGCAAGGTGTGAGAGTTCAAGTCTCTCCTCCCGTACCATTATTTAGGCTTGCAGGTATCGCCTGTAACCCAAAAAGTTTGTTGGGGTATCGCCAAGCGGTAAGGCACCGGGTTTTGATCTCGGCATTCCTAGGTTCGAATCCTAGTACCCCAGCCATTTTTATCTAGCTTAAGATTTAAAACTAAGCCATCTGATCAGATGTAAAGCGATGCGGGAGTGGTGGAATTGGTAGACACGCCAGATTTAGGTTCTGGTGCCGCAAGGTGTGAGAGTTCAAGTCTCTCCTCCCGTACCATTATAAAATACGAAGAGCCTGTCCAAGTGACAGGCTTTTTTGTATCTGAAGCCTGCTAGTTGTTGGCCGCTTCTTAGAGATTCGATACCAATTTATTTAAAAGAGTAGTTAATCAATGATTACTCAGCGCTTTATTGGAGCGTTCATTAAATTGAGATCGACGTCGGTATTTTCAGTAGCTAATCGATTTGTTGTCCGAGTTTAGCGCTTCTTTAGTTATATTCGCCAATAGTGCTCTCTGCGCTTCCTATTTTATTCATCCCTTCATAAAGTGTCTTGTCAATAAAGAAGATAGGGGCGATCTACGCATGTTAATCGTACGAAGTGCCTAGATGATACTGATGAGGAGTAAGTGAATGAGATCTGGGAGCACAAACAATATCAGACGTGTTTAAAATGCTTGTTATGTGTTTTGCTGTGCGCCCTTCGCAAGAAGTCTTTTTATCTTTGAGTCATGACATGGGGGCAGTGTCGGATATTGGGTACTTCTTCGAGATCAATTGTAATGGTTTGCTGGTGGGATAAGTGCTGAGCGGTAATAAATCCTAATGTTTGGTAACAAATCATCCTTTTGTTAACTTTTGTTAGCCGTTTTAGTGCTAACAATCACGCTTTTTCTGTTGCGGTCAACATTTTTATAACCAATATGTTTGGGGTTGTTAACCTGTATTGGTTGGGTTGTTAACAATTTCACCTTTGTTTGTGCAGTATTTCTCGTTGAGTAATTTGTTCTAAAATGCAATCGAGACGGTCACACTTTAATTGCACTCGGTTAGTTACATTTCGCTTGCCCCAATAAAGAGGGCTAAATAAAAAGTGAGTGGAACAGATGATGAAACGAGTCAATATAAAAGTTACTGCTTTAGCAGCATTCATCGGACTGGCCTTAACGGGCTGTGGTGGCGATGATGGCGCGCCAGGCGCAGACGGTGCTAATGGCACTGACGGTAAAGATGGTAAGCCTGGTTTAACTGTGGCGACCTCTGCAACCGACCTAGCAGTGAATGTCGATAAGGTATTGGTCGCCAGTGACAGTGAAGTGACCTTTACGGTTACTAATGAGAAAGACTTACCCGTTGTTGGCCTAGAGCACTTTGGCTTTATTTTATCTGGCCTAGAACAAGGTCAAAATGGTGATGCCAATAGCTGGAAGCTACTTAGCTCTGAGTCTTGCCCTGGCAGCAAGTATGCTAAATGTGGCACATTAACCGACAACCAAGATGGCACTTATACTTATAAGTTCCTAAAGGATGTGACTACAGAAACAGCCTTTAGTGTGACAGATGACAAGACACTACGTCTCATTGTCACAACGGGTGGCGATACACTGGGTGGAAAAACCTTAGCCTATGCCAACAAAAGCCATGATTTTCGTAATAATGGCGAAGCACCGCTTTACACTAAGAGTGTGATCAACAATCAAAACTGTACTGGTTGTCACGATGACTTCACCATTCATGGTGGTCACTACAAAGAAGTGGAAACTTGTATCTCTTGCCACACAGACAATAAAGTTAGCAGTGCCTCTAAAGTCTTTCCTATGCTTGCCCATGATAAGCATATTGGTGTGATTTCTGCGCCTGTAGGTGGTTGTGATAACTGTCACTCCGAAAATGAGCAGGCTGTCGATTACACTAACTGGAAGACAGTACCGACCCAAGAAACCTGTATTACCTGTCATACCGATGTGAACTTCAAAGAGGGCGTTAACCACTGGCCATATGAAGATAATGCTCAGTGTGCAAACTGCCATACGCCAGAAGTTGTTGAGACAGTGCATTTAGCGACCTATAAGGGACAGACCTCTCGTCGTGAAAATGTGCATCTGACTGTGACCGATGCCAAAATGGTGGCAGTACCTCAAGCTCAGAAAAACATTGATTCTGGTTTAGATACGGCTAAAACCGGTTATGTACAGCTTACCGTTGATATTCTCGACAAAGATGGTAAGTCGATGAATAAGCAACTAGATAAAGTCGACTTCTTCTATTACTCAGAGTTCTACATCAACTGGGGTGGTCAAGATATGGGAATGGAGCGTGGTAAAATCCTACGCGTATTCACCAATAAGGAGAACTTCCCTGGCTATGTAGAAGATCCTATCGTACTGAGCTATGAGAACGGTAAGACGACCTATGAGATAGGTCCTTTTGAGCTAGAAGATGAGTTCGAAGGTAGCCTAACTGATAGCTATGGTATGGTCACGCCGCGTATCTGGTTCTGTATGGATAAGAAGGGGGAAAACCTCGAGTCTTGTAAGGAAACATCGAGTGTTTGGGGCCAAGGTGCCGCAGGCTTCAACTGGTTACACTTCTTTGATGATAAAGGCCTTATCCCTGAAAGACCTCGCCGTCAAATCGTTACCAACGAGAAGTGTGGTTCATGCCATGGTATGACGACTCGCGATAGCGATGGCATGGCTCAAATGACACTGAACTGTCGTAGCTGTCATGCTGTCACTAAGAATGATCCAGCATACTTCGGTACTACCTGTGCATCGGGCTCAGTGGATAACGATGGTGACGGTATTCTAGATGAGATGATTAAGCTGAAAAGCTTGTCTCCTCGTGGTGAGCGTGACTGGACAACTGCATCAAATGCCGGTGAAGAGTGCTTAGCTTGTCACAATGCGAATAACCCACCGACTCAGGTAGTACGTGACTCTCATACTAAGCAAGGTGATGCTGACTATGTTGAGCAGTTAACTATGAGCCACCCTGATCAGAAAGTATGGATTCACGCTATGCATGCAAACAACCGTGCAAACCAAGGTGGTGAAGGCTGGAAGCGTAATGTTGAGTATTCAGCTGATCTTGCTAACTGTGTGAAGTGTCACGAAGGTGATAGCTTTGATGCCAAGTACTTAGTGGGTCGTAAGCCATTGGCGCTGGATCTTGATTATATGGATACCTATGACGGTCTAGACCCTGCAAATGGTAAAGATACCAGCGGCAACAAGCGTTACGCGGTGGATGCTAAAGCTGATGCCTATGTATCACCAACCGCTGCAGTTTGCTTAAGCTGTCATGGTAAACGTGCCGCCGAAGAGGGTGAAGATCGCCGTCAAGTGCGTAAAGATGTTGTGAGTCATATGAAACAAAATGGAGCACAGTTCGGTGTGGAGCTAGGTCAGTACACAGGCGAAGAGTCATGTGCAGTGTGTCATGATTTAAATAACCTAAAGGAATCACATAACCTGAAATAAAGTTTTCATCCTGCAATATTTTTGGCCCTAGCTTTTTGCTAGGGTCTTTTTTTACGGGGATCACAAATATTAACAAAGCGTCAATTGTTTAATTGGAACTCAGCATTATGTCAGATTTAGGATTAATAAAGTGCCGTAGAATACTGCTCGGGGGCTGCTAAAAGTAGTAGGGGTTAGGTTGTGAAGATTACTGAATTTCTAATTATTGATTTAGATGCCAGAGAGTTAGTCGATACTAGGTTATCGACTCGCTGCGCATTATCACTGTCTGAGCTAGAAGTACTAAAAAACTTAGTCGAGCACGTAGGTGAAGTTGTTAGTAAAGAGACTTTAAATGCCGTTGGTTGGCCAGGCAGAGTGGTCGCGCCTTCATCATTGACTCAGTGTATGAGTAGCCTAAGGAAAAAGCTGCATAGCCATACAGATGTCGAGATAAAAAATATCCCTCGCTACGGGTATAGCTTGTGCATTACTGAGACGGTAGAAACTGGATCTCCTGCGGTGGCAGCTAATGTAGGCACGCTAAGCTGTCAGGAAACTCCTGACAGAAGATCAACGACAGCGATTTCAATTCAGAGTGAAAGTGAACTTAAGTCAACCAAGCTGAGATTTTATCGTAATACAGTATTGAGTATTGTTATTGTGTTAATTGCAGGGCTGCATTTTTCAGGTGGATTAAAAGCCACCGTTAATTACCTTTCTTTGCTTACTGAACCTGATGTAGCTTCGATTACTGCAAAGCCTTTCTCATTGGCGCGAAACGAATCGTTGTTATACACAGTGCAATTAGATGACCAAGCAGAAAGTATTACCACCCAAGGTGTGATTGATAATTGGTTTAACTATGACAGTATTTTTAAAAATGCCAGCGAAAAACAGTTGTTTGCTTTTGAAAATGGTCGTTATGAATCTGTGGCGTTATGTAACCAATTTAATGGTCGTTGCACTGACAAACAGCCACTTAATTTAGTCAGATCTGTGGGTGACGTTACTCCACCTCTTGATATTCAATGGTTAGCGGATACTAAGCTCAGAATGGAGCAAGTGACCTATAACAACATCCTCTTAGATAAATTTGCACCAGCAGATAAAAGCGTGGTTGAAGACGTCTATCGAGCCGATGTTTACTACTACTCTGACAGTAAGAATATAGTTCGTGCAGATGTTCGCTTATCAATGATATTTGATTCTGCAAACCGAGGTAAGTTGGTTGCAGCAGCATGTATTACCGATGACATGCTTAAAGAGATCTCTATTCGTTATCAATTTAGTGGTGACTTTAAATTGACGCAAAGTGAAGTAGATGGCAAAGCTGTTCGCACTTTCCTTGTGGATGTAGATGATAGTTCCTTCACCAGTCCACAACAGATCTCGAAAGAGTCTGCGACTATATACCGCGAGATCCGCAAACATGTACTGCAGAATGAGCGAATGGTGTTGAGGCAACTTCATCAAGATGATGATAGCGGTGTATGGATGCTACCCTTGTGGGGGGAGACTATGGTATGGGCTCATAGGGAGCAAGTGTCACTCTAATGAAAAGAGAATTGGATTGGAGATGACACAAAAAAGCCACTCATAAGAGTGGCTTTTTTCGTCAAGCATGAAGCTTGTGATTAGTGCTTAAACATCGCAGAGATAGACTCTTCGTTGCTTACGCGGCGAATAGCTTCTGCCATGACGCTAGACATGGTCAGCTGAGTCACCTTGTCCAGTGCCGCCATCTCTTCGCTTAGCGGGATGGTGTCGGTCACGATAACTTCGTCGATCACAGACTCGGCGATGTTCTTAGGTGCATTGCCAGAGAATACTGGGTGAGTCGCATAGGCGAATACGCGGTTAGCACCGTGCTCTTTGAGGGCTTCGGCAGCCTTACACAGAGTACCGCCAGTGTCGATCATGTCGTCGACTATGATGCAGTCGCGGCCTTGAACGTCACCAATGATGTGCATCACCTGGGCAACGTTTGCCTGTGGGCGACGCTTGTCGATGATAGCCAGATCTGAGTCGTCCAGTAGCTTGGCTACGGCGCGGGCACGTACGACACCGCCGATATCGGGTGAAACCACGACAGGGTTGTCCAGTTCCTTACCCAGCATGTCTTCCAGCAGCACTGGGCTACCGAATACGTTGTCTACAGGTACATCGAAGAAGCCCTGGATCTGCTCGGCGTGCAGGTCACAGGTCAGTACGCGGTCAACACCTACGCTTGACAGGAAGTCGGCGACAACCTTAGCGGTAATAGGCACACGGGCACTGCGTACACGACGGTCTTGGCGAGCGTAACCGAAGTAAGGAATAACCGCAGTAATACGGCCAGCAGATGCGCGACGTAACGCGTCTACCATAACGATAAGTTCCATCAGGTTATCGTTAGTAGGTGCACAAGTAGATTGAATGATAAATACATCCGCCCCACGTACATTTTCGTTAATCTGGACACTGATTTCACCGTCACTGAAAACGCCAACCTCAGCGTCTCCGAGTTTACAAAATAGGCGATCTGCTATCTTCTTGGCGAGACTGGGGGTTGCGTTACCAGCAAATAGTTTAATGTCAGGCACTGTATGGACCTCAGGCGTATGCTTCATTGTAATGGTCGGGATAATAACCGCTTATCCCGCATGAACTTAGCGCTGCGCTAACCGCAACGCCAATGGTGATTTATTTGTCCCCTTGGCGATGAAACCGCACAAATCTGCCGGCAATTGGGCAAAAACTTGTTCTGCCTGCTGGCGCGTGTCGAAGATACCGAATACACATGCTCCGGTTCCCGTCATTCTGGACGGCGCATATTCTATCAGCCACGCCAATGCTTTGGCAACTTGGGGGTATTGCTGGGCGACACGAGCCTGGCAGTCGTTATGCCAGTCACTGCTCATTAAATCATCCATCGACAGCTTAGGAGTGTTCCGTGGCAGCAGAGGATCGTTAAACACCTCAGCGGTGGAAACGTGTACATCTGGTGTCAGGATGAGGTACCAGTTTTCCGGTGCCTCGACCGGGATCAACTTCTCGCCGACTCCTTCGGCAAATGCCGCCAAACCATTAATAAAAACAGGGACATCAGCGCCGAGAGCTAGACCAATTTTAGCCAGTTCATCCTGCGACAGTTGAGTATTCCAAAGATGATTCAATGCGACCAGTGTGGTCGCCGCATCGGATGAGCCGCCGCCTATGCCGCCGCCCATTGGTAGTTTTTTATCCAACCAGATTTCGGCGCCCTGGTGGGTGCCGGTATAGTCCTGCAAGGATTTTGCAGCTTTTAGAATTAAGTTATCGCTATTTGCAACAACAGCTTCCATCTCTGAATGCAGGGTAAGGCTACCGCTGTCATTGATGGCAAAATCCAGGCTGTCACAGTAGTCGATGAACTGGAACAGGGTCTGCAGCTCATGGTAGCCATCGGCGCGGCGGCCGTTGACGTGGAGAAACAGGTTGAGCTTAGCCGGTGCCGGCCAGGCGGTGGATCTATTGCTTGTCATTTCTCTATTCCGGTTGTGATGCTCTGATGGGCGTCGGTGTCAGCGCCTGCCATTGGCTTACCTGCAATTTTAAGCGTATCTCGTCACGTTGCAGCTGTAGCTGTCTCGGTAGCTCGGCGCCGCTTTGGGTTTGCCAACTGCTGAAGCTAACGTGCCAGGGACTCTTGCCTGTGTGATTGAGTACTTCCTTGGGGCGCCCTAGCTGATCCACCGCGACCACTTCATCCTGGGGGGAGATCTGCCCTGTGATCCACAGGGGCAGGGTGTCGACCGGAATTGACCAGCCGGTGAGGCGCCTGAGCAGCTCTTCGGCATCTGTGTCCTGATACACCTTGTCTTCGATCTCCAGGCTTGCCTGGCTGGGGGTCTTGTTGAGGCTCATCACTGTGGTGCCCAGCATAGTGGTTAGGGTCAGCTCGTCATTGGTTTGGGTGTGGAACCAGTAGAGGTTAGTGCTGAATTTGTCGTCTGGGGTGCGCACCGCCAACTTGCCCTGGAGTTCCCAAGCCTTTGCCTGGTTAGCGCTTTTTACCTGCATGGGGGCATAGTCGATCGGTTTATGGGAGGCACAGCCGGCGAGGGTTATTAGGAGTAAGGCTGTAATGCTTGCCGATATTTTTGTGAAGTAGTTCAAATTATTCATCTATGACTAAAAGACTTGCGCATATCATACGAGGGCTGCCTACAAATACCAATGGCTAAGGGGCAAAATTCCTGCCAGCCTAGGCTAGGGTTAGCAATGGCTAATTTTATCTCGGGAGTAAGGGCTTGATTTTAAGCCTTAGGTTTAATAGAAAAAAGTTGTGACAAGCCAGATTATTATTCGGTTTTGTTAAGCGTATTCTGTTTTTAGTCGACTCAATTGCGTAGAATGACTGCCATTAAGTGAGATGATTCGGGCCAGCGTGCCGGTAGTCAATGAACTCGCAAGATTAACAGACCCTAGAGACCAGAAAGAGTCAGATGAGCCTTGTAGCAATCGGTATTAATCATAAAACAGCCACTGTAGACCTACGAGAAAAGGTAGCGTTTGCGCCTGATAAAATTCATGAAGCGATGAAGAGTCTTGCCAGTCGGACTAAGACGGGGGAGGCGGTGATCGTCTCAACCTGTAACCGCACCGAGCTCTATTGCAACACGGGTGACGAGGCGGATGTGATCAGCTGGCTGGAGTCTTATCATCAGTTATCCCACGAAGATGTATTGCCTTGCCTGTACAAGTATCAGGGACAGCAGGTAGTACAGCATCTTATGCGTGTCTCATCGGGACTCGACTCGCTGATTCTGGGCGAGCCGCAGATCTTAGGTCAGGTGAAGCAATCTTTTGTGAAGGCCAAAGAGGCCGGCACGGTTGCGGTGACCATGGACAGGCTGTTCCAAAATACCTTCTCGGTGGCCAAGAAGGTGCGTACCGAGACAGAGATCGGCGCCGCCGCCGTATCGGTTGCCTTTGCCGCCGTGAGCATGGCCAAACATATTTTCTCGGCGCTGAGCGCCACTAAGGTGCTGTTGATCGGCGCAGGTGAGACCATTGAGCTGGTGGCACGCCACCTGAAAGACAATGGTGTCGACTCCATGATAGTCGCTAACCGTACCATTTCTCGCGCCGAAGCCATGTGCGAAGAGTTCGGTGCCACAGCAATTACGCTCGAACAGATACCAGATTTTCTCCCTAAGGCCGATATCGTGATATCCTCTACCGCCAGCCCATTACCTATACTGGGTAAAGGCATGGTAGAAAAAGCGCTTAAGCAGCGTCGTCATCAACCTATGTTATTGGTTGATATAGCAGTTCCTAGAGATATCGAGGCCGAAGTTGCCGATCTGGACGATGCCTTCTTATACACGGTTGACGATCTGCAAAGCATTATTGAACAGAATATGGCCTCCCGACGTGAGGCTGCCGAGCAAGCTGAATTAATTGTTGAAGAGGAATCTCATCAATTCATGGAATGGATTCGATCGTTAGAATCGGTCGACAGCATTCGTGAATACCGAAGCCAGAGTATGGCAATCAAAGATGAGTTGGTGGAGCGAGCCATCAATAAGTTGGCCCAGGGTGGTGATAGCGAGCAGCTAATACTGGAACTGGCGAACAAGTTGACCAATAAGTTGATCCACGCTCCGACCCAGGCGCTCACTCAGGCGAGCCGCCGCGGTGACCTCAACAGCCTAGGACAATTAAGATCAGCGCTCGGACTAGATAAAGACTAAGGTTAGCGTTGAAATGAAGGACAGTGTTATTCGCAAGCTCGAAGGCTTGCTGGAGCGTAATGAAGAGGTTTTGGCGCTGCTGAGTGATGCGGAAATCATCGCCGATCAGGAGCGTTTTCGCGCTCTGTCCAAAGAGTATTCCCAACTCGAAGAGGTGGTAAAGAGCTTCAAGGCCTACCGCCAGGCGGAAGATGATCTTGCCTCGGCGCAGGAGATGCTCGCCGAAGATGACGCCGATCTGAAAGAGATGGCGCAAGAAGAGATTAAAGAAGCCAAGGCTACCCTCGAAGCCCTAGAAGGTGAGCTGCAGATCCTGCTGTTGCCTAAAGATCCAAAAGATGACAATAACGCCTTCATCGAGATCCGTGCCGGTGCCGGTGGCGACGAGGCGGCGATCTTTGCCGGTGACCTGTTCCGCATGTACAGCCGCTACTGCGAGGCTAACCGCTGGCAGATGGAGATCATGAACGCCAACGAAGGCGAACATGGTGGCTTCAAAGAGATCATCGTTAAAGTCTCTGGTGATGGCGTCTATGGCAAGCTCAAGTTCGAGTCGGGCGGTCACCGTGTACAGCGTGTGCCTGAAACCGAGTCCCAAGGGCGGGTGCACACCTCGGCCTGTACCGTGGTGGTGATGCCTGAGATCCCAGAAGCCGAAGCGATTGAGATCAATCCTGCCGACCTTAAGGTCGATACCTTCCGCGCCTCGGGCGCAGGTGGTCAGCACGTTAACAAGACAGATTCTGCTATCCGTATTACCCATATTCCTTCAGGCATAGTGGTGGAGTGTCAGGATCAACGCTCGCAGCATAAAAACCGCGCCCAGGCCATGAGTGTCTTGGCCGCCCGCATTCAGGCGGTGGAAGATGAGAAGCGTCGCAGCGAAGAGGAATCGACACGTCGCAACCTGGTGGCCAGTGGTGATCGCTCGGAGCGTGTGCGTACCTATAACTTCCCGCAGGGACGTGTGAGCGAGCACAGAATCAACCTGACCCTCTATCGTCTCAACGAGGTGATGGAAGGCGACCTAGATGCCATCCTCGGCCCCTTGATGCAAGAAAACCAAGCCGACATGTTAGCAGCCCTTTCCGAAGGTTAATCTTGCTATCATTGCCGCTAGGTGATTAAGGATAAGCTTTGTTTCAGACGTTAGCACAGGCCCTCGATTGGGCAACCACTCAACTTTTTGAGGTTTCCGACAGCGCTAAGCTCGATGCCGAGGTGATGCTGCTGCATATCATTCATAAGCAGCGCAGTTACCTCTACACCTGGCCTGATGAGCGTTTGACCAGTGAGCAGGTGACCGAATACAAACAGATGGTGTCTCGGCGTAAGATAGGCACGCCCATCGCCCATATTGTGGGCGAGCGGGAGTTCTGGTCGCTGCCCTTCATGGTCAACCCCACCACCTTGATTCCACGTCCAGATACCGAGATATTGGTTGAAACCGCGCTCAACCTACCCCTGGCAAATAATGCCAAGGTGTTGGACCTGGGAACGGGCACAGGTGCTATCGCCTTGTCGTTGGCCTTCGAGCGCAATACCTGGCAGATCACCGCGGTCGATAAGGTCTCTGAAGCGGTAGCCCTGGCTAAGGCTAACCGAGACAATCTCAAGCTACCTCAGGTAGAAGTGCTACAGAGCGACTGGTTCGATGCCATCAACCGCTATGACTTTAATCTGATCGTCTCCAATCCGCCTTATATCGATGAAGAAGATGAGCATCTGTCTCAGGGCGATGTGCGCTTCGAGCCCCACAGCGCCCTCACCGCGGGTGAACATGGCTATGCGGATCTCTTCCATATTGCCGAGGCCGCCCGTGATTATCTGGCGCCCGGTGGCTACCTGCTGCTGGAGCATGGTTTCGGCCAGGCCCTGACGGTGCGCGATAAGATGATCGAGCTGGGTTATGAGGCCGTGGCGACGGTACGTGACTTTGGTAGTAACGACAGATGTACCTTAGGCCGCTGGCCAAGATAGCCGCCTTAGTCTCTATCTGATTAAAACAAAAAACGCCATGGCCTGAGCCTGTGGCGTTTTTTTATCAACTGCCGAATGAGCACTAGTCAACAAGTTAATCCTTAATCACCAAGCTCATAGGAGAGGTGTTGGAGCACTACGTGAAAATGACGGCAATCTGACCGACATTTACAGGTGCTTAGTCATGAAGTATTTGCAGCCCGTCGCAGGATACTCCTCCTGGGTCCACTCCAGTCGATAGCCTCTGCCCTTACATAAGGGAAAGGAGAAGGCTGAATATACTTTCAGTCAAATGGCCGTGTTAATCACTATAGGTATTACTAATGTCTAGGCCATCTGATGGCCGCTTGCGATATCGGCGCTTGATCCTATCTATACGAAAATCACATTGTGCCCAAATAATCGACAGCTGTAGGGGGCGCTGAACGTGGTTTATACCCCTATTTTGATTGTTTTGAATCTAGACTGATTAACCGTCCATTATTGGCTTTATGATTTGGGCACAATTTAAGAAGTAAAGTGAGGAGGCTGTGTTTTTGGAAGAACAATGTTTTTTGTTTGTGTTTATTGTTGACTATTTGTTTTAACTGGGTAGGTTTGTTGTTGTCAGGTTAACTCCTTGATGTATTTAAGTTTGAGAACTCGATGTGATTAAGGAAATCGAGTGATAATAATTTAATGGAATGAAGAATATGACAGCAATAAGTAATATATCAAACGCGGTAAGAGTGGCTTTATTTGCTACTACTGGCGTGGCTTTGTTGGCAAGTTCCAGTGTTTATGCTGAAGAAGAACAACAAATAGAACGTATCGAAGTTACTGGTTCGAAAATTAAGCGTATTGGTGAGCTATCTCCAACGCCAATTACAGTGATTACGGGTGCACAAATGATGGAGATGGGTATCACAAACGTTGCTGATATCTTAAATAAGCTTCCGTCTTCAACTGTTGGCATTTCGCCAGAAACTTCTAATAATACTATTTTTGCCAGCGGGTTAAATAAGACTAACCTGCGTGGTCTAGGTAGTGACCGTACACTTGTTTTGGTAAATGGCCGTCGCTTTGTGGCAGGCTCAAGTGGTGACTCAGCGGTGGATTTGAATACCATTCCTACCGCGATGGTTGCTCGTATGGAGGTCATTACTGGAGGTGCTTCTGCGGTTTACGGTTCTGATGCAATCGCAGGTGTGATTAATATTATTACTCGTGACGATGTTCAAGGTGTGGAGCTTGATGCTTCTTATACGCAACCAGAACAGAGTGGTGGGGAAGAGAGCCAATTTTCTGTAACCGCTGGCGGCGAATTTCTTGATGACAAACTTTCAACAGTTTTCAACTTTACCTATGCAAAGCAGAAAGAGTTACGTCCTACCGACAGAGACTTTTTAAACAACCCTGTTAATAGTATTTATAATCCTGATATGTCGGAAGGTGCTCCTGCACGAATTCCATACTATGGACGTAAACCGCTTTCTTGGATTAATGAAGCTGGTACATTCTTTGCCAATGATGGTGAGCAGTATACTTTTGATAAAGACGGAAACATGAAAATCTTCGATTATGGAGAAGGTTTGATTGAGGGGCCGGGTAACAATGGTAACTACTGTGGACCAAGCTGTGAAGGCTATGATCCTGTCGATTATGGACAAATCCGTACGCCGCTGGAGCGTAAGGTGTTCACATTAAATACCGATTATGAGATTAATGATAATCATAAGTTATTTTCTGAAATTACTTATGTAGATTATCAGTCCAATGGTGAGAGTACACCTGTTTTCCATACAAGCAATAGATTATACGCGGATAACGCTTTCCTTACTGATGAAGCTCGTCAGTTGATGACAGATACAGGTATGTCAAGCCTAAACCTTTATCGTATAGATAGAGAGTTTGGCAATCGTACTTATAATCAAGATCGTGAAACACTGCGTGTCCTTGTGGGTATCGAAGGAGTTATCAGTGAAAATTGGGATTACTCTTTCCACGCTCAACGAGGTCAGCTAGATGAGACGACTGTTTGGGAAGGTGAAATTTGGGCTGATCGTTACAATCAAGCTAAAGATGCTGTTTTTGCTGCAGACGGCAGCATAGTTTGTCGTGATGCTGATGCTCAAGCTGCTGGATGTGTTCCGCTAAATCTATTTGGTGAGAACCAGGCAAGCCAAGAAGCAATTGATTGGGTTAGCACGAGCGCTGGTCGTACAGCGAAGACAACACAAACTACAGCAGGTTTAGTGATTAATGGTACGATGTTTGAGCTGCCTGCAGGATATGTCAGTGCTGCATTTAGTGCCGATTATCGTAAAGAAGAGTCGGAAACTACACCAGATCAGGCTCTTATCGATGGTACTATTTTTGGCAACACAGCTAACCCAATGAAAGGTGAGTATGATGTCACTGAGCTTGCCGTTGAATTTAGTATTCCATTATTGTCAGATACCTTCCTTGCGTATGATTTAGGTCTAGATCTAGCTTATCGCTGGATGGATTACAGCACTGCTGGTCAAGATGATGCGTGGAAAGTCGGCTTAAACTGGGCACCTATCGAAGATCTTCGTATTCGTGCTACTAAGTCAAAATCGGTTCGAGCTCCTAACATTAGTGAACTGTTTGACCCAGCAGGGCAAACATTCTCTAGCTTCACAGACGTGTGTGACAAAATTAACGTCGAGTTAGGACCCAATGAGAATCGTAAGAAAAACTGTCAAGCCGCTGGTTTACCTGCAGGCTGGAACCCAAGTGATGAGTGGTATTTAAGTAATCACCCGGGTAGCAATGCTGGTAACCCAGATCTAAAAGCTGAAACTTCTAACGATTACACAATTGGTGCTATCTATACCCCAAGCTATGTTGAAGGTTTGTCTTTAACCGTCGATTACTGGGCTTTTGAGATCACTGATGCGATTGAGTATATTGACGTAGCTACTGCAGTTCGTTATTGCTACGACTCTGAATCATTGGATAATGTTTACTGTAGCCGCTTTACCCGTGACGCCTCCACTGGTGACATCATCGACTTTGTACAATCGCCAGTTAACTCAGCGTCATTTGACGTTAAGGGTGTAGATATTGAAGCCGTATACGATATTCCAACGGATAATTTTGGTGACTTCAAGGTTCATGTTATCGCAACATATCTAGAGAAGTGGGAAACGAATCCAACAGGATTTGATGCAGATCTTCAGGTCGATGTTGGTGAGTATACTGATCCACGTTGGAAGGCGATGTTTAGTCTTGGATGGGAATATGATGCGCTAAGCCTAGAGGCTAGAAGCAACTACCGTCATTCAGCAGTCGCCTCTAATGATTGGAAGCCTGAGAACAACAACTATAACGACATTCCGTCGCATACAGTTTGGGACTTCACAGGCGCATATGATTTCACCGAATCGTTTTCTCTTCGTTTCGGTGTGAAGAATGTGTTCGATATCGCGCCGCCACGTAATCCATATGTTTATGATGGAGACGGTTATTATGACACTAACGGGCGTGCATTCTTCCTAGGTGCAAACTATAAGCTATAACCTAATTTTTAGGATGTAAGTTATAGAAACAGAAAAACCAGTTGTTCAAAGCAACTGGTTTTTTTATTGCAAATCAGAAAGCAAATACTATCGATGCGCTTAGTTTTTAGCTGTAGTCAGAAATTAAAAAGCGCTACTTTAATAAACGCTTGGTCATGAAGTATTTACAGCCTGTCGCGGGATACTGCTCTTGGGTCCACTCCAGTCGATAGCCTCTGGCCTCGTAGAAGGGCCTCGCCTGAAAGTTTAAGGTATCCAGGATGGCATAGATGCAGCCTCGCTCCCTGGCAATACGTTCGGCTTCAGCCAGCATCTTGCTGCCGATATGTTGGCCTCTGAGGGACTCGCTCACCCAGAAGTTATCTATCATCAGCCAGTTGCCGAAGGTGCGAGCCGACAGGCCGGCGAGCAGCTCGCCCGCCTCATTCTCAAGCTTTAGGCCCAGAGGTAAGCGCTCGCTTACCTCCCAACGTTGCCAGTTAAATTCGGCGATTTTCTGTTTGACGGTATCGGCAAATTCGCTGGAATCGTCATGGGTAAAGTTGATTTTGCTATCTGTGTTCAAGTGACATTTCCTTTATGAAAATTATCTAGAGGCATTATCGCTAAGAATCAAGAGTATGATATTGGTGCCCCGGCCTTTGATCGGGTACACTAGCGCCTTTGTGAGCCACGAAAGAAGATATAATGGACAGTTTATACCCAGCTATTAAGCATATACACCTCACCCTGATTAGCGTGAGTGTGCTGTTTTTTATCGTACGATTTGTGCTGCATCTTAAACAATCTGCCATCATGGACAAGAAATTTGTTAAGATTGCGCCCCATGTGATCGATACCTTCCTGCTGCTCTCCGGTCTAACCCTGTGCTTCATCATCAAGCAGTATCCGTTGCAGGATGCCTGGCTGACCGAGAAGATAGGCGCAGTGATCGCTTACATCTTCCTGGCGGCAATCTCGCTCAAGGCTAACCGTAACAAACTCTTCAAGACCTTCGCCGCCCTGGGCGCGCTGGCTTGGGTGATGTACGCTGCGAAAATTGCCATGTTTAAACAAGCAATATTAATGAGCTAATGACAAACCTGATCTTAAACGAGGCGCTCTCTCTGCCAGAGAGCGCCTTTGATATTTCCGAGCACCTGGGATTTTCCGATAAGGAAGCGGCTAAGTGGGCCTGGTACGAGCTGGCGGGTGCTGTACTTAGCCACTATTTGGTCGACAGAGAAGCCCGTCTTGAGGCGCTGCTGCAATGGTTCTATCAGGATCTCGGCTTCTGTGCACGAGAGTCCTATTTCAGTATCGAGGCGGCAGATCTGGCCTGCTGTATCACCACGCGTCAGGGCAACAGTACCACGCTGGCGACTGTGCTTATGCTGCTGGGTAAGCAACTGGACCTGGTATTGCAGCTGCTGCTGTTGCCGGGCACCACAGTGCTAAGCTGTCGTATCGACGACAAGGTGCGCTATATCGACCCGCTCACCGGGCAATCGCTGACTCGTCATCAACTGCATGTGTTGGTGCGCGGCGAGTTAGGCAATGGCGCGCCCTTTAAGCCGCGTTATCTTAAGCCCGCGAGCCTCAAGCGCCTGCTGTCACGCATGCTGCACGAACTCAAGGCCGGAGCCATCTTGGCGAGCCAGTTTGAGAGCGCCATGGAGTGTTGTAACTTGCTGCTGCAGTGGCACGAAGATGACCTGAATCTTAACCGGGAGCGGGCCTTTATCGCCCAGCAGCTAGGTTGTATCAGCGTCGCGGCGGCGGACCTACGACACTTTGTCGATAACAGTCCCCACGACCCAGTGACCGAGCTGGTCAAATTACAGTTAAAAGAGCTCAACGACGAGGTTGAGGTCTATCATTAACCCTCAGGGGCCAGGCCGGTAAGGCCTGACCCGGGGCTAAATTTACCATGGGCGCCACAAGCTGCCTGCGGCCATCGCTATAACTACAACAATAAATAACGAATAGAAAAATAAAAGGGAGATGAGATGAGTAGTACCGCATTAGTCAGCAATGACGCCGCAGCCTTAGTCACCAATGACGCCACGGGCCTGGGCCTGCTGGCGGTGATCTTAGGATTCGTGTTTTACACCAACAGCAGCCAACACCCATTCTGGGTGAAGTTTTATCGTTTCATTCCTGCGCTGCTGCTGTGCTACTTCCTGCCTTCACTGCTTAACTCATTCCATATTCTGGATGGCGATACGTCAAACCTCTACTTTGTCGCCTCCCGCTATCTATTGCCTGCCTGTCTGGTGCTGCTGATCTTAAGTGTCGACCTCAAGGCGATCCTAAGCCTGGGCCCCAAGGCGATTGTGATGTTTTTAACCGGCACAGTCGGCATAGTGATAGGTGGCCCCATCGCCTTGCTTATCGTGTCGACCCTCAACCCAGAGATCCTCGGGGTGAGCGGCCCCGACGCGGTATGGCGCGGCATGACCACCCTGGCCGGTAGCTGGATCGGCGGCGGCGCCAACCAGGCGGCGATGAAGGAAATCTACGAGGCCGGTGGCAACATCTTCTCTATCATGGTGACGGTCGATGTGATCGTGGCCAACATCTGGATGGCCGTGCTGCTGTTTATGGCCTCTAAGGCCAAGGAGATCGATGCTAAGACTGGCGCCGATACCCGCGCCATCGAGACGCTTAAGTTGAAGGTGGAAAAGTATCACGCCGAAAATGCCCGTATCGCCAGCCTGAGAGATCTGATGATGATCGTCGCCGTGGGCTTCGGTATCACGGGTCTTGCCCATGTGATCGCCGATTTCCTGGGGCCCTTCTTCGAGGCGAACTATCCCTGGACCCGCGACTACAGCCTGACGTCTAAGTTCTTCTGGCTGATCGTGACAGTGACCACCATAGGTCTGGCCATGTCGTTCACCCCAGTGCGCCATCTCGAGGCGGCTGGCGCCTCTAAGGTCGCCTCGGCTTTCCTCTATATTCTGGTGGCGACTATCGGCCTGCATATGGATGTGTTGAAACTGTTCGACCCGGCCAACCTCTGGTATTTCGCCATCGGCATCATCTGGATGGTCGTCCATGCCGGTTTCATGTTGCTGGTGGCCAAGCTGATTCGTGCACCGCTGTTTTATATGGCGGTGGGCAGTCAGGCTAACGTGGGCGGTGCCGCTTCGGCGCCCGTGGTGGCCGCAGCTTTCCATCCGGCTCTGGCACCTGTCGGTGTACTCCTGGCCGTATTAGGCTATGCTGTAGGCACCTATATGGCCTGGGTGTGTGGTCAGATTTTGCAGGTCGTAGCCCAGTAATAGGGCTCGAAATGCACTAACGTATTTGATTCCTGCCGGGGTTGCCCCGGCTTCTTAAGAGAGAAGTAGCGATGAGTAATAAAACCATAAAGTTAGGTAGCATTGAAATTGCAAACGACAAGCCTTTTGTCCTGTTTGGTGGCATGAATGTGCTCGAGTCGCGAGACCTGGCCATGCAGATCGCCGAGACCTATGCGGAAGTTACTCAGAAGCTGGGGATCCCTTATGTGTTTAAGGCATCGTTCGACAAGGCGAACCGCTCATCGGTTAACTCCTATCGCGGCCCTGGCATGGAAGAGGGACTGAAGATCTTCCAGGAGATCAAAGACACCTTTAATCTGCCACTGATCACCGACGTGCACGAGCCGTACCAGTGTCAGCCTGTAGCCGAGGTGGTGGATATCATTCAGCTACCGGCCTTCCTGGCGCGTCAGACAGATCTTGTGGTGGCCATGGCCAAGACAGGTGCCATCATCAACGTGAAGAAGCCACAGTTCCTGGCGCCCCATGAGATGCGCCACATCATCACCAAGTTTAACGAGGCGGGTAACGACGAGATTATCCTGTGTGAGCGCGGCTCTTGCTTCGGTTACAACAACCTGGTGGTTGACATGCTGGGCATGGATGAGATGAAGCAGTCGGGTTACCCAGTGATCTTCGATGCGACCCACGCCCTGCAGCGTCCAGGCGGACGTGCCGATAGCGCAGGCGGTCGTCGTGCCCAGGCCACAGAGCTGGCTCGTAGCGGCATGGCGCTGGGCCTGGCGGGTCTGTTTATCGAGGCGCACCCGGATCCAGACAATGCTAAGTGTGACGGCCCATGTGCCTTGCCACTGCATCAGCTGGAAAACTATTTGACCCAGATGAAGGCGATCGACGATCTGGTGAAATCGTTCGCACCAATCGATACCAGCAAGTAAGCTAGCTTTACTCAGACTGCTGGAAATCGAGGTCGACATAATGCTGAAGCCCCGCCTGTGCGGGGCTTTTTGTTGTTCGTTAAATTGTCTCAGGCACCTGCGCTTTAGCCTGCCATCGTCCTAAAGCTTAATCACATGACTCACTGTCCATGAGCCATTTTCACTCGCACCAAGGCAGCTTAAGCGCTAGTCTAATACCCCCTTTATTTGAGTAGCGCCTATGTGGATCGTATTTACCTTTCTCGCCGCCTTCATGCAGTCCTGGCGTAACGCCTTGCAGAGCCAGCTTAGCCGTGACGTCAAGGTCGCCGGGGTGACGCTGGCGCGCTTTATTTGGGCGGGTCCTATCGCCGCCTGTTATCTCATGGCCCTCTATCTCTGGCTGCCGCCTGAACAGGCCATTGGCGCCTTGCCGTTTCCCGCCCCTTTCTGGAGTTTCGTGCTCGGCGCCGCCTTGATGCAGATTGTGGCCACGGGTTTGATGGTGAAGCTGTTTCAGCTAAGAGACTTCGCCATAGGGGCGGGTCTGGCCAAGAGTGAGGCAATTGTCGCCGCGGTGTTTGGCGCGCTGTTTTTTGGTACTCAGTTAAGTTTACTTGGCTGGCTCGGCGTGGTGATTGGCGCAGTGGCCGTACTTTTGATGAGCAAGGGGGCGGGCGTTGCCAGACTTTCACCTCAAGTGTTACTGCTGGGGCTTGCCTGTGGCAGCGCCTTTGCGCTCACCTCACTCTGGGTCAGAGAGGCGAGCCTGGTGCTGGCCTTGCCCTTTCCTCACAGAGCCGCCTGGGTGCTGTTTTGGGTAATAAGCCTGCAGACAGTCATCTTGTTGCTATTTTTCTGGTGGCGGGACCGTCAGACCCTGGCCGCCCTTTGGCGCAGGCCTAAGTTGACTCTGGCCATCAGCATCACCAGCTGCTTGGGTTCTATCGGTTGGTTCAGTGCCATGGCCTTAGAGGCGGTGCCTTATGTGAAGACCTTAGGCCAGGTAGAGGTGTTCTTTACCCTAATCGTGGCGGGGGGCTATCTTAAACAGAAGGTCAAGCCGAAGGAGATGACCGCCTTACTGCTTATCGCAGTGGCGGCCATCTTGGTGATCTGGGGATGATTTAGCTTAGGCGGTCTGGTAGCGGGCCAGGATGGTGCCCAGACTCTCAGAGGCGTGTGATAGCTGACTGACACCGATTGAAGACTGGTTAGCCAGCTCCTTGATCACGTTAGCCTGCTGTCTAATCTCACTCAGCTCCGAGGCGATATCGTTGGCCACAGCGCTCTGCTCCTCCGAGGAAGCCGCTATCTGGAAGCTCATGTCGATCACCGATTGCGATGACTCGTTGATGGCGCTGACGTCTGTGCCTATCTCGGTGATCAGCGACTGGCTGGATTGGGCCTGCTTAACCGTGCGCTGGGTGATGTTGTCGATATTGTTGGTTTCCTGCTGCAGGTTCTCGATCATCGCCTGGATCTCTACCGTAGCTGACTGCGTACGGCTGGCCAGGGTTCTTACCTCATCGGCAACCACGGCGAAGCCGCGGCCCATCTCACCGGCGCGGGCTGCCTCGATGGCGGCGTTGAGCGCCAGCAGGTTGGTCTGCTCCGAGATGGCGTTGATGGTGGTGATCACCTCGTTGATCTTGGTGGCGTTGACCTTGAGGGTGCTAACCGAGTCTGAGGTCTGCTCGATGAAGCCCGAGAGCTGTTCGATATCCTTGATCGCCTTCTGCACCCGCTCGTAACTCTGGCGCACAGATTGCGAGTTTTGCTCTACCTTTTCCACCGAGCTATTGGAGATGTTGGATACCTCTCCGGCGGAAGCCGTCATCTCTTCCATGGCGGTGGCTACAGAGTCGAGAGAAAGATACTGCTGCTCTATCTGGCGCTCACTTTCTTGGTTTTCTGAGGCAAATGAACTGGCGGTGTTATGCAAGGTCTCGGCGCTATCCTTGACCGTCACTACGAGTTCGGTGAGTGTGTCCATGGCGTTATCTAGGGCACAGCCTATGGTACCAAACTCGTCGCGGCCCGGGTGGAAGCCCAGGCGCGAGGTTAGGTCGCCCTTGGCGATATTCTTGGTGGTGGTCCACAGCACCCAGAGGGCGCCGCCGATAAAGGTGGCGTTCCAGTAGAGCAGGACGGAGAAGGGCAGCAACCAGAGATAGGTCAGCAGCAGGCTGTAGAGGGCCGATTGTCTGGCGTCTCGCTCACGGCTGGCGACATTCTGCGTCAGGGATAGACTCTGCCCCGAAGCGCTGCGCACCACGGCGGTAATACTGTCTTGGGTGCGGCTGGAGCTGACCTGACCGCTCTGCTGGATATTCAGGCTGGCAAACTTATCGGTTTGGCCGCTGGCCTCTAGGGCGCGAACCATGCCCGATAGTTCGCCCTCTAGCGCCATCATGGAGCCTTGCTCTATGGTGTCTATGCTCTCCTGGTAGCGGCTGACGCCGAGACAGGTGATGGCGATGAAAAATAGCGCCCCGATGACCCAGAATTTATCGTTAATAGACATCTTGATGAAGAGTTTGTCTATGGTGCGAAAATTAACTTCTCTCATAGTTTTTTCCGTCTCAATTTAAGGCTGAGGCCTTAGACAATAGTAGAATAAAATGCGGCGACACCCTTAAAATTACGCCTTTTTTACTAATAAATACAGGATGGTTTAACGTTTTTTTTACATAGATCTAGCCTAGGTCGAGATTCCCATGCGTCCCTTGAACCAAGGGGGCAGCGTCAGCGCCAATTGGCTGGCGAGCAGGCCAAAGCTGGCCCCGGCGAGCAGATCCCCTAGATAGTGATAGTTCAGGCTCAATTGCCCGGCGATGACGGCCAGCATGCAGCCTATCCAGAGGAGCATCAGTTTGGGAATATGGCGCCAGAAGGTGAAGGCGAGGGCGAAGGTCAGCAGGGCATGACCCGAGGGGAAGGAGTCGTAGGCAAGTCCCTGGGCAAAGGGATGAAAGGCCTCAATGCGATCGGCGACCCAAGAGGGATTATGGCCATCGCCCAGGGTTATCCAGCTCTCAGGCCAGGTGCGACCGAAACTCCATTTGGCGACCCAGCGAATGGAGAAGGCAAATATTAGGGTGAGCACCAGTTCCAGTGCCAGGGCCTGAAACCTGGCGCGAAATCGCTCGCTAATGCAGGCGAAAATAGTCAGCCCCGCGAGAAACTCCAGAAGCAGCGGCATCTTACTCAATAGTTTTAACCCTGGGTGAGAGAGCTCTTGTGCATGCATCAGATCGGCCAGCTGGCGGTCGATAAAATGAACCGAGATCAGCACCAGGGCAAGTAGCAGGCCATAGAGCAGCAGGGCGCCTTTGGGGCTACTGGGAAAGAGGTGTTTTAGCATGGATTTGTGTATCTATGGGAGAAGGAAGCTCTAGCCTAAGGGAAATCTGAGGGCTTGCAAAGCTTGTTGCCTCACAGTCTGCGCAACTCTTGGCACAACTCTCGGCTTAACCCTCAGCCCAACCCTAAGCCCAACCCTCAGCCCAACCCTCAGCTTTAGTCTCTGCTGAGCTGAGCTGAGTTGGACAAGGCAATAGCTAAGCGAATGGTGATGTTCACGGCAATGGCTTGGTAAACCTGCCTGTAGGCTAGCGAGGTGAGCAGAGGATGTGAGAAGGTGAGCGTCATGGTGGCTAGGCGATGCCTAGCCACCATGACGGAGGATCAAGTGCGCAGGCTCTCGATCAGGTAGTTGAGGCTAGGGCTATCTTCTAAGTTACTGGTCGGGAAGACGTTGTACTTAGGTGGAATCAGCCAGTCGCGCTGCACCAGCTCATCGAGCAGATCCAGGTATTGCACGCTGGTCTTACCCACGAGCAGGTTGTCCAGGCTGCGGGTCTTAGACAGGTGCAACATGTCGAGGAAGCCACTCAGGTAGAGATGATCTTTGGTGAAGCCTCCACCGCGATAGACACGGGCCGTGGTCGCAAAGGCATCGTCCTTGTCCATCTCAAGTTCATCGATCAGATAGCTATAGGTGAGGTAGAAGTCCTGCTCCTTGAGCATGGAATCAACCGCCAGCACACGCGCGGCCAGAGTATTGAGACGAGAATGTGCCATGAAACCTGCCTTCAACTCGGCCAGGATCGCCAGGCCTTCCTGGGTATAGGTCGAGCCGGGCAGTCCCAGACGCAACACCTTGAGCGATTGCTGCTTGGCGTTGAGCGTGGTGGCCATATGCACCCCCAGCTCATGCTGGATCAGCCGCTGTACCTCGCTCTCGTGAAACTGGGCATGGCTGCTGATCGCCAGCTGCGCCGGGTTAGAGCTGACCATGGCGCGGGCGACGATGGCGCCGCTTAGGCCTATCTTACAGCGCATCTGCCACTGCTCGGCGCTCTGCTTCATCAGCTCACATACCTGTTGGGCGTTAAGGCTTTCCCCTCTATCTTCGGGGATCTCCTTGGCGTACAGCAGGAACTTGGCGTTGGCAATCGCGCTCTTATCCGGGCGGCCATGATAACGCAGCGAGTTGTAGACGAAGCCTTCCTGGCCGACACTGGTCAAGAGGTCTATCTGTTCGCCCAGCTTGTTGACGATATCCTTGTAGAGCTGCTTGAGCGCGGGATCGGCAATATTGTCTATGGGCAGACGATAGAGGCGATATTTAAACTCGTTGGCATCTATGGGGAGCTGACGATAGGCGAAGTTTGGCTTGAAGCGACTCGGCGCCTTCATGAAGCGTCGACGTTCGGCCGCCAGGTTGGTCGGGTTGACATATTTTAGGGTGTCGACCTTCTGCGCCAGGCGGAACAGCGCGGCATCTATCTCCAGTACCTCGGGCTCGATGGCGCTGCTGAGCATGTCGGCGCGGCGGGTCTTGCTTTGACGATTGAGCTTACGCTGGAAGTAGGCGCTGGTGGCACTAAAGGCGTTTTTCAGCCCCAGCTTAAGATCGTCCAGCACTATGGGGTAGACCTCACCGGTCAGCTCGTCCATAAACACCTTCTTGATCTCCGTCGGCAACACTAAGGTGCGGTCGAAGCGGGCGTTGGTGTGGGCGATCAGGTAGCCGCGACCCTCGAAGGCCACGTCCAGTTCGGCATCCAGCTCTATGTTGGGCAGCGTGATGGTCTTCAGCTCTCGCTTGAACTTGTGGACCACGCTGCCCCAGCGCTCCATATCGATCTGCGAGGTGCCTATGTTAAATACGGGCGTGGGCTTCTCGATGCGCTTGTAGTTGTAGGAATGCAGGTCGAACACGATCACCATGCCGAACATGCTCTCAAGCTTGGCGATCAAGGCCTCGTACAGGCGATAGAAATCCTGGTGCTTGGCATGGCTGATGGCGCGCTGCTTGGCGCTTAGCGGCTTGCGCCAAACCTGTTTCATCCAGGCGGACTTGTAATAGGTACTCAGGCTCTTGGGGCGGTTGAGATCGTATTCGAAGCGCGAATCGCTGCCCGCCAGGGTGATCGGCTGCGAGGCGATCACCTCGTCGGTGAAGGGATCTTCTTCGAAGTAACGCTCCTCGGCGCTGAGCTGGCACTGCTTGACCAACTCAGGGCGCAGGTTGTGCCCCGCATGAATCGCGGTGCACACGACGGGCAGATACTCTTGGATGGTGATCACACAGCCGGAGGAGGCCAGCTGGCCTGAGAATGTCTCCCCGCGTTTAATCAGGGAGAGCATCTGGTCGAGACTATAGGTTTGCATTTTCTACCGCTTGACGATATGCACTCTTACGTTGCATCAATAGCTCTTTGGAGTTGATGATGTTCTCGGCGAAATCGATCACCTGTTTCTGCAGACGTACGCGGTTGAGTTTGTTGATACGCGTGATGCCGCCCGGACTGAGGACGTTTACCTCGACCAGCTTATTGCCGATCACATCCAGACCGGTGAAGTAGAGGCCGTCGCGCACCAGTTTTGGGCCGATTGCGGCGCACAACTCGCGCTCTTCACGTGTAATAGTGTGTCTGACCACGCTGCCGCCGGCATGGACGTTAGATCTGAACTCGCCCGAGGCTGGCACGCGGCGCATGGCGCCAATGGGCTCACCGTTGAGCATCAATATACGCTTATCGCCTTCCTCGGCACCTTCGATGTAATCTTGCAGGATCACATAGTTGCTCTGTTCATCCGTGCCGATGTAGAAGTCCAGCAGTGAACTGAAGTTTTGGCGTGCGCTCTTTTCGATCACGATAACGCCATGACCGCCGAAGCCGTTCAGTGGCTTGAGGATCATCTTATCGCTGTCGCTCTCTTCCAGTACCCTTTGCAGGTAGTCGCGGTTCTTCGACACATGGGTGGTAGGAATGTACTGGCTCGCCGCACCGCTCATGCTGGCGGTGTAGAGTTTGTTGTTGGCGACTCTGAGTCCCTCGAGATCATTGATGATCAGGGTGTCGCCTTTGACCGAATCTAAGAAGTTGAGCGCCAGGTTATCCAGTGGCGGATTGGCGCGCATAAAGATGCAGTCGAAGCCGGCCATGGGCAGGCGCGCCTTATGAAATTCGGCGGTGCGATAAAAGCGGGGAATGTTGTCCGATATCTTCATCCCTTTCTTGATGATTTGACAAAACCCGTAGACGCTACTGTCACGAATGGTCAGCCCACTGGTAGTGGTGATGGCAACGGTATGACCACGCTGCGCGCACTCATGAACTAATCTCAGGGTGGTATCTGATTCAGGATCGATACGCTCCCACGGGTACATCAAAAAACAGATGTGCATTCTTTAAGCAACCTCATCTTCAGGGGGAGATTCCACATATTCATACTGCTCAACACGCTTGTTGCTCGTGCTGTTTAGGGTGTGGAACTTTTTGGGTTCGCGGGTAAGCTTGATGTACTTCAGCCATACATGCTCAAGCTTGGTATTTGCCTTGTTGGGGTGTTTCAGTACCTTAACAAAGTGTTTTTCCTCTGCAGTTTCAGGCTCAAGATCGCCTGCCTCAAAGGCTTGCATAGTGTCGCCATATAGGCTTAACAATTCAGCTTCAGACAAGGTAAACTCTCCGGACTTACTGAAGCCGCGGGGAAAGTTTTTGTCATCAAAAAAACGCTTTTGACCAAAACGAAATGACTCTTCTGACATAACAACCTCTCACTGTGATAGCAACGCTGTAACTACAGGGTTTTTCGATCGCGAAATTATGATTTTTGTCGTTAAAAGAGAAACAAAACTTTTTTATCGTCACCATTAGGATTAGTTGTTATTCTCTCGGTGAAATTGACCGAGAGACCAAAATGGACGTCAAAGTATTTAAGACCTTTCTAGAGGTGGCCAGAACAAGGCATTTCGGCCGTGCGGCAGAGAATCTCTATATCACTCAGGCGGCGGTGAGCGCCCGGATTAAGCAACTGGAGTCCTTCTTCGATTCCGCCCTGTTTGTGCGTAATCGCAACAGCATTCAACTCACCACCTCGGGCGAGCGCCTGGTGCCCTATGCCGAGGTGATGGTGAGTACCTTGGAGCAGGCGAAGAACGAGCTGGCGCTGACCAATCACAAGGCGTTGCAACTGACCATGGCGGGTACGCCCAATATTTGGGATGCCTATTTGCAGCACTGTCTGAGCAAGGTGACCGACGCCTTCGGCGGCTATGGCTTTCTGGCCGAGGCGCTCAGTCGCGAGCAGCTAAACCGTAATTTACTTGAGCGCACCTTAGATATGGCCTTTGCCTTTGACCCGCTTAAGTCGGAGGAGTTGGTGTGCAAACAGGTTGCAGATCTTATCTTGGTGTTGGTCTCGACCCGTCCCTGCGATCAGTCAGAAGCCCTGAGCGAAAAATATGTCTATGTGGATTGGGGGACACGTTTCGCCTCGGAGCATGCAGAGAGACACTATCGTATGCCGCCACCTTACCTGCGTACCTCTACCGGACGTATCGCCCTGGACTTTATTCTGGATAAGGCGGGGTCGGCCTATCTGCCGCTGTCGATCGTGGAGCCATTTCTACAGTCGGGTCAGCTTTATCGCGTCGAAGGGGTAGAGCCCTGGAATCGCCCCATCTATCTCTCCTACCGCAAAGACAGCGGCTCGCTGGAGGCGATCATCAAGATTGAGGAGCTGGTCAAGGAGATAGACCCCCTGACCGCCTTCAGCCTGCAACAGATCGGCCAGCTTGGCTGACAATCGAATTGAGGAGGTTGATTAATCGTCGGCCTCATCCCTCTGCTTGCGCCTGATGGCGATGCCGATACAGAAGGCGGCGCCGCCCCAGGTCAGGCTTAAGGCAAGCAGCATCATGATAAGGGCACTTTGACTCATGACTTGTCTCCCGGGTGTTTATCTGGATAGCCTGGCGATTTGCTGGTGAAGTTAATCAGCACGGCGAAGAAGAGCATGGTGCCTACTAAGCCCCAGCCTAAGAAAAGCTGATCGGCAATGGGATAATCGCCATAGCCGTTGACTAAGGTGTTGTAGAGATTCTTTATCAGTATGGTGGCTAAGATAGCCGGGCTGATGAAGCGTAGGCAGACGACAAACCAAGCGCCGACCCTGAACTCGGAGTTTTCATTGGCATGCTCATGAATCACAGTCACCTTCAGCAGCCAGGTGATGATCAGCAGCTCCAGCAGGCAGCTCAGCAGCAGGGCGATGTTGTTGATAAAGTAGTCCACCAGATCCAGTAGCAGTAGGCCGCCATTGGTGGCAAAGGCCATGGAAACCAGATAACCAATGCTGCATACCAGTACCGCGGCGGGCCTGCGGCGCGCATGGAACTTGTCGATGACCGCGCTGGTGACCGCTTCTATGATGGAGATGTGCGAGCTTAATCCGGCGATCACCAGGGCGATGAAGAAGAGTGGCCCCAGAATGTAGGGGGCCGGCATCAGGTTGATCGCCGTGGGTATGGTGACAAACGCCAGGCCTATGCCCGAGCTGACCACCTCGGTCAGGGGCTTCATCTGCTCCTCGGCCATGTAGCCCAGCACTCCGAAGATAAGTATGCCCGCCAGAATCGAGAAGCCACAGTTGATCAACACCGTCATGAAGGCGTTGTTGTTGATGTCGGCCTTGCTGGGCAGGTAGCTGGAATAGGCGAGCATGATGGCGAAGCCGACGCTGAGGGTGAAGAAGATCTGGCCATAGGCGGCGGACCATACCTGGGTGTCCAGCAGCCGGCTAAAGTCTGGCTCAAACAGATAGTTGAGCCCAGATAGCGCCCCAGGTAGAAACAGGATGCGACCTATCAGCACCAATACCATGATAAACAACACGGGCATCATGATCTTGTTGGCGCGCTCAATCCCCCCCTTTACCCCGGTAAAGACCGCCATGAAGGTCATCAGCCAGGCGATGCTCATGGCGATGGCTATGCCGACTTGAAAGTCGCCCAGATGGGAAGGTGAGTTGTTTCCTAGTTTAAGATATTGATTAAAAAAGAAGTCATTGGGATTGTCTCCCCAGGCCAGGCTGAAGGAGAAGCCGAGATAGGAGAGGGTCCAGCCGATTACGGCCACGTAATAGACGGCGATCACCGCGGCGATGAACACCTGGAACCAGCCGAGCCATTCGAGCCTGAAACCGAGGGTATGACCGAGCTGGGCGAAGATGCGTGGCGAGGTCTTCTTCAGCTTATGGCCCAGGCTAAATTCCATGATCATAAAGGGGATGCCGGCGGTGAGCATGGCGAACAGATAGGGAATAAAGAAGGCGCCACCGCCGTTGTCATAGGCCATATAGGGGAAGCGCCAGATGTTGCCCAGTCCTATGGCCGAACCGACCGCCGCCAATATAAAACCTACCCTGGAGTTCCACTGCTCTCGTTTCATCTATCACCTCGAGCCTCGCGCCTTTTAAGAATAATTCTAGACGCTTATGTCGAGGTCAGGGCAGAAAATCTCCTGCCTTACATATGACTTATGTGTGGCTTCATGTGCTGACGCATTTCAGGCCTTGTCGTCGCACTCGAGAGATTTAAGCTGCCGGTAGATGGCCTCATTGGTTGGTGTGGCGATGCCGTGGACGGCGGCGCGGCTCAGCAGGTAGCCGGTGATCGCCTCAATCTCTGTCTGGCGGCCGTGGTGGATATCCTGATGCATGGAGGAGTAGTTGCCGGCAGTCAGCTCGATCACTCGATAGACGCGTTCGGTCAGCTGCTGTCGCTCCAGCGTAATCCCTTCGGCGTTTGCCACGGCGATCACCTCCCCAATCAGCGCCAGTATGGTCGGCCTGAACTGGGCGTCGGCCAGTTTACCGTTAGGACAGTCATTGATGGCGGTCAGCGGGTTGATGGCGATATTGATGGCGAGTTTCTGCCACTGCATGGGCAGGATGGGGTCGCACCACTCGCTGTTGCTGATAGCCGTGAGCAGGGCCTGGCGTAGACTCGCCGCAAGGGGGGCACCCTGGGCATGGCCAAGCTGTGTCAGGCCGGCCCCCGTCTGTTTAATCTGCCAGCTGCCGAGTTTCAGGGCCCCTTGGGAGGTGGTGCCCAGGCTAAGGCCGCGGCCTGCTAGATGAGGTGCCACACTCAGGTGGGGCCCTAGGCCGTTGTGCAGCAACAATATGTGTGCGTCGGCAGAGAGAGTCTTTAACAGGGGCAGTAGCGCCGCCTCGACCTGATAGGCCTTGACGCAGACGATTAGCAACTCACAGCTTGCCAGCCCTGTTGGGTCGATGAACTGCGCTTGACGCTTTAGCGTCTTGCCATCGAGGTCGGTCAGTGCCAGCTCCTGGCTGCTGGCCTTTGTGTCTCTGGCCATTAGCACAGGCGCGAGCCCGTGGATGGATAGCTGGTGGAAGATAAGCTGACCTATGGCACCGGCGCCCAGGATGACTATTTTTCCTGGCTGAGCTTCACTGGGCTGGGTTTCAATGGGTTGAGCCTTGCCGGGTAGCATCTCGTTTTGCTTAGCCTTATCTAAAGTGGTCATGGTTGGGTCTTGGCTCTGGCTTTATTGGGCTCGGCTTTATTGGCCCCGGCTTTATTGAACATGCTGGCCTTGATATAGCGGCGGTAGAGCCAGAGGCCGAAGTAAAACAAGAGCACACCCACCATGTCGGCAACGAAGTCGGCGGTGGAGGCGCTGCGATAGGGCAGGCGAGACTGCACCAGCTCGATAAAGAGGGCATAGCCAGCCAAGATGCCCGCCAGACTGTACCACTTAGGTTCGAAGGCGAGATGGGTCAATAGCGCCAGACCGAAGAAGCTGCCTAGATGACCAAGCTTATCCATGTGTGGGATCACTTGTGGGTAGTTAGGGCGGGAGAATACCAGGTAACTGATCACTATGATGGAAAGAAGAAGCGCTATCTTAAAAAAGGTTTTTCGAGAATTCACGGGTCGCTTAGGTTAAGTGGCTTTGCCCAATCATAGGAAAATGTCATCTTAAAGTCATTAAGAAACGCCTGTTGAAACATTAAGAAATTTTGGCGCTCTCTGGCCCGAGCGGGTAAACTAGCGGGCAGATAAAGTGGTTAGGGCCTATTGAACTTTTAGGTTTCATTTTTGTTCAACCTAAACGTGTTTAGATGAACCCCTTGGGCAGCGTTTGTAGGCAATTTCTACGGCGTTATCGCCAGTTTGTGTAATTTTGGTTTATAAAAAACACTACACGACACAGGCCCTACCTTGTATAAATCACCTGCAGCTGCTGTAAAACCAACAGCAAAGATCAACAGGCCTTAAATAGAGGATGATAAATATGCCTTCGATGGATATCGTATCGGAAGTAAACGAAGTTGAACTTCGCAACGCCGTAGACAATACGCGCCGTGAACTGGATAGCCGTTTCGATTTTCGTGGTGTCGAGTGCGAAGTCACCTATAAAGATCATCAGGTGACCCTGTCATCTGAGTCCGATTTCCAGTGCCAGCAGATGGTGGATATGCTGCGTAACCAACTGAGTAAGCGTAACGTAGACCCGGCTTCCATGGACGTGGCCGAGAAGGCGATTCACAGCGGTAAGACCTTCTCGCTTAAGGTGACCTTTAAAGAGGGGATCGACAGCCTGGTAGCCAAGAAGCTGGTGAAGCTGATCAAAGACAGCAAACTTAAGGTGCAGGCAGCCATTCAGGGCGACTCGATTCGAGTGACCGGCAAGAAGCGTGATGATCTGCAGGCGGTGATGGCCATTGCCCGCGAATCGGATCTGGGCCAGCCGTTCCAGTTCAATAACTTCAGAGACTAATCATAGTCAATGATGTCAAAAGCCCCGCCGATTGAGCGGGGCTTTTTTATAGCCTGTTTTCATTGCCTGTTTTTAGCGGCCTACTCGGTAAATGATGTGCTAGTCGCTTGCCTGTCGCTCCTCGGACGGATTTAAGGGGGCGGCCTGCTCGTCACCGTTGGGATGCGGCGCATATTTCTGCACCAGTAGGATGAGTCCCAGCACAGGGAAGCCGATGACGCTGGCGGCGACGAAGAAGTTCACATAGCCGTAGGCATCGATATATTGGCCCGAGAAGCCCGCTACAAACTTGGGAAACAGCAGCATGATGGAGGAGAGCAGGGCATATTGGGTGGCGCTATAGCCGCTGCTGGTCAGGCTGGAGAGGTAGGCGATAAAGGCGGCGGTGGCGACTCCGGCGCTGAAGTTGTCGATGGAGATCACCACCGTCAATAGTTCTAGGTTGTAGCCGATCATCGCCTGATAGGCGAAGAGTAGGTTGGTGACCGCCACCATGAAGGCGCCGAGGAAGAGGATCTTCATGGTGCCGTAGCGGGCCAGCAGCATGCCGCCGGCACCGGCGCCCACCAGGGTCATGATCAGGCCATAGACCTTACTTAGGGTGGCGATCTCCGTCTTAGAGAAGCCCATGTCGACATAGAAGACATTAGCCATGATCCCCATGACGATATCCGAGATCCGGTAGCAGGAGATCAGTAGTAGGATCAGCAGGGCGCTGCGGCCGTAACGCTTAAAGAAATCGACGAAGGGCAATATGCTGGCGGTATAGAGCCAGGAGGCGGCGGCCGCCACAGGTTTGGGGTAGCGCGCGGATAGGCTCTGCTGCATGGCCGATTCAATCGCGTCAGCCTCCTTGGCCTCGACCTTAGGTTCGCTGCTCATCAGTGTGGTGAAGATGCCGATGAACATGAGCCCGGCCATCACCAGATAGGCGGTCTGCCAGGAAGCCAGATCATAGGCCTCGCTGTTGGGGTCGACCCAGGCGGCTATGGTCAGGGCCCCTGCGGTGGCGACAATCATGGCGCTACGGTAGCCCACTTGATAGGCGGCGGCGAGGGCCGCCTGCATCTTCTGCGGCGCGGACTCGATACGAAAGGCGTCGATAACAATATCTTGGGTGGCCGAGGCAAAGGCGACCATGAGGGCGAACAGCGCCAGGCGCTCCAGGTCGGCCAAGGGGTCACTCTGGCTCATGCCTAAGATGGCGAGCACCAGCAGGGTCTGGGCAAATAGCATCCAGCCGCGGCGCCGTCCCAATATTTGGGTGAAGAAGGGCAGCGACATGCGATCGACCAGAGGCGACCAGGCCCACTTGAAGCCATAGGCCAGGGCTATCCAGCTGAAGTAGCCGATGGCGGTGCGATCTATGCCGGCCTCTCTGAGCCAGAAGGAGAGTGTCGAAAACACCAGCATCAAGGGCAGGCCGGCGGAAAAGCCGAGAAACAGCAGGATCAATACCCGCTTGTGGAAATAGATGGTGAGGGCGTCTCGCAATCGGGAAACTCGGGATGCAATCAAAATAGCAGTCGGCTTTGTCAGGCTAGGTGGGGTTAGCTTAAACGCTGACGCGGCAAATAAAAAGTGAAAATTCGGTCATGAAAAAAGCCCAGTCCCGAGAGACTGAGCTTGGCTTTTTACGACTAGTAAAGCATTGGTTATGACATTGAGCTTGGCCTGGTACCGACACAACAACTTGGGCAGGTGCCGCCGAGACTGAGAAAGTCGCAGCAATCGTCGATCTGCTTTCGCAGGAACTGATTGCCCCGTATGGTCCAGTCGGGCCACCTGTCAAAGGCGTGTATCAAGTGCCAAAACACTCGCTCTATATCGGTTTGCGCGTCACCCTGATGATTGAACTGAGCCCACTCTTCTAGGGTGTCCCATAAGTAAAGCTGGATCTCATTGGAATCGAGTTGATTATTTAAAAACGCTTTTCCATATTGAGCCAGCTGGGGCGCTTTATTATCGATGAACTCATTTGCTGTCATCGTTCGCCTCCTTGCTACTACAGGCCTAAGTATAGCCAGTGGATTTGCCGCCAGTTGTCTGAGATAAAAAACTGTGCGTTCTGTTTTTATGGCACTTAGATGAAAGTGCCATTAATTTTGAATGAATGCAAAGCCTTATGTTTATCTTAGGCCGCTAACCTATACTTACTGTCTAGGTAGCAAGGTTGCCTTCTTGAGGATGATCGGCTGCACCGGGAAGTCGGGCCAGCCAAGCTTGGTGTTGATCTGCGTCTCTACCTCGGCCATGGCCTCGAGTACTTCCATGCCTTCCATCACTTCACCGAAGACGGCGTAACCCCAGCGGCGCTTAGAGGGATCCAGGCGCTTGTTGTCGCCCACGTTAAAGTAGAACTGTGCGGTGGCCGAGTGGGGATCGTCTTCGCGGGCCATGGCGATGGTGCCCAGGCTATTGCTCAGGCCGTTGCCTGACTCGTTGACGATAGGCTTGCCATAGGGCTTCTCTTCCAGCTTAGGATTGAGGCCGCCGCCCTGTACCACGAAACCTGGGATGATGCGATGGAACAGGGTGTTGTCGTAGTGGCCTTTGACCACATAGGTGAGAAAGTTATCGACCGTGATAGGGGCGCGTTTACGATCCAGCTCGACCACTATGTTGCCCATGGTGGTTTCCAGTTTGACCTTGGGATAGATGGTATCGCTTTGAATGTCCAATGCCTGCGCCAGGCCGGAAAATGCGAGTAATAGTAGGGCGCCAAGCCAGATTCTCATATGAACTTCCTTATCTTAGTTATTGTTGGATGAACTGGTTGAGTTCGGGGTCGTTGATGATCTTCGCCGTCAGGTCGCTGAGCAGATCGTTGACCGACAGCTCTAAGGTGGCAAAGTCGGCGCTAAAGGGACCGGAAACCAGGTTACGGGCCGTGTAGCGCTTGGTAAAGGTCTTGCTGGTGTTACTGGCGATGACATTGATGATGATGTCGTTGGTCGCCTGATAACCAAAGGTGGTGTCGCTGACATCGGTCAGCAGTTTTTCCAGTTGCAGCTGCATATGATTGACTGAGCTTGGGTCGATACGATATCCCGCCTTGGTAAATCCCTCTCGAAACACCTGTTCCAGCTGACGACGAGGCGACTCTGACGGGCTGACCAGCCTGGCGGCATCCCCTTCATTATTAAAGCGGGCAACAAAGTTTGCCGAGCGGGTATCTATCATCTCGATGGCGATGGGCTTAGCCGGGATCCCCTGAGATTCCACCACAGGCAGCTGTGGATTGAGCGCCATATGGGTCGGGGTATGGGTGGCGCAGCCAAAGAGCAGGCCGGCACAGGCGATGATGGGAATAATTCGTTTCATAGCGGAAAATCATGCTGTAAAAAGGTGGCATCAGCATACCAGAATCCTCATTGGATGCCAGTGTGAGGCGAGTTTGTTAAGGCTTTGTTGTTCGCCGGGGTTTTAACTTAAACCAGAAAGCGTTAGAGTAAAAATTCCACTAAAAAGGCGCGGCCAAGTTGCCGTCAGCCAGATAACAAAGATAAGAAAGATAACAAGCAATGAAGATGGATATTCAACCCGGCGCGGTGCAGACCCTGGGGGCGCCGGATAGCCTGATCTTAAGTTCGGGCCAGGTACAGTATGGTCACTTCGACGGCCCGGTCAAATCCTTTGGCCTGGAGCACTTTCGCTATACCAATGTAATGGACAAGCCTGCCAGTCATCTCGCCCGGCATTTTCATTTCAAACAGTTCCAGTTTGTCTCTGTGGTAACGCCAAGGTATGTGATTGGGGTCGCCATCGCCGATATCCGCTACGCCGGCACAGGTTTTTGTTACCTCTATGACATAAAAGCCAATCGGCTGGTGGAGACCACCTGGCTCAAGCCCCTCGCCATCGGCTGTCAACTGGCAGATTCGCCTTGGTCCGGTCGGGCGCAGCTTGCCAGCGGTAAGGGCAAGGTGACCATAGAGATAGTCGAGGGAATTTGGCAGCTCAATATCGACACGGCGCAGATAAAGGCCGACTTGCAGCTCACCCCTATGCCGCTGAGCCTGCCGATGGCCATGTGTAACCCGACCGGCTATAGCGGCTGGACCTATACCCAGAAGCACAATGGCCTCAAGGTGGGCGGCAAACTGACGATTCACCACGAGCCCCAGCCGCTCAATCGCACCCTGGCGGGCTATGACTTTTCGGCTGGCTATATGCGCCGGGAGACCAGTTGGCGCTGGGCCAGTATCAATGGCTATCAGGGGGATGCGCTGGTTGGTCTCAATCTGGCGGCCGGGGTGAACGAGACCGGCTGTAACGAGAATGTATTTTGGATCAACGGCGAGCGTCATCTATTGGGGCCTGTGCATTTTGCGTTTAGCCGCGCGCCCGAATCCGCTGATGATGTCAGCTGGCAGATCAGTTCTCAGGACGGCCGGGTCGCGCTGAACTTCCGACCGCTCAATCGTCGCCAGGAGAAGCTCAATCTCTGGTTGCTCAAGAGCAACTTCAGGCAGTATCTGGGCTACTTCGACGGTGAGATCCGCGACGGCCTGGGACGCACTCACCACATCGATAATCTGCTTGGCTTAACCGAAGATCACTTTGCACGCTGGTAAGGACTTTGCCCGCTGGTAGGGCGTGCTTAGGAAATAACTTAGGGAATATAAAGGAATAACTAGATGGATTTTAATTCACTCATCGAGCACCCCGAGGTGCTCTTACTGGTGCTCGCGCCGCTGTTTTTTGTCTGTATCCTGGCCGAATGGTATCTGGGGGATCGTCGCGGTCGCCTGCCGGATAATGCCCGTTATCATCTGCCCGAGGTGGTGTGTAACTTCACCCTGGCGGGCCTGCATCAGGGGGCGGATATTCTCACCGGGCTGCTGATCGCCAAGCTCTATCTGTGGGCATTCGGCTGGCGCCTCTTCGATATTCAGATTGGGCTGGGCAGCTTTATCGCACTGATTATTGCCCAGGACTTCTGTTATTACTGGTTCCACCGCGCTAGCCACAGGGTGCGCTGGATGTGGGCGGCGCACGTGGCGCACCACAGCTCTGAGCGAATGAACTTCAGCACCGCCTTCAGGCAGAGTCTGATGTACCCCCTTGCCGGCATGTGGATCTTCTGGCTGCCGCTGGTCCTAGTCGGCTTCGATCCTAACTGGGTGGTGTTTGCCGTGCTGCTTAACCTGGGACTGCAGTTTTTTGTCCATACCCAGGCGATCAAGACCCTTGGGCCCCTGGAGTGGGTGTTTAACACGCCATCCCATCACAGGGTGCACCATGGGCGCAACCCGCAATATATCGACAAGAACTACGCCGGGGTGTTGATCATCTGGGATCGCCTGTTTGGCACCTATGTTAAGGAAGAAGAGACGGTGGAGTATGGTATCACCAAGCCGGTGAACAGTTTTAATCCGCTGGTGGTGACCTTCAGTGAGTGGCGCGACATGTTTCGTGAGGCCTTTGCGCCCGGACTCAGTATGAAGCAGAGGTTAGCGCTGCTGTTTGCGCCGCCGGCGGCCGCCGAGGCGGGTGAAGAGGTGGACGATGCTGGGCCTGAGCACAAGCTGGTCTCTTAGTATGTTGGTTTAAGAAGAGAGGGATTTAGCGAAAACTATCGCTAGGTCGAGGTCGTCAGTCTAAGCGTCACTCAGCTTTATCCAGCAAATAAAAAACAGGGCTAAGGCCCTGTTTTTTGTATTCGCTTCGATGGCTGGAGGCTCGGGCGGGTTCGCCGCGTTACTTGTCTGCCCCCTGAGGAGACTTGATGGCCCTTAAGATCACAAACTTGCCGTTAGCTGCCGCGGTTGTGCAGTTCTTAAAGATCCGCTTGAGCTTGACGTGGTACCCCAGATGGCGATTGCCGACCACCTGCAACATGCCGCCCGGCCTGAGCCTATGGTAGGCGTCTAAAAACATCTGCCAGGCGATATGGTCTGTGATCGCTTCCCCCTGATGAAAAGGCGGGTTACAGAGTACCAGATCCGGTTTCACCTCATCGCCCAGATGTGTCAGGCAGTCGTCCCAGTGAAAGTGTCCCTGAGGTTGTGGCTGCTCAGGGTCATCGAGCTTATTGGCCTGCCAGTTTTGTTTCGCCGAGGTGATGGCCATCTCAGAGTCATCCACAAAATGTACCTGTGCATTTGGGTAGCACTGCTTGGCCCTCAGCCCCAGGATACCGTTGCCGCAGCCAAGATCCACTATGGTGTCGAACTGTCCCTCTGGCAGGTTATCCAGCATGATGCGCGCCCCGATATCCAGCTTGTTGGCGGCGAAGACATTGCTGAGGTTGCTGATGGTGAGGTTAAACTCCTTCACCGGCCAGCTGACCTCTTTCGGTAGCGCTCTGGGCTTGCCGTCGGCGATACAGGTGATCACCCGGGTCTTCTTCCAGGCCAGACTGGCGGTGGCGGGGCCCAGGTGCTTGGTGATGGTCTCCAGCAGTGTCTTGTTGATTGCCTTGGCCTTGGCACCGATATAGACAGGCGTATCGGGCGCCAGGCTTTGTGACAGGCGTTGTAGCTGGTGGACAAAATAGTTGAGGTTTTTAGGCAGCTTCATCAGCACCAGGGCTATGCATTTAGGCGGCAGTTCACGACTGTTGAGCCAGGCGAGATTGGTATAGCTTAACCCATTGGCACTGAAGTTATGCAGCGTACCTAGCTGGCTGGTCTTGGCATCTGTCTCGACCCAGATGGGCCAGTCGGCCTCACTGGAAGTAAGGGCGGTGCACAGGGCGCCGAAACTGTCGTTGACAACGGCCGTGTTGGCTTTGGGTTGCTCAATCTCCTTTAGGTGTTTTATCAGGTGCTCGTCGGCCGCATCCCAGGCCTGCAGGTTAGAGACCTGATTGGCGGGATAACGGGAGAGACTCAGCTCGATATCGGCAACGGAGAATTGAGTTGTCATGGCTAGGCTGCTACTTTGAAAATTGGGGCCGAGATTATCGCAGATTTGCCCCGACAGGTATATGCCTGGCGAGATGTGATTGAGTGAGATGTGATTGGGCGAGGTATGAACGCGTAAGCAGGAAAAGACAGATGCAACAGCGACAGAAAGGGTTTGAGTTTGGCGATATGGAGAACCAGGCCGCAGATGAAGGCGGCGAGGCGGAGCTAGCCTCTAAGCCGCCTATTACCCTGATACCAGGCTATCTCAATCAGGCGCAGCAGCAGGCGTTGATCCATGAGGCTGAACACTACCCCTTCACTCGCCCCGAGATAAGGATTTTCGGCCGCACTCATCCTATCCCCAGACGCCAGGTATGGTTTGGCGACGACGGCTGCGACTATCTCTATTCTGGCCTCTTCATTCGCGCTGAGCCCTGGCCCAAGTATGCCCTGCGACTGCGGGAAAAACTTCAGCGCGACTTTGGCCTGGTAAGCAACGGCGTCTTGGTCAATCACTATCGTGACGGCAGCGATACCATGGGCTGGCACAGCGACGATGAGGCGGAGATAGTGCCAGGTTCGGATATCGCCTCTGTAACCCTGGGGGTCAGCCGCCCCTTCTTTCTGCGCCACAACGAGAGCAAGACTAAGGTCGAGTTGATGCTCAATAGCGGCGATCTGCTGATCATGCACTGGCCCATGCAGTCGAGCTGGCAACATGCGCTACCCAAACGAGCCAAGGTGACTCGGCCTAGGCTAAACTTGACCTATCGGCATTTAATTCCACACTTTCATCAGGGATAAAGTGATCGCGCCGAGGCGGGAAGTGTAAGCTAGCTCTCACCTTTGAGTTGGTGAAAGTTTTATTCTCATCGTGAGCAGGTGTGTCGCACAATGTCTGTGGGACCCGATAATCACCAGAAGGAGTTGCTTATGAATAAGATGTTCGTGACCACGGTAACGGGTGTCGTTACCCCTGGGGTTGTTAAGGCGATGGCTAATCTGACCCGAGAGGCAGGTGGCGAGTGGTTAAGCAGCAAGGTGATCAAGATGGATGCCTGGTTTGCCGCCATGATGAAGGTGGCGATCGCTCAGGATAAGGTCTCCTCACTGCAGGCCGATTTTGTGCAGCAATTTCCTGAGCTGACCTTTAGCTTTAGCGACATGGCCGAGGTTTTGAGTGAGCACACCCGCAGCCTGAGATTCAATGTGGACTGCTCAGACAGGCCCGGCCTGACCCGGGAGATCGTCGATATCCTCTCTAACCTGGATCTCGAGGTGGAGCAGATGGAGTGCAACCGGGTCCATGTGTCTACCCTGGGGCAGACGGTATTCTCCGCCAAGCTGGCCGTGTCAGTGCCCGATGAGATCAGCGGCGACAGCATCATCGAGCTGTTGGAAAACGTCTCCCAAGATGCCAGAGTCAGCCTGACCTAAGCTAGAGGCAAGGGCTGTGGGTTAAGTGATCGCCTGCGGAGTCTGGGTGATGGAGAGTTGATCTTTGTTGCCACTCACAGTACTCTGCGGCCACTTAAGTTTTCTATTCGATAGAGACGATAGCCATGTCAGTAAAACAGCAGATAATCGATACGCTCACCCAAGTCTTAGCCCCTGTGCATCTTGAGGTGATCAACGAGAGCGACAACCATCATGTGCCGCCAAATTCCGAGACCCACTTTAAGGTGATCGTCGCCAGCGCCGTATTTGAAGGCCAGCGCCTTATTGGACGTCACCGAGCGGTTAACGAGGCGCTTAAGGCGCAGTTTGACGCCGGGCTGCACGCCCTGTCGATGCATACCTTTACCCCCGAAGAGTGGGATCAAGAGGTGCTGGTGCCCAACTCACCTAAATGCAAAGGCTAATGCCTAAATCTGGGCGATAATTGAAGACCACAAGGGCTATCACTCTTGTGGTTTTTGTCTTTATGGCCTTGAGCTAAGTTCACTTTACTTTCCCCGGCACCTACCGCATATTGTGTAGGTCTATCGTGGCGCAAGGGAGCACCTTGCTGCCGCACGCCATACTGGTGCTCGGCATGTCGGCCAATCGATAGTTTGAGCATCACTATTTTGGGAGAATAATAATGCCGTTACTCGACAGCTTCACCGTAGATCATACCCGCATGAACGCACCTGCCGTGCGCGTTGCCAAGACGATGACCACGCCTAAGGGCGATACCATTACCGTCTTCGATCTGCGTTTTTGTGTACCCAATAAGGAGATCCTGAGCGAGCGCGGCATTCATACTCTGGAGCATCTCTTTGCCGGTTTTATGCGTGACCATCTCAACAGCGATCGCGTCGAGATCATCGATATCTCCCCCATGGGATGTCGTACCGGCTTCTACATGAGCCTTATCGGCACGCCAAGAGAGGCAGAGGTGGCCGAGTGTTGGCTGGCCGCCATGGAAGATGTGCTCAAGGTAAAACAGCAGTCGGAGATCCCTGAGCTAAACGAATACCAGTGCGGTACCTATCAGATGCACTCGTTAGAGCAGGCCAAGGAGATAGCCAGAAACATCATCGCCGCCGGGGTGAATGTGAATCTCAACGATGACCTTAAGCTCAGCGATGAGATCCTAAAAGGCTTGTAATTCCGTTTGGGGAATTGGCTTCATCTGGATGGTTAAACGTCATAAAAAGCAGCTTAGGCTGCTTTTTATCTCTCAGTATCTTCTTTTGGGCGGTTAGAGGTCGCTGCGCCAAGCGGCATTATTGCTCAAGTTAACACCGACTTCTGGATGAATTTGGCTTATCGGGTGGTTAAACTTTAGTCGAACAGTCAGGCTTTCTGTTGGTTTTTTATGCGGTAAAAATGGGCTAAAAAAGATGCCCTCGGCGGCGCCATTTTGCTTCGTAAATCCATATAACCCTGCTAGGACAGGGGGCTAAATTAATTTCCGTTTACCTAAATCATAAAAATCTCTCTAACTGTGATCTATTCCTCACTGTAAAAATCCCCGCATCCCTTTTAAAACACCCGTATTTTTCATGGCGATAAGCATTTATTTACGGTAAAATGCGCCCGACCAGCGTGATTGCGATCGCATTTCTGTAATAAATCTGCGCTAGCTCAATGCGATAGCTGATGTTTGAAATCTATCTCATTTAGCAGGAACGCGACGCATTATCTTTCCTTCATAAACGTAGTGCTTGTGGATATGATTACAATAAAGAAAGGATTGGACCTGCCTATAACAGGCGGACCAGAGCAAGTTATCCATAATGGCCCAGCCATTAAACACGTAGCTACTTTGGGTGAAGAGTATATTGGCCTGCGCCCCACGATGAAGATCAAAGTGGGTGATAAAGTGCAGAAGGGTCAGGTGATTTTTGAAGACAAAAAGAATCCTGGCGTTAAATATACTGCTTTAGCCAGTGGCACCATCTCAGAAATTAACCGGGGCGCCCAGCGTGTTCTTCAGTCTGTCGTGATCGACGTAGAGGGAGACGACAGCGTTTCCTTCGCTAAGTACGATGCCGCAGCATTAGACACCCTAGAGCCGCAACTTGTACGCGACAACCTGATCGAGTCAGGTATGTGGCCTGCATTGCGTACGCGTCCTTTCAGCAAAGCACCAGCAGTTGACTCAACGCCTGCCGGTATTTTTGTGACCGCTATCGATACCCAACCGCTTGCTGCCGATCCTGCCGTTATCATTAACGAGCACAAGGAAGACTTTGCCAATGGCTTAAGAGTCCTTGCACGATTGACAGAAGGTAAGGTGTATCTGTGTAAGGCACCAGGAGCCGATATTCCTGCGGCCAACGCACAAGTCGAAGAGTTTGCCGGTCCGCACCCTGCGGGTCTAGCTGGCACTCATATCCATTTTGTTCTGCCTGCATCGGCTAAGCGTACCGTTTGGCATGTTGGCTACCAAGATGTGATCGCAATCGGTCAACTATTTACTACTGGTGAGCTAAACACTCAGCGCGTGGTGGCGGTTGCGGGTCCTAAGGCGCTTAAGCCTAGACTCGTTCGTACTCAGAGCGGTGCTTCTATTACCGAGCTTACTGCCGGTGAGACTGCCGACGGTGATGTACGCGTTATCGCAGGTTCTGTGCTTTCTGGTAAGACAGCGACCGGCCCACACGCCTACTTGGGACGTTTCTTTAACCAGGTTTCTCTGCTTGAAGAAGGCCGCGATCAAGAATTTATTGGCTGGGCAATGCCTGGTGCCAACAAGTTCTCTATCACGCGCGCTTTCCTGGGTCACCTGTCACCGTCTCGTCTGTTTAACATGACGACCAGTACAGGGGGCTCTGATCGTGCCATGGTGCCTATCGGCAGCTATGAGCGCGTTATGCCTCTCGACATTCTTCCTACCATGCTATTGCGTGACCTAGTGTCAGGCGATACCGACGGCGCAGCTGCCTTAGGCGCGTTAGAGTTAGACGAAGAAGATTTGGCACTATGTACTTTCGTATGTCCTGGTAAGTATGACTACGCGTCGTACCTACGCGACTGCCTAGATACGATTGTGAGGGAAGGCTAATGGGCTTGAAACAGTTTTTCAAAAGTATTGAACCCCAGTTTGAAAAGGGCGGGAAATACGAGAAATGGTATGCGCTGTTCGAAGCGGCATACACGGTATTTTATACCCCAGGTCACGTAAACAAGGGTCGTACCCATGTGCGTGATAACTTAGACCTGAAGCGTATGATGATTACGGTTTGGGCCTGTGCATTCCCTGCGATGTTCGTGGGTATGTACAACGTAGGTCTCCAGGCACAAGAAGCCCTGATGGCAGGCTTTGCCACGCCAGATACCTGGCAGGTGGCTCTGTTTGGCCTGTTCGGTACCGAACTGACGGCTGACTCTGGTGTGGCTGCCCTGATGTGGTATGGCGCCTGTTGGTTCCTGCCTATCTACGCGGTGACCTTCGCCGTGGGTGGTATCTGGGAAGTCCTGTTCGCCACAGTGCGTGGCCACGAAGTTAACGAAGGTTTCTTCGTTACCTCTATCCTGTTTGCCCTGACGCTACCGGCAACCATTCCGCTATGGATGGTCGCACTAGGTATCACCTTCGGTGTGGTCGTGGCTAAAGAGATCTTCGGTGGTACCGGACGTAACTTCCTTAACCCAGCATTGGCCGGTCGTGCCTTCCTGTTCTTCGCTTACCCGCTGAACATGTCTGGCGATACCACTTGGGTGGTTGCAGACGGTTTCTCTGGTGCGACGGCGCTGAGCCAAGCGGCACAGGGCACACTGGAATATGGCTTTAACCAAGCTTGGTGGGATGCCTTCCTAGGTTTCATTCCTGGTTCTGTTGGTGAAGTTTCTACTCTGGCGATTCTGCTGGGTGGTCTGGTGATCATCTACACCCGTATCGCATCATGGCGCATTGTTGGTGGTGTGATGGTCGGTATGATTGCCGTATCACTGCTGCTTAACGCAATCGGTAGCGACACTAACCCAATGTTTGCAATGCCTTGGTATTGGCACATGGTACTGGGTGGCTTTGCCTTCGGTATGATGTTTATGGCGACTGACCCAGTTTCTGCGTCTTTCACCAACCAAGCGAAGTGGGCGTACGGTATTTTGATTGGTGCTATGGCCGTATTCATTCGTGTCATTAACCCTGCTTTCCCAGAAGGTATGATGTTGGCCATCCTGTTTGCCAACCTATTTGCGCCGCTATTCGACCATTTCGTGGTTCAAGCGAATATCAAGCGGAGGATTGCTCGTGGCTAGTAATAAAGATTCGTTCGGTAGAACGCTGTTTGTTGTTGTTGGATTATGTTTTATCTGTTCGGTATTCGTTTCTACTGCGGCCGTACTGCTTAAGCCAACTCAGCAAGAAAACAAATTGCTTGATAAGCAAAAGTACATTCTTGAAGCCGCTGGCCTGGTAGACACTAAGTCTGGTGAAGTCAGCAAGGCTGAGATCCTCAAGACTTATGACAAGTATGTAGAAGCTAAGCTGGTTGACCTTAAGTCTGGCGACTGGGTTGAAGGCGATGCCAACACATTCGACACCGAAAAGGCGGCTCGTACTGTAGAGACCTCTTTCAAGCCTGAGAACGATATCGCTTCTGTTAAGCGTGTGGCGAACAAGGGCGTGATTTACCTGGTACGCGATGACGCTGGCGCACTGCAGACAGTGATCATTCCTGTTAAGGGTTATGGCCTGTGGTCAACCATGTATGCCTTCCTGGCGGTTGAGTCTGATCTGAACACGGTTCGCAGCCTGGTTTACTACGACTTTACCGGTTCGGGTGAAACACCTGGTCTGGGTGGTGAAGTACAAAATCCTAAGTGGATCGCCAAGTGGAAGGGTAAGAAGCTTTATGATGACCAAGGCAACCTGGCTATCAAAGTCACTAAGAACCCTGCCGTTGCAGAGACAGTTCACGGTGTCGACGCACTATCGGGTGCAACACTGACCAGTAACGGTGTACAGCACTCACTGGATTTCTGGTTGGGTAAAGAAGGTTTTGCACGTTTTCTTGAAAAGGCGCGCAACGGAGGGCTTAGCTAATGGCTGACGCAAAAGAACTTAAACAGGTTCTGACTGGACCTATCATTAGTAACAACCCGATTGCGTTGCAGATCCTGGGTGTATGTAGTGCCTTGGCGGTAACCAGTAAGATGGAAACTGCCTTGGTAATGACCATAGCTCTGACTGCCGTAACGGCCTTGTCTAACTTGTTCATCTCTATGATACGTAACCACATTCCAAGCAGTGTGCGTATTATCGTTCAGATGACCATTATCGCTTCACTGGTGATCGTGGTTGACCAGGTACTGCAAGCTTACGCCTATGACGTGGCTAAACAACTGTCGGTATTCGTGGGTCTGATCATCACCAACTGTATCGTAATGGGTCGCGCCGAAGCTTACGCTATGAAGACGCCACCTATGATGAGCTTCATGGATGGTATCGGTAACGGTTTGGGTTATGGTGCCATCTTGTTGTCAGTTGGCTTCGTGCGTGAATTGTTTGGTAACGGTTCGCTATTTGGTGTCGAGATCCTAAGCAAGATCTCTGACGGTGGCTGGTATCAGCCAAACGGTCTGCTCCTGCTGCCACCAAGTGCGTTCTTCCTGATTGCATCGTTGATCTGGATTATCCGTACCATCAAGCCAGAGCAAGTTGAAGCAAAAGGATAAGCGTAATGGAACATTATATTAGTCTATTAATCCGTTCTGTTTTCATTGAAAACATGGCGTTATCCTTCTTCCTTGGTATGTGTACCTTCTTGGCTGTGTCTAAGAAAGTCACCACGGCCATGGGCTTAGGTGTTGCCGTAATCGTGGTATTGGCAATTTCAGTACCTGTTAACCAAATCATCTATCAGGGTATTTTGGCACCGGGCGCCTTGGCCTGGGCTGGCGTACCCGATGCAGACCTGAGCTTCCTTAAGTTCATCACCTTTATCGGTGTGATCGCGGCGCTGGTTCAAATCCTTGAGATGGCATTGGATAAGTATTTCCCACCGCTATACAACGCGCTGGGGATCTTCCTACCGCTGATCACAGTAAACTGTGCGATTTTCGGTGCGGTTTCTTTCATGGTTGAGCGTGACTACAACCTGGGTGAAAGTTTAGTGTTTGGCATAGGTTCAGGTATCGGTTGGGCACTTGCAATTGTGCTGCTAGCTGGTATCCGTGAGAAGTTAAAATATGCTGATGTCCCTAATGGTCTGCGTGGTCTAGGTATTACCTTCGTGACTGCGGGTTTGATGGCGCTAGGTTTCATGTCGTTCTCAGGTGTGTCTCTGTAATAGAGACACCTTAACGGCTTCTGATTTTGAACCTTTAAGGATAAGTTAATGGGTATTATTGAATCTACTCCAATCGATGTATACCTCGGTGTGAGTATGTTTACAGCCATCGTACTGGTCTTGGTATTGGTGATTCTGTTCGCCAAATCAAAACTGGTTCCGAGTGGCGATATTACTATCGGCATCAACGAAGATGCAGATAAAGCAATTAAAACACCTGCGGGCGGCAAACTACTGGGCGCATTGGCTGATAACGGTATCTTCGTATCGTCGGCTTGTGGTGGCGGTGGTTCTTGTGGCCAGTGTAAGGTGATCGTTAAGTCTGGCGGCGGTGATATTCTGCCAACAGAACTCGACCATATCTCAAAGGGCGATGCCCGTAACGGTTGTCGTCTGTCTTGTCAGGTCAACGTTAAGTCAGATATGGAGATCGAACTGGAAGAAGAGATCTTCGGTATCAAGAAGTGGGAATGTGAAGTTATCTCTAACGATAACAAGGCAACCTTCATTAAAGAGCTTAAGCTGGCTATCCCTGATGGCGAGTCTGTGCCTTTCCGTGCCGGTGGTTACATTCAGATCGAGGCGCCTGCGCACCATGTTAAGTACGCCGATTTCGACGTACCGGAAGAATACCGTGGTGACTGGGAGCACTTTGGCTTCTTCAAGCTAGAGTCTAAGGTTGACGAAGAGACAATCCGTGCGTACTCAATGGCGAACTATCCTGAAGAGGAAGGTATCATCATGCTGAACGTACGTATCGCGACGCCGCCTCCACGTAACCTGTCACTGCCATGCGGTAAGATGTCATCATACATCTGGAGCCTGAAGGCGGGTGACAAGGTGACTATCTCTGGCCCATTCGGTGAATTCTTCGCGAAAGACACCGATGCCGAGATGGTATTCATCGGTGGTGGTGCAGGTATGGCACCAATGCGTTCACACATCTTCGACCAGCTCAAGCGTCTTAAGTCTAAGCGTAAGATGAGCTTCTGGTACGGTGCGCGTTCTAAGCGTGAGATGTTCTACGTTGAAGATTTCGATGGCCTGGCGGCCGAGAATGATAACTTCGTATGGCACGTGGCCCTGTCTGACCCACAACCCGAAGATAACTGGGATGGTTACACAGGCTTCATCCATAACGTACTGTATGAAAACTACCTACGTGACCACGAAGCGCCAGAAGATTGTGAGTTCTACATGTGTGGACCTCCAATGATGAACGCGGCGGTTATCGGTATGCTTAAAGATCTTGGCGTTGAAGATGAAAACATCCTGCTGGATGACTTCGGCGGCTAAGCAATCATTCTTGTGATATTATTGCCGTGATTATCGTGCTCCCTAAGGCGCCCAAAGGCCCTTAGGGAGTGTGTTACCGGGTTATCATTAAGGACAATGGTCAATATGTATAAGACCTTTATCAAGGGGTTAGTCCTGGCGGGACTAGCCTTTTTTATTTCGGCCTGTAGCCAACCTGTCAAGATGATTACTATGTCTGGGCAGACCATGGGCACCACCTACCACATCAAATTTGTCGGCGACAAGCAGATGCCCAACGAGCAGCTGCTGCAGGCGGAGATCGACCTGGCGCTGGAGCAGGTGAACGATCAGATGTCTACCTACCGTAAAGACTCTGAGCTGTCGCGCTTCAATCAGATGACACTCGAATCTAGCTTGGCGGTATCCCCCGATACGGCCAAGGTGGTGCAGGCGGGCATCGACCTCTATCGTAAGACAGACGGCGCGCTGGACATCACCCTGGGCCCGCTAGTGAACCTCTGGGGCTTCGGACCCGATAAGCGCCCGACTCGCGTGCCCAGCGCCGAGCTGATTGCCGCGACCAAGGCTAAGACGGGTATCGAGTATCTTAAGGTCGATGGCCTCAAGCTGAGCAAGACTAACCCGGCGCTTTACGTTGACCTTTCCTCCATCGCCAAGGGCTTTGGGGTCGACAAGGTGGCCAGCCTGCTGAGCAAGTATCACCCCAAAGGCTATCTGGTGGAGATAGGCGGCGAGATCAGCCTCTATGGCGTCAAGGCCGATGATAGTCCCTGGGTGATCGCCGTCGAGCAGCCAGATGAAGATGAGCGCGTAGTGCAGCAGGTGATTGAGCCTGGCAATATGGCCATGGCAACCTCGGGCGACTATCGCAACTATTACGAGGAAGAGGGGCAGCGCTTTACCCATATTATCGATCCCCGTAATGGCTATCCTATCGACCATAAGCTTGCCTCTGTTACCGTGCTGGCCAAGGAGAGCATGATTGCCGACGGTTATGCCACCGCCATGATGGTGCTGGGCACAGAGGCCTCGCTGGCACTGGCCGAGCGTGAGCATCTGGCCGTCATGTTGATCGAGAAGCAAGCGCAAGGCTTCAAGGTCTACTATAGCGATGCCTTTAAGCCCTACGTGGGTTTGTGATAGAATAGGCGCCACTGGTGCGCAGGTCCGTTCAAACATGGTGGCCGGGCGCATTCTAAAATGTTAGTTGAATAGCTAGTCAAATAGTTGGACACATAAGCGCAGCAGTGACTTATGTGTATCTGGAGTCAGTGATGAGCACTTTTTTAGCGGCTTTTGTGGTATTGCTACTGTTTTTCGTTCTTATGTCTATCGGCTACTTGGTGAAGCAGAAGGCTGTCGCCGGCAGCTGTGGTGGTCTGGGTGCCCTCGGTATCGAGAAGGCCTGTGACTGTGATGACCCATGCGATAAGCGTAAGGCGAAGATGGCCGAAGAAGAGGCCCGTCGCGAGAAGCTGGCCAAAGATCGCATCATCTAGCGAACGCCAGTGAGCGTCTGAACTAAAGGTCCCATTCGGGGCCTTTTTTGTTACCCCGTTTTTCTGCTCATGCCTACCTCAAGCCCCACCTTTTTCGGCTATCGTCCTTAACACTCTGGATTCATTATCTTTAATCGCCTTGCTAATCAAAGCGCGAATGAGAATGATTTTCTTTGGTAACTGATTGAAACTTAATGTTTATTTGTAATTGGGTGAAAATTGCTCTAGGCTTAAATATTGATTTAGATCAAATCTTACTAAGGAGATCAAATGAAGGGTCATCCGAACGTCATTCGTCAGTTAAACAAGATACTGACCTTCGAATTGACGGCCATTAACCAGTACTTCTTGCACGCACGCATGTACAAAAATTGGGGTCTGGAAGAGCTCAATGAGAAGTGCTACAAGAAGTCGATCAAAGATATGAAGCATGCCGACAAGTTGATCGAGCGGGTGCTGTTTCTCGAGGGGCTCCCTAACCTGCAACAACTTGAGAAGTTGCGTATAGGCGAGAATCCAGAGGAGATGTTGCAGTGTGACAAGACCATGCTCGAAGAGCAGCTGGTCGAGCTGCGCAGTGTGATCGCCCTGTGTGAGACGGAGCGGGATTATGTGAGCCGTGAGATCCTCGAAAACCTGCTCGAAGATGAGGAGGAGTATCTGGACTGGATAGAGGCCCAGCAAGATCTGATTAAGATGACAGGCATTCAGAATTACCTGCAGTCGCAGATAGAGTCGGAATAGGGAGAGAAAAATGAAAGGCAATCAGGAAGTGATCGACACCCTCAACAAGCTGCTTACCGGTGAGTTGTCGGCGATGGATCAATATTTCGTCCACGGCTTGATGTATGAAGACTGGGGCCTTGACGAGCTGCACGAGCGTATCTCTCATGAGTCTGACGACGAACGTGAACACGCCAAGAAGCTGGTTCAGCGCATCTTGTTCCTCGAGGGTAAGCCGGATGTCGCCAGTCGCGAGGCGCTGAACATAGGTAAAGATCCCCAGGAGATGTTGCAGAACGACCTCAACTACGAGTATCAGGTGGCGGCTAACCTGCGTGAAGCCATCGCCCTGTGCGAGAAAAAGCAAGATTACGTCTCCCGTGAACTGCTAGAGGTCTTGCTGGAAGAGACAGAGTCTGATCACATGTACTGGCTAGAGAAGCAGCTGGGCCTCATCGACAAGATAGGTCTGCAGAACTACCTCCAGTCTAAAATGTAAAAGACTGAGTCGATGGAAGACATTAGCCATTCGGCGCCACGAAACAGAGATAAAGCCACCTTAGGGTGGCTTTTTGCTGTCTGTCATTCAATGCTTTATTGCCTGCTATTCGAGCTTAGGTTATCAACCGCTCGGGAAGTGATTGAATACTGTTTAAATGTACAGTATTCTTGGCGATGGAGGTATTGAGGTGAAAAAGATTATTCATGTAGACATGGACTGCTTCTTTGCGGCGGTCGAGATGCGTGATTTTCCCGAGCTTAGGGGCAAGCCCATCGCCGTGGGTGGACGTAGCGATCGCCGCGGCGTCATCAGCACCTGTAACTATGAGGCGCGCAAGTATGGTGTGCGCTCGGCCATGGCCTCCGCCTATGCACTCAAGCTCTGCCCGGATCTCATCCTGGTGCCCGGACGCATGTCTGTCTACAAGGAGGTGTCGGCGCAGATCCGTGAGGTGTTTGCCCGCTACACAGAATTAATCGAGCCGCTCTCCCTGGATGAAGCCTATCTGGATGTCAGTGACTGCACCCAACACCAGGGCTCGGCCACATTAATTGCCGAGGCGATTCGTCGGGAGATCTTCGAGGCTACCGGACTCACCGCCTCCGCCGGTATCGCCCCGGTGAAGTTTCTGGCCAAGATCGCCTCGGATCTCAACAAGCCTAATGGCCAGTATGTGATCACCCCACAGATGATCCCCGAATTTGTGAAGACCCTGCCGCTGATTAAGATACCCGGCGTCGGCAAGGTGACGGCCGCTAAGCTCGAAGCCATGGGGCTCAACACCTGCGCCGACGTGCAGGCCTGCAGCCGTCAGAGTCTGGCGGATCGCTTCGGCAAGTTTGGTGGCGTGCTTTACGACAGGGCGCAGGGGATAGACCCCCGCGGCATTTCCCCCCACAGGGAGCGCAAATCGGTTGGGGTAGAGACCACGCTCGCCAAAGATATCTATACCTATGAGCAGTGCCAGGCGGTGATGCCCCAGCTTATCCAGGAGCTGTCCGGGCGTATCAGTCGCAGCGCCAAGTCGCGCCGCATTCATAAGCAGGTGGTTAAGCTCAAGTTCGATGACTTCAAACAGACCACCATAGAGCAGCGTAGCGACGAGGTATCGGTGAAGCTGTTTTACGACCTGCTCAGCCAGGCACTGGAGCGCCGCGCCGGTCGTGGTATTCGCCTGCTGGGGGTCTCAGTCGGTCTCGAGAGTGAGCTTACTCATGCCGGGCTGGATGAGGCCGAGCATGGGGCGCAGATGGATCTCGGGTTTTAGCGTTAACTCTATTAACCTTTTTGGCTTGTAGCTTGTAGCTTGTAGCTTGTAGCTTGTAGCTTGTAGCTTGTAGCTTGTAGCTTGTAGCTTGTAGCTTGTAGCTTGTAGCTTGTAGCTTGTAGCTTGTAGCTTGTAGCTTGTTGCTTGTTGCTTGTAGCTTGGACGGTTATTGCGACTGGTTAGATATTTGAAGGTTCTATCTTCATGGCAACCTATCGCCTGCCCGGCGCGGGATGTGCAAGCACGCTTTTGACTCGCGGTGAATATGTCCGTATACGCTCCACGGCGACGTCCTGTCGCCGAGGGTCAAAAGCCTGCTTACACCTGTATCTTCTATTTCTTCGATTTGACCTATTTTGCAATTCTTTGGGTTGGCATGGATTGATTTTGGGGCTTGGGTCTTCTGAGGGGGGATTTTACGAAACTTGGGGGTGGGCAAACTATACTGAGGGTTACCTCCATTCCTGATGAAAAGGATTGCTCTATGAAGAAGGTAGCTATCATTCAAGAGGCGCCTTGTGTTTTGGATAAGCAAGGCACAATCGCTAAGGCGGTGGCTCTGATAGACTCGGCATCGGCTCAGGGAGCAGAGTTGATTGTTTTTCCCGAAGCCTTCATTCCCGGCTACCCGGCGTGGATCTGGCGGCTCAGGCCGGGCGGCGACTGGGGGATCTGTGAAGAGTTACATGCCAGGTTACTGCAAAATGCCGTCGACCTATCGTCGGATGATCTTGAGCCCCTGCAAGCGGCGGCTAAACGAAACGCCGTCACCCTCGTCTGTGGCATTAACGAGAGAGACAATGCCAACAGCCGTGCCACCCTCTACAACTCCCTCGTCACCATAGACCCCCAAGGTCAGATTGTTAATCATCACCGTAAACTCATGCCGACCAATCCCGAGCGCATGGTCTGGGGGATGGGGGACGGTCATGGATTGAAAGTGGTCGATACCCCTGTGGGCAGAATCGGCAGCCTAATCTGTTGGGAGAACTATATGCCCCTTGCCAGGTACGCGCTCTACTCCCAAGGCGTAGAGATCTATATCGCGCCGACCTACGACAGCGGCGCGGCATGGATAGGCTCGATGCAGCACATCGCCAGAGAGGGTAAGTGCTGGGTGATATCCTGTGGCGTCGCCCTAGAGCGGCAAGATCTCCCGGATGATTTTCCCGATATCGACCGGCTCTATCCTGCTGATGATGCCTGGATCAATCCTGGGGACTCTACACTGATTTCGCCAAGCGGCGAGATAGTCTCCGGGCCGCTGTCGAAGGAGAAAGGCAGCTTGATAGTGGAGATCGATGCGCAGCAGGCGGTGACCGCCAAACGCGCCCTGGATGTGGCCGGGCACTATTCTCGCCCGGATGTGTTTGAGCTGCATGTCGATAAGACCCGGCGCGCCCCGACGGCTTTTAAGGAAACTGACTAGTATTTTTTTCTGAATCTATTGAGATTGGCGAGCAGGTTTGAAAGCCGTAACTTTATTGATATTTATCATCTGCGGTGGGCGTATCTAGACTCGGCATCAAATGTCTCTTCGATTTGGCATTGTCTATTGCCGGCGTGGTGCCTTTGAATGAATAAGTCGTAAGGCTGAATTTTTCGATATCTGGGGTTGAACTGGGCGATGCGCGGATTTTTTGAGTGCTTTCTTCGTTACTTGTGAGATATAACTCTGATAACTAATTGCCATTATTGAATAAATTGGTTTTTAGGCGGCTGGGTGTCGCCTCTTTGATGTTCACGCTAGCTTGCGGCTACATAGATATAGCTAATTCACAGTAAGGCGTGATTCAATTCAGAGCTAAGAGATTAAGGGTACAGGGATTATGTATAAAGTTGGCATCGTGTTGTTTGATGACTTTACCGATGTAGATTTCTTTCTGATGAATGACTTGCTGGGAAGAACCTCTGATAGCTGGACGGTCAGGATACTCGGCACTAAACCCGAACATCATTCGCAGCTAGGGATGACAGTGAAGACTGACGGCCATGTGTCTGAGGTAAAGGATCAAGATGTCGTTCTCATCACCAGTGGTTACCGCGGTATTCCCGCTGCGCTTCAAGATAATGATTTTATGTCTGCCTTAAAACTCGACCCGAGCAGGCAGTTGATTGGCTCTATATGTGCGGGTTCCTTTGTGCTTCATGAGCTGGGGTTACTGAAGGGGAAGAAGCTAACGACAAACCCTGATGCTAAGGTGGCTTTAGTGGGCATGGGCGGTGATGTTCAGGATCTACCCCTGGTGATAGAGGGGAACATAGCAACTGCTGGTGGTTGTCTTTCTATCCTCTATCTAGTGGGCTGGTTAGCCGAGCGTCTGTTCGATGCGGCGAAACGCAAACAGATCCAGAATCAGTTGATCCCCGCAGGGCAAATGGAGATATTCGAAACGCTTATATCCGAGACTATCCAAGCGGCCGAAGCCGCCTATGAGCATCGCTTAGCGTGTGGGAGTGATGCCGAGTCTTTGGTGGTATAGGGAGTAAGGCTCTCTAAGGTGTTATCTTGCAAGCGTAAGGTTCAGAAGTAAATAAATGGAGTTATATGAATTTTCTGAAGCAAATGGTTATGAAACCACTGGAAGGCTATCTAGATCTAACCGCTTGGTTAATCTTTGCATGGCTGTACTTTCAAATCGTACTTTCTGCAACCGCAATTTTTTGTATGTTGAGTGTATTTGGATTTTATCTTTTTGACTTCGAAACGGCCTTAAATATCTGCTACGGCACAGCTGGTGTCGGCGCTATTGCGGGTGTTGTTTGGGCCGAGAGAGTTCGTAAGACACTCGGAATTATTACTTTTCATGCTTACCTTCTTTCAACTCCCGAAATTGAAGGTTGGCGTGATAAGCATGGAAATGTCATTCGTAAATGGAACAAATAGGGGAGTCATTAGGGGGGCATAAGTTCGTATAATGCTATATGAATCAGCCATCTATATAAGTAAGGTGTGTTATATCAAAGGAGTTGTTTAGTGCTTCCAACTTATGAAGTTGACCATTTTGTTTTAGATAACGCAGAAGAGTTAAATCAGCAGTACCCTGATTCTTTTTGGATTCCTGACCAGCTAAAGAGGGAATCGCTTGAGGTAGGTGCGTTAGTTAAGCTGATTTTTAGCATGGAAGAAACCGAAGGTTCTGAGATTACTTCTGTCGAGCGAATGTGGGTTGAAGTTGTTCAGGTCGAAAACGATTATTATGTTGGGAAAATTGATAACGATCCTTACGGTAGTACTTGTGTAAAGTGTGGCACTATTTTTAGTTTCAAACCTTGCCATGTAATCGACATTTATGAAGAGGACTCGTAAAAGGTAATAAAAAGTATGGAGATGGAAATGGAGTATCCGGTGAAAGGGGCGTGTCAGTGTGGCGGTGTGACTTATGAGCTACATTCGGCGCCGCTGATGGTGGTGGCCTGTCATTGCAAGGAGTGCCAGAAGCTCTCCACCAGTGCCTTTAGTATCACGGCCGTGGTGAATGCCGATAGCATAGAGTTTCAGGGAGAGATGGCCGAGTGGAGCCGCGTGGCCGATAGCGGCAATGTTAATGGCGCCAAGTTTTGTCCCACCTGTGGTAACCGCATTTATCATTTCGACCCAAAAGATCCCTGCAAGATTAAGCTCAAGCCGTCGAATCTGTCTGATACCAGCCTGATCGCGCCTACCGCCCATGTCTGGGTCAGCGAGAAGCAAAGCTGGATTACCATCCCCGAAGGCGTTGCCGTTTATGATAAGCAGCCCTAATTGGTTAGGGGGAGGGCATTTGCATGCTAGTGCCGCTTTTTAGATGCCAGATTAGGCATTCTTTAATTGTCGGTTGGAGCCTTTACCGCATTGGCTCCTTGAAAGATATCTGGGCGTTCTGCCTTCTTGGCAATTTAGCGCCTGCCCGGCAGGTGCTGTACATGGATGTACCAATGTCGTGATCACAGGGTCAGTGATGCTCCCGACATCAGGCCGATATTTCCCATATCCCTATGGGTCAGATGTGGAGGAACGACGTATGTGCAAGTACATTCTGTGACACGCTGTACGTCTTCAGACCTGCATGGATGCTGGAGAGGCGATTGAAGGTCGTACCTTCGCTGTAGTTAATAGCCTGCGGCTAGCTTTTGTGCAGATACATCTGCTACACGCCGACTCTTTATTTCAAAGAGAGTCGTCCGTGGAGGCTCGACGATGGCATCTGACCTACATGAATGTTGGGAATGCCAAAAAATGTTAGGAACATTTTTGGCCCTGCCATCGACGTCCGCAGATGCATCTACACTCGGTATCTATCGTCTCTTCGATTTGGCGGTATTTGGTCCGAGTAGCGTATCTAAAGGCTGGGTTTGCCCCAAAGTGTGTTGGCGGCGAAGAGTTTGAAAGCCTTGAAGATTTGCTTTTTGATGTTTGAGCTAATGAGGGCGAAGCCAGAGCTCGCTGGTCTTGTTCTTGATGTATTGAAGTATATTATTTTTTTGTGATGAGAGACTACATGATGGATATGTAGAGAGTTGTATGCTTGCACATGAACGTTTGCATTAGAAGAGGTTATTATGGATAACGCTAGACCAAGACTAAGAAAGCTATCGATAAAGAACTTTAGGTGTATTGGTAGCACGCCTGTTGAAATCGAACTTGACGAAATTGTTGTTCTTGTTGGGCCAAATAACGTTGGTAAAAGCTCGATTCTTAGAGCGTATGAAGTAGCCATGGAAGAAGCCTCTAAAACCGGTCAATTAACAATACACGACTTCCCAAATGAATCTATCGACCCAGAAAACCTCCCAGAGATCATCATTGAGACCGTTATTTTTGATGAAGGTCAGCCAGGCAAACAATGGGTTATGACTGATGAAGAAACGAAAGAAAAGTACGTAAAAGAAAAATGGACTTGGGAAGCACCCGGCAAACCATTACGAGTAGGTTGGGATGTCAAAGCTAACAACTGGCACCAGTCTAAGCGCCCTTGGGGAGCTCCGAATGTAGCTCAAGCATACAGATCTGAACCTCATAGAGTAGATGCATTTTCCGACCCCGAAACTCAGTCTAAAGAAATTGTCAAACTGCTACAGAGTGCTTTGACAGAAAGGGTTAAAGCACTTTCTGAGGAAGAACTTCCTGATGGAGAACTAACACCATATAAGAAGCTTCTGCTTAACGTTATGGAGCTACAAAAGCTTGTTGTTAAAGATACTGAGCAAGAAATTGAAGCTGTTCAAGCTGAAATGAAAAAGATGGTCAGTGAAGTATTTCCAGGCTATGAGGTCAAATTTGATGCAAGACCTGAAGATGAAGTTGAGAAATGTATCAACCTATTTAAAAACGATCCTGAGCTTCGTATGGGGCATGTCGATGGTCATCAAACTTCCATAGAGAAACAAGGGAGTGGTGCTAGAAGAACGTTATTGTGGTCTGCTTTAAGAATAATCTCTGAACAAAGGCGTGCGAAAGCAGGAAAAGGGCCTGAAAGACCTCACCTTCTTTTACTTGATGAGCCCGAACTATGCCTACACCCAAACGCTATTCGTGAAGCTTGTAAAGTTCTTTATGACTTACCAAAAAGTGGAAACTGGCAAGTCATGGTGACGACTCATGCCCCTGCGTTTATTGACCTATCTAGAGACAATACCTCAATAGTCAGAGTAGAAAGAGCTGGTGATGGAAAAATCAAAGGCACTACGATTTTCAGACCGCAGAGAGCCAAACTTGATCCGGATGACAAAGCAAGACTGAAGCTTCTAAATACTTTTGATCCTCATGTCGCTGAGTTCTTCTTTGGTGGTAAGACCGTACTTGTAGAGGGAGATACAGAGTACACAGCGTTTAAACACGTTATAGCGAAGCATTCTGATACCTTTAAAGATACGCATATCGTTCGTGCAAGAGGGAAAGCAACACTAGCTTCTCTTGCTAAGATATTGAACCAATTTGGGGCCCCATATGCATTGCTTCATGATTCGGATAGACCTTTCTGTAAAGCTAAAGAAGGTAAAGAGCCAAAAGCAAACCCAGCATGGGGAACTAACAATAATTTGTTAGAAGTGGTTGAGCAAGCACCGGACACTGCAAAAATTCGACTTGTAGCTTCAGTACCGAATCTGGAAGAAGCTTATTTTGGCCAGGAAGTTACATCAGAAAAGCCATACTCTGCACTACAGATAATAAGTGATGAAGATGGTCAAGAGTTCGCTAACCTTAAGCAGTTACTGGAAGCTCTAACGGACTTCACCAAGCCACTTCCAGAGAACGCTGTCGAGTGGAGTGAGATTGCAGATCTAGAAAACGCTCTCATGTAACGGAGTAGCCACTAACTGTAAGCCACTACAGTCAAGAACTGGTGCGATGGATAAATGGGGTCAGAGTAAACTTATTTACCATGCCATATTTGGACGGCGCAGCCAAGATCCCTAATTAATGCCAATAAAAAAGGCGTCTTGTTAGACGCCTTTTCTCATCATTTACCTAATTACGCTTTCTATTATGCTTTCTCTGGAATACGTTCCAGTACGGCGAGGAGTAGCTTCCAGTATTGCTCGACGGTCTCGATAAGTACCATCTCATCAGGGCTGTGTGGGAAGCGGATGGTGGGGCCAATGGAAACCATATCCATCTCTGGGTAAGGCTTCTTGAACAGACCACACTCCAGACCCGCGTGGATCACCATGATGACGGGTTCCTTGTTGTAGATAGACTCGTAGGTGTCTTTCACAATCGCCATCACAGGAGAACTGCTGTCTGGCTTCCAGCCAGGGTAGGCGCCGCTGAATTCTACTTCGGCACCGGCCAGGTTGCTCAGGGCGGTTAGGTAGCCTTCGACCTCTTCGCGGCCCGAGTCGATCAGCGAGCGGATGAGACAGAGGATGCTTACCGATTCGGCTTCTGTGGTGATCACGCCAACGTTGAGCGAGGTCTCGGTCACGCCTTGGATCTCATCGCTCATGCGCATCACGCCGTTAGGGCAGGCGTTTAGCAGGTCGATCAGTGTCTGCTGGGTGGCTTCGCTCATCACCTGAGTGGCGGCCGGGATCTCGCTGAGGGTCAGCAGCATGTCTGGGTCGGCGATGGCCAGTTCCTGACGCACCAGATCTGTATATTCCTGGATCAGGGTTTCCAGGCGTGGCAGGTTTTCGCTTGGCAGCATGAAGCTGACGCTGGCCTCACGAGGGATGGCGTTACGCAGCGAGCCGCCGCTGAAGTTGGTCAGTTCCAGTGCCAGTTCGTCGGCGTGGTTAAACAGGAAGCGGGCCAACAGCTTGTTGGCGTTGCCGCGGCCCAGGTGAATGTTCACCCCTGAGTGACCGCCCTTAAGTCCTGAGAGTGTTAGGGTGTAGGTCGACAGACTCGGCTCGGCCGCCTGCCAAACCATAGGCACAGTGATTTGGGCATCGACGCCGCCGGCGCAGCCCATGTAGATCTCGCCTTCCTGCTCTGAGTCTGTGTTGATCAGGATCTCGGCGTCCAGGTAACCGGCTTCCAGGCCAAAGGCGCCTGTCATGCCCGCTTCTTCATCTATGGTCAGTAAGACTTCCAGTGGGCCGTGAGGGATGTTGTCGCTGCCGAGAATCGCCAGGGCCGACGCCATGCCGATGCCGTTGTCAGAGCCGAGTGTGGTGCCCTTGGCCTTGACCCAGTCACCGTCTACATAGGCTTCGATGGGATCTTTTTCAAAGTCGTGCACCTTGTCGGCGTTTTTCTGCGGCACCATGTCGATATGGGCCTGCAGGGCGACGATCTTGCGGTTTTCCATGCCTGGAGTCGCCGGCTTCTTGATGATCAGGTTACCGACCTTGTCTTCGACAACGCTGAGTTGTTTGTCTTTGGCCCAGTTTTGGATGTATTGGCTTAGTGCCTGCTCATGCTTGGAAGGGTGGGGAATGGCGCAGATCTGTTCAAACCACTGCCAAAGTGCCTGAGGTTGCAATTGACTTAATGTGCTCACGGACAACTCCTCTGTAATAAAGGTCTTTGAGGTCTAATTTGGCGATAGTCTATCATAGACTCTAGGGGCTCGGGGGGATTTGCCACTGGGCCTGGTGGGCATGAAAGCAGGCGGGTATCCCTCAAGTGTCATACTAAGTTGCCACCCACCAAAAGCTGCCTTAGGGGGCGGCATCATTATTTTCATTTGGCATTGGCGCCAGATAGGAGAATAATGCCAACTCTCACGACGATTAAGCCTTGCCTGACATGGCCTTAACCCAACCCTCAAACCTTGGGTAAGCGGCCTTACAGAGATTGCTGGGGTTAGTATTGTCTTTAGTGAGAGGTTGATATTCACGATAGGCAGGCAAAGATCTGTCAAAGCTCAGGGCGCTTATGTTGCTTATATAGGTGCCAATCGATTCGGCTAAGACCGAAAAACTGCTAGATGAAAAGGATGAGGCATGACTGGGGTTCAATTTATAGATGTAACAGATTCAGAAGCCATTTTTGACGATAACGCGTGGGATGCCGTGGTGCTGGTAACCCCTGGCCTAGACGCCATTGCCCAGGAGGAGCTGGCCATGCTCGCCAGCCATGGCGCCCAGGTGGATGCCAGGGTAGGGCGCTCGACCACCTTGTTGTTTGCCCCCGGGCTGGCCGGTGGCCGCCTGATTGTGGCGCCAGTCTCCGACAGCGACAGTGATATACAGGATGTTCGTGGTTATAGCGACGCCGCCCGTCAGGGGATAAAGGTGGCCTTCGATGCCGGCGCCAGACGCCCGCTGCTGATCGTCACACCCTCGACTCAGGCGAGGTATCAGCAATCTATGGGCGTCGCCGCGCTGGGCTGTGCCCAGGCGCTGTGGCAGGCGCTAGAGCGCCGCGAGGCCCTTGGCGAGATGGACAACATCTCACAGATCGGTCTGCTGGTAGACGAGAAGGCGGCCGAGCTGCTTAGTGCCATCGAGGCGGGTAAGCATTTGGCGCGTGACCTTTGCGGCACCGAGCCCGAGCGTATGTCGGCGCCCGCCTTCGCCCAGTACTGTGTCGATGCGCTTAAGGGGCTGGACCTGACCATGTCGGTTGTCGAAGACAGAGACGTGCTGGAGCGTGACTATCCACTGCTGAGCGCCGTGGGCCGCGCCTCTTTCGCCGTATCAAGGCATCAGCCTAGAGTGGTCAAGCTGGAATATAAGGCCGAGGGGCCTATCGATCGCAGCTACTTCTTTGCCGGTAAGGGCGTGGTGTATGACACGGGCGGGGCCGATCTTAAGGTTGGCGGCGCCATGGCCGGGATGAGCCGTGACAAGGGCGGCGCGGCCGCCGTTGCCGGCCTGATGAAGACCCTGGCCCTGCTGAAACCTAAAGGCGTTCGTGTGGTGGCCGAGCTTGGCCTGGTGCGTAACAGCATTGGCAGCGAGGCCTTCGTGACCGATGAGATCATCACCAGCCACGCCGGTGTGCGGGTGCGTATCGGTAACACTGACGCCGAGGGGCGCCTGGTGTTGGCCGATCTCCTGTCGCACCTCAGACTCAAGGCCCAGGATGCCGTGGCGCCTCAGTTGTTCTCGGTGGCTACCCTCACCGGCCATGTGGTGCGCGCCTACGGTGGTTATACCGCCGTGGTCGAAAATGCCGTGGCGCGGCAGCAGAAGGTAGGTGACAGCCTACAAGGGATCAGTGAGGCCTGGGGCGAGCCGATAGAGGTGTCACGCCTGCGCCGTGACGATTATCAGAAGATTGTCGATCCTTCTGGCGCGGCGGACGTGTTGTCATCCAACAACGCGCCTTCTTCTGTGACGGCAAGGGGACACCAGTATCCGGCGGCCTTTTTGCTGAAGGCTTCTGGCCTAGAGGCCCACGGCCTGTCGAGTGACAAGCCGATGGCCTATACCCATGTGGATATTGCCGGTAGCGCCACCGAGGGCGACCCGCTTTATGGCACGCCGACGGCGGCGCCACTTGTCAGTTTGTGTCAGATGATCCGCGGCTGATCAGCAACTCGCAGGGTTAAAATTTGACGAGGGCAACCATGGGGTTGCCCTTTTTCGTTGCAGGATCACAATAGGCTTTAAAAGCGTGATCTTGACCGGATCGGGAATCGGTGTTTGATGTAGTAAAATTACATTTTAAAGGGTTTTTTAAAAAAAATAGAAAAAAAGCTTGTAATAAAACTACATTTATCTATAATGGCTCTCGTTGGTTAGACACAGTGTCTTCCACCTCAAAGTCTATCCAGGATGGATAACTCTCCAAGGAACCGAGCGACAAGTTGACTGCGGCACCAGCCTGAAGATGAAGGCCTGCCAAGTTTCACTAGAGATTAATTTTTCAACTTTGTTAGGAGTTATTGACTATGTCTTATACAGGAATTCAGCACGTTTATTGGCAGAATACTTGGTTTTGTACCGATTCACTACGTGGTGGTCTGTACGCTATGACTTTCAAGGGCTAACTACCCCTAAAGTCGTTTGAACCTGGTTCACTCGATTAAAGTAGTTGCATCATCCATCAACCTTACCCCATTTGGGGATTTTTAGACTCAAGTTGTCTATTGCTCATTGAGCGGTAGGCCAGTGTAACCCGCTAGCGCGGTAACTCTTTCCTTTCGGAACACTTGAAACATGTCTCGCCTGCTCTTTGAGCAGGCTTTTTTTTTGCCTGAAATTTACCATCGACGCCTCGTCATTCGGGCGATAAATCTGGCGTAGATCACCTTTATGTCATCCTCTCGAGTCATGGCTCTAAACTGGCTCGCGTTTGCGCAATTATTGCGTATATAATCGTCGCTTGTTATCAAGTCGTTAACTTGGTTTCAACTTTTACCCTACCTAAATAAACCATAATTAAATCAAGGAACCTCGTTCCATGTTAGAAAAAGTATTTAAGTTAACCGAGCACCAGACAACGTTAAAACAAGAGGTGGTGGCCGGGCTGACCACCTTTTTAACCATGGCCTATATCATCTTCGTCAATCCCATGATGTTGGCCGATGCCGGCATGGACCATGGCGCCGTGTTTGTCGCCACCTGTCTGGCCGCCGCCGTGGGCTGCCTGGTGATGGGCATAGTGGCGAATTACCCTATCGCCCTAGCACCGGGCATGGGGCTTAACGCCTTCTTCACCTATACCGTCGTCGGCGAGATGGGCTATAGCTGGGAAACGGCCCTGGGCGCGGTATTCCTCTCGGGTATCTGCTTTCTGATATTGTCGCTGGTGAAGATCCGAGAATGGATAGTCAACAGCATTCCTATGTCCCTGCGTCTGGGGATCGCCGCCGGTATCGGCTTGTTTCTGGCGCTGATCGGTCTCAAGAGTGCTGGCATAGTGGTGGCCAGCCCAGCGACTCTGGTGACCATGGGCGATGTGACCGCCTTGCCGGCCGTGATGTCTGTGTTGGGCTTCTTCATCATTATCGCCCTGGTACACAGAGGTTATCAGTCGGCGGTGATCATCAGCATTTTGGGGATCACCGCGCTGGGCTTGCTGCTTGGCGACGTGCAGTATAACGGCATGGTCTCGACGCCGCCGTCGATTGCGCCCACCTTCATGAAGATGGATCTCGCCAACGTGCTCGAGGTCAGCATGCTTTCGGTGGTGTTTGCCTTCCTGTTTGTGGATCTGTTTGACACCTCTGGCACCCTGGTGGCCGTAGCTCAGCGCGGCGGCTTCCTCGACGACAGGGGCAGACTGCCGCGTCTTGGCCGCGCCCTGACCGCCGACAGCAGCGCCACTATCGCGGGGGCCATGTTGGGCACCTCGACGACTACTAGCTATATCGAGAGTACGGCCGGCGTGAGCGCAGGTGGCCGCACCGGACTCACCGCCGTGGTGGTGGGGATCATGTTCCTGCTGTCGCTGTTTATCTCGCCGCTGGCGGGCATGGTGCCGGCCTACGCGACTGCGGGCACACTCTTCTATGTCGCCATCTTGATGATGTCTGGCCTGGTGCATGTGGACTGGGAAGATCTGACCGAGGCCGCGCCTGTGGTGGTGGTCTGTATCCTGATGCCGCTGACCTTTTCGATCGCGACCGGGATCGCCATGGGCTTTATCGCCTATGCGGCCATTAAGCTGTTCAGCGGCCGCTATAAAGACCTCTCTGTTGGCGTGGTGGTGCTGGCGGCGCTCTTCCTGGCCAAATTTATCTATGGATAAGTCTATCTATGGCTAAGTGCTTTAAGGTTTCATGGGAGCTGGGCTTGACGTAAGTTGAGTTTTGCTCGGCTGTGATTAAAGGTCATACAATGTATGGCCTTTTTTATGGGCTTTTTTTAAAGGAAATTTGAAGGAAGGTAGACTGGCTCTAATCTTTTATCTTCCCCGCTACCATTTGCCCTGGGGATTGGGTATAACTTGGGGTTCGGTTTTTTTCTGTCTAAATGTCAATGAACTTAAGTGAGATAGGCTACCGCCGTGTGGTGGTAAAGTTGGGCACTAGCGTGCTCACCTCCGGATCGCGCCAGCTGGATAAGGCGCATATGGTTGAGCTGGCCAGACAAATGGCCAAGCTGATGAAGTCGGGTGTCGAAGTGGTGCTGTGCACCTCGGGCGCCATCGCGGCCGGACGCGAGCACTTAGGTTACCCCACACTGCCGGATACGGTCGCCAACAAGCAGCTGCTGGCGGCCGTCGGCCAGAGTCAACTGATCCTCGCCTGGTCACAGCTGTTTAGCATCTATGGGCTGCATGTGGGCCAGCTGCTGCTAACCCGCGCCGATCTGCACGACAGGGAGCGTTATCTCAACGCCAGAGACTCACTCAACGCCCTGCTGGCCAACGGCATCATTCCTATCATCAACGAGAACGATGCGGTGGCCACCAACGAGATCAAGGTGGGCGACAACGACAACCTGTCGGCCAGGGCGGCGCTGCTGTGCGATGCCGATCTGCTGATCCTTTTGACGGATCAGAAGGGGCTGTTCGATGCCGATCCAAGGGCCAACCCGGATGCCAAGCTTATCAAGCAGGTGGTAAATATCGACGACAGCCTGCGCAGCCTGGCGGGCGGCGCGGTTTCTGGCCTGGGCACAGGCGGCATGGCGACTAAGCTGCAGGCGGCGGATATTGCCCGCCGCGCCGGAGTCGAGGTGGTGATCGCCTCTGGTCATCATCCTAAGGTGATCTTAGATGCCGTATGTCAGCTGCCGGTGGGCACCCATTTTACCGCGCTGGAAAATCCGCTGGAGAGCCGCAAACAGTGGATCTTGGCGGGCCCGGCGACGAAAGGGCGGCTGGTGCTGGACAGCGGCGCCATCAATGCCGTGACCCTGAAGGGACGCAGCCTGCTCTCTAAGGGGATCTTGTCGGTGAGCGGCGCCTTTGATCGCGGCGCCACCCTGCAGCTGGTGGACGAGCTGGGGCGGGAGCATGCCAGAGGCATGAGCCGTTACAGCGCCAAAGACCTACAAAAGATCGCCGGTAAACATTCCGATGAAATTGAGTCGCTGCTGGGTTACGACTATGGTGATGCCATAGTGCATCGCAACGACATGGTGGTCTTGTAAGGTTTTCGGCAGAGTCAATTTGTGCAGATTAAAGATGAGTGGAACAGAAACGATGGACGATAAGCAGCAGTATTTAAACACTCTCGGTGAGCAGGCCAAGGCCGCCAGCTACGCCATGGCGAGCCTCTCGGCTTCGCAGAAGCGCGACCTGCTTAGGGCAATTGCCGCTAAGCTTAGCGATAAGAGCGCATCGATTGTCGCGGCTAACCAGCAGGATGTGGCCAAGGCGCGAGAAAATGGCCTGAATGATGCCATGATCGACAGGTTATTGCTCGACGATGCGCGTCTCTCTGGGGTTATCGCCGATATCGAAAATGTGGTGGCGCTGGCCGATCCTATCGGTAGCGAGCTGGAGAGTCAGCTGCTGGACAATGGCCTGCGCCTGTCCCGCCGCCGAGTGCCGCTGGGTGTGCTCGGGGTTATCTATGAGGCGCGCCCCAACGTAACCGTGGATATCGCCGTGCTGGCGCTGAAGACGGGCAATGCCGTGATATTGCGCGGTGGCAAGGAGACCCTGGCGTCTAACCTGGCCCTGAGTGAGGCCATCCGGGAGGCCATTGGCGAGCAAGGACTGCCCTGTGATGCGGTGCAGTTGATCCAAGATCCCGACCGCGCCTTAGTCTCTGGCCTGTTGAAGCTCGATAAGTATGTGGACATGATAGTGCCCCGAGGTGGTCAGAACCTGCAGCGCCTGTGCGCCGAGCAGGCGACCATTCCGGTGATCCTTGGCGGCATAGGGATCTGCCATCTGTATGTCGACAGTGAGGTGGAGCAGCTAAAAGCCATCGAGGTGATCGCCAATGCTAAGGTGCAGCGCCCGACCGTGTGTAACGCCCTGGATACTGTGCTTATCCATAGAGACCTTGCCAAGGTCTTCTTGCCGCAACTCTACGCCCGCCTCGGTGCCCTGGGCGTCAGTTTCTATGCCTGTGAGCAGGCCAAGACGATAGGTGAGGATGCCGGGGTAGCCACACACGAGGCGAGCGATGAGACCTTTGGTAACGAGTGGCTGTCTCTTAATCTTGGGGTTAAGGTGGTCGAGAATATCGATGAGGCGATCGCCCATATCCGTCGTTTCTCCAGTGGTCACTCCGAGGGGATCTTGAGCGATAACATACATGCCACGGCACACTTTATTAATGAGGTGGATGCGGCGGCTGTGTATGTCAACGCCAGCACCCGTTTTACCGACGGTGGCCAGTTTGGTTTGGGCGCCGAGGTAGCGGTATCGACCCAGAAGCTGCACGCCAGAGGCCCAATGGGGCTTGAGGCGCTCACCACCTATAAGTGGATCGGTGTCGGGGACTATACTGCCCGCGGTTAAGTTAAGAGCCATACATTTCGTAAAAAGGAGCCATCAGGCTCCTTTCTTATATCTAAACCTTCTTCATTTTAAACTGCCTTTGCGCTAATGAATCGGCATCTCTATTCGGCGCCCTTATATGAAACATATCTGGCTCTAATTACCTGACTCTCATACTAGCTACTCTTACCTGGCATTTTTACCGGGTACTCTGATCTAGCTTAGCCAGTGAGCAATTTAACTAATCCCCTTGGTGAATTTCACAACTTGTTTGGTAAAGTCATCAAGGTTAAAAAGTGAATCTTATTTAAAACCCCTTTAACAACAATGTCTTATCGTTTTGGCATCTTGTTTGCTTTGTCTTTATCAATCTCACAGGGAATCGGTTACGGAGCATAAGATGAAAAACAACATGGTTAACAAGACATTGGTCGGTTTAAGTCTGGTCGTAGGTTTGATGAGTGCGGGAGCCCATGCGGCCTCGAGCATCACGTTGAATGATGAATTTGATTATCACGGCCAGAAGGTGACTCTGGACATGGACGTGGGGCAGGCGGAGTTGATTGCCGGCGATCAAGATAAGGTGCGGGTCGAGGTGGTGGTGAAGGCCAACGACTCTAAGTGGTTTGGTTTCTGGCAGAACAGTGATGTGAGTTCGGCCAAGTTCGATATCCTCGACGATGGTGACAAGCTGGTATTAAGACTGGCGGATCAGGATGATGTGAACCAGAGGTGGCGTGTCTATCTGCCCAGTAATGCGGCGTTAAAGGTCGATGCTGGTGTCGGTGAGGTGTCTGTCGAAGGTCTCAGTGCCAGCATAGAGGTAGAGCTGGGTGTGGGGCGCGCCGAGATCAATCATCAGGCGAACTTTGGTGAGGTGTCACTCAAGTCAGGTGTGGGCGAGGTGAGCATTCGTGACGGTGGTCAGCGCCTGGAGGTGAATCAAAACCTGGTGAGCCAGAGCTATCATCAGCAAGGCGCCGCTGGCGATGATCATCTTTATGTCTCAGTGGGCGTGGGTGAGATAGACGTGCGCAACTAGCCACAGAAAATCGATAAGTGATAAGCATAAAAAAAACCGACCCTAGGGTCGGTTTTTTTTATGCAACGGCGTCTATCTCGAACAGCTTATGTTAGCCGATGACTTTAGTTCTCTGGCGTCAGCGCAGGGCCGGTTTTGGTTCGTAGGCGCTTAAGCTGAGGCAATAGCTGTTGCAGCGCCAGCGCGGTGAGGATAAGTCCCAGGCCGATGAAGGTCGACGGGGTGATGGTCTCTTGCAGGATCCAGGCGATGAAGCCCACCGAGAGAACCGGGGTGATAAATACTAGGGTACTCATGCTGGCGGTGCGATCCGCCTTCTTGAGGGCGACCAGCCAGAGGACGAAGGTGACGCCCATCTCAAACAGGCCGACATAGATGCCGGCGCCAAGGGCTTTGAGATCCCAGCTCGGCAGCGACTGGGTCAGCAGCAGGGTGATCACGATAAAAGGCAGTCCCACCATGAAGCTCAGCAGTAGGCTCACCACTGGGTCACCCTCATCCTTAGTGTTTACAATCCAGTAGAGCGACCACAGCAAGGTGCTGGTCAGTGCCAATAGCACGCCGGTGGCACTCTCGAAGCGCACGCTGGCTACTTCACCATTAGTGGCGATGACAAAGACCCCTAGATAGGCGATAAGTGCCGCGGTGAGATCGCTCTTGCGTAGCTTTTGTTTGAGTAGCGGCACCGCCAACAGGGGCAGCAATATGGCCCAGGTATAGTTGAGCGATAGCGCCTGCTGGGCGGGCAGCAGGGCATAGGCCTTAAACAACACCAGGTAATAGAGAAACGGGTTCAGCAGTCCGGTCTGCAGGTAAAACCAGGGGCGATTGACGAATTGGCGCCTAATGAGATGCAGCTTACCCGTGGCGGCCAGGATAACGCCTAGGGCGACGATAGAGGTCGAGACGGCGACAAACACCAGCTGCAGCGGCGTGAAATGGCTCAGCGCCAGCTTGAAGGCGGTGGCAACGGTCGACCAGAGTAAGATGGCCGCTAGGGCATAGAGATAAGCTTGGTTGGATGATTTCACTGAACCTTCTCACTAAACGAGACAACTAAAAAATCCCACGCGCCTGGGGCTCTGAGGGATATCTTCTTCGATTGCATGCATTATACGCTTCTTGTTTGCGGTTCGGCAGCTTTTAAGATCAAAAAAATACTCAATTAAGTTAATTTTTATCTTTGTTGCCCTTGTATTCCCATTTGGAGGCCCAATATAGGGTGTTAAGGAAAGATATTGGCTTGGAAAATTAGGCTTGAAAACGAATTCGCCTATCCCCATATCTGAATCAGATAACAAAGTTAGCGTTAGTTAAAAGTTTTTTGGAGGACTCCATGGGTAAAATTATTGGTATCGATTTAGGTACAACTAACTCTTGTGTAGCTGTACTTGATGGCGATAAAGCACGCGTAATTGAGAACGCGGAAGGCGATCGCACTACCCCGTCGATCATCGCATATACAGGCGAAGAAGTATTAGTTGGTCAGCCTGCGAAGCGCCAAGCTGTAACAAACCCAAAGAATACCTTCTTTGCTATTAAGCGTCTTATCGGTCGTCGTTTCAAAGATGACGAAGTACAGCGTGACGTAGACATCATGCCATTTAAGATCATCGGTGCAGACAACGGTGATGCATGGGTTGAAGCGCACGATAAGAAGATGGCACCGCCACAAGTTTCTGCAGAGATTCTGAAGAAGATGAAGAAGACTGCCGAAGACTACCTGGGCGAGCCAGTAACCGAAGCGGTAATTACCGTACCGGCTTACTTTAACGATTCACAACGTCAGGCGACAAAAGACGCCGGTCGTATCGCTGGCCTTGAAGTTAAGCGTATCATCAACGAGCCTACTGCTGCGGCACTGGCTTATGGTATCGACAAGAAGCAAGGCGACAACATCGTTGCGGTATACGACTTAGGTGGTGGTACCTTCGATATCTCTATCATCGAGATCGATAGTGTCGATGGCGAGCAGACCTTCGAAGTATTGGCAACTAACGGTGACACTCACCTAGGTGGTGAAGACTTCGATAACCGTCTGATCAACTACCTGGCCGACGAGTTCAAGAAAGAGCAATCTTTAGATCTGCGTAACGACCCATTGGCGATGCAGCGTCTGAAAGAAGCTGCCGAGAAGGCGAAGATCGAGCTGTCTAGCACCACACAGACTGAAGTTAACCTGCCATACATCACGGCAGATGCGACAGGTCCTAAGCACTTAGTGGTTAAGATCACTCGCGCCAAGCTTGAGTCTCTGGTTGAAGACCTGATCCAACGTTCACTCGAGCCGCTAAAAGTGGCACTGGCTGACGCAGACCTGTCTGTATCAGACATCAACGAAGTGATTCTGGTGGGTGGTCAAACCCGTATGCCTAAGGTTCGTGAAGAAGTTTCTAGCTTCTTCGGTAAAGAGCTGCGTCAAGACGTTAACCCAGACGAAGCGGTTGCTATCGGTGCTGCGGTTCAGGCGGGTGTACTTGCGGGTGACGTGAAAGACGTTCTGCTACTAGACGTAACGCCTCTGTCTTTGGGTATTGAAACCATGGGCAGCGTGATGACCAAGCTTATCGAGAAGAACACTACTATCCCGACTAAGGCTAGCCAGATCTTCTCAACAGCCGATGACAACCAAAGCGCGGTAACCATCCACGTGCTACAGGGTGAACGTAAGCAATCTAGCGCCAACAAGTCGCTGGGTCAGTTCAACCTGGAAGGTATCGAGCCTGCTCCACGCGGCATGCCACAAATTGAAGTGGCCTTCGATATCGACGCCGATGGTATCTTGCACGTGTCAGCGACTGACAAGAAGACAGGCAAGGCACAAAACATCACCATCAAGGCCTCTTCTGGTCTGAGCGATGAAGAAGTTGAAGCTATGGTACGTGACGCCGAGGCGCACGCCGATGAAGACGCTAAGTTCGAAGAGCTAGTGACTGCACGCAACCAGGCTGACGGCATGGTTCACGCGACCAAGAAGCAGATCGAAGAAGCGGGCGATGAACTGCCAGGCGAAGACAAAGAGAAGATCGAAGCGGCGATGGCTGAAGTTGAAACTGCCACTAAGGGCAAGGACAAAGAAGCTATCGAGAAAGCGACGCAAGCCCTGATGGAAGCGTCTGCCAAGCTGATGGAGATCGCTCAGGCTAAGGCGCAAGCTGGCCAAGGCGAGCAGGCTCAGCAGTCTAACGAAGCTCCTGCTGACGATGTTGTCGATGCCGAGTTTGAAGAAGTTAAAGACGACAAAAAATAATTCAGGCCCAGCCTAAATTATTTCCAGCGGGCGTTATGGGGTAACTCTAACGCCCGTTCGTACAACTCTAGCGCAGAAAGTATGAGACTATGTCAAAGCGAGATTATTACGAAGTATTGGGCGTAGGTCGCGACGCCAGCGAGCGTGAGATTAAGAAGGCCTATAAGCGCCTCGCCATGAAATTTCACCCGGATCGCAACCCAGGTGACAAGGCGGCCGAAACCAGCTTCAAAGAGGTAAAAGAAGCCTACGAGATCCTCACCGACAGCGACAAGAAGGCGGCCTATGATCAGTTTGGTCATGCGGGTGTCGATCCTAACCGCGGCGGTGGTGGATTTGGCGGCGGTGCCGACTTCGGTGATGTATTCGGTGACGTATTTGGTGACATCTTCGGCGGTGGACGCCGTGGTGGCCAGCGCCAGGCGGCGCGTGGCTCAGATTTGCGTTACAACCTGGAACTGTCGCTCGAAGAAGCGGTACGTGGCCTGACCAAAGAGCTACGTATTCCAACCTTAGCCACCTGTGATCTGTGTGACGGTAGCGGCGCCAAGAAAGGCACTTCGCCAACCACATGTGGTACCTGTCACGGCCAGGGCCAGGTGCAGATGCGCCAAGGTTTCTTCGCGGTGCAACAAGCCTGTCCTACCTGTCATGGCCGCGGTAAGATCATCAAAGATCCTTGCAGCAAGTGTCATGGCGAAGGTCGCGTAGAGAAGAGCAAGACGCTGTCGGTGAAAATTCCTGCGGGTGTGGATACCGGCGATCGCATTCGTCTGTCGGGCGAAGGGGAAGCGGGCGAGTTTGGCGCGCCTCCAGGGGATCTCTATGTACAGGTGACGGTACGCGAGCACGCCATCTTCGTGCGTGACGGTAACAACCTCTATTGTGAAGTGCCTATCTCTTTCAGCACGGCAGCACTGGGCGGCGAGATCGAAGTCCCGACACTCGATGGCAAGGTGAACCTGAAGATCCCATCGGAAACTCAGACGGGTCGTATGTTCCGTCTGCGTGGCAAGGGCGTCAAGTCGGTGCGCAGTCATGCGGTCGGCGACCTGCTGTGTAAGGTGGTGATGGAAACGCCGGTGAACCTGAGCGATAAGCAGAAAGAGCTGCTACGTGAATTTGATAACACCCTGACGGGTTCATCAAAAAAGCACAGCCCTAAGGCCGAAGGCTTCTTCGACGGTGTGAAGAAGTTCTTTCAGGACTTGAACAGCTAAGGTGTGCTGATACACAATAAAAAACCTCGCAACGCGAGGTTTTTTTATTGCTATTTTTTACCGCTATTCTTAATAGTCTAATACCAATCACAGTAAGTATTTGATCAGAAATAGCGCAGGAAAAACGCTTGAGAACAAAGCAAAATTTTTAGATAAGTAGTTATTCTACAATTAAAAATATTAATGCAGTTATCGAGCGTTTTAACAAGCTAGAATGATCAATTATTTATTACGATTGGTATAAATGAAGTTTCATGACAGATAAGGGATGAGAGATGAAGCAGTTAACCGCGGCGCTGGTAATACTTTTATTAGCCGGCTGCGCCACCACACAGTCACCCACCGGGCGTAAACAGACCCTGCTGTTTTCTTCGCAGCAGATGGATCAGATGGGGGCCGAATCTTTTGCCGAGATGAAGAAACAGCAGCAGGTGAGTCAGGATAAGCAGGTCAACCAGTATGTGGCTTGTGTGGCCAACCGCATCACCTCTGTGCTGCCCGGCCGTCAGCCCAGCTGGGAGGTGGTGGTGTTTGAATCGGAGCAGGTTAACGCCTTTGCCTTGCCTGGCGGACATATAGGTGTCTATACCGGCCTATTGAAGGTGGCGAAGAATCAGGATCAGCTGGCGACGGTTATCGGCCATGAGGTGGCCCATGTGCTGGCCAACCACAGCAACGAGCAGGTATCTCGGGCGCAGATGACGGGGGTGGGGATGCAGATTGCCGGCGCCGCCATCGACGTCAGCGGCCTGAGCAACAAAGATCTCTATATGTCGGCGCTGGGGCTAGGTGCCCAGTATGGCTTTATTCTTCCCTATGGCCGCGCCCAGGAGAGCGAGGCTGATGTTATGGGCCTAGAGCTGATGGCCAGAGCCGGGTTCGACCCCAGCCAGAGTATCAACCTGTGGCAGAACATGGCCAAGGCGGGAGGCAGTCAGGGCCCCGAGCTGTTATCGACCCATCCGTCACACGACCATCGCATCGCCGATCTGCAGCAGATGCTGCCGCAGGTGACGCCTCTGTATCGCACAGCAAGCGCCAGTGGAAAAAATCGCTGCGACTAGGGGCAATTTTTGGGTTTTTTATCACAGTTTGTGATAAAATCCGCCGCGAAATTAATTGAATAAATGAGAGTACAATCATTATGTCTGATAAGTTCACCACAATTGAACAGCACGCCAGCTATGGTGTTGGCCGCCAATTAGGCGAGCAACTCGCAGCTAACTCATTCGAAGGTATCGATATTTCAGCTGTTCAAGTTGGTCTGTCAGATGCGTTTGAAGGTAAAGAGAGTGCCGTCTCTATGCAAGATCTTCAAACTGCATTCACTGAGATTAGTCAGCGTATTCAAAAGGTTCAGGAAGAAGCTGCCGCGGCTGCATCGGCCGAAGGCGAAGCTTTCCTTGCTGAAAACCAACAGCGTGACGGTGTTGTGACTTTGGAATCGGGTCTGCAATACGAGATCATCACCGAAGGTTCAGGCGACAAGCCAAGCTATGATTCAACTGTACGTACTCACTACCATGGTACTTTCATCAGCGGTGACGTATTCGACAGTTCAGTACTACGTGACCAGCCTGCCGAGTTCCCAGTATCTGGCGTTATCGCCGGTTGGACCGAGGCACTGCAGCTGATGCCTGTAGGTTCTAAGTGGAAGCTATATGTACCGCATCACCTGGCCTATGGCGAGCGTGGCGCAGGTGCCTCAATTCCTCCGTATTCGGCCCTAGTGTTCGAAGTGGAATTGCTCGACATTCTCTAATCGAAAAAGCCTAAGCGTTTGCTTAGGCTTTTTTTTGAAATGATTTGGCGTTAGCCTTGTGCTCAATTAACAGTAGCAAATGTTTAGGAGAGTTAGATGACAGAGCAAGTAAGAGTGGCGATAACCGGTGGCAGTGGTCGCATGGGCCGAACTCTTATTGAATCGGCAAAACTCAGCAGCAATATCTATCTAGGTGCGGCGGTTGAGCGTGCGGGTTCGACTTTGATTGGTGTCGATGCGGGCGAACTCGCCGGTGTGGGTGCCATGAATGTTGCCATCACTGATTCACTGGACAATGCCGTAGACGATTTCGATATCCTGATCGACTTTACCTCGCCCGAGGCCAGTGTGGTGCATACCGACTGGTGTTCGCGTAACGGTAAGGCGATTGTCATCGGCACGACCGGCTTCAATCATGCTCAGAAAGAGCAGATTGCGGCCTACGCAGAGAACACGCCGATTGTGATGGCGCCTAATATGTCTGTGGGCGTTAACCTGATGTGGCGCCTGCTGGAGCTGGCCGCCGAGGTGATGGGTGACTATACCGATATCGAGATCATCGAAGGTCACCACAGACACAAGAAGGATGCGCCTTCGGGCACCGCACTTAAGATGGGCGAGGTGATCGCCGAGGTCTTGGGTCGCGATCTGGAAAAATGTGCCGTCTATGGCCGTGAGGGGATCACCGAAGAGCGTAGCCGTGAGACCATAGGTTTCTCTACTATTCGCGCCGGTGACCTAGTGGGCGAGCATACCGCCATGTTTGCCGACATTGGTGAGCGCCTGGAGATCACCCATAAGGCATCGAGTCGTATGACCTTTGCCAACGGTGCCATGCGCGCCGCATTTTGGCTGGGCGATCAGGGCCCGGGATTATACGACATGCAACAGGTCTTAGGCCTGAAGGATTAGTATTTAAAAAAAACGCCTATTTGGCGTTTTTTTTTGAAAGAAAGTACCGCTTATCTATAGACGAGTTGCACTATTACCTATAAAATAGTCGGAATTTGTCAAAATTTCGTATTTAAGCGGAAGTTGGTATTTTAAACACAAAATAAAACCTTATTATTCAATGGCTTGGCTCTTTTCGGAGGTCGCGTTGACAAAGTCTGCCTTACTCGTACTCGAAGATGGAACCGTATTCTCTGGCACTGCAATTGGTGCTGATGGACTCGCAGTTGGTGAAGTGGTATTTAACACTTCCATGACGGGTTACCAAGAGATCCTCACGGATCCTTCCTATTCTCGTCAAATTGTTACTCTAACCTACCCGCACATTGGTAACACTGGTACCAATAGTGAAGATACCGAATCTGATGCCGTACATGCTTGTGGTTTGATCATCCGTGATCTACCGCTACTGGCGAGCAACTTCAGAAATCAGCAATCTCTCAGCGATTACCTAAAAAGCAACAATGTTGTAGGCATTGCCGATATCGACACGCGTAAACTGACACGTATCCTCAGGGAAAAAGGGGCACAAGCGGGTGCCATCTTAGTGGGTGACATGGATGAAGCTAAGGCGCTGGCGGCTGCTAAAGCCTTCCCTGGCTTGAAAGGCATGGACTTGGCCAAAGAGGTGACCACACAGCAGCAATACCAATGGCGCAGCGGTAGTTGGCGTCTGGTGGGCGGCTTGCCGAGTGACACCCCTGAGTCAGAACTGAAATACAAGGTCGTGGCCTATGACTACGGCGTTAAGCGCAACATTCTGCGTATGTTGGTTGACCGCGGTTGTGATGTGACTGTGGTACCGGCGCAAACCCCAGCCTCAGAAGTGCTGGCGATGAATCCAGATGGTATCTTCCTGTCAAACGGCCCTGGTGACCCAGAGCCATGTGACTACGCCATCGAAGCGATTCAGACTTTCCTTGAGACAGACATTCCACTCTTCGGTATCTGCCTTGGCCATCAGCTGTTGGCACTGGCCTCAGGCGCGAAGACACTGAAGATGAAGTTTGGTCACCATGGTGCCAACCACCCGGTCAGCAACCTGGAGAAGGGCAACGTGATGATCACCAGCCAGAACCATGGTTTTGCCGCCGATGAAGCCAGCCTGCCGGCCAACGTCAAGGTGACTCACAAGTCGCTGTTCGACGGTTCGCTACAGGGCATCCATCTGACCGACAAGCCAGCGTTTAGCTTCCAGGGACACCCTGAGGCAAGCCCGGGTCCTCACGACGCCGCGCCGCTGTTCGATCACTTTATCGAGTTGATCGAAGAATATCGTCATAACGCCAAGTAGTCCGGGAGAAAGTTTCAGCAATGCCAAAACGTACAGACATAAAAAGTATTCTTATCCTGGGTGCTGGCCCGATTGTTATCGGTCAGGCATGTGAGTTTGACTACTCTGGTGCCCAGGCGTGTAAGGCGCTTCGTGAAGAGGGTTACCGGGTTATTCTGGTGAACTCTAACCCAGCGACCATCATGACAGACCCAGAGATGGCCGATGCGACCTACATCGAGCCTATTCACTGGGAAGTGGTGCGCAACATCATCGCTAAGGAACGTCCCGATGCGATTCTGCCGACCATGGGCGGTCAGACGGCATTGAACTGTGCCCTGCGCCTCGAGGCAGAAGGTGTGCTGGCCGAATTTAACGTCGACATGATAGGTGCAACCGCCGATGCCATCGACAAGGCTGAAGACCGTAGCCGTTTCGATGCGGCGATGAAGAAGATTGGTCTCGAGTGTCCTCGCGCCGGTATCGCCCGCAGCATGGAAGATGCCTACGAGGTACTCGAGCAGGTTGGTTTCCCTTGTATTATCCGTCCATCATTTACCATGGGTGGCTCGGGCGGTGGTATCGCCTACAACAAGGAGGAGTTCGAGGAGATCTGTTCTCAGGGTCTCGAGCTGTCACCGACCAACGAACTGCTGATCGATGAGTCGCTCATCGGTTGGAAAGAATATGAGATGGAAGTGGTTCGTGACCGCAACGATAACAGTATCATCGTCTGCTCTATCGAAAACTTCGATCCTATGGGCGTGCACACCGGCGACTCTATTACAGTGGCCCCGGCGCAGACCCTGACAGACAAAGAATATCAGCTGATGCGTAACGCCTCTCTGGCGGTACTGCGCGAGATCGGCGTCGAAACCGGTGGCTCAAACGTTCAGTTTGGTATCAACCCGAAAGATGGTCGCATGGTGATCATCGAGATGAACCCACGTGTATCACGTTCATCGGCCCTGGCCTCTAAGGCGACAGGTTTCCCTATCGCCAAGATCGCCGCTAAGCTGGCCGTGGGCTTTACCCTGGATGAGCTGAGCAACGACATCACAGGTGGTGCGACACCAGCCTCATTCGAGCCAGCCATCGACTATGTGGTCACTAAGGTTCCACGCTTCAACTTCGAGAAGTTTGCCGGTTCAAATGACCGTCTGACCACTCAGATGAAGTCAGTGGGCGAGGTGATGGCTATCGGTCGTACCTTCCAGGAGTCGCTGCAAAAGGCACTGCGCGGTCTCGAGGTTGGCGTTAATGGCCTAGATCCTATCGTCGATGTAGAAGATAACGATGCCCTGTCACGCATTCGCCACGAGCTGAAAGAGCCGGGCGCCGAGCGTATCTGGTATATCGCCGATGCATTCCGCGCCGGTCTGAGCATGGATGCCATCTTCAAGCTGACCAATATCGACCCTTGGTTCCTAGTTCAGATTGAAGAACTGCTATCACTTGAAAACCAGGTGAAAGAAGCTGGCATGGCTAGCATGGACAAAGACTTCCTTTACAAGCTTAAGCGTAAAGGTTTCTCCGATGCGCGCCTGGCGGCCCTGATGGGGGTCAGCGAGTCTGAGATGCGTAAGCTGCGTTACCGTCACGAAGTGTACCCAGTGTACAAGCGCGTCGATACCTGCGCCGCCGAGTTCTCAACTGACACCGCCTACATGTACTCTACCTATGAGGAAGAGTGTGAGGCTAACCCATCTAACCGCGACAAGATCATGGTATTGGGTGGTGGTCCTAACCGTATCGGCCAAGGCATCGAATTCGATTACTGTTGTGTGCACGCGGCGCTTGCCTTGCGTGAAGATGGTTACGAGACCATCATGGTCAACTGTAACCCAGAGACAGTATCTACCGACTACGACACCTCAGATAGACTCTATTTCGAATCTGTAACCCTGGAAGATGTGCTGGAGATCGTTCGCATCGAGCAGCCTAAAGGGGTTATCGTGCAGTACGGTGGCCAGACGCCACTGAAACTGGCCCGTGACCTGGAAGCCGCCGGTGTGCCTATTATCGGTACAAGCCCGGATGCGATCGACCGCGCCGAAGACCGTGAGCGTTTCCAGCAGGCGATTCAACGCCTAGAGATGAAGCAGCCAGAAAACGATACCGTCACCACGGTAGAAGGTGCCGTGATCGCTGCCGAGCGTATCGGTTACCCTCTGGTGGTGCGTCCATCTTACGTGCTGGGTGGCCGCGCGATGGAGATTGTTTACGACGAACAAGACCTGCGCCGTTACTTCAACGAAGCCGTTAGCGTCTCTAACGCCTCGCCAGTATTGCTGGACCGCTTTCTCGATAACGCCACCGAGGTGGATATCGATGCGGTATGTGACGGCACAACCGTAGTGGTTGGCGCCATCATGGAGCATATCGAGCAGGCGGGTGTTCACTCGGGTGACTCAGGATGTTCTCTGCCTCCTTACACCTTGAGCCAGGAGATCCAGGATCAGATGCGCGAACAGGTGCGCAAGCTGGCGATGGAACTTGGGGTTGTAGGTCTGATGAACGTGCAGTTCGCGGTGCAGGACAACACCATCTACATGATCGAGGTTAACCCGCGTGCGGCCCGTACCGTACCATTTGTCTCTAAGGCGACGGGTGTACCCCTGGCTAAGATAGCGGCGCGCGTCATGGCTGGTCAGACACTTGAGCAGCAGGGCTTTACCAAAGAGGTGATTCCACCTTTCTACTCAGTGAAGGAAGTGGTACTGCCATTTAACAAGTTCCCGGGTGTTGACCCGCTACTTGGCCCTGAAATGCGCTCGACCGGTGAGGTGATGGGTGTAGGTGCTACCTTCGCCGAGGCTTATGCCAAGGCTGAGCTGGGGGCAACCTCTGAGGTGCCTAAGTCTGGCCGCGCGCTACTCTCTGTGCGTAACAGCGATAAGAAGCGTGTTGCCGACCTGGCCGCCAAGCTGATTGAGCTAGGTTATGAGATCGATGCGACTCACGGTACGGCTGTGGTGCTTGGTGAAGCCGGTATCAATCCGCGTCTGGTAAACAAGGTACACGAAGGTCGTCCGCACATTCTTGACCGTATCAAGAACGATGAGTACACCTATATCGTGAACACCACCGAGGGCCGCCAGGCGATCGAAGACTCGCGTCAGCTGCGTCGTGGCGCCCTGCGTTACAAGGTGAACTACACCACGACTCTGAATGCCGCCTTTGCGACCTGTATGGCACACTCTGCCGACAGCCGCACCAATGTGACTTCTGTGCAGGAACTGCATCAGCGCATTAAAGGTTAAGGGTTAACCCTTGATAAGAGGCCGCGCAAGCGGCCTTTTTTATGGGCGCTTTAGGGGGTGAGAGATAACCAATGAGGCAATCAACAAGCCGGTTATATGGCGCGAGTTTGTTTGCTTCGGGCGCGCTAAGGAACACACAGTTCTGCGGGCGTACTAACAAACTCTTGGGGAACCGATAGCTTATCCCGTCATCAGGGTATAGAATAGATGGATTCCAAGCGTTCTTTATTCCTAGTCGGTGGCCCAAGTGGTCAGGCTGACTAGGTTGCTTTTGTTTTGAGGAGACGAGTGTTCCTATGAATAAGGTTCCAATGACAGTTGTTGGTGCAAATCAACTGCGTGAAGAGTTAGATTTTTTGAAGTTTGAGAAGCGTCCAAAAATTGCCGAGGCCATTGGGGTGGCGCGTGAGTTGGGCGATCTGAAAGAGAACGCCGAATACCACGCCGCCCGCGAAGAGCAGGGACTGTGCGAGGCTCGTGTACGAGATATCGAAGGTAAGCTGTCTAACGCACAGATCATCGATGTGACTAAGATGGAAAACACGGGCCGAGTGATCTTCGGTACCACTGTTACTATTTTGAACCTGGATACCGAAGAGGAATTTACCTACCGTATCGTGGGTGAAGACGAGGCCGATATCAAGGCTAACCTGCTCTCTGTTTCTTCACCAATTGCTCGCGGTCTGGTGGGTAAATCGGAAGGGGATGAAGTCTCTATTCAGACTCCAGGTGGCATGACAGATTATGAGATCACTGCGGTCGAGTATATCTAACTTGCGCTAGGGTCGGTCGACGACCGCTTCATACTTGGTATGTAAAGTAGCAACAAAAAAGCCGCTATCGATAGCGGCTTTTTTGTTGAGTCCAGGAGCTATTTGGCTCTTGGTACGGCAATCTTCATCTCTGGAGATTGACGGAATAGGACCAATACGTGACCGATAAGCTGAACCTTTTCAGCTTGAGTTTCGCGTACGATGGCGTCAACGACTGCATTTTTTAGCTCTCTGTCTCCAGAGGCAACTTTCACTTTGATTAATTCATGATGAGAGAGTGCATTATCAATTTCAGCCAGTACACCTTCAGTCAGGCCATTGGCACCAAGCTGCACAACAGGCTTGAGGTTATGTGCTAAGCCTTTTAGATGCTGTTTTTGTTTGGTTGTTAAGTTCATTTCTACCAACTTTATGCTGAGTTACTGTTGAAAAACCGCTATTCTACCCTCATATAGCCTTTGTGTAACTCATATTTGTTGCGGATTTTAAATGTCAGGTAAAAAACGAACGGCCAGTTCCGCCCGATGGATGCAGGAACATTTCGATGATCATTATGTTAAGTTGTCGCAGAAACGGGGATTGCGTTCGCGAGCTGCGTTTAAAATAGAAGAGATACAACAAAAGGATAAGCTGATCCGCCCTGGCATGACTGTGGTGGATCTCGGTGCAGCCCCGGGTGGCTGGTCACAGATCGCCGTGAAGCTGGCGGGAGAGACTGGCAAGGTTATCGCTTGCGATATCCTGCCTATGGATCCCATCGTCGGTGTCGATTTTCTGCAAGGCGATTTTCGTGAAGAAAAGGTGCTCGATGCCTTACTCGAACGAGTTGGCGATGCTAAAGTCGATGTTGTGTTGTCGGATATGGCACCTAATATGAGTGGCACAGGTGGTGTGGATCAGCCTCGCGCCATGTATTTGGTGGAGCTGGCACTGGATATGTGTCATCAGGTGTTGGCACCAAATGGTAGTTTTGCTGTCAAAGTCTTTCAGGGGGAGGGCTTTGATGAGTATATGAAGGCGGTGAGACAGGCATTTACCACCGTTAAAACACGTAAGCCAGACTCGTCGCGACCGCGTTCGCGTGAAGTCTATCTTGTGGCGACGGGTTACAAGTTGTAGTAACCTAACGTCAGTAACCGCAAGACTGTATGAGGTCTAGTAATTTTGAGTGATATGGCAAAAAATTTAATTCTCTGGGTTGTCATCGCCGTCGTGCTGATGTCAGTGTTTCAGGGCTACTCCCCCTCTTCATCGAACTCCATGAAGATGGATTATTCTACTTTCTTGGACGATGTACGCTCCGGGCAGATTAACACTGTCGAGGTGAAGAGCGACCAGCGCACCATCGAGGGTACCAAAAGAACCGGGGAAAAATTTATCACTATCATGCCTATGTATGATCAGGATCTGATCAACGATCTTGACCGCAAGGGTGTGACCATGAAAGGTCAGGAAGCCGAAGAATCAGGTTTCCTCACGCAGATCTTCATCTCTTGGTTCCCTATGCTGTTACTCATCGGGGTATGGATCTTCTTCATGCGCCAGATGCAGGGCGGTGGCGGCAAAGGCGCCATGTCTTTCGGTAAGAGTAAAGCCAAGCTGATGAGCGAAGATCAGATCAAGACCACCTTCGGTGACGTTGCCGGTTGCGACGAGGCCAAGGAAGATGTCAAAGAGCTGGTCGATTACCTCAAAGAGCCGACTAAATTCCAGAAACTGGGTGGTCGTATTCCGACAGGCGTACTGCTTGTTGGTCCTCCTGGTACAGGTAAGACCCTGCTTGCTAAGGCGATTGCCGGTGAAGCTAAGGTACCTTTCTTCACGATTTCAGGTTCCGACTTCGTCGAGATGTTTGTCGGTGTTGGTGCCTCCCGTGTGCGTGACATGTTCGAGCAGGCAAAGAAGTCAGCACCTTGTATCATCTTTATCGATGAGATCGACGCCGTAGGTCGCCAGCGTGGTGCCGGTGTCGGTGGTGGTCACGACGAGCGTGAACAGACCCTAAACCAGATGCTGGTTGAGATGGATGGCTTCGAGGGTAACGAAGGTATTATCGTTATCGCCGCGACCAACCGTCCAGACGTATTGGATGCTGCCTTGCTGCGTCCGGGTCGTTTCGACCGTCAAGTGGTGGTTGGCCTGCCAGACGTACGTGGTCGTGAGCAGATCCTTAAGGTGCATATGCGTAAGGTGCCGCTGGCCGATGACGTTAAGGCGAGCGTGATTGCCCGCGGTACGCCAGGTTTCTCTGGTGCCGATCTGGCTAACCTGGTAAACGAGGCGGCGCTGTTTGCTGCCCGTGGTAATCGCCGCGTGGTGGGCATGGAAGAGTTCGAGAGCGCCAAAGACAAGATCATGATGGGGGCCGAGCGCCGCACCATGGTGATGTCTGAAGAAGAGAAAGAGATGACCGCCTATCACGAAGCGGGTCACGCTATCGTCGGTTGTCTGGTGCCTGAGCACGACCCTGTGCATAAGGTCACCATCATTCCGCGTGGCCGCGCCCTGGGGGTAACCTTCTTCTTGCCTGAGGCCGATGCCATCAGTCAGAGTCGCCGTAAGCTGGAGAGTCAGATCTCTGTGGCCTACGGTGGACGTATCGCCGAGGAGCTGATCTACGGCAGCGAGCGCGTTTCTACCGGTGCCTCTCAGGATATCAAGTATGCAACTACCATTGCGCGCAACATGGTCACCCAATGGGGCTTCTCAGAAAAGCTCGGCCCGGTATTGTATGCCGAAGATGAGGGCGAAGTATTCCTGGGTCGCAGCATGGCTAAGGCGCAGCATATGTCGGATGAGACGGCTGCCATTATCGATGTCGAAGTTAAACAGCTGATCGATAACAACTATGGCCGTGCCCATCAGTTCCTGACAGATAATATGGATATTCTTCATGCGATGAAAGATGCGCTGATGAAGTATGAGACTATCGATGCGACTCAGATTGACGATCTGATGGCCCGTCGTGAGGTACGTGCGCCGGCCGATTGGAACATGGATGAAAATGGTTCTAACGGCAAAGGTAATGGCGGTCGTGGCGAGGCGGTGAAGTCGCCTGAGCCGAGCGAGACCGAAGCCGAGCCTGCGAGTGAGCCAAAAGAAGGTGATGAATCACCTGTAGTTAAGTAATCATCTTTGCGATAGATTAATTGCATTGTCTAAGAAAACCCCTTAACGGGGTTTTCTTGTTTACGTCTTTAGCGTGTGATCGAGGAGCCTCTCTTGCAGCAAGGGTTTCAACTTGTCTGTGGCGATAAATGCCTGGACCTTTCTCAGCCCAGAGTGATGGGCATTCTTAATGTGACACCTGACTCCTTCTCCGATGGGGGGCGTTTCGCAAATCTTGAGCCTGCCTGTCGCCATGCCGATAGTTTGGTTAGCGAAGGCGCCAGCATTATCGATATCGGTGGCGAGTCGACTCGCCCCGGCGCTGCCGAGGTCAGTGTGCAACATGAGCTGGACAGGGTGATTCCTCTGGTGGAATATGTCAGTGCTCATCACGATGTGTGGGTCTCGGTCGACACCAGCAAGCCTGAGGTGATGAGTGAGGCGGTTGCTGCCGGCGCGCATCTGATCAACGACGTGCGAGCGCTTCAGGAGCCTGGGGCGTTAGCCGTGGCTGCCAAGCTGAATGTGCCCGTTTGTCTGATGCATATGCAGGGACAGCCGAGAACCATGCAGGATGCGCCCGAGTATCAAGATATCATATCGGACATCAGCGACTTCTTTGAGAAGCGCATTCAGGCCTGTCTGGGGGCGGGGATAGTCAGAGACAACTTGCTGCTTGATCCGGGTTACGGCTTTGGAAAGACACTGTCACACAACTATGAATTATTAAATCGTCAGGCTGAACTCAACGCATTGGGCTTGCCGCTGCTAATCGGGTTGTCGCGTAAGAGTATGATAGGTAACCTACTTAACGTACCGACCAGCGATCGCCTCGCGGGTAGCCTGAGCGCAGCGCTATTGAGTATTCAGCAGGGCGCACATATTATTCGTGTCCATGACGTAAAACCGACCGTGGATATGATCAAGGTCATGCAGGCTTGCGCCAACTATCAGGCATTATAGGCCTAATGCGCCACTTGTTGGCGATTGCAAACGGATCAAATAGGAAAGACCCCTGGATGGGGCAGAGGTAATCACAAGTGAGAAAATTCTTCGGAACCGATGGTATTAGAGGCAAGGTGGGCGCGGGTAAGATGACCCCGGAATTGGCGCTCAAACTAGGCTGGGCGGCTGGGCGTGTATTGTCCCGCGCCGGCACCAAGAAGGTGATCATAGGCAAGGACACGCGGATTTCAGGTTATCTGTTCGAATCGGCGATGGAAGCTGGTCTGTCGGCGGCAGGTTTAAATGTGATGCTGATGGGACCAATGCCGACACCGGCGGTGGCCTACCTAACCCGTACCTTCAGGGCGGAAGCCGGTGTGGTGATCAGCGCCTCTCACAACCCTTACTATGATAACGGCATCAAGTTCTTCTCGACCGACGGAAGCAAGCTCGATGACGAGGTTGAACTCGAGATCGAGCGTGAGCTGGAAAAGCCGCTGGTGTGCGTCGAGTCTCATCTGCTGGGTAAGGTGTCTCGCATCGACGATGCAGCCGGTCGTTATATTGAATACTGTAAGGGCAATTTCCCCGCCGAACACACCCTCAACGGGCTCAAGATAGTGGTGGACTGTGCCCATGGGGCGACTTATCACATTGCGCCGAGCGTGTTTCGCGAGCTAGGCGCCGAGGTGATCACTATCGGCGACAAGCCTGATGGCATCAATATCAACCATGAGGTTGGCGCCACCTCTATGGGTAAGATCCGAGAGACCGTCATTGCCGAGCAGGCAGATCTGGGTATCGCGCTGGATGGCGACGGTGATCGCATCATGATGGTGAATCGTCACGGTAAGGTGATCGACGGTGATGAGATCCTCTATATCCTGGCCTGTGACGCGCAAGATCGCGGCGTATTAAAGGGCGGCGTTGTAGGCACACTTATGTCGAACTTAGGGTTAGACCTGGCGCTTAAGGCTCGCGATATCCCGTTCGCCCGCTCGAAAGTGGGTGATCGCTATGTGATGGAGCTGCTGAAAGAGAAAGATTGGCGCATCGGCGGCGAAAACTCGGGCCATATCCTGAATTTGGATCACGGCACCACGGGGGATGGTATCGTCGCCGGTATTCTGGTGCTGGCGGCCATGTGTCGTAAGCAGGCGACCCTGGAGGAGCTGACCGAAAGCATTAAGATGTTGCCACAGGTGCTGGTTAACGTCAGGTTCGAAGGCAGCCATAATCCGCTAGAGGCCGACAGTGTATTGAGCGCCCAGGCGGAAGTGGAAGCCAAACTTGGCGAACGTGGCCGTGTACTGCTGCGTAAATCGGGTACCGAGCCGCTGATCCGTGTCATGGTAGAGGGCGATGTGGCCAGCGATGTAAAAGCCCATGCTAACTATATTGCCGAGGCCATCAAGGCGCTGGTTTAAGGCCGCTGCACAGGATTTAGCCTTGCCAGGTTAAATCCTGTGCTATTTATCCCGCGCGAGGATAAAAAGTAATCGCTTCGACACTTTATCGCAAAAATTCGAGATTTAGGTATTGTAACTTAACAAGTGGTTCGCTATTATTCAGCCCGCTTTCAGAAGGAGACAGTGATGGCACTAAGACGCCCAATGGTCGCTGGTAACTGGAAAATGAACGGTACTGCGCAACTAGCGCAAGAGTTGTTTACCAAGTTTGCTACCAAGCTTCAAAATGATTCTGCGGAAGTGGTCTTGTGTCCACCAAGTATTTTTCTTGAAAGTGTTCGTCAGCAACTCGATGCTAACAAAGAAGCCTTAAACGGCTGCTTGGTTAGAATGGGTGCCCAAAACCTGAGTCAGCATGACTTCGGTGCCTATACAGGCGAAGTCTCTGGGCAGATGCTGAAAGATTCTGGATGTCGCTATGTGATTATCGGTCACTCCGAACGCCGTAGAATGTACGGCGAAACAAGCGACATCGTGGCGGAAAAATTTGCCGCTGCACAGAAGCATGGTTTGACTCCTATCTTATGTGTAGGTGAGTCGGGTCCGGCACGTGAAGCAAGACGCACCTTCGAGGTGATTGCTGAAGAGCTGGATGTGGTCATCGAAAAGAATGGCACCATGGCTTTTGATAATGCGATTATCGCCTATGAGCCTCTTTGGGCCGTAGGGACAGGTAAGAGCGCTACGCCAGAGCAGGCGCAGGAAGTACACGCGTTTATTCGCAAGCGTCTCTCTGAAGTGTCTCCGTATATCGGAGAGAATATCAGGATTTTGTACGGTGGTAGCGTAACGCCGAGTAATGCAGCAGATCTATTTGCTCAGCCTGATGTAGATGGTGGACTGATAGGCGGTGCTAGCTTAAACTCTACCGAGTTTTTAAGTTTATGTTCGATAGCGATGAGCGCATAATATGTACGAAGTTCTAATGGTTATTTACTTGTTGGTTGCGTTAGGCCTGATTGGCTTGATCCTCATCCAGCAAGGTAAGGGAGCTGACATGGGGGCCTCTTTTGGCGCCGGTGCATCAGCAACTCTGTTCGGTTCTTCTGGTTCGGGTAACTTTCTGACTCGTTCCACTGCGATACTGGCGATTGCCTTCTTTGCCCTGAGTCTGACGATTGGCAACTTAAGTGCAAACCATGCCAAGAGCGAAGAATCTTGGAAAGATTTAGGTGCCGATGCCGCCGCAGTAACTGAACAAGTAACTGACGCTGCAAAAGACGCACAAAAGTCAGAAGATAAGATTCCTGACTAATAGCTCGAAAGAGCAAGGCGCAGTTTGAATTTGACCCTGGTTTGATTTAAACGGCGTGACTGGAAAAGATGAGTCTCCTCAATACTCATAAAAAGTCTTAGCCAGTCGAAGTAACGATCACATGCGGATGTGGTGGAATTGGTAGACACGCCATCTTGAGGGGGTGGTGAGCCTAGCTCGTGAGGGTTCAAGTCCCTCCATCCGCACCAAATTTAGATTGAGCCTAGCTTAATCTGAATCGATAAAGTGGCAGAGGTTTATGCCTTTATCATTGCAAATATTGTTCTCAATCAATATAATTGCAGCAGTTGACGCGGGGTGGAGCAGTTTGGTAGCTCGTCGGGCTCATAACCCGAAGGTCGTCGGTTCAAATCCGGCCCCCGCAACCAGCTTCCCAGTGATGAAGCAAGGCTTCATTTCTGTTACAGGTTCTGAATGATATGACCTCGTGATTACGGGGTTTTTTGTTATCTGGACTTTTGAAATATCGTCATTTGATGATGTCGTACTGGGGCTTTATGCCCTTTTTTGTTTTTCGGGGGGTAACCTTGGCAACTCTAGAAAGTAAGCTGGAACAGATGCTTATCGCACCAGTTGAAGCATTGGGCCATAGTCTGTGGGGATTGGAATATGTACAGGCAGGCAAGCATTCTGTGCTGCGTGTATATATAGATAATGAAAACGGCATTTTTATCGATGATTGTGCCGATGTCAGTCGCCAGATCAGTGCCGTGCTCGATGTCGAGGACCCGATTTCGACCGAATATACGCTAGAAGTTTCCTCACCGGGTGTCGATAGACCATTATTTACTGCAGAGCAGTATGCACAATACCTAGGTGAAACCGTAAAGGTACAACTGACTATGCCTGTCGCTGGTAGTCGTAATTTAAAAGGGACCGTCGCGGGCGTTGAGGGGCAGATGCTGACCCTTACCGTAGATGGCAACGAACTGATTATTGCCTTGGATAATATCCGTAAGGGCAACTTAATCGCTAAGTTTTGATGGATTCGAGCTGAACGAGGCAAGAGAATGAACAAAGAGATTCTGCTAGTCGCTGAGGCGGTTTCAAATGAGAAGGCCGTGCCACGCGAAAAGATTTTTGAAGCGTTGGAGATTGCGTTAGCGACGGCTACCAAGAAAAAATATGAAGGCGATATCGAAGTTCGTGTCGCTATCGACCGTAAGACAGGCGAATACGAAACCTTCCGTCGTTGGATGGTGGTTGAGGATGACGGTCAGGCGCTGGAAAATCCTTTCCGCGAGATCACCCTGGAAGCGGCTCGTTACGAAAACCCAGAGATTCAAGTGGGTGAGTATATCGAAGATGAGATCGAGTCAGTCGTCTTCGACCGTATTACCACTCAAACCGCTAAGCAGGTAATCGTACAGAAGGTACGTGAAGCCGAGCGTGCACAGATCGTCGACCAGTTCTTGGAGAAAGAAGGAGAGCTGATCACTGGTGTGGTGAAGAAGAGCAACCGCGAGAGCGTAGTCGTCGACTTGGGTAACAATGCCGACGCCGTGCTGTTCAAAGAAGATCTTATCTCACGTGAAAGCTTCCGTCCTGGTGACCGTGTTCGTGCGCTGCTATACGCCGTACGTCCAGAGGCCCGCGGTGCGCAGCTGTTCCTGACCCGTACTAAGCCAGACATGCTCATCGAGCTGTTCCGTGTGGAAGTACCGGAGATTGCCGACGAGATGATTGAGATCATGGGCGCGGCCCGTGACCCAGGTTCTCGCGCTAAGATTGCGGTCAAGTCAAATGACCGTCGCATCGATCCTATCGGTGCTTGTGTGGGCATGCGCGGCGCGCGTGTTCAGGCCGTGTCTAATGAGTTAGGCGGTGAGCGTGTTGATATCGTGCTTTGGGATGATAACCCAGCGCAATTTGTGATCAATGCCATGGCGCCGGCCGATGTGGCTTCTATCATAGTCGACGAAGATAACCATTCTATGGATATCGCCGTTGAAGCCGACTCATTGGCGCAAGCTATTGGCCGTAACGGTCAAAACGTGCGTTTGGCGACTCAGTTATCGGGCTGGGAACTAAACGTGATGACAGTGGAAGATATGCAGGCTAAGCATCAGGCGGAAAGCGCCAAGATTGTTAACCTGTTTGTGACGTCACTGGATGTCGATGAAGATTTTGCTCAGGTTCTGGCAGATGAAGGTTTTACCTCACTTGAAGAAGTTGCCTATGTGCCTGAGTCAGAACTGCTAGAAATCGACGGCTTCGACGAGGAGATCGTTGAGGCACTCAGAGAACGCGCCAAGGCGGCGATCTCTACACGGGCTTTGGCATCCGAGGAAGCACTTGACGGTGCTGAGCCAAGCGAAGATTTACTTGCCCTAGAAGGTTTAGAGCGTCACTTGGCGTATGTGTTGGCAAGTAAAGGCGTGATTACGCTTGAAGATTTAGCCGAACAAGGCATTGATGATTTGATCGAGATTGAAGAATTAACAGAAGAAAAAGCTGGTGAGCTCATCATGGCGGCCCGCAACATCTGTTGGTTTGGCGAAGAAGCTTAAGTCGATCAACAGAGGGGAGTTTACAGATGGCAGATACCACAGTAGCAAAACTGGCCGAGGAAGTAGGGAAGAGTGCTGATCGATTAGTTGAGCAGTTTTCTGAGGCCGGCATTAAGAAGAGTAAAACAGATACTGTTTCAGAAGAAGAAAAGCAGAAGTTGCTTGAGTTTTTGAAGAAGCAACACGGCGGCGATGCCGCGCCAACCAAGATGACACTGCAACGCAAGTCTATCTCGACGCTGAGTGTGTCGGGAAGCGGTGGACAGTCGAAAGACATCAAGGTTGAAGTACGTAAGAAGCGTACTTTCGTTAAGCGTGACCCGGCGGCAGAAGCCGAGGCCGAAGCTAAGGCCAAGGCAGAAGCCGAAGCTAAAGCAGCGGCAGAAGCAGAAGCCAAGGCTAAGGCCGAAGCAGAAGCTAAGGCAAAGGCCGAGGCAGAAGCCAAGGCTAAGGCGAAGGCGAAAGCCGACGCAGAAGCTAAGGCCAAGAAGGCTGCTGAGAGCAAGCCTGCTGTTGAAGAGACAGCCGAAGAAAAAGCGGCTCGTGCCGAAGAGGCCCGTCTGTTGGCGGCTAAAGAGGCTGCTGCTAAGGCTAAGGCCGACGAAGAAGCTAAGGCTGCGGCCGAAGAAGCACGTCGTCTTGCCGAAGAGAACGAGAAGCGTTGGGCAGAAGAAGAGCGTCTGCGTAAAGAATCTGAAAACAGCGCCGATCACCATGTGACCACATCGACTGAAGCGCGCGCCGCCGAAGATACCGCCGATAGAGACGCCGAGCGACGTGGTCGCCGTGCGCGTAAGCCTGCCGGTGGCAAGAAAGAAGCTGCGAATAAGAAGCGCGGCGGAAGAGATGCCCGCGGTGGTCGTAACAACCGCAATCAGCGCAACGCGCCAGAGTCGATGGATCATGGCTTCAACAAGCCTGCTGCCGCCGTTACCCGTGACGTGACCATTGGCGAAACCGTAACGGTTGCCGAGCTGGCACAGAAGATGGCGGTTAAGGCGACCGAGATCATCAAGCAGATGATGAAGATGGGCTCTATGGTGACCATAAACCAGGTGCTGGATCAGGAAACTGCGCAGCTGGTAGCCGAGGAGATGGGTCACAAAGTGGTTCTGACTCGCGAAAACGAGCTTGAGCATCAAGTGCTTGCTGACCGTGACGGTAACGTTAAGGTTGAGCCACGTGCACCGGTTGTGACCATCATGGGTCACGTTGACCATGGTAAGACATCGCTACTTGACTATATTCGTCGCGCTAAAGTGGCTTCTGGCGAAGCGGGTGGTATTACCCAGCATATCGGTGCATACCATGTCGAAACCGGCAATGGCATGATCACCTTCTTAGATACCCCAGGTCACGCCGCGTTTACCGCTATGCGTGCTCGTGGTGCTAAGGCGACCGATATCGTTGTGCTAGTGGTTGCGGCCGATGACGGCGTTATGCCACAGACCATCGAGGCTATCCAGCACGCGAAGGCGGGCGGTGTACCGCTTATCGTTGCGGTGAACAAGATAGATAAGCCTGAGGCCGATCCTGATCGCGTTAAGTCTGAGCTTTCTCAGCACGGCGTTATGTCAGAAGATTGGGGCGGCAGCAACATGTTCGTCCACGTATCGGCTAAGTCTGGTGAAGGTATCGACGAGCTGCTGGAAGGCATCTTGCTTGAGGCCGAGGTACTGGAACTTAAGGCGGTACGCGAAGGTATGGCGGCCGGTGTCGTGGTCGAGTCTAAGCTAGATAAGGGCCGTGGTCCTGTTGCGACCATTCTGGTACAAGAAGGTACTCTGAAACAGGGCGATATCGTTCTGTGTGGTCTAGAGTACGGTAAAGTCCGTGCGATGAAGGATGAGAATGGTAAGTCGATCACCGAAGCCGGTCCATCGATTCCAGTTGAGATCTTAGGTCTTTCTGGTGTGCCATCAGCAGGTGACGAAGCGACTGTTGTTCGTGACGAGCGTAAGGCGCGCGAAGTGGCACTCTACCGTCAAGGTAAGTTCCGTGACGTTAAGCTGGCACGTCAGCAGAAGTCTAAGCTTGAGAACATGTTCGCTAACATGACCGAAGGCGAAGTCCAAGAGCTGAACATCGTACTGAAGGCAGACGTACAAGGCTCGCTGGAAGCGATCTCTGACTCGCTCAACAAGCTGTCTACCGACGAAGTTAAGGTGAACATCATCGCTAGCGGTGTAGGTGGATTAACCGAGACAGATGCGACCCTGGCGGCTGCGTCAAACGCTATCATGGTTGGTTTCAACGTTCGTGCCGATGCTCAGGCCCGTAAGACGATTGAAAGCGAAAGCGTTGACCTGCGCTACTACAGCGTTATCTATCATCTGATCGATGAAGTTAAGGCTGCTATGGGCGGCATGTTGGCACCAGAATTCAAGCAAGAGATCATTGGTCTTGCCGAGGTGCGTGACGTGTTCAAGTCACCTAAGATTGGTGCTATCGCTGGTTGTATGGTTACCGAGGGTACCATCAAGCGTAGCGCGCCTATCCGCGTACTGCGTGACAACGTGGTGATCTTCGAAGGTGAGCTGGAATCTCTGCGCCGCTTTAAGGATGACGTTAACGAAGTCCGTAACGGTATGGAGTGTGGTATCGGCGTGAAGAACTATAATGACGTCAAAGTTGGCGATCAGATTGAGGTCTTCGAAACGGTCGAAATCGCTCGAACCTTATAATACCAATTACAGTAAGTTAGTGATTAGGAGTAGCGTAAGAAAAACGTTTGAGAACAAGGCAGGATTTTTCGATAAGTAGTTCGTCTACAATCAAAAATGCTAGCGCAGTTATCGAACGTTTTAACAAGCTAGGATGATCAGCTATTTACTACGATTGGTATCAGTATCCAAGGGGCGGCGTAAGCCGCCCTTTTTGTTCAGGCATGACCCGAGGCAAGGCGTTACCGACATAGCGTTGGTTGCAGCTTTACCAAGCCGGTCACCTGTTTTTGAGATGGCAAAATATTATGGCAAGAGAATTTAGTCGTACTCGTCGCATCGCCCAGCAGCTACAGCAAGAGCTGGCTCAGGTGTTGCAACGTGACATCAAAGATCCGCGTATCGGTATGGTGACGGTTAACGACGTCGATGTATCTCGCGATCTTAACTACGCCAAGGTCTATGTCACCTTCTTCGAGGAAGACAAGGCGGTGGTAGAAGAGAAGCTGGCGGCACTAGAGGCGGCAGCGGGTTATGTACGCTCACTGGTAGCGGGTCGCATGAAGCTAAGGGTTATGCCTGAGATTCGCTTCATCTACGACGCCTCACTGATTGAGGGTATGCGTATGTCTAACCTGGTGAGTCAAGTGATCACCAAGGATAAGGCCAAGGCGCGCGAACACGGTCGTGAAGACGAAGAGCAGGACAGCACCGAGCAGGATGATAACTAATGGCGCGTAAACCTAGAGGTCGCTTGGTCGACGGCATAGTGCTGCTGGACAAAGACACAGGAATGAGCTCCAACTTCGCCTTGCAGAGAGTCAAGCGAATCTATAACGCCGCCAAGGCGGGCCATACCGGCGCGCTAGATCCCTTAGCGACCGGCATGCTGCCGATCTGCCTGGGGGAGGCCACCAAGTTTTCTCAGCATCTGCTCGATGCCGACAAGCGTTACCTGGTGACCGCCAAGCTAGGTGTGCGCACCGATACCAGTGATTCAGATGGAGAGGTGGTGCAGACGCGCCCGATTAACTTCACCGAGCAGCAGCTCGAAGAGGCACTGGAACATTTTCGTGGCGAGACCATGCAGGTGCCCTCTATGTACTCGGCGCTCAAGTATCAGGGCCAGCCCTTATACAAGTACGCCAGAGAAGGCAAAGAGGTGCCTCGTGAGGCGCGCCCTATCAATGTCTTCGAGCTCAATTTTATCAAGCTCGAGGGTGATGAGCTGACCCTGGACATTCACTGTTCTAAGGGCACCTATATTCGCACCATCACAGACGATCTCGGTGAGATGCTGGGATGTGGCGCCCATGTCATCATGCTGCGCCGCACAGGCGTCGCCGGTTATCCTTACGATAAGATGGTGACCCTGGAACAGCTCGAGGCATTACTCGCCCAGGCACTGGCCGAGGAGCGCCCTCCCAAGGAGCTGCTGGATCCTTTGTTGTTGCCTATGGACACAGCGGTGAGCGGCCTCAAGGAGATCAACGTTTCCGATGAGCTGGCCCACTATCTGATGAATGGTAATCCGGTTCGGGTGGCGAATCTGCCGGTGGATGAGCTGGTACGCATCACGCTCGGTGAGGCGAAACAATTTGTCGGCATCGGCCAGATGAACGACGATGGGTTGTTGGCGCCTAAGCGCCTGGTGGTATTGCACGACGAGCAGGCCTGAGGCTTGCTTAATGGCGCTAAAATCGGTACTATAGCGCGCTCTCTTTGGCTGAGTTAGTGATCGGCTGAAGTTTCTATCTATTTTTGGAGAAAAAAATGTCACTAAGTAAAGAAGTAAAAGCACAAATCCTGGCTGATTTCGGCCGTGGTGAAAATGATTCAGGTTCTACTGAAGTTCAGGTTGCCCTGCTAACTGCACAGATCAACCACCTACAAGGTCACTTCAAAGAGCACATCCATGATCATCACTCACGTCGTGGTTTGCTTCGCATGGTTAACTCTCGTCGTAAGCTTCTAGCTTACCTGAAGCGCACTGAAAACGAGCGCTATCAAGAGCTTATCAAGAAGTTAGGTCTACGTCGCTAATCTATCGATTAGTACTGTAGTGAAAAAAGGAGGCTTAGCCTCCTTTTTTTATGCCTGATTTTCGGAAATGGCTGTTGCTAATGGCATTGGCTAATCGCTTTGGTGACATTAAAGCGGCGATTAAATCTGGCTGATGCTAGCGTTGTTGGGGGCGATATAGCGTTCCTCAAACTCGCTAATATCCAGCGGCTGACTGTAATAGAAGCCCTGACCTATCTGGCAGTCCATCTGCTTGAGCCAGTTCAGCTGCTGCTCATTCTCAATGCCTTCAGCCACGATATGCAGGTTTAACTGTTTGCCGAGCATCAAGATGGTAGAGGCGATGGCGCTCTCATTGGGGAGATCCGTTACGAAGCAGCGGTCGATCTTCATGGTGGTGATCGGCAGGTGACGCAGGTAAGAGAGCGAGGAGTAGCCGGTGCCGAAGTCGTCCACCGCGATACCAAATCCGGCGCCCTTGAGCTGCTCCAGTTTATGGATGGCGAGCTCGATATCATTCATCAGCGAGGTCTCGGTGATCTCTATCTCAAGCAGGTTAGGATCTATCTGGTAGCGCAGTGCCAGTTGCTTGATATCCGGCACCAGGCTGGCATCGGCAAACTGCTGTGAGGCGACGTTGACCGCGATGGGGATGGCGTAGTTATAGCGCTTACGCCAATGCTTCAGGGTGCGGCAGGCCTCTTCGATAACCCAGCGCCCGAGCGGGATGATGATGCCTGTCTCCTCGGCTACGGGGATGAAAGACATAGGGCTGATGAGCCGGCCATCTTTCTTCCAGCGTATCAGCGCCTCACAGGCGATAACCTTACCTGTTTTGATATTAAACTTGGGCTGAAAGTGCAGCAGGAATTCGTTGTTTTTCAATGCGTCATGTAGGGAGGCCTCGGTTCTGAGGCGCACGGCGGCCCGCTCAGTCATCTGCTGCTTGAAGAAGGCCCATTGATTGGAACCTGCGGCCTTGGCGCTGTACATGGCGATGTCTGCATGGCGGATCAGATCTTCGGCGCTCAGGCCATCATCGGGATAGATAGAGATCCCCACGGACGCCGCTGGATGTATGGTGTGTTCGTTAAGCTGCAGGGGCACGTTGAGCTGCATGAGGAGCTTGTCGACAAAATCCGCCGCTTGATCCGGTGTTCTGGCATCTTCGGCCAGGATGACAAACTCGTCGCCGCCCAGGCGGGCCACAGTGCCGCGATCGCCGACGACACGCTCAAGCACCCTGGCGATACGGGCGAGGAATTGATCCCCTAGCGCATGCCCCAGAGAGTCGTTGACGTTCTTGAAACGGTCGAGATCGATAAACAGCATGGTAAATTGATGCTTATGCACCCTGGCGCGCTGAATCGATACGGCGATGGTTTCCAGCAGCAGGGTGCGGTTGGGCAGGCCGGTGAGGGGATCCCGGGTGGCCATGCGGCGCAGTTTGCTCTGGGTCTGACCAAATTGAATTAAGATTTGATTAAATTTTGATGTCACCAGGCCCAGTTCGTCGTCCTGATGGGCAGGAGACATGGGCAGCAGATTCTCGTCCGGCAGCTCTGGATCTATCTTATCTATCGCCTCGCTGATCTGGGCGATAGGTTTGGTCAGGAAGCGGTGGAAGATGATGGACAGCGCCATGGTGACCAGGAGCGCCCGGGCCAGGGTGGCCAGGAAGCTGAAACGTAACTGGGAAAACAGGGAGTCGGTCAGCTCCTGGGTGTTATAGAAGATGGTCAGGGTGCCGATGATCTGTTGTTTCTCCGTACCCTCGAAGAAGGAGGGACGGTAGAGGGTGCGGCTGATCTGTTTCAGGTCGCCAAACAGTTTTTCACTGAGCTTACGCACCAGTGGGTTATCGGTGAAGGGATTGTTCATGGAGACAAACATACTGCCGTCATCGAGTTCGATCACCGCCTCGCCCACATGCTCGACCTTAAGCACCCCTTCCAGGGTCTGGGTGGCCAGGTTGTCGTCCAAGGCCCAGACGGCATTGGCGGCGGGCTGCTCGATAGAGTTGAGGAGCTCTTCCTGGGCGACCATGAGCTGTTGGCGGGCCGAGACCCCGACCAGGGCGACCTCGACAATAAAGATGGCAACGGCAAAAAATAACGCTGAAAAAACGACCAGAGTCGTTTGTTTCCATGTTAAGGATTTAAACCGAGCGCTCATTTGCCACCCCTTGTTACCAGTGACCAATCACATTCTAAATTTCAGAAAAAGCAGCGATAGACAGAAATTTATCTTTATCTAACCACTTTAGAGAAAAGATTCAGCTTTGTCATCTACATGTGCTCTTTATCTATTGATTAGACTTGCAGTATACTTAGCCGCGAAATTAAGGTTATTAAATTAAGGAAAGGTTCACGTGAATCCAATCGTAAAGAGTTTTGAATATGGTCAGCACACAGTCACGCTAGAGACTGGGGTTATTGCACGTCAAGCAGACGCAGCTGTTTTGGCAAGTATGGGCGATACAACGGTATTGGTTACTGTTGTAGGCAAGAAAGCTGAAGAGCCAGGTCGTGACTTTTTCCCGTTAACCGTTAATTACCAGGAAAAAACTTACGCTGCGGGTAAAATCCCTGGTGGATTCTTCAAGCGCGAAGGCCGTCCATCTGAAGGCGAGACCCTCACTGCGCGTCTGATTGACCGTCCTATTCGTCCTCTATTCCCTAATGGTTTTAAGAACGAAGTTCAGGTGATCATCACTGTGGTTTCTGTTGACCCAGAAATCAGCCCTGAAGTGATCTCTATGATAGGTACTTCGGCGGCACTGTCTATTTCAGGCATCCCATTCAACGGTCCACTGGGTTCTGCTCGCGTGGGTTATGTCGATGGCGAATACATCCTCAACCCAACGGTTTCTCAGCTTGCAGACAGCCAGCTAGAACTTTCTGTGGCCGGTACTGAAAATGCAGTACTTATGGTTGAGTCTGAAGCCGATGCGCTGCCAGAAGAAGTGATGCTTGGCGCCGTGGTTTATGGTCACGAGCAACAGCAAGTTGTTATCCAGGCGATCAAAGAGCTAAAAGCAGAAGTTAACAAGCCTGAATGGGACTGGACCGCACCAGTACAAAATGAAGAGCTGGTTGCCAAGATCAAAGAATTGGCTGAAGCGGGTCTAACCGAAGCTTACCAAATTCAAGTTAAGCAAGATCGTTACGCTCAAGTGGGTGTAGTGAAGACTGCCGCCATCGAAGCATTGCTGGCAGAAAACCCAGATGCAGATGTACGTGAAATCGAAGGTCTACTAGGTAGTCTGGAGAAGAAGGTGGTTCGTAGCCGTATCATCGCAGGCAACCCACGTATCGACGGTCGTGAACCAGATATGATCCGTGCCCTGAACGTCATGGCGGGCGTATTGCCACGTACTCATGGTAGCGCACTGTTCACCCGTGGTGAGACTCAGGCGCTGGTTACCTGTACCCTAGGTACCGAGCGTGACGCACAGAAGATCGATAGCATCATGGGTGAGCAGACCAGCCGCTTTATGCTGCACTACAACTTCCCTCCATACTCTGTGGGTGAAACCGGTATGGTTGGTTCGCCTAAGCGTCGTGAAATTGGTCACGGTAAGCTGGCATGGCGTGGTATCAACGCGGTTATGCCGTCAGCGGAAGAGTTCCCATACAGCATCCGTGTGGTATCTGAGATCACCGAATCCAACGGTTCAAGCTCTATGGCGTCAGTTTGTGGTACTTCACTGGCACTGATGGACGCAGGTGTACCGATCAAGACTTCGGTTGCTGGTATCGCCATGGGTCTAGTGAAAGAAGGCGACGACTTCGTCGTACTGTCTGACATTCTGGGTGACGAAGACCACCTGGGTGACATGGACTTCAAAGTGGCCGGTACCCGTGACGGTGTGACTGCGCTGCAGATGGATATCAAGATCGAAGGTATCACCAAAGAGATCATGCAGATCGCGCTGCAACAAGCCTATGGCGCTCGTGTACATATCTTGAACGTGATGGATCAGGCTATTTCTGGCCACCGTGCCGATATTTCTGATCACGCTCCACGTATCACTACTCTTAAGATCAACCCTGAGAAGATCCGTGACGTGATTGGTAAAGGTGGCGCGACTATCCGTGCATTGACCGAAGAGACTGGTACCACCATCGAGCTGGAAGATGACGGTACCGTGAAGATTGCTTCTGCCAACGGCGATGCGACCAAGGAAGCTATCCGTCGTATCCAGGAGATCACTGCCGAGGTTGAAGTGGGTAGTGTCTACAACGGTAAGGTTGTTCGTATCGTCGATTTTGGCGCCTTCGTGACTATCCTACCGGGTAAAGACGGTCTGGTGCATATCTCGCAAATTGCCGAGGAGCGCGTCGCCAACGTCTCTGACTACCTGGAAGTGGGTCAGGAAGTGAAGGTTAAGGTGATGGAAGTCGATCGCCAAGGCCGTGTACGTCTGTCGATGAAAGAAGCTCAGCCAAAAGAAGAAGCGGCAAGCGAATAATCGATAGCGCAAGCGAGTGAAATTTGAAAGGAGACCATTAGGTCTCCTTTTTTATTGGTTTTTTCTCATAGAAGATAGCCGTCACAATTTGGTATTGCTATGATTGAGGCAATTGCAGCGCTGAAAAGGTTAAATGGATGACTCATAAATTACGCTCGGTCTCTTTGGCAGTGATGACCGGCCTAAGTTTGTTACTGACAGGATGTGTATCGACTCAATCGGCGGCGACGGCAGAGCAGGGTAAGCTGATGGTGGCCCCGGTAATGCCCGATTATAAGCTCGAGGTTACCTTAGCCAGATTGAACGATATCCTAGCCTCGGCCGAACTGACTCCTGAGCAGCGTGCGCGTTTTCATTATGACCGTGGGGTGATCTACGACAGTGTCGGACTACGCATCCTGAGTCGCATCGACTTTCACCAGTCGTTGAAGTTGCAGCCTAATCTGGCCGATGCCTATAACTTTATCGGCATCTATTACACCCAGGAAGGGGAATTTGAGAGTGCCTATGAGGCCTTCGACGCCGTACTCGAGCTCTCCCCCGATTATGACTATGCCTATCTCAATCGCGGCATCGCCCTCTATTATGGTCAGCGAGACGAGCTGGCCGTGGCCGACATGCAGTCTTTCTATCGGGCCAATGAGCAAGATGGCTACCGCGCGCTTTGGCTCTATATCACAGAGTCGAAACTGGGCGCCGAGCAGGCTAAGCAGCATTTAGCCGAGAACAGAGCTAAGCTGGACGACTCGCAGTGGTCCACCACATTAGTGGATTTCTATCTTGGTAAGGTGAGTCGTGAGCAGGTCTTTGAGGTGGCTAAGCAGGGGCTGAGTCATCCCAATGAGTATGCCGAGCGCCTATGTGAGGCCTATTTCTATATCGCTAAGATCGCCGAGAGGCAGGGCAACTACAGCGATGCCGCCAATTACTTCCGCTTGGCCTTGGCGACCAACATCTATGATTTCGTCGAGCATAGATATGCCAGGGTCGAACTGGCAAAGATAAACGAACTGATTGCTCAGCCTTAATGCAGAACGTAAGTTATATTATCGTTTGTTGAGGCTCGCCCTATTGGCGGGCCTTTTCGTTTTTATCTGTCGGCGCCACACAAGCGCCCAGTTCCGGGTTGCCAAACTAGCCATAGGATAAGCTTGGCGCTATAATTGCCCGCTTTTAACACTCCATCAAATTCGCAGGTAATCATGTCAGGCTATACAGTTGAAGTCGACAAGCGTCGTACTTTCGCCATCATCTCGCACCCGGATGCGGGTAAAACCACCATCACCGAGAAGGTCTTGTTATTCGGACAGGCGTTGCAGAAGGCGGGCACGGTAAAGGGTAAGAAGTCGGGACAGCATGCCAAGTCTGACTGGATGGAGATGGAAAAGGATCGTGGTATCTCGATTACCACCTCTGTGATGCAATTCCCTTACCGCGAGGCCTTGGTGAACCTGCTGGATACTCCGGGTCACGAAGACTTCTCGGAAGATACCTATCGTACGCTGACCGCGGTTGACTCTTGCCTCATGGTGATCGACTCGGCAAAGGGTGTTGAGCAACGCACCATCAAGTTGATGGAAGTGACCCGTCTGCGTGATACGCCGATCGTGACCTTCATGAACAAACTTGACCGTGACATTCGTGATCCTATCGAGTTGATGGACGAGGTAGAGAATGTACTGAACATCGCCTGTGCGCCAATTACCTGGCCTATCGGCGCCGGTAAAGAGTTCAAGGGTGTCTATCATCTGCTCCGCGATGAGGTGATCCTGTATCAGAACGGTATGGGGCACACCATCCAAGACTCGCGCATCATCAAGGGCCTGGATAATCCCGAGCTGGATGAGGCGATTGGCAGCTACGCACAAGACCTGCGTGACGAGATGGAGCTGGTGCTGGGCGCCTCCCATGAATTCGACCTGGATGCCTTCCTCAAGGGCGAGCTGACCCCTGTGTTCTTTGGTACCGCACTGGGTAACTTTGGTGTTGACCATATTCTCGATGGCATCGTCGAGTGGGCGCCGCGTCCCCAGGCCCGTGAATCAGATCTGCGTAATGTCGAGCCCGATGAGCCTAAGTTCAGTGGCTTCGTGTTTAAGATCCAGGCGAACATGGATCCTAAGCACAGGGACCGTGTCGCCTTCATGCGTATCTGCTCCGGTCGTTATGAGCAAGGCATGAAGATGCACCATGTGCGTATTGGTAAAGATGTGAACGTCAGCGACGCCCTAACTTTCATGGCCGGCGATCGTAACCGTGCCGAGGCGGCTTATCCTGGTGATATTATCGGCTTGCATAACCATGGCACCATACGCATCGGCGATACCTTTACCCAAGGTGAGAAGCTTCGCTTTACCGGTGTACCAAACTTCGCACCTGAGATGTTCCGTCGTATCAGGCTCAAGGACCCGCTGAAGCAGAAACAGCTGCTCAAAGGTCTGGTACAGCTGTCTGAAGAAGGTGCGGTGCAGGTGTTCCGTCCGCTGGACTCCAACGACCTGATCGTGGGCGCCGTGGGTGTGCTGCAGTTTGAAGTGGTTGTGCAGCGTCTTAAGAGCGAATATAAGGTCGAGGCTATCTACGAGGCGATCAGCGTGGCGACGGCGCGCTGGGTCTACTGCGAAGATGCCAAGAAGCTTGAAGAGTTTAAGCGAAAGTGCAGCAACAATTTGGCGCTAGATGGCGGCGACAACCTCACCTATGTGGCGCCGACCATGGTGAACCTCAATTTGTCGATAGAACGTTATCCCGACATAGAGTTCGCCAAGACCCGCGAGAACTAAAAAATTGAAAAAGCAGCCTAGGCTGCTTTTTTTATGCACATTTTTTGAGCCCTTCAGTATAGTGAAACTAAGCGATTGAACTAGGCGCTATTGAAGTAGGGGACCATTGAAGTGGGGCCAGAGAAGTCAAAAACCATAGAATTAAGGAGCCAAGATGATAGTGAAATGGTGGCGCGCCTATATCGCCTGGTGTGATCGTATGGGGCTAACGCCGGAGAATCAGCGCTGCTGCGCGCCCAAAATAAGTGATCCCGAATTAAATGAGCCTAAATTGAGTGAGTCGGCATTAACCGCTCACCAGGCAGAGAAACCTCAGCAAGCACCACATGATGCCAAGGCGAGAGTTGAAGATGCGCGCCGGTGATTCCCAGGATAGCAAGGCATTCGATAGCAGGCTTGCGGTTATCGACAGTCATGTGCATCTGGATTTTGACGAATTCGATGCTGAGCGTGAGCAGTTAGTCGCCAGGCTCAGGGCCAATGGCCTTAAAGATGCGGTGATCCCAGGCGTCAGCGCCAGTCAATGGCCTAAGCTTCAGGCGATTGCGGCGCGCCATGGCTTTCATTATGGACTCGGGGTTCATCCCTGGTATTGCACTGAAGATTGGCAGCAAGATATTGAAAACTTGTCTAAACTTCTTGAGGAGCGAGGCGACGACCCCAAGCTGGTTGCCATCGGCGAGTGTGGGTTAGATGCCTTACATAAAGCTTCCTGGGAGGCTCAGCTTCCCTGTTTCGAGGCGCAACTGCAGTTGGCCCAGCAACACGAATTGCCGGTGATTCTGCATAGCGTCAAGGCCCACAACGAGGTGCTGGCGTTACTCAAACGCTACCCTTTGGCAAGAGGAGGTGTGATACATGGCTTTTATGGCTCGATGCAGTTGGCTCAGCACTATGTGGATGCGGGGTGTTACCTAGGAGTAGGTCATCTGTTGCTGGAGGAAAAGGCGAAAAAATTGCAAGAAACGCTTGTCAAGTTACCGTTAGAACATCTGGTGATCGAGACTGATTTGGCCCTGGTTTACCAGCTGAAAAAGTCGCAATTTGCCGATAAAACCGGCGGATCTGGCTTAATTTTGCATTTGCTAATTGAGAAAATCGCAAATTTGCAAAAAAAATCTAACGTTCTGGTATCAGAACAAGTGTTTCGAAATACGCTGCAACTCTTTGACCTCTAGTTTATTTTTGAAAAAACAGATGTAAATCGCACCAAGTTTTTTTTGTAACACCTTGAAATAAAACTTCAAAAACTTGATCAAAACGACGATTTTAACCATCCGGTCGGGTATAATCTGTCGGTGAAAAAGGTTGGTTAACAACATAATTAAAAAGTATTAACAATAGGGTGATGGTTAATGGATATTTTAATGAGTTTAGTAGGGGTGGTCGTCCTACTCGCGATAGGTTTTTTGCTTTCTAACAACAAAAAAGCTATCAACATGCGTACCGTATTTGGTGCACTTGCGATTCAGGCATTCTTTGCTGGTTTCGTACTGTACGTACCTATCGGTAAAGACATTCTAAAAAGTGTTTCAGATGGCGTATCTAGCGTTATCGGTTACGCACAAAACGGTATTGGCTTCTTGTTCGGCGATCTGGCTAACTTCAAAGTTGGTTTCATCTTCGCCATCAACGTACTGCCTGTAATCGTCTTCTTCTCATCGCTGATCGCGGTACTTTACTACCTAGGTATCATGCAGTGGATCATCCGTATCATCGGTGGTGGTCTGCAGAAAGCTCTGGGTACTAGCCGTACTGAGTCTATGTCAGCGACTGCTAACATCTTCGTTGGTCAAACTGAAGCGCCACTGGTTGTTCGTCCATTCATCGCGACTATGACTCAATCTGAGCTGTTCGCTATCATGGTGGGTGGTCTAGCCTCTATCGCTGGTTCAGTATTGGCTGGTTACGCGCAGATGGGTGTACCTATCGAGTACCTAGTTGCTGCATCATTCATGGCTGCACCTGGTGGTCTATTGATGGCTAAGCTAATGCATCCTGAAACAGAGAAAACTGTTAACGAAATGGATGAGCTGCCAGAAGATCCAGACAAGCCAGCTAACGTACTTGACGCTGCGGCTGCCGGTGCTTCATCTGGTATGCACCTAGCTCTGAACGTTGGTGCGATGCTACTAGCCTTCGTTGGTCTGATTGCGATGATCAACGGTATTATCGGTGGTGTAACTGGCCTGTTCGGCGCCGAAGGTATCACGCTTGAGCTGATCCTTGGTTACATCTTCATGCCTCTAGCATTCCTAATCGGTGTGCCTTGGAACGAAGCCCTTATCGCAGGTTCTTTCATCGGTCAGAAGATCGTTGTTAACGAATTCGTTGCTTACCTGAACTTCGCTCCATACCTGAAAGATGTTGCTGATGGTGGTCTGCTGGTTGAAGCGACTAACGCTGTAATGTCTGACAGAACTAAGGCAATCATTTCATTCGCTCTGTGTGGTTTCGCTAACCTGTCTTCTATCGCGATTCTACTGGGTGGTCTAGGTGCAATGGCTCCTACCCGTCGTCACGACCTAGCTAAGCTTGGTATCCGTGCGGTAGTAGCTGGTTCTCTAGCTAACCTAATGAGTGCAACGCTAGCGGGTCTGTTCCTAGCGTTATAAGTCTCAGGAAATTCCTTGGGGGGATGCCCCTGAACGACGACTCTGCCCAGCAGGGCAGAGTCAGCGTTAACTCAACCATTTTTCAACGTATTAGTAACAAGATGGCTATTTATCACTGCTGTTGATGGGTAGCTGTGTGTAAACAAACTTCAGCCTATTAGGTGATTAGACACCAATATCAGTGATAAATCAGAAGTTTGTTTTAGTGTTAGAATATTGTGTTCGCATTTTTACATTAATTATATTGTGATTTAATACAATTTGAGTAAAATGCGGCGCCAACAAAGAAAGAAACGCTGACTCGTAAAGAGCAGTAAAACCATAAAATAATGGGGTTGATGATGAAAAACGTTAAAACTTTAGCTTTAGCCGCTACTACCGTAGCAGCAATGTCTACCAGCGCTTTCGCAGCAGATCGTTCAGATCTATACGCTACCGACTACAAGTGGATGCAGTTCAACGCTATGTACTCTGTAGACGAGCTACCAAGTGCTGGTGAGAGCGGACACAACTACCTAGAGATGGAATTCGGTGGCCGTAAGGGTATCGTTGATCTATACGGTTATGTTGATGTGTTCAACCTGGGCAACGAAAGCTCTGGCGACAAAGCTTCTGGCTCTGGCTCTAGCAAAATGTTCATGAAGTTTAACCCACGCTTCTCTCTAGATGCGATCACAGGTAAAGACCTGTCTTTCGGCCCAGTTCAAGAAGTTTACTTCTCAACTCTGTTCAACTGGGGTGGCGGAGCTATCGGTGAAGACGTAAACGCTACTTTCTGGGGTATCGGTGCTGACGTAAACGTGCCTTGGTTAGGCAAAACCGGCATGAACCTATACGCTCACTACGACCTGAACAAGAAAGAGTGGAACGGTTACCAGTTCTCTGCTAACTGGTTCAAGCCTTTCTACTTCTTCGAAAACAAGAGCTTCCTATCTTTCCAAGGTTATGTTGATTGGCAGTTCGGTGGTGACGAAGATATGGGTAACGAGTTCGTTCCTATGTCTGACAACGGTGGTGCAGCCTTCTTCGGTCTGTACTGGCACTCTGACAAGTATGCACTTGGCTATGGTCTGAAAGGCTACAAAGACGTTTACCTGCTGAAAGATGGCGCTGGTATCGTTGGCCTGGAAACCACTGGTTGGGGTCACTACTTCACCGCAACTTACAAGTTCTAAATTCAGAATTTTGTAGGTTTGGGAGCCGCCTGAAGGCGGCTCCTCATCTCTCTCTTAGGTTTGTCATGATTGTTTAACCTAAGTGAGTAATCTTTATCTAAGCATGGACTATATTAATAGAGCTTGTTTACATAAAGGTTAGTAGTTTTACGCGCTAAAAAGGATTTTTCGCGGAAAGGCTGGAACACTACTCTACAAAGTATAATTACTTAGTTCCCCCTTCCCGGTCTTCAAGGATTCAAGTCGTGACCCTTGTGTCAGGATCGCCGCTGGTTTCACCAGGGCATTGAATACCTGAATTAGTAAACTTGTTGTGTCGTACCGATAAAACAAATTTACGGCAACGCCTGAAGGCCCGGCCATAAATATAATCAAAAGATGCCAACTCTAGGTGCTGTCATACGTCAATTTCTTATTTCTGAATTAATAATTTACGTTTCGGAGAGCTAATATGAGTGATTTAAAAAAAGCAGCACAGCAAGCCATTGAGTTGATGGATCTGACGACCCTGAACGATGACGATACCGATCAAAAAGTGATTGAGTTATGTCATAAGGCTAAGACTCCTGCAGGTAACACAGCTGCAATCTGTATCTATCCTCGTTTTATTCCTATCGCTCGTAAGACCCTGAATGAGATGGGTTGTGAAGAGATCAAAATTGCTACAGTCACTAACTTCCCCCATGGTAACGATGACATCGCGATCGCCGTGCTAGAGACGCGTGCCGCCGTTGCCTATGGCGCCGATGAGGTTGACGTAGTATTCCCATACCGTGCCCTGATGGCCGGTAACGAAACCGTAGGTTATGAGCTGGTTAAAGCCTGTAAAGAAGCCTGTGGTGACGATGTATTGCTGAAGGTGATCATCGAGTCTGGCGTACTGCAAGACCCTGCGCTTATCCGTAAGGCCTCTGAGTTGTCTATCGACGCCGGTGCTGACTTTATCAAGACCTCTACAGGCAAAGTGGAAGTTAACGCCACCTTAGAAGCCGCCGAGATCATGATGACAGTTATCGCCGAGAAGAACCCTAAAGTTGGTTTCAAACCAGCCGGTGGTGTGCGTGATGCTGCAGCCGCAGAAGAGTTCTTAGGTGTCGCCGAGCGTCTGCTAGGCAAAGGCTGGGCTACTCCACGTACCTTCCGTTTCGGTGCGTCTAGCCTGCTAAACAACCTGTTACACACCCTGGGATTGGCCGAAGCACCTAAGGGTCCTCAAGGTTACTAAGCGACGCGGTTAGCTTTATTAGTTAAGTGTGATCTAAATCTATTTGATAACGCCAAAACTTGTATATATTGTTCGTAATTAAATTACGGTTTTGGCGTTAAACAAGAGAATTTGTCACTCGAATACGAATTTTTGTGACAAATTTGGAGGCAGTACCATGTTTCTAGCACAAGAGATTATTCGTAAAAAACGTAATGGCGAAGTGTTGTCGACTCAAGAGATCCAGTTTTTCGTTCAAGGGATCACTAACAACACAGTGTCTGAAGGCCAAATCGCTGCACTGGGTATGGCGGTCTATTTCAAAGACATGAACATGGATGAACGTATTGCGCTGACGACAGCCATGCGTGACTCTGGTACCGTTCTTAACTGGAAAAACCTTGGCTTAGATGGCCCTATCATCGACAAGCACAGCACGGGCGGTGTGGGCGATGTGATCAGCCTGATGCTTGGCCCCATGGCAGCCGCCTGTGGCGGATATGTGCCCATGATCTCCGGCCGTGGCCTTGGCCATACCGGCGGAACCCTGGATAAGTTCGATGCGATTCCAGGGTACCAGACTGAGCCTGATAGCGACCTGTTCAGAAAAGTCGTTAAAGAAGCCGGTGTCGCCATCATAGGTCAGACTGGTGACCTGGTCCCCGCCGATAAGCGCTTCTATTCAATTCGCGATAATACCGCAACCGTCGAATCCATCTCTCTCATCACAGCTTCTATTCTTTCTAAGAAACTTGCCGCCGGTCTCGATGCATTAGCCATGGATGTTAAGGTGGGTAGCGGTGCCTTTATGCCGACCTATGAAGCCTCTGAAGAGCTGGCTCGCAGTATCACAGCCGTGGCCAATGGTGCCGGTACCAAGACAACTGCGCTGCTGACCGATATGAACCAGGTGCTGGCCTCATGTGCGGGTAACGCGGTGGAAGTGAAGGAAGCGGTTGATTTCCTCACGGGTGCATACCGTAATCCACGTCTGTATGAAGTGACCATGGGTCTGTGTGCCGAGATGCTACAGTTAGGTGGCTTGGCCGCTAACGAAGCCGAGGCGCGTGACAAGCTCAATCGTGTGCTGGATAACGGTAAGGCTGCCGATATCTTTGGCCGCATGATTTCTGGCCTAGGTGGCCCTGCAGACTTTATCGAAAACTATGCTAAGTATCTGCCACAGTCGCAGATCATTCGTCCTGTCTACGCCGACCGTAGTGGTTTTGCAACCTCTATGGATACCCGTGAGCTTGGTCTTGCGGTGGTGACCCTAGGCGGTGGACGTCGTAAGCCAGGTGATGCCCTAGACTACAGTGTGGGCTTGACCCAAGTCTGTGCACTGGGCGATGAGATCACCTCAGATAAGCCGATTGCCATGGTACATGCGCAATCTGAAAGCGCCTTCGAAGAAGCGGCGGCAGCCGTGAAGAAAGCGATTCACATTGGCGATGAAGCGCCAGAGAAAACACCAGAGATCTATCGTTACATTCGTCAGTCAGATCTCTAGGAGAGTAAAAGATGAAAAGAACTGTCATTATGATGCTCGACTCCTTCGGGGTCGGTGCAGCAAAAGATGCTGAAGCCTTTGGCGACACAGGTTCAAACACCTTCGGTCATATTGCTAAGGCGTGTGCCGAAGGCAAGGCAAACGAAGGTCGCGAAGGTCCGCTTAAGCTACCTAACCTGGCCAAACTCGGCCTGGCAATGGCCGCTAAAGAGAGCACAGGCAGCTTTGCTGAAGGCTTCGGTGACGATGTCGAAGTGATCGGTGCCTACGGTCATGCCGATGAGCTCAGCTCGGGTAAAGACACCCCGAGTGGTCACTGGGAAATGGCGGGCGTGCCCGTACTGTACGAGTGGGGTTACTTTAGCGACCTGCAAAACTCTTTCCCTAAAGAGCTGACAGATAAGATCCTCGAGCGCGCTGGTTTGTCTGGCTTCCTGGGTAACTGCCATGCCTCAGGCACGGCGATTCTCGAAGAGCTGGGTGAAGAGCATATGCGTTCTGGTCTGCCTATCTTCTATACCTCGGCCGATTCTGTATTCCAGATCGCCTGTCACGAAGAGACATTTGGTCTGGATAACCTCTACACCTTGTGTCAGATCGCCCGTGAAGAGCTTGAGCCTTACAACATCGGCCGCGTTATCGCCCGTCCATTCGTTGGCACAGGCCCGAGCGATTTCGCCCGTACCGGTAACCGCAAAGACTACGCGGTCGAGCCACCATCAAAGACGGTTCTCGATAAGCTGAAAGAGGCCGGTGGTGAAGTGGTGAGTGTGGGTAAGATTGCCGATATCTATGCGCACTGCGGTATCACCAAGAAGGTAAAGGCCACAGGTTTGGAAGCTCTGTTCGATGCTACGCTTGAACAGGTGAAACAGGCTGGCGACCGCACCATAGTCTTCACTAACTTCGTCGACTTCGACTCTCACTACGGCCATCGCCGTGACATCGCCGGTTATGCCCGCGCGCTGGAGTACTTCGACAGCCGTCTGCCAGAGATGTTGGCACTGCTAGGTGAAGACGATCTTCTGCTGCTGACCGCAGACCATGGTTGTGACCCAACCTGGCAGGGTACAGACCATACCCGTGAGCGCGTGCCCGTATTGGCCTATGGCGCAGGTTTAGCACCAGGTTCGCTGGGTCGTCGCAATAGCTTCGCCGATATCGGTCAGAGCATTGCCAGCTACTTCGGCCTTGAGCCTATGGAGTACGGCGAGTCATTCGTCGCCTAGGCAAATAAGGATGACTTAAGGTCATCCTGCTACAATATTATGATTTGGTGGCTTAAATTGGGCCACCGCTACTAGAAAAAGACTTAAGTCTAAAAATAGGGGTTATATAGATGGCTACACCACACATTAATGCTGTTGACGGTGCATTCGCTGATACAGTGCTTTTCCCAGGCGATCCACTGCGTGCTAAGTACATTGCTGAAACTTTCCTAGAGAATGTTGAGCAGGTCACTGACGTACGTAACATGCTAGGCTTCACAGGTACTTACAAAGGCGTTCGTATCTCTGTAATGGGTTCTGGTATGGGTATCCCTTCTTGCTCTATCTATGCGACTGAGCTGATCAAAGACTACGGCGTGAAAAACCTGATCCGCGTAGGTACTTGTGGTGCGATCAGCACAGACGTTAAGGTACGCGACGTGATCATCGGTATGGGTGCTTGCACCGATTCACAAGTAAACCGTCTACGTTTCAAGGGCCAAGACTTCGCTGCTATCTGTGACTACGGTCTGTTGAGCGCGGTAGTTAAGGCTGCCGAAGAGAAGGGCACTAAGTACCGCGTAGGTAACGTGTTCTCTGCCGACCTGTTCTACACGCCAGATCCAGAAATGTTCGACGTGATGGAAAAGATGGACGTGCTAGGCGTCGAGATGGAAGCCGCCGGTCTATACGGCGTTGCTAAAGAGTTCGGTGCTAAGGCGCTATGTGTGGTAACAGTATCTGACCATATCCGTACCGGTGAGAAGACCTCTTCTGACGAGCGTCAAACCACCTTCAACGAGATGATCGAAATGACACTGGAAGCGGCAATTACTCTGTAATTATCACGCTAGTGTTGAAGAAAAACGGGCCAATCGGCCCGTTTTTTTGTGTCTGCTCTAAGGTTTCTCTGACCAGGGCTTTCCTCTGATCAAGACTTTTCTCTGTCTAAACCTGACTTAACTTATGTTGAGCGCGACTCTCGTCTGTGTCCTTCGCCTGGGGACGGCTTAATTTTCTCGCTTCTTATCACCGGAAGCATCTTGAGCTGAGTCGTCGCTCTCCTGCGTCTCATCCGCGTCCAAGGTGGCGGCGATTTGCTTGCCGATTTTGCTCTTGGTCTTGCGACGCTCGAAGTCGGCCCGTTTAAAGGAGAGGGCACGGGAGAGCAGCATGCCTATGAGCCCGGCGATGATCAACATCATCTGCTGTTGCTCCATGTTGAGCTGGTGCGCCTCCTTGATCTCGTTGAAGAAGCGCTGCGGCACTAACCTGACCTCGATATAGCCAAGGTTTTTATCATCCTGGAGCACGGCCTCGACATAGGGGGGGTAAGGTGCCAGTAGAGCCCTTAGCTCTTCCGATTCAGGCTCGAGCGGCTCGTCGGTGACGCTCTGGGCGAAGGCTAGGCGTTGCCCCTTCTCGCTGAAGATGGTGGCTGACATCACCTTGGGGTCCAGTACCAATGCACTGGTGAGCCACTGCAGTTGCTCATCATTTTGCAGCTGCAAGGCCGGCGCGGCGCCATAGGCGGTCTGTTGCACCAATAAACGAGCCATCTTTTGGGTTTGGGACTTTAGAAGCTGTTGACCTTGTAGTAGGCTAGTTTCCCATAATTGGAACAAGCCCACCATGAGGGCGACAGCGACACTGATCTGCAGCAGTCGTGTCAGCCTTTGGGTCTTTTTGAGTCCTTTAAGAAAAAACACTTTGTACCTGAAGATGATAAGGGTTTTATTAATCATAATGGATTATTTTCTAACCCGATACCCGGAGACGCACGACTAATGGCAAATCAGCAACAAAATCCTCTGTTTTCATGGCTCTATGATGAGGTTAGCGCGAGTATTACCCTGAATGGCTGTCTCTTTTCGCGCCATGAGGAAGCAAGCGCCCCCAACGCTGATTTACGCCTGCGTCTGGTCTATCAGGATGCTCAGTGCCAGGGTGACATCGCCGAGGCGGTTTTGTCCTGTGCAAAGCCGATGAGCCTTGCGGTGATCACACGCCAAAACGACCTATCTTGTATCGAGCTCTGTCTTGATAAACAGGCAGGGCAGAAGCTGGCCGACGTCCTGGCGGAGAGGGACGATATTGAGATCTTGTATATTGGTGGCCAGCAGCCAAGGCTGGACCAGCCGGGACTGCTGGTAATGGATATGGACTCGACGGCGATTCAGATAGAGTGTATCGACGAGTTGGCGGCCATGGCCGGGGTTGGCGAGGCGGTGGCCGAGGTCACCGAGCGTGCCATGCAGGGCGAGCTTGATTTCGAGCAGAGCCTGCGACAGCGAGTGGCCAAGCTGGCGGGCGCCGATGCCGGCATCATAGATACCCTGTGTGGCCAACTGCCGCTAATGCCGGGCCTCGAGGTGATGGTGGCGGAGCTGCAGGCCCATGGTTGGCGTTTGGTGCTGGCGTCGGGAGGCTTCACACCCTTTGTGGGCCATCTAAAGCAGCAACTTAACTTAGATGCGGCCTATGCCAACGAACTTGTGATCGTCGAGGGCAAGCTAAAAGGCGAGGTGATAGGCACAGTGGTAGACGCTCAGTTTAAGGCCGATACCGTGCTGCGCAGCGCCGAGACCTGGCAGATCCCCGTGGGCCAACGCTTAGCCATAGGCGATGGCGCCAACGATATCCCCATGGTGCAGGCGGCCGATTTTGGCATCGCCTACCATGCCAAGCCTAAGTTGCAGGCGGCTGCCGATGCGGCGATTGCCAAGCTGGATCTGCGGGTGCTGACCTTTATGTTAGTTAACCTTGCCTAGGCGAGATTTCAGGTTCGCGCCAATGATGAATCGATAGGCTCGCATGATGCGGGCCTTTTATTTTGGCTATTTATGAAGAGACCCCAATAAGGCTCGCGTTTAAAATCAATCTTTTATCTTTGATCTACAAGTCATTATCTTTAAACGCATGTTTAAGACAGTTTTGCGCTTGTTTTTTGCTTTTTGTACTTGAGTTACCCCTTTAAAGTCAGTACCTTAAATCAAATTTTATTCGGATATCTTCTGTGTCGGCTCCGATCCAAGAATCACGTTTTATTCCCTATCATCAGGGGCAACTACACCTGCGTCTGCTTAAGCGGCCCGATGCCGACATGAGCCAACCGCCTATTTTGATGCTCCACGGCGCCATGTCTAACGGCCGGGTCTTCTATAGCGACAAAGGCAGGGGACTGGGTTGTTACCTGGCCGAGGCGGGGTTTGTGGTCTACGTGCTCGACACCCTGGGACGGGGGCTGAGTACCCCTAAACTGAGCACTGGCGCCAGTCATGGGCAGGGCGAGGTGATCCGCGAGCAGCTTCCGCTGGTGCAGCACTATATCCTGTCGCAACATCCGCAGGCACATAGGGTGCACTGGTGTGCCCACTCCTGGGGAGGCGTGCTGATGGCCAGCGCCATCGCGCGTTTCGAATTCTTTCAGACCAGTGTCGCCTCGCTGTTGACCTTCGGCAGCAAGCGGGCGATCAAGGTACGTTCATTCAAGAAGTGGCTGATGGTGGATCTGGTCTGGAACAGGCTGGCTCCTGCGATTGCTGCTGGCCATGGGTACCTGGCCGCCGATCGCTGGCGCATGGGAATGGACAATGAGAGTAAGGCCTCTCTGTCCCAGAGTATCGACTGGGTCAGAGGAGACTGGATAGATCACGACGACGGGTTTGATTATGCGAAGGCGGCTAGTGACTTGGGGACGAAACAGGGCTGGCCTAAGGCCTGGTTTATCGCCGGCAAGGGGGATCAAGTGCTGGGCAATCCTGCCGATGTCCAGCGCATGATAAAAGAGTGCCACCTTAAGCAGGTGACCTATAGCCTGCTTAGTAAGGCAAACGGCAACCTGCATGACTATGGCCACGCCGAGATGCTCACCCATAAAGATGCCATACGGGACCATTTTCCCCAGGTGCTGAGCTGGTACCGCGCGCTCTAACGCTCTAGTGCTGGTTAAGCGCCTAGATTTTCATTGTGTAACTGCGGATAGCGCAGCATTACCTCGTCGGTAATATCCAGCAGTTCACCCACGCCTATGATGTGCCACATCAAGTGTTCCAGCTTCTTGGCCTTGTGCTGGGCGTGTAGGCCAATATATTCCAGCTCGCGCCTGATGTAGTTGATATCCGGCTTGCCGGCGGCGCCGCGGTAGATGCGAAGCGCCATGAAGCGGCCCAGATTTTGACTCTGTCTGATGAAGTGCAGCTGGGCCTGTTCATCGCCTATCTCCTTAGGCGGCAAGCACTTTATCTTGATTCGTCCCTGAGACTGACGGGAGATCTGCACATAGGTCTCGAAAAACTCTAATCCATGTTGCGGCTTCATCTGGCGGATAGGCGTGATGAAGTCCTCTTTGAGGCGTCCCTTGTCCAGCAGGGCGCTGAGGTCGTATTTCAGTGTCTCCTGGGTCGTCGCCGCAAATAGGTCGGCGATGGCGTTGGAGTGCTTGCTCACGCCCAATACGCTCAGCTTGGCCGATTTTGCCGTCTTCTCGATGAAGTAGGGCACAGAGGCCAACTCCCTCATCAGCAGGTTTTTCAGCCCGTCTGAGAGCTCCTTCATGTCGCTATTGGCCTCGGTCAGCTTCCTGAGCTTGTCACGGTTAGCCTCGATGAGACGGCTGAGGAAGGCCACGCCGACATGGGGCGTATGACCAACCATTGCGGCCAGGTGTATGGTGACGCCATTCTTGCGGGTGCGGATAAGCCTATAGGGCAGCTGCGCCAGACGTGTCTTACCCGCCAGATGTTGCAGCTTGGGAAAGGCGACCATGACAGGAGCCGTGGTATCAAAATCGGCTGGTTCATCTAGGGTGACCTGCAGGCCCTTGCCCGAGATATCTAAGGTAAAGCCGTGGTGACTCTGCTTGCCCTGGCTGACGGTGACCAGTGTCTTGAAGGAGAAGCGCGCCTCATTGCGCCGCTCGGTAAATTGCAGCGACAGCAGCTTGATCTGATCTTCCAGCAGCTTCTCCTGTCCGAAACGCTTCAGCTCATTGGCCTGATGGCCTTTGGCATCCCAGGCCTCATACTGAGGCAGAATATCTTCGTTGGTGAGATCGATAAGCTGCAGCACATGGGTGAAGCACTTGAGCTGGGCCTCTGTCAGCGAGGCGTAATAGCTCGAATCACCGGGCAAGACGCTGGATTTATAGGAGATCTCAGGGTCTATCTCATGACAGGCCAGCTTGAAGATGCGCCAACTGGCCTTAGTCGCGCCAAAGCGCAGGAAGAGGCCAAGCAGATCGCTCTGTTTTAGCTCGGCGAGACTGGCGGAATAGAAGAAGATCGCCCCCTGGGCCTGAAAGGTAAAGCAGAAAAACAGGTTGTGGTCAGGGTCTTGCGGCGCATTAAATAGTGCCTGTAGCCGCTCGTGGGTCAACATGCCGCCGAGCTGACTGACCGACTTCTCATCGACAAAATATTGCTGTAGCTTCTGGTTGTCGCGGCTCAGTAACTTATGGGTCACACGGGACTGACCATCAATCTGCTCTACGTACAGGGGCAGATGAGGCAGATGGGGCAGATAGTGGCGCTCGAAGCCCAGCCCCGTGGCGGTCACCAGTATGTCGTTGATATCCACCTTGTAGCGAAACTTATAGCCCTGGATCAGGTTGGCCAACATATCGGCAAGGGCATCGCTGCCACCCGTGCGTTTCAGGCGCATCCAACAGTATTCATGGTTGCTCTCAACGTCGACCACCTGATACTCGACCCCTTTCTGCAGATCATCGAAATAGTACTCGGCGCTCAGCTCCAGCAGTTTGACGATGAGCGGCTGCTCTGGGTTGAGGCCATGGTCGACAGGTAAGCGAATACGGGCGCCGCCGACCGAGAGATCGACTGTGATTCCCTTAATCTCGCTGCGACCCGGCTGCAACACGCCGATGCGGATCGCATAGTTCATCCGCTCTTCGGCGCGATTAAAATAGCTGCCTAAGATGGCGCCGCTGGCCACATAGGGAGTGAGGGCGCTATCGCCCTGAGCTTCGCCTTCACGCGTGCGTTGTCGCCGCAGTTTATGTCCCTCGATGACCTGCTCATACACCCCTAGCGTGTATTGCCCCTGATACAGTGCCAGTGCCTGCATAAAGTTCTCTTTAGCCGGGGCGTCGATAAAGTGGGTCTGGGCGCCGCTGTTAAAGGGCGCGCAGGGCAGTTCGGATCTGTCCCTGAGGTCGATCACCCGGGTACAGGGAGAGGAGAGACGGTTGAGTTCCATCTTGAGCAGAAAACGGGTCGAATTGGACTCGCTGGCGGTTAGATGATCAAACAGTTCCTGGAAATTGGTTTCCATCAGGAGGGGTTTTAGCTGTTCGATCAATGCCTTATGTTGCTCTAGACTCATGGATTATATCTTTTCGACTCAAAGTTGACGGCGCGGCTTATCTGTTAGTGTCGGCGGCTCGGGAAAAAACTTGATAGCCTTTTGTTTATTCAACACAATTTGCCCTCTCCGTGAGAGACAAATTCCGGGGAAAGTCCTAGGGGCAGTGTAAGGCATTTTGGCTTCCTTGTGGGAATCATTTTCTTCCCCAGGGGGATGGGAGATAGGGGAAAGTAGACTACAGCCCCTTAAGATACTCATGTAGAATGCCCCCATGGAAGCGTGCGGCCCTTAGATTCGTGAGTCGAGAAGGCAGATGTAGACGACGGGCGCGGCGAGATTAATGAGAAGACAAAACAGTTAAGCTATGGCGAAAAATAAAACAGCATATGTGTGCAGCGAATGTGGTCAGGACTTTCCCCGCTGGCAGGGGCAGTGTAACGCCTGCGGCGAGTGGAACACCATCTCAGAGGTGAGATTGGCGCCGACCAAGTCGAGCGCTGGTGCCGTGGCTGGCTATGCAGGCGCCGTCGGTGGAGGCTCGAAGAAACTCAGCGAGGTGGAGGAGTTCGAGGCCAAGAAGCTGCTTACCGGCATTGGCGAGCTGGATCGCGTGTTATGTGGCGGTCTCACCACAGGTTCGGTCAACATCATCTCGGGGGATCCCGGTGCGGGTAAGACGACCATATTGTCGGATCTGGTGTCACGCATGTCGCAGCTGATGCCCTCGCTCTACTGTACCGCCGAGGAGTCGCTGTCACAGTTTAAGAACCGCGTAAACCGCCTCAGGCTCGATTGTAATGAGGAAAACCTCTACCTGATGGCCGAGACCAATGTGGAGGCGATTATCGCCGAGCTTGAGGCCAAACAGGTCAAGTTTGCGGTGATCGACTCGATTCAGGCGGTGGTGACAGATTTGGCCAACGGCAGCCCAGGCTCGCCGTCTCAGGTCAAGGGCAGTGCCCAGGCGCTGACCCAATACTGTAAGCAGAACAATGTCACCATGTTCCTGGTGGCCCATGTGAACAAGAATAACGAGACCGCGGGGCCGCAGACGCTGATCCATATCGTCGACTGCCTGACCCACCTGGAATGTAACGACGGACAGGTACGCACCCTGAGGGCCAACAAGAACCGTTTCGGCGACGTGGATACCGTCGGTATCTTCAGGATGACAGAGCGGGGCATGATAAGTGTCGATAACCCCAGCGAGATCTTCCTCTCGGGTTCCAGCACTGAATCGCCCGGTGCGGCCATCACCTGTATCCGCAAGGGCAATCGCAACCTGCTGCTGGAGATCCAATGTTTAACGACTGAGGCGGAGGGGGAGTTTCCCCAGCGGGTCTGTGTCGGGCTCAACATGAACCGTATCAAGATGTTAACTGGGGTTTTGCGCAAGCACACCCGTACCAAGATCTACCACGATACCTATTTCAACCTGGTGGGCGGGCTTAAGATAGACGAGTCTGAGACCTGTATCGACCTGGCCCTAGTCACCGCACTGCTGAGCAGCCTTAACGAGTTTGTGGTACCGCGCACCACCTGCATCATGGGGGAGCTGAGCCTCAACGGCGACGTGCGCCCCATCGACAGCGGCGTGCCCAGGGTGAAAGAGGCTGTGCAGCACGGCTTTACCGAGATCTTTATTCCCTATCGCAACTATCATAAATCGATGGAAGGTCTGGGCGCCAAGATCAATCCGATTAAGACGATTCACGAGCTGCTAGAGCTGATTAGCTAGCACACATTTAATGAGGGTAGAGATGCAGCTTAAAATACGTAGCGAAGCACCGGGCGATATTGCTGAAATTTACGCGCTGACTGAGGCGGCCTTTCTCGATGCGCCTCACACAGAGCATACCGAGCAGCATATCGTGAATGCCTTGCGTGAAGCCGGTGCGCTGGCGATATCCTTGGTAGCCGAATATGAGGGGCGCTTGGTGGGGCATCTGGCGCTATCAAAGGTGACCATCTCGGAGAACAGCCTTAACTGGTATGGACTCGGCCCCATCTCGGTGTTGCCCGAGATGCAGGGAAAAGGGATTGGCAGCCAGTTGATGCGAGCCGGTATCGAAGCGCTAAAAAAGGCGCAGGCCAACGGGTGCGTCCTGCTGGGTGAGCCTAATTTTTACCAGCGCTTTGGCTTTGCGCCTGTTGCGGGACTGGTGTTGCCGGGCGTTCCCGAGGAGTATTTTCTTGCTCTTAAGCTTACCGGTAAGGCGCCACAGGGAGAGGTGAGCTATCACCCTGCCTTTTTGGCGAAAGGAGAATAGCCGCAAGGCCCTAGCCAGGACTTTACGCTTGGGGTTAATCTTCTTTGTTTGGCTTCCCCCCTGTCGTTGCCAAAGGGGTGATACAGCGCAGAGACTAAAAAGGGGACGCTATGTCCCCTGTTATTGATATCGACCGCAAAGTCGCTAGACGATGGATTTACCCTTGGTCATGGACCTCGATAAACATCTTGAGTTCGCGGTCAAGCAGGGACGCATCGCCTATGTTGAGTTCGAGCATGCGCCTCAGGTGGCTGATGCTGTCGATATCGATATGCAGGCATTCGAGTCCAAGCTGGCCATCTTTTTGGTGGATGACCTGGGTCTCCATGGTGACCTCTACGTCAGAGCCCTCTAGGGTGAAGCTCAGGAGTATCGGTTCCTGGCTTGGTGTGAAGGCTGGGGGCAGCTCGACCAGGGCACCATTTAGGCTAAGATCATGGAGCGTGGTCGACCATACCTTATCGTCTTGGGTGAGCGTCGCATTGACATCGAAGAAGATGCGCGAAAATTGCCGCCTTTCATCCATAAGCTGTCTTAGCCTCTAATGTGAGCGTGATGTTAATAAGGTAAGCATAAGCTAACATGACCCAAGTGTAAAAATCTTGATTTATATTTAGCTTTAGTGACTTGAGGCAAATTCTCTTTGCCTGGGGCGATGAATCTGGTAGGCGACGCTGCTGGTGATTTTTTAGGGGCTATGGCGGCTAAAAATCGCGCCAGATCCCATAATTGAGATAAAGCTTATATGCAATTATGAAAAATTGTGAATAATAGCCTTAACCTTTATTTAACGTGTTTGGGAGCTGGGTCATGGCCCTAACTTCATTACAACCTTGTGTGCTTGTGGTCGACGATGAGGCGGTGATCCGTGCTCGTCTGAAGGGCTATTTCGAGAAAGAGGGTTATCGGGTGCTCGAGGCCGCCGATGGTGAAGATATGTGGCAGCAATTCAGCCAGCAACATGTCGATCTCGTGATGCTGGATATCAACCTACCCGGTGTCGATGGCCTTAGTCTGACGCGAGAACTGCGCAGTCGTAGCGACGTGGGGATCATCCTAGTGACGGGACGTGACGAGGCGATCGATAAGATCATCGGCCTGGAGATGGGCGCGGACGATTATGTGACGAAGCCCTTTGAGCTGCGCGAACTCCTGGTGCGGGTCAAGAATCTACTCTGGCGCATCTCTCTGGTGAAGAAGGCGCAGCAGCAGACCATCGCCGAGCTCGAACGCGGCGACGATCTCATCGAATTTGAAGATTACTGCCTGGCGCTTAACAGTCGTAAGCTTTCCCTGGGCGATGAGGTGATCAAGCTGACCAAGGCCGAATTTGAACTGCTGAGCGCCTTCGTGCTGCATCCTCAGCAGGTGCTAAGCCGTGAGCGTCTGATGCAGCTCACCAGCCATCGCAATCAGGATGTGAATGACAGAACCATAGACGTGATCATTCGCCGTTTGCGCAACAAGCTAAATGCCGAGCTCTTCGTGACCGTCCACGGTGAGGGTTATCTGTTTGCCGCTAAGGTTGAGGATTAGCCCCGGGCACCTCGACCCGGTAGATGGGGTAAAAATCCGCCGGTGCCAGGCTGTCAGTCAGCTGTTTCACCTGGCTATTTTGAGGCGTGAGTCCCTTTATCCTGGGGCCGATATCACCAAAGGGGGCGGCGCCCTCGAGTTCTCGCACCACCACATCTATCGCCAGCTTACCCTGTAATACCACCTGATCGTCACTGCTGAATGATACCCTGTGGCGATACAGGCCACGCAGGGTGGCAGGGGAGAGGTAGCTGCTCACCAGCGCAACGTCTTGAGCTGTCTCCTGTTGCGCCAGGGCGCCGATGGCGGCCTCGATGGCCACGGCGCTGCCGAGAATATAGTCGGGGGTGTGATCTTTGAGCAGGTGATGCAGCTGATCTCGATAGAGGGAGCGATTATTGTCGGCATGGCGATTGGAGGAGATAGTTACCCTACTGCCCTTGAGTGCTGCCATGATCCCTTGTTCCACCCAGGTGCTGCCTCCCAGCTTCTCTGGGCCGAGCAGCAGTGCTAGCTTAGCGGGCTTATTTTTGGTGGTGCGGCGAATATAGTCGCCGGCATGCCATCCCATCTGATACCAGTTGACGCCAATGCGTGTGTTTACCAGCGGGCTGTCGAGTCGGTTTACCAAGGCCAGCATGGGCTTGCTGATCTGCCCCTGATAGTGCTTGAGCAGCTCGGGGTCCACTGTACCCAGCAAGATGGCGTCGAAATTGCCGGCCATGCAGCGCTCGAGCTGCTCGAGTTGTTTGGCCTTACCATAGTAACTGCCGGCCTCAAACAGCTCCAGGGCTACGCCCAATTGCCTAGCCTGGGTGACCAGGCCATAGTCTATGCCTATCCAATAGGCATCTTTGAGGTGAGGAACCAGGGCGCAGAGTCGCCAGGGCTGTTTGGTCATGTTCAGGGGCTGATAGGTGAGCGTCTCGACCTGCTGAAGCTTGGCGTTATAGGGGCTGCGCTGCTGAAGTGACCAAGTATCTGCGGCGTAGGCGTGTGCCGATATTGCCAAACAGGCAGAGATCGCTAGGCCATTGAGGCAAAGATAAAAGGCGCTGAAAAAGGGAGATTTATTATGCTTCACCACGGGGCACTCAGTATAATGTAACCAGACGCATGTTATTGATTCATTGTAACAGTTAAACGGGAGCCATGTGGGCGCTTTATCACTCTCAGGAAAAAGTTTAGTCGGCCGATTGATGCTGGCTTTCAGCCTACTGGCCCTGCTCTTACTTCTGCTGGTGAGCCTGGGCAGCATTTCCCTCTATTGGGTGAAGATTGCCGACCAATATCTCTATGAAGAGGCGCTGCCCGCCTCTGAAGCCGCGCGCCAATTGATGCAGTCGGCCAATGTGCTGCAGGACAATGCCCAGGCGCTGGAGCGAGTCGAGGAGGAGGCGGAGCGCGCCTTTATCGGCCGCAAGCTATCCATCGAGAGCGGCAACCTGCTCGGCGCCATCGCTCGTCTCAAGTCGCTGAATCTGCAAGGCGATAGTCACCTGGGGCCCAGGGCGGCGGAGATCATCCATGATCTCACTCAACTCGGGCATCAGGTGGGAGAGCGTCTGGCGCTCGCCAAGCAGTTGAGGGGGGATGGCGAGGCCCTAGTGGACGCCTCCGGGCGGGCAATCGAGCTGCTGGAGGCGGAACTGGCCGTAGTCGATTCGGCCGTGCTGGCCAAGCTGAGTCTGGCCTACCCCGAGGTTGCCGGTGCGACACAGAGTGGCTATCTGCTCGATACCATCATAGAGAAAGATCTCGATATACAGGCGCGTCTCAATCGCGCCCTGGCCCTCATTCATCATCTGGCGCTGGTGGGTCAGCTACTGCAGTCGCCCGAGCAACATCTGGGCCTGACTAAGGTGCTGGTCAGCATGTCGCGGGTGGTGACTCAGCAGCCCGGCGGCGAATATCGATTGCAGCCGAGTGAGGCCCAGGGGGGCGCTCCAGGTAATGATGCCGTTAACGCGTCAACCAGGGAGCAGAGCCGCGATCTGCTAACCACTCAGCCCGATCTGATGCCGCTCGAGCTGCTCAAGGGGGTGGTGCGCGATCCCGTGCGGGCGGCCGAGCTGGCCCATGAGTTAGATATCTTGCGCGGTGTCGGCGATAAGCTCATGCTGCAGCGCCGCTATGCCAAGGTGCTCGCCTCCCAGACGGCTCAACTACAGCGGCTGAGCGATAAGCTGGGCCAGCTCAATACCCTGGTGGACTCGGCCATGAAGGCTCAGCAAACCCAGGCGGAGCAGGCGAGAGGCGATTTTTTACGTCAGCTCTTCTGGGCCAAGGCCGGGCTCTGGGGCACAGGCCTTGTGATGCTGGTGCTGATTCTGCTGGTGGTCTACCGGGTGATCTACAAGGGGATCGCGCTGAGGCTGCATGAGGCGACCGATGCCCTGGCACGCCTTAGCAAGGGCGATACTCAGGTGGCGCTCGATCCCCATGGTGATGACGAGCTGACCGCCATGGCCTCGGCCATCGATGCCTTTAAACAGAAGACAGATCATAATCAGCGTCTGCAGTCGGCGCTGCAGGAGACGGCCGATGAGCTATCGGCCCACAAGGCGTCGCTGGAGACCACGGTACAGAAGCGAACCCAGGAACTGGCCCAGGCCAATCGCCGCCTCGATGCCGAGGTTAAGGGCCATGCTCAGGCGAGACAGTTGGCCGAGTCGGCGGACAAGGCCAAGTCCCTCTTTTTGGCTACCATGAGCCATGAGATCCGCACTCCCCTCAACGGCCTGCTCGGCACCTTGACCCTGCTGGCCGAGTCACCCCTGCCGACGGCGCAGAAACAGATGCTCGCCCTGTCGCAGTACAGCGGCGCGCTGCTGCAGACGGTACTGAACGATATTCTCGATTTCTCCCGTCTGGAGCAGGGTAAGCTGACTAACGAGCTGCGCCCTGTGGCCATTAACGAGCTGCTTGATGAGGTGGTGGCCATCATGCTTGCCGGTGCGGGCAACGCCGGTCTGTCGCTGCGCCTCGAGCGAGACCAGCTGCCCGAGTGGGTAAGCCTGGATGGCCCCAAGCTGCGACAGGTGTTATTTAATCTGCTAGGCAACGCCATCAAGTTTACCCCGGCTGGGGAGATCCGTCTCAGGGTGCACAGCCAGGGGGAGCGTATCCATTTCGCGGTGAACGATACCGGCCTAGGGATCCCTGAGGAGGTTATGCCGCGCCTGTTTACCGCCTATAGCGCCCAGCCCAACCAGGGGCGAAGCCGGGGCACCGGTCTGGGGCTAGCCATCAGCAAGGAGCTGGTCACCCTGATGGGGGCGAGCGATGAGGGGCTCTGGGTAGAGACTGAGGTCAATAAGGGCAGTACCTTCGGATTTAGCCTGCCGTTGATCGCCTGTGAGGCGCCTGCGCAGAGCACGACAGATATCGTCCCTCAGGTCGCGCCTAAGAGGGTGCTGGTGGTGGAGGATAATCAGGTCAATGCCATGGTGGCTCAGGGCTTCCTAGCTCATCTTGGTCATGAGGGGATATTGGTACCGAGTTGCGCCGAGGCGATGACGGTTTTCGAGGATAAAGAAGCGGGTTTTGATGCCGTGATGCTGGATATTCAGCTTACCGACGGTTCAGGTATAGAGCTACTGAGCCGATTGCGTGCTAAGGCTGCCCCCGGTGTGCCCTTTGCCGCCTTTACCGCTCAGCTACAGCCTCAGGATCTTGAGCGTTATCGCGAGGTAGGCTTCGATGAGATCCTGGCCAAGCCATTGAACATGCAGGCCTTGATGCGCTGGCTGGGGCGGGCCTCGCAATCATCAAGCCCGCTATCTACAGAAACCAAAGCCACAGAAGTAATAGAAACAACAGAAGCCACCGAAGTCGCTAACGTCACGGCGCAAATCACTGAGGTTGAAACGCCTAAGGCGTCGAAGGATGAGCATCCTCTGCTGGATAGCAATCAGTTCCAGGCGGATCTCGACTGCCTCGGCAAGGCGGCGATGACCGAGATGCTTAGCCTCTACCTAAGCTCCAGCGAGGCGCAGCTGACGCAACTTGAGGCATTAGTGGACGCTGTGGGAACAGACAGCAAGAATGAGACCAGTGGCAAGCTACTGCACGGCCTCAAGGGCAGCAGCGCCAACATGGGCATGCTCAGCATGACACGGCGCTGCCAACAACTGGAACATCAGGCGTTGCAGGCATCTGACATTGTGGCGCTTAAACAGCTGTGGCATGAATCGGTAGCCGCCTTCGAGACGCGGCTAGCCCAGGCGGTTTAACCTGCTCTGCAGTGCCCCGCCGGGCGGGAAAATCTACTAGAGCCCTGGGGGAAATCTGCTACACTGCGCGCCTAATAGCGAGTCTAAGACCAAATCAATAGCAAACCATTAGCAACGATAGTCAACCTAAAGCGGGATCCTCACCTATGTTATTTTCTCAATTGTCTCTGCCGGCCCCCCTGCAACAGGCGCTGGAAGCCTTGGCATTTAGCGAGGCGACTCAGATCCAGGCCGAGGCGATTCCCTTGGTGCTCGGCGGCGGGGATCTTATGGCATCGGCTCAGACGGGCACAGGCAAGACGGTGGCCTTCGCCTTACCTATCTTGGCGCACCTACTTGAACAAGAAGGTGAGGGGGCGTCCCCGGTTTCGCCAAAGGCGTTGGTGCTGGTGCCCACCCGTGAGCTGGCTGTGCAGGCGCATCAGGGGATAGTGGATCTCGCGCGCTTCACCTCGTTGTCGGCGGGACTGGTTTATGGCGGTGTCAGCATAGACGCTCAGTGTCAGCAACTCGCCAAGGGGGTTGAGTTGATAGTGGCTACTCCTGGCCGCCTGCTGGATCTGCACAGACGCGGCGCGGTTAAGCTGGATGCGATAGCGCATCTGGTGTTTGATGAGGCCGACCGTATGTTGGACATGGGCTTTGCCGATGAGATAGCCCAGCTGATGGCCCTCTTGCCGAGCGAGCGTCAGACCCTGCTGTTTTCCGCCACCCTAGATGACAAGGTACTTGAACTGAGTCATCGCTGGCTTAGGCAACCTAAACGCGTTGCGGTCAATGCGCAAAACAGTGCCAGCAAGGACGTCGAGCAGCGAGTCTTTGCGGTGGACAGCGAGCGTAAGTTTGCCCTCTTGTCGCACCTGATCAACAAGGGCGATTGGCAGCGGGTGTTGGTGTTTAGTCGCAAGAAGGTCGCCGCCGATAAGCTGGCTGCGCGCCTGAGTGAGCAAGGCATAGCCGCCAAGGCGTTTCATGGGGATCTGAGCCAGGGCGTCCGCGAGCAGGTGCTCGGTGATTTCCGCAAGGGAGGCGTCAAGGTGCTGGTGGCCACAGATGTAGCGGCGCGGGGGATAGATATCGAGTCTCTCGACTATGTGGTCAACTATGAGCTGCCCTATGTGGCGCAGGACTATGTGCATCGTATCGGCCGTACCGGCCGGGCGGGTAAACAAGGAGTTGCAGTCACCCTCTATTGCGAGGAGGATGCCCTGCTGCTGGAGGAGATTGAGGCGCTGCTGGATAAGCGTCTGCCTCAGCAATGGTTACCCGGTTTCGAGCCGGATCTTACCAAGGCGGATCCCAATCCCCGTCGTCATGGCAAGGCGGCGCAGAAACGCCGCGCCAAGCGGCGCGGTCAGGGTGGTAGACGCTAGCAGCCTGCCGTTAACGTTAATATCAGGGGTTAGGCCGAGAGCCCCTCACAGTCCTGGCGTACCCAGGTTTGGGTAAGCCTGGCGAGGGCCTGATAGAAGCGGCCGCTGTCTCTGTCACTCACCCGCATGGCAAACTCGGGTAACCAGGCATCCAGGTACTGGGCGATAAAGGCCTGTTGGTCTTTATCATCCAGGCGAGTGGCCTGCTGGGCGACATAGGCCAAGATCACCGCAATATGATCGGCGGGCTCGGGAAAGTCGCTTTGCACCTGTAGCTGGCTCTGCTTAAGCAGCGCCATCATTTCCTGATGCTGGTCGCCGAAGAGCAAAGGCTGCTCCTCGTCTTCCTTAGGCGTCAGATAGAGGCTGGCATAGGGATTGGCGCTCTGCTTGCCGCCCACCAGAAACAGGCCGCAATAGTCGGCGGCAAGGTTGAGCAGGGCGGGCTCATCATTGAGGCCTACCAGTACCTCCTGCAGGGTGTTAACCTCTGGTGCCAGCTCGGGAGCGGTGGCGAGCAGGTCAAAGAAGGCCCGCGCCTCGACGCTTTGCAGGCTCTGTAGGCGCTGATGATCTATCTCTTTGGCAAACAGATCCGACAGCAGGCGGTAGACCCTGGCTCGCGCCTGGTTTTGCGCTGTTTGGTTAATCGATGTTTGGTTCATCTTGTTTCTCCTTTGACCCGGCCCGCTTAGCGGCCGATCTCGATTGGACCGCTAAAGGCGCTGACTTCAGGCACCTTGCCGCTGAACTTCTCAAACTCCACCAGACAAGTGTAGGCGGCGCAGGCCTGTGCCAGCTTAGAGCTGCCGATATCCTGGGTCAGGGTGTTGGGGTCGCCGTAGCTGCACAGGGCGCCTATCTCGTTGCCGCCTTGCTTGCTGCCATCCTTGCCGACCGGGCCATACCAGGCGCCTTCGTGGATACGGATCACCCCCTGAGGGAAGCGGTTCGATACCCGGGCGCCCGCCAGTAGCTGACCCCTGTCGTTGAAGACGCGCACCAGATCGCCGTCTTTGATGCCGCGAGCCTTGGCATCCAGCGGATTGAGGTAGACAGGCTCACGCCCCTGAACCGTATAGGTTTCACGGTATTGCTCCGATTCACACATCTGCGAGTGCAGACGTTGATCCGGGTGGCATGACTGCATCCAGATGGGGTACTTGTCTGAGCCGGGGCCGCCGTGGCTGCGCTCGCTCTTCTCCATCCAGGTGGGGTGGCCAGGACAATCGTCGTAGTTAAACTGGGCGATCTTACGGCTAAAGATCTCTATAAGGCCCGATGGTGTGCCCAGCGGGTTGATCTCGGGATCCTCTCTAAAATCGCTGTGACGTGTCCAGGGCTGGCCTTCACCGAAGTGCACATAACCTTGCTGCCAGAAGGTGTCGAAGTCAGGCATCTCGAACTTACCGGCGTTGGCGGCCTTACATTCGTCGTAGAGCTTTCTCAGCCAATCCATCTCGGTCAGGCCGCGAGTATATTGCTTCTCTTTACCCATGAGCGCCGCGAAGCGGGTGAAGATCTCAAAGTCCGACAGGCTCTCGTACAGAGGTTCGACCATCTTCTGCATCGCCAGGACGCCGCGGTTGGCATAGCTGCCGTACACGTCGATGTCGTTGCGCTCGAAGGTGGTACAGGCCGGTAGCACTATGTCAGAGAAGCGACAGGTTGCCGTCCAGTTTACGTCTATGGTGACCACACATTCCAGCTTGTGGAAGGCGCGCTTCATCTTGTTTCTGTCCTGATGGTGGTTCCAGGGGTTGTTGCCCGAGAACACCATCATCTTGATGTCCGGGTAGGTGACCTTGTTACCGTTGGCATCTATCGTCTTGCCCGGCTCCAAGATGGCGTCGATCCAGCGCGCGACAGGGATAGTGCTGCTGGCGCCCTTGAAGTCACTGCTGTCAAACAGAGGCTTTTGGCCCTCATCCAGGTTACGCGGGAAGGCGCCAGGCGCCGCCGCACCCGACGAAGGTACGCCTATGCTGGAGTAGTGGTGGCCGTAGCTGATGCCGCCGCCGGGCAGGCCGATTTGGCCTATCATGGTGGCCAGTACAGCCGCCATCCAGTATGGCTGCTCGCCGTGTTGCTGGCGCTGAATACACCAGCCCATCATGAGTTGGGTGCGGCCCTTAGTCATCACCTTGGCCAGATCTTTGATGATCTCGACGCTGACGCCGGTGATCTTGCTGGCCCACTCAGGCGTCTTGGCGATGCCATCTTTCTCACCCATGAGGTATGGCAGGAACTCGTCGAAGCCCAGGCTGTAGCCGTCGATGAAGGCCTTGTCGTGTAGCTCTTGGGTCACCATCTCGTGGGCGATACCCAGCATCAGGGCCACGTCTGTCTGTGGGTTGATGTAGAGCTGTTCACAGCCAAGGTACTTCTGGGTCTTGGTGACCACGGGATCTATGCTGATCACCCTGATCTTACCCTGGGCCACCTTCTCCTTGAGCAGCGCCAGATAGGCGTACGACTCGTGGGTCTCGGCGTTCCAGCCCACCTGCAGGTTCTTGTAGGGGTCGTTCGACCAGAGGATGATGGTGTTGCTGTGCTCGAGGATCAGCGGCCAGGAGGTGCCCTGGGCGTAGACCTCGGTCGAGCCGAGCACGTAGGGCAGAATCGTCTGACCGGCGCCGGTGGAGTAGTCGCCGACCTTCTTGACGAAGTTACCGTGCATTCCTACCGCGCGCTGCATGTGGCTGGTGGATGAGTGCAGCTGACCCGTGGCGCGCCAGCCGGTCTGACCCGCGTGTAGTCCGGATGGACCATATTTGGTCTGGACCTCATCTAATGAGTCCTTAAACAGCGACAGCGCCTTGTCCCAGGTGACACGCACGAAACGATAATCGCCGCGCTCCTGGGTATTGCTCTTATGCCCCTTGAGCAGGAAGTCGAGGCGCACCATAGGGTAGCGTACCCGCGATGGGTTATAGACCAGGCCTTTTACCCCGTTAATCATGTCGGTTGGGTATTTATCCAGGTCGAAAGGAATTACCTTGTCGATGACGCCATTCTTGCGGGTCATCTTAAAGGCGCCGAAATGGGAGCCGGTAGTTTTCCACACCTCATCGGTTCTGGTGCTTGCCAGGGCGTTGAGCGGTGCCAACAGCGACGAGCCGCTTAGGGTGACATAGGAGCTGGCGGCGAGGCCTTTTAGAAAATCTCTTCTGTTCATGATGCTATCCTGTTAGTGCGCTGACTTGTCGAAAGTGGATGAATGTTCTTGCAGGTACTTCTGCACCAATGCCTGGGTGTCCTGGTCCATGTTGACGAAGGCGATCATTCCCTGAAACATGCCAGGCCAGGTGTTGGCGTCGAAATGGGCCTCATCGGGCTGGGTGTGACACACGCTACAGCTACTGGAGTAAGTGTCGCGGGCGTAGTCCCATAGCGGCTGCAGGTCTTTCACCAGATAGTCGCCATCCACCCAGATCTTGGCCTCGACGCGCTGCCAGGTCAGGCCGGTGAGCGGGTCTTGCTGCTCTTCGAACACTTCCATCACGCCTGGCTCTAAGGCGGCATCTTTTGAGAGCTGCGCCGAGAGGATGTTCATGCCGAAATCGAAGTAGATCACTCGGCCTGCGCCTATCTTCTTGCGCCAGCCGTCGATGCCAACCTTGGCACGTTGGCCCTTGAGCTCAAGCACCTTTACCTTAGTGGCTATGTTGAGGGTGCCTGCCTCGACGTCTGTCTTCTCGTTGAAGAACAGCGGCTTGGTCAGGGCGCTGAAGTAGTTCTCACCGATAACCAGGCTGCTCTCGCCTGACCCCACCTGGGCGATAAGCTCAGGGGCGCGTGAGGTACCCATGTCGGGCAGCTTGTGAGCGATACCCTTGTGACAGTCGATACAGCTCTGATCCAGCTCGGCGGCACGTTTCATCTGTTTCTGGGCCAGCTTCGACATCTCGTCCCACTTCATCGAGTCATAGTTGTGGCAGTTCTTACAGGCCAGTGAGTTGTCGCGATCGAAACGTTTCCATTCGCGGCTCGCCATCTCCAGACGCTTGGCCTCGAACTTCTCTTCTGTGTTCACAGTCTGTAGCAGCCAACCCCACATGTCGTGAGAGGCCTCTATCTTGCGGCCAATCTTGCGGCTCCAGTTGTGGGGCACGTGGCAGTCGGGGCAGGTGGCGCGCACGCCTGAGTGATTAGACCAATGCACAGTCTCTTGCAGTTCCTTGTAGGGCGTGCTCTCCATGCTGTGACAGCTGATGCAGAAGGCTTCGGTATTGGTCGCCTCGAGGGCAGTGTTAAAGCCGCCCCAAAAGATGATGCCCATCAGGAAGGCTGACAGGCTGATGGCGCCCAGGGTAAGGGTCTTGGCGGGTTTGTTGAGGGTACGCCAAAGGGTGATAAACCACTTCATAGCAACATCCTTTCTCGAGTTTAGTAATGGGTTAATGGGCGACGACGCCGCCGAAGGCCTGGATCATCCAGATGATGAAGCCATAGGCGCTGATGCCTGTGATGGTCAGGATCGGGAAGAGCAGCAATATGATGAAGCCAAGGGCTTTGAGCTCTCTGGACTTATCCTGATCTCGCGTTTCGTTTATTGGGTGTGATGGCATGACAGACTCTCTTAGTTGATCTTTGTCTATGCATGCATGGTAGAGAAGGGATGTGAATAGGGGTGATGCCTGGCATGAACCAAGAGTGACAAGTTATGAAAAAATATGAATGAAATGAGGTTGGATGAATTGCTTGGGTTCTCACCAGTATTAACTAGTTGATAATAAACAAGATAACTTAATGTCTTAGGTGGCGGAGATAGATTGTTCTAGGACCTTGGATTCGAAAAAGGGGGCACTGGCGAAACTTGTACAAAAGTTTGGCGAATTGTTAGCTTGCTCTGGTTTATGCCACTCTCTTTGCTGTAGAATGCGCCGCCAACAAAGGCTGTGTTATGGGTAAGTGTTTGCTTACCTTAAAAGGTCGGTATCTCCTGGGGTACCGATTTGCAGGTCACGTTAGGGTACACCAATAAGTACTCAGTGGATCTCTCACCCACAGACATATGTCGTGGGGCTCTAACTTGCCACAGCCTTCCAAATTAAGAGATCAAAAAAGGTAACTACTATGAAGTCTGAACAGACTCTCGCTGCACCCGCTGTACCTGCAAGCTCCCTGCTTGACCGTTATTTTTCCATCACCGCTCGTGGTAGTACGCTGCGCCAAGAGGTGATAGCCGGCCTTACCACCTTCCTCGCCATGGTCTATTCGGTGATCGTGGTGCCTAACATGTTGGGCGCCGCCGGTTTCGACCCTGGCGCCGTCTTCGTGGCCACCTGTCTGATTGCCTCCTTTGGCTCGCTCTTGATGGGGCTCTGGGCCAACCTGCCGATGGCGATTGGTTGTGCCATCTCGCTCACCGCCTTTACCGCCTTTAGCATGGTGTTGGGCCAAGGCATCTCTATCCCTGTGACCCTGGGGGCCATCTTCCTCATGGGCGTGGTGTTTACCTTGGTGAGTGTCACCGGCATACGTCAGTGGGTACTGACCAACCTGCCTAAGGGGATCGCCCACGGTACCGGCATAGGTATCGGCCTGTTTCTGCTGCTGATCGCCACCAACAGTGTGCACCTGATTGTCGCCAACGACACGGGCTTGCCGGTGAAGCTTGGCGATATCCATAGCCTGCCTGTGCTGGCGACCGTTATCGGCCTGGCGGCCACCATAGGCCTGGAGCGCCGCGGCGTACCAGGTGGTATCTTGCTGGTGATCATCGCCCTGTCGGTATTTGGCCTGGCGTTCGACCCGAGCGTGACCTATCAGGGCTTATTTGCCCTGCCGGATTTGATGTCTGACAAGTCGCTCATCGGTCAGCTGGATATCATGGGCGCGCTTAATCCTGTGGTGCTGCCTATCGTGCTGGCCTTGGTGATGACGGCGATTTTCGATGCCACGGGCACCATACGTGCGGTAGCCGGTCAGGCGGAACTGCTGGATGAGAAAGACAATATCGTCGGCGGCGGTAAGGCGCTGACCTCAGATTCGGTGAGCAGCATCTTCGCAGGCACAGTCGGCGGCGCGCCGGCGGCCGTGTATATCGAGTCGGCGGCGGGTACCGCGGCCGGTGGTAAGACGGGCCTGACTGCCACCATCGTCGGTGTCCTGTTCCTGTTGATGGTGTTCCTTGCGCCGCTAAGCTATCTGGTACCGGCCTATGCTACCGCGCCTGCGCTCATGTATGTGGGCCTCTTGATGCTGAGCAATGTGACTAAGCTGAACTTCGACGACAAGGTCGATGCCATGGCGGGCCTAACTTGCGCCGTGTTTATCATCCTCAGCTGTAATATCGTTACCGGTATCATGTTGGGCTTCGTCACCCTAGTGATTGGTCGTCTGGCCAGCGGTGAGTGGCGAGCACTGAAACCCGGTGTGTTAGCCATCACTATCGGTCTGGTGGTCTTCTACATGGGCGGATGGGCGATTTAACGCTGCAATTGGCGAGCGGTCGTTCAGCTGAGCGCGACTCAAATCGCGACTTTGACCGCAACTCAGACCGTAATACTGAAAATACAAACCCAGGCTTTTTAGCCTGGGTTTGTCGTTTCTGCTGCCGGCAGCATTTGGTTAACGCATTTGGTTAAGGCAAAAGCGGGTTAGGCCTGTTCTGGTTCTGGCTCATCCTGACTGAAGGCGCGTAGCAGATCTTTCCAGGTGATGATGCCCACTATCTTGTTCAAGGCCATCACAGGCAGACAGCCTATGTCGTGTGCCAGCATGAGTTGGCTGGCGGTCTTGATGTCGGCCTCGGGGGCTATGGTGATGGGATCACGGCTCATTACCTGATGGGCGCGGCGGTGCAGGGTGTCGCTGTCGCGCTCGGTCTCGCCTATGCTGCCGATGTGTGGGCTGAGGGTGCGCAGATAGTCGCGCTCGGATAACACTCCCTGCAAGCTGTCGTTTTCGACCACCAGCAGGTGATGAAAGGGGGCGCAGTCAAAGATCTCTTTGACTATGGTGAGCCTGTCATCCATATCTATGGTGACGACCCTGGTACTCATGATCTCCGATACCCGAATTTCCATGGCGACTCCTGAGACTTAGGGGAATACTGAGTTTTGTATGTTTCTCAGTAACTTTGGTGAATTATCACCTGTTTCCAGTTATAACAGATAAATGAATGTTCAACAAATGACCATCTATATTTCACATAAATGTCATGGGCTTGCCTTTTAATGGCTGGGTTTATCTTCGCATCAGGGCAAAAAGATGAAATCCATGCCATTGGCTTATCGGGCCGAACCTCTTTACTCAGATTCCAATCTATCGGCGCTTAGTCACTTCGAGCCGAGCCAAACTAATTCGAGTCATGCTAGTTTAAATAAGGCTAATTTAAACCAGGCTGATCTGAGTCAGCATAAGGCGGTGCGTTACTGTCGTGAGCTGATGCGCCGCCCCTCCATTACCCCAGAAGATGCCGGGTGTCAGCGATGGCTAGGGGCAAAGCTTGAGGCCATGGGGTTTGTGGTTAGCCACTATCAGGATCACGGGGTAAGCAATCTGCTGGCATCCTTGGACGAGCGTCCGGCGCAGCTGGCTCTTGCCGGCCACACGGATGTGGTGCCGCCTGGCGATCTGAGTCGCTGGCAGACGCCGCCGTTTGCCGCCACCTTGGTGGGCGAAACCTTGATAGGTCGCGGCGCGGTCGATATGAAATCTGGGCTGGCGGTGATGCTGGCGGCGGTTGAGGATCATATCGCTTGTTATGGCCGGCCCAAGGTCAATTGGCAGTTTATCGTCACCAGCGACGAAGAGGGCGAGGCCGAGTTTGGCACCCGCGCCCTGGTAGAGCGCCTGGCGGCCGCGGAGCGTCTACCTAAATACTGTGTGGTAGCCGAGCCGACCGCCGATAAACAGGCGGGGGATGTGATTAAGATTGGCCGTCGCGGCGCCATCTCGGCCCGGCTGCAACTCAAGGGCAAGCAGGGTCATGTAGCCTATCCTAAGAATGCCGTCAACGCGCTGCACATGGCGGCGCGGGTGATGCAGGCATTGGAGGCCCTTAGTTGGGATGAGGGCAGTGATGACTTTCCCGGCACCAGTTTACAGGTGACCCATGTGGATTCGGGCAGCTTTACCGACAATATCGTGCCGGGCAGCTGTGAGATCTGTTTTAACATCCGCTACAGCTATCGCTACAGCGAGGCGGGGATTATCGAGCGGATCCAAAGCTGTCTTGCTGCATTGGCTTTAGGCAAGGATGCCATTAACTTGCGCTGGGAGCGCGGCTGTCCCCCCTATCATACCCAGGAAAATGGCCAGCAGAGCCTGATCGCCCAGGTGGAGGCGGCGATCTTCGAGGTGACCGCCAGCTTTCCCCGCCTTTCCACCTCGGGCGGCACCTCGGATGGACGCTTCCTATCATCACCCCAGACTCAGGTGATCGAACTTGGGCTACCTAACCACAGCATACATCAGGTTAACGAGCGGGTGGAGCTGGCGCAGATAGTGCGCCTGTATCAGATCTATCGCGCCCTGCTGACGCGCTTTCATCGCTAATCACTAATCACTAAGCGCTAAGCACCAAGCAATCTTGCTAGGCCATTTAACTCGCCACTTACATCACCACCTAAGCGCTCAAATTAAGGCGGCAAAAAAAGACGCCGCTGGGCGTCTTTTTGCTTTATTCAATCTGTACCCGCTATTGGGCTAGTTTAACTGGCTACTTCAATTGGCTATCCTCGCCGCCGGTATTGAGCTCGGGCAGGTGGCAGTCGATGTAGCGGGCACGCTTCTTCGCCTTGAGCTTGTGGGTGTCCACCAGCACCAGGCCGTCGATGCAGTCGCCAAATTCGGCGTCTATGCCAAAGTCGAGGAAGCTTACGCCCAGGCCATCGCACAGCTCGCCATATTGCTTATACAGGGCGGGAACCGCCGCGCCCATGCTGGCGAGTGCCTGCTTGAGCTGCTTAAACTCCGCCTGATAGTCTTCGCCGGGGAACAGGGCAACGAGCCGCTCGTGCTGCTCTGGGGTAAAGCTGTAGCGGCTGTTGGCGTGTGCCAGCTCCTGAACCGGGCAGAAGTGGGTCTGATAGAAGTAGACCAACATCGCCTTGGCCTGCTCCGGCAGGGCGTCGCTGATGGAGACGGGACCGAACAGGTAGCGATATTGTGGGTGTTTGGCGAGGAAGGCGCCTATGCCGAACCAGAGATAGTCCAGGCTGCGCTTGCCCCAATACTTGGGTTGCACGAAGCTGCGCCCCAGCTCCAGCCCCTGCTCGAAATAGGGGGCGAACTCGTCGCGGTACTGAAACAGCGACTGGCTGTAGAGGCCTTTAGCCTCATCCTGGTAGAGATGCTTGGCACTGGCGAAGCGGTAGGCGCCGACGATCTCCAGCGCTTTGTGATCCCAGAGCACCAGGTGCAGGTAGTCGGCGTCGTACTTGTCTGTGTCGCGGCGCTTGCCGCTGCCTTCACCCACGGCGCGAAAGGCGATCTCCCTCAGCCTGCCTATCTCACGCATGATGGGATTGCTATGCTTGTGGCGGTAGAGATAGATGAGTTTCTCGTCATGGGTCTGGCCCAGCAGCTCGCACTGGGACAGGGCTTCGATCAGATCGCTGCGCGACTCGGGGTGGGCGATGGCATTCTGGGTCTTAAACAGGGGGCTGCGATTCTTACCGATACGGTACAGGTGGTTCTTGAGCAGCTTTACCTGGGTCTTTAGCGGGAAATCGCTGCTGGCCACCACCTCCTTGGGGATCAGCTGACCTATGCGCAGGGGCATGGTGCGCTTGGCCTGCTTAAACATCTCCTTGACCAACAGTAGGCTGGCCAGGGGCTTGTAGATCATCGAGGCGCCGTAGAAGGTGGCCGAGTTTTTGGCGTCGGCAAACATGGGCAGTAGCGGCGCCTGACAGGCCTTGGCGATCTTCAAAAAGCCGCTGTGCCAGTGCAGATCCCGTACGCCGTTGGGGCGCAGGCGTGACACCTCGCCAGAGGGGAAGATCAGTACGGCGCCTTCGCTCTTGAGGTGCTGGTGGATCTTCTCAAGGTGCTGTTTGGGGGTGCCGCCTGTCATGTTGCGTACAGGCAGCAGGATGGAGTGCAGCGGCTCAAGGGTCATCAGCAGTTCGTTGGCCACCACCTTGATATCCGGGCGCACCTTGCTGATCAGCTTGATTATCGCCAGGGCGTCCAGTGAACCGATAGGGTGGTTGGCATAGATCACCACCCGGCCCTCGCTGGGGATATTCTCCACCTCTGTGCTGGGCACGCTATAGGTGAAGTTGAAGCTGGCCAGGACCTGCTCGATAAAGTCTACCCCCTCCAGGTAATCGAACTCCTGGGTGATGGCATGGCACTCTTTCTCCATCAGGAAATAGCGCAGCAGCGCCTTGGTGGGGGTCGCCAGCCAGGGGCTCTGATTGAGCTTGGGCAGGTTGTTGGCAACCACATCGTCTACGGTAAAAATCATCTTTTGCATGGGATCTGCTCGCTGTGTAGGGGGGGGCCCGTTATGGAGACACCCTATCCATAGCGTCAGAGTAAGAGGGGAGTTTGACTAGTAGATGAACAAATTATTGCAGCCAGATGACGCCTACTGCACTATGAGGCTGTCGGGTAGACGTATGATGAAGGTGCTGCCTTGCCCCTCCTGAGAGTCTATGCTGATCTCTCCCTTCAACACCTGAGTGACTATGTTAGAGACGATATTCATCCCCAGGCCGCTGCCGCCTTTGCCGCGTTTAGTGGTGAAGAAGGGCTGGAACACCTGGGTCTGGATTTCCTCCGGCATGCCGCAGCCATCGTCTTGGTAGGTGATGCAGATGCCGTCATCTGTGCGTGTCACCTCCAGGCTCAGCTGGCCCGACCTGCCATCTGGGTAGGCGTGGATCACCGAGTTGTTAAACAGGTTGCTGACGATTTGGTAGAAGGCCCCCGGGGTACTCCTGATGATCAGCTTCTCGGGACAGTGATAGCTGTATTCATGGGGGGTACGTGACAGCATGGGGTTGAGGGAGATGAAGATCTCCTCCAGGTATGCGTGTAGGTCGAACTCGCGCACATCCTCGTGGGACTGATCCACAGAGACCTGTTTGAAGCTGGCGATCAGCTTAGCAGCGCGTTCCAGGTTAGCCAGAACCAGGCGGCAGCACTCGGCCACCTCGGTTTGGTACTCTTCGAAATCCTCTTCGGTGATCTCGCCTCGGCGATAGAGCTGGTCGAAGTGTTTGACGCTCTCCTGCAGGTGGGAGGCGGCGGTGACACTGATGCCGATGGGGGTGTTGACCTCGTGGGTGATACTGGCCACTAGACCGCCCAGTGCTGCCATCTTCTCTTTGTCCATCAGCTCGCCCTGGGTATGTTCCAGCTCATCCAGGGTGTGTTTTAGCTCGTCGTTACGCTGTTGCAGCTCCAGGGTGCGTTCGGCTACGCGCTGCTCTAGGCGCTGATTGAGCTCGCGCAGGGCATGCTCTGTCTCTTTTTGCTGCTGAATGTTCTTGATAGTCCCTGCGATCCGCACCGCCTTGCCCATCTCGTCACGCTCCACCACCTGGCCGCGATTGAGTACCCAGAGCCACTCGCCGTCGGGCGCCAGGCCGCGATAGGTGAGGGAGAATTTATCTATCTGATCGTTAATGCACTCCTTGGCGACCCGAGACACCTTGGGGATGTCGTCCGGGTGGACGCAGCTGGCGATGGTCTTCTTAAGCTCCTCTTCCTGCTCCGGATATTTGAGGAAGGTGTTGGTGCGGGTCGCGTTGCCGTGAACAATGTTCCAGTCCCAGAACTCGTCGCCGCTGCCCCACAGCGCCAGCTGCAGACGCTGTTCGCTCTCGGCCACCTCATGCAGCAGCGCCGCCTGCTGTTGATACTGAGACCACTTGCGATAAAAGATCAGGCTCACCAGCATCAGTGTCAGGGTGAAATAGAAGGTGTAGGCGAAGGGCGACTGCCAGGGGGCCGGTTCCAGCATGATCTGCAGGCGCCTGATGGGGCTGTATTGCTGATTTATATCCTTGGCGCGGATCTCAAACAGATAGTTGCCGGGGTTGAGCCCGGTAAAGTAGGCGACCTGCTCTGGCGAGCCGGCGATCCAGGTGTCGTTGAGCCCAAGCAGACGGTACTGGTAGCTGAGCCGGGTGGCGTTGTGCAGATCTGGGCTGTGATAATGCAGCGAGAAGATGTCGGCGGTATGGGAGAGGGTCAAGGCCGGTGGCAGCCTGGGGGTGCCCTTGTCCATATCCGGCAGCCCCTGAGCCTGACCCAAGACAAAGAGATCTGTGATCACTGGCAGGGTTGGCGGCTGACGCCTGGGGAGCTGTGACGGGTTAAAGTGGTTGAAGCCGTTGACGCCACCCAGGTAGAGGCTGTTATCGCTGCCCAGTGCCGCCGCACCGAAGTTAAACTCGTTGTCCTGTATGCCATCGAGGTCAGTGTAGTTGGTGATCTTTAGGCTGCCCGGGTCTAGGTGGGTCAGCCCCTTGGTGGTGCCAAGCCACAAGTGGCGGCGCTGGTCGGCGAACAGCAGATAGATGGTATCGTCGATTAGGCCATCTGCCGTGGTAAGCAGTCGGCTGCTGAAATCCCGGGTGTTGAAATGCAGTAACCCCTCGTTGCTGGCAATCCACAGGCTGTGGTTGTCACCAGGGATAATGGAGAACAGGTGCTTGGGCAAGGCATTGGGGGTATGCGTGGAAAAGTGGGTGATCTCGCCATCGACCGCAAGCCTGAGCAGGCCGTCGCTGGAGGAGGTGAGCCAATAGTTGCCGTCGCTGTCCTGCAGCATATCTGTGACCGTCTTGATAGGGAGCGGCACACTAATAAAGCCTGTTGCTATGCCGGCATATCTGGCGACGCCGCCATCTCTACTGGTGATCCAGGGTGTCCCCTTATGGTCGAAATAGAGTGAATACAGCTGATTGCTGGGCAGGCTGTTTGGGCTCTTGGCATCGGTTAGATAGTGAATATAGCTCTGCTTGTCGGCGGTATAGATGAAGAGGCCGTCGCCTCGGGTGCCTATCCACAGCTGGCCGCTGGCATCCTCCTTGATGAAACTGACGAAGGCCCGACCCAGCCTAGGGTTTTGCACATGGAAGGGGGCAAAGCCTGCCAGTTCGCCCCTGGTGTTTTTTAGCCCCCGATAGACCCCGCTGGCTGTGCCGACCCAGAGGGTACCCTGGCTGTCCTCCAGCAGACTACGAATGTCCACATTAAGCAGGTTGTTGTCGATGAAGCTAAAGCCATGCACGTGGCCGAAATATTGGGCGTCGAGAAAGGTTTTGCTCAGGCCGCCGCCCTTGCTGCCGATCCACAGCTGCTGTTCGTTGTCTACCCATAGCGAGGTGATGACAGGGCTGTTGATGCTGTAGCGGTTCTCGGCGGATGCGTTGAGCCTGTGGAGCTCATCACTGCTTGGCTCATATCTGGCTAAGCCCTGGGCGCGAAAACCAATCCAGAGGCTGCCGAACTTGTCTCGCTTGAGGGCGGAAATGGAGAAGGCGGCGCTGGCGGGCACGGAGTCGATAGCCATGGCCTGGTCGTTGGTGATATCCAGCAGGAACAGGCCGCGGGTCTGGGTGCCTACCCAGAGGGTGTTACTCTTACCCGCCTCGATGGCGGAGACGCCGCGAAGCTCGGCCTGGGCATATTGGGTCAGGCTAACCTTGTCTTCCGTTTGTTTAAGGCTGGCGAGGCCGTTGAGGGTGCCAATCCAGAGCTTCTCCTGTCTATCGCGATACAGGGTGTTGATACGCCCGCCGGGCAGGCCCGGGGTATTGCTGCTGTCTAGGGTGGCCAGCAGCTTGTTGCTGGCGGGGGAGTAGTAGAGCAGGCGGTTGTCGGCGGTGGCGAGCCAGAGGTTGCCCTCGGCGTCTTCGTCCAGGTCGACGATATCGTCGGGTAGCGGACTGTTACTGGCGTTGAAGGGCTCGAAGCGTCCACTGTCGGCGTGATAGCGGTTGATCCCTTCGTTACGGGTGATAAGCCATAGGGTATTGCGGCTGAAATGCAGTTTCTTGATAAATTTGGCCGAGGGGCCTTGTTCATCATCTCGGGTGTCGAAGATCTTGAAACGCTTACCATCGTAGCGGTTGAGCCCGGCCTGGGTGGCGACCCATAGGTGGCCATCCTTGTCGTTGACGATATCTGTGACCGTGTTCATCGACAGCCCCTCCTTGGCGCCGAATGAATCGAATTGCGGCTGATAGCTGAAGGCCTGGCTGTGCTGGCTCACCAGAAGCAAGAATAAGAGGATGAAAGCTCTCATCTAGGTGCGCCAACTCGTGTATTTGCAAGTCATAACTTGGCCCTTGTGATCTAGGGGGCTGTTTGGCACTCAGTTTTTGGGGAATTGGGAGAGATAAATATCCGCATGGCCCCTGACAAAACGAGCACTTCTTGAGTGTTTAAGTTTAGAAGTCTTTGGGGAAATAGCGAGTTGAATGAATAAGATAATGTGCCAATTTGGCCATAAGAAAGGGCAGCCTGAGCTGCCCTTTTGCGTCTAACGTCTCTGCCCTAGAAGATGAGGTGGGCGACACCAGCGATCACCGGCAGGGTGACCAGGGTTCTGAGGATAAAGATGACAAACAGCTCGACGATATTGACCGGGATCTTGCTGCCGATCAGCAGGGCACCGACTTCACTCATGTAGATCAGCTGGGTCACCGACATGGCGGCGATGATGAAGCGGGTCATGTCTGACTCGATGGAGCTGGCCAGGATAGAGGGAATGAACATGTCAGCAAAGCCCACCACTATGGTCTTAGAGGCCTCGGCGGCTTCCGGCACCTGCAGTAGTTCCAACAGTGGGATAAAGGGCATGCCCAGATAGTTAAAGATAGGCGTGTATTCGGCGATCATCAGCGCCACAGTACCTATGGCCATCACCACGGGAATCACCCCGAAAATCATGTCGATGACATTCTTCAGACCATCTTTGACCGTGTGACCCACACCGTCGGCCTTGGCCGCCTTGGCCAGTGCCAGCTCTAAGCCCCAGGCGAATACGCCGCGGCCGTGGGGGATCACTTCATCATCAGGGTGACGTGGGGTCTCATCTATGTAGTGGTCTTTCTTCCAAGAGAGTGGCGGCAGTTTTGGTACGACAATCGCTGCCACGACACCGGCCAGACAGACGGTGAGATAGAAGGGCACGAACAGGTGTTCCAGTTTGACCTGGGAGATCACCACCAGTGAGAAGGTAATAGAGACCGCCGAGAAGGTGGTGCCTATCACCGCCGCCTCTCTCTGGGTATAGAATCGGGATTCATACTGTTTGCTGGTCATCAGAATGCCGACGCTGCCATCACCCAGCCAGGAGGCCATACAGTCGATGGCGCTGCGTCCGGGCAGGTTGAACACAGGGCGCATCACCTTGGTCAGCAGGGTGCCGAAAAGCTCCAGCAGGCCGAAGTTGAGCAGCAGTGGTAGTAACATGCCGGCAAAGATAAACACGCAAAATAGCACGGGCAGTAGGTCGTTGAGTACGAGTGCACCTGTATTACCCGAGTGAATCGCCTCAGGCCCAGTGCCGGTAAAGGTCAGCACGATAAAGATGGCGCCCAGGACACGCACCAGAGTCCACATGGGGCTGACATCGAGCAAGGCACCAAAGAAGGGATAGCGCTTGAGTATCGCAGGTTTTGCCAGCTTACTAATCAGCGTCGCGATAGCGGTGAGCACCACAATGGCAGTGACGATGGCGACAATGCTATCGCCCAATAGGTTTTGCAGCCCCTTAGATACGATGGCGATGGGGATCGTGATGGCATCTTGATAGCTAATGGGGGTCATGAAGAGTAACAGTCCGATAATGGAGGGGACTAGAAACGTCAGCACTGTTTTTATGTTATGGGTTTGTTTTTCAGCCACTTTATTTAGCCTTTATTCTTAGCTTCCCAAGCATGGGTCGCCATCTACTCAAAGATCCGTTAATCAATACACTCTGAATATCCATTCATGAGATAAGCGGGGAAGGTTACCCCCTAAGTCCAGTGATGTAAAACGATTATAATGCTTGGTGAACCGTTTCACCGTCGCAGCATAGTTATTAGCACTTTATGACTATTTATATTGTACCTAAATTGCCAAGCGCTAGGCTAGGTAAATATTGGTTAAACCCCTTTGAAAACAAGGTTATGTAATTGTTGCTGAGCTGTTGCGTGGTGGCGGGCTGTTGGGGCTGGGAGGTCTCATAACTGGGATGGTGCGCTATTATTCTCAAGGTATGATTTCTGCCGAGATTTTATGCAGTTCGTGTCAGAAATATGCGCTAGACCTCTGCAAAAATTTCTGATTCCATATATGGTTAACCGATGAGTGTGTTAAATGATAAAGGACCTATGACTTCAAAAGAGCAGAAACTGTCTAAATTAGCATTTAGGTTTGGCTTGCTTGGACTCTTAGGACATCTTATCGGCCTGCTGGCGGCTAGCTTAGGATTTAGCGATTACAGCGGCCAGGGCTTTAGCTTCTTTAATTTTTCCCTGAGTGAGTTGGGTCAGTATGGCCACTCCGAGCTTGCCGTCGTGTTTAACGGTGGTCTCTTCTTTGGCAGCCTGAGCCTGGTGTTGTTTGCCCTGTTTGCCCTGCAAAACAGCGATGGCCCCTGGGTGCTAACTAGTTTCTCTGTGTTGGTCTCGTCGTTGCTGGCGCTGGCCTGTGTCGGCCTGTTTCCGGTTAACGTCTACCATTTGCATATCTTAGGCATAGAATATTTCTTCTACTTCGCGGCGATGAGCGTGGCGGCCTATCTTATCTATCTCCTAAGACGCAGAGGCAGACCCAAGCGATTTGCCCTGCGCGGCAGCCTGTTGCTCTCTGGCCTGACGCTGGGGTTGCTCTTGGTGTTTATTCTGATGGCCCATACGGATGATGGCATGGTGGCTAACGGGACCTGGTTTTATCATGATCTCGTGATGGTCGAGCCAAGACCCGAGATCCGTTTTCCGGTGATCATGGAGTGGGCGGCCCTGTTTAGCTTTATGGGGTGGTTGCTCTCGCTGGTGTGGACCCAGCGAGAGATGCGTCGACTCGATTAACCTTACGCGAGTGGGTTAAGCCGAGCTTTCATTTCCTTAATCTGGCCTAATCCTGATTAGGCTCTATCTTTCAACTAGCTTTGTGTCAGACCCGGCAGCTGGTGCCAGTAGCCGTTACACTGCCTGTCGTGGCTGGCCGATTTGGCCGGGAGTGCATCGGCCAAGTCGATGGATGCCAGTGACGAGGGGGATATGCGGAAATAGTCGACCCCCAGCGTCTGCATCTGAGTCTGCTGGTCGCACAGATCCATATAGTTCGCCGACTGTGTCTGAATACCGTTGAGACGCAGTAGCGGCTGATCTTCCTGAGTCTGCACCAATAGGCCCTCGGAGTTTTCGATACAGATGGTCTGACACTTATCCTTGGTCAGCCCCTTGTGGCGGGCGGTAAAGCAGCGGGCCGAGTGGGCCAGCGGCATGTAGCCGTGACCGAACACCTCGACTTCGACCTGGCGCGGGGCGAGATCGTCGAGCACCTGGGTGAGCCAGGCCTTGGACAGTTCCAGCGGCATCACGAAACGCTGCATGCCCCAGCTGGCAAACTTCTTCAGGGTCGCGGCGTTATAGCTGTTGACGCTGGGGCCACAGACGAAGGGGATCCCTTGCTCCTTGGCCAGGTAGATGGCACCCACATCGTTGGCTTCGATGGCGAATTCGCCATTCTCCACCTGCTTCTTTAGCTCGGTAAATTCCGATTGTGCCTCGATGAGTGTCAGGGTCGAGAGCACCACCTCCTTGCCGGCCGCCTTTAGCATGTGTGCCAGGTCGAGATAGTCACTAAACTTGAGCTCCCGGCGGCGACTGCATACTGTCTCGCCCAGGTAGACTAATGGCACGCTGCTCTGGGCCGCTGTTTCATAAAACTCGATCACCTTCTCTTTGGGCCAGCAATATTGAATCGGTCCTAATGAGGTTTTCATCTTGTTATCCTTTTGTCTTTTTGCTCGCGGCTTTTGTCCGCAGTTATTGCCCGCAATTATTGCCAGGTGCGCTCATAGGCGCCGAGTGTGGTGACCTGTCCTTCGGAGACTTTGGCCAGGGCCTGGTCCCACTGAGCCTGAGTGGTGTAGGCCTGAGGGGCGTTCAGGTAGGTGTCTATCGCCTGACGCCACACCCGAGTGACCTGCTCCACGTAGGCCGGGCTGCGCTGACGCCCCTCAATCTTGAGAGACACCACACGGGCCTTGGCGAGCTCAGGTAACAGGCTGAGCGTATTGAGGCTGGTGGGGGACTCCAGCAGGTGCGAGGCTTCCTGGCTGTCGCTGGTGGTGTAGCGTCCCTTGCAGACCACTGGATAGCCCATCTGCTCATCCTTACCGGACTGGTCGATCAACACATCATTGAGCCGGGTCTGTTGGCTGTCGCCCACATCCTGCCAGCGTACGTGTTTCGCCGGTGAGCAGGAGCCGCCCGTGTTGGGGGATTGGCCCGTCACATAGGAGGAGAGGTGGCAGCGCCCCTCGGCCATGATGCACAGGCTGCCGAAGGCGAACACCTCTAGATCTACCGGGGTCACCTTGGCAAGGTCTCTGACCTGCTTCATCGACAGTACTCGTGGCAGTACCACGCGGTCGATATTGAACTCCTGCTTATAGAGGCTAAGGGCGCCCAGGTTGGTGGCACTAGCCTGCACCGACAGATGCAAGGGCAGGTGGGGATAGCGGCTGTGGGCATAGTCCAGCAGGGAGAGATCGGCCATGATCAAGGCATCGACGCCCGTGTCGGCCGCCAGATCGATCGCCTGGTACCAGCGCTGTTCCTCGCCCGGTTTAGGGAAGGTGTTGATGGTGAGAAAAATCTTCTTACCGGCCCTTTGGGTCAGCCTGGCCGCCTCGGCCAATTTTTCCGGTGTAAAGTTAAGCCCGGCAAAGGAGCGGGCATTGGTATCGTTTTTTAGCCCAAGGTAGACGGCGTCGGCACCGGCGTTTAACGCGACCTTGAGGGAGGCGAGGTTACCCGCCGGACAAAGAAGTTCCATGTGCTGTTCTCCCTTAAAAAGTGTGCAGTGTAAAAGGGATTGGCTGAACAATTCTTGATGTAAAACAGGTTTGTGATCATAAAATCTGGTTAAAATTGATTTCCTTATCACTCTCGACAGCAGTTGTCGGGAACCTGACTAAACATTGATCGAGGTCACGATTTCGGTCCGCAAATTTGGTAGGAGAACGTCAGTCATGCAGCGAAGTGTGTTGGCAAATATGGCCAAACATCTATTGCAATATGGCCCTAAGGTCATAGCTAAGCCTTTAAACTTAGTGCCTTTTTCGATTAAGGCTCAGCTTCTTGAGCGCATCTTAAATCTGCTGATGTCGGCGCAGGTCAAAGATGGTGAACTGGATTTCTTGCAGGGGCGCTGGGTGAAGATCTCTGTGACCGATCTCGAGTTAAGCTTCGAGGTGAGTTTCGATGAGCGTCTCATCGTTCGCGAAAGTGGCGAGGCGGAGGTGAGCTTCAGCGCCTGTAGCCAGGCGCTATTGCTGATCGCCGCCGCGAAGGAAGACCCTGACACCCTGTTTTTCCAGCGCCGTCTGGCCATCGAAGGGGATACCGAGCTGGGTCTCGAGGTCAAGAACCTGTTGCTCAGTATAGAATTCGATTCCATGCCGCTGATTATGCGCCAGAGCATCACTCAGGCGGCGAGCATGCTGACCCAGTTGCAGCGTCAGGCCGACATGTCTTGGGCCTGATAGCCTTCTGAAGGCGGGCGGCAATAAAAAAGCGAAGCCTGAGCTTCGCTTTTTTATTTGTTCATATTTGACCATCTGATGATAGCTACCTGTGCTTGGCCAGTTAGTCGATCGGCTTGCCGGTGATCAGGTGATACTTGACCAGGAGTTCATCCTGGGATTCCACATGGGCTGGGTCCGGGTCGATACAGTCGATGGGGCAGACGGAGACGCAGGTTGGCTTGTCGTAGTGGCCGACGCATTCGGTGCACAGGTTAGGATCTATCTCATAGATCTCTTCCCCCATGGTGATCGCCTGGTTGGGACACTCAGGTTCACACATGTCACAGTTGATACAGCTGTCGTCGATCAGTAATGCCATTTTGTTTGTAACACCTTGTTTCTGTCTTTAATAACAATCGCTTACATATAGTTCGGATTGTTGTCGATACTTTACGTTAGGCCGTATAAGGGCCCTTGCTTCACTTTGATTTTCTCGTGCCAGTTATATAAGACAGTCGCACAAATAGTCACACGAGTAGTCACACAAACAGCTACTCAGATTCGGCCGAGTTTGTCGTGGTGCTACTCGTCCAAATGAGGCGGAGTGCGCGCTTATTTACCGCAGAAAATCCATTAAGGCCCATTGTATCACAGGGCTCGGCTATCTGATGACAAATTAGCTTTGGTTAGGTGTGCGTCGATTTGCTTTTATTTTTACTTTAGTTTGCAGATCACACATATCTGCTTGCGTGACAGGGCAATAGATACGGGTCCTAGGGCCTGTTTATCTTTCGCGTTCATTTTTGCAGCACTCTGTATTGATTTTATACAAGGCAGAGCGATTGTAATCTAGTGCACTACATCAATGAGCGATAACGCAGTAGAAAAATGATACAGACGCTGCCCGCAGGGGTCTTCTTGAGCACGTTCAACTCTTTGTTACTCGGCTTTTATACTCCAAGCCTCATGCCGCGATTTGAACGTGCTCAATTAGAACAAAATTTGTTCTCAAAAGGTCAACAGGCCCTAGCGTTTTTGATTGTGCAAGGCCTTGTTCCTGTAACTCCCAGGCGTAATACCTATCACCTTCTTAAATTCTCGAATGAAGTGGGCCTGGTCGTAGAAGCCAGCGTGATAGCCTATGTCAGTGAGCGATTGGGCAGTGTCCTGCCTGAGCAAGTCTTTGGCGAAGCCGGTGCGCTGTAAGATGCTGAAGTATTTGGGCGATAAGCCTAGGTTTTGCTGAAACAAGCGTTCGAGCTGTCGTTGACTTATGTCTATCTCAGTCAGTAATTTGTGCAGCTCTCCCTGACCTTTCTGCTTGGTTATCCAGTTTAATGCATATCGCATGCTGGGCTCGCTTGTTTCGGCCAATGGCGTTTTGCCAGCCAGATATTGCATCAGCCTGGTTTCCAGAAGGGTGATACGCTCCTGTAGTGTCGGCTGTATGGCCAGGCGCTCAACCAATTCATCGCTAAGCAGCGTCAGGGATAGCTCCTCTGGTGTCAGATTTTGCCCCAGCATCTCAGAAAGAGGCGAGCTTAAAAACGCGCGTCCTGTGCCGGGCCAGAAGCGGATCCCCAATGCGTCCACCTGGCCAAACAACTCCAATTTTGTGCTTTGCCTCGTAGGGCCTGTGACCAGACACGACGACCTATGGGGCACGCCGTCAAGGTGGATGGGCGCACCAAAATTGAAGATGATGCCACTGCCGCCCTCTGGATGCATAAATTCCGTCGATGAGTACTCAGATCCCGCCGCTCTATATATGTGCCAGTAGCACTTGATATATGGCTGCAGCGCGACGCTGGGTTGAAGGCGCTGAAAGCCAAGGTGTGGCAAGGGGGGCATGTTAATCTGCTCCATTAACCTCTCTGTCCAGTCTATCTATGTCCGAATGGCGGTAAAACCTCGTCGTTCTCTTTCGAATCTTAATCAAATGTCGAAATTTTACAATTCGCATTTCCAAACTTTACATAAGATTCCTATCGCCGTGTTACCCGTCATTTCGTTGCCCTGCCAACGCCAGACGATGCAGTTATTAGCTGGCATGGCCAATAGGCTCACGGCCTTTATTTGTTCATTACCTAACTATGGGAATACAGCATGACACATCTAACCCTTAAACGATCCAAGTTGCTGATTAAGAGTTTTTCTGCCTTGTTTCTGTTCACAGTGTTTGCGGGGCAGGCCTTAGCAGAAGATGATTTTGCCGCAGAAGGGGAGAGAAGGGCCAAACTCGCCGGCAGTGAACTGCTTGGCACGCCGGCGCCACAGCGACAGCTGACGACACTGGCCGGAGAAACGCTCAATCTGGGCGAGCTTTATGGTAACAAGCCGGTTTACATCAAGTTTTGGGCTACCTGGTGTGTACCATGTCGCCAGCAAATGCCCGGATTTGAAGAGATCTATCAGCAGTATGGCGACAAGCTACAGGTGATTTCCGTCAATACAGGGATCAGCGACGACATCAATTCTGTCAGTGCCTTTATAAAGAAGGAGGGGCTGACCATGCCGGTAACCATAGACGACGGCAGCTTGGCTCGGGCCTTTAAGTTGAGGGTGACCCCACAGCACTTCTTGATCGATAAGAGTGGCCGTATCGCATACGTGGGGCATCAGGATGACGAAGCCTTTCATCAGGCATTGGAAGAGGTTGCCAGCGGCAGTGTTGCCGACGCGGCGCCGCTTAGCGGCGTTGTGGCAGAGAGGGTCTCGGGCTACCAGCTCGGCGATAAGCTGGCCTCTTTGGCATTGAGATCGATTGATGATACCTATCACCCGCTGCCGTCCTCCGATCAACAGGGTAAAGCGACGGGGTTGGTGTTCTTCTCTCCATGGTGTGAGTGGTACCTAGTCGATTCAGAGCCGGAAACGGCCAAATCGTGTCAGTTGGTGCGGGAAATGGTTGAGCAGTCAGCCTCTAACAGCAAAACCCAGTGGCTGCATGTTTCCACCAACCTCTGGGCATCCCAGGCCGAGCTGGCTCAATACCAGACCAACTACCACACGCGTTTGCCAATCGTCTTTGACGAGGAGGGCACTCTTTTCGGACGATTTGGCGTGACTCAGTTGCCAACCATAGTCTATATCGATGAGTCGGGCAGGATAACTGAAAAGGTCAGTGCCAAAGCAGCTGATTTTATCGATCGCCTCAAATCCTTGTTCAACAAACAATAAACGGTTTGGAGTGCAAAGCATACGATGAGAACAACCTCGTTATGGATGAAAATGATTGCCAGCTGCCTGCTCATGGTGTGCTTTGCAATATCGGTACAGGCTAGTGAAGAAGATAGCCAAAAGATGGCGGCGTCGCTTTTACTCGAATCCCTTTCGCCTGCGGCTGGCACTGAGACCAGCTTGGCAATACGTATGTCGCCGCAAGCGGGCTGGCATGGCTACTGGTTAAATCCGGGGGACGCCGGATTCCCCATGCAACTAGAGTGGCACCTGCCTGAAGGGGTGACTGTAGGCGAGCTGCAATACCCGGCGCCGGAGCCGATGGTGTTAAGCGACCTGATGAACTACATCTATCATGGTGACTATGCTCTCTTGGCACAGCTTAAGCTTGCTGACGATCTGCCCGAGGGCATTCCCATTAGCCTTGCCGTGGATATTCGCTATCTGGTGTGCAGCCCCAAGCTCTGCGTTCCCGAGCAGCAAAGCTTGCAAGCTCAGTTTAACGTGGGGGAGTCAAGCGCTCCCAAGGCTGCCCAGGAGCGCTTCGATACCTGGCACAGGCAAATCCCTAAGCCCTTGGAGGCCAGTGCAGCGTTTTCCGTTAACGACGGGCAATTTGTGTTGTCGCTGCCACTACCCGAATCCGTCGAGCTGGCCGAGGATATTCGCCTCTATCCGGAAATTAACGGGGTGATATCTAACACGGCGCCACAAAGCTTTGTTCGACGCGGGGAGCGCCTCTTCATGACAACCGTGGCGGCCGAGGGGAGCGCCAGTCACTTTCACGGCGTGATAGCCCTCAATGAGTCGATGGCTGTCAGGGTGAATGCCATCCTGCAGGCAGAGGGGCTTGTTTTTCCGACTCAGGTCAGCTTGCCACCCAAGGAGGACGATCATCTGATTGTCGTTTCTACGGTGGCCGTGCTCGGGGCGATATTGGGCGGGCTTTTACTCAATCTGATGCCCTGCGTATTTCCGATCCTCAGTTTGAAGGTATTAAGCCTCGCCAACCTAGGGGATGAACGTGTGGCAAGGTCCGGTGCGCTGGCCTACACCCTGGGAGCCGTGTTGGTGTGTCTGCTTCTCGGCGGCCTCATTCTGATGTTGCGCCAATTCGGTCTTCAGGTGGGGTGGGCGTTTCAGTTGCAGCGCCCGGAAATTATCGTGGCGCTTATCCTATTGATGATGGCCATAGCGCTTAATCTCGCCGGTTTGTTTGAACTCGGCACCCTGAGTTCGGGCGGCAAGTTGCAACATAAGCAAGGGCCGGTGGGAGATTTTTGGACCGGCGTGCTGGCCGCATTTGTGGCGACACCCTGCACCGGCCCCTTCATGGCCACCGCCTTGGGGGCCGCCCTGGTACTGCCGACGGGTGTCGGACTCATGGTGTTTGCCGGACTGGGGTTAGGGATGGCCTTGCCCTTTTTGCTGGTGGGCTTTATACCTGCGCTGCGTCGACGCATGCCTAGACCCGGCGCCTGGATGTTGACGGCAAAACGCTTCTTCGCCGTGCCCATGTTTTTGACTGCCCTAGGGCTGGTCTGGGTATTGATGCAGCAGTCTGACAATCAATACGTGCTTCTTGCGCTGCTGCTGGTCTTGCTGCTGAGTCTGGGATTATGGCTCACCGGACTATTCCAACAGGCGGGGCGCCAAAGGCAGTGGTGGCCTCTGGTGTTGGTGTTGATCATCGCGGGCGGGAGCCTGATGACTGTATCTCCCAGCATGAGCGCCAAGGCGGCTAACTCGGAGACAGCGGCTAAGGCGATAGAGGCGGATACCGAAACCTCAGGGGTTATGGCGTTCGATGAACAGCTTCTCTCGGCCCTGGTCAAAAAGCAGGATGTCTTCGTCTATTTCAGTGCCGACTGGTGCTTAACCTGCAAGGTGAATGAGAAGACGGCCATAGAGCGGCAGGCGACCCAGGCCGCTTTCGCCCGCAGCAACACGGCGGTGATGTTAGGCGACTGGACAGGTGGTGAGCCTGAGATCACCCGTTTTCTGGCAAAACATCAACGCTCGGGTGTGCCCTTATATCTCTGGTATCAAAAGGGAAATCTTGAGCCAAGTGTGCTACCACAAGTATTAACCTCTTCGCTCTTGATTGAGCAAGCCACGGGAGCTGGGTGACTTGTCGCAGTGGCAGGCAGGGGGCTTGGCAATGAGCTAGAGGCTTTAGATGGTTTTTCGTGAGTAAAAAAATAGCCCGAGATTCTCGGGCTATTTATTAGGTGTGTTTACGCTAGCTGGCACTTATGGGTGCGGCTGACGTGTACTCTGCTCACCGGTGAGGTTACGCATTAAAATGGCGCGCTCAACCTCGACCTCGGCCGGTACCGGCAGATAAACGAAGTGCCCCGAACCTAGCCCCGCCTCGACGCTCTCGCCTTTGCGGTTTTCCAGGTGTTCTATGGTCAGGTTGATGTTGCCCTGAGGGGTCATCAGCTCGACGCTGTCACCGACGGAGAACTTGTTCTTCACGTCGATCTCGGCCATCCCCTTAGCGTTACGCTTACCGGTAAATTCGCCGACAAACTGCTGGGTATCGCTGATGGAGTAGCCGTAATCATAGTTCTGGTATTCGTCGTGTACGTGACGACGCAGGAAGCCCTCAGTGTAACCGCGATGCGCCAGTCCTTCGAGTTGGTACATGAGTGCCGGATTAAATTCGCGGCCGGCCGCGGCATCTTCGATCGCCTGGCGGTAGAGCTGGGCGGTACGGGCCACATAGTAGAAGGACTTGGTACGGCCTTCGATCTTCAGTGAGTCTACGCCCATCTTGGTCAGACGCTCGACGTGCTGGATGGCGCGCAGATCCTTGGAGTTCATGATGTAGGTACCATGCTCATCTTCAAACGCCGGCATATATTCGCCCGGACGTCCCGCCTCTTGCAGCAGGACAATTTCGTTGCTTGGCGCGCCTTCGCCCAGGGTTGGGTTGTGCATCTGCACATCAGGGTTAACCGCCACTATGTCGCCAGTTTCTGTCTGCACCGCCTCATGGGCGTCGTACTTCCAGCGGCAGGCGTTGGTGCAGGTACCCTGGTTAGGGTCGCGCTTGTTGATATAGCCCGATAGCAGGCAGCGACCCGAGTAGGCCATGCATAGCGCGCCGTGAACGAAGACCTCGAGTTCGATGTCTGGACAGCGCTGGCGTATCTCTTCTATCTCATCCAGCGACAGCTCGCGGGAGAGGATCACGCGCTTGATCCCCTGTTGTTGCCAGAACTTGACCGAGGCCCAGTTGATGGCGTTGGCCTGCACTGACAGATGCACCGTCTGATCCGGGAAGGCCTCGCGTACCATCATAATAAGACCCGGGTCTGACATGATCAGCGCGTCGGGCTGCATGGCCACCACAGGTTCCATATCCTTGATATAGGTCTTGAGCTTAGTGTTGTGGGGGGCGATGTTGCTCACCACATAGAGTTTCTTGCCCAGGCTGTGGGCCTCTTGGATACCCGTTGCGAGGTTTTCCATCTTGAAATCGTTGTTTCTGACACGCAGGCTATATCTCGGTTGGCCCGCGTAGACCGCATCGGCGCCATATGCGAAGGCATAACGCATATTTTTTAGGGTCCCGGCAGGAGACAGCAGCTCAGGTTTAAACATCATTTCTCTCAATTAACAGGTATCGAACAAACTTGGGGCGGGCATTTTACTCAATGGGACAAGGCTTATGCAAATTAGAAGTTGTTTATTTTATCGACAGCGCGCCATAGCCTAAGGTAAAACCTCAGATGAAGGATAAAATTAAGCCAATTAATAACCAATAATCTGAAACTTAGCTAAAATTACACAAATTCTTAACTAGATGGACGATTTTTACCATCACGGTTAGCAAGAGTGCTGATATACTCTCTGGCAATATCAATATGGGCATAGGTTTATTAAGGAGTTTGCATGTCTAGCGAGCATCAACTACTGGTGGGGTTACTTAAAAAGTTAAAGGCAGATGCGCTGATCTTGCCAACTTTGCCCGAGGTAGCAATGCGCGTTCAGGAGGTGGTTTCCCGCCCCGACTCCAGCCCTAAGCAGGTGGCCGAAATTATCGGTCAGGATGCTGCCATCTCGGCCCGTATGATCAAGGTGGCCAACAGTGCCATGTATAGCCGTGGTATCAAGGCGGAAAACATCAATGCCGCGGTGACCCGTATCGGCCTGACACAGATCAAGGCGATCGCGACCTCTGTGGCCATGGAGCAGCTGTTCATCTCTACCAATGAGATGGTCTGGGAGGTGATGGACGAGGTCTGGCGTGCCTCTATCGAGGTGACCTCGGCGGCCTGCGCCCTGCTACTCAAGTATTCCAAGACCCACAAGGCTTGTGGGCTCAACTACGATACCCTGACCCTGGCGAGCCTGGTGCATAATATCGGTGCCTTGCCGGTATTGACCGAGGCCGAGGCCAATCCCCATCTGTTTACCAGCATAGAGCAACTCAGGGCGCTGGTGAGAAAGATGCAAGGGCCACTCGGACGCGCGGTGCTGAAGAGCTGGGACTTCTCTCCCGAGGTGATGGAAGTGGTCGAGCGCTGGGCGGATCTTCCCTATCTGCCAGAGCAGGTGACCTACCTGGACTTCGTGCGTGCGGCGGCCTTCTATACGGGCGAACTGCGCGCCGGTCATGAGCTGGAAGAACGCCTGGATGTGTTCGTTAAGCGTGGTCTACCCGTGAGCCCAGAATATCTGGGATCGGATGAGTTTCTCGACAACTACCATTCGATTAAATTAAGTTATGAATAGATAAGGCCCGGTCGGCAGCGTCTGCCGATCCGTCTTGTCGTTTCTTTATCTATCAAAACATTAGGGATAGTGTGACGGCAACTGAGCTGATTTGGTTAATTGTTTATCTGATAGCAATCGGCATCGCTGGTATCATCTACTGGTACTGGCATAGGCGCACTGAGCTCAAGTTTCTTAAACGTCTGGTGACTCAGCTGAGCCAGCAACATAAGGTGCGTCAGCCCCTCAATATTGCCACCATTCCCTACCGTTTTATTCCCCTATATGTGCAGCTGCAACACCTGCTGAAACAGCTGCCGCCGCCCAAGGGCTGCGACAAGCTGACCGGACTGCTCAATCGCGTCGGCCTAAAGGCCAAGCTGACCCGTAAGATGCCCCTCACTCAGGGGATGTTTGTGCTTATCGATATTCACCGCTTTCGCTATGTGAATGATCTCTTTGGTTTCTCCCTGGGAGACAAGTTGCTGCAGGCCCTGGCCGAGCGGCTGGAGCGGCGCATCGGCGACAAGGATATCTTGGCGCGGATGAATGAAGATGAGTTTCTGATCTATTTCCATACCCCCATGAGCGAAGCCGAGCTTGTCGTCTTTCAGCAGGGGCTGGCGCAGCCCATCAGCATCAAGGGCACAGTGATCAATTTACAGCTGCAACTTGGCTATCTCGACTTGTCCATGCACCACGCCGACGTCAGCCAGATGCTGCGCCGTTTGGACTTGGCATTGGTGCGGGCCAAGTCTGCCAGTAACTATATTGCCGCCTATCAGGAGGGAGACGATCGCAGTCAGCACAGGCAGTTGACCATAGTCAGTTGTTTTCCCAAGGCGCTGGAGCAGAACGAGCTCTATCTGGTGTTTCAGCCCAAATATAATCTGGCCACGGGAGATTGTACCCATGCCGAGGCCCTGATCCGCTGGGACAGCTCAGTGCTTGGCCCCATCTCTCCGGGCGAGTTTATCCCGCTGCTGGAATACGCTGGGATGATCAGCATGCTCAGTCAGTGGGTGATCGATCAGGTGTTGTTGCAACAGGTGCGCTGGCAGGAGAGTGATATTCGCCTGCAGCTGGCGATTAACCTGGCGATTGATGATCTGAGCGAAAAGCAATTGAGCGAGCGGATAATTAGCCGTCTAAAACAGCATGGGCTCAGCGCCCAGGTGCTGTCGATCGAGATCACCGAGAGCCAGCTGATGACAGACATGGTGCGCACAGTGGCCGTGCTCAATCGCCTCAAGCGCGCCGGGGTCAAGGTGGCCATAGATGACTTTGGTACCGGCCACTCTTCGCTGGCCTATCTCAAGCATCTGCCGGTGGACGAAGTTAAGATAGACAGGGCCTTTCTCACCGGAATTGAGTCCGATCCTCGGGCGCAGCATATCGTTCGCAGCGCCGTCGAGCTGGCCAAGGGGCTGGACTTTTCGGTGACCGTCGAGGGCGTCGAGCAGATGCCTGTGTTTGAGCTATTGCAAGAGATGGGAGTCGATAAGGTGCAAGGGGAGATCTATGCCAAGCCGATGCGGGCGCCAGAGCTTGAGATGCACTGGCGTAAGTTGAATCGACCGCTGGGCGATGGTGGTTAAAAAGGCTTAGGTTTTAATAAAGGCACTTGGATTTACTAAGGCTCTAGATTTAATAAAGCGCTAGATTTAATACAGGCTTAGATTTCAGAGATTGACGGTCTGGCTGAAGTGGCGACTGAGCTCCTCGATGAGGGGCGGCGTCATGGGGCTGAGCTGCCTCGCCTTATTCATACAGACCATTTCGATATGGGCGGTGACCGCCGGCTTGACGCCATTGGGTCGCCAGATCTCCTGCTGCCAGACGGTGCGATACTTGCTCTCGAAGTAGAAGCGGGTACGTACATCCACTACATCGGCAAACTCCACCCCTTCATGGCAGAGCATGTCGCTGCGATAGACGGCGAAGCCCAGGCCGTGTTGCTGCCAAAGCGCCGCCAATCGTTCCGCGCCGATCACATGTTCGCGGGCACGCTCGAAGTATTTCAAAAAGTTGGGATGGTACACCACGCCGGAGAAGTCGGTATCTTCGTAGTAGATCTGCACCGGAAAGTGAAAGGTTGGGCTGAACTTATCGTCTGGCTTCATCTGGAGTCTGGGTTAAATAACGCTATATAAGAGAGGCGCCAGCATAGCATACTCTGGGGCTGGCGCGGCACTTCTTGCTTGTGGGCGATTAGCTGGCGCGGCACTTCTTGCTTGTGGGCGATTAGCTGGCGCGGCACTTCTTGCTTGTGGGCGATTAGCTGGCGATCTACTTGCAGGCTATTTACTTAAAGGCCATCTACTTACTGGCGATCGCCTGTAGGCTGTTCATTATGCGCTGATAGCTGCCGTCTTGCTTGAGGGCCTTGAGGCCTTGATCCAGTTTGTCGGCAAATAGCTGAGCGTTGGGGCGCTGCTTGGAGAAGGCCACGTAGAGATCGCCTGTATGGTTATGTACGCTGCGGCTAATCACCTTGGCGACCCCCATCTGACCAAGATATTGATTGGCCACCTCGTCGTACATGATGGCGGCATCGATGCGGTTGAGCAGCAAGAGGTTAATCAGCTGATTGTGGTTATCTACCTCAACCAGCCTGATCTGCTTAAGCTGCGACAGCTCGTCGCCATATTCATAGCCCTTGATGATGCCGACCAGCAGCCCCTGGGGCAGGTGCCATTTGTCTTCTGCCTGTAGCGGATGGGCGTTATTTTGGTAGAAGGAGGCTGAGGTGGTAAACAGTGGCTCCTTGCCGAAGACAAAGGCCTCCTGAGTTTTACGCTCCTTATGCAAATTGAAGACGCCATCGACTATGCCCTGTTTGGTCATCACGACACCGCGGGCATAGGAGACAACCAGACTATCGACGTCGACATTGCTCCTAGCAAAGGCCTGTTTGACCAGGCGATGGGATAACCCCTTGCCATAGGGATCGGCAAAAGGGGCCCAGTTATCTTCGGCGGCCAGCTTGACCTTTAGCGGCGTCGACGTGCCATCGATAGAGGCCATATCCAGCTCTTGGCTGGTGGCGGTGAGACTAAAAAGCGCCAGCATGAATATCAGGCCAGAGATGAGGTAATTGATTTGCCGAGATAAGATGGGGTGCAACATCAGATTCCTTGCAGCGGTCGCGTCCTTATTTTGCTCATAATAAGGGGTTTTCGAGGGAGATCAACCGCATTACTGCGGCAATCGGCGGGAATTTTGTAGCATGCTGGCTACATCTGCTCGCTCCCTAGGCGATTTGGACTGCAAGATGGGGGTTAGACGGTGATTTGTATTGTAGGGCAAAGGCTTAGGGAGAAGGTCGAGAGGCTTTCAAAATCATTGGCTTATTATGATTTAGTGGGTATTTTTTTCGAGGCTTCTGCTACACTCTGAATGATGTTATCAGGTTGATAATAAAAAACTTAGCCCCGAGAAAATTAAAACTTGTATGAATCAAGATACGTTATTTTCGCTCTCTCAAAATGCCGCGCTCTTGTTGATTATGGTATTTATCTATGACGCGATACCGCGTCAGCAGCGTCGTGAGCATTTTCTGTTGTGGCGTCTCATCATCGGGATGGTCATCGGCAGTGTGACCGTGCTGACCATGATGACCTCTTGGGAATATCAGCCTGGGGTATTTATCGACACCCGCTCTGTGGTGTTGGCCATCAGTGGCCTCTTCTTTGGCGGCCTTCCCACCTTCGTCGCCGCATCTGTAGCCTGTGCCTATCGCATGTTTCAGGGGGGAGAGGGGATGTTGGTGGGGGTGACAGTGATTGTGGTGTCGGCCCTGTTTGGTAGCCTGTGGCGTTACTATCGAAAGACCACCATCGCCGATCTCAATTTTCTCGAGCTATATCTGTTTGGTTTCCTGCTGCACTTCTCGACCCTGTCGCTGCTGTTTATTCTTCCCTTCTCCATGTTTGTCGATCTCCTGTTGCAGATCGCCGCGCCTGTGATGCTGATCTTCCCCATAGTGACCGCCTTGCTGGGGATGTTATTGGCTAGACGCCTGGAGGTTGAGAGAGATGCCAAGATCCAGCTGCAGGACGATTTTATTTTTCGTTCCCAATTCAATGTCGGCAACATGGGGATCGCCATCACCTCGGTGGATCAGCATTGGGTCAAGGTCAATCCCCGCCTGTGCAAGATGCTCAAATACTCTGAGACCGAGCTGCTTAACCGTACCTGGAGCGAGCTGACCTATTTTGAAGATCTTAAGGCGGACATGGCCGAGTTTCAGCGCATGCTGAAGGGGGAGATTGATGCCTATGAGATGGACAAGCGCTTCGTCGCCAAGGATGGTGAGATAGTCTACACCCATCTCACGGTGGCCTGTCGCCGTAACCATAACGTGGTGGACATGGTGATTGCCGGGCTTATCGATATCACAGAGCACAAGCGGGCGGAGATGGCGATGCGCACCAGCCAGGAGCGTTTGACGCTGGTGCTGGAGAGTAGCGATCTCGGCATGTGGGACTGGGATATCAAGAGTAATGAGACTAGGCGTAACCCCTGGTGCGCCAAGGTGCTGGGGTGCGATCTCGATAAGCTTAATAGCGACAGCCGCATCTGGGTCGATGCCATCCATCCCCAGGACAGGATGGCGGTGCTTAATTCCATCGACCGTCACCTCAAGGGGGAGACCCAGAAGCATTACATCGAATACCGGCTGATAAGCCTCAGCGGCGAAGAGCACTGGATGTTGGATACGGGTAAGGTGGTGAGTCGCGACCGCAATGGCCTGCCGACCCGTATGTGCGGCGTTCACTCGGACATTACCGAGCAGAAGAAGGTACAGGAATCGCTGGAGCTGGCGGCATCCGTGTATAACAACTCCAGTGAAGCCATGAGCGTGCAGGATCATAAGGGCAATATCATTACCATCAATGCCGCCTTTACCGCGATCACAGGTTATAACGAGGCGGAGGCGCTGGCCAAGAATATCCGGATCTTGCAAAGCTCCCGCACCCCGAGGAGTCAGTACGATGAGATGAACCGCTCTATTCGCGACACCGGCTACTGGCAGGGAGAGCTGTGGATTAAGAGCAAGAACGGCGAAGAGTATATGGTCTGGTTGACCATCAACACCATCTTCGATCAACACGGTGGTGTGTATCGCCGGGTGGCACTGTTTTCTGATATTACCGAGAAGAAAGAGGCGGAACATATCATCTGGAAACAGGCCAACTACGATCCCCTGACCGGCCTGCCAAACCGGCGCATGTTGCTGGAATACCTCAATACTGAGATATTGCGTATCGACCGTAATCGAAGCCATTTTGCGCTGATGTTTCTCGATCTGGATTTCTTCAAGGAGGTCAACGACACCCTGGGCCACGACATGGGCGATCTGCTTTTGCAGGAGACGGCCAAACGCCTCAAGGGCTGTATCCGTGAGTCGGATGTGGTGGCGCGCCTGGGGGGCGATGAGTTTACCGTGGTGCTCTCGGGTATCGATTCACCCAGCGGCGTCGAGCGAGTGGCCCAGAGTATACTCGAGCGCATCGCCGAGCCTTATAGCCTGGAGGATGAGACCGCCTACATCAGCGCCAGCATAGGCATTACTATCTACCCAGATGATGCCACCAGTATCGAGGGGCTGCTCAAGCACGCGGATCAGGCCATGTACGCCGCCAAGGAGCAGGGACGCAACCGTTTCCATTACTTTACCCCTTCGATGCAGGAATATGCCCGTTATCGTATGGCGCTGATCAAAGATCTCCGCAATGCCATCAATCGTAAAGAGTTTGAGCTCTTCTACCAACCTATCGTCGATATGGAGAAACAGCAGGTCTATAAGGCGGAGGCCCTGATCCGCTGGGTGCACCCCCAACGTGGTCTGGTCTCGCCGGGCGAGTTTATTCCCGTGGCGGAAGAGACTGGGCTGATCAACGACATAGGTAACTGGGTATTTGAGAAGGCCGCTCAGCAGAGCGCCCGCTGGCGAACCCAGTATGGGGTCGAGATCCAGATAAGCATCAACAAGTCGCCGATTCAGTTTAGGGACGAGGGAGATAGCTTCAGCGACTGGCTGGCACTGCTGCGGCATCTCGAGCTTTCCAGCAATGCCATCTGTGTCGAGATCACCGAAGGCCTGCTGCTGGACGCCTCGATGGGAGTGACCGACAAGTTGCTCTCCTATCGCGATGCCGGTATTCAGGTGTCTCTGGATGACTTTGGTACCGGCTATTCGTCACTGGCCTACCTGAAGAAATTCGACATAGATTATCTCAAAATCGATCAGTCATTTACCCGTAACCTCGAGTCCGATAGCGATGGCGTGGCCCTGTGTGAGGCGATCATCGTCATGGCCCACAAGTTAGGGATCAAGGTGATAGCCGAAGGGGTGGAGACCCAGTTCCAGCACGATATTCTGGCCAAAGCGGGGTGTGATTTTGCCCAGGGCTATCTCTACTCCAAGCCGGTCTCGCTGCCGGAGTTTGAGCGCCGCTATGTTAATCCGCCGGCGCACTAACCCTTGATGTGAAGATAGCGTTACCTTTATGGGGCGCTTTTTGCTAGACTCCGCGCTCACTTTTTGTCAGCTTGCAGGTTGCCCATGAATTTCGATGCCCTCCCGTTAGATCCTTTACTGGCCCAGGCGGCCGAGGCCTGCGGCTACACCAGCCTGACACAGGTTCAGGCCAAGGTGATCCCCTGCGCCCTTGGCGGGCGGGATCTGATGGCCTGCGCCCAGACGGGAACCGGTAAGACGGCGGCCTTTAGCTTCGTGTTGTTGCAGCGCCTGCTGAATCAACCCAGACGGCTTGGACAGCTCAGCGCCCTTGTGCTGACTCCAACACGGGAGCTGGCGATACAGGTGGCTGAGAGCATAGTTCGCTATAGCCAGTTCACCGAGCTCACCACCCTGGCCGTTTATGGCGGCGCCAACATCAACCCACAGCGTAAGGCTTTGGCGAAAGGGGTCGATATCCTGGTGGCCACGCCGGGGCGGTTATTCGACCTATTGGGGCAACATGGGCTGAGCCTGGAGACGGTGGAACAGCTCATTATCGATGAGGCAGATCGCATGCTCGATATGGGCTTCGTGAGAGATATCGAGCGAACCAAGCGACTGCTCTGTGACACTCACTCGACCATGCTGTTCTCGGCAACCTTTACGACGGAGGTGAAGGCGCTGGCTACTAAGATGCTGAATGAGCCTGAGTGGTTTAATGTGGCCAGCACCAGTGGTGGTCCGCAGATTGAGCAGAAGGTCTATCCCTTAGATGGGCGGCGTAAGGCAGAGCTGCTGGCGGAGCTTATCGGTCGCAATAATTGGCAGCAGGTGTTGGTTTTCGTCAACACCAAGGAGAGCGCCGAGCGGCTGCATCGCGAGCTGAAACTCGATGGCATTAAGAACGCCGTGTTTCATGGGGATAAGACCCAGGGCGCGCGCAATAGGGCGCTGGAGCAGTTTAAGGCAGGCGAGCTGCGGGTTCTGGTGGCGACAGATGTCGCCGCCCGCGGCCTGGATATCACCGCCTTGCCCCTAGTGATCAATCTGGAACTGCCGGACGAGCCCCAGGACTATGTGCATCGTATCGGCCGTACCGGCCGCGCCGGTCTCAGCGGGGTCAGCATCTCCTTCGTCGCCAAGCAAGATGAGGCCGCATTGGCAGAGGTCGAGGCCCTCATTGGCAAGACCTTGCCCCGCGAGGTGCAACCTGGATATGAACTCGGGGCGCCGCTACCGGCCAGGTATCGCGAGCTTGACGCCGCCGCGCAGCCTAAAGCCAATCATTTCAAGAAAGGCAAGGGGCAGAAGTTTGGCCGCCAGGATAACAGAAGGGGACAGAGTCGCTCTAAGGCGCCCCAGCGCAAGGCTGGTAGTGACAAGGCGAGACGCCCATCAAGTGATAAGGGCTTCAGGGGCAAGCGCTAGCAGGTTAAGCTAGGGCTGCTGAAAAGGATTGCAATCTCAGGTCTGCACTCTACACTGGGGGCGATTTTTCAGTGCGGAGCCGCCAATGATCCTAAAGCCTATTCCTACTCATGTCGTCACTGGTTTTCTCGGTGTGGGCAAAACCAGTTTTATCCAGTATCTGCTCGCTCATAAGCCGGTGGGGGAAACCTGGGCCGTGCTGGTCAATGAATTTGGCGAGATAGGCATAGATGGCGAACTGCTCAGGGGCGAGGGCGGTGATGTGGCCATCAAGGAGGTGGCGGGGGGCTGTCTCTGCTGCGCCGCCGGGGTGCCCACTCAGGTGGCGGTCAATCAACTGATTGCCAAGGCCAAGCCGGATCGTCTGTTTATCGAGCCCACAGGCTTGGGCCATCCTAAGGCGATCGTTGAGACCTTGAGTCAGGGACATTTTCAGCAGGTGCTGTCGATGCGTGCCAGCCTCTGCCTGGTAGACCCGAGAAAACTCAACGACCCGCGGTATCTTGAGAGTGAACTGTTTACCCAGCAGCTTCACATCGCCGACCTTATCCTGGCCAATAAGATGGATCTGGCTAGCGACGATGACGTTAAGCGGCTAGAGGCTTACCTGACGCAGCAAGCAATCAAAGCCGAGGTCATGCCTGTGCAGGTGTCAAAGCTGCTCTTGGAAAATGACGCCGCCTTATATCAATCTCTTAATCAGCACTATTTTCAGCGGCCCACAGCCTGGCGTGCCCAGATTCCAGCAAGGCAAACATTAGGATCTAGCCTGACTGGCGCGCTGCAACGACCCACTTTGCCCTTCGACGAGGCGCCAGAGGCACAAACTCTGCATTTTGACGAGCAGGGGATCTACCGTGCCAGTAATCAACATGAAGGGCGATATACCCTGGGCTGGGTGTTCGACTATCGCTACGAGTTTGATTTTGAGGCGCTCCTAGCCTGGGTAAAACAACAGGGTTATTTACGCCTCAAGGCGGTGATGATCACAGATGAAGGGATTGCCGCCTTAAACTTTGTCGATGGACAGCTTAGCGTGCAAGAGCTGGACGATAGCCTGGATTCGCGTCTGGAGATGATAGCATCTGAATCCCTGTCACAGACTGAGGTTGAGACGGCGCTGCTCAGTCTATCTAAACGCCTGTCTATCTAAACGCCTGGCTATCTGATATCTTCGCTCTCCAATAGTCGTTTCTGTGTCGATTCAATACCATGTCTGAGAGTCATGTCGTCTCCGGGAGTGATGCGCACTCCGATCTAGCCACAGCCCCCATTCCTAAATTGGTGTGGCGCTACGCCATTCCCACCATACTCTCCATGGTGGTGACCGGCGTCTATGTGGCTATCGACGGCATGTTTGTCGGCCACTATCTTGGCGAGGTGGGCCTGGCCGGTATGATGCTGGCCTATCCCGTCGGCGCGATACTCTACGCGGTAGGTGCGCTAATTGGCATGGGCGCTGCCTCACTGGTATCGATCAACCTGGGGCTAAAAGATGTCGCCCGGGCGCGGCACCTGCTGGGTAACGCCTTCACCCTGTGTCTCTTGGCTGGGACAGGCCTGGCCTTGCTCGGCACCCACTGGAGCCAGACGGTACTCATTTGGCTCGGCGCCGAGGGAGAGGTGCTGGCCAGCGCCGAGCAGTATCTGTTCTGGTATTTTGCGCTCGGGGTCTTTCCCGTGCTGGCAATCGCCTTTACCGCCTTGCTGCGTAACGATGGCCGTCCCGGTTTCGTTACCCTTGTCCTCATTCTCTCCGGTTGTCTGAATGTCCTGCTGGATTGGTTGCTGATCGTGGTCTTCCCATACGGTCTCGCGGGCGCCGCCATCGCCACCATGATATGTCAGGCCTTTACGGCGCTCGCCTGTCTGCAGCATTTCTTCACCAAGCGGACCCGCCTAGGGATCGACTGGCAGCAGATGCGCCTGAATCTGGATCATTGCAGCAATATCCTCAGGGTCGGTGTGCCGAGCTTCTTGATGAACCTCTATCTGTCTATCGTCCTGACCCTGCACAACATGGCGTTTCTCTGGGTCGGCGGTCCCATCCATGTGGCGGCCTATGGGGTCGTCAGTTACGCTGAGGCCTTGTTCTATCTGATCTTCGAGGGGATCGCCTTCGGCACCCAGCCCCTGTTTAGTTTCAATACCGGGGCGAAGCGGTTCGACCGGGTGTTCGAGACCCTGAGGCTGGTGATCATCATGACCCTGGTGACCGCGCTGGCGGGTGTCGCCTTCATCTACTGGGCGCCTGAATATCTGGTCTACATCTTTGCCGGTGACAATCCTGAGCTGACGCCGGTGGCGACAGAGGGGATGCGTCTCTACTTCTGGGGACTGCCGTTTGAGGGGCTGATTCTGGTCGGGGCAGCCTTCTTCCAGGCCATTAATCGCTCTAGGGAGGCCTCGATATTGACAGGTAGCAAGCTGGTGTTGATTGCCATGGTGCTCTATCTATTTGCCTGGCTCTTCGGCGTCACGGGTGTGTGGATCTCCCTCGCCAGCTGCTCCTTACTCCTGACTGTCTGGATGATTTACGCTTTAACTAGGCTTTCCAAAGATTTAAACTAGGTTTTCCAAGGGATTAAGTTAAGCAAGTAATTTAAGTTGGCGTAGATTCCTGTTACCCTAGAGGGGATTTTAGTTGGCCAGCATGAGTCGATACACAGGGTGTGCCAAGGCGGGCGTATCCTAACTGTGTTAGGCAAGGCTATTTCTGGCAGCTAATTTTTCTAAGCCATTCTCCCTGAGAGAAGGCCTCAGTATCACAAATAAGGATATTTGTTCACTATGAAGAAGTCATTATCAGGTCTTGCCCTGATGTTGTGCGCGCAGTTTGCCGCGCCTCTTTGTGTCGCTTCCCCCTTTAGCGAAAGCTACGCCGCCTATCAGCAGGCACTGGTGGGACAAGACAAAGCTCAGGTGGCGCTTACAGCCGCCAAAGCCTATGAATTGGGCCAGGGCTATTTCGAGTCCGACAGTATCGATCTGATTAATCTCGAGCTTAATCTGGCCACCGCGTTACAGGAAAATGGCGATACCCAGGCCGCGCACAAGCATTTCGATAATGTCATCCAGGTCTACCGAAAACACTTCGGCCGCGATGCTATCGAGCTTGTCGATCCGTTAATTGGCGCCGCCCAGACCATGGAGGCGTCAAGAGAGAAGGTGGATCTGTTTAAGCAGGCGATCTCCATCGCACAGGATGCCGACAAACCTTTGCTGCTGGCCGAGGTGAAGATGTTGACCTTCCATGGTTTAGCCTCGACCCGCTTTTATACCCGGGATATACGTGACGAGGCGCTGGAAGCCTATGAGATCTATCGTCATGAGATGCCGGCCGATGCGATGGCAAGGCTCAAGGCCACCTATTATGTGGGCATGATCAAGGCGGCAGAGAAGAAGTACGATAGGGCCATCCCCCTGCTGGAAGAGGTGATCAAGCAATTCTCTGTGCTCGACTTTAGCCACCCCTACAAACTGGCCGCCCATGCCCGTCTGGTGGAGATTTTTGAGGCCGAAGGCGAGAGTGATAAGTCGACCCAGCATTGTGTGGCGATCGGCAGCATGAAGCCCTGGTCCGATGAACAGGAGCAGTCCCCCCTCTATCGGGAAGCGCCAAAGTATCCTATCTCCTATGCCAGAGATCGCCGGGAGGGCTGGACCCAGATGTCCTTTACCGTGGATGAACAGGGATTCGTGCGGGATCCTGTGGTGTTGGCCTCGGAGGGCGGGCAGCAGTTTACCCGCGAGTCGCTAAAGGCCATTAAGCGCTGGCGCTACGCGCCTAAATTTGTCGACGGCAAGCCTGTACCGGCTGAGGTCAGTGTGCAGCTGGACTATAGAGTTAAATAACAAAAAGCCCGCGAATATGCGGGCTTTTTAATGAAACATTGACCTTATACCAATCGTAATAAACAATTGATCATTCTAGCTTGTTAAAACGCTCGATAACTGTATTAGTATTTTTAATTGTAGAATAACTACTTATCTAAAAATCCTGCTTTGTTCTCAAGCGTTTTTCCTGCGCTATTTCTGATCACATATTTACTGTGATTGGTATTAAAACAGTTTGCTGCCCCAGCCTAGTTTATTTCTCAACACGTGGAAGTAGTTGTAGCCCTTGGGGTGGATCAGTCTGAGTCGCTCCTTGCTGCGTCTCACTATGATCTCATCTCCCGGCAAGACGGGTAGGGTGACGTGACCATCACAGCTGACCTCTAGTGCATCGCCGTTGTCTGGCGACACGACCAGCTTGATGATGCTGCAGGCGTCTACCACGATAGGGCGGCAGGAGAGGGTATGGGGAAACATGGGCACCAGGATCAAGGCTTCCAGGTTTGGCGTCAGGATGGCCCCCCCGGCCGACAGCGAGTAGGCGGTCGACCCTGTTGGGGTGGAGACTATCATGCCGTCGGCGCGTTGGCTGTACATGAACTTGTCATCGATATAGACCTCAAACTCGATCATGTGGGCAATCTTGCCCGGGTGGAGTACCGCCTCGTTGACCGCGGTATTGCTCGACTTCATCTCGCCGTGTCTGTGGACCTCTGATTCCAGCAGGAACCTGTGCTCCGTCTCATACTCGCCCTGGAGTACCTTGCCCAGAGCCTCTTCGAAGGTGTCTGGCGGCAGGTCGGTGAGAAAGCCTAGGTTGCCGCGGTTAACGCCTATCACCCCAACATCGAAGCGGGCTAGCACGCGTGCGGCGCCCAGCATATTACCGTCACCCCCTACGACTATGGCCAGATCGCAATGTTCGCCAATCTGCAGCAGATCCACCGATTTCACCTGTGGCCCTATCTCGCCGGCAACGCGCTCTTCGACATAAACCTCATAGGACTGCATGGTCAACCAGTGGTGCAGACGTTTTAGGGTCTTATGGGTCCCAGAGTGGTGGGGTTTGCCGATTAAGCCGATTGTGTGAAACGCTTTGGTCATATTTCTGTTTGATCCATGCCTTAGGGCTTGAAACCTCAAATTTGATCCCCATAATATGCCCAGAGCATGCAGAAACAAAGCATTTTTAGCTGGAGTAACAATGAGCAAAGAGTCAAACAAAGCCCAAGAACCACAGATTGAAGAAACTGAAGCTGTAGAAGTTGAAACCGAGGTGGTTGAAGATGCAGCCAGTTTGATGGACGAACTTACCCAAGCTAATTTCCGTGTTGAAGAGCTGGAGCAAGCCCTGGCCGCTGCCGAGGCTAAGGTGGAAGAGCAGAAAGATTCTGTTGTTCGTGCTGCCGCCGAGGTAGAGAACGTGCGTCGCCGTGCGGCGCTCGATGTCGAGAAGGCCCACAAGTTTGCCCTGGAAAAGTTTGCCAACGAGCTGCTACCCGTTATCGACAACATGGAGCGTGCCCTGCAAGGCACCAGCAGTGAAGATGAGGCCACCAAGGCGATCTACGAAGGGGTTGAGTTGACACTGAAGAGCTTCACCAGCGCGGTTGAAAAGTTTGGTCTGACGCAGGTCGATCCTCAGGGGGAAGCCTTTAACCCGGATCATCACCAGGCGATCGGTATGCAGCCTAGCGAAGAGTTCCCGGCTAATACCGTGATGATGGTGATGCAAAAAGGTTATATGCTCAATGAGCGTCTGTTGCGTCCAGCCATGGTGATGGTGTCTCAGGGCGGTGCCAGCGTCGATACTCAGGCGTAAGCTAGTCAACGTACGCTAGTTAACGCAAGTTAGTTAATGTAAGCCAGCCCATTGGCGGTATAAAAAAGGCCTCAATATGAGGCCTTTTTTGTTATTAGCAGTTTTCGTTTAGTCCGCCAGATAGGCGCGGATCTGCGCCTCAATGCCTGGGCCATCCAGTTGTAGCTCGGCCAGGATCTCGCCGCACTCACCGTGCTTGATAAACTCATCGGGCAGGCCGATGTTGAGCACAGGCATAGGCAGCTTAAGTTGCTGTAGCAGTTCGAGTACGCCTGAGCCGGCGCCGCCCATGATGGCGTTCTCTTCAACAGTCACCAGCAGATCATGGCTGGCGGCCAGTTGTTTCACCAGCTCCACATCCAGCGGCTTAACGAAGCGCATGTCGGCCAGGGTGGCATCGAGCGCCTCGGCTGCCTGACTCGCCGACGCCAGCGTGGTACCGAAGTTAAGGATGGCAATCTTCTTGCCTTCGCGCTTGATGAGGCCCTTGCCAATCTCATAGGCGGTCATGGTCTCGACCTGAGGCTCACCGGTGGCGCTGCCACGTGGGTAACGGATCGCCGTTGGTCCCTCGTTGTAACAGTAGCCTGTGTAGAGCATCTGGCGACATTCATTCTCATCCGACGGCGCCATGATCACCATGTTAGGAATGGCACGCATATAGCTGAGATCGAAGGCGCCCTGGTGGGTCGGGCCGTCTGGGCCGACGATGCCGCCGCGGTCGATGGCGAAGATCACCGGCAATTTCTGCAGCGCCACGTCGTGGATCAGCTGATCATAGCCGCGCTGCAGGAAGGTAGAGTAGATCGCCAGCACCGGCTTATAACCCTCACAGGCAAAGCCTGCCGCGAGTGTCACCGCATGCTGCTCGGCGATAGCCGCATCGAAATACTGTTTCGGGAAGCGCTGTGAGAACTCCACCATGCCTGAACCTTCACGCATGGCCGGGGTGATCCCGAGCACCTTATCATCCTTCTCTGCCATGTCGCACAGCCAGCGACCGAACACCTGAGAGAAGGTGGGGTTAGCCGGTTTCGCTGCGGGCTTGGCAAAGGTAGATGGATCGAACTTAGGCACGGCGTGCCAGCCGATGGGGTCTTTCTCCGCCGGCTCGTAGCCGCGTCCCTTCTTGGTCATGATGTGCAATATCTGCGGGCCGGAGAGGTTACGCATGTTACGCAGGGTCTCGACCAGTGCATCGACATCGTGGCCGTCGATAGGGCCGATATAGTTAAAGCCCAGCTCCTCAAACATGGTGCCGGGGACGACCATGCCCTTGAGATGCTCCTCGGTACGCTTGGCCATCTCCTTGATGACAGGCATCCCCTTGAGCACCTTCTTGCTGTTCTCGCGGATCGTAGTGTAGAGACGACCGGACATCAGCTGCGCGAGGTGATTGTTCAGCGCGCCGACGTTCTCGGAGATCGACATCTCGTTGTCATTGAGCACCACCAACATGTCGTTATGCAGATCGCCGGCGTGATTCATGGCTTCAAATACCATGCCGCCTGTCATGGCGCCATCGCCGATAACGGCCACCACCTTGCGCCCCGCCTGTTCCTTCTCGGCGGCGACGGCCATGGCCAGCGCCGCACTGACTGAGGTGCCAGAGTGGCCGACACTGAAGGTGTCATATTCGCTCTCTTCACGCCAAGGGAAGGGGTGAATACCGCCTTTCTGACGTATGGTCGGCATCTTGTCTCGACGACCCGTGAGGATCTTATGGGGGTAGGCCTGGTGGCCCACGTCCCAGATCAGGCGATCGAATGGGGTGTTGTAGACATAGTGCAGGGCAACCGTCAGCTCGACCGTGCCAAGGCCAGAAGCGAAGTGGCCACTGGAGATGCCTACCGACTGTAGGAGATAACTTCTGAGTTCGTCAGCAAGTTTTGGTAGCACCCCCTGGGGAAGCTGTCTTAATTCATCTGGGGTGTCGGCCTGTGCCAGCACAGGGTATTTCGTAATATCCAAACTCATAGCGAGATTCTTTGGCTCTTTATTATACTCTTCGCTCTATGATGAAACGGGCGAATTCGGCAATTAACTGGCTATTGTATGGTAATTTAGCCAGCGCTGATAGGGCGTCTTCGATCAAACTTTTCGCGGTCGCTTGGGCCCCGGATAAACCGAGTAGTTTCGGATAGGTACTCTTGTTCGATTCACAGTCAGAGCCCTGGGGCTTACCCAGCTCTTCGGTGCTGGCGATAATGTCCAGCACGTCGTCTTGTACCTGGAAGGCGAGGCCGATGGCTTCAGCAAAGGTTATCAGATGGCTTGCCTGCTCATCTGTGACCTCGGCAGCAATGATAGGTAATTCCACTGCGCAGCGGATCAAGGCGCCGGTCTTTAATCTGTGTAACTGCTTTAGGGTCTCGAGATCTATCTGTTTGTCTGTGGCGTTAAGGTCCATCGCCTGACCACCGCACATGCCGCCGTAACCAGATGCCTTAGCAAGGGCACGTACCATGGCCAGTTGTTGATTGGCGCTTAGCTCGCTGCCTTCCTGACTGATGATCTCGAAGGCCAAGGTCTGCAACGCATCGCCGGCCAGTATGGCGGTGGCCTCATCGAAGGCGATATGTACGGTTGGCTGGCCGCGGCGCAGCGCATCGTCGTCCATGGCCGGTAGGTCGTCATGGATCAGCGAGTAGGCATGGATACACTCGATGGCAGCGGCGCAGGCATCTAGCCTTTCAAGGGGCACACCCAGCATCTCACCGACGGCATAGACCAGAAAAGGGCGAATACGCTTGCCGCCAATCAGGGCGCCGTGTGTCATGGCGGCCTTGAGTTGTGGCTCGGTATCGTCTTGTGCATTGATAAAATGGCGCAGCTGGCCGTCGACGCGCTGCTGGTATCGCGTTATCGCTTCATTTAGCAATTATTCGCCCTCTGGCAGATAGGGTTGCAAGCTGGGTTGATCTTGTTCCTGAGTCAAGATAGAGACTTTCTGTTGGGCCTGTTCGAGTTTGCCTTGGCTGTTTCTGACCAGATTGATGCCGCGCTCAAATTGTTTGAGGGCGTCATCCAGAGATACATCGCCCTGTTCCAGGCTAGTGACGATGTTTTCTAATTCTGTGAGTGACTCTTCGAAGGTCAGGTTTTCAGGTTTTTTGGCCACGGTGATTTTCCCAAGAATTTAGCGACAGACAAAGTATCTCAGTCAACCCTAGGGGTCAAATTGCGCTGTCGTATATTTGTGCAATAGCACGCTTTAAGGAGGTTTTTTTATAAAAAATTGAATTTGTAGCTAAACTTGCGTGTAAGCTGTCCGATAATTGAATTAGAACAATACTCAATTTTGTCAGATATTATATCGTAAACTCCTGCCCGCGGTTAGGCGAAATACCGTCTAATTGACGACTTTTGTGTCGTCGCGCTGGGGCGAGGAGATGCCTTTCATTGCAAGAATGAGTAGAGTAGAGACCTGTCTCGAGATGATTATGGTGTTGACTGAGAGCTTGATCCCTAGGTCAAGGTATTAGCAACGGCCGATACTGTATATGAGGAAGAGTTGTGGATTTAGCGACCCTGATAGGCCTGATTGGTGCATTTGGTTTTATTATCGGAGCTATGGTCAGCAGTGGTGGTATCGCCATTTTTGTTGATGTGCCCTCTGTGCTTATCGTAATGATAGGCTCTTTGTTTGTGGTGATGATGAAGTTTAACCTCAAGCAGTTCCTCGGTGCGGTCAAGATCGCCGCCAAAGCCTTCATGTTCAAGATAGATAAGCCCGACGAGTTGATCGAGCAATCGGTCACCATGGCCGATGCGGCGCGTAAGGGGGGCTTTCTGGCGTTGGAAGAGGCGGAGATCAGCAACAGCTTCATGCAGAAAGCGGTCGATATGTTGGTGGACGGCCATGACGGTGATGTGGTGCGCGAAGCCCTTGAGAAAGATATCGCCCTCACCGAAGAGCGCCACAAGACCGGCATCAGCATCTTCAAGGCGCTGGGTGATGTGGCACCCGCCATGGGGATGATAGGTACCCTGATTGGTCTGGTGGCCATGCTGTCTAACATGGACGACCCTAAGTCTATCGGCCCGGCGATGGCGGTGGCCTTGTTAACCACTCTCTATGGCGCCATTATCGCCAACATGATCGCCCTGCCGATCGCCGATAAACTCTCTCTACGCATGGGGGAAGAGATGCTCAACCGCAACCTGATCATGGATGCGGTGCTCGCCATTCAAGACGGACAGAACCCTAGGGTCATCGAGGGTTTCTTGAAGAATTATCTCTCGGAGAAACTGCGGAATATAGACACGACGGACGGGGAATAGCCAGATGGCTAAGAAGGTCAAATGCGATTGTCCGCCCGCCGGGGCGCCTATGTGGTTGGCAACTTTTGCCGACCTCATGTCGCTATTGATGTGTTTCTTCGTTCTGCTGCTGGCCTTCTCCGAGATGGACGTGATGAAGTTCAAGCAGATCGCCGGTTCGATGAAGTATGCCTTCGGTGTACAAAATAAGGTTGAAGTCAAAGATATTCCCAAGGGCACTTCGGTGATCGCGCTGGAGTTTCGCCCGGGTAAGCCAGAACCCACCCCCATAGAGATTATCAATCAGCAGACCAATGAGATGACCGAGCCCACCATTGAGGTGCAGGCCGGTGATGATGACAGCGCCGGCGGCGTGCAGCAGCAGCGGGGTGAGCAGCGCGGCGGCGAGGCGTCATCTACCGCGCAGGAAGAGGCGGATGCCGAGGCTCAGGCCAAGCAGGAGAAACAGGATGCGGCGTCACAGGATCAGATCAACGATCAGGTGAAGAAGATGGCTCAGGAGCTCAACAAGGAGATCATCGACGGCGCGATTGAGATCGAGTCTCTGGGGCAGCAGATCATCATTCGCATCCGTGAAAAGGGCGCCTTCTCATCCGGTTCTGGCTTCCTACAGCCCAGGTTTAAGCCGGTGATCCGCCGTGTAGGGGAGCTATTAAAGGATGTGCCGGGGATCATTACCGTCTCGGGTCATACGGATGATATGAATATCAGTAACGAGCTCTACAGCTCGAACTGGGATCTCTCCAGCAAACGCGCCGTGGCCGTGGCCCATGAGCTGGTGCGTGTGCCAGGATTTGATCAGCAGCGCATGAAGGTGGTTGGCATGGCCAATACCGCCCCCCTGGTCGCCAATGATTCCGCCGCCAACCGGGCCCGTAACCGCAGGGTTGAGATCGCCATCGAGCAGGGTAAGGCCAAGGAGTCTGATGAGATCTTGGTCGGCCAATAGCCGCATTTAATGGCTAGGCTTCATCCATCAATAGAAAGTCCACTTAGGTGGACTTTTTTGCTTTAAGCGGTGCAGGCGTGTGACCTGTGCTATGGGGATAATCTTAATTTGGACAAATTATGCTCATCTTTGGGCTTGGTGGCATAAAATCCTTGCCGAGTCGCTGATTTATGGGCATTTGTGCACCGGCCTTGGTATAATGGCTAAATTGCTGTTTAAAATTATTCCCGCGGAACGCCCATGAAATTTATCGTAAAACTCTTTCCTGAAATCATGATGAAAAGCAAACCGGTAAGAATGCGTTTTACCAAGATGCTTGAAACCAATATCCGAAACGTGCTGCGCAAGGTCGATGAAGAGGCCAGGGTACAGCGCCAGTGGGATAAGATCATGGTCAGGGTGCCAGAAGACAAGCCAGAGATGATTGAGCGTTATGCCGAGCGTCTCGCCTGTATTCCGGGTATCGCTCATGTGCTGCAGGTGCGTGAGAGTACCTTCGAGTCGGTGGACGATATCTACCAGCAGACGCTGGCACTCTACAAAGAGGAACTGGCCGGTAAGACTTTCTGTGTTCGGGTTAAGCGTAGCGGTAAGCATGAGTTTAACTCAATCGAGGTGGAGCGTTACGTGGGCGGTGGACTCAACCAGTTTACCGAGGCGGCCGGTGTCAGGCTGAAGAACCCCGACATGACGGTCAACCTGGAGATAGATAACGAACATCTCTATCTGGTGGAGAAGCGCATCGACGGCTTGGGCGGTTTCCCTATGGCGACTCAGGAAGATGTGCTGTCGCTGATCTCTGGTGGCTTCGACTCTGGCGTCTCCAGCTTCCAGTTTATCAAGCGCGGCTCTCGTACCCATTACTGTTTCTTTAACCTAGGCGGCGATCAGCACGAGATAGGCGTTAAACAGGTTGCCTATCATCTGTGGCAGAAATACGGCGAGTCGCACAAGGTGAAATTTATCTCAGTGCCGTTCGACCCCGTGGTGCAGGAGATCCTTGAGAAGATAGATAACGGCCAGATGGGCGTTATCCTCAAGCGCATGATGATGCGTGCCGCCAGCCGTATCGCCGAGAAGATGGGCATTCAGGCGCTGGTGACGGGTGAGGCTATGGGGCAGGTGTCCAGCCAGACTCTGACTAACCTGAATGTGATCGACCGCAGCACCGATATGCTGATTCTGCGTCCGCTGATCGTGATGGATAAGCAAGATATCATTAACATGAGCCGCGAGATCGGCACCGAAGACTTCGCCAAGTCGATCCCTGAATATTGCGGCGTGATCTCGCAGAAGCCGACGGTGAAGGCGGTGATGGGTAAGATCCTCGCCGAGGAGGAGAAGTTCTCCGAAGACTTGATCGACCGCGTGGTCGAGGCGGCCGAGGTGATCGATATTCGCGACATCGCCGTCAGCATGGATACCAAGATCACCGAGACTGAGACGGTCGATGCGGTCACGGGTGGTGAGGTTGTGGTGGACATCCGCTCGCCGGAAGAGGAAGAGCAGAGCCCACTTAGCCTCAACGGTATCGAGGTGAAGTGTATTCCTTTCTTCAAGTTGGCCACCCAGTTTGCCGATCTCGATAAAGAGAAGACCTATCTGCTCTACTGCGACAGAGGCGTCATGAGCAAGCTACAGGCGCTTTATCTGCAGGAGCAGGGCTATCACAACGTGAAGGTCTATCGTCCCGCATAAGCGCCTCGAAGCGGCTTTCTCGAAAAGAGAGACAAGGATTTAGATAAAGGCTGCCATGAGGCGGCCTTTTTTATTGGCCGCTTTATCCAGAGCAGGCTTCATGGATATTTTGGCCTTAAGGAGATAAAACCTTGGATTTGCATGGGTTCTCGCGTAACTTATTTGATAAATTTATCTATAGTCGACTGCCAAGCAGACTGTCTGCGTCAGGTGGTGAGCTGGCTGGCGAGTTAGATGATGAGTTAGGTCCTGTGCTAGTTGGTATGAGTCTTCGGCGGACATAAAAAAGCCGCATCTTAGACGCGGCTTATTACTATTGTTTGTAGCGAGTCGTTAGCTCAGGTGGGCTAGCTATTACTCTGCGCGCTGGGCACTAACGCTGGTGTCCGTCTGCTCATCTTTCTGAGCAACCAGAATGGCGTTGAGGTCTTCATTCAGATCTTGCTGCATCAGCTCCAGGCCTTCGGCCAGTTGCGCGCTGATGGTGGCGTGCAGATCTGTGGTATCGATAACGATTTCATCGGCAGTGGCAGCACTTGAGGCTGAGAGCAGTGCGATGGCAAATACAGTTTTAAAGTTAATCATAGTGGTCGCCTCCGGGCGGCATATCTTGGGGTGTCAGACACTCCCCAAATACGTCGTAGAGGCTGTCTAACTTCAATCATTTCGTTGGCGCAAAATTTAACCAAAACCCCTTCCCTTTACAAACGATAAAATGTAACAATACGGATTAGAAAAACTAATTAAAATGTGAGACAAGGATCACTATGTCGAGACGTTTACCTCCATTGAATGCGGTGAAGGCTTTTGAGGCCGCAGCCCGTCACTTAAGCTTTACGCGCGCCGCGGAAGAACTTTTTGTGACACAGGCCGCGGTAAGTCATCAGATTAAGGCATTAGAAGAATATTTAGGGCTAAAGCTCTTTCGTCGTAAGAACCGATCCTTGCTGCTGACCGAAGAGGGGCAGGGCTACTTTCTCGACATAAAAGATATCTTTGTACAACTGGCCGATGCCACCGACAGATTGCTGGCCCGAAGTGCCATAGGCTCGCTCACGGTAAGCACTTCGCCTAGTTTCGCCATTCAGTGGTTGGTGCCCCGTCTGGCGAATTTCAGCGAGAATAATCCCGACATCGACGTGCGGATCAAGGCGGTGGACGACGAGACCAGCAGCCTGACCGACGACGTGGATGTGGCCATCTATTACGGCATGGGCAACTGGCCAGGGCTGCGTGCCGACAAGCTGAGAAACGAGGTGTTGATCCCTGTCTGTTCGCCTATGTTGCTCAGCGGCCCCAAGCCGTTATCTCAGCCGAGCGACCTGAAACATCACACCCTGCTGCATGACTCCAGCCGTCATGATTGGCAGGCTTGGTTTAGACAATGTGGAATTAATGACATTAATGTGAACCAGGGGCCTATCTTCAGTCACTCTTCACTGGTTTTGCAGGCGGCGGCTCACGGTCAGGGGGTAGCGCTGGGTTACAGCGTATTGGCCCGTCCCGATATCAAGGCCGGGCGTCTGGTGTGCCCCTTCCCCGAGGTCTTGGTGAGCAAGAACGCCTACTATCTGGTGTGTCAGCAGAATCATGCCGAGATAGGCAAGATTGTTGCCTTCAGGAAATGGATGCTCGACATGTTCGAAGAGGAGTCTCGCAGCGAGCTGTTGCCGGGCTAACCCTCTAGGGCCTGTTTATCTTTCGCGTTCATTTTTGCAGCATTCTGTATCGATTTTATACAAGGCAGAGCGATTGTAATATAGTGTGCTACATCAATGAGCGATAACGCAGTAGAAAAATGATACAGACGCTGCCCGTAGGGTTCGTCTTGAGCACGTTCAACTCTTTGTTACTCGGCTTTTATATAGAATAACTATACTCCAAGACTCCTGTCGCGATTTGAACGTGCTCAATTAGAACAAAATTTGTTCTCAAAAGGTCAACAGGCCCTAGCTATTCATTAAATCAGTTGCGAGTCGTGCCTCTTATGGGGCCTGACCAAAGATAAAGAGTTGAGATGAGTTTTACACAAAAATTAGATGCGCGGCTTAAGCTGGCGGAGCTGCCCGCGAGTCAGTGTCTGTTTTCCGGCGCCGTCGATGACAGTGGCCTTGGTTGTGACACCTTAGTGGTGCTGGCCCATGGGGCTGGCGCCAACATGGCACACGATTTCATGACGCAGATGGCCGAGCGTCTCGCAGGCCAGGGGCTTGGGGTGATCCGCTTTAATTTTCCCTACATGCGCAACAACGCCATAGATGGTAAGCGCAGGCCGCCGGACAGGGCGCCCAAGCTGATTAAGGATTTTAGCCTGCTGATAGAGACGGTGCGTGAGGTATACCAACCCAAGCGTTTGATTGTGATGGGCAAGTCCATGGGCGGGCGCATGGCGGCGATGCTCGGTGCCGAGCAAGCGCTCGATGGCGTGATCTGTCTTGGTTATCCCTTCGTGCCGCCTAAAGGGGGCGAGCCTAGACTCGAGCCTATTGCCGAGTGTCGGGCGCCGCTGCTGGTGATACAGGGCGACCGCGATAAGTTTGGCGCCAAGGGCCAGGTCGAAACTTGGCTTGCACCTTTTAAGGTCAAACTCGAGTGGTTAACCGATGGCGATCATAGTTTTCTGCCAAGAAAGTCGTCAGGCACGACCCAAAGCGCTAATCTGGATCGGGCAGTCTCACATAGTATTCAATTTATTAGGGGGTTAGATGCGTAAAGGTTTTCTATTGCTGGCAGCCTTGAGTGGTTTCTTAGCCGTGGCACTGGGTGCCTTCGGCGCCCATGGACTCAAGCAGGTGACCACGCCAGAGATGATCGACATCTTTAATCTGGGTGTCGAGTATCAGTTTTATCACACCTTTGCCCTGATCGCCGTGGCCTTTAGTGGTCACTGGCTCAAGTCTCGCCTGATCGACTGGGCGGGTTATCTGTTTCTGCTGGGCATAGTGATGTTTTCCGGCTCGCTCTATCTCTACGTGCTGGTGGGCAGCAAGTGGACAGGGCCCGTGACCCCCATGGGTGGTGTCTGCTTCCTGCTGGGCTGGTTGTTCATCGCGGTGGCCGTGTGGCGTAATCGAGTGGTGGAGCTGGACGATTAGCACCGCGAGCGGGCGTTAAGATAATCGTATTCATTTTCGAGAAAGTGTAGAATGGCGGCCCAATGATATGGGTCGCCATTTTTTATTCAGGATCTTCCTATGATAAACCTATTTTTATATTGCCGTGCCGGCTACGAGAAAGACTGCGCAGCCGAGATCCAGCAGCGAGCCGCAGAGCTGAATGTTGGCGGCTTTGTAAAGACCAATCGTAACGACGGTTACGTGATTTTTCAGTGCTTCCAGGCGGGTGATGCCGATCTCTTGGCCGAGCAGATCGAGCTGGACTCGCTTATCTTCACTCGTCAGATGTTTGCCGCCAACGAGCTGCTAAAAGATCTGCCCGAGGGCGACAGAGTTAGCCCTATCGTCGATGCCCTGGCTAAGGTGAGCAAGGCAGGTGAGCTTAGGGTCGAGACGCCTGATACCAATGAGGCCAAGGAGCTGTCGACCTTTTGTCGTAAGTTTACCGTGCCCCTGAGACAGGCGCTAAAACGCAGCGGCGCGTTACTTGAGAAGGAAAATCCCAAGCGTCCCATCGTCCACGTCTGTTTCGTCGGTCCGGGCACCGCCTATGTGGGCTACTCCCTGAGTCACAACAGCTCTCCCTATTTCATGGGGATCCCAAGGCTCAAGATGGCCAGCGATGCGCCGAGCCGCTCGACCCTCAAGCTGGACGAGGCCTTCATCCACTTTATTCCTAAGTCGGAACAGGAGCAGCGTCTACGCAGCGGCATGAACTCGGTCGATCTCGGTGCCTGTCCAGGTGGCTGGACCTATCAGCTGGTTCGCCGCGGCATGTTCGTGGCGGCGGTCGATAATGGCCCCATGGCGCAGAACCTGATGGACACAGGGCAGGTGAGGCACTATCAGGCCGACGGCTTCCGTTTCGAGCCGCCGAAGAAGAATATCTACTGGCTGGTGTGCGACATGGTAGAGAAACCCTCGCGTGTGGCCGAGTTGATGGAGGCCTGGGCGATCAACGGCTGGTTTAAGGAGGCTATTTTTAACCTCAAGCTGCCGATGAAGAGTCGTTATAAAGAGGTGTCGACTATCCTGGCCACCATGCAAGAGGTGCTAAGGGAAAATGGTATCGATGATTTCCATTTGGCCTGTAAGCATCTTTATCATGATAGAGATGAGGTGACTGTGCATCTCTGGCTGCGACCCAGCGTCGGATTTAACTTTGGTTAACAGCAGAATCCATGGTTAACAACAGGATCATTGGTTAACTTAAGAAATATCGGATAATAAAAAGCCCCGCGATTGCGGGGCTTTTTGTTTTAGCTTATTCGCTTACGGCTACTTGGTCTATTACAGACGCTCCAGTACCGCCTGGGTGAAGTCAGAAGTACCGTGGGTACCGCCAAGGTCACGAGTCGTGCGATCGCCTTCTTCGATCACGGCAGACACTGCTGAGCGAATGGCTGCCGCCTTGTCAGACATGCCCAGGTATTCCAGCATCTGGATCGAGGCCAGGATAACTGAAGTCGGGTTAGCCAGGTTCTTACCTGCGATATCTGGCGCACTGCCGTGAACCGCTTCGAAGATCGCCGCGTCCTTACCAATGTTAGCGCCAGGCGCCATGCCCAGGCCGCCTACCAGACCGGCACACAGATCCGATAGGATGTCGCCGAACAGGTTGGTGGTGACGATCACGTCGAAGTTTTCTGGGTTCATTACCAGCTTCATGCAGGTTGCGTCGACAATCATCTCTTCGGTGGTGATGTCTGGGTAACGCTGGCTGACTTCACGAGCCACCTTCAGGAATAGGCCTGAGGTCGACTTCATGATGTTGGCCTTGTGTACGATAGTCACCTTCTTACGACCCTCTTTGCGCGCTAGCTCGTAGGCGAAGGTGGTGATCTGCTCGGCACCCTGACGGGTAATGATACTCGTGGCTTCTGCCGTCGCACCATCTTCAGAAACGGTTTGACCTAGGCCTGAGTACATACCTTCGGTGTTTTCACGTACCGTGATGATGTCGATGTTGTCATAACGTGCCTGAGTGCCTTTAAAAGACAATACAGGGCGTACGTTGGCATATAAGCTGAATTTTTTACGTAAAGTGACGTTGATTGAGGTGAAACCTTCGCCAACAGGGGTCGTTAATGGCCCTTTAAGCGTGATACGGTTCTTTTCGATCATATCCAGTGTACGTTGAGGTAGAAGTTCACCTTGTTTCTCAAGTGCGGCTAGACCAGCATCGGCAAACTCGTATTCGAAATCACATCCTGCTTTATCTAAGATCTTGATTGCTGAGTCGATTATGCTTGGGCCAATCCCATCACCCGGGATAACGGTAATAGTTCTTTTTGACATGGAGAGTCCTTCCACGGTTGGTCGTTACTGCTATTGTCTGACCATGTCGAAAGACACGGTGTTATGACTATGAATTTTTAGAATCTTTATCGGCTTTATTTTAACTACTTTTGCGCAAATTTCACAGGAATTAGTGAGCAATCTCACGTTTTTTTGTGTAGGCTAACTTGCAATAACAAAGGCTAATGACGATGATTGATCCTTAACCGTTAAAAAAGTCTACTTTAGTCTAATACCCCAGGCTACACACGTTAATGACAAGCTGCATCCGTTAATAATAAGTTAAAAATGAGGAAGACCTTGAAGCCATTACCGACCCTATCTCTCCTGTGCGCCAGTCTCTTTTCCTGCGCTGCCTTTAGCGCCGATGTGACACCCGATGTCATCATGAAATTCGAATCCCTCAAGAAACCCGTGCTCTCGGCCAATGGCAGTGCCTTTGCCGTCGAAGTGAGTCCGGATCGGGGAGACAGTCATGGCATGGTGAAGCGCCTGGACGGCGAGCAAAGCTTTACCGTGACGGGAGGCAGTAAGCCGCTGATCAGCCATGATGGTCGCTTTGCCGCCTTCGTTATCGAACCTGCCTTGCTTGAGCAGGAAAAGGCCAGCCCTAAGGCCCGCAAGAAGCTCAAGGCCGGTTTGGCATTATTGGATACCGAGTCTGGTAAAGAGACGCGTTACGATAAGGTCAAGGAGTTTGCCTTTAACGAGGCGGGAACCCATCTCGCTATCTGGTATGAGGCCGGCGAAGAGGCCGATGGTGACAAGCAGGACGAGGGCGAGGCCAACGACAAAAATAGTCAGGCCAAGGCCAAAGAGAGCGAAAGCAAGCCAAAAGTCGACAAATATGACAAGGGGCGCACCCTAGAGGTGGTTAACCTCAAGGCGGGGAGAAGTGAGAAACTGGCCCATGTTACCGCCTACTATTTCGATAAGGCGGGCCGCAGCCTGGTCGCTGCCCAAAACGATATCGCCAATAATCTGCACAGAGTGCAGCGCATGGACCTTGCCAGCGGTGAGCTTGAGGTGGTTGCCGGGTTTGTGGATCAGCAAATAGGCGCCGTCTCTGCCAGTGAAGACGGCAAATATGTCGCCTTCACCTATGGCCAGGCCGGCGAGGCGCCTTGGGGGCGTGAATATCATCTCGCCCTGCATCAAGCGGGTAGCGACAAGCTGCATAGGGTGGCCAACACCAAGGAGTGGACCCTAAACCGTTATAGCGAGCTGACGTTTTCTGAAGACAGTAAGCGACTCTTCTTCGGCCGCGTGCCCGAGGTGAGCCAGCAGCTGGAGTTACCTAAGGTGGCCAAGGCTGACGATCTCTATGATGCGGATGTGATAGCTGGCCAGCGCGATCTGCGCGTCTGGCATGGGGACGACCCACGCATCAAGCCAAACGAGGTAAAGCAGTACAAGAAAGCCCTTAAACACACCTATTTGGCGGTCTTGCATCTTGGCTCAAAGCAGGTGGTGCAGCTGGCGGATCAGGCGGTGCCGGATATTGAGCTTGGTCAGCAGCAACGCTTCATGCTCGCCAGCACAGATGTGCCTTACCTTAAGATGATCACCTGGGCCGGTTTCTACCGCGACTATTACCTGGTGGATCTCAACACGGGACGCAAGCAGGCGTTTCTTATCCAGCAGCCGGTAGGCCAGGAGCCATCGCTTTCACCCAACGAGCGCTTCGTGGCCTACTATCAGCAGGGCAATATCTTCCTCTATCAGATAGCGCAGGATAGCCGAGTCAAGCTGACCAAAGATTTCAAGACGCCATTTGCCGACGAAGATCATGACTATCCTTCGGTAGCCCCTGGCTACGGACTGGGCCCCTGGGTCGAAGATGGCTCGGCCTTCCTCGCCTACGACAAGTATGATATCTGGCAGTTTAATACCGACTCATTAGATGCATTTCGCCTCACGGCCGCCAAGGGACGCAAGGCGCAGATCCAGTATCGCGTCACGGGTCTGCTAGAAAAGGCGGATAAGCCGGTTCGATTACAGCCGGATCAGAGCCTACTGCTTCATGGTTATAACGAGCGCACTAAGGGCGATGGCTTCTATACCGCCAAGGTGGGCGTCTCCGGCGTTAAACCTCTGATGCAGGGCGATTATAAGCTCAAGCTATTGGCCCGCGCCGAAGAGAGTGACAAGGTGCTGTTTTCCAAGCAGCGTTACGATCTCTACCCAGACCTCTATGCCAGCGATCTGCAAAGCCCTGAGCAGGCGACCCGCCAGACCCGACTCGATGATCAGAAGCGTCAGCTCGATTGGGGCAAGGCCGAGTTGGTGCATTGGACCAATGGTGACGGCAAGCCACTCGATGGCGTGCTGATCAAGCCCTCTAACTATGTGGCGGGTAAGCGTTATCCCGTGCTGGTCTATTTCTACCGATTCATGAGCGACAGGTTGCATGCCTTCCCAGACATGAAGCTCAACCACAGACCTAACTTCGCCTGGTATGCCGATAACGGCTACGCCATCTTCCTGCCGGATATCCGTTTCGAGGTGGGCTACCCAGGTGCGAGTTCGGTACAGGCGCTGACCTCGGGCGTACAGAAGCTCATCGATATGGGGATTGCCGATGCGAACGCGGTAGGTATTCAGGGTCACTCCTGGGGCGGCTATCAGACCGCCTTCGCGGTGACTCAGACCTCTATCTTTAAGGCGGCGGTCACCGGCGCACCTGTCTCTAACATGACCAGCGCCTACAGCGGTATTCGTCACGGTACCGGGCTTGCGCGTCAGTTCCAGTATGAGACGGGGCAGAGCCGCATCGGTGAGAGCCTGTTTAAGGCGCCACAGAAATATATCGAAAACTCACCCGTCTTCTATGTCGAGCGGATCAAGACCCCTATGATGATCATGTTTGGTGATAAAGACGATGCAGTGCCTTGGGAGCAAGGGGTCGAGCTGTATCTGGCCATGCGCCGTGCGGGTAAGGATGTGGTGTTCCTTCAATACCAGGATGAGCCACATCATCTGAAGAAATACCCTAACAAGCTCGACTATAGCCTGCGCATGATGCAATACTTCGATCACTACCTGAAGGGCAAACCAGCGCCTAAGTGGCTGTCTGAGGGAGAGGCCTATCAAGAGTATAAGAAGGCGGGCTAAGCCCAACTTGTCTACCTTAAGCCGGGCCTAGCCCGGCTTTTTTATGGTGTGTCTTAATAGTGTGCTACACCCTAAGATAATTAAGCGTCTGGGTGTTTGAGGAATTAAAGGATTAAGGAGGGTGAAACAATATGGAGCAGGGCATGACAGAAACCGACAGCAAGGGGGCCAGCGTCAAGGTGCCGCCGCCTCTAATCTTTATCTTATCTATGCTGGCGGCATTGGGATGTGAGAAGCTCTTTCCCCTGGCCTTGCCCACCCATCCAATCGGCCAGGTTGCCGGTGTCGCCTTGCTGGTCACGACGACTCTGGTCTTGTTACATATCTTATTGATCTTCAAGCGGCGCCAGACGGCTATCGAGCCCTGGAAGCCCACCTCCAACATCATCACCTCTGGCTACTACGGTTATAGTCGTAATCCTATCTATGTGGCCTTCTGCGGTTATCCCCTGGGACTAGGGCTGCTGCTGGCGTCCCCCTGGTTGGTGCTGAGCATATTGCCGGCCTGTATTGGGGTCTATTGGTTGGCGATTCGCCGTGAGGAGGCCTACCTGCTGGCGAAATTTCCCAAGGAGTATGGGGCGTATCTAAAGAGTGTCAGGCGCTGGTTGTAACAGCGCCTGTTCTATCTTGGCGGTTAGCCGCCGATGGGGGAGTCGAGATATTGCTGATAGGTGTCCTGGCCCCAGGCGATCAGCTTGTTGTTCTTAAACAGTAGCGGCGTACATTCGTCGCGGGTCGTCTCACCGTCTGACTTGCTGTGATGGGTGCGATAGAAGAGCACCTGCAGGGTATCTTGGTTACTGCTCTTGGCCTCGGAGAAGTCTGCCTTACCCATGAGTGTCTTGATCTGTTCTATCGGCTGGCCTATAGAGAGCTCGGTTAATTTAGCGTTGTTGTAGGCCTGTCTGTCTTCCCAGTCCATATCATCTGGCGTGGGTTCATAAACCAGGACGACGACGGCGACAAAGGCCAGATAGGCCGCGAAGATTGAGCCTATTATCACTGGAACTTTAGATTTCATCTTACCTTGGGATCCTTCCATGCTGCGGGTGTATCTGCAGTGGATTAAACCACTGCAACATATTGGTTACAATATAAAGCAGATGAAAAAGGGATGGTAGTACCCTTTTCGCTTGCGGCGCCGACAAAGCCAATAAATAAGTAAGCGAATGTTTACGCCTTGGCCGTCTGCTCAACCCTGAAGTTCGCCAGGCGGGTATTGAGGGGGATATCCGTCTGCAGTTGCACCAGCTTGTAGCTTAACCTCGCTAGCGCCCGTCCCTCTTCGAGCTTCTTAGCCTGCTTAGCGCCTATTTTATCCAGAGAGGCGTAGACGTTGGCCAGGGTGCGGAAGGTTTTCAGCAGCTCACAGGCCGACTTAGGGCCTATGCCTGGGATGCCGGGGATCTTGTTACCGCTGTCGCCCGCCATGGCGAGAAAATCGATAAACTGACTGCGATCGACGCCCAGTTGCTGCTCACGATCTTCTATGCTGATGACCTGCTGATTAAAGTGATCCCACAGCTGTATTTGGGGAGAAAGCAGCTGGGTAAAGCCCTTGTCGGTGGAGACGATGATCGCCTCACCCTTGGCCTTCACCATCTTGCTGGCCAGGGTGGCGATAACATCGTCGGCCTCGGCAATGGCGTCGATGGAGTGAAAGCCGCGCTCGGCCAGGTGCTGCTTAAGGGCGGGCAGTGCCTGACTCAAGGCCTCGGGCATCGGCTTGCGCCCCTTCTTATAGTCGTCATAGAGCTTCTTGCGCCAGGAGATGGCATCGCCATCCCACACCAGGGTGACATGGCTGGGATCGTGTTTGCTTAGCAGCTTACGGCAGGCGGAGGTGACCCGCTCCGGCAGGCCATTAACATCGTTCTCGTTAGGCTGGGCGGCGTGGATGCGCCGCACCAGGTTGAGTCCATCTATGATTAAAAATCGGTTCATCTTGTCTCTAACATAGGGTTAAGTGGCGATCCGATAGCAGGGGACATAGGCACTGCCGGGCAGCTTCATCCGCTGTTGATCCACGAAGGCCTGCAGTAGGGTGTCCATCAACTTCATCAACTGCTTATCGCCCCTGAGCTCGAAGGGACCGGAGCGCTCTATCTCGCGCATTGTGTCCATCTTGACGTTGCCCGCCACTATACCAGAAAACGCGCGTCTCAGGTTGGCCGCCAGATCCGCCTTATTGGGCTGGAAGTAGAGGTTGAGGTTGTTCATGATCTCATGATCCGGCACGAAGGGCAGCTGAAACTCGGGTTCTATCTTCAGTGACCAGTTGTACTGGTAGGAGTCGCCCGTGTCTCTGCGGTGCTGCTTGATGACCGTCATGCCGTGGCTCATGATGCGCGCCACCCGCACAGGGTCATCGATGACGATCTCATACTTGCTCTGGGCCTCTTCGCCCAGGGTGGCGGCGACAAACTCATCTATCTTGATAAAGTAATCGGCACTCTCCCTTGGGCCAGTGAGCACCAAGGGGAAAGGGATGTTGGCATTTTCTTTGTTAAGCAGGATCCCCAGCAGATAGAGTAACTCTTCTGCGGTACCTGCGCCGCCGGGGAAGATCACTATGCCGTGTCCCAGGCGGACGAAGGCCTCGAGGCGCTTCTCAATATCGGGCAAGATAACCAGCTCGTTGACTATCTGATTGGGGGGCTCGGCGGCGATGATGCTGGGTTCCGTCAGGCCGACATAGCGGGCGGTGCGCACCCTCTGCTTGGCATGGCCGATGGCGGCGCCCTTCATGGGCCCCTCCATGGCGCCCGGGCCGCAGCCGGTACAGATATCCATGCTACGCAGGCCCAGCTCGTAACCCACCTCTCGGGTGTATTGGTATTCGTTGGCGTCTATGCTATGGCCGCCCCAGCAGACCACTAGATTGGGATCCTGACGCGGGATCACTTGGGCGTTTCTCAGTATGTCGAACACCACGTTGGTGATATGGCTGGAGTTGGTCAGGTTGATATGTTTCAGGTTGTCGTAGCGATCGCTGAGGTAGACGATATCCCTGAGGACGGCAAACAGATGTTCCTGGATCCCGGCGATGATGTGGCCATCGACGAAGGCGGCCTCAGGGGGATTGACCAGCTCTATCTTGATGCCGCGCTCGCGCCTGAGCACGTTGATATTGAAGTTACTGTACTGCTCAAACAGGGTGCAGGCGTTGTCGCTCTTTAATCCTGAGGCGAGCACCGCCAGGGAGCAGCTGCGAAAGAGTTGATAGAGTTCACTGCTAGCGTTTTGCTTGAGGCGATCAACTTCCAGCTGGGAAAGTTGATCCATACTGCCTCTGGGACTGATATTGACGATCATGGCGACTCCTTAGCTGCAGACTCGAGCCATGACGCCGGGGAAAAGGATGGAGAATTTCTGGGGCAACCCCAGGATTAGGCGTCAATAATTACTCTGTCTCTGCTCTCATGTTTGGCCTTATAGAGTGCTGCGTCGGCGCGTTCGAAGGTTTCACTTATCTGCTCGTTTTCAAGAATTTGTGCAGCACCTATTGATACTGTAACTGTAATTCTCTGATTTTTAAACTTAAAGGGAATATTTTTTACTTTCTCCCTCACGCGATTCAACAGGTGTTCTATGTCGTTGGCCGACACATCTGGGATGATGAGGACAAACTCTTCTCCGCCGTAACGGGCCACAAACTCAGATTCACGCAGAGAGTTTTTCAGCGCCATGGCGATCACCTGTAGTGTCTTATCGCCCGTGCTGTGACCAAAGTTATCGTTGATGGACTTGAAGTGATCTATGTCGGCCACGGCGACCCATAGGGGATGGCGATGACGTTGATAGTTGCGGAACTCCTGCTCCATACGCTCTTCCAGCGCCGCGCGGTTAGGTAGCTGGGTCAGGGTGTCGAGCAGGTTGAGCTTCTGCTGTTCGAACAGACGTTCCTTGTAGGCGTTGGCCTCTTTGCTCAGTTCGTTGAGCTCGTCGCGCATGGTTTCCATCGACTTGCGCAGCATCGCCTGTTCCCGCTGCTCCAGCGCCTCTTTGCGTCCCAGCGCCGTGCGGATAGAGGCCAGTTGTTCGGTAACCTGCAGCTTGAGATGATCTATGTCATCGATGTCTATGATGGCATCGCCCACATTGTCGACCCGCGAGTTGATCTCTCGGTTGAGCTGTTTCTTGAGTTGATAGCTGCGCTGGTTGCTGTTGTAGGAGTCGTTCACCACCTCACGCACCGCAGAGAGGGCATCATTGAGGGCGTAGAGGAACTCCTGGGAGGCACTCTTCTCCAGCGCAATATTATCCAGCAGCAGCGAGAGTATGGTCTGATAGGCGTCGATCAGACCATCGACATCGATTTCGCCGGCCAGATAATCCTTGATCACTAATACCTGGTCGCGTTGATCCTTACGAAACTCTATCTCGGAGATCATCTGTGCCAGTTCGTGGGCCAGCTGCCTGTGTTTGGGCAAGACCTCTAACTTGTCACCCTGGCTAAGCTGTTCATGCATGATGGCTTCGAAGAAACCGACCAGTCGCTCCACCTTAGGGAAGTAGTCCCAGTAGGTGTGAAACGGTTTACCCAGATCCTGCTTGTAGTAGGCGATCTCTTTCTTGAGTTTATCTGGTACCGAGTCTACACGTTGCAGCTGACGTATCACCTTGGCGAGGCTGGCGCGGCCATCTTCGAGCTGGCCCATCACATGGTGGTACTGCTGCTTGAGTAGCTGTTCGACCTCGAGTAGGTCGGGTAACACCTCTTCGATATGCTCGATATTGAGCAGGTTATGACGCAGCTTGGCCAGCTTGTTGTCAAGCTCTATGCTCTGCCCCTTACAGGCGAGACTGAGATGACCGATAAATTGCAGCAGTGAGCTTTGGCTCTGGGCCTTCTGATCGTTGAGTTCAGCCAAGGCAATTTTGGCAGAATGAAGTTTCTGCTGAAGGAGGGATACCTGGGAAAGGCTTGTCATAGCGTCTTTCATTCTAAACCTTGTCAATAAGCTTCAGCGTCAGTTGATGGAAGAAACTTCTATATTGTAAGCCGCTTAGAAGTTGCCGAACAATTTTACCATTGGCTAATGGAGAGCTATTTAACGCCAATGGTATCCGATCTTTTAGGTTATGCAATTGTACCTTCGAGGGGATGTGACCCAAGCTGGATACTTTTATAAAATTATGTGGGGTCTGCATCGTTTGTTCCCTGCCATTTTGGCCATTGGATGAGTGCCTTATTCTCATTGCATTCGACCTTAACCAATCCTCGGCTGATCCCTTTTTCCAAGTGTAAGTATAGCGGGTTAGATAAAATTGCCGCTGGCGCAAAGTTTAGTGGTGTGATGCTGACATAACAATCTTTTTGCGTCCCCAGACTCGTGGCGCCCGCCACCAACATCTGCAGCACATTGAAGTAGGTATCCGGCGCCACCTTGACATCCGGGTTGCCTAGCAGCGGCACCTTGATGCAGCCCAGTTTGAAATGGGCCCCCAGGGTGTGAGGCTGCTCATCGAGTAAGCAGCGGATCTTATCCAGCAGGACTTGATGTTCGCTCACACCGCTAAGGGATAACAGAATAAGCCCAGGGCGGATCAGGTAGGCCTTGCCGCCTAGCGTTCGACTCAGGGTGTCCATCAGGCGCGCCGTGGCTTCGAGATAGGTATCGGCTCCGAGGCGCTGATCCAGCTTATGGCCTTCGTCGAGTGAGAGCAGAGCCAGCTGGGCAATATCAGTGCTGCGTATCATGCGCGCGATGAAGCCATGGTAGCCCGGCAGTTGGGTGATGGGCTCCTGATTCACCTTCTGTCTCAGGCTAGCCAGTTGCTGTTTCAGCTTGGCCTTGCCACGCCACTGGTTGATCCCTACCAGAGCTAACAGCAGACTCACGATAAAGATGATACTGGCCGCCAGCCTAAACTGATGTGCCTGCTTCTCCTGTACCTTGTTCGATGCCTGAAGCTGACTGAGCTGCAGCTTGAGCTGCTGCTCGGCCAAGACGCTTGGGCTATAGTCTGAGGGTTTCTGACTCTCGTGTTCGAGTTCCTGGCTCAGGGAGATCAGCTGATCCAGGGCCACCAGGGCCTTGTCGATATCGCCTAGCTCTTTCAGTGCACGAGTCTTATACTGCAGCGCCTCAAACATCTGCTCGGGTAGTTTCTTCTCCCGGGCCAACACAAAGGCCTTGGCCGCATAGGCGTTGACCATGCTCCAGTCCTCGAGTTGGCTCGCGACCTCGGCGATCAGCAGGTCGTTATAGATAAGGTAGTGTTTACTCTTCTTCTGCAGAAACAGGCCGTTGGCCTTGATGAGGTTGCTCAGGGCGCGCTTGGGTTCCTTATTGTTGAAATAGGCTTCCCCCAGATTGTGCAGGTTGAGGGCCTGGGCGGTCAGGTTGCCGCGTCTGACATCAATCTGCTGGGCATTGAGGTAGTAATCGATCGCCTGATTCCAGCGTTCCTGCTCGCCATACACCATGGCGATGACCGTCATGGCGCTGGACAGATAGTTGTCTTTGCCGACCTTGGTAAATCCATCCGCTGCCTTGTGGGCATAAGTTAACGCCTCGTCCCAAGATTTGAGATCGCGATAGACGCGGGCGAGGCGCAGCGACAAGATGGCATTCAGGAAGGGCTTGTCCAGCCCCTCGGCCAGGCGGATCGCCTCAGTGTAGTGCTGTAGCGCCTTGGCAAACTGCTCATCACCGCTGTAGTAGCGCCCAAGGGTCGCCTCGGCCTTGGCGATCAGGTAGTCGTCTCTGAGCTGGTAGGCCAACTCGCGATACTGGTTGAGATGGGTCAGGGCGGCATTCTTCTGTAGCGTGATGCGATAGACATCGCCTAACTGGTAGTGAATGCTGTGTAGCAGCAGCTGAGTCGCTAGATCTTCGCTGCTCTTGAGCTGGGCGAGCGCCTGCTGATAATGGGTGATTGCCTGCTGGTAATCTTGTTTCTCCCGGCCGACTTTACGTCCTGCGAGCATCAGCAGATAGGCCTTGTCGTAGGGCGTATTGGCGATGATCTCAAGCAAGGTCATCAGCCGCTGCGCCTTGTCCATGGCGTTATCGACCCCAATGCCGGGTTCCAGGTAGACACGGGCCAGCCACTGTAATTGTCGCTCCAGTTCCTCGCCGCCAAAGCCTTGGCTGTCGGCGAGATGGTTGAATTCCACTTCGCTGCTAAATTCGATAGGGAAGGAGAGGCTGGCGATGGCGTCTTGGTAAAACTCGGCGGCCGACTCTTTAAACCTAACCTCTTTACTGATCAATTGACTTGAGGCCGCCTCGACCGAGGCTACACAGCAAAAGAACAGAATCAGACTGTAGATAAAAACGCGCATTTTTTAAGCATTACCTGGCCGCAGGCGGGCATATTATGTTTTTAGAATTCTGTCCGCAGTGTGAGGGATAAATCGGGTTATACTGACGAACTTCACATTACAACTATGATAACAGAAGGAAGCCAGAGTGAAACTAGCTGTACCCTTGATTTTGATTTTTAGTCCTTTTTTCCTAGCTCAAGCTCACGCAGATGTTAATTACCGGATCGATCTCACCCAGCCTCAGCACCATCTGGCTAAGGTCGAGGTCGACTTTCCCCGCAGCGAGGGCAACTTGCTTACGGTGAATCTGCCCGTATGGCGTACCGGCAAGTATCAGGTATTGCCACTTGCCGATGCGATCCGTTATTTCAAGGCCGAAGATGAATCGGGTAAGGCGCTGGACTGGCAACGCAGTGCCAGCGGTGAGTGGCAGGTTAAATTGACTCAGCCGACGCGGGTCAGGGTCAGCTATCAACTCTACGCCAACAGCCTGGGGCAGCGCGTGAGCCATATCGATGGCTCTCATGCCTACCTGGATGCCAGCGGGGTGTTTGTCTACAGCCCGGATTTTCGCGACCAAAAGGTAACCGTCTCGCTAGCGGTGCCAGAGGCCTGGCGCAGCTACTCGGGTATGGATTCGACGCGCGATCATCAATTTAGCGCCGACGACTATGATGTGCTGGTGGACTCCCCCATAGAGACGGGGATCAGTCAGCACAGAGCCTTCTCGGCCGATGGCCGTGATTATGAACTCGTGGTTTGGGGCGAGGGCAACTATGATCTCGACAAGATGGTGGCCGATCTCACCCTGCTCAGTGGCCAGGCCAAGGCTATCTGGGAGGGCTATCCCTTCAAGCGTTATGTCTACATGGTGCACGCCACCAGTGGTGCCAGCGGCGCGACCGAGCACCTTAACTCTACCGTCATCCAGCGTCCGCGCTTTAGTTTTCGGGAGCGCAAAGACTACCTAGGTTTCATCAAGACGGCCTCCCATGAATTTATTCATACCTGGAATGTGAAGGCCTACCGTCCTCAGGGCCTGGTGCCTTATGACTATCAGCAGGAGGGGATCACCGAGCTGTTGTGGATCGCCGAGGGCTCGACCAGCTATTTTCAGAGTCAGCTGCTGCTACGTGCCGGCGTGCTTAGCCCTAAGGAGTTCCTGGAGGATCTTGCCAGACGCATCAGCCGCAACGAGCAGACTCCTGGCCGCGAGGTGCAGTCTGTTGCCGAGGCCAGCGCCGGTCAGTGGGTTGCCGGTGGGGGAGACTATGCCCAGAACCATAGCAGCAACATCTATTCGGAAGGCTATCTGACCTCGCTGGCGCTGGATTTCAGCCTGCTGAGCGACACTCGTCTAGAGGCCTCTTATCGGGATCTGCATGCCAAGCTGTATCAGGACTTTAAGATCCCAAAGGGATATCAGGTGGGCGATGTGCAGCAGATTCTGCGCGAGCTGTCGGGCAAAGATTATGGCGATTGGTGGCAGCGTCATGTTAACCGCCCCCTGGCGCTGGACTTCGATGCCCTGCTGGCCAAGGCCGGATTGAAGAAAGACTATGGCAGTGACAATAAGGCGATCGCCTATGCCGGTATGTCGACTCGCGAGGGGAGCCTGAGATTAAGCCATGTCAAACGTGAAGGCCCTGCCTGGCGGGCAGGCATAGTGGCGGGCGATGAGCTGCTGGCGATAAATGGCCTTAAGGTGACGGCCAAGGGGTTCGCGGCGCGCATCAAAGACTTTGCCCCAGGCGATACCATTAGGGTGACCCTGTTTAGTAACGACCGCCTAAAAGAGGTGGCACTGACCTTGACCGAGCAGCCCAGTGAGAAGCTGAAGCTCACCAGTGTCGATAAGCCTAACCGTCAGCAGAAGGCCTTCTTCGAGGCCTGGCTCGGGATTGACTGGCCCTTCGACGGCGAGGGTAAGTTAAAAGGTTAATCGACCAGTATTACGTTTGTTGCCTCGCAGCCAGGTTTGCCTAAAGCCAGCGATTAAAAAGCTATCTATTAAAAAGCCAGCTAACAAAAATACAGCCAACAAAAAACCACCCCTAGGGGTGGTTTTTTGTTAAATGGTCGCTCGACGAGGCTCTCATCGAGTCTGTCTTACAGACTGTCTTCCAGGCCACCCAGCACTTCTACCAGAGAGTTCATCAGGGCAATGAGTTCGCTGCCCATCAGGGCGAAGTCGGCGTCCAGACGCGCCAGTGGATCTTCTGTGCCCACCTCGTCGTTGTGGGCCCTAAACTCTTCAGAGAACTTCAGACGCTTGATGCCAGCATCTGACTGCAGCACGAAGGCGATAGACTGGCCAAAGTGCAGTGCCAGCTTATGCACCTGCTTGCCCACCTCAAGATGCGCCAGCACCTCATCTTCGGTCAGGTCTTGCTGCTTGAAGCGCACTATGCCGCCTTCATCCGAGTCTGACTTAAGCTCGGCCTCATCTTGCATCTCAAAAGGTGCCGGTGTGCTGTTGCTCTTAAGCCATTCGGTCATCTGGGCTTCGATTGGTGTCTTAAAGCTCATGGGGATCACAGGCAGCGAGCCCAGTGCCTTACGCAGCAAAGCCAGCAACTCTTCAGCCTTAGTCGCGCTGGATGAGTCCACCAGGATCATCTCTATTTCAGGCAGGATCAGGGCGTGGATCTGGCTGCGACGAGAGAAGGCGCGTGGCAGTAGCGTGGTGGTGATCTCCTCCTTGAGCGCATCTTTCTCTTTCTTGGCCAGCTTGCGGTTTTCTTCATCTTCGATCTGCGCCACTTTTTCCTCTAGGGCTTCTTTTACCACCTGAGAAGGCAGTATCTTCTCCTCTTTGGTGGCGCAGATAAGGTGTCTGTTCTCGGCGCTGTGTACTAAGGTGTGGCCGAGTTTACCCAGGGCCTTTGAAAAGCCGAACTTGCTGATGTCCTGGCTGGAGCAGGGAGAAAAAGTAAAGTCTTCAAGGGACTTCTCTAGCGCTTCGGTATCGACAGAGAAAGGTTTATTAAAACGATATACGGTAAGATTCTTAAACCACATGATAGGCGCTCAATGAAAAATAAAGCCGCAGTGTAAGCCATTGTAGGGCGCGGGTAAACCGCTAACAAACTTCCTCAAAATGTCATAAATATTGCTCAAGCGGCATAATTCATCAAACTGTAATATTTCTTTCTGCTCATCTCTATCGCCCATTCCGCCTGGGTTTGTGGCCTGAGTGTGTCGTCCATATTGCCAAATCTATCCAGTTGCTAAATTGATGAAATAAAACTGCAACATAAAAGTTGCACACTTTCGGCCGTCCAAACCAATAACCAAGACGAACAAACGTCGAAAGGATTAAATGATGAACGTTTTTTGTAAAACACTACTCGCTTCTGCGCTAGCAACTGCCACTCTCGCTTCTGCACACGCTGCAGAGCCATTGACTGTTTACGGCAAACTAAACGTAACGGCTCAATCTAACGATGTAGATGATGATGCAACGACGACTATTCAGAGCAACGCTTCTCGTTTTGGCGTGAAGGGTGCTTTCGAGCTGAGCAGCTCACTGGAAGCTTTCTACACAGTCGAGTATGAAGTGGACACGGGTGATGACGTTAAGGAAAACTTCAAGGCTCGTAACCAGTTCGTTGGTTTAAAAGGTAACTTCGGTGCTTTTTCTGTGGGTCGTAACGACACCATGTTGAAGCAGTCTCAAGGTAAAGTTGACCAGTTCAACGACCTTTCTGGTGACCTGAAGAACCTGTTCAAGGGTGAAAACCGTATCGAACAGACTGCGACTTACATGACGCCTTCTTTCAACGGTTTCAAGGTTGGTGTGACTTATGCTGCTGAAGGCGCAAGTTCACAGTATGGCCAAGACGGTTTCAGCGTTGCCGCTATGTACGGTGACAAGAAGCTGAAGAAGTCGCCAATCTTCGCTTCTATCGCTTACGATTCAGATGTTAAAGGCTACGAAGTTGTTCGTGCCACGGTTCAGGGTAAGATCGCTGGCCTGAAGATTGGTGGTATGTACCAGCAGCAGGAAGAGACTTACAAGAAAGACGGTACTGAAGTTGTGGGCGCCGACAGCAAGACAGGTTACCTGGTAAGCGCGGCCTACACTATCGATGCCGTGGTACTGAAGGCTCAGTATCAAGACATGGAAGACAAAGGCGATTCTTGGTCAATCGGTGGTGACTACAAGCTAGGCAAGCCAACTAAGCTGTTTGCCTTCTACACCAACCGTGACTTCGAAGGCGATGACAATACCGATAAGTTCTTCGGTATCGGTCTAGAGCACAAGTTCTAAGTTATTGATAAATAACATCGGCTCGCGAGTCGAGTGCTGAATAAAGGGAGGCTTATGCCTCCCTTTTTGATGTAAGATTTATGACAAAATAAGCCGTTTTATGACAAACTAACCCAGCGGTTTCATAATTTTGTAATAAAAAAGACCAATAATGGACACGTGGGAATTCACAGATAGAAGATCGCATATGACTGCTAGGATTTTGATAGTTGAAGATGAGCTAGCCATCCGAGAGATGTTAGCTTTTGTTTTAGAACAACATGGATTTACGACAACTACAGCAGAGGATTTCGACTCAGCATTGGATATGTTGTCAGAACCCTATCCAGATTTGGTGTTGCTCGATTGGATGTTCCCGGGCGGCAGTGGTATTCAGCTTGCCAAGAAATTGCGTCAGGATGAGTTTACCCGTCACATTCCCGTTATCATGCTAACGGCCCGTGGCGAAGAGGAAGACAAGGTGAAGGGGCTCGAAGTGGGCGCCGATGACTATATTACCAAGCCTTTCTCGCCCAAAGAGCTGGTGGCCCGTATCAAGGCGGTAATGCGCCGCGCGGCACCGACGGCACTGGAAGAGCCGATAGATGTACAAGGATTGGTACTCGACCCTGTGAGCCACCGTGTGACAGTGGGCGATCAGGTACTAGAGATGGGCCCGACCGAATTTAGGTTGCTCCATTTCTTCATGACCCATCCAGAGCGCGTCTACAGCCGTGAGCAGCTGCTGGACAACGTGTGGGGTACCAATGTGTATGTCGAAGACAGAACCGTCGATGTGCATATTCGTCGCCTGCGTAAGGCCGTCGAACCGTCGAATCACGACCGTTTGATTCAAACCGTTCGTGGTGCGGGTTACCGTTTCTCGACCCGACTCTAGGGCCAAATTTCTTTGTGGTTTAAGATTCATCTAAACAGGTTTTGATTGTATGGCTTGGGGTTTGCAATGACAGACTGCTAGTCGGCAAGAAAGCACAGACACTGTTTAGATGAACCCTAGGGGCCGCGCCTCTTGTGTCTTGTTTATCTGTTATCTCATGCCTGTGTAAATCATTGCTGCAGGCGTAGATAGCCGGGGACAAAAACACAAAAGCTCGCCGCCGAAACAAACAGCAAGGGTCGATAGATCCAAGCAAATTGATAGGCACAAGAGGCTATTTGCGCTATCTTGTGCCCATTCGCTCACTATGGCTTATCTATGTTTGATTCATATTCAGGGTATCAACTACTCACTCGGTTAGTGATATATCTACTGCTCTGTCTTGCCGTTGGATTACTCATAAATCAGGTGCTGTGGATCATGTTGCTGGGCAGTATTGCCCTGCTCATTTGGCACTATAAACAGATCTCAAGACTCAATTATTGGTTGTGGCGCGACAAGCGGCTAACGCCTCCCAACGGCAGTGGCAGTTGGGAAGGGGTGTTCAATGGTATCTATCGTCTACAGGGGAAAAACCGTAAACGTGTCAGCCAGCTCGCCTATCTTCTCGCCCGCTTCAGACAAGGGGCCGAGGCCCTGCCCGATGCGGCCGTGGTACTCGATTCCGAGAACAACATCGCCTGGTGTAACAAGCTGGCCCAGCTCATGTTAGGCCTGGTGTGGCCACAGGATAATGGTCAGCGGATCGACAACCTTATCCGTCATCCCGATTTTTCTAAATATCTTAAACAGGCCGAATTCGACGAGCCATTCGAACTTATCGATACCCAGAGTGACAATCGGATCCTTGAGATACGTATCATGGGCTATGGTTCGGGGCAGCGACTATTGATTGCCCGCGACATCACACGTATTCGCCAGCTTGAGGGGATGCGTAAGGAGTTTGTCGCCAACGTCTCCCATGAACTCAAGACCCCGCTAACGGTATTGCAGGGCTATCTCGAGATGATGCAGGGCATGGCCGAGCCGGACTCGCCCAATGCCAAGGCGATGTCGCAGATGCAGCAGCAGACCAACCGTATGCGCTCCATGGTCGAGCAGCTGCTGGTGCTGTCGCGCATCGAAGATGGCAGCGCGGTCAACCTGGATACCAAGGTGAATATGGCACACCTGATGGAGACCCTCAAAGAGGAGGCGCAGGCGTTGGCCTTGGGGCAGTATGAGCTGTCTATCGAGGCGGATCCCGGGCTTAACCTCTATGGCAGCGAGGTACAGCTTCGCAGCGCCTGTTCTAACCTGGTGTCGAACGCCATTCGCTATACCGAGCCGGGCGGTAAGATCAGCATACGCTGGAAGCGTGTGCCTATGGGCGCCGAGTTTAGCGTGACAGATACTGGCGAGGGCATAGCGCCGCAGCATCTTACCCGTCTGACCGAGCGTTTCTACCGGGTCGATAGTGCCCGTTCTCGTCAGAGTGGTGGCTCGGGATTGGGCTTGGCCATTACCAAACACGCGCTGCACCATCATCAGAGCGATCTCACCATAGAGAGTAAGCTTGGAGTGGGTAGCCGCTTTAGCTTCATCATCCCCAATCACCTGTTGGATCTTTAAAGGGGAGGGGTTAGTCGTTGGGGCAAGTGCTAGCCACTTTACAAAGCTTAAACGCCGTCGAGTATGACGGCGTTTTTTATGGAACTTTTTAATGGCGTCTAGGTTATGGAAATCGCCGTCACCCATGACGCAAACTTGACGATTTAATGTCAAACAGAATATGGCGACGCGAAAAAGCGCATTTGCGGCGAATTAATTTGTCATTGTCATCTAAGTGTCACATCACAGTCATAGACTTGTCACCGTTGCGATTGATACTGGCTGCAACTTAAATGAAACGAGTAAGCAAGTCCGCTTAACACTGGAGCATAGAATGAAACTTAAACAGCTTGTCGGTGCGGTGAGTTTAACAGCCGCTAGTGTATTCTCAGCAGCCTCTATGGCCGCACTTGATCCATCACTGCCAACTTATGAAAAAACAAGTGGTGTATCGGGTAACCTATCTTCTGTAGGTTCAGACACTTTAGCCAACATGATGACCCTATGGGCGGAAGAGTACAAAGAGATGTACCCTAACGTTAACATTCAGATTCAAGCCGCGGGTTCATCTACTGCGCCACCAGCACTGACTGAGGGTACTTCACAGTTCGGTCCTATGAGCCGTAAGATGAAGCCTAACGAAATCGAAGCATTCGAAAAGCACTACGGTTACCAGCCAACGGCTATCCGTGTAGCAATCGATGCCCTGGCAGTATTCGTACACAAAGACAACCCAATCAAGGGTCTAAGCATCGAGCAGATCGACGGCATCTTCTCTGCAACACACAAGTGTGGCGGTAGCGATGTTCAGCGTTGGGGCGATGTTGGCCTGGACGGTTCTTGGGCTGCTAAAGACGTTCAGCTATATGGTCGTAACTCAGTATCTGGTACTTACGGTTACTTCAAGAAGAAAGCACTTTGTAAGGGCGACTTCAAGGCTAACGTCAACGAGCAACCAGGTTCTGCGTCAGTGGTTCAGTCTGTATCTCAATCACTAAACGCCATCGGTTACTCAGGTATCGGTTACAAGACTGCAGGCGTGAAAGCGGTTGCTATCTCTAAGAAGGGTGACAACTACATCGAAGCATCAGCCGCCAACGCTGCTGACGGTAGCTACCCACTGTCACGTTACCTATACGTTTACGTGAACAAGCACCCTAACAAAGACTTGGCACCACTAGAGCGTGAATTCCTACGCTTCGTACTGTCAAAGCAGGGTCAGCAAATCGTAATGAAAGACGGTTATGTACCACTACCACGTAGTGTGACTGCGAAAGACCTGGAAAAAGCGGGTATCCGTCTGTAAGACACCAGCTTGAACTGAAAAGGCCTCCTAGTGAGGCCTTTTTTGTCTTCTAAATAAGACGATATTTTGTTTTCTTGAGTCATATTTGACGGCAATCTCATTTGTTGAGTGTGTCTGATTTGTCCACATTCATGGCAACCTATCACCTGCGGTGAGCTTATGTGCAAACACTCTTTTGGCTCGCCACGAGCACATCCTTGTGGGCTCTGCGAAATCATCCATGATTTCGAAGGCCAAAAGCGTGTTTACACTGGAATCTAAACGTTTCTTCGATTTGACCGTGAATGGTGTAGAAAGGGAGCAAAAGCTAACTTGGTTTTGTTTCAAAGTGTGTTGATCTTGGAATGAAGGTTTGGCATCTCTATAGTTTGCTTGATTAGCATTTGGCGACATAGTCATTTATTAATTGAGTTGAAGGTCACACCTTCATGGCTATCTAACGCCTACCCGGCGAGGGATGTGCAGATACGCCTGTGACACGCTGTGCGCCATCCCTGGCCGCTCTGCGGTTTCATCCCTGAAACCGAAGGTCACCGGCGTATCTACACTCGGTATCCAACGTCTCTTCGATTTACCGTCATTGAGAAGACATAGATTCAACTCACTATTTTTTAGAGAGAAATCTTTGATTAAATGTGACCTAGCATGTTGTATAGCCCTGACGAGATAGATTAAAGTATCATCAATTAAGGACAGAGCTAGGCCAACTCGAATCAAACATCGACTACGCCATTCAGGGAATGAAAAAGCCAACCACATGAGCCAATCAGCTCCTTTATAAGATTACTCTGCCCCACTTCTTTACATGCTTGGTCTCCTACCTTACAAGGTAGCGTACCTTGCAAGGTCTCACTAATAAGTTGTTATGTGCTAAGAGAGTTGAACCATGTTTGAGGAACTTTTTAACGTCTTTTCTCGAAGACAATTATCTGACTCAGATCCAAAACTTACGCCGCTCACTAGAACCTTTAGAAACAGGTTGATCATGTTGCTTCGCGATCATCTGCAGAGTCGTTTTGGGGAGTTCCTAGGGCAACTACATACGAAGATTGGCTATTTGCACGGGGAGTTTCAGCTCTCAAATGCGCGAATGCAGCAGCCGGACGACACACTCCAATTCGTCCTCAATTGCAAAGATGAGGAGTTGTTTGATGTCATCGAACTCATCTTTAAGTCAAACCTGCCCGGCATTACTTGGCCGGACAATCCTTTAATAGAAGGGATCAACGATTTTTTTAGAGTTGACAAGTTACCGTACCACCTTACTGGTTATACCTTAGAGGAATTTCAATCTTCGCTTTATGGAACTCCGACGATGGCCACAAGGATCGGCAGTTATCCCCAGATCATTAGGAAAGACAGCGAAGCTCTACACAAGACCGCCATTGAACCGGCACTAACCTTGCTTAAGGGAAAAGAGTTCCACCAAGCAAATACAGAGTTCTTGAATGCCCTGGAAGATTTCAGAAAGCAGGATTTCGGGGATTGCCTAACGAAATGCTGCAGCAGCTTCGAGAGCGTTATGAAAGTGCTGTGTATGCGAAAGTCAGTTGCATACAAGCAAACGGACACCGCATCTACACTGCTCAAGGCGCTGATGGGTGGATCGAACTTGGATTCATTCTGGGAGCAGCCACTCATCTTGATTGCAACACTGAGGAACCGCCTGAGTACATCACATGGCGGAGGAACACAGTCCAAGATAGTGTCTGAAAATATAGCAATGTACTCGATCAATGCCACTGCTGCGGCCATGTTGTTGCTAAATGATGAGTTCAAATGAACGTCGTACATAACAAAGCCATGCAAGGGACTAATTTTCCGCTACGCTCCAAATTTGCCCCTGATAGCCAGCGTTAGGTTGCTAAAGGTAACTGATGTTCTGGATCTTAGTTTTAGCCTTTTTGTTTTTTTATTGGTTTGTGATGTCCCAGGGATGGAGAAGGATCGAAGGAATTGCAGACATAATAAAAACCCATAAAATCAGCAAGCCGAAAAATACCAAATGGCGCTGGGCTGGTAGCGGTCTGTTAAGGGAAGAAAAATCAAGTGTATGGGATGGCTTTGGTCATTTCGCTGAAACACAGGAAGGTTTGTATTATTGGTCGTTGGGAAAACCATGTTTATTTTTTTGTTGGTCAGATCTCACAATCATTCAAACGAAAAGGAATTGGTCGATGAGAAAATACCATCATATAAAAATCAAAGGGTTTCCAAAGATAACGTGGTTAGTTCCCTGTAAAGCAATTAGATGTATCGGCAGTGCAACCTAACAAACTGGTTAAGAGGGATTCAGCACGCGTGGCATTTTGGATATGCGTCAGGTTTAGTGGTTAAGGTTGTATGCAGAAGGAATGGTATTGCATGGTTTACACCTTAATTCGGCGTTAAGCCTAGTCAACTAATATATCGTTTGGAGAAGAAGTAATGGATTCTGCACTGGAAAGAGGAAGGAAAGCTGTTAGAGAAGTTGACCCTCAGCTCGAAGAAATCCTAAGTGAGAGATATGATGGAATACTCCCTGAGTTTTCAGAGTCACTAATTGAAATGGCCTATGGCCGCATATATTCGAGACCTGGACTCGATGTAAAAACAAGATTTATTGCCACCATTGCAGCACTCACAGCGCAAGGCGCTCAGACTTTACCTCAGTTGAGAATAAACATCAGAAATGCTCTAAAGGTTGGTGTGACTCAAAGAGAAATTAGTGAGGTAATTTTTCAGATGGCATTGTATGGTGGCTTGCCATCTATGATAAATGCTTTAAATGCGGCTAAAGAAATCTTTGAAGAAGAGGCTGGAAAGGCTTAACAAGGACCAGCCACTGTGACCGGTGTTACCCATTTAAATATTAATCAGGGCCAAGTGGATTAGAATAAAAATCTAACATGGAAATGCCCAAGAATGTTTTTAAAGCTTGGCTGTGCAATAACGTTAAATCGAAGAGACTATAGATACTGGTGTAAACACATTTGTGGCATTCCCTCTGTCCGTGGAGGTCAGATAACGAGGTAGAGCTCTCATGGATGTGCTCGAACAACATCCTTGTCTAACGGCCAGTTCGGCATCCATGCCTCTCGTTCGTATGCACGAAGCTAGGCTTCACTCACCGTGTCACAAATGTGTTTGCACATAAGCCTGCCGCAGGCAATTCAAAACCATGAAGGTCAACGCTACCATCAGCGAAGTAAAAACCTATGCCACTAAAGGTTACAAGCTAAAAAGCCAATACCTTTATTCGAAGACAAACATCGGTAAATTCAGGATAAAAAAAAGCGACCCTGATGAGGTCGCTTAAGTTCCAAATTCGGAATCTAAGGATAGTTGCGCTAGAAACTATCTAAAGGGAATGATGATGAACGGTCAACACACTGATGATTAATTAAGACCTGTCACTGGATTAACTAATCGATGCAAATTCTGTTCATATTATCAGAGCGCTTTTATCGGGATTAGTTCAGAAAAATTCTTAAATATTTTCATCTTTTTTAAAAAACCTTATTAAATCAACAAAAAGCTTCATGTTTAGCACCGGCTAAAGTAGTCTGTTGCCTGACTCACTACTCATCTTACGTCATCAATAAGGATATTGCGCTGACATGAAGTTACTCCATCTGCTCACATCGCAGGCTATCTTCTTAGTCTTCTCTATGGCCAGTCAGGCGTCCACTCCGGTAGCGGTATCCGAACAAGCGGCGCCCGGTTCTCTGGCGCCAAATTCAACGTCGCCAGCGTCTAATTCAACGTCGCCAGTGCCTAAGGTAGAGATCCCCCGCACCGCTGTGTTCGAGCTGACCGATCCCGTGAGTAAGCGCGTCTATCCACTCTGGGTTAAGCTGCCGCGCTCTTATCAGTCTGACAGCGAAAGGCATTATCCGGTGATCTATGTGGTCGATGCCCCCTATGCCTTTCAGATTGTCTCGGGCATGACGCGTTTTCCCATGAATAGCGGCAAGATGCGTGAGGCGATCATCGTTGGGCTCTCCTATGCCAAGGGGGATAAGGGGCCCCAGAGTCGGGTGCGTGACTATACCCAGGTTGTGGACAGCGGCTGGAAGCTAGAAACCGGCGGTGCCAGCCAATATGCAGACTATCTTCAGACAGTGGTCTTGCCCTTTGTGGCGGGGCGTTACCGGGTTAACGACAATGAGCTAACCTTCGTCGGCAACTCTCTCGGCGGCCTGCTTGGGGCCAATCTGCTACTGGAGAAGCCGAATCTGTTTGATAACTATGTGCTGGGCAGTCCGTCGGTGTGGTTTAACGGCGAGCAGATCTTATCCCTGATGGCAAAGCCGAGAGCCGAGGAAAAACAGGCGCGGCGAGTGTTCCTGGCGGTAGGGGCATTGGAGACACCTGCCAAGGCGGGGATGCAACACGACATGGTCGCCGGGGCGGATAAGCTTGGACGCCACCTAAGGCGCCAGCTGGGGGATAACTTGGTACTCGAGAGCCTCATCATTGCGGGGGCGCGCCACGAAACCGCCTTTCCCACCACGGCGAGCCAAGGCCTCTACTGGCTTTTGGCGAGCGATGGGGAAGGCAGTACTCAGTAGGAGGTTCGGCGTTAAGAGGCTTGTTTAGCGGTGCTGGCGGCATTCAGCGCCTTAAGCCAGGCCTGAAACTCCGCATCCATGCTGGTGCCCCACTGCTTTACCAATGCCTGATATCTCGGGTAATCGCCTTTGCGGGTAAAGCCCAGCATGGTGTCTATCTTGTCTTTGTGGTGTTCCATCATGAAGCGCACCGCTAGATAGCCCCAGCGATAGACGCGATCTGTGCCGCCGTTGTGCTCGTAGCTGGTGTTAAACAATTCACTCAGCTCAAAGTGCTGTTTGGCGATGATGGCGATGGCTGCCGGGTTGTCGTCTCCTTGAGAGATATATTCCCCCAGCCCTTCGCTCCACCACACTAGGTGCGGCAGCAGCGGCGCGGGCTTGGGGCAATACTCGGGGGCGCTATGGGAGTCGTGCAGCGAGGCGCAAAAATCGCCGTAGAGGTTGAAGTGACCATCCAGGTAATGCACATACTCGTGGGCCAGGTTCCAGATCTGTCCGCCGCGCTCATAGGCGACAAATTCAGCCTGATTTCCTTTTTGGTGGGGAAGTCCTTCCAGGAACATGCCGCCGTTGTCGCTGGGCACGTCGAAATGCGCCGTCACATAGCGGGTATAGTCGTCGCGGCTGTGATAGACATTGGCGCGCATGCGTTGGTTGTTGTCATTGGCGACCGGCTTGCCTTGGGTGCCAAATAGCTGGTGGAACTTGGCTTCCTGCTTCTGCATAAGGGCGCAGGCCGTGGTTATCTGCTCCTGGGTGAGCGCCTGAGAGCGAATGGTGATCGTGGGGCTGCAGTCGTGATTCTGGCTTAAGATTTGTTGTAATGGTGCAACCGGCGAGGTTTCGCCTGCCTGCAGGGCGAAGCTGGTCAGCAGGGGCAGGGCCGCCGCACCGAGACGCATGAGAGATGAATGGGACACAGAGGTTTCCTTATTGTTATTTTTGTATAAAATATCCTGATTGTTCCATCTTCAACCGCTGAAGTCAATTTGAAGGCCGCTAGATTAGGTGACAGTTAGTCGGCTGTTTGTCGACAATTAGACGACTCGCCTTATTCTGTGGTCATGACATGCCTGGCGGCCATGACATTCCAGGCCTGCGGGACTAAAATGGCGCTAGCCCTACATTATAAAAAAGGATTCCTTGTGACAGAGCAGTGGGATAATCAACAAGACCATCATTCGTTTGCCAATGTCGATGCAATTCGGGTCACGCATTTAAGCCTGGCCCTAGAGGTCGATTTTGCGGCGCGGCAGCTTATCGGTAGCGCCCGACTCAACTTAGACTACCTTGAGCCGGCATGCCGTATCCTCTACTTAGATACCCGTGACCTTAGCATTAGTGACGTGCAGGATGATGCCGGCAATGCCTTGGTCTATCGACTGGATGAGCAAGATGCGGTGCGCGGTCAGCGCCTGGCCATCGAGCTGACGGCGCCGAGCAAGCAGCTCACCGTCAAGTATCATACCTCGCCCTCGGCTCAGGGGCTGCAGTGGCTGTCGCCGGAGCAGACCAGTGGTAAACAGCTGCCGTTTCTGTTCAGTCAGTCTCAGCCCATCAACGCCCGCAGCTGGATCCCGCTGCAAGATAGCCCCAAGGCTAGAATTACCTTCGATGCTAAAATTACCGTGCCGCAAGGGATGCGCGCCGTGATGAGCGCCATGAACCATGGTGACGCGCCACTAACCGGTGAATTTAGCTTCGAGATGGAAAAGCCGATTCCTACTCACCTGCTGGCAATTGCCGTGGGCGATCTACACTTTGGCGCCATCGGCCCGCGCACCGGCGTATATGCCGAACCTGAGGTGCTCGGCGCCGCGGTGAAGGAGTTTGAAGATACCGAGAAGATGGTTGAGATCGCCGAGTCTCTGCTGGGCCCTTACGCCTGGGATCGCTACGACATGCTGATCTTACCGCCGAGTTTTCCCTTTGGCGGCATGGAAAACCCCAGACTCGCCTTTATGACACCCACTCTGATTGCCGGTGATAAGAGCCTGGTCTCCACAGTCGCCCACGAGCTGGCGCACTCCTGGACGGGCAACCTGGTGAGCAACGCCACCTGGCGGGATCTCTGGCTAAACGAGGGCTTTACCACCTATTTCACCAACCGCATCGTCGAGGCCGTGTACGGCAAGGAGCTGGCCGAGCTGGAGGTGGTGCTGGAATATGGTCGCCTCAAGGAGGAGCTGGTCAGCATGCCGCTCGCGGCGCAGACCCTGCCGGCCAATGTGCAGGCGGGCGACCCCAACGATGCCTTTAACCGTTTCACCTATGACAAGGCCTCCATGTTTGTTCATGAGCTGGAGCGTCGTCTGGGGCGTGAAGCCTTCGACAGCTTCCTGTTCGAGTATGTGAATCACTTTGCCTTCCAGGCGATCACCACGGAAACTTTCGTCGAATACGCCAAGCAGACCCTGCTCGTTCAGCATGGCGATAAGTTAACCGAGGCCGAGCTACTAGAGTGGGTCTACGGTGAGGGGATGCCGGCCTGGTTCGTGGCGCCGAGTTCTGACAGCCTAAAGAAGGTCGATACCCTGCGCGCTGCCTGGCTCGCCGGTGAGCCCATCAACCGGGACAATACTGCCGATTGGCGCGTGCATCACTGGCAATACTTCCTGAACAGCCTGCCCGAGGTGCTGGAGCAAGAGGCATTGATCGACTTAGACAGCTGCTTCGATCTTAGCCGTAGCACCAATGCCGAGATCGCCTGTGACTGGTATCGCGTGGCCATACGTAATCATTACGATCCCGTGTTGCCCTTTGTCGAGGCTTATCTGATGAAGATAGGGCGAGGTAAGTTTGTGCGTCCCCTGTACAACGAGTTACTGGCAGCTGGCTATGTTGAGGAGCTGCGTAGTATCTATAGCAAGGCGAGGGCAGGGTATCACCCCTCTTTGTCGGTACAGTTAGACAAGCAACTGCTGGCTTAGGATAAAAAAATGGCAACCCAAGGGGTTGCCAGAACTATCTATTTGGAGAGAGAAATCTGTGCGCTAGCGAAATTTCTAAGCTCCAGAGACCAATTGGGTCTCGAAGGGAGATGATGAACAAACAATGATGAAAAATCTGTTACATCTCTTCAGAGTCCCCATCTTCGGGTTAGTTCCCTGCACTGCAAAAAATAATCGAAAAAAGCAGATTTTCTGTGGTTCGCCGACTTTGCGGACCCGAAAGCATTTAAACAGGCAAAAAAAATGGCAACCAAAGGTTGCCATGAATCAAATAAGTGTCGAGTCATAAACCCCATTGCGCTAGCGAGGTTAATGCTCTTGGGACCTAAAGGGTCACCAAAGGGAGATGATGATGAACAATGTAACTTGAGCCAGGTACGCTTACCGAATCATTCGTTAGCTAAATTACCCAACCCGCTAATCCGTTCACTTATTCAGAGTCCCCCTTAGCAGATAAGTTCAATAAAGCTTGTAAAAAATTCAAATTTTTTTGCCAACCGTCGCCAAAGGGGCAAATTTAACCTTTTAGTATAGATGCAGTTGGGGGATCTTGCCCTGTAAAGCGTTATCAAACTCATTGAGGCGATAGGCGGTCTGGCGCTCTTTATTAGAGCATAATCTATTGATCTAAGTTGAATTTATAAAAAAAGGCAACCTAGGAGGTTGCCTGTCGATCCATCTAGATCTAGGGGGACTGCGCTAGAAGTCCCAGGGAGAATGATGAACATGAAAAAGCAAATCTTCGCGTTCAGTATTTGGAGTTTTTAAACGGTGAAAAGTTCAAAAAATAACCAAAAATGTTTGAAGATATTTCCAACATTCTCCTATCTGTTTGGATTAGTTCACTAAAGCAGCAATTTTTTCTGTTAAAGATTCCGGCGTCGTGGTGGGCGCGAAGCGCTCTAGTACCCGTCCGTTAGCGTCTACGAGGAACTTGGTGAAGTTCCATTTGATCGACTCGCTGCCCAGTAGCCCCTTGGCTTCACGTTTAAGGTAACGATACAGGGGGGGCGTCTTGTCGCCGTTCACCTCTATCTTGGCAAAGAGTGGGAAATTGACCCCGAAGTTAAGTTCGCAGAACTGGCTTATCTCGCTCTCGTCTCCCTGTTCCTGTTTGCCAAATTGGTTACAGGGGAAGCCGAGTACGGCGAATCGCTCCGGGCCAAACTTATCATACAGGGCTTGCAGCGCCTGGTACTGTGGGGTGAAGCCACACTTGCTGGCGGTGTTGACGATAAGCAGTACCTTACCTTTGAAATCCGCCATCGACTGCGTGCTGCCATCGATGCGGGTGAGCGAAAAATCGTATATCGACATAATAGGCTTCCTCCTGATGATGTTATTAGCCTAGCAATAAAATATATTGCGCGCAATTTAAATTGTCAGTTTAAGTCGATTGATGACCTCTAAGAGGCTAAAACCTAAAGGTTAGAGGCTAGTTGCTAGAAGTTACGGCTGGCGGTTAGAGGTTGGAGGTTGGAGGCAGAGCACAGTGACCTGACAGGAAAATGGATTGCGTAATAGAGGCGCTGGTGACCGTTGTATCCTACTCATTGAACTTGTGGTGATCACGGTTGTTTTATGCAATGAGTTTGTTAATAAATCCTTTGAAAACAGCTTGATGAAGCATATTTAATGGTGGGCGAAAATACAGTCTGATACCCTCTTGCCCGACTAAAAACCGCATTTTAAGGGGTGACGATGAAAACTAAACTCGCGCTACTGCTGTTAGCCAGCCTGAGCCTGACGGCTCAGGCCAGCAACTTGAACCTTGGCATCAACGACGATGTGATCTCAACGGATCTGCAGATGGAGCTTAACCCGTCGGCTAATTTGGTGATGGGGTATCTCTATTCCAACGATGAGGGGCATATGGTCTCTGCCGCGGCGCACATGACCCATGATGCCGGGGGACATCACTTTGAGGTTGGGCCTAAGTTTTCCCACTATTGGGCTAAAAACAGCAGTAACGGTAGTGTGGTGGCGATCGGCGGACGCTATTCGCTGGATCTGGGCTCAAACATCGCACTCAAGACCTCGGCCTACTATGCACCATCTGTGCTGAGTTTCGGCAGCGTCGATGGCCAGTATGAGTTAGATGGCAAGATCCAGTTTCAGGTCAATCCAAATCTTGGGCTGTTTGCTGGTTACCGCAATATACGACTGCAGTATGACGATAGCCGCGATAACACCTTCGACAGTGGTTTCTATATCGGCGCCAGCGCCAACTTTTAGTAGCCCATAAGCTTGTTGGAGACTTGGGTGAGCGCAGTCAGGCGTTCACCCAAGCTTGGCTAACGCCAGATATCCTCGTCAAACTCGTCGTCATGCTCATATCGCTTTGGCTGGTTGGCCTGATGACGACGTCGCTGTTTACCGCGCTTACTGCGTAGCTTATCCTGGGCATCGAACTCCCATGTGGGCGCCTGCTGTGATGCCATCTCAAATTCATCATAGTGTGACATGATCTCACCTGTCTCTCGTAACTGATCTTTACTGACCTATCTTGTGCTATCTAGGCCTAGCCGAAACCGCATGGTAAGAAGCTAATATGACGCCTGGGTGACAGGGATGAGACAAACAGGTGACAAGAGCGCCGCCCTATCGCGGCGCCAATTGGGATCTGTGGGGGAGGGGCTTAGCCCTGATGACCATGCTAAGCCTGACGAACAACTCTAGACCTGACGAACAACTCTAGACCTGACGAATGATTCTAGGCCTGACGAACCATCTTGGCTACAAACATGCCGTCGCTATCTGCCTGGTAGGGCAGTACCGTCAGCATCTGTGTCGCCTCATGGGTGAAGGGGTGAGTCAGTGTCTGCTGGCTAAAGTCGGGACGCTTAGCCAGGAAGGCCTCGACGACCTCTTGGTTTTCGACCGGACTAATTGAGCAGGTGGCATAGACCAGGACGCCACCGGGTCTTACCGCCTCACAGGCGCGGCTTAAAATATCCAGCTGCAGGCTCGCCTTGTCTGTGATGGCACTGGCATCATCGAGCCAGCGCATATCCGGGTTGCGTCGCCAGGTGCCGGTGCAGCTGCAGGGGGCATCGACCAGCACGCCGTCGAAATGACCGGCGGCAACCGGCAGGGCATCCGACTGCCAAGGCTGGGTGCTGATCTGGCTAAAACCGGCGCGCTTGGCGCGCTTAGTGAGTTCTTCGAGCGGTTTACGGCGAATGTCAGAGGCGACCACGCTGCCGCTGGCCTTGCTATCTTGCTGTAACATCAGCGAGCGCAGCTGCAGACTCTTACCGCCGGCGCCGCTACAGGCATCCCACCAAGATTCATCGGCCTTGGGCGCGCAGATATTGCCTATCACCTGAGAGCCGAGATCCTGGATCTCCAGCTTGCCTTCGCCGTAAAGGGTGACGGCGTTGAGGTTGATGCTCTTGTGCCCCAGGTTGATGGCATCAGCGAAATAGTCGCTGCCGCTGGTGTGGAGCTCTTGCTTTGCCAGCTTGGCCTGCGCCTTGGCCAGAGAAATGCCTTGCAGTCGTCCCCAGATAGGTGGGCGAGTGCTTAGGCTCTCCACTAGGCGTTTCTGCTTGTCGCTGTCTTGGTCGAAATGGGCCCAGAACCAGTCGGGGGCCAGCGCCGTCAGGGGGAAGCCCTGGCCGGGGAAGGCGGCCTCTAGCATGGCCTGCTTGATCTTAAGAGCATCAGAGTCTGAGCCAGAACCAGAATCTGCATGAGCAATTATTGCTGGCTCACCTAAACAGGCAAACCCGCGCCAGGCCGAGACGATATCCTGCCAGGGATGAGACTCCAGGGCGGCCGTCAAGGCTAACTGAGCGAACCACTGCTGGGTAATCGCCTGTTGGCTGGCGTTTTTCTGGGGGATTAACCTTAGCCAGCCATGCCAGCGAAACAGGCCAAAGAGACTCTCGCGGATCACCCGTCTGTCTTTGGAGCCATGCTTCTTATGGGCGCGGAAATAGTCGGCTAAGATGCGATCGCCCGGTAGCTTGCTTTGCAGCGTCTGGCAAAATAGCTGGTGAATGGTCAGGCTGTAGCTCAGGGCGCGTTTCTCGGCGCCGCTCTGGGCGTTTAACGCCTGATGAAGCTGCTCGCTGCTGATGCTGGCGACCGCCAGAGGAGCCTTGCTAGAGGTGGTTGCCGAAGTTGTGGAGTCGCCCATGAGTGTACGCCTAAGCTGAGATCTGTTTCTGAGGGCGCAAGTGTACCAGATGTCGGCATATTTGCTACCGCCGAGGCACGCGAAACACCCCATGAAACCTTGATTCTAGTCGCCACTCTCGCCTCATTCACACCTGCAGGTTATACCAATCACAGTAAACATGTGATCAGAAATAGCGCAGGAAAAACGCTTGAGAACAAAGCAGGATTTTTAGATAAGTAGTTATTCTACAGTTAAAAATGCTAATACAGTTATCGAGCGTTTTAACAAGCTAGAATGATCAATTATTTATTACGATTGGTATTAAGTTCGCCAGATGTCGAAAATGTACAATAGCACGAACCGGGTGCTGGGTATCCTGATGCTACTCGACTATCGGAGGAACCCAAATGAGTACAAATATCGATTACATGACGCTGGCGCCAGAGGCCCTGGGAATCTTATACAGCCAGGAAAACTATCTAAAGCAAGTGTTTAGTCAGCAAGATAAGTTGGGGTTGGCGGAACTCGAGCTGGTAAAGCTACACATATCCCAGGTGAATCAGTGCGCCTTTTGTATCAATATGCACACCAAGGCGGCACTGGAGCTAGGGGTAAGCCTGGACAAGATTGCCGGCCTCAGTGCCTGGCGCGGCCTGCCTTATTACACCGAGGCGGAGCGTGAGGCGCTCAATTGGGCCGGGCAGTTTTTCTTGCCGCAGATCCCCTCTGAGGCAGTTGAACGGGCACGGCGCTATTTTGGTGACAAGGCCCTGGTCGACCTGACCCTAGGGATCAACGCCATCAATAGTTGGAACCGCCTGTGTAAGGCGTTCAAACCCAGCCTGGCCTAGTCGCCTTGTGCCAGCCATGCCGAACTGGTCAAGCCGTGCTAATTATACGGCGCTAGTTACAGTGCGCTAATGAGATAGCGCTGATTACACTGGGCTAATTGCATTGTATTAGTTACGGAGTGCCAATCACGGCGCACCAATCACAGTGCAAGATAAAAGGGAGATGAAGTGAGTCGCAAGTGAGATTGCCATCTATTTGGCATTAGGTGTCCAGGCTCACTTTCTTACTTCATCATTTTCTTCACTTCATTACTTTCTCACTTCATCACTTCCGCACTTTCCTACTTTGTCCTTGTCCCAGAGCTTGAGGTCTTGGTGTTTTAGATAAAAGTTATTGCTGCAACTATTTGTCCGCGTTCCAACATCGGCCAAATGTTGGGGTTGTAACCATTTTCTGTTAACGAATAATTTCAAAAAATATTTTGTTAACAATTTTGCGCAAGTCACCTTTAAAAATATTGAGCGTCAACAATTAGTTACGAGATGGTCTTCCCTCTCATCTTTTCTTTAAAAAAACTGTGATTAGCCGTGCAAAATTAGTAATTGGGTTGATAGTTACACCTCTAACTATTACCATTGTTATTAATTGAACGTTCAATTAACTAATTTTTAGACAGGGAGAAGTGGGTTTTATGGCACGTCCTCAGATGAAATCGGTAAGGCAACAGCAACTCATCGATGCCACCTTAGTCTCTGTCGAGCGACACGGTTTACACCACACCACTATTAACACCATCAGCGGCCTGGCGGGTATGTCATCGGGCATTATCAGCCACTATTTCGGGGGGAAGCAGGGGCTGATCGAGGCCACGCTGAAGTATCTATTGGATGAGCTGAAGCAGGCGCTGCTGGCAAGGACCTTAGGTAAGACACTGACCCCCATGGAACGCCTGTTTATGATCGTTGAGGCCAACTTTACCGAGCTGCAACGATCGAGCGCCGCCACCAAGACCTGGCTGAGCTTCTGGTCACAGGCGATGCACGACCCAGGACTCGCCAGACTGCAATGCATCAACCATCAACGCCTCTATGCCAATCTTAAATATTCTTTTCGTCCCTTACTCGGCGCTGCGGCCGCCTGTGATGCGGCTAAACAGACGGCGGCGATGATCGATGGTTTTTGGCTACGCAGTGCGCTTAGCGCCTCACCAGAGAAAGATTTTGAGCAAGCTCAACAGTTATGTAAGTCCTTCATTGAGACTCGAGTGATGCAGTACGGAGAAAATGAATGTCACTAGTTGTATACCAAAATTACGTTCACGGTCGTTACCTGAGTAACGCAAGCGGTGAAATCTTCGATGTGGTCAATCCCGCGACGGGCGAGGTGGACTACCGCGTCGAAGTGGCCGACGACAAGATCAAACAGGCTGCCATCGACAGCGCCAAGGAGGGATTTGCCCTCTGGTCATCGATGACACCCATGGAGCGCAGTCGTATTCTGCTCAAGGCGGTCGCCTTGCTGCGCGAACACAACGATGCCCTAGCGGCGATCGAAGTACAAGACACGGGTAAGCCTTGGCAGGAAGCCTCTGTGGTCGACGTGGTGACTGGGGCGGATGCCATCGAATTCTTTGCCGGGCTGGCGCCTAGCATAGAGGGTAACCAGCAGAGTGTGGGAGACGATTTCTATTACACCCGCCGTGAACCTCTGGGGATCTGTGCCGGTATCGGTGCCTGGAACTATCCGCTGCAAATCGCCTGCTGGAAATCGGCGCCGGCGCTAGCCTGTGGCAACGTGATGTTATTTAAGCCTTCCGAGGAGACGCCGCGCGGCGCCATGAAGCTGGCGGAGATCTTCACCGAGGCGGGCGTACCCAATGGTGTGTTTAACGTGATCCAGGGCGATGGACGAGTCGGTGCCTGGCTAACCCACCATGAGGAGATCGCTAAGGTCTCCTTTACCGGTGAGGTAGGCACAGGCACTAAGGTGATGGCCGCGGCGGCCAGCACCCTGAAAGAGGTGACCATGGAGCTGGGCGGCAAGTCGCCGCTGATCATCTTTGACGATGCCGATCTCGACAATGCCGTGTCGGCCGCCATGCTGGCCAACTTCTACACTCAGGGTGAGATTTGTACCAATGGTACCCGCGTCTTCGTGCACAAGGATATCTACCCGCGCTTTATCGAGAAGTTACTCGAGCGTACTCAAAACAATATTGTCTGTGGCGATCCTATGGATGAGGCGACCAACTTCGGCGCACTGATCTCCAAAGACCATCAACGCAAGGTGCTCGACTATATTGCCCTCGGTCAATCGGAAGGGGCGACCCTGCTAACCGGTGGCACGGCCTTAAGCCCACAGAGTGCGCCTAATGGCTACTTTGTCGCCCCCACCATCTTCACCGATTGCCAAGACGAGATGACCATAGTGAGAGAAGAGATCTTTGGCCCTGTGATGTCAGTGCTCACCTTCGAAGATGAGCAAGAGGTGATTGCGCGTGCCAACGATACCCGTCTCGGCCTCGCCGCCGGGGTGTTTACCCAAGACATTACCCGCGCACACAGGGTGATTCATCAATTGCAGGCAGGGATCTGCTGGATAAATGCCTATGGCGCCTCGCCGTCAGAAATGCCGGTCGGTGGCTACAAGATGTCGGGCATTGGCCGCGAAAACGGCACAGAGACATTAAAGGCCTACACCCAGATCAAGGCCGTGTATGTTGGCATGGCGCCCCTTGAAAGCCCATTTTAAGGAGCGCCCATGACCAATACGACACAAGAATACGATTACATCATAGTCGGCGCAGGTAGCGCGGGCTGTGTGCTGGCCAATCGCCTGTCGCAAGACCCTGAAAATAGAGTGCTGCTGCTGGAAACCGGCGGCAGCGACAAGAGCATCTTCATCCAGATGCCAACCGCACTGTCTATCCCGATGAATACCAAGAAGTATGCCTGGCAGTTTGAGACCGAGGCGGAACCTTACCTGGATAACCGCCGCATGCACTGTCCGCGCGGCAAGGTGCTCGGCGGCTCCTCGTCGATCAATGGCATGGTTTACGTTAGAGGCCATGCGCGCGACTTCGATGAGTGGCAACAGGCGGGGGCCAAAGGTTGGGATTATGCCCATTGTCTGCCCTATTTTAAGAAGGCGGAAACTTGGGCCTTCGGCGGCGATGCCTATCGCGGCGACACCGGCCCGCTTGGGGTTAACAATGGCAACCAGATGAAGAACCCGCTGTATCAGGCATTTGTCGATGCGGGTGTCGATGCGGGCTATTTGTCGACCCAAGATTACAACGGCGCCCAGCAAGAGGGCTTTGGCCCCATGCACATGACGGTCAAAAACGGGGTGCGTTGGTCGACGGCCAACGCCTACCTGAGACCGGCGATGAAGCGCAGCAACCTGACGGTGATCACCCATGCCCTGGTGCATAAGGTATTGCTCGAAGGGAAGCGCGCCACAGGTGTGCGTTTCGAGCGTAAGGGCAAGGTGCAAGAGGTGCTGGCGGCCAAAGAGGTGGTGTTATCGGCAGGTTCTATCGGCTCGCCGCATCTGTTGCAGCTGTCGGGCATTGGGGCGGCCGATGTGCTCGCCTCGGCGGGTGTAGAGCTGGCTCACGAGCTACCGGGCGTCGGCCAGAACCTGCAGGATCATCTGGAGTTTTATTTCCAGTTTAAGTGCCTTAAGCCTATCTCCCTCAACGGTAAGCTCGACCCGTTAAATAAGCTGTTTATCGGTACCCGTTGGATACTGAACAAGTCTGGCCTGGGGGCGACCAACCATTTCGAGTCCTGCGGCTTTATTCGCTCCAAGGCGGGACTGGAATGGCCGGATCTGCAGTATCACTTCCTGCCGGCGGCCATGCGCTACGACGGTAGGGAAGCCTTCGCCGGACACGGTTTTCAGGTGCATATCGGTCACAACAAGCCTAAGAGTCGCGGCGCTGTGACCCTGGCGAGTGTCGACCCTAAGGTGGCGCCAAAGATACAGTTTAATTACCTGTCGCACCCCGAGGATATCGAGGGCTTTAGAGCCTGTGTGCGCCTGACCCGGGAGATCATCAATCAACCCGCATTAGATGAGTATCGCGGCGAAGAGATCCAGCCGGGGATCGGCGTACAGAGTGACGAGGCCATCGACAAGTTTGTCCGCAGTGCGGTAGAGAGCGCCTATCACCCCTCGTGTTCCTGCAAGATGGGCGAAGATGAGATGGCAGTGGTCGATAGCGAGACCAAGGTGCGTGGCATCGACGGGCTAAGGGTGGTGGACTCCTCCATCTTCCCGACGATCCCTAACGGCAACCTTAACGCGCCGACCATCATGGTGGCCGAGCGCGCCGCCGACCTTATCTTGGGGAAAGGCGTGCTGTCACCCAGTGATGCCGAGGTCGTGATTGCACCCGACTGGCAAGAGGCGCAGCGCCAGCAGGCGCCGAAGAGGGCGGCTATCTGAGCAAAGCCGCTGACTAAAGTGTCTGGATAGATTCAACCGGGCCTAAGGCCAGCCTAAGCCGACAGCGTCTCTCGGGGCAAATCGGCTAAATGGCCTAATCCGTCAAAAACCGTTTATCAGGGTTTAAATATCGTTAAAGCGATATTTAAGGCTTGAGGGCTTCTTGCAGCCTTAAAACAGGGTGGCTGACACAAGACAAACTAAATAAAAACGAGTTAACACCATGTTTAATTTGAATTTTAATGTGAGGGAACAATGATGACCGCTTGGTTAACCACAGGGATCTTATTTACGTTCGCGGCGATAGCCTTCGTGCTGTATCGCTGGGGCAATGTGAAGTGTATCGGCGTGACGCCGGTGCGTACTTTTACCTTTATCGCCATTCTGTTTACCTCGGGTCTGGATGTGGGACTGATCATGTTTCCCCTGACCGAGTTTGCGGGCTATGCCGATCTGAGCACCAGCCCAGAGTATGGCTTTAGTAACCCGCTGGCCATCGAGTTTGGTTTCTGGGCCTTCTTGATTTGGGCGTTCTACTTCCTGACCTGTTTCTACTTCTGTGTGATTGAACCTAGGGTGAAGTTTTTCGAGATCCCGCTGGTGAAGTTTATCAATAACCTGGTGATCATCGGCACCTGTGCCTTTACCGCCTATCTGCTATTGACCAACTTGCCCTGGTATCTGCCGGAGATCGGCGACGGTGAATCTGTGGTCGGCACCTTCTATCTGATTGTCTTCGTGGTGATCGCCGCCGCAGTCTATTCCAGCACCAGCATTCGCTATGTACGCACCCTGAGCCTGGCCAGCACCTGGCTGTTTATCGGCTTGATCGCCCTGATGTGGGCCGGAGCCTTCCTCAGCCCCGAGTCGGGCGTGGGCGAGTTTGTGACCACCTTTGCCTTGCTGGGTGACTACTTCGGCAACCTGCATCACTTCGTCCTGCCGTTAAACGACTATCATGAATTTTACCTCTTCTGGTGGTTTGCCTGGAGCATCATGATAGGCCAGTTTACCTCGCGTTTCGTCGGTGGCATGAAGACCTATCAGGTGTTGATCGCCATGATGGTTTTCCCCTCTATCCCCATCGCCATCTGGTTTAGCGTGCTCTATTACTACAGCGTCAACGAGATCGCCACCGCGGGCTTCTATAACATCGCCATGGTCACCGTAGGCATCACCTTCGTGGTGAACTCGTTAGATTCCTTGACCCGTCTTTATACCGACAACCTTAACCTCACGGTGCAGCGTTTCGGCAAGACCAAGTATGTGGTGGGCAATATTGTGCTGATGTCGGCGCTCACCCTGCTGTTTAGCCTCGACTTCTTACAGATCCAATGGGTTGGCGCGCTGGCGATTGCCCTGATCTTGGCCTGTTTCGGTTACATAGTGGCGACCAAGTACCAGAAGGTGGCGGCGATTGAACGCTCGCCAAAAGAAAACCAGATCGATTTCAACAAAATCGAATTGGCAAACTAATCTCAAATGCTAAGTGTGAAAATTAAAGTCATAAAAAAAAGGGAAGATAATGAAACAATCTATCAAGCAATTGGCGCTTTGTGGTCTACTCCTGTTACCCGCTAGTGCGATGGCAGGCCTGAGTTCGACCGTCAATCTGACTTCAGATTACACCTTTAACGGTGTGAGCCAGACAGACAACGGCCCGGCGCTACAGGCAAGTTTAGATTATGGTGTCGATTCTGGTTGGTATGTGGGAACCTGGGCGTCAAATGTCGATTTCGGTGCGGGCGATGATACCTGGCTGGAGTGGGACTTTTACGCGGGCAAGTATATGGCCCTTACCGAGCGCGTGTCATTGGACGCGGGTATCGCTTATTACACCTATCATGGCGACTCCTTTTCAGATGACTATCAGTACCCGGAAGCCTACGCCAAGTTTGGTTACGCGTCGTCTGTGGGCCAGAGTGAGTTGAACTTCTGGTATTCCTGGGACTACTTTGGCGTCGATGCGGGCCACTACATCATGATGGCGGCGCATACCTTTACCCTGGCCGAAGGCCATGACATTCGCATCAGCTTCGATCGCTCGACCTCGCAAGATGAAGACAAATGGTCGTGGAACGGCGACGATGCCTATAACCATTATCGCGTCGAGTACATGACCAGCTGGAACGGGTTCGACTTTAACCTTGCCGCTGAAGACACAAGCATGGATACTGACAACAGCGATACCCGCGCTGTGCTATCTGTGTCACGTACCTTTGCTTTTTAAGCGTGATACCGACAATGGCGATGTGATATAGCCTTAGGTTATAGACAGAAGTCATTAGTGAAAAAGCAGAGCAAGCGATAAGTTTGTTCTGCTTTTTTTCTATTTGAAGCATGAGTCTAGATAACATTTCTGGTATGGTGCGGCTGAAACGAGAGGAGATTATGGAAAAGTACGAACAACTACTGATTTCGCTGCGCCGTGTGATCCGCGCCATCGACATACATTCTCGCCAGCTGAATAAGCAGTCTGGCCTAACGGGCCCTCAGTTAATGGTGATGCAGACCATTGCCGCCTACGACCGTCCGCTGGCCAAGGAGATCGCTCAGGAAGTGGCCCTCAGCCCTGCCACGGTTGCCACCATTATCGACCGCCTCGAGGCGCGTGATCTGGTGGTGAGAACCCGTAGCGAGTCAGACAAGCGCAAGTGGCACCTGTCCCTTAGCGAGGCCGGCATAGATATTCTCAAGGCCGCGCCTAAGCCGCTACAGGATCACTTTATCAAGCGTTATCAAAACCTTGAAGACTGGGAACAGAGCCAGTTACTCTCTGCCGTCGAGCGTATCGCCTCCATGATGGATGCTCAGGAGCTGGATGCGGCCCCTGTACTCCTGGTGGGACAGATCCAGGCGGAAGAATAGCCGTGACGGGCGCAGTATTGCCTGACTTTGCAGCCGCCCGATATGAGGCGGCGGAGCTTAGGGTCGATAACTGCGCCTTAGTGCTGGAAGGTGGCGGCCTGCGGGCCATCTTTACCGCAGGTGTGCTCGATGCCCTGCTACAGGCGGGGATCCATTTTCAGTATCTGGTGGGCGTCTCCGCCGGCGCCATCTATCCCGCCTCCTACCTCTCGCGTCAGCTGGGGCGTAACCTCACCATTCAGCAAAACTTCCTCGCCGACAAGCGCTACATGGGGCTCAAACATCTGCTGCGCACCGGCAACTATGTCAACACCGACTTTACCTATCGGCGCATGGCCCATGAGCTGGTGCCCTATGATTTCGAGGCCTTTAGTCACAGCGAGGCCGAGTTTAAGGTGGGGGCGTTTAACTGCCTGACCGGCGAGACCGACTTCTTCGGCATGGCGGATTTTGCCGATCACGACACCTTCTTAGAGGTGCTCATCGCCTCCAGTAGTCTGCCCTTCATCTCTAAACCGACCTGGCTTGGTGGCACGCCCTATCTCGATGGTGGCATAGGTGCGCCCATTCCCCTGGCTCAGGCCCGTGCAGATGGCTTTAAGCGCCAGGTGGTGATCCTCACCCAGGAGAGTGATTATCGCAAATCCGCCTTTAAGGCCAAATGGCTGGCCAGGCGCCTCTATCGTCGCTATCCCAAGGTGGCCAATGCCCTTATCGAGCGCCACAACACCTATAATCGGGCGCTGGATGAGCTGGCGAAGGCAGAATCCGAGGGCAGCGCCCTGGTGCTGCAACCCGCCACGCCACTAGGCTTGTCGCGCCTGGAGCGGGATGTCAGCAAGGTCGAGGCCGTCTATCGCCGCGGCCTTGAGGAGGGCGAGGCCTTTATCCCGCAGCTGCTGGCGTTTATCGCTAAGGGCTAATAACTCACACCTAAGGCTTCAGGTTTTACACCTAGCGTTTCACGTCTAATACTCAGTCGCTACTCCCCAATGCCTGCTGGCTAGAATCTCATATCTATCACTCTGTCCCTTGTCTGCTAAGCCGCTATCCCTTGATCACTGCGTGCGCTACTTGTTCCAAGCGCCATGTTCTAAGCGCCATGTTCTAAGCGCTATTTTCTAAGCGCTATAGTAATTCGCTGGTGCCTTAATGCTTTAGCCGCAGAGGGGCAGGTTTTGGTTGATCTTTGTCCAGTTTCCAAGCACCTTTAGAGGATGTTTTGTCAAAGTCTCAATTGAATCATGATGTTAAAGGAGTTCCCATGGATAAGGCCAAGTATGAAAAAGGGTTAGGCGTCAGGCGCGAGGTGATGGGCGATGAGTTTGTCGACAGGGCGTTGTCATCGGCCAGTGACTTTACCCAGCCACTCCAGGAGCTGGTGACCCGCAATGCCTGGGGCGAGGTGTGGGCCAGAGAGGGACTCGACAGGCGTACCCGCAGCTTGATCACCATAGCGACCCTAGCCGCACTCAAGGCCTCCACGGAACTCAAGGGCCATGTGCGCGGCGCGCTGCGTAACGGCTGCACCGTCGAGGAGATTCAGGAGGTGTTATTGCATGCCACCGTGTATTGCGGCATGCCGGCCGGGGTTGAGGCGTTTAGGGCGGCGAATGAGGTGATTTCGGAGTGGCTGGAAGGGGAGTCATAAGGGGACTCTCGCCCTTTTGTTTCTGTTGTTGTGATTACCGGGATTGTTGTTTGAAGGGGCGTTGAAGGTCGTACCTTCACTGTAACTTATCGCCTGCCCGGCGAGGGGAGTGCAAGCACTCTTTTGGCACGCCGACTTTTTGTCAAAGAGAGTCATCCCTGGAGGCTTCACGGCGGTGCTGACCTACATGGATGTAGGGAATGCCAAAAGATGTAGGGAACATATTTGGCCATGCCGCCGAGAGCCAAAAGTGTGCTTACACTGAGTATCTAACGTCTCTTCGATTCATCGTCGATTGTTTTTGATTAGGAGGCAGCATTTGGCCACATTTGTATTTGTGAGGGATTTGAAGGTCGTACCTTCATGGCAATCTATCGCCTGCCCGGCGGGGGCTGTGCAAACACGTTTTTGGCTCGCAGCAAGTCCATCCATGGATGCTCTGCGAAATCATCCATGATTTCGAAGGCCAAAACCGTGTTTACACAAGTATTTCAACGCTTCTTCGATTGGAGGTGATCGGGTTCGAATAGATTCAACTCACTATTTTTTTTGTGAAAAAATCTTTGACTAAATGTGACTTGGCATGTTGTGTAGTCTCTACAAGATAGATTAAAGTATCACCAATCAAGGACAGAGCTAGGCCAACTCGAATCAAACATCGATTACGCCATTCAGGGAATGAAAAAGCCAACCACATGCGCTAATCATATCCCTTATAAGGCTAACTCTGACCCCATTTATTCAGGAATTAGGCCTTCTTAAAAATGAACAGTACAATTCAGTATGACCTAATTAAAGTGCCTCAAACTGAGAATGCAGGCTCTCGTTCCCCTGCAAGATTTGCATATCAAAGAAATTGGGCTCTAGCAGAACTGATCGAATATCATTTAGAAGGAAAAGATTACGTTTTCGCCTTTGAGTTCCACGATGACATACTGATACTTGACTCTGAAGATAATCCATCTAACCTGCAATTTGTACAGGTGAAAACCAAAACAACCGGCAAAAAATGGACTGTTCATGATCTCACCAAGTCGGAAAAAGGCAAGAAAGGGAATCCAGACAAGCTCTCAATAATCGGTAAATTATACGAAAATAAGAAAAACTTCTCCAGTCACAGCAGTCAACTGCGTTTTGTCACTAATGCATATTTCTCATTCATTGAACCTACACCTACAACAACAGCAGATCGGCTAGAAAAGAACGATCAAGATAAGATAACTAATGCAGTCCAAACACAGCTTGGAATTGGTGCTGTTGATTTAAGCTCTCTCAAACTAGAACAAAGTTCTCTAAGTGTTGATGACCATGAAAAGCACATTCGAGGCATTCTGCATAACTTCTTTGAAGAGTTATTTGGAAGTGATCACAACATCCCTGTATCACCTTGGTATCAGTCCATATCTGACCAGATTAAAGTCAAAAACAATTACCCATCAGAACAAATAAAATCTTTCGATGATTTAATTCGAAACAAATGCATTACAAAATCTGAAATTGAGGACTTTGTGCAGCGGGTTAACCGTTCTCATAATAGCGGTGATAACTGGGACTTCGTCAAACCCCAGCTACAAACGGAAGGCTTTGGTTTTCAGGAGTTGATAAAGCTTCAGCGGAGCTGGCAAAAGTACAGCACCGATAGACTGGACTACGACAACACTGCGCTAAAGACTCTCGAAAGTGACATTTCTAGAGCAATGAACGGAACCTCACTTGGAGACTCTCCAACATTAAAATACGTGGTTTCAAGCATTAGAAAAGACATATCTAAAAAGCTGTCAAAAGTAGAGAGTATTTTTGACTCCCACTACATAGATTCGATTATTCTGTGGCAATACTGTGAACAATTATAACTTTAAGAAACTTGTAAGGTATTTACGAAAAAATGGAACTAAATCAGCTGCTAATAAAGAAATTGACAATCCTGTCGATACCGGAGAAGTCCGCAAAAACAGTGACGTTCCATCCACAAAGAAACCTGATAACGGGCGAGAATGACGTCGGTAAATCTTCAATTATCAAGTCAATCTATCACTCACTCGGCGCTGATGTTCAGTTTGACAATATCTGGGAGAAAGCTGACGCTATTAGCCTACTAACATTTTCGTATAGCAATAAAGATTACATGATCTTACGCTCCAGAGATCATTTTGGACTATTTGATGAATACGGCAATCTCCTTCAATCTTTTGACAGCATTATCAAAGGTCTTTCACCTTATTTCGCCAAACTGTTCAACAACAAGTTACAGCTCAAACAATCACAAACAAATCAAAGAATACCTGCTTCACCTGCTATTCAGTTTCTGCCATTTTACATTGATCAGGATAAGAGCTGGACAAAACCATGGGACTCATTTGAAGGCCTCGGCGTATTTAGTGGTTTCAAACGAGATTTAATCAATTTCGTCACAGGTATACGTTCGAACGAATACTTCCTGTTATCCGAGCAAATAGACCAGCTTTCAGCCAAATTAAAAACACTTAAAAATGAATCAGGGGTTCTCAGTTCCGCTAGAAAGACTGTAGAAAAACACATCCCAAAAGCCACTTTTGACATTGATATCAAAGCTTTTAAAAGAGATATAGACAGGCTGCTTGTTAAACTGGAAGTGCTAAAGAACAAGGAAAACGAATACCGAAAAAATCTTATTAAACAAAAGAGTAAAGAAGCATTTATCGATAATGAGATTACCTTAGTCAGCAAGTCAATTCGGGAGATCAATAAAGACTATGAACATTCATTAAATGAGCTTGATTGTGAAATCACTTGCCCAACTTGTAATGCATCTTATGAAAACTCAATGGTATCCAGGTTCGGACTTTTGAAGGACATTGACACCTGTCGTAGTCTTCTCTCTGACTATTTAGAAGATAAAAAGAAAATCACAAAAGAAGTGACGAAACTAGAGAGTCAACTCAACCTGCAAGTTGCTAAGGTTCGCGAAATTACAGCCATTCTTAATAAGAAAAAAGGCAAAGTTCGCCTTAAAGACCTCATTCAAAATGAAAGTTCCAAGCAGGTTAAAGAAATCTTTAATCGAAGCCAGAGCAACTATAGCACGCAAATTGGTGGGGTTGAGGAACAGAAAACAGAACTTGAGTCTGCCCGCTCAAATTTGAACAACAGGGAACGTAAAGACTCTATTGTCAGCAGGTTTAATACGCTTATTGACCTATTTTTAATAAAGCTTAATGTTCACACCCTTAATTCAGATGGGTTCAGCGATATTCCATTATCAGTTAGATCCCAAGGTAGTGATACGCCACGAGCCCTGTTGGCCTATTACTATTCTGTTCTATTTACCTCTAAAGAGTTTACATCCTTACCGTTGTTTCCTTTGGTTATTGACTCGCCAAACCAGCAAGATCAGGATGCTACAAACAGGCATAAGATCATCAAGTTTATTTTTGAGAATACACCTGATGACTACCAGTTAATCTTAGGTACTGTCGATTTACACGGGGTTGAATATGACGGGCATATTATTTCCCCTGTAACTAAGCTCAAACTACTGGACAAGGATGAATTTGAAGATAGCTATGCTGAAATAGCCCCTCTTATCGACAGGCTTCAAACCAGCTTAGTTACTGGCTCGTAACTAAATTGGTGACTTTAAAGATTAGGTGTGGTTAAGGCTGCATATAACAAACAAATGTTGTCTAGCGGGTTTTTTATTGTGCTCCAAATTAGCCGCCAAAGTGGGTTTTATATGTATTTAAAGGAGAATATTATGAAAGATGAATATAAACAAAAAATTGGAATTCCAGACGAGCATGAACTAGTCCAAACCGCTACAAAGTGGGAACAGCGAAAAGGAAAAGATACTGATACCTATTGGTATGATGAAGTTAATACTGAGGGAGATGTGGTCGCGAAATATGTCGTTAAAGATGCAACTTCAATTTATCCCCCTTTTGGTAATAGCGTTACTTGGGAAAAAATCGACTAACAAATACATATAGCCAGTTGGTAAGTAAACTCTATAGAATATTTCTTTTTGTCCTTACCAAGATGTTGATCTAGCAATTACAACGTTCACCTATTTTTTAGTGGCTTGAACGGCGAGCTTTGGCTTGGGCTCGCCTTGTTTGTTTTAGCCTTTTAGGCCTGACGTTGTGTTAGCCGTTAAGGTCTATGATGGCGGGGCGTTGTTCCATCTTGTTGAGCCAGGCGGTGAGGTGGGGCTGGTCGTCGCTTGGGGTGATCTCCAGGTGTTTGATGAAGCTCATCATCACGTAGGCGGTGATGTCGGCGATGGAAAACTTCTGTCCGGCGACAAAGGGCTGCTGGCCGAGCTGCTGCTCTAGCGTTGGCAGAAACTCTATCACGCGCTGGCGGGATTCTTCTCCCCAGGCCTCGACGCAGCGCTCTCTGTCTTCATACACCTTAGTGATGTTTCTAAAGGCTTGGAAGGCGACGAATAGGCCCTGCAGCTCGCAGATCCTCTGCCACATCTCAACCTGAGCCTTCTCTAGCGGCGTGTCGCCAAACAGCGAGTGTGCTGGAGCAATGATCTCGTCGAAGTAGCGGCAGATAGCCACAGATTCACACAGGGTCTGACCGTCGTCGAGCTCGAGTACCGGGATGCGGCCGTTGACGCTGATGGCCTTAAACTCATCACTCAGATTGTCACCGGCGCGCAGGTTGAGACTCTCACGCTCGAGGCCTGTCTCTTGTTCGTTTAGGCCGAGTTCCTTAAGGAAGATATTGACGCGTCGGGCGCTGGGGGTCATGGCTAATTCGTAGAGTTTCATCTATCCCTCTCTGACTCTTGTGGTAGTTGTTGTGGTGGCCTCAGTTGAAGGTTTTTTCTTTAACTGAACGCTCGTTTAGAATAGAATCTAATTCATAACTGAACGTTCGGTCAAGAAACTTGTTGCGAACACATGTGACTAATTCAGAGCAAAATCATCTATGGCGAGAAGTTGTAATTTCGATAGACAAGACAAGCTGATAGCAGCCATGGAGCTGTTTTGGCAGAAGGGCTATGCCGATACTTCGGTAGCGGATCTGGTGGATCACCTTAAGATTAACCGCTTTAGTCTGTATAACAGCTTCGGTGACAAGCTGAGCCTGTATCGTGAGGCGCTGGCCTACTACTTCGATAACCATGCCATGCCCAATCTCACGCCCCTGTTTGTCGAGACGGCGGGCTTAGATGAGTTGGTGACTTATCTGGAGGAGTTTATCGTCAGGCAGTCTAACCAGCCCTTCGGCTGTTTCTTGCAAAATGCCGTGCTGGAAAAATACCTAAGCGATGAGGTGGTGCAGGGGATCTGTACTCGCCTGTTTGACGAGCTGCATCAGACCTTCGAGCGGTTGCTGGAAGGGGCGCAGCAACGCGGTGAGTTGTCGGCAGGTGTCCAATGTGCGCAGCTGGCAAGCTTTCTGGTGATGCAGATGCAGGGAATACGTGTGCTGGGCAAGGCGAGGCAGCAGGCGCGTATCGCTCAGGCCCGTGAGGTGCTTATGGGTTATCTTAAATCGCTAGCTGTGAGTGGTTAGCTTAAGTTGCTCGCTAACTAGTTTGTTTAAGGCACGCGAATCTAGGTTCAATAATTCTTTATCTCTAACGCTTCTAGTGCCTGTCGCCTAAATGACGACAGGCTTTTTGGGTTCCGTTACTGCTATTTGGCGCCCTTGATCAGAGGGATGCCGTTGGTGCCCACCGGAATGTAGACGGTAGTGTGATTCGGCGAGTCCGCCATCTTCAGTTGGGCGTTAATCGCCTCGTGCTGTAGATAGTTGGGCGTTAGGGTCTCGTTGATGATCTTCTGCGCCTGGGCGATCCCCTTGGCCTCTTCGATACGGATCTCCGCATCCTTCTGTGCTATCTCCTTCTGGGTCTCTTTTTCCGACAGCAGCTGCTGGGCGGCGAGCTTCTTCTCGACCGCGATGGCGACTATGTCGGGATAGTTGATATTACCCACGATCACATTGTTGAGCTGAAAGGGCGATGTCTTGAGGTAGTCCTTGAGCTTGACCGACACCGCCTGGGCGATCTCCGAGCGGTTCTCCTTGAGCGCCACGCTGTCGTAGCGCTGCACCTCGTCCCGTACATAGGTGCGGAAGGTCTCGCGCACGAAACGTACATACCAGTTCTCGGCGCCATATTTTTCCACCACCTCTTTCACTGTGCCCGACTTGATGGCAATCACCGCATGAAAGTTGAAGCTGATGTTGAGGTCGTCCTTGGCGAGGATCTTAAAGTTTTCCGTGTAGGTGTTGGGACGCATGTCGATGTTGATCACTTCGTTGCGCCACAGGGAGACCCCATAGTTGCTGGGGCCTATGAGGGTGCCGCGATAACCGCCTGCGCCGAAGATACGTGGCTTCTCAAACACATAGCCCTCTTCCCCCGCCGGGGTGTTGGGGTTGGTGCAGCCCGTTAGGCCGCCCGCAAGGGGCAGTACCACCACAAGCGGTGCGATAAATTTGAGGCGATTGAACATGTTCAGGCGCTGGCTCAGACGTGAGTTTAGCGGCTTGTTTTGTCTACGATTAAACATCAAAAATCCTTTTTAATAATCTAGGTCCAGGGCGAAACAGAGGTAGCCCATGAGTTTGTTGACCTGGCTAAACTGCTTGGCGCACCAGGTATCGAAATCCTCGGCAAACAGCTGCCGGGTGTCGAGTGGTTTGATGGCGATAAAGTCTTTGCGCTTGAGCTCATCAATCATGGGGTGATGCTTGTCAAAGCCCTTGGGCGGGCGCTGCAGGCTGTCGCCCTCCATGTTAAATCCAGCGTCGCTCAGCTGCTTGAGCGCCTGTTTGTAGGCGTTGGGGTTATCGTCGATGCAGCTGCGGATCTGGCTTAGCGCCTTGCTGTCTGGGTGCCAGATGCCAGCGCCGAGGAAGCAGCCATCGTTGGCGATATGCAAATACAGTCCAGGAGCGTGCACATCTTTGCCCTGGAAATGGCGAAACTGAATGCCGACGTTGATCTTATATGGGGTCTTGTCCTTGCTAAAGCGGGCATCGCGTTGGGGGCGCATCAGGCTGCCGCCGACCTTCTTGGGCACGGCGGTGAGGCGCGGCGAGAGCTTGGCGATATGGGGCGCCATGACACTGATAAAGTTGAGCGCCGGGGTGCGTACCTTGGCCTCATACTCGCTTTGGTGGCTCTTGAACCAGTCGCGCTCGTTATTGCTTGCCAGCTTGGCGAGAAAGTCGAGGCAGTCTGGGGTAAATATGGCTTCCCTGGGGGCCGATGTGGTCATAATCTGTGCCCTATGTCCTAATTATCAATATCTTGGCTAAATTACCATATTCCCTGCAAAGAGTGTTAATGCCTAGGCCCTAGTGATTGCTGGATTGTGCATTCTGCGAAGGGCGATAGCCGCTTGCTATGTTATAGTGCGCTCCATGCTCAACGCTATGTCGATATAACAGGAAAGAGAGATGAAAATTTGGGTCGATGCCGATGCCTGTCCGGGTGTGATTAAGGAGATACTGTTTCGTGCCGCCGAGCGCGCCGAGATCGCAGTGACCTTAGTGGCCAACCATGCTATGCGTATTCCGCCGTCGCGTTTTATCCAGTTGGTGACGGTGTCGTCCGGCTTCGATGTGGCCGACAATGAGATAGTGCGGCGCGCGGCGCCTGGCGATCTGGTGATCACCGCCGATATTCCCCTGGCCTCGGAGGTGATCGACAAGGGGGCGCTGGCGCTCAATCCCCGTGGCGAGCTGTACACTGAGCATAACATTAAGTCTATCCTCAACATGCGCGATTTTATGGATACCATGCGCGCCAGCGGCGTGCAGACCGGCGGCCCGGCCGCCATAGGCCAGAGTGAGAAACAGGCCTTCGGTAACCAGCTGGATCGCCTGCTCACCAAACACCACAAACGCTAGGTCGATGTTAGTGCTTTGCATTAGTGCTCGATATGAGTGTAGGCATTAATGCTCAGAATTAGTGGCTAGCGCCTCGTAACAGCGAATCCCTAAGCGCCAGGTTGGCGCTTTTTTTGTGCCAAAATGTGAGTGGATACTGACGCCACAACGCCTGTCAGCCTGGGATTGCGCTCAGAGCCGAGTGAGGCGCACCTCACATAACTATTTGATTGTGAATTTGTTTGTCTTGCACTGGCCGCATAAATCGATTAACTTAAAACAAAAGTTTGCAATACAAACATTTGTTTGTTTTGCGGCGATGTATCCTTAATGCTGAGTGAGATTGCCGTAATGACGGAACGTGAATTAGAAATCCTAGCACTACTCAAGCAAGACCCTCTGATCCCCCAGCTGGAGCTGGCGGATCGTCTTGGGATCAGCCGCTCTGCGGTGGCTGGTCATATCATGAACCTGACCAACAAAGGCATTATCCGTGGCAAGGGCTATATTCTAGCCGAAGCCAAGTTTGCCATGGTGGTCGGCGGGGCCAACATGGATATTCTCGGTCGCCCGGCTGCCAACCTGCGGGTGGGGGATTCTAACCCCGGCAGTGTCAGCTGCTCCCCCGGTGGTGTGGGGCGTAACATTGCCGAGAACCTGGCGCGCCTAGGCTCAGATACCCGCCTGATGACCGCAGTGGGCAAAGATGCCTATGGCCAGCAGATCGTCGAGCATTGTCAGCGCGCCGGTATCGACATGAAACCCAGCTTGCAGCTGAGCGATGGCGTGACCTCCACCTACCTCTCGGTGCTCGATGGTGACAGCGACATGCATGTGGCGATCAACGACATGGCGATTCTGGAGCGTCTCGGGGTCGAGCAGCTCAAGAGTCAGCAGGAGATGTTCAAACGCGCCAGCCTCATCATAGTCGATGCCAACTTGTCTGATGCAGCCTTAGCCTACTTGCTGAGCAACTTTGCCGATATCCCGCTGTTTGTCGATACCGTTTCCTGCGCCAAGGCGGAGAAGATTAAGCCCTACCTGAGCGCGGTACATACCCTCAAGCCTAACCTCAAAGAGGCCGAGCAGCTCTCCGGCATAGCCATCGCCAACTATGGCGAGTTGCCTATGCTGGCCAGCTGGTTCCATGAGCAGGGCGTGCAGCGAATATTCCTGAGCCTGGGAACCGATGGGGTGTTTTACAGTGATGGTGAGGAGCAGGCCCTTGTTCCGGCCATTCCGGTCGAGATGGTCAATGCCAACGGCGCCGGTGATGCCTTCCTCGCGGGCCTGGCCCACGGCTTTATTCAAGGTTGGTCGTCCCGTCAGTCGACCGAGTTTGCCATGGCGGCGGCGGTGGTTGCCCTGTCGGATCTGGCAACCATCAATCCAAATATGTCTGAAATATCAGTTAACCGAGTTATCAAGGAGTCTCTATGTTAGCGCAGTACCTAGATATCAACCCAGAAGTGAAAGCGGCATTGGATGCCGGCCGTCCCGTGGTGGCACTGGAATCGACCATCATCTCTCACGGTATGCCTTATCCGCAAAATGTCGAGACTGCCCTGAAGGTAGAGCAGATCATCCGCGATAACGGCGCTGTGCCAGCCACTATCGCGATTCTCAAGGGACGCCTCAAGGTGGGCATGACTCATGAGGAGATCGAGTATCTGGGTAAGGCGGGTCAGGCTGTGATCAAGACCAGCCGCCGCGACATCCCCTTCATCGTGGCCAAGCAGGCCGATGGTGCCACCACAGTGGCCTCGACCATGATCCTGGCGGCGATGGCGGGCATCAAGGTGTTTGCGACCGGCGGTATCGGCGGCGTGCATCGCGGCGCCCAGCAGACCTTCGACATCTCGGCGGATCTGCAGGAGCTGGCCAACACAGATGTGGCCGTGGTATGCGCCGGTGCCAAGTCGATTCTGGATATCGGCCTGACCCTAGAGTATCTGGAGACCCAAGGGGTGCCGGTTGTCGGCTATGAAACCGAGACACTGCCTGCCTTCTACACCCGTGAGAGCGATTTTGGTGTCGACTATCGTCTGGACACCCCTAAGCAGGTGGCCGATGCCATGATGGCCAAGTGGCAGATGGGCCTCAAGGGCGGCGTGGTGGTCGCTAACCCTATCCCGGCCGAGTATGCCCTGGATAAGGCGATGATCGATCAGGTGATTAAAGATGCTGTGACCGAGATGGATGCCAAGGGGATCTCTGGTAAGGCCTCGACGCCTTTCTTGTTGGCCAAGGTCGCCGAGAAGACCGAAGGCAGCAGCCTGGCGGCCAACATCCAGTTGGTGTTTAACAACGCCAAACTGGCGGCGCAGATTGCCTGTGAATACAGTCGTTAATACCTATTGCTAGGAATTAAAAAGAGCGCTGCGGCGCTCTTTTTTTTGTGGGTTTACGGGTGGTTTATCTTGAGATGATTTTAATTCGTGAGCAGTTTAGCAAGTGAGCAGCTCATCGCGGATCAGCCTCAGCAGATAGGTCTCGCGCTCGATAGACAATCCCTTCTTCTCGCTATGGGCCATGGTGTGCTCATTGTGGGCAATTGCCTCATGAATCTCTATCCAGACCGGGTGCATGCCGTTTTGTAGCTCATGGCTCTCAAGCCTAGTATCGCCCAGCTCCTCACCAATTTCGCAGACGAAGCAGTAAGACTCCATCTGCACAAAATCGAATTCGGGTTTATACCAGGGGCGAAACTCCTGGTAGCGGCCGAACTCGCTCAATATCTCGATAGTATGGGCGCCGGTTTCCTCCTCCAGCTCCCTAAGCAGCGCCTGGCGAATATCTTCGCCCTCATCCACGCCGCCGCCGGGAATGCTATAGTCGTGATATCGCGCCGTGTAGAGCATCAATATTTGGCTACCCCTAAGTACTATGGCGCGCGCCGCGCGGCGGATGAAGCCCTGTCCGGCTACCTCCTCTGGCGTGGCGGCGTTAAGGTCGGGATGGATAGTGGATTTCAGCAGGCGCATAAGTGACTCACTTGAAGATGAAAAAGAATGCCAAAGATAAAAGGCTAGGCGCTAAGCAAGTCCAGCTGCGCCTGATAATCTGAGATGGCGCGATCGAGCAGCGGTTTCTGCTCCAGCTGGCTGCCTCTGACCACCTGATGATAGTGTTTCAAAAGGCGCCTTAGATAGGCCACTTGTGTCTCGATTGGCGCCTGTGACCAGAGCCTGTCGCCAATCGCCGTGATGGGACGCTTGCCGTGGCGCGCCACATGCAAAAGCTCGTAGCAGCGCTTGTTCTCACTGATGAGTTTCTCGTCGACGAGCCCAAGCCTTATTGCACTTAGCCTGTCTCTGAGCTGATAGGTGTGATGCACGGGGCAGAGCAGAAACTCTATGTTTTGCCCCAGGGCATCGGCGCTGGCTTGAATCGCGCTCACCAGCTCGCCGGTGAGTTCGCCGCCGACGCCGGCGATGATCACCAAGTGCGGCGTCTCGCTCGGATAGTTCGCCAGCGGTAGCTTAGCCACATCCATACAGTGCACCCGCCATTGAGGGCTGGTGGCATCTTGATTTAGTGGGAAGAAGCGCTCGAGTTTGTCCTGCAGGGTCTGCATTATGCCAGGCACGATGTCGACAAAATGCATGGTACCGGCCACTTGCTTCTTAAGCAGGGCGGCGCCGAGCAGGCCGTGATCGCAGCAGCAGTCCCAGATATGTTCGTAAGGGCCATCGACCATGGCCTGCAGGTGAGAGAGGCGTTGACTGAGTTTCAAGCTATGACTCGTTATAGGTGATACATGATACTTGCTAGCGCGATAGGATGATAGTGGGTCTGTACTGTCTTGCAGGCACAGCTGATGCTATATCGTATCTGGGCTTATAATTCCTAGGCGGGCTTACTTTAGGCGAGGCTAGAGCAGCTCGATCTCCAGTTCGATATCCGTGCAGCCCTTCTTACAAAACACGCCGTAGTGGCCGGTTTGTGCCTTCTCCGTGGGTACGATTAACTGCAGTGGTTGTTTACAGGTCTGGCAATCGACCCGGTTGCCCTTAAATAGCCGCTTGATCAGGTTCTTCTGCTCGTTAAAGGAGCTGGCCGTGCTCTTGTTGATGGCCGAGAAGTCTATCGACTGGCTTGAGGCCTTGGCATTATTTGTCATCGTCAATGTCGTCAATGGTGGCAAATGAGCCCCTAGTATACCAGCCTTGGCGCTTTGCAACAGCGCTTTTACCCGTCGTGTCGCCGGCTTTGATGTATGGCCTAGCCGCTTGTCTGGTGAGGCAATGATCTGGCCTGCAAATTCTACTGCCAAACAAATTGTACGCCTGTGCAACATATGTTTATTTTTTGTTAACACCTTGTTGCCTTTGAGTTGGTGTGATAGTTTGTGCCTTGTTGTGTGGTAGTAAATGCCAAATCAGGTCGCAATTGAAGAGAGAAATACCGCGGCATTTGCTATTCAGGGAAGTTCTAATAAAAAGACTCTTAACAAAATAAATATAATGGAGAGACCTCTATGAAGTTAACTAAGTTGGCAAGTGCAGTAATGGCTTTAAGTGTTGGCCTATCAACTCAGGCATTTGCCGATGATGATCGTTACATCATCCAGGTAGACAATGGCAGTAAGGGTGTCGTTAAGGCACTGGCAAAGCAGCTAGGCGCACAGATCCACGTTGATGGTGACGGCTTTATCGCTGCAACCTTTACGGGCAAAGATTTGGCCCAGGTCAAGGGACTGTTAAATAACCCACATGTAAAATTAGTCGAGGCGGATCAGCGTCGTCATCTGATGAGCTTTAGCGATGACGCGGGCAACCCAATGACACAGCAGGTTACACCTTACGCCGTGTATCAGTCACAGGCCGACCAGGTGACCTTCAATGCTGCAGCTGGCATGAAGGTGTGTATCATCGACTCTGGCCTGGACGCGTCTAACCCAGATTTCGTTTGGAATAACATCACAGGTGACAACGATTCGGGTACGGGTAACTGGAACGTCAACGGCGGTCCACACGGTACTCACGTTGCCGGTACTATCGGTGCCGCTGACAACAATGTTGGTGTAATTGGTATGGCGCCTGGCGTCGATATGCACATCATCAAGGTATTTAACGCCGAAGGTTGGGGTTACTCATCTGATCTGGCACACGCCACAAACCTGTGTAGCGCGGCCGGAGCTAACATCATCAGCATGAGCCTAGGTGGCGGCGGATCAAACTCTACCGAATCTAATGCCTTCCAAGCCTTCGTCGATGCGGGCGGCCTAGTGGTTGCTGCGGCGGGTAACGATGGTAACAACGTACGTTCATACCCAGCTGGTTACCCATCTGTCATGATGGTGGGCGCGAACGATGCGAACAACAACATCGCCGATTTCTCTCAGTTCCCATCTTGTACTTCGGGTCGTGGTCCTAAGGCGACTTCAGACGAGACTATCTGTGTGGAAGTGACTGCAGGTGGTGTAGATACACTGTCTACTTACCCAGCAGGCATGGCGACAGCCTCTAACCTGACTGCCGATGGCGCTTCATTTGCCAGCAGCGCAATGGAAAACGCAGGCGTGGTTTCTGGCAACACCTATTTCATGGGCACTGCCGAGGCGACCGATGCGGGCGCGAACGGTAACATCTGTGTGATCGATCGCGGTGCGATCTCTTTCCACGACAAGGTGGCTAACTGTGAAAACTCTGGTGGTATCGGTGCGATCATCATCAACAACGAGCCTGGCATGCTGTATGGCACACTAGGCGATACCAACACCACTTCTATCCCAGCAGTGGGTGCTGCACAGGAAGATCGTGCTGCGCTATTGGCGGCGAGCACTGCAACTGTGGATATCGGCACCTCTGATTACGGCTTCATGAGCGGTACTTCTATGGCAACGCCAGCCGTGTCTGGTATTGCGGCCCTGGTTTGGTCTAACCATAACCAGTGTACCGGTAGCGAGATCCGTGCGGCGCTGAAGGCGACAGCCATGGATAGCGGTGCGCCGGGTAAAGATGAGTACTTTGGTTACGGTATCGTTCAGGCTGCGGCTGCCGATGCTTACCTGACGGCTAACGGCTGTGCCGGTGGCGACAATGGTGGCGGAAACAACGGTGGCGGTGATTTCTCTATCTCAGCGAATGGTTATAAGAGTAAGGGCGTTAAGAAAGTTGATCTGACCTTCTCTGGCGCAGCGGGTGCAAACGTAGATGTTTACCGTGACGGTGGCAAGATTGCGACCACTTCGGCAAGCAGCACCTACACTGACACCATCAACACTAAGGGCGGCGGAACTTACGTTTACAAAGCCTGTGACGAAGGTACTTCTACCTGTACTGCTGAGCAGACTGTTGTTTTCTAAACAGTGTCCCTGAGTAACATAAAAAACGCAGCCTAGGCTGCGTTTTTTTATCGTTAAGTTTCCGAAGAATAGACCGTTATTGAAGGTGTGATAGGGTAAAGCTAAGGTGCTGACTTTAGGCTTTATACCAATCACAATAATATCAATCACAGTAAACATGTGATCAGAAATAGCGCAGGAAAAACGCTTGAGAACAAAGCAGGATTTTTAAATAAGTAGTTATTCTACAATTAAAAATACTAATACAGTTATCGAGCGTTTTAACAAGCTAGAATGAGCAATTATTTATGACGATTGGTATTAGTTAACTTTCTTTGCAGATCTTGCTTAACTATCTCTAATGCCGCCAGCGCCACATCTGGCTCAATCTCATGGCTCTCCAGAAGATAAATAAGGTCTACGGCGAGTTTAATCTCATCACTGGCGTCATCTAGGCCTGTGTTAGCGCTGGCCGAATCATTCGCTGCTTGTGTCATATTTTCCCCTCAGTTGCATGCTGTCGATTTTCACACAGCGCAGCGATAGGAACAAGTTGCCTAAGCTCTCACCTTGATGGCTGGTCGAGATAAAAAAAACAGGCCATAGATGGCCTGTTTTAGTGTGATGAACTGATAAGAATTAGTAGGTATATTTCGCTTCTAGGAAGAAGTAACCACCATTAAAGCCAAACGGGGTGTTGGTTAATGGGTAGACGAAGATACCATTGAAATTATTGCTGTCTGGGCGCTTCTCTGGGTAGACATCAAACAGGTTTTGCGCCCCGGCGGTAAAGCTTAGTGCATCGGTTGCCGCATACTGCACCGACAGATCCATTATCCACTGGTCGCTGTAATTTACGTCGCCCGATGAATAACCCACAGTATAGTCGCCGAAGTAGCTTAGACGAATGTTAGTCTTGAAGTCGCCGAGTCTATGGGTGAGCCCCAGGTTGCCCGTGTTATTTGGCGTCGCCGAGGTCATACGGGTTTGTTCGATACGATTGAAGAGCTCTTTACCTACACCGTCTAAGATCTGCGGGAAATGGATGTCTTGTATTTCCGTTTTGTTATAGGCATAGGCCAGGTTGGCTTGCAGGTCGCCCCAGGAACCGATATCAAAGTCCTGGCTTATCACCAGATCGACGCCACGGGTACGGGTATCGACCGCGTTGATGAAGAAGCGCGCCGACTCGGCATTGGTGCCCGCCAAGGCCTGTGCGACGGCCGGTGAGTCATCAGGCGTGACTGAGCTCGACAAGATGATGCGGTCATCGACTGAGATTTGATAGGCATCCAAGGTCAGTGCCAGGCCGGCATCGTTACGATAGACCAGACCCAGACTGAAAGATTGTGATAACTCTGGAGCCAGCTCGTTGATCCCCAAGCCTTTCGTTACCGGTGACAGGGTGTTGAACGTACCCGACTCTGTCGGTACCAACTGACCCGTGACAGGATCTGGATTGAACAGGGTAGAGATATTGCTGAAGTATAGCTGCTGTACGCTAGGTGCTCTAAAGCCTGTGTTGATGGTGCCGCGCAGCGCTAAGTTGTCGGTAAAATCATAACGGCCTGCCAGCTTCCAGCTGGTGTTGTCGCCGAAGTCTGAATAGTCCTCGTAACGTAGTGCCGCCGCCCAGTAAAACTCATCGGTTAACTGGTTTTCGAGCTCGACATAAACACCTGTGTTATTGCGGGTCTCGTCGACTTCAGATTCTGGGGTAAAGCCCGAAAAGCCTTGGCTACCGGCGGCGCGGTTATCAAAACCACCATTGATGTAGGAACCACTCTCGCCAGCCTCGATTTGGTAACCATTTTGGCGCCATGAAATACCTGTGGCAAAGAGTATCTCTGAGTCATTTGCAAAGGAAAAATAGCGTGACGCATCGATGTTTATATTGGTTTCACGGGTCGACAATGTGCCTGCATCAAACTCGGTTGGGCTGTCGGGGCCTAAAGATGCGTTTAATGTGTTAACAATATTGTAGTTAAATGCATTTTCGCCATGGCCTGCGGAGGTATCGATATCCCACTCACCCAGGCTGAATTCATAGCCAAGCACTATCGAGGTGTCGATAATGTCGGGGTTGATCTGTGGCAAGAAACCATCGGGATAAATTTCCGTTAAGTTACGCTTATCTAGGGCTCTGCGGTAGAAGGCGCCAGATTTGGTTTCGCGTTTGCTCACGCCACCGAAGGCGTATAGTTCGCCATTATCTGAGATGGCCTTGGCGGCGTTGATAAACAAGCCTAAGTTGTCGTATTCGGCATCACCAACTTGGTGGCTCTTTCGATTAAAGCTGGCTTCACGAGGGTCGAGTGAACCATCGGCCAATTCCGGATACTGCTGGCGAGGATCTAACCCAGCGCGGTTAGTGCTGTCTTTGTGGTGGGCCTCGAGCGAGACATTGACGAAGCCATCGTCACCCAGTGCGATGCCATGGTTGGCTCCCACTCGCCACTGTTCACCGTCACCGGCGTAGGTTTGGCCCGCTTGTGCCGACAGGCTACCACCCTGTTCACTGTCTTTTAGCACCACGTTGATGACGCCGGCGATAGCGTCGGAACCATACTGGGCCGATGCGCCGTCACGTAGGATCTCGATACGTTTGATGGCCGTCATTGGAATGGCGTTTAAGTCGACGTTAGAGGAGCCTTTACCGACAGTGCCGCTTAAGTGGACCAATGCCGAGCCGTGGCGACGCTTACCGTTGACCAGCACTAGGGTGTGATCCGGTGACAGGCCGCGCAGGCTCGCCGGACGTACGGCATCAGAGCCATCGGTTACCGATGAGAATGGAAAGCTGTAACTTGGTGCGGCAAATTGCAGCGCCTTAGCCGTTTCTGTCATCCCCGTCGATTCGAGCTGCTCGGCGGTGATAATGTCCACCGGCGCCACGCTATCTGTGGCGGTACGCAGTGCGATACGTGAACCTATGATCTCGATTTTTTCGAAGCTGGCTTGTTGATTTAAGCTGGCTGGTTGATCTTCAGCTTGGACGTTAGGAAGGATGAGTGCAGATGACACTGCTAATGCGGAAACAGCTAAGCGCATAAGGCCTCTTAATAAAATGTATGTAAAACAATAATGAGAAGGGCGCGATAGTATCACTGTAACAATTGTTACATTTAGAAGGATATGTACTAACTCATTGCCGACGGTTCTATTGGGCACTCGGACTGCTATAGAGAGGGGAAGGCCTTGCTCGCCAAATGTAATCCTCGAGCCTGATGACGCTTGAGGGCTGCTAATGGCTTTGAACTATGAGTCACTGTGTGGCGGATATTGCGGTCATCCAGGCCCGATGATGAAGTTGGTTGCGAGCAGATAAGAGTGTGCTGACCATAAAAAACGGCTGCTTTGTAAAGCAGCCGTCGTGGGGAAGACGCATCTTGATGGGCATGTTGCCAACTAGCTTGATTAAGCCTGACCTTCTCTGTCTGGGTTAATCGGCCGGGCTCAATGTGACGAGCTTATTCAGCCTAGCTTGTTCAGACGGCCTTATTCGGCTTGGCACTGGGTGACTTCCAGCGGCGCACTGCGATGCTCTTCGGCATCTGTGACAAAACACTTATCACCGCTTATCCAAAGCTGCACTATTTGCGGCAGCTCGAAGCTGCGGCCCATTAACAGCTGACCGTTAGGATCCGTATGGGGAGTGCGCTCCAGCGCCAATCTACTGTTTTGGGTAAATGCATCTGCCGCCAGGGTCACCTTGTTCATCTTCAACAGTTTGGCGATGGCGTTTTCCAGCTCGGCCAGACTCTCGGCACTCGGCTCGCTAATTATTGCAGCCATTGGGGCAGGCACAGGATCCGGCAAAGCAGCGTCTTGTGCCTGTAATGAGCAGCCTAGGAGCGCTAATGGCATAGTGCTGACCATGATACGAATTAAGCGTTTCATCATAATTCCTACTTAGGCTGAGTCAGGATACGGTTATTGAGTAGAATATTTTGATTGCGGGTATCTTCCAGCATATAACCGACATCGATAAACTGAGGTTTCGCCTGGGTACGGGACGCTTTTGCTACTTGGGTTGGGCAGCTGTTGTTGTCACGGTAGTAGAGCGCCGCGGCTAGCTGGCTCTCCTCTTTATCGCCCAGGGCGTGGCTAAAGTCATCGGCTATGTCACAGCCAGGCACTTCGCTTTGCAGCGTCGGGCTGCTGCTGGGGACGAAACCATCTGAATAGTCGCCGAAGCCCTTGTCGTTTTCCCCCTTAAACTGAATGCTAAAGTAGGTATTGCCGCAGTTGGGGGTCGGGTAGAAGCCATAGGGCTTACCACAGGTAGTACCGCCAATCTGAATCACCTCGACATTTATGCCACGCAGACTGTTGATCAGCGACTCACTGGCGGAGCAGGTTCTGTTGGTGGTGAGTACATATACCCGGGAGAGGTTGAGGCTGGGCAGGCTCTGTCCGCTCGACAAGAGGCTGGGGTTAAAGCCGAAGGTCTTATCGTAGAAAGGGCTAGGGGTTAAGGTTTCACCCGTGACAGGATTCTTGGTGGGATATTTGTCATTGAAGGTTACTTGCTCGAAGATACGATCTTTCGTCGCCTGCTCACCGGCAATCATGTAGCCCAGCTGGCTGGCCATGGCCAGTAAGCCGCCGCCGTTGTAGCGCAGGTCTAACACCAGGTCATCGACCTTGGCATTGGCCAGTGTGTTGATGGCATCGAATAGGCCGCGCTCAGCGGTGGCAATATGAGCGTTGAACTGCATATAGCCTATGGTGCCCGATGGGGTAGCGAGTACCTTGGTATTTTGCACAGGTGTCGAGACCACGGTTTGCGCCGTCAGCACCACATCGCGCGTCTGGCTGGCGCCGAGATCTTGAAGGGTGAAGCGCGTCTGTTGACCTGCGTCCTCGGGGAACAGGCCCTTGTTGAGAATGTCTATCGAGGCACTGTCGCTGGCATCTTTCACGCTCACGCCATCGATACTGACAACGACAGCACCACGGGCGATATTGGCGTTGGTCGCGGGAGAATTGGGCTCAGTGTAGGCGACGGTGACCTTCCTGTCTGTTGTGCCACTGGCCTGTTGCAGATAGAAACTCATGCCATAACCCACGGACGCGCCCGATTGGTTGAGCTGCTCCCATTCGCTGGTGGGCATAGAGAAGTGGAACTGGTCTTTCGGCTTGCCCGAGGCGGACAGGTTTTCGGTTTTCAGGAGATCGAAATATTCCAGGACCTGGTAAGGGGCCGGATCCCTGTCGATGATCTCGCTGTACCAGAGATAGGTGTCGTTGCTCCATGAGCGTAACCAGAGTTTTTCCTTGAGACCCGCATCGCATTGGTTGGCCAGTTGTGCATAGGGGATAAATTCTCCCTCGACCCACTTCACCGTGCCGCCTGTGCCTGTACTTGGCCCAGAACTATCACTGCCACCGCCGCCACAGCCTGTGAGCAAGAGGCCTGATGCAATCAGACTTGTGATCAGAGTATTTGAGATTGACTTCATAAATAATCCTTTATTATTAAACTCTTGTATTTTGGTGGGTTGCAATTGTTAACGGGTCTCATGTGGTTGTACATGGAGGTAACAATTTATTGACCATCTTAGCTAAGAATTGTATGCAGGTATAGCCTAAGAATGATTGCACAAAAATCACACGGGATAGGTGCGCAGCGCAGTGGAAATCGAGTTGCAATATCAATGGGCTATGATTAAATGAGCCTTAGCAGCCATTGACCTTAGGGTCTGTTGACCTTTCCTGTTTGTTTTTGCAGCACTTTGTAGGCAATTTATACAAGGAAGAGCCCGTGTAGTGTAGTTATTCTACATGAGTGGGTGATAACGCCGTAGAAATAGCCTACAAAAGCAGCCCGAAGGGTTCACCTAAATACGCTCTGCTCCTTGTTGCGTGCCATTTGCATAGAATAACTATGCGACACTGCACGCGCCTTGAGCAAAACGCGTTTATATTGAACAAAAATTAAACCTGAAAGATAAACAGACCCTTGTTAACAAGTTGAATCCATAATGAATGATTATCTGCTCGACCTTATCGCCGTGACCTGTTTCTTTAGCTGCTGGATAGGTTACGCCCGCTTCGCCCGCAAGAAGGCCAAGAACACCAACTGTATCGCCCGTTGTCTGCATCAGCACAGAATTCACTGGATGTATCAACTGCTGGGCCGCGAGGTAAGAGTGGCCGAGGCGGCGCTGCTGGCCAACCTGGAGCGTAATATTACCTTCTTTGCCAGCACTACCATGTTGGTGCTCGCTGGTGTCTTGACCCTGTTTGCCCAGGTCGAGCGGCTGGAGGCGGTGATCGCCTCTATCCCCATGACGGCACCGCCGATTCACATGTTGATCCAGTTGAAGCTCGGCATACTGACGTTAATCTTCGTCATGGCGTTTTTTCAGTTTACCTGGTCCATGCGCCAGTATGGTTTTCTCAATGTCATGGTGGGTGCGACGCCGGTCGACAAAAGCGGTGGTGATGAGCAGCTAAAGGCCTACGCGCTGCAGATGGCCATAGTGCAGGACAGGGCGGCCCACGCCTACAACTATGGCCTGCGTTCCTACTATTTCTCGATGGCCGTGCTTGGCTGGTTCTTCCATCCGCTGCTGTTTATCGTCTCTAGCCTGGTCGTGGTCTATACCCTGTATCGGCGCGAATTTAAGTCGCGGGCGGTGCAGGCGATCACCCAGGGGATGTTGCTCCTCGATGAGCGTGAGCAGGCGAAAACGGCACAAGGCAAATTGTAGTCTTTAGGTTTCAATTGTTACCTGTGCGTAGCTTAAAGTTTTGGTGAATGTAGTTTCGCTGGGCTTTTATGAAGTTTTTATTGCGCTTTTCCTAAACTATGGCGTATCGTTAGCGCCGCTAGGAGAGCACTGGATATTTATTTGTATAAATATCAGAAAATTACAATGGATTGTGTAAAGCACCTTTCTATTTTTTGTCTTTTATTCTCCTAGCTTCATAAATATAAGGGAATACATTGATGAAAAAATCAGTAACAGCCGTTGCCATTTTTCTTGGTCTTAGCAGCATGAGCGCCATCGCTGCGCAGGACAACGCCTTTCAACACGAAGCCGGCCTGAACTACTACTCTAACTCTGAAGAGTTTGGCGATGGTATCTGGAACGCGAACTACCGCTACTATGTCACGCCTGTGGACCAGAGCAGCAGCCCATATGCCCTAAACGGCTTCCTGGCGCAGAGCTCTAACCTGGGTGCTCATTACAGCAACTTCGATGATGCCGACCTGGATTCTTACGGTATCGACGGCACTTATGTGTTTGCCTCTAAGTGGTTTGTTGGTGTGAACTATCAAAAGCACGACTACGCACATTTTGATTTTGACACCTATGGCGCGGAAGTGGGTTACTACTTCAACGATTCTTCTGCCGTTTCAGCCTTCTATAACGATGGCGATGAGGGTGTCGAAGAGACCTATGGTGTGAAAATTCGCAGCTATATCGCATTGCAATCGACTGCCGGTGTGGATCTGCAGGCTAGCTGGACTCACAGTGACGATGACGACATGATCAACCTGGGTGCCGACTGGTATGTGAACAATGCCTGGTCTGTGGGTCTGGGTTACACCAACACCGACGATGATGATGCGTTCGATGTGAGAACCGCTTACTGGCTGCGTATTTCAGACAACTTCTCGGCCAACTTCCAAGTGGCACGCGTGTTGGATTCAGATTTCGACGGCGTGAACATTGGTCTTGGTGTAGTCGGTCGCTTCTAAATCGCTGCCGGACTAATGTCTGAAACTTAATTTCTTTTACTTAGCGCCTCTGACTTCTAAAGATTAGAGGCATAGTGAGTATAAAAGGCCTGCTGGCGCCCTGGCTTGGCAGGCCTTCGTCTTATCCTGGTGACGATTAGTGAATGGCTAAGGCGCTCCGGGTTATTCTGTCTATCTTCTCTTAACTTTCCTCCATATTCCTAACCGGCTTTATTCTTTGCCGTCTCATCTTTCGGCCGTCTAATCGCGTCGACAGCTCAATGGTCTTAAAACTCGGTGGAGTCGAAGGTACTCTGTATCCTGAGCACCTCGGGCAGCGCCTCATGGAGCGCGGCGACACAATCGGCGTCCAGCTTGCTGCCCGATAGGCGTTCGAGTTCGGCAAAGGCATCGCTATTGGTCCAGGCGGATTTATAGGGGCGCTCACTGGTGAGGGCATCAAATACGTCGGCCACCGCCACTATTCTCGCCTCGATAGGCACCTCGTCGCCTCTTAGGCTGGTGGGGTAGCCAGAGCCATCTATCGCCTCGTGGTGATAGAGCACGATATTACGCAGCATCTGGGTATGGTCCAGGTTACTCAGGCGGTAGTTACAGAGTAATTTGTCGATGAGATCCCGACCCGATTCACAGTGTTTCTGCATCTCGGCGCGCTCATCTAAGGTGAGCGGACCCCGCTTAAACAAGATCTCGTCGGGCACTGTGATCTTGCCGATATCGTGCAGGGGGGCAAACATGAAGATATGTTCGATAAAGTGATCGTTTAGGCCTCTCTCATCCGCCAGACGCTGGGCGATCAGGCGTGAGTAGTGAGCCATACGACTCAGGTGGCCGGCGGTTTCCGGGTCGCGAAAATGGGTGACATCTATGGCTGTCTTCATGGTCGAGGCCAGGGTGTTCACCTCGCTCAGCTCGTTGATCACCATCAGGGCCAGCAGGTTGCCGATGAGATCCAGATGTTCCACGCAGCGCTTGTCCAGCACCTCTTTATCGTCGCCGTTAAAGAAGATAAAGCCTAGCAGAGTATTGCCCGAAAGCAGGGGCAGGGTATAGCTGCTGCGATAGCCTGCCTCATAGATCTTAACCGCGTGTTCGTGCTGGCTGTCTCGATAGATGCCGAGGTCTTGAACGATCCTCGCCTCCTTGGTGCGGGCTACCTGTAACAGGGAGTGGCACTGGCTGAGATTTGCCTGGTAATGGTTGAGGGGAGAGGGCTTACCGCTGTAGATGAAGGTACGCACTATGTCACAGTCCTGATCGTACAGGGCGACGGCGATACGGGTGATCTGCGGCAGCTTGGCCTGGGTGGTGGCGTGAAGGTGTGCCAGCTTACTCATGATAGAGGAGTGTTGATTGAGCTCCGTCGAGGTGTAGTACATGTGCCCTCCCATGGCTGGTGCCAGACTAAGCTAAGTTAGCTCATTGTCATTATAGTCAAGCTATTGGCAGAGATAGCATTATACCTATGGCTTATAGGAAAAAGGGCTTAAGGGAGTAGGGGGCATGAGCCTTGTTAAGTTACCGAGCCAGTTGGCCCGGTAACTGGGGCCGTCAAATTAAATAGCCTTATCCAGGGCCTGAGAGACGTCCGCGATAATATCGTCGATATGCTCTATGCCGACCGAGATGCGGATCAGATCTTCTGATACCCCCGCCTTGGCCAGCTCCTCGCCGTTGAGCTGTCTGTGGGTGGTCGTCGCCGGATGACAGGCCAGGGATTTGGCATCGCCTATGTTGACCAGGCGCAGGATCATCTGCAGGGCATCGATAAAACGTCCGCCGGCCGCCTTGGCCGCCTCGCTATCTTCGGCCTTGATACCGAAGCTGATGATGCCCGAGGCCTTGCCCGAGGTGATCTTCTGGCAGTTGTCGCGATAGGGGCTGTTGTCCAGCGCACCATAGTTGACCCAGCTGACCCTGGGGTCTTGTTCGAGAAATTTGGCCAGGGCGAGAGCGTTGTCGCAGTGACGCTCCATGCGCAGGGCCAGGGTCTCTAGGCCCTGTAACAGCAGGAAGGCACTCTGAGGCGATAGGGCGGCGCCGGTATTACGCAGCGGCACCACGCGGCAGCGACCAATAAAGGCCGCCGGACCGAAGGCCTGGGTATAGACCACCCCATGGTATGAGGGGTCAGGCTCGTTGAGCAGGGCGAAGCGTTCAGGCTGGGCCGCCCAGTCGAACTTACCCGAGTCGATGATCACCCCGCCTATGGTGGTGCCGTGACCGCCAATATATTTAGTCAGCGAGTGAATCACGATATCGGCACCGTGGTCGAAGGGGCGGCAGAGTACCGGGGTGGCGACCGTGTTGTCGACGATCAGTGGCACGCCATGCCTATGGGCCAGCTCGGCCAGGCGAGCGATGTCGACGATATTGCCCGCCGGGTTGCCGATTGATTCGCAAAACAGCGCCTTGGTCTTATCATCGATATGGGCTTCCAAGCCTTCGAAGTCGTCGAAGGCTGCCATGCGCACCTCGACACCCTGGCGTGGCAGAGTATGGGCAAACAGGTTATAGGTGCCGCCATAGAGCTGGCTGGTGCTGACAATGTTATCGCCCACCTGTGTCAGTGCCTGAATGGCATAGGTGATGGCGGCCATGCCAGAGGCCAGGGCCAGGGCGCCGATACCGCCTTCGATGGCGGCCAGGCGTTGCTCGAGCACATCTGTGGTGGGGTTCATGATGCGGGTGTAGATGTTGCCCGGCACCTTAAGATCAAACAGGTCGGCACCGTGTTGGGTGTCGTCAAACGTATAAGAGGTGGTTTGATAAATGGGTACGGCCGCCGCCTTGGTGGTTGCTTCCGAGTCATATCCATGATGCAGGGCTAAAGATTCGAGTTTCATCTAATTCATCCTATCGCTTAACTGAAAACCTGTGTTCGAAAAACGACCATAGCATTTAGCCTTCTAGATGTCTAAAGCTTTTTGTGATGGATGATTTGTTTACGGATCGGCCCATCTAAGGGATCTCGGCGGTCGATCTTTGTAAAAATTGCCCCTTTTGCTTCTTTTTTCACGCGCCTATCCCTAAGGGGTAAAAGAGGGGGTAAATAGCCCAGGGTGAAGCTAGGCATTTCGTACAATTTTTGTCCCAAATTGAATGTTTTAGCCCTGGCTAAATAAGCAGTATCCCCTTTACCTGTTTTATTGTTATAAAACTACATTGTTAACAGTTCTCAGGATTCACTGCCGATCAGGATCACAATTCTGGCGGAAAAACTGTTGCTAAGTTACAAGTCGGTGTCGGAATGTGACCTCAATATCGGAATCTAAGTTAACAAACTTTTACCATGAGGCATCCCAATTTAGTAACGGTTGATGTTTGCGATGGCAGGTTTTCCAGACAAGATTAAGACGATAAAGAAGGGCCTAGATGTGCCTATCGCCGGCGAGCCGAGGCAAGAGATAGATTGCTGCGCTCGTCCTGCAAAGGTGGCACTCCTGGGTGAAGAGTATGTTGGCCTGAAGCCCACCCTCTTGGTGGAGGTCGGCGATCGGGTGAAGAAGGGCCAGACCCTGTTCGAAGACAAGAAGGCACCGGGCGTGCGCTTTACTGCGCCGGCCAGCGGTGTTGTCGTCGAGATCAACCGCGGCGAACGCCGTGTGTTGCAGTCTGTGGTGATCCTGGTGGAGGGAGATGAGCAGATCACCTTTCAGGCCTATTCGGATCTGAGCCGCCTGAGCCGTGAAGCCGTGCAGCAAAACCTGGTTGAGAGTGGCCTGTGGACCGCGCTGCGCACTCGCCCCTTCTCTCGCGTGCCCCTGCTCGACACCGAACCTGCCGCCATCTTCGTCAACGCCATGGACACCAACCCACTGGCTGCCGATCCGCGGGTGATCATCGCCGAGCAGGGCGAGGCCTTTGCCGCCGGACTCGAGGTGCTGGCCTATCTGACGCCTGGCAAGATCCATCTGTGTCATGATGCCGGCGAGGCATTGCCTGGCGCCGACCTCGCCCGTGTCGATAGTCATCGTTTTGCCGGCGTGCATCCTGCTGGCCTGGTGGGCACCCATATTCACTTTATCTCCCCTGCGAGCCTAGATCGACCCGTGTGGCACCTTGGCTATCAGGATGTGATCGCCTACGGCAAGCTGTTTATGACCGGCGAGCTTTATACAGATCGCGTGGTGGCCTTTGGCGGCCCGACGGCGGTCAACCCAAGACTGCTGCGTACGCAACTGGGCGCCCAGCTCAGCACACTGATTGAAGGTGAGATCAAGCCTGGCACCAACCGTGTGGTCTCCGGCTCTGTGCTGGCCGGTCATACCGCCTTTGGTGTGCACGACTACCTGGGTCGTTTCCATCAGCAGATCTCAGTGCTGGCGGAAGACGCTAAACATCAGCTACTGCCTTGGGTGCGTGGCGGCGGCGACAAGTTCTCTATTACCCGTGCCGTGACCTCACGCTTCAAGGCGACAAAGCGTCTGTTCGACCTGACCACTCACGCCGGTGGTTCACACCGCGCCATGATGGCCTTCGGTCAGCTGGATCGCGTGATGCCGCTGGACATACTGCCGACGCTGTTAGTAAGGGATCTCGTAGTGCGCGATACCGATGAGGCCCAGGCCCTTGGTGCGTTAGAGTTGGATGAAGAAGATCTGGCCCTGTGTACTTTTGTCTGTCCGGGCAAGTATGACTTCGGACGTGAACTTCGCATCTGCCTAGATATTATTGAGAGGGAAGGTTAATGAGTAAGCAAGACAATAAGCCAGATGTGCAAGAGGATTATTATGCTCACGGCTCGTCGATGCGTAGCTTCCTGCGCTCGCTGCTATATGCCCATGGCCGCAGCACCAAAGGCAAAGTGCATGTTCGCGATGCGATCGATGTAAAACGTACCATGACCCTGGTGGGTCTGTGCCTGTTGCCGGCCATCTTGTTCGGCATCTATAACCTGGGTCTGCAGGCGCAGCTTGCGCTGGCTTCGGGCTTAACCACGCCGGATCGTTGGCAGCTACTGGCATTTAACGCCATCACAGGTGGGCTGAGCGAGCAGAGCGGTTTCTTCGGGCTGTTTGGTTATGGCCTGAGTTTCTATCTGCCTATCTATCTTACCGCGCTGTTGGTGAGCCTGTTTTGGGAGATGGTGTTTGCCAAGGTTCGTCGCCAGGAGCTGCATGAAGGCTTCTTCGTGACCGCCCTGCTGTTTACCCTGATCCTGCCGGTATCGACCCCGCTGTGGATTGTGGCGCTGGGTATCACCTTCGGGGTGATCATGGCCAAAGAGGTGTTTGGCGGCATGGGGTATAACTTCCTCAACCCTGCGCTGGCCGGTTATGCCTTTATCTACTTTGCCTATCCGACAGAGGTGGCGCAGATTGCCCAGTTTGTGGCGGTCGATGGCTTCTCTGGCGCGACAACCCTGCTGCAGACCGCGGCAGGCAAGATGAGCTTCGAGGGCTACACCTGGTACCAGGCCTTCAGCGACCCACTGTGGTGGGATGCCTTCTTCGGCTTCACCGTGGGTTCTATAGCCGAAACCAGCACCCTGGCAATTCTTATCGGCGGCCTGTTCCTGTTGCTGACCCGTTTGGCCGACTGGCGCGTAGTTGCCGGTGTGATGGCCGGCATGGTGGCGACCGCCGTGATGTTCAACCTTATTGGTTCGACTAAGAACGATATGTTTGCCATGCCTTGGACCTGGCATCTGGTCAGTGGCGGTTTCGCCCTGGGGATGATGTTTATGGCAACCGATCCCGTGACGACCGCCTATACCCGTCAGGGCAAGTTTGCCTATGGCGCGCTGATCGGTTTCATGACGGTGCTGATTCGTGTACTGAATCTCAAGATGCCTGAGGGGATCATGCTGGCGATTCTGTTTGCCAACCTGTGGGCGCCTATCTTCGATTACCTGGTGGCGCGCAGCAACATGAAGCGGAGGCTGAAACGCAATGCCTTATAAGTCAGAACATATGTTAAGGATCCAGACCGCCAACCTCTGGTCGTCAATCTTCGCATCCTTTTTGTTTCGTCGTTCCAGCCGCGCCCCGGGCGCCACTATGGAGAAGCAACGCTAATGGCATTTAAGAAAGATACCGTTGTGGGGACCATGATCTTCACACTCGTACTCTGCCTCTCTTGTTCTTTCATGATCACGGGAACCGCCGAGGTACTCAAAGAACGTAAGTTGGTGAAAAAGCGCGACGAGCTTAAGCGCAACGTCTTGCTGGCCGCCGATATCGACATCAGCGGCGACAAAGATTTTCGCGCCATCTTCGAGCAGTCGGTGAAGCCTCTGCTGGTGGAGCTGGACAGCGGCGCTATCGATACCGAGGCGAACGTGCTGGATTTCGACGACCGCATGGCGGCCATCAATCCGCAGACCTCGAGCAAGCCTAAGAAGGATATCGCCAAGATCAAGACACGCGCCAATCAGGCCCGCGTCTTCAAGGTGTTTGACGACAAGGGCGAGCTGCACGCCGTGGTGTTGCCTATCTATGGCAAGGGGCTCTGGTCGATCATCTATGGCTATGTGGCGCTCAAGCCAGACCTGAACACCATAGAAAACGTGGTCTTCTACGAGCATGGTGAGACACCGGGCATCGGCGACTTCCTCGACGATACGGCCTGGACCGACAAGCTTAAGGGCAAGCAGCTGTTTGACGAGAAGGGACAGGTTTCCTTCAAGGTGGTCAAGGGCGGTGCTAAGGCCGGCGATCTTCATGGCGTCGACGCGGTGAGCGGCGCGACCATGACGGGACGCGGCGTACAGCGTGCTATGCAGTTCTGGTTCGGGGTCGAAGGTTATCAGACCTTCCTTCACAAGCTAAAAGCGTCGGAGGTTTAAGATGAGTAAGAGTATGACGGCTACCCGGGACATTCTAACCGGCCCGATTTTCGCCAATAACCCCGTGGCCATGCAGGTGCTTGGGGTCTGTTCGGCGCTGGCGGTGAGCAATTCGATGCAGACCGCATTGGTGATGACTCTGGCGGTGACCTTCGTGTTGGTGTTTTCTAACCTGATCATCTCCAGCATCCGTAACTTTATTCCTAACAGCGTGCGCATCATCGCTCAGATGACAGTGATCGCCTCCCTGGTGATCATCGTCGACATGGTGCTGCAGGATGTGGCCTATGAGCTGTCGCGTCAGCTGTCGGTGTTTGTGGGCTTGATCATTACCAACTGTATCATCATGGGCCGCGCCGAAGCTTTCGCCATGAAGATGCCGCCGCATCTGGCTGTGGTGGATGCCATGGGCAACGCCATGGGCTATGGCGTTATCCTGCTCAGCGTCGCCTTCGTGCGTGAACTGCTGGGCGCGGGTACCCTGTTTGGCCATGAGATCTTAAAGACGGTCGAGAACGACGGCTGGTATCTGGCCAACGAGATGTTCAAGTTGCCGCCGAGTGCATTCTTCCTGATTGGCTTACTGATCTGGGCCATCAATGTTATCCAGCGTAAGCGAGGTTAAGGCTATGGAACACTATATCAATCTCTTTGTTCAGGCCGTCTTTATCGACAACATGGCGCTCTCTTTCTTCATGGGCATGTGTACCTTCCTGGCCGTGTCGAAGAAGGTATCGACCTCTTTCGGTCTGGGGATTGCGGTGATCGTGGTGATGACACTCGCAGTGCCGCTGAACCAGCTGATCTACTCCAAGGTGTTGGCTCCAGGTGCTCTGGCCTGGGCGGGTTATCCCGAGCTAGACCTGAGCTATCTCAAGCTCATCACCTTCATCGGCGTGATCGCCGCCCTGGTACAGATCCTGGAGATGTTTCTGGATAAGTATATTCCCAGCCTGTATGACAGCCTGGGGATCTTCCTGCCGTTGCTAACGGTTAACTGCGCCATCTTCGCCGGGGTGATCTTCATGGCGAACCGTGACTACACCCTGGGTGAGTCAGTGGTGTTTGCGACCGGTTCAGGCTTTGGCTGGGCGATGGCCATCGTGCTGCTGGCGGGACTGCGTGAGCGGATGAAGTTTCACGCCATTCCGGCGGGGCTGCAAGGTGTGGGTATCACCTTTATTACCACGGGCCTGATGGCATTAGGCTTTATGTCTTTCTCCGGCATCTCGCTGTAAGTGGCGTGCTAGTGTCAGTGCATTAAGAAAAGGGTTATTAGATGGAAATGGCAATAGGCATAGGCATGTTCACCATAGTGGTGTGTGTGCTGGTAATGGTGATTTTAGTCGCCAAGAGCAAGCTGGTGATCAACGGTGACGTGAGCATCCGCATCAACGATGATGATGACAAGAGCATAACCACGGCGGCAGGTGACAAGCTACTGGGCGCCCTGGCGAGTAAGGATATCTTTATTCCTTCAGCCTGTGGTGGCGGTGGTACCTGCGGTCAGTGCCGGGTGAAGGTTAAGTCGGGTGGCGGCGATATCCTGCCTACCGAGCGCGACCATATCAACAAGAAAGAGGCTAAAGAGGGTTGTCGTCTGGCCTGTCAGGTGGCGGTGAAGACCGACATGGAGCTTGAGCTGGAAGAGGAGATCTTCGGCGTCAAGAAGTGGCAGTGTGAGGTGATCTCTAACGATAACCAGGCCACCTTTATCAAGGAGCTGCTGCTCAAGTTGCCCGAAGGGGAAGATGTTAAGTTCAAGGCGGGCGGTTATATTCAGATCGAGGCGCCGGCTCATGAGGTGAAATATAGCGACTTCGATATTCCGACCGAGTACCGTGATGACTGGGAAAAGTATGGCCTGTTCGATCTTGTCTCTACCGTGAATGAAGATGTGCTTCGCGCCTACTCTATGGCTAACTACCCAGATGAGAAAGGGGTGATCATGCTAAACGTGCGTATCGCCACGCCGCCTTCTGAAGGCCTGCCACCGGGCAAGATGTCCTCCTACATCTTTAATCTCAAGGCGGGCGACAAGGTCACCATCTCTGGGCCTTTCGGTGAGTTCTTCGTTAAGGAGACTGACGCCGAGATGGTGTTTATTGGCGGTGGTGCAGGTATGGCGCCGATGCGCTCACATATCTTCAACCAGCTCAAGGGCGAGCAGACCAAGCGTAAGATGACCTTCTGGTACGGAGCCCGTTCACGTCGTGAGATCTTCTATCAGGAGGAGTTCGACGCGCTGGCGGCGGAAAATGACAACTTCGAGTGGCATGTGGCCCTGTCGGATCCGCTCCCAGAAGATAACTGGGACGGTTACACAGGCTTCATCCATAATGTGCTCTACGAGAACTACCTGAAGAACCACAAGGCGCCGGAAGATTGTGAGTTCTACATGTGTGGCCCACCGATCATGAACTCCTCGGTGATCAACATGCTGGAAAGCTTAGGGGTTGAACAGGAAAACATACTACTGGATGACTTCGGCGATTAATCCCTGAGTCTTTCTAAGATAAAACGCAGCCAATGGCTGCGTTTTTTTATGTCGAGGTGGGACGAGTCGCTATTTGATCTGTGTCATAGTGGTCTGGGAGGCATAGCTTTATATTGTTTTGTTATCTAAAGGTTAACGAAGCAATGATATGAGTGATAAGCCAGAGAGCTGCGAGAACAATACCCCCGAGAGCAATACCGCCAAGAGTACCTATACCATCTCCGCGCGGGGTAAGGCGGATCATCAGTCGGTGATTAAGTTTCTTAAACAACACTTTGCCGCGGTGCCCCTTGGGCAGGTAGAGAGCGTGTTTGGTTTCGTCGAGCCATCGACCCTATATGGCGGGCGTTTTTATCTGATGCGCCAGCTGTCCGAGCGGGACACGGGTCTGCTGGCCGATCATGGTATAGGACTCAGGATCCCCTTTACTAACCACTTTGCCACCAAGGAAGAGTTCGACGCCAATCGCCCCCTGCTTGCCAAATATCATCACAAACGCAACTCGATTATCTGTACAAACGATGATCTGGCTTACTGGATCAAGCAGGAGTTTCCTGACTATGACATAGAGGCGAGTGTGATTAAAAACTTGCTAAAACCCGAGCAGATCGAGGAAGCCTTTGGGCTCTACGACACCCTGGTGCTTCCTATGGTGCTCAACGATGACGAGGCCTTCTTGGCCGCACTACCTCATAAAGCGCGTATTCGTCTGTTTGCCAATGCGGGCTGTGCCTACACCTGCCCGGCGCGTATCTGTTACAAGTCTATCTCTAAGTTTAATAAGGGGCAGGGGGGCGAGTTTAAGTGCTCCCAAGATCTTAAGGCCCGTGAGATGCAGGGCATGATAGATTTCGATCTACAAAGGCTGAGAAACCTTGGATTTCATAAGTTTAAACTGCTCAGGGCCAGGGCTGGCGACCAGACGGGGTACTAGGGCCGATTCGATGGTGGTTGGCTATAACGGCTTAGCTTGCTGTTAGGGTTTAGCTTGCTGTTAGGATTTAGCTAGCCGTCTCGGTCAATTCATTCGCCCATAAGCCCTATTTTTGGGGATTCGTGGCGCCTTTTGGGAGGCGGCGTTAAAAGCACAGAGTTGGAAGGATAACAGATTCGTTCAATGCAGTTTTCTAAATTAAATCAGATGGATAAATTTATACTTGGCAAAGGCTAACGGCTCGTTAGCCTGCTATATCTCATCAATATATCCCTTTGCTTATTCGAGCAATTTTTAGTTTTTTTATCTTTGTGGTAAGCAGCGATCTAAGTGTCGCTAGCGAGTGCCATCGGTGTGATTCGTATTTTACAAAATATTCACATTTGGGTTTACTCTTAATTTCATTTGGGTATATTGTATACAGAATATTTTATCTCGATAGGTAATGTTGTTATTCAAATAGAGGGAAACGAATACGCCAGGGAAAGGTGATTTACCCACACACTAATAATAAGAGTGACGAATAACATGACCAACAAATTGACCCTATCTATCCTGGCCGCTCTGTTAACCGCCGGTACCGGCGTTAGCGCCAAGCAGCCGGAATTTGCCGCCGACCATTGTAAGGCGGGGGAGATCAACGCTCAGCATTATCGTAATTTCCCCGCCGCTTTAGATGAGGCCAAGGCCCGCCATGCCAAGTTGTTTGAGCGTAAGCGTGCCATGGCTAAACCGGGTGACGATAGCGCCTCGACGGGGGATACCCCCGCGGCGCTGGCATTGTCGGCGACCCCAAGCTATGTGATCCCAGTAGTTTTCCATGTGTACGGCAGCCAGTTTAACGGTAAGACGGTGACAGATGCGGTGATCATCGATGCGCTCAACAAGACCAACGAAGATTTTCAGGGACAAACCGCCGACTTTGCCGACATAGATGCCGAGTTCCAGGGCGTGAAGCAGGCGCTGAATATTGAGTTTCGCCTAGCCAGTATCGATCCCGATGGCAATCCCACCTCGGGGATCGTCTATCATTCGGCGTCGTCCGGGGCGGGTAACTATTCCAGCTCGGACGTGAAGCGGGATCACTGGGACAACTACAAGTACATGAATGTCTACATTCAGAACGATCTCTATGCCGACGGCGTGACCAATAACTCTGGGGTGGCCTGGTACCCGGATACCACTATGTCTGACGAGGGGCTGGCCCGTGTGACCTACAACGGTGCCTATCTTGGCAGCAATACCGATGAGAACTTCCGCTCTGTGTTGACCCATGAGTTTGGCCACTTCCTGGATCTGATCCATACCTTCGAGGGCGGTTGTAAGCGCGGTTTCGAGCGACGCTGCGATACCACAGGGGACGAGAACTGCGATACCCCGCAGCAAAACAGCTGGCAGATGAATCCAGGCGATGGCGGCATAGTCAACTGTATGGGGCAGACCATCAACTGGCAGAACTTCATGGCCTATTCAGACCAATATGCCAACTTCACCCAAGATCAGGTGGCACGCATGGTAAATGGCCTCGACAGTCAGGCCCGCGTGACTCTCTGGTCGGCGCAAAATCTGGCGGCCACAGGCGTGGCTAACTAAAACGTTACAGCTTTAAAAAACGCAGCCTAGGCTGCGTTTTTTTATGTCGCTGAATATGCTGTTCAGGCAAATACCGGCGCGTCGTACTCATAGCCCTCGTCGGTATAGGCGGTCACTATGGCATCATCCACCAGGCCGTCGGGAGCGCTGACCTGAGTCTCGAAGAAGTGCTGAATTTGCTGGCGGCGGCCATGTGCCGCCCAGCTCTCGCCATCGGTCCAGATCTCGTTGAAGACGATAGGATAGTCTGTGCGGCTGGCACTCGGATGGTCTATCTGGCGGGTAAGAATGTACTGAATGCATCCCTGTTCCCGCAGTGAATCTGGCTCGAGCGCCTTGAGCACCTCGAAGAGTTCGGCGGCTTTTCCCGCCTTGGGGCGAAACTGGGCTATGACAAATACGCGTGTTGACATCTGTGGCTCTCCGCTGGCTAAAAACTAAGTAAAATTACGAGTGAACTCAGAGTCTAGCCCAAAAAAGGCTGCGGCTTAAAGTAGGCATTGTATTGATATGCTGTTGGTTATTCAGGGCCGTCAGGGAGTGTTATCATCACTGCCTTAACAGATCGCCGAGGAGGCTAAGTGGCACAGAGATTGGTGAAAGATGCCCTGACAAGTTTTGGCGAGTGTCTTCGCCTGCTTGGACTGGGGGATGATGAATGCACTGAGGCGCTAAGCCTAGCCAAATGCATTCGAGCGCCCAGAGGGGAGATACTACTGCACCAGGGGGCTTGCCAGGAGCATGGCTATTACATCGTCGATGGCATATTGGGCGCACAGCATTATGGCGATTGTGGCGGTTTGTTTTCGAAAGAGTTTTATTTCGAGGGTGAGCTCTGCCTGCTCTACCACAGCCTGCTGACCTGTGATGTGGCGCCCTATCAGCTTGAGGCGGCGACAGATGTGACTTTAGTGCGCTTCTCCCTCGCGCAGCTTAAGCAGGCCAGCTGGCAGCCTGTGCTGATTGCATTGCTGAGCCAGCAGCTGCTTTATAAGGAGGAGAAGGAGGCCTTCCTGCTGCTTAAACGGCCGGAGGAGAGATACCTCTATCTGGTCAACCACAGGCCTATGTGGGTCGAGCGACTGAGTAACCTACAACTCGCGCGCTATATCGGCATCACGCCCGTGAGCCTGTCGCGTCTCAAGGCCAGGCTGGCCTGAGTTTAGCGAGGTAAATGCGGTAAAATCGCCTCGACTTATCTTAAGTTAATGCGCCGCATCGACAGCCTGCGACATACTGCCGCCATCTTTAGCTTGCTGAAATTTAGGTTGTATATGTCGGTATTTTTCCTGTCCCAGTGTCTGATCGCAATAGCCATAGTGACAGACATTCTCTCTTTTCAATTCAAGCACAAGCGCCATATAGTGCTCTGTCTCGCGCTGTCGGGGATACTGATCAGCCTGCACTTTGCCCTCCTGTCACAATGGACGGCCGCAGGGCTGATGCTAGTGGCCGCTATTCGCTATCTGATGACGGTTTTCAGCCATTCGAGGCGGTTGCTCTGGCTGTTTCTGAGTATCAATAGCCTGATAGCCCTGCTTACCTTTGCCGGTCCCTTGAGCCTTATCAGTTTTGCCGGCAGCTGCACCCAGACAATCGCCGCCTTTTGTCGAAGCGATCAGCGGCTGCGGCAGTTGATGATAGTGGGAACCAGTATCTGGCTGGTGAACAATTATCTGGCGGGATCACCGACGGCAGTGTTGATGGAGCTGCTGTTTATCGGCAGTAATCTGGTGGGCTACTATCGTTTCTATGGCTTGCCGTGGCGGCCTAGGCTGGTAGATTAAGGTGCGAGATCCGAGTATTGCTGAACTGATTCGAAAAAAGTGACGGCGGTGATTGTCACCGCCTTAATGCTTGCTCTTTACGTAGGCGAGCTCCCTCTTAGCTATTTAGCGACTTACCGCTTAGTTATCACGTTGCTTAGTTCGGCCCTGTTGGTTGTGAGATGAGGCGCCGCGACCATTATTGGTCTGATGGCTCTTCACCTGCTGATGGCTCCTCTCTCTTTGATAGCTCTGGGGCTGATGGCTCCTCTCTCTTTGATAGCTCTGGGGCTGATGGCTCCTCTCTCTTTGATAGCTCTGGGGCTGATGACTCCTTTCACGCTGATGGTTCTTAGTCGGTTGATGGCTCTTAGTCGGTTGATGACTCTTCACTTCTCGCTGATGGCTCTTCATCTCTCGCTGATACTGTTTGGGCTGATGGCTTTTGACCTCGCGCTGATGGCTCTTGACTGGCTGATGGCGCCTATCCTTGTTCCAGTCTTTAGCCCTGTTATTGGCTTTCGTACTGGATGAGTGGTTAGCCCTATCTTTCAGGCTGAGCCTGTCGCGCTTCTCATAGTACTTGGTCTGCGCCTTGTGCCCGTCCTGATGACGGTCATTCTGGCCGCGTGCATCACTCAGCTTGTGGCGGAAGTTCTGCTCGCGGCGCGCCTGGATCTGCGCCGCGTTGTAGTGTTTACCCTGACTCGGCTTAGCCTTATTCGAGTTGGAATAGCGCTCCACACTGCTGTGATGTTTCACGTCATAGCGGTTAGGGCGATACTTGTCATAGCGGGCCTTAACCTTAGGCGAGCGATACGCCACCCCGTGTCTGTGCACCGGCTTGTGGTGCCAACGTTGGGCGCCGCTGCTGGTCACGATTCGGTTATGTGGACGGTAGCGGGTCGTATGATGGTGATGGGTCACCACGATATGACGCTTGTGCCAGCTAAAGGCGCTGAAGAAATAGTTAAAGCTAATGTGTATGCCACTGTTGAAGTAGAAGTGGCCCGAAATATGACCAGGATAGTATCGGCTGTAACGGGGCGGATAGGCCCAATATACAGGCGGATAGTTGTACCAGTGCCAATGACCGTAGACCACTCGGGTGTCATAGTAAGGCACATAGATCACCTCACGCTGTACAGGCTCGATGACGATTTGGCGGTTGACCTTAGTCACCTTCATATTCTCCATCTCGTCGAAGGCGTTGGCGCGTTCGGCCTGCTGTCTCAGGCGCTGAATGCTGTCCAGCACCCGGCCCTCGTCTTGCAAGAAGGCGTCGCCCAGCTTCTGGGTCCACTCGAGATCATCACTCAGGCGTTGCAGCAGATCGGGAAAGGCGACCAAGGCGGTAACGCTGGGATCCCAGTCCTGTTTCTCTGCGCGGTTAACCGCCTCGGCGCCTGCTAACGACTTGTGTTTGTTGCGCCAGCGATTGGCCTGCACCACCTCTAGTGGATAGGTGGAGGCGATCAAGATGTGGGTGAGTAGGCTGTCGGGATACAGGGCGATAGGGGCCAGCATCTGTGCCAGCTCGGCGTCGCTAAATTGGATCTCCTGAACAGCGTCTTCTGCCCGTTCGAGTGCCGACACCGAAGGGGTAAGCAGTGACTGTGAAAGGGCAATGAGCAGGAGCAAAGTCCATTGTCTGATGCTTTTCATAACGTCTCCTAGGCTTATCTGTCATTGGATTTACTCAGATAATAAAAGACCCAAGATGAACATTAGCTGAAAGCCATTTGGCACAAGAAATAACAATGAAGATGCCTTTAGGGCGAAGCATGTCAAAAGAAACTATAGTTTAACCATATCAGATCATTAGCCGAGTAGAGCGTCGTGTTTTAGTGTAAAACGCAGACCTAAACTGAGGAGGCATTTAGGTGAAACATGATCCCTTTGAAGGGGATGAGCTATGGTAAAGACAGGGAGTCAGTACTCGATGAGTATTCAGAAAAAGCTGTTAGGTTTGCTGGCACTCTTATTCCTGTTTCTGTTTTCCAATATTTTTTTAGCCTACTTCTTAGAGCGAAAGAGCGAACAGAAGCAGAGATGGGTTACCCATACTCATACCCTATTGGCTTACTCAGATAAACTTTTATTGGCGGTAGCCAATGCCGAAACAGGGCAGCGGGGTTACCTGCTTACCCAGCAGAACCATTATCTTCAACCTTATTATCGATCGCTTAGTCATATCGAAGATTTGTTAGTTCAGCTGACAAGGCTTACGCAGGACAATCCGAAGCAGCAACAGCTGCTAGGACGCCTGGAGAAAGAAGTTGCACGTAAGCTTGCAGAATTAAAAGAATCAATCGAACTGTTCGAACACGACAGGCCTGCCGCAATGCAGTTGGTTCGTAGCAATGTGGGTCAGGAGTACATGGCCAACATTCGTCACTATATCAGTGAATTTAATCTTGAAGAGCGGCGCCTACTCGAACTACGTTTAGCCGAATTCAAAGCGGTTAAAAGCGATATCGCTACCATTATGGCGGTCGAAGTCTTAGTCACCTTTTTCTTGGCCTTGGCGATATTTGTATTGATAAAAAAAGATTTGTTTGCGCCGTTGAGCAAATTAATTGACGCCACTAAGCGCATGGAATCGGGTAAGCGGCAACGGCTGACAGATTTCCTGCCCAATGACGAGATAGGTTACTTGATGTCGTCATTTTATAAGATGAGCGAAGTGGTGTTTCAAAAGCATCAGGAGTTGCATGAAAAGGCACACCTTGACGAGCTAACCGGGGTGAATAATAGATTCTGCCTGTTTAAAGATATCGCTGAGGCCATAGACAAGACGCAAGCTTCACAGACTCATCTGGCGCTGGTCTTTTTGGATATTGATAATTTCAAACAGATAAACGATGAGTATGGTCATCATTGTGGTGACGAATTACTCAAGGTCTTGGTGACAAGGCTGACCCAGAGTCTGCGGCGTACCGACCGCATTTATCGTTATGGAGGGGATGAATTTATTATCTTGTTGGATGAATTCAACAGTGTAGAAGAGGTTTATAACACCTTAGCAAGTGTCGTTGACAAAATGCGCGGAAGCTTTACTTATCAAGGGGAAGTATTGCCCTTGGATGTGAGTCTGGGGGCGGCTCTGGCACCAAAGAACAGCCAAGATGGTGAGACCTTGATTCGATATGCCGACATTGCCATGTATGCTTCCAAGCGAGAAGGGCGTCAGCGTCTGGTCTATTTCAAGCCTGAAATGTTGCAAGACAATAGCCTGATGGTTGTGAAGTCTTAGCCTGGCGCCCTTAGTGATTTAGTGATTTAGTGATTTAGCGATTTAGCGCGCAAATTGTTGATCAAATATCAGTTCGAATCTGGCGCCGCCTAATATCTTGCCTTGTGAAATGTGTAAGGTGCCCTGATAGCTGTCAACCAGATCGCGCACTATGGCCAAACCTATGCCGTGCCCCTTCTCATAGGTGTCGGCACGTTTACCACGCTCGAGTATGGTTTGACGTTGCTCAGGGCTGATGCCTGCGCCATCATCTTCCACGCTGATGGTGAGTTTGCCCTGCTGGGACTCAATGCTCAGTTCTACCCGGCTACTGGCCGCCTTACAGGCGTTGTCCAACAGGTTGCCCAGCATCTCAGTGAGGTCGCTCTGATCGCCATAGAAGATATGCTCCTCTTCTGGCGGCTTGCCATAGACGAGTTGTATGCCGGGATGGATCTTGACCAGGGTGCGCAGCAGCTTGTCGGAGACCAGGCTGATTTTAGTCCCCAGGTGCCAGGCGTTCCCGGCGGCGCTCTGGGCTCGCTTGAGTTGATGGCCTATGGTGCGATTGATCTGTCCGACTTGCTCGAGGGAGGTGGGGCTGAGATCTTTCTGGCTCTGGATCACCGCCAGTGGGGTCTTGAGGCTATGGGCCAGATCAGACAGGGCATTGCGGTAGCGGCTGCGCTGGCGCTGCTCGGTACTGAGCAGGGTATTGAGCTGTTTGGCCACCGCTTGCAGTTCATTGGGGTAGTGGCCACTGAGCTCTTCCGCCTCGCCTCGCTGTACCTGTCCCAGCTCCAGCCTAAAGCGCGCCAACGGCTTGAGTGTCCAGGCCAGCCAGGCAAATTGAATCGCCAGTAGCACCAACATCAGGACGAGCAACCAACTCCACAGATGTTGACTAAAGGCGCTGATTTGCTGTGTCACGCCATCGAGATCTTTGATGATGTGGACTGTGATAGGCGCGCTCTGACTCTGGGGCTCTGCAGGCGCGAAGCGCACGCTGAAGCTATAGATGAGATGAGGCTGCTGCTCGAGTACCAGCTCACCAAATTCGCTGCGACCCACCTTAGGGTGAGGAAGGGGGCTGGTAAGATTCAAGCCAAGAAAGGAGTTGGATGACCAGAGAGGCTCAATGTCACTCGCGGCACCGCCCTGGCGATCGCTATCTGTTTGGTTACTACCTTGACGGTCACTATCAGTTTGGTTATTGACCTGGCGGTCACTATTATTTTGATTATTGACCTGACGGTCAATGATGGCGTAGAGGCCTGAACCTATCACATTGAACTGATTCTCCAGCAGGGCCTCTGGCATATAGAGCTTACCTTCTTCCATCTCGGCCACCGCCAGCACAGAATAGAGGTAGGCACTTAGCTGCTCTCTGACGTTGGTCATCACCTGTTGCTTAAAGGCGTTGTTGAGCGCGAAGCCTATGGTGGGTAACAGCAATAAGATCAGCAGCAGGGCGCTGAGGATCAGACGAACCCTGAGGGAGTTGAGTTTGCCCTGTGGGGCGCGCTGGCTGCTCATCAAATGGCCTCGAACCCTTAGTCGTTATCCAGGGGCTTGAGGCGATAGCCCTGGCCACGCAATGTCTCGATAAGACCATACTGGCCGTCCGGATCCAGCTTCTTACGCAGGCGTCTGATAAAGACCTCGATGACGTTGGAGTCTAAGTCGAAATCCTGATCATAGATGTGCTCGATCAGTATGCTCTTGGATTTCACCTCGCCGATATGCAGCATGAAATACTCGAACAGCTTGTACTCCGAGCCACTCAGGCTGATTTCCTGCTCGCCAAATTTGATCTCATGGCTGCTGGTGTTGAGGGAGTAGGGGCCGTTTTGGATCAAGGGGCTGGACTTGCCCGCCGCCCGGCGAATAAGCGCCTTGAGCCTGGCGACCAACTCTTCGGGATGAAATGGCTTGGTCAGGTAGTCGTCGGCGCCGGCATCCAGGCCTTCGACCTTGTCCTGCCAGTTATCGCGGGCGGTCAGGATCAGTATGGGATAGTCAATTCCCTCTTCTCTGAGCCTGGCGATCAGGGCGATACCATCGAGCTTAGGCAGGCCCACATCGATAATGGCGGCATCGTAGGGATATTCCTGTCCCTGAAACAGGCCTTCTTCGCCGTCGCTGGCGATATCTAAGGTGTAGTTGGCATCCAGCAGGTGTTGCCTCAGGTTTTCCTGCAGCGCTAAATCGTCTTCAACCAGTAGTAATCGCATCGGCGTGTCCTTCCTCTCAAGCAGGCTTATTGTCTGCTCATCTGTCCTGTGACGGCGTCTATGGCGACATAGAAGACGACGCCATCCTTACTGAGCAACTTGGCGCGGTAGCCTGGGTTGCCATTGACCCTTGCAGATTGCACGCTTAAGACCTTGGCGTTATAGCGCCCCTTTACCATCTGGGTGGCCTGCTGACGATTTTTAACACGCAGATTTTGATGAGTATTTTTCTGAGCCGCCATCAAGATGCTGCTACTGGCCGCCGATATTCCATAGCCTGCACTGTTTCCTGGTAGGGGAAACAGGAGTGATGCTATGGCGATCAATATTAGGGCTGGTTTCATCAAAATCACCTGTGTTGAATTCTTCGGACAGTGTAAAAGATCCTATAAAAATAAGAAACATATGCCGCGAATCTCCATGCTCGCCAGGGCAGATAGGCAAGCGTGCTCTTTCATTGTTAGGGAGTGCAGATGAACATGAGCTGAATGTTCGTTTTTACGCCATCTTGTTGAATAAGCTGATTTTTAATGTTCAGCTTATGTTCATTTTCGATCGATTCTAATGGCCTTAAGCAGGACCTAGTCCATTTATTGGAGATTGATTATGAACAGACTCACGATGAAACATAGCCAACAGCAGGCAACTCATACCCCCTCCGCACTGGGCAAGGTGTATACCGCCATCAAGGCTACAGCCTTAATGGCCATGCTGGGCAGCGGCGTGGTGATGGCGGCCGACAATACCGCTGAGCTAAATGGTTTAGTCGGCTCTGCATCGACTAGCGTAGTACAGGATCAGCAGACCCTGGCCCAAGGTTTTAGCCGCGCGGGGCAGCGCATGACAGACTCGCAGCAGGCAAGCGCCGAATTGCTCAAACAGCAAGAGGTGGCACCAGCTCCGCGTAAGACACGTGATCAGGTGATTGCCGAGCGTCAGGCACTGACGCAAGGCGCATCCGATGCTGGGACTAAGGTGCTCAAGTCCTCCGCTCAGCGCCTCGAGGCGGGGATCTATCATGAGTTCGTTATCTATGAGGCCAGTAGCCGCCTGTTTGAAGACTTCGACTATGATGGTTTCTATCGCACCTTCAGCGTGACCTTCGACGCCGACGTCCACAGCTATTATGTGGGCGAGCATGCCGACGTCTACGCCGATCTCTACCTGAGTCGTAACGGCGGGCCCTGGGAGCTGTACCACACCACAGATGTGTTCACCATAGTCGACGATGCCACCGATGATGATTTTGAGGTGCTGACCACCTTGCACACTGGCTATCCGACGGATCACTACGATGTGTTGATCGACCTCTATGAGGTGGGCTACAGCGATATCGTCGCTACCATCAGCAGCGATGATGTGGATGACCTCTATGGTCTGCCGCTGGAGAGCGCCGATCGCGACGAGTATGTGGTCGATGAAGTCATCACCGAGGTGGAGGTGAGTGGCGGTAGCCTCTCAGTAGGCTGGCTGTTCGGGCTACTGGGGTTGGGCTGGTTGAGCCTTATCAGACGCCGCCAGCAGGGTTAACAAAGTTATCGAGATCTTCCTTTGTGGCGAGATCAATTAACCATAAAGAAATTAAGGTTAAGCTGCCTTGCCATGAAGCATATTTCACAAAATTTTGCCCCCAACAGGCGTATATTATTAGCCAATGGATAAACGTCTGAAATGGGGGAGACGATGTCACACGAGGCATTTAATCAAGAGGTGAAGGTTTACAAGGTGTGGGACAAGCCCACGCGGTTATTTCACTGGATAAACCTTGGCTTAGTCATGGTGTTGATCTTCATAGGCATGCTAATGCTGTTTAAGGGCGATATCGGCATCAGCGGTCTGGAAGCCAAGATAGGCCTGAAGAAACTGCATGTCTGGGTTGGTTACCTGTTTGCCATTAATCTGATTATCAGACTGATCTGGGGCGTCATCGGCAGTCATAGCGCCCGCCTGAGTCAGTTCATTCCGGATCTCAAGGGATTATCAGGCTACAAGGCCAAGCTGGCCAAGGGCGAGTCGCCCCAGTATCTGCACCATAATCCCATGGGGCGCCTGGCTATCTTTGCCATGATGCTATTGTTGCTGACCATCATGTTCACTGGCCTAGTGCGCGCTGGAACCGATATCTACTACCCGCCATTTGGCGGTGCCGTTAGCGATTATATCGCTCAGCCTGGCGTCGAGGGGGCCAGCATCAAGCCCTATGATGATACGGGCGTCGATGCGCAGAAGGTGGCGCTATTGAAGCCCTATAAGTCGCTGGCCGGCGAGGTGCATGTGTATAGCGTCTATCTACTGATCCTGATGATAGTGCTGCATGTGGCCGGGGTGATAGTGGCGGAGATCAAGCATCAGCCTGGACTGGTGTCGGCGATGATTTCGGGTAACAAGCCCCTTACTGGACCCGCCGAGGATGAGAAGCAGTAATTGCTACCAATCAAGCCTGTAGACCTGCCCGAAAGATGACGGGCCGGTTGAGAGAAAATGCAGCCTAGGCTGCATTTTTTATGGCCGGGAATCCCTTGTCTCACTAGCTTGTTATACCTTGGTCGAATTTTTAACAAGGATGTAATTAAAGGCTTAATTTAATGTGATTTTTAGTCTAGTATGCTAGCTACATTTTAACTGTTTCGTAACTAGGGGAAGCATGAAGCGCGTATCTTTGCTGGCACTGTCCTTGGCGAGTCTCATCGTATCGGGATCGGCGATGGCAGTTGCCGATATTGAGGGGTATTACCTGGGAGCCATGGCGGGTCATTCTCAGCTTGAGGCGGGAGAGTTTGACGAGTCTGCCATCAGCTATGGCCTCTACGGCGGTTACTATTTCAGTAAGAATTTCGCCGTCGAGAGCACCTATGTTCGTACCGACAACTTTGTCGATGTGGGTGATGTGAAGGCCAATCAGTTGTCTTTCGCGGCCAAGTTTCACCACTATTTCAATGATACCTACTCTATGTTTATCAAGGCCGGTATCGCGGCCACTAAGGTCGAGGCCGATCAGGACTACGACGGCAACGGTTGGCTGTGGGGCGCGGGCTTTAACATGGCGTTTCAAAATGGGGTCAATGTGCGCGTTGCCTATGAGATGCTATACACAGATCTCGATGCCACTGGCCTAACGGATCAGCTCGATAGCGACTGGGGCAATGTCTATTTAGGCGTGCATTATCAGTTTTAGCTGTCAGTGCTTTAGTGCCGATGATTAAGATGCAGCCTCTGGGCTGCTTTTTTATCCCCTAAATTTAGCTATGCCATCGAAAAGCCTGTACTTAAATTGCATTTACAATGTAAAAAAATCCAATTAAATCCTTTATAAACAATTACAAAGATTGCGTAATTGTATCCACCTGACTTTATCATATTGAAACGGTATTGATAATCGTTATCATCTGCGTGCAATTCTAATGGGGATTATTAACAGATGAAACAGATGCGCTTATCAGCAGTCGCGCTAGGGTGTGCCGTGTCCTTGTCGGTATCGGCACAACAAGACAGTACCAGTATCGAGCAACAAGCTTCGCCGGACGTCGAACGCATTACCGTATATGGCCGGCAGAACCGAGTCGTGATGAACTCAGGTCTGGCGACTAAATCCGATATGTCACTCATGGAAACACCCGCGGCAGTGGTGGTTGTGGATGAAGAGTTAATCACCACACAAGGGGCGACAGAGCTACAAGCGCTGCTGCGCAACATCAGTGGTGTGACCCAGGCGGGTAACAACTATGGCATCGGCGATAATATCGTGATCCGTGGTTTGGGGGCGAACTACACTTATGATGGCATGTATGGTGGCGCCGGACTGGGGAATACCTTCAACCCGACGCGCTCACTGACAAATGTCGAGTCGGTCGAGGTATTAAAGGGCCCTGCAACCGGGCTGTATGGCATGGGCAGTGCGGGCGGCGTGATAAATCTTATCGAGAAGAAGCCGCAGTTTAATGCCAGCCACCAATTCAGTGCAGAAGTCGGTCAGTGGGATAGCTATTCCTGGGGCATAGACAGCACTGCGGCTATGACAGACAAGCTGGCCTATCGTTTAGTGGCCAAGCATGCCAGAAGCGATGGCTATCGCGACATAGGCACCGACAGGGACGAGGCTTACGCCTCATTGAAATATCTGCTCAGCGATGATCAGGATATCATGTTCAGTGCGGCCTATATCAAAGATGCGATAGCGGTGGATTCTATCGGGCACCCCATTCGCATCTACAATGCGGCCTCGGTAGGCGGAAAAACCGCAGGAGAGGTGAGCTGGCAAGATCTGGTCAACGACCCATCTGACGCCGGATTACAGCTCACTGAAGCCCAACGCCAACAGCTGGCCGACTCCCTCGCTACTGGCGATGGACTGACGCCCTACGCCTTCGGTGAGGCGGGGATCATCTCCCCCATGGCGAAAGACAACGAGGGCGAGGAGCTAAGGTTTAAGCTGACTCACAACATCTTCTTCGCCGATAATCTGTTCCTTAATCAGCAGTTGCAGTATCGCGACTATCAGTCGGGGTTTGCCCGCCAGACCGGGGCGTATAACTATGTGTACTGGAACCGCCGTGGAACTATCAATGCCGATCCTCGCGCGCCATTAGTTGTCGATGATGTGCTTTATCCCTTTGCCGCCCGTCGTCAGGAATATCGCCAGGTTGAGGCCGATGAGACATCCTGGCAGTACTTTGCCGATCTGCGTTATGACTTTTCCTTTGCCGGTATTGATAATGAGCTGTTAGTTAACGCAAATTTTGAAGATAGAAACATCCGCTTCAAACAATATTCCATCTATGATGCGGATAAGGTGATTAAGAATAAAGCGGGTGAGGTGATCTACCAGGGACAGTTACCTTACATTTTTGACATCCGCTCACCCAATTGGGCCCAGGGGGCGTTTGAAGATTACGATCCGCTGATGACCAGTAACTATGACAAGAAGGTGCAAGCATGGGGCTTGGGGCTGCAACACGTGGGTTACTTTGATTTCGGTATTACGACGCGTGTGGGCATCGCATTCAATGATATTTCCCAACGCTATGAACATTATGGTGTCGATGCGCGTTACAGTGCCAGCCGTGCAGAACCGACGCCTGAAGCCGATACCTCAGACGATGGGGTGACCTACAACTTGGGCGTCACCTATATGCCGAGCGAAAACCTGTCGTTCTTCATTAATCACTCCAAAGGACGCACCGCTTATAGCATATTGGGTAGCCTGCAAGGGGATGGCACGGATCGCGAAGACTCTGAGTCTATCAGCAATGACCTTGGCGTGCGATTTAAGGCATTTGATGATCAGATGCTGGCTTCAATCGTCCTGTTTGAGAGTTCGCGTACCAATCTGCAATACAATAACAAGGATTACGAAGCCGGGGTCTCAGGCCCAGATGTGCCGCAATACTTCTATGATGGCAGTGAAGAGACCAAGGGTGTTGAGCTCGATCTGAATGCGCATCTCAGCGACCGCTGGTCGATTAACCTCAATGGTGTCTACCAGGATGCCAGGGACAAACAAGATCCCAATAGCAGTAGTTTCGATAGTCGCCAGAAAGGGGTTCCCTATGTGACGGCAAGTACCTGGGTCACCTATGGTGCCGACTGGTTTAATTTGCCCAATGCGCTCAATATCAGCCTGGGGGCAAAATATGTCGATGATCGCAGCACACATTCCTCATCATTTGGTATCCCAGATGGCTACGTGCCTAGCTATACAGTGATGGATGCGGCGGTGAGTTATCAGGCCGACAATTGGCAGGTACAGCTGAACGTCAACAACCTGCTGGATGAGCAATACTATGAAAAAGCCATGTTCCTCGGTGGCATGCCGGGCGCCGAGCGCAATGCCAAGTTAAGTCTAAGTTACCGCCTATAGCTCTTGTCTATAGCTCTCGTCTATAGCTTTCTTCTATTATCTTGCGTCTATGTCGACGCGCAATAAAAAACGCAGCCTTGGCTGCGTTTTTTATTGGGTAAGGGCAGGTGTTATTTGCCCGGCAGGTATTTAAATCTCGCCATCTGCTCGCCGTGGTGCTCGATGATCTTCGCTACCTGCTCGTCGCTCAGTACCTGGCGCCACTGGTTCTTGCTGCCCTGGCGGAAGAAATACTTGGCATTTTCATGCTTCTCCACAAAGCCGCGTTTGCTTTCCTGGGCCTTAAGCTGGGCGAAGGAGGAGTGCTTGATGGCGTTCTTGAGGCGATTGGGGTCTTTCTTCAGGCCGAGGAAAGATTCTATCTTGCGAAACACCTTCTTGGGGTTATCTAAGATATCTTCGTAGCGCAGGACAAGCTTGGCATCCTCAGGATCTTGCGTCCAGCTGGAGACATGCATAGACCAGGAGGTGATCACCTGAGGCACATTTTCGGGTTCGTTAGGGGTGCCTGTCATCTCCTCGGCCATGTAGGCGATAGTCTCATCTATGCTATAACCGAAATAGTTGGCCATAGAGACGGTGACGTCCAAGGGATTGCGCACTATGTAGATGGATCCCGAGGTGACCGAAGAGTTATGCAGTGGATATTCTTTATAGGTGCCCAGGTAGTTATGGGTCTTCACAAAGGTGGTGCCCTGGGCCTGCATGGCGATATCGGCCTGCACCGTGGGCCTGAGGGCACAGATCTCCTCTAGGCTAAGGTCCGTCGTCTGGCGACCATCTTGCAGGTGCGCTTGAAAGCGGTGCGCCGCCGACTCCGCGGTCGAGATCTTGTGCATGGTGTTGATGTCGATCCCTTGTTCGGTGTTTTGGATATAGTTTTCAAGGAAGGCGCGAACCCAGGTGTTGCCCGATTTGGGATAGGAGGCGACCCAAAGAATATTCCCCATCAAAAAGTCCTTTCTTTGTTCTTGTGACTAGCTGGACGTATACGTGTCCGGGTACAAGCATATGAAACTACCGATTCGCCGGGCAAATGGCAAGGGAGGGCCAAAACTCTCTTTTGCCTCATAGTTGGTGTATGGGGTGCGGTAATGACCCCTGGATTGGTTTCGTCGTTAAGAGTCGCTATGCTGGAGATCTTGTGGAAAAAATTTAGGCAATGGAGTCAAGCATGTTACGCCAATTCATTCATCAATCCTGTTTGCTGGGGGCTCTGGTAGCCCTTAGCACTAGCCAGAGCCTCTGGGCCCAGAGTGAGGGGCTGTCGCTGTCGGTTAAGCAAGCCATGCCCGCGCTCTCCAGCCTCTATCTGGATCTGCATCAACACCCGGAGCTCTCCTACCATGAGAAGCGTAGCGGCGAGAGGATGGCGGCCGAGTTCGAGGCTCTGGGCATAGAGGTGACTCAGGGCTTTGGCGGTCATGGTGTGGTGGGGATCTACCGTAACGGCGAGGGGCCGACTGTGATGATCCGCGCCGATACCGATGCCCTGCCGATAGTCGAGGAGACGGGCAAAGACTACGCCTCCAAGGTCACCACCATAGACGCCCAAGGCAATTCGGTGGGGGTGATGCACGCCTGCGGCCACGATGTGCATATGACCAATCTGGTTGGCACGGCGCAGCAGTTGATCAAGCAAAAAGATCAATGGCAGGGCACCTTGATGTTGGTGGCTCAGCCAGCCGAGGAGGTGGGCGGTGGCGCCAAGGCCATGCTGAAGCAGGGGCTGTTTAGCCAGTTCCCGACCCCAGATCATATCCTTGGCCTACATGTCAGCGCCTCTGTGCCTGCCGGTAAGGTGGCGATAGCGCCGGGTTATGCCCTGGCGAACGTGGACTCCGTGGATATCAGGGTTAAGGGACGCGGCGGCCATGGTGCCTATCCTCATACCACGGTCGATCCTGTGGTGCTCACGGCGCGCATCGTACTGGCCCTGCAGACCATTGTCAGCCGGGAAGTCTCGCCACTGGCACCCAATGTGATCACCGTAGGCTCCATTCACGGTGGCTCGAAACATAACATCATAGGCAACGAGGTGAAGCTACAACTCACGCTACGCTCCTATGACCCTAAGGTGCGAGAGCAGCAGATCGCCGCCATTAAGCGCCTCACTCAGGGGATCGCCATCAGCGCGGGCTTGACCGAGGCCGAATGGCCAGAGGTGTATGTGCATCAGGAGGAGAGTATTCCGTCGACCTACAACGACCCCGCGCAAACCGCTAGGGTCAGGGCGAGTATCGCCAAGCAGCTGGGGGAGGACAATGTTTGGGAGGCATCGCCTGTGATGGCGGGCGAAGATTTTGGTCTGTATGGGCTAACGCCGGCTAAAAGACCTATTACCCTGTTCTGGTTGGGCGCCGTGCCTGTGGCCGACTATGACGCCAGTCAGGCATCGGGCGCGAGTCTACCCTCGCTGCACTCCAGCAAGTTTGCACCGGATTATCCTGCTACCATAGAGACGGGTGTTCAGGCGATGAGCCGGGCGGCGCTCGATCTTTTCAATCACGAGTGATTCAATTGCTATTGCTGTGACGCATAATCAAGGGGCTGGTGGTCATCAGCCCCTTGGCATTTAGCTAAGGCAGTGTCGGTGTATCGAAGCCGTAGCTAGCCAGAATTTTCTGTCCTTGAGGCGACAAGATGAACAGCGCCAGTTCGGCGGCGTGTGGCTGTGCATCCTGAATTACGGTCAGGCCGTAGTTTGCGCCGACACTCAGGTTATCCGGTAGCTGGACTATCTTCAGGGGCTTAACTTCCTTCTGCGCCAACACGGCGTTGGTGCAGTAGGTGAGGAAGATATCCGCTTGCTTGTTCTCCATCACCCAGCCATAGGGGTTGCGGCCTTTTGGCGGCTTGGCGCTGTCAGGGCCTCCCGTGAGCTGCAGCGCCTTGGTCTCGAGCTGCTGCTGGGCGCCTGGCGATAGGTGTTCGGCGCGCTCGAAGACCTTAAAGGCATAGTCGCCGGCAGGGTCGGCCTTTGGCGTAGAGGTACCAAGGCGTATCTTGCTGTTTAGCATCTGGGTGAGCAGGGTGTCGCTGGTGAGCGCCACTTCCGGCTGTGCCAGTGCGCAGAGCTTGTTGCGGGCAAACATCACCACATCGCCACTGCGAGATGCCTTACTCAGGGTCGTAGGGTGTTTCATGTTAGCCGAGGCGAACAGATCCACCTTTTCCCCCGATTCGATACGCGACCTGAGTAGTCCCGAAGGGGCAAACTGAGGCGCAACCTCGCTATGGCTCTTGGCCTGATAGGCACCTATCACCTCTGTCATGGCCGCCTTGAGGCTGCCGGCGGCGCGAAACTCTATGGGCGCCTCGTGGGCGACTACCTGAGTGCTTATTCCAGCGATGAAAAGCGTGCCGAGAAACCACTGATATTTCATGATTAGAAATCCCTGTTCGTCATAGTTGGGCCTATCAAACCCGAGTTTTACTCTCTGAGCAATAGGGGAGTTTGGCAGGGCATTTAACTTGCTACAGGGATCGCTGAACTAAGGCTGTGGCGAGACAAAATGTCGCGCCTTAACGCTTGTTACCTCTTTGGCGTCTGTTACCTCTTTTGCGCTAGCCACATCTTGGGGCTTGAGATCCCTGCGCGGCTATCGCTTTCTCATGTGGGACACGAGTGAAGGGGACGAGTGTGGGGCACGCATCTAGGGTGTGAATAAAATTCGTACAGAGATCCCATAAATGACTCCTCGTTGTTGCTTTGTCTAAGGGGGTGACTATATTACGCGGCCTATTAAATTTTTGCTTTATATTCAGTTGTTTAATATTATTTTGCGCATTTTGTGCTAGCGTTAAGAGAGAGTTGGTATGTTTACATTTTCGACAAAAAAAACACTTATGGCATTTATCGGGGTAACACTTGTTGCGGGTTGTGCGACGGGTAACACGCCTGAGGCGAAGAAGGCCAACGCGCGCCAGGAGACCCAGGAGGCTCTGGCCAGTATCTATGCGCAGCATCCCGCTGCTAAATCGGCCGTGGCCAATTCGATCGCCCATGTGGTCTGCACTGGCAGTAACAGTTATCTGTTTGCCTTGTCTACGGGTGGTGGAATTTGTGTACTCAGTGAAGGGGGCAGCAACAGCTACTATCGTTTTGCAACCGGTGGTGTGGGAGCGGGAATAGGTTGGAAGCAGATGGCCTTCGTGCAGGCGTTCATGAAACCTGATGCGCTACAAAGGTTTAAGGACTCGGGTTATGAGGGCCAGGCTCAGGCCGAGGCCAGTGCCAAATACAAGGAAAATGATGAGCAGATGTCGGCCAATCAATCTGTGGATCTCGACGGGGTGAAGACTTACCAGGTCAATCTGATGGGGGCGGCGGCTCAGGCGACGGTGCAAGGCTATAAGTATTGGCCAACCGACTTCAGTGAAGATTTCATGCAAAACCGGGAGTGATCTCTGCCTTGCCGAGACAATCGCCAGCGCGTCTGGCGATTGATGCTAGCCTGACGATTCGTTAGCGCTTAGTAGAGCAGCAGGCCGATCATCCGGCCGAAGAAAAATGCGGTGAGACACAAGAGTCCCAATAATGCCAGAGCAACGAGTGGTTTTAGTAATTCGGGGGTGGCGTCCCATGCCTTGAGTAGTGAGTTCATCCTTGTTTCCTTATGCCAATTTCCTATGCCAATTTATGCTTTCCATTTCGCTTATCCATTAGCCTTCACCGACGCAGTTTAGTCTAGTGAGCGATCGATGCAACAGGCCAAGCTTGGATTTGGCCTTAGCCTATAGCCAGTCATAGCATAATCGCAGATTGTGACACAATAAAGTCGCAGGCACTGCCTAAGCTTTTGCTCAAGCCGTTGTTCAAGCCATCATTCAGTCACTCAAGCTATTCAAGTCATTGACTGTGTGAGGCAGAAGTCATGTCAGTGGCTGACCTGACTCGGTGCGAAAAAGCTCTCTCTTATCCTTTCTGTCTCACCGCTGGCACGCATTCTCTCCAGTTCGTCGGCCAGGGCATGAGCCTTACTGCCGGGCATCAAGAGCCGTCTTCTGTTGGCGATGGAGTCGGCTTGGCCGGGATCGTAATCGGGATTGGGTGAGGTCTTAAAATAGCGACTGGCCCGTGAAAATCCCAGGTACATGTCGCGCATCGGTTCACAGCATTTGGGGTGAAGCTTGAGCTCTGGATGAGGATGGTGTGCCAACTCATACCTTATTGTTGTCTCGTCATAGCTGAAAAAGTCCCCCTTACCCGTGCTCAACAGCTCAAAGGCCTGAGCGGCATCCATCTCGGGGGGGCGGCGTGTAATGACCCCCTTGGGAATGCCATCGAGATCATAGCCGCCGGGAGAAATGAGCAGCACGTAGGGGGTGGTGACAAGATCATTGAGTGAGCTTATTTCCTCTATTCCCGAGTGGCTGATCCCCGTGTATCTCTCGAACAGACCATTGGCAATGAAGTAAGCATAATGATTACGCTTTTGGGTAAAGCCAAAGCCAGGGTAGAAATCCACCTTGCCTAGCCGCAGCGCCCTGAGTATTCGCTTCTTGGGTGCCCTGTACACCTTGAGTGAGCAACCAATTCGCTCGCTGGCTAGCTGATAAAGCGCAAGATAGAGCCCCTGATTATCCGGCTCGGCATGTATGTAGGGCAGGCGCTCACTGGTGCGATAGCCCATGATGAGTTCGCAGGCGTTGCTATTAACGCTAAACAGTATCAAGGCCAGGGCGGCGAGCATGAACCTGGTCTGGCTCATAGCAAGTTTCAGCCATGATGTTAACCCAGGGCTGGCAATCGAGACGTTTTGTGAGCGCTTGGCGAATACCATGGGGCCATCCATTTAAGTTTACGATTCCTTTAGCCACTGCGAATGGTTTTAAACCAAGACTAAATATTTTTACCTTACTTCGCAAACGGTTAGCTATTTCATTATGACTTTGCCGCCGATAATCTTAAAAGCGGGTACGCCTCTTATCAAGGTGTCACGGGCAAAGCATTGCTCACAGTATGGACAGTGACAGGGCGTATGAGTGTCGTCCTCAACGATGCGCTCCTTGAAGCATTTGACCAGGGCGCCTTTTCCTCCTTTTCGATATTTGAACAGGCGCGTCTTGCATTGGGCGCAGTAAATTTCGACGCTGCGGCTGGGGGCTTTCTTGTTGGGGCGGGCCATGGCTATTCTGTTATTTTTAGTGGTTAATGTTGAAGCTACTAGAGAGTGAATTGTTATTGTATTGCAATCTTATCCGTTAAGCGAAACAGAAAGGCCCTGGGGTAAATACCACAGGGCCAGATAGCTATCATCGCAGCGGGAGGGAACCCTAGGTCGTTTGAAAGTGATCGACCATGGTTTTTAGTTCCAGGGAGAGTTGGCTCAACTCAATACAGGCCTGGGCCGTCTGGCTGGCACCCTGAGCAGCCTCTGCCGAGGAGACATTTATTCGCTCTATGTTTTGGCTGAGGTTTTCGGTCACCGAGTTTTGTTCGCTACACGCGCTGGCGATCTGAATGTTCATCGCTGCAATCTGTGCAACGGCGACTTCGATTTCGCTTATCTTATCGCCGGCTGCCAGGCTCTGTGACACACAGCGACGAATCATCTCACAACTTTGTTTGGTGGCGCTGCCGGCCTCGACGGCTCTTTGTTGCAGTTTCTCGATAATCTCCACTATCTGACGAGTAGAATCTTGAGTCCTGCCGGCCAGGGTTCTCACTTCGTCGGCAACTACCGCGAAGCCTCTGCCTTGCTCGCCGGCCCGAGCGGCCTCGATGGCGGCATTGAGCGCCAGCAGGTTTGTTTGTTCGGCGATACTGCCAATCACGTCTACGACCATGGAAATACTGGCAGAGTCCTTCTCCAGTTGCGCCACCATTTCTCCGGCCTCGTCGATCACAGTGGAGACCCGTTCGATGGCCTGGATATTATGTTTGACCTCTTGGTTGCCTCGGTCGGCAAAGTCATTGGCGGCGTTGGCCGATGTAGAGGCTTCCTCTGTATTCATGGCGACTTCATTGACCGTGGCCTGCATCTGCTGCATTGCCGTGGCGACCATGGTGATTTCACTTTGCTGCGCGGCCATGCCTTGAGAAGACTGGGTAGAGATGGCGCTGACCTCTTCGATAGAGGTGCTTAGCTGCTCTACCGCGGCACTGATCTGAGTTACCAAGGCCGTTAAATTGTTTTGCATGCTGATACAGGTATCGGCTAGTTGACCGAATTCATCTGTGCCTATCTGCTTGCGATCTATGTTATAGGTCAGATCACCACTGGCAATTGCCTGAGCCATCTGCATCACGGCATGCAGCGGTGCGCGAATCTGCCTGCCCAGTAGAAGTGTCATCAATGCCATAAGTACAAATACGGCGGCGATACCTATATAGGTTTTAATGCTGGTGCGACTCACACCTTCTAGGGTGCTGACTCTGTCGGCTTCGGTACGGGTCACATTGATAGCGGTGAGCTGGTTTAGGGCTTCTTGCATCTTGTTGAACTGCTTGTATGAACTGAGCAGGTAAGTGTTTGCCCCGGCTAAATCTTGTTTCAACACTATCTCGTTAAAGCCACTCTGGGCGGCGAGGTAATCGCGCCAATGTGTTCTTGCCAGTATAAACGCCTGACGCTCGGCGTCGGTTTTAATGGCTTTCTCGTAGGAGTCGATCATCCTAGTGACATCTTGGATCATATCGTCTGTCGTTTGCATCCAGCTCGTCATTTCGGGGTCGCCAATACTGGGAAGAAAACTGAATTGATCTCGGCGAATGAAGATAGTGACAAACTTAATTTTCTCGACCAGCAAGACGTTGGGCAGCACCTCATCCGTCAGGGTGAGAATATTGTCACGTGTTTGATTGAGTCCCGAAATTAGCATCATGCTGAGAGCCACTATGGCAACGGCGATACAGCTAAAGGCGAGCGCTATCTTGTGATTAACGGCTAGGTTTTTAAGCTTGAACATGCGCTGATAACCTCATTGATAAATTAAAAAAAGCCTTCGACGGGGCGAAGGCTGGGCCAAAAGGTAGTCGTACAGCGTTAAACGAACTCGGAGCTGACCCTAAAGGTGGTCATCGACTATCGAATGAGGGTGGCGTCCGATAGCCGATTAACCACACTGGCGGTTAGAAATAGTAGGCCATGCTGATGTTGATACGTTTGTCCCAATCATCACCCACTTCGGGTAGACCGACGTGGTCGTTGTTGGCGGTAGAGAAGGTCATGTTTTTACCCATGATAAAGTCGATATGGGTGTAGGTTGGGCCTGCCGATAGCGCGGCACCTAAGACGTTTTGCATACTGTTGTCGTAGGTCTCATCTTCAACGTCAGGTGTCATCAGACCGAAATCGTTGTAGAACTTGATGCTGCCCCAATCGGTAGGGATGGTCTTAGCTATGTTCAGGTTATAGATCTGCCCCTTTGAAGCCACCTCGTACTGCCAGCTCACCACAGATACGGCAATCTTGTTGTCATCGACGGCATCGGCTGCATCAAACTCATATTGCATCGCCTGCAGTTGAATGTTCCAGCCATCGAATACTGTGTTGAGGTGGGCGGCGACGGCGTAGCGATCGCCGTTATTGCCGGTCTTGGCGTTGTAGATTTGACCGGCCTCTAAGGATGCACCCAGCGTGGTGGTGCCGCCCTGATGTTCGAAGGTATAGGTCTGGCGCAGGTTGATCTGATTGGTCTCTTCGTTGTTGTATTCGGTACCGTTAATGGTGCCTGTGTAGAGATCGGCCGCATAACGCTTGTTTTCGGTTGGACCGTACTCGGCGCCTTTGTAGAAGGCCATGTCGGTATGCCAGCCATTGCGCTCGAAGGTGGCTTTTACGCCGATGTCATAGTCATCTTCGAAGCCCAGGTAGTAGGGCAGGCCGAACCAGTAACTATTTGAAATATAATCTCTGTTACCGAAAGGCACCTGGTTGATACCCATCTGAAGTTGCCACTCTGGGTTGAGATCATAGAAGGCGTAGCCATACTTGATGTAGTTGGTGCCAGAGGTGAAACGATAGTCTGATTTTAATCCCCAGTTTCCTAGCTTGCCGTCGAATCTTAGCGAGGCCATGTCGAATGAAAAGTCGCCGCCTTTATCCTTAGAACTCTCGCTATAGTCTTTATAGGCATAGTTAACACGCACGGCGCCGTGAATATTAATGCCATCCTCTTCGGCAGCAAAAGTATTGAAACTACTCAGTGCCATGGCACTGGCTAAAATAGAAAGGCAAAATGTTTTTTTATTCATCATCATATTTCCAAATTAATTATTTATCTGTGTTGCAGTGTGTTTACTTATTACTTTTTCTTTATTGATATAAGAATTTATATATATCCTGTTGTTTTCAAAGTGTGTAAAGCCTCCTTACCTGAACTCAGCAAGAGTGGTAATGATTTATAGATAGTGTTATTTCTTGATTGATTAATGTTCTGGTTAGCTATTTATTAATCTATTTATCCTTGTTTTTAATATGGATATGGTTTCGTCATGAAATACCTATTAAAAGTCGGCTGCACTGGTTGTTTCTAGTGCCAGTCCCTTGGTTTCGGGCGCCATAAAGACAGATACCAGCAGACCCAGGAGCGAGATCGCCGCGCCAACCAGCAGGGTGGCCGATATGCCATAGCTCGCCATAAAGAGTGGCAGGCAGTAGGTGGAAACAATGGTGCCTATGCGGCTGAAGGACATCACGGCTCCCACCGCCGAGGCGCGAATCTCTGTCGGAAACAGCTCGTTAGGGTAGAGCCACTGCAGGATCCCCGGGCCGCCAGAGAAGAAGGCATAGATGGCAAACGCCGCCACAATCAGCCAGATGCTGGGGTTGTTGACCACGCCAAGCAATGCCAGTGCCGCTGTCATGATGGCAAAACTGCCGATGAGTAGGGGGCGACGGCCGATGGAATTGAGCCAGTACATGGCCGGAATGCAGCCCGCCATGAAGAAGATACTGATGACAATATTACCCAGGGCCGCATCTTTGCCGTCGGTGAAGCCCAGCAGTTCGATGATCTCGGGGCCAAAGGTATATATGGCGAACATAGGGATCACTTGGCAGGTCCAGATGATGCCGACAAATAGGATGCGTTTCAGATAAACCGGCTCAAATAATTTGCTGTATTTGGTTTGCTCCGCCGTTTCAAAATTCAGGCTGATATCTTTGCCGAAAAACTGGTTCATCACCTGTTTGCACTCCTCGGTGCGTCCCTTCTTCAGCAGCCATCTTGGGGATTCCGGCAGATGGAATCGTCCGAGTAGGATGACTAAACAGGGGATGACGGCACTGCCAAACATCCAGCGCCAGCCGTCTTGCACATCGTACAGCAGGTAACCCACCATGTTGGCGGCCGTCGCGCCCACATACCACATGGCGGCGATGAAGCCCATGGTGAAGGCGCGCTGTTTGGTTGGCGAGAATTCGGCAACCATAGAGGTGGCGATGGGGTAATCGGCGCCGATGACAATGCCGATGAGGAAGCGTAGTATCACCAGTTCTATGGGAGAGGAGACGAACATGGTTGCGAAGGAGAGGACGGCGATGGCGATGATGTCTATCATGAACATCAGTTTGCGTCCGAACAGATCGGCGACATAGCCAAATAGCGCAGTGCCGATAAACAGGCCGACTAAGGTTGCGGCGCCGACGAGACCGATCCACTGGGCGTCCAGTGCTAGGGCGGGGGTTAGCTGTTGTAAGGCTAACCCAATGATGACTAAGACATAACCATCGAGGAATGGACCACCACTTCCCCATAACATTATTTTTTTATGAAGCGGAGTAAACTCCAAATCATCGAAACTCTTCTTTGATTTCATGCTTCTAACCACCGACTTAACTTGTTAATTTAAATCACAACCAATTGGGTTGTGTCAGGCGTTAAAATGTACATAGGTTTAAATTTGTACATATGATCTTTTTTATAATCTGTTGCCTGCGCTGTTATTTTATCTGGTTTACATTTTGTAAACGGTGATGTAACCAAGTTTTCTGTTCAGTTTTAAAGTCTGTTAATTGTTAATTTATAACTTCGTGATCGGTGTAGGGCTTTGGTTATTTTTTATCGCGCACAATAAAATAAATTTTATTGATAATGCCGGGTTTAATATTCAGCTGCCTGAATAGTCGACATTCATGACGGTATTATTGGCGCGATAATAACGATTAAAGACTCTAAATATATAAATCCATTTAATATCGTGTTATCCGTAACGGTATTCGATGCCGAACGTTCCTCTCGGGTACTCCCACTTCTCTAGAATGGTCTCGCCGCAGAGAAACTTGCAGGTGCCGCACTCCAGACAACCGGCGGAGTCGAAACGTACACTACCGTCTTGCTCCAGTTTGTAGAGACCCGCGGGGCAGGCGTTTACCAGCTTGCGATACTCCTGGATATTGGGATTGTCTTTTAAAATGATGTGCGGGTGTCCCTCATCGACATAGAACTTATTGACACCCAATTTCACGTCGACATTGACTGCTTCGGTCATATTGATGTGACTCCTTTATAACCATCTTTGATTAGGTTCATGAACCCCACCTCTTTACAGTGCTTGAGCAGGGTCTTGCGCAGCGGCTGGGCAGGGGTTCCGTCTATGATGAACATCTCGTGCATGATGTCGGCCACCATCTTTGGATACTGATTGAAGATGCGTGGCGTCTCCATGAAGGCGGGGAGCTGCTTGTACAGCTTCATGTCCTTCATCAGGAAACTCTCTTCCAGCAGGCTCTGGTAGCTGCTCAGGCCCTGGGCCGAGAAGTCTTGCTGGGCGCGTGCCGCGAGTACTGCCTTGGCCGCAGCCTCTCCAGAGGCGATGGCGAGATCCATGCCGCGCACCGTATAGCCTACGTTGAGACAGAATCCGGCGGCATCACCCGTGATAAGCACGCCATCATCGACCAGCTTAGGCACCATGTTCAGGCCTGCCTCGGGCACCACGTGGCCTGAGTACTCCAGCAGCTTGCCGCCTTCGATGAGCGGCTTGATGAGCGAGTGATTCTTAAAGTCTTCCAGCATCTGAGGTACGCTCTTATCCGATTCGCCTATGCCATGCAGGCCACAGACAATACCCAATGAGATGCTGGTGCGGTTGGTATAGATAAAGCCGCCGCCCATCAGGCCGTTAGAGGGAGAGCCGGCAAACAGCCAGGCGGCACCTTCGTCATCCTGCAGGTTAAATCTGTCTTTGATCACGGCTTCAGGCAGTTCGATCAACTCCTTCACGCCAACCGCCATGGCATCGGCGCTCACCTTAGGTTTCACCATGCCTAACTGTTCGCCCAGCACTGGGTTGACCCCTTCGGCCAAGATCACTGCCTTTGCCGTGAGCTCGTCGCCATCGGCTTTGACGCCGATGACCTTGCCATCCTGGGTGAGGATCTCATCGACACGAATGCCGGTGATAAATTGTGCGCCCACCTCTTCGGCCTTGCCCTGTAGCCATTGGTCAAACTCACCGCGTAGCAGGGTGTAAGACTCCTGCACCGGGCTCTGATCGCGGCCATTGTGATAGTCCAGGGTGACGCCGGTATCATCGGTCAGGAAGGTGACCTTTTCCTTGGTGACCTTGCGTTCTATGGGGGCCTCCTTGGCAAAGCCTGGGATGATCTTTTCCAGGCTATGGGCGTAGAGGCGGCCGCCCGTCATGTTTTTGCTGCCGGCGTAATTACCACGCTCGATCACCAATACATCGGCGCCTTCTTTGGCCAGGACATAGGCGGCAACACAGCCTGCGAGTCCGGCACCAACGACGATCGCGTCAAATGCTTCTTCTGACATATCTAGTCACTCTTCTTCTGTTGGGGGAAAGTAGCCAAGCCAGCGGCCTGGCTACTTGCCTTGTTCAGCCTAGGCTTTCATCGCCTGGATAAGTGCAGGCAGTACCTTGTTGATGTCGCCCACCAGGCCGTAATCCACATATTGGAAGATCGGCGCATTCTTATCCTTGTTGACCGCGAGGATGGTTTGAGAGCCTAGGGCGCCCACCATGTGCTGGATCTGTCCCGAGATCCCCAGGGCAAGATAGACATCGGGTTTGAGCATCACACCCGACACGCCCACATAACGCTCGCGCTCCATCCACTTCTCGGTCTCGGCGATAGGGCGAGAGCAGCCGAGTTCGGCCTGGAAGGTGGCGGCAAGCTCGCCGGCGAGCGCCAGGTTGTCCAGGCTGCCGATACCGCTACCGACGGCGATAACACGTTTGGCCTTACCTAGGTCGACGCTGTTACCTTGCTTGACGCGGCGCTCGATGCAGGTGATCGCCTGCTTAGGGGCGACGAAGGGCAAGGAAACGCCTTCACCTGTTAATGAGGTATCGGCCGCTTGTGGCTCAAAGGCGCCGCTGGCAAGGGTGACTAAGGCCACAGTAGAGGCAATTCGCTCGGTGCCGATGGCTAGGCCGCCGTACACCATGTGTTTGGCAACGACGCCATCGTCGAGTGTCACCTCGGTTGCATCGTTGATCAGGCCTGCTTCGAGCTGGACACTGAGTTTTGCCGCCAGCGCCTTGCAACGCTTGGTTGCCGGTAGCAGCATCAGTGCAGGTTTCTCGCCATCCTTGATGGCCTGGCTCATGGTTGTCGCAAAGTCTTCGATCATCTGGGTGTCGGCCTTGTTGCCTAGGTAGTAGACATGGCTGGCACCATAGGAATAGGCGGTCGCGATATCGGCTTCGCTGCCGATGATAAAGGCCGATACTTTTTCGCCCAGGGCGCGACCACCGGCGATCGTTTCGGGTAGACGTGCAGCAATATCACTAAATACCCATACATTTGACAGTTTGCTCATCGTATTCCCCTCGATTAGTTAAGTGCTTTACGTAGATGGTCGGCAAAGGCCGCGATTTGTGCCTCATCGTCACCTTCGACGATGACTTGTGCACGCTCGGCCTGTTTAGGTGCGACAACACTGATGGCGTCGACCAGTTTAGGTAGGGCTGCCAATTCAAGCGCTTCTGTGTCCAGCGTGGAAACGGGTTTCTTGGCCGCAGCCAGAATCGTCTTCATCGATGGGATCTGAGGTTCGTTGATGTCGGCAGATACCGAGACTACTGCAGGCAGCATGATTTCCAGCACTTCGACTTCATCGTCCAATGCGCGCTCGACGGTCAGGGTGTTTTCGGTTACCGAGACAATCTTGCTGACGGCATTGATGGTGCTGACATTTAGTAGCTCACCTAATTGCATGCCAACCTGCTGGGCGAACAGATCGCCCGAGCCATCACCACAAAGGATCAGGTCGAACTCGCATTTGCGCGCTGCGCTAGCAAGCACACGTGCGGTTTGATGGGGGAGCATGGCTTCAAACTGTTCATCGATCACTAAGGTCAGATCATCCGGGCCGCGAGAGAGGATATCTTTGCGTGCCTTTGGATTGTCCAGTGCCTTGCCACCAACGCTTAACGCGGTCAGCTGACTGCCTTCGACCATAGACTTTATCTGTACGCCAGCTTCAACGGCATTGAGATCGAATGGGTTGATCTTAGGGGCAGCCTTGCTGGTCTCTACTGAGCCGTCGCCATTGATCGATATGTCTTGTTCTTCGGGGACCAGTTTATAGCAGGTAATAATTTTCATTATATCTCCAAATTATCAGTGTTTATTTACTGTCTCATCAATAACGAGATGACATTAATATGTTGTCGACTAACCTGGCCTAGTTTATGTCAGGGTTTTCGACTCTTGATATTAATAAGTTAAACCTTGAGTCGTTACAGATAGACGATAAATAAATTGTATTTGCCATTCTGTTGATTGACTGTGTGGAAATTATAAGATCAGAAATATTTAATTCGATGTTACACACTTCACATTTATGGTTTGAATGTGTTTTTTCTGTAGGTAGAGTTTCTAACGGATATATTAGTCTGGCTAATATCGGTGTGTTTATTTAGTTTCTTTAAACTGGTTATAAGTTTGGCTAATAAGGTGGTTAAGATATCCTTATAGCCTGTTTAGCCTGGCTTATTTGTCTCGTTTTAGTTTTTCTAATGGCAACTTTAGAATTCGTTTTGAATGTTTTTCAACGACTCCGGTTACCACCGGGTTTCTATGTATATCATTGTTTTTAATGTGGTTTTGCCTGCCTTTTTCTGGTTATGTCTTAGGTTTAAATATGATGTAAATCACTATTTATTCCTGCTTTGATATCGCGAGCACATGTTTTTTGTGATCGGTTCGATAGTTGTTGTCGACGTATTTATCATCTTGAACGATGCTTTTTTGTCTGTTTTTTTTGATTTTATTTATACGTGATAACGATCACTGAACAATTAAAGTTGCCGCGTATTATTTAAATGCCTGCTAAGCCTTTAATGAGTCAGATTTAATGATGAATTTAAAGTTGTGTGGTGAATCAAAATAAAAACTGCTTATCAATTTTATGTAAAAGCGTTTATTGAACCCTGCTTATCAATAACGCGAAGCATATTAATTAAATTGGCTTTTACCTATTGTCCTCCTATGAAGAGGGAGATCTATTAAGATGAACGAAAAAACCATGGGATTTGATCTCGCAGCGGGGAAAAAGAAGAAGGTCACGATTGAACCTAAAATCTTTTTTCCTTCTCTGATTGCCGTCATATTGCTCTCTTACCTGACCGTAAGGGATCTCGATGCGGCAAACGTAATTATCAAGGATGTATTTCATTATCTAACCCACTCTTGGGGATGGGCATTCGAGTGGTACATGATAGCCCTAGCCATAGGTTGGGGTTGGCTGGTCTGGGGACCCTATGCAAACAACCGCTTGGGTCAGGAAAAACCCGAGTTCAGCACAGGTAGCTGGATCTTCTTGATGTTTGCCTCCTGTACCTCGGCCGCAGTGCTCTACTGGGGATCGTTAGAGGCTTACTACTACCTGACTTACCCACCCTTTGAAATCGAGTCTATGTCGGTGCAAGCCAAAGAGCTTGGGGTGGCCTATAGTCTCTTCCACTGGGGTCCCTTGCCTTGGATGGGCTATGGCTTCTTTACTGTCGCCCTGGGTTACTTCCTGTTCGTGAAGAAGATGGATGTGGTTCGTCCGAGCGGTACCCTTGAGCCGGTACTGGGCAAGCATCACAAGGGGATCCTGGGTTCCTTCATCGACAACATCTATGTCGTGGCATTAATCCTGGCCATGGGCACCAGCCTAGGTTTAGCGACGCCGCTGGTGACCGAGTGTATTCAGTGGTTGTTTGGCATCGAGCGTACTATTGAGGTCGATACCTTTGTTATCTCTGTGTGGATCATCTTTAACGCCGTGTGCGTGGCATTTGGTCTGACTAAGGGGATCAAAATAGCCAGTGACCTGCGTAGCTACCTGAGCATCATCATGCTGTTCTGGGTGTTCTTAATCGGTGCAACCAGCTTTACCGTCAACTACTTCACCGAATCTGTCGGTGTGATGCTGGCTTACCTGCCACGCATGCTGTTCTACACAAGTTCTATCAGTGCCGACAGCTGGCCACAAGATTGGACCGTTTTCTACTGGGCCTGGTGGGTAGTGTATGGCATTCAGATGTGTATCTTCCTCGCCAAGATCTCTCGCGGTCGTACCGTACGTGAGCTGTGTCTGACCATGGTATTGGGTCTAACCGCTTCAACCTGGTTCCTGTGGACCATCCTGGGCAGTAACACGGTTAACCTGATGCACGAAAGCATCATCAACATGGGCCAGCTTATTCAAGACCATGGTGCGCCGCGCGCCATCATTGAGACCTGGGCTGCCTTACCCATGAGCACTATCACCATGTGGGGCTTCTTCATTCTCTGCTTCCTGGCAACTGTGACCCTGATTAACGCCTGTTCTTACACCCTCGCTATGTCGACCTGTAAGGGCGCCGACGCCGACAACGAGCCACCTGTTTGGATCCGTGTGGGTTGGTCTGTGTTGGTGGGTGTTATCGGTATCGTGCTGCTGTCACTGGGTGGGTTGAAACCGCTGCAGACAGCCATTATTGCCGGCGGCGCACCGCTAGTGATTGTCAACATTCTGGTGATCATCTCGTTCTTAAAAGATGCACGTAAAAACAAGTGGGCTTCTTAGGTTGGAGCTTCTCCCCTAAGCAGTCGTTAACCGTAAAGATAGGAATATACGATGGACTTTAAATTAACCGACGAACAAGAGCTATTCGTTTCTGGTATTCGCGATCTGATGGCGAAGGAGAACTGGGAAAGCTATTTTGCCGAGTGTGATGAAAATAGCCAGTACCCTGAAAGGTTTGTCAAAGAGCTGGCTGAGATGGGTATCGATAGCCTGCTACTGCCTGAGGAGCACGGTGGATTCGAAGAGGGTATGGTAACCCTCACGGCAATCTGGGAAGAGCTGGGTCGCCTGGGCGCCCCGACTTATGTCCTTTATCAACTGCCAGGCATTGCGACTGTGCTGAGACACGGCAACCAAGATCAGATAGACAAGATCATGGCGCTGCGCGGCACAGGTAAGCAGATGTGGAACTCGGCCATTACCGAGCCAAGCGCGGGTTCAGATGTGGGCAGCCTGCTGACCACCTACAAGCGCCGTAACGGCAAGGTTTACCTGACGGGTAGCAAGTGCTTCATCACCAGCGCCGCCGGTATCCCTTACGTGGTGGTGATGGCTAAAGATGCCGACAGCGAAACACCTGTGTTCACCGAATGGTTTGTCGACATGACCAAGCCTGGCATCAAGCTGAGCAAGCTGCCTAAGCTGGGCCTCAAGATGGACAGCTGCTGTGAGCTGCAGTTTGACGAGGTTGAGCTGGAAGAGTCAGACATGTTCGGTATCGAGGGTAACGGCTTCCTGCGTGTGAAGGAAGAGTTCGATTCGGAGCGTTTCCTGGTGGCATTGACCAACTATGGCGCGGCCTACTGCGCCTTCGAAGATGCGGCCAAATATGCCAACCAGCGCGTACAGTTTGGTGAGACTATCGGTCGCTTCCAGCTGATCCAGGACAAGTTTGCCCATATGGCGATCAAGCTTAACAGCATGAAGAACATGGTCTATGAAGCGGCGTGGAAGTGCGACCAAGGCACCATGACATCGGGTGATTCGGCCATGTGTAAATACTTCTGTGCCAATGCCGGTTTCGAAGTGATCGACTCCGCCATGCAGGTATTAGGTGGCTACGCTATCGCCGGCGAACACCGCATCGGCCGTATGTGGCGCGACATCCGTGTCGACCGCGTCTCCGGTGGTTCGGATGAGATGCAGATCCTCACCCTGGGCCGTGCCGTGTTAAAGCAATATCGCTAAACGGGGAGGGCAGCGACGCGGCTCCCAGCGTCGCTGGCCAAGGATGGCGGTGTGATGGCCGCCATCTCCTCACAATCTCATTAACCTTGAAAATTCGCTACCGCATTGATGCCTGCGCATCAGTGCCGGGGACGGGTTTGTGTGAAAAAGGATGCTAGATATGTCGAAAAAGTTATTTACCCCGCAATTTGGTCCCCTGTCGGGCCTGCGTGTGGTGTTCTCAGGGATTGAAATTGCCGGCCCATTCGCGGCGCAGATGTTAGCCGAGTGGGGCGCCGAGGTGATCTGGATTGAAAACGTCGCCTACACAGATACCATTCGCGTGCAGCCTCACTATCCAGAGCTGTCGCGTCGTAACCTACACGCCTTGTCGCTCAATATCTTTAAGGATGAAGGCCGTGACGCCTTCCTTAAGTTGATGGAGACCACAGACATCTTCATCGAGGCCAGTAAGGGCCCAGCCTTTGCCCGTCGCGGCATCACAGATGAGGTGTTATGGCAACACAACCCTAAGCTGGTGGTCGCTCACCTGTCAGGCTTCGGCCAGTACGGCACCGAGGAGTACACCAACCTTGCGGCCTACAACACCATTGCCCAGGCCTTCAGTGGTTATCTGATCCAAAACGGCGACAAAGACCAGCCTATGCCGGCCTTCCCTTATACCGCCGATTACTTCTCGGGGATGACGGTCACCACGGCGGCCTTGGCGGCCCTGCATAAGGTGCGTGAGACGGGTGTCGGCGAGAGTATCGATGTGGCCATGTATGAGGTGATGCTGCGCATGGGGCAGTACTTCATGATGGACTACTTCAACGGCGGCGAAGTCTGCCCACGTATGACCAAAGGTAAAGATCCTTACTATGCCGGTTGCGGCCTCTACAAGTGTGCCGATGGTTACATCGTCATGGAGCTGGTGGGTGCCATGCAGATTGAAGAGATGTTCAAGGACATGGGCATTAGCCACCTGTGGGCAACGCCCGAGATCCCAGAGGGCACTCAGCTTATCCATAGGGTGGAATGCCCATTTGGTGACGAAGTCGAGACCAGCCTGGACAACTACCTCAACGGCAAGACCATCGAAGCCGTGCTGGCACGCTTTGCCGAGCTGAAGATTGCCTGTGCCAAGGTGCTGACCATCCCAGAGTTGGAAGGAAACCCTCAGTACCAGGCGCGTGAGTCTATCACCGAGTGGACCAACATCGACGGTAAGGCCTACAAGGGCCCCAACGTGATGCCTAAGTTCAAGAACAACCCAGGCAAGATCTGGCGCGGCATGCCTAAGCACGGCATGGATACCGAGGCGATTTTGAGCGATATCGGTTATTCGGCAGAAGAGATCGCGGCGCTGAGCGCCAAGGGTCTTGCCAAGGTGTTTGAAGGTAAGTGAGGAAAGTGATGGATATCGTGGGCAGCAGAACATTAAGGTGCATGTGGCAGGATCGTGCTCAGCAGTACAGTGATAACACGGCATTGATATATGAAGATACTGCCGGCGATATCCGCACCTTTACCTATCAATCTCTGGACGCCCAGATTAACCGGGCGGCCAACCTCTTCCTCAAACAGGGAATAGCCAAGGGCGACAAGGTGGCGGTGCAGCTGTACAACAGCCCGGAGTTTATCTTCTGCTGGTTTGGTCTGGCCAAGATAGGCGCGGTGATCGTGCCTATCAACACCCAATATGTGCAGGGTGAGTGCAGCTACATACTGACCAAGTGTGACGTCACCACCCTGGTGACTGAGCCAAGCTTTCTGCCTATCTATGAGGCGTTGGCGGCTAAGGGTCAAAGGCTTGAGCAGGTCTTTGTCGCTCGCGCTGCGGGAGAGCAGTTTGCTGGGCGGGTGAATTTCGATGATCAGTTAGCACTGCAGGCGCCAACTCTCGACCTGCATGTGCCGCTGGAAAGCGAAGACCCCGCGGAGATCCTCTTTACCTCGGGGACGACCTCTCTACCCAAGGGAGTGGTACTCACTCACTGCAACCTGCAATTTGCCGGGCACTATACCGCCTGGCAGACCCGCTTGACGGCCAAGGACAGGTATCTCTCCATGATGCCCAATTTTCACATCGATTTTCAGTGCAATGCGGCCATGGCGGTGTTTACCGTCGGTGCTTGCCTGGTGATGTTGGAGAAATACAGTGCCCGCCGTTTCTGGAAGCAGATTTGCGACTACCGAGCTACCATCACCCACAGCATGCCTATGATACTGCGCACCCTTATGCTGCAACCCGTGGCCGAGGGGGAAGACCAGCATTGTCTGCGGGATATGTTGTTTTTCATGCATATCTCAGATCAGGAGAAGCTGGATTTCGAGACGCGCTTCAAGGTGACCCTGTTTAACTCCTACGGCATGACAGAGACCCTGGTGGGCTTGATTGGCGACACGCCCGGCGAGCCTCGTCATTGGCCGTCAATAGGACGCCCCGGGCTGGGATATGAAGCCAAGGTGACCGATGAGACGGGGCGGGAGGTGGCTCCTAACCAGGTGGGTGATCTCTGGGTGAAGGGGGTGCCGGGCAGAAGCCTGTTTAAGGAGTATTACCAGGATCCACAGGCGACCCGGGCGGCGCTAGGTGACGATGGTTGGCTGCTCACCGGCGATAAGGCCTACGTGGATGAGCGAGGCCTGTTCTACTTCGTCGATCGCAAGAGCAACATGATCAAGCGTTCGGGCGAGAACATCTCCAGTACAGAGGTGGAGAACGTGCTGATGTCACACCCCGCCATCCAGGATGCCGCCGTCATCGGCATAGCCGATCCGATTCGAGATCAGGCCGTTAAGGCGTTTGTCATCTTCGCCCCAGGCCAGTCACTCACCCTAGAGGAGATCTTGGCGTTTTGTAGCGCCAACATGGCCAAGTTTAAGGTGCCCAGTGTGGTGGAGATCCGCGAGAGCTTTCCCCGCACCTGCACCTGCAAAGTCGATAAGAAGTTGCTCGAGACCCGTTGAGGCCCCGAGCCGTACAAATTTTCCGTTATCACGCGATAACTTCAATGGAGTAGTAACATGAGCGAATCATTACACGTGACCCGTAATGGCAGCATCTTAGAGATCGTTTTAGACCGACCTAAGGCCAATGCCATCGATGCAAAAACCAGTTACGAGATGGGAGAAGTCTTCCTGGCATTTCGTGACGATCCCGAGCTTAGAGTCGCCATCATTACCGGTGCCGGCGCGCGTTTCTTCTCTGCTGGCTGGGATCTCAAGGCGGCGGCAGAAGGTGAGGCGCCAGACGCCGACTTCGGTCCAGGCGGCTTTGCCGGCTTGACCGAACTGTTTGATCTCGACAAGCCGGTTATCGCCGCGGTCAATGGCTATGCCTTCGGTGGCGGTTTCGAGTTGGCCCTGGCGGCGGATCTGATTGTGTGCGCCGACAATGCAAGCTTTGCCCTGCCTGAGGCCAAGCTAGGCATAGTGCCAGACAGCGGCGGCATGCTGCGCCTGCCTAAGTTGCTGCCAGCCCCTATCGTCAACGAGTTGATGATGACGGGCCGCACCATGGACGCTCAGGAGGCATTGCGCTGGGGGGTGGTCAACCGTGTGGTTGAGCAAGAAGCACTGATGGAGACGGCTCGTGAGTTGGCAAACGAGATCAGCCAGAGCGCACCACTTGCCCTGGCGGCCATCAAGGAGATCTATCGTGAGACCGGCGAGCTGTCTGTCGAGCAAGGCTATGCCCATATCCGTGGCGGACAGCTGAAGCACTATCCAAGCGTGCTGCACTCTGAAGATGCGCTGGAAGGCCCTGCGGCCTTTGCCGAGAAACGCGATCCTGTATGGCAGGGTAAGTAAGCCTGCGCGTTAAATCTGGGATGGATGTCGCCTTTAAGGGGACGCCATCCCTGTATCGTTATCGGCAAAATTAAACCAAGTACTCGCCGTTGCTAGGCGACTTTACGTTTAAGCAGTTTGCGTTTAAGCAGTTTGAGTTGAAGGAGTTAGCCATGCCACTCGATCCCGAGGTTGCGCAATTTTTACAAGAGGTTAAAGATTCAGGGGCGCCAGCCTACGAGACGATGACGCCCGCCCAGGCCAGACGTCAGGAGCTGATGGATCTAGCTATCGCCAAGGCCGGTAAAACGCCGGAGGCGGTGGGTGAGGTGATCCACAGCTTTATTCCCGGCCCGACGGCGGATCTGCCCGTGCGTATCTATCGCCCCTTGGGTGTCGAGGCGCCCGAAGCCGGCGCGCCAGCCTTAATCTTCATCCACGGCAGTGGCTGGGTGGTGTCTAACATAGAGACCAATGATCACTTTAGCCGCGCCCTGGCCAATCGCACCGGTGCCGTGGTGATCGCGGTAAATTATCAAAAGGCTCCCGAGCATAAGTTTCCGATCCCGATGGACGATTGCTACAGCGCGACCCTTTGGGTGTTTGAGCAGGCCAAGGCCTTGGGGCTGGATCCTAAGCGTATCGGCATCATGGGCGACAGCGCCGGTGGCAATCTGGCCGCCGCGGTGACCCTGCGTCTGCGCGACGAGATGGGGCCATCGCTGGCCTGCCAGGTGTTAGTCTATCCTGCGGTGCAGTATGGGTGGTCGACACAATCGGCCAAGACTCATGGCACCGGCTACCTGCTACAGCAAGAGAGCATGAAATACTACTGGCACCACTATATTCGTAGCGCCGCCGATGGTAAGCATCCTTATTGCTCCCCCTTAGATGCCGCCAGCCACAGCTGTCTGCCACCGGCATTCATCTATACCGCAGAGTATGACCCCCTGTGTGATGATGGCTTTAACTATGCCCAAAAGTTAAGACTGGCCGGGGTGCCCGTGACCTACAAGATGTACGAAGGAACCATCCACGGTTTTATCAAGATGTTACAGCGCTTCACCCAGGCGCAATTATTTCTCGATGAGCTGAGCGAGGCGGTCAGGCCCTTGCTTGCGCCTCAAGGGGAGTAACGGGCTCCTTCGTTTAGGGCGTTAGCCGTGGCTATCGCCCTCATCTGGTCAGCGATTGCGCCGCAGGATCTGCTGCGCAAACATACTCAGATACAGCTTTGTGGTCGATATCACTATTCAGCGATTGTTAATTGGTGATCTTAGTCTGATTACTGCAATTAAGCAGTAATTTAACCTGTTGTTAACTTAGATATTGTGCGCGGCGTTACATCTTTTCTCAGGATCCCTTGTTAGCATTTTGATTCGGTTTCCGCTTTGCTAAAGAGTCATGAATAATAATATTCCGCTAAGAGCGCTGCAGATATTTGAGGCGTGTGCCAGATTAGAAAGTTGTTCCCTTGCGGCGAACGAGTTGTGCATTACCCAGAGCGCGGTATCACAGCAGATAAAGCAGCTGGAAGACTACTTCTTAGAGAAGTTATTTTACCGGCAAAGCGGTAAGATCAATCTCACCGAGGCGGGAATAGAACTCAGAGAGCGTCTGGCGCCTGTGTTCTACGATCTCAATAGCGTCTGCTCGAGCCTGGTACAGAATATGACGGGCGAGGTCAGGGTGCACTCCTACACCTCGCTGGCGGCCAGATGGCTGGTGCCTAAGATGGAGCAGCTCAGGCAGATTTACCCCGAACTCGACATCAATGTCGGCATGTTTCAAAACGATATCGAGATGAGCGATATGATTGCCGACATCTTCATCGTGACGCGGGAATTTCAGGATGGTTATACCATCATTCCCCTGGTCACCGAGAAGCTGGTGGCCTTTTGTAGTCCGCAATATTACGCTCAGTCGAACGGCATAAGCGTCGATACCCTAGATCAACACTGCCTGCTCTATTCGAAACACAAGGATTATGGTGTCGACTGGGATACCTGGTTTAGAAACAATGAGCTAGCCATCAGTCCCAATCAGCGAAAGATCATCTTCAATCACAACATGTTGGCGGTGCAGGCCGCCATCTATGGTCAGGGGATCGTTTTGGGGCTGGAGCAGACCCTCAAGGTTGAGCTGGATTCGGGCAACCTGGTGAAACTGGATCTGCCGACCTGTCTCTCGGGCCTGACCTACTATATCGCCTATAAGACATCGAAGAAGCGCGACGCCCGTATCATGCGTATCGTCGATTGGATCATCGACAACTATCCTGGTGATCATCCGGGGGAGCGTATCCTGGCGCGTTAACGCCCCTTTCCTTGAGGCCTGCAAAACAATATCTTTTGGGTGCTTAACAAGTAAGCAACTTTTGTTATGATGAGTTTCCATTGACTTATCACTTGCTTATCTCATGTTAAGACACCTGAAATTGCTATTGCTCCTCCTCTTGTCACTGCTGTTTTTGCTGGTGGTCGGCGTCTATGTCGGCCTCAATCTCAGCCTGCCCAAGCTCTCTGGCGAGGTGAGCACAAATCAGATCTCGGCCAAGACCCTGATAGGGCGCGATCGCCTAGGCACAGCGGTGATCCATGCCGAGAATCGCCAGGATGCGGCCTTCGCCTTAGGCTTTGCCCATGGCCAGGACAGGTTCTTTCAGATGGATCTACTCAGGCGCAACTCGGCCGGTGAGTTGGCCGAGCTGTTCGGCAAGCCTGCGGTAAAACTCGATGAGTCGCGCCGCTTTCATCAGCTGCGAAAACGCGCCGAGCAGATCTATCGCCATCTGCCCACGGCCCAGCAGCAGTTGTTGCAGCGCTACGCCGATGGCGTCAATAAGGCGCTGGCCGAGCAGTCGCTGCCGTCGTTCGAATACCTGCTGACGCGCGCCGAGCTTCAGCCCTGGCGACCTGCCGACAGCCTGCTGGTGATCTACACTATGTATCTGGATCTACAAGGCAATACCCTAAAGCGGGATCTGACGCTGGAGCAGATAGAGCGGCGTTTTGGCCCCCAGATGCGCACTTTTATCACCCAGGCCTCAAATTATCAGGCGGCGTTGGATAACAGCCTGTTTCCCTCCGATCCGCCGGAAATCCCCCAACTAAACCTAAGCTCAAACCTGAGCCTAAATCTAAGTCTAAGTCTAAGTCATAGCGATACCCTGGCTCGGCGCCTCGCCGTCAGTATAGAGGAGCCCATTGAAGTGGGCAGCAACAACTGGGCGGTCACCGGCAAGATGACCCGCACAGGCAGCGCCATGCTGTCCGATGATATGCACCTCTCCTTCGCCGTCCCCATCATCTGGTATCGTGCCCAGCTTAACTATCCCGACGCCAAGGGCGAGGCGGTACAGGTAACCGGCGTGTCCCTGCCCGGCGCTCCGGCTATCGTGGTCGGTAGCAACGGCAAGCTGGCCTGGGGCTTTACCAACGCCTATATCGATACCGCCGACTGGGTGGCGCTTAGCGACGACGAGCCTCTGACCATAGAGCATGAGACCATCAAGTTGCCAAAGGGAGAGCAGGACTACCCGCTGACCCTGTCGCGCTTCGGCCCCGTGCGCCAGCTTGACGGCCAGGCCTATGCGCTGTCCTGGGTGGCCCATCAGGACTATGCGGTCAACATGGAGTTGATGGCACTCGAGCAGATGAGCAGTGCGGCCGAGGCGATGGCCAAGGCGAGCGGTTTTGGTATTCCGGTGCAGAATCTGATGCTGGCGGACGACAAGGGCCATGCGGCCTGGCAGCTGGCCGGCGCCGTCCCGGCCAGAAAGCAGGTGAGTGATGTCGCCCTGAGTGGCGAGCAGCTTGAATGGGGAAAATGGCAGCAGCGTGAGGCGGGGTTGCCCTCGCGTCAGGACCCACCGGGCGGCCGCTTGTGGAGCGCCAATGCCAGGGTGATGTCGACTCAGGAGGCGCAGCGTTATGGTGATGGCGGTTATGCCCTGGGAGCCAGGAGCGCGCAGATCAGAGACAGGCTACTGGAACAGGAGCTGTTTGATGAGGGCGACTTCTATCGCATTCAGCTGGATAACCAGGCGCGCTTCTATCGTCCTTGGCACACCTATCTGCTTGCGGCCTTAATGAAGGAGCCCAAGCGCTTTGCCAAGGATATAGTGCAGCTCAGAGACTGGCAGGAATGTGCCTGCGCCGAATCGGTGGGCTTCACCCTGGTGAAGGCGTTTCGCACTCAACTGCTGGACAGCGCCTTCGCGCCTATCGAAACCGAGCTGGCCAAGTCGCAGCTGAGCCTGTCGGTACTCAAGCGATATCTGGAGCCCGCCATCTGGCAATTGCTTAAGCAGCAGCCCACAGATTGGCTACCCCAGGAGCTTACTAGTTGGGATGCGCTGGTGATCGCCAGCTATGTGAAGGCCCGCGACGAGCTACTGGCAAAATACAGTGATGATGGTGAGCTCAGTGAGCTCAACTGGGGGAAGGTGAATACCCTGGCGATACAGCATCCCTTCAGTCGTCAGATTCCGCAGCTGAGTCGCTGGCTGGATATGCCTAAGGTGGCGGGTTTTGGCGACACCTTCATGCCTGCGGTGCAGCGACCTAGCTTTGGCGCCTCGCAGCGTTTCATCGTGCAGCCTGGCTATGAGGAGAGGGCGATCATGGCGATTCCTGGCGGTCAGTCGGGTCATCCTCTGTCTAAATATTATCGCGCCGGATTTGGCGAATATGCCCGGGGCGTGCCGACCCCGCTGCTACCCGGCGAGATAGAGGCCAGGCTGACCTTAGTGCCGAATCAGATGCCGCATTAGCCGTAGGATAGAGGCCGTAAAAATAAGTCGCCGTAATATATGTCGGCGCAGGAATAAGTCATCGTGAGATAAACAAAAGCCACCCTAGGGTGGCTTCTGTTTTTGCCAGTTAAGGCCAGGTTTTCGACTGAGTCTAGATCAGCGGCGCCTGGGGTCTGTAGCGCAGCAGTTCTCCAGGCAGCTTAACGCCCTGGGCATTGATGGCGTTAACCCTCGCCAGATAGGCGGCGCCATACATCAGGTGTTTGGCCAAGTCGACCGCGTGACGCTTGCTGTAGTCGTCCAGGTAGCTGCCCTTGGCCCACTGGTTGAAGGCGCCCAGCGCGGGACCTGCCCAGATCTGATAGTCCATCTCACGCCCCGGCTCGCCGGTGTTTGACCAACGGCTCGACAGCCCCAGATACCAGCGGAAGATCAGCGCCATCTTACGCTTGGGATTGCCCTCGGCGCGCTCAATCTGCTTGGGATCGCGCTCGTTAAAGTGGGCGACAGTGCCGGCCCAGATCTCATCAAGGCTGGCGCGAAACACCTGCTTCTCCAGCTTGTCGCGCTCATCGACAGGGATCGCCTCAATCGAGTCGTAGCGGCTGTAGATCTCATACAGCTTGTTGGCGCGCATGGGGAATAGGGTGCCGCGTTTGACCACCTGCAGCTTGACGCCCATCTCAAACATATCCGCTGCCGGTGCCATGGTGACATCTGCCATCTCCGTGGTGGCCAGCAGCTTGCGGGTGTGCTCGCTGGCACCCGCCTCGACACAGGCCTGGTTGATGGAGCCTGTCACTATGTAGGCGGCGCCCATGTTGAAGGCCGCCAGGGCCGCATCTGGGGTGCCTACACCGCCACCGCAACCGACCCGCAGAGGCGTGGCGTATTGGTACTTGGCCTGGATCTCCTCCTTAAGCGCCAGGATAGTGGGCAGCAGGGTGACCAGAGGACGGTTATCCGTGTGGCCGCCCGAGTCCGCCTCGGCGGTGATGTCGTCGGCCATAGGTACCAGCTGTGCCATCTCCATCTGATCATGGGTGATCAGTCCCTCGTCCACCAACTTCTGCAGCATCTTGACGGGAGCCGGCTGCATAAACTTCTCGGCGACCTCGGTGCGGCTCACCTTGGCGATCACCTTGTTGCCTATGATGATGTGGCCGTTGGCGTCGCGGCTCAGGCCGGCGGCGCGATAGTAGACGATCTGCGGCGTCAGTCCCAGGAAGGCCGAGGCCTCGACGGTGCGCACCTTATGCTTGAGGAAGAGCTCGACGCTGCCGCGCTCTAGGGCAGGCTCGCTCGGGCTGTGGATCAGGTTGAACATATAGGGGCCGTTTGGCAGCGCTGCTTGGATGCGTGCGATCGCCTGTTCAACTCGGCTAGGGATGAGTCCTGCGGCGCCGAAGGAGCAGAGGATCCCCGCCTTACCCAGGGCGATCACTAGCTCTTCCGATGAGATGCCATTGGCCATGGCGCCGGCATAGTAGGCGTACTTGACGCCGTGCACCCGGCGAAAGTTACTGTCGCCCAGGCTCTCTGTGCCCAGGGCCGGGGTGAAGGCGCTCACCGGGTGGCCCGTAGCCTGTGCCCTGGTGTCATTATTGGTCATCAGGCTCGCCTCGGCGGCGATGCCCACGCCCAGATCGCTGTCGTTGACCAGGTAGCAGGCGCGGCTGAAATCCTTCAGCTGGGCGGCCATGGTGGCGGTGTCGAAGCTTACCTTGCTGTCGCTCACCTGCCAGGGCCAGGGAGAGAGCTGCTCGTTTGCAGTAGTCGGATTCATCTAATAAAAGACCTTTTTCGTCTTGGGCCGATGGCAGCGCCATGCACCTTTCATCTGGCATGGTGCGCTCGCATCGACCGATTTTCTTATGATGCTTGCTTAGAGTGAGCGCCGAGCCCGAGGTTGTGGCTCGGCATTCCCTCAATTTATTTCGCGATTTACGCTTCTTCGATGCAGATGGCGATGTCGCTGACCTCGTAGATCCTCAGGCCATCCTTGCTCAGGCTGGCATTGCCGGTTATCACCAGCTTACCTGCGTCTTCCTTGATCGAGGTGATGCTCACATCCATCGACATCTGCTTGTTGAGCGGGTTGATCTGACCGCGATACTTCCACTTGATGTTGGAAAGGATCTGGCCAAATTTCGGGTTACTAAACCCGGCGCCCAAGTCTTTGCTGATGGCATAAGTCTGCATGGTTTCTATGATGGCTTCAACGCCTAATGAGCCCGGCATCACAGGATCCTGATGGAAGTGGAACTGGAAGAACCAGTCGCTGGGATCTATGGTGCGCTCGGCGTAGAGGTAGCCCAGGCCGTGGCTGCCGCCGTTATCGACAATCTCGACGCTGTCGATAAAGTTCAGCTGACCGCCCGCCAGACGGTAGTGGGGCTGACCTGCAGGGGCGTTAAAGTGGCGCCCGCCTTTGTCCAGCAGGTTGACCCTGATGTCTGGCGCTATCCCCTTGGCCTGATGCCAGGGCTGCGTCGTCTTGCCGTTATCCAGCCCCAGTTGATCTTTAAGCGCCTCGGCCTTGAAGTAACCGAACACCGCTGTGCCACGATAGAAGGGCTCGCCATCTGTGCTGAGTTCGAAGCTGAAGCTCTGAATGATATTGGTCCCCGCCATCACGGTGGAGAGCAGACGCGAGTCGTTAACAATCGTCTTGCCGCGCAGATCCACCTGACGCAGCAGCTCGCCGCTGCCATCTAGGTTGCGGAAGAACAGCTCGAGGCCCGGGAAGCCTAGGGTTGTGCCCATGTAACCTGAGATGAAGCCATTTGGCTGCAGGGCGATCTCCATCATCACTGAGTAGGGCATCAGTGCCTGATGGTTGTTGGCATCGAAATACCAGGCATCTTGAGGCACCTCATACTCGGCGATACAGCTGGCAGGGCGCTTAAAGTCGCCGCGCTGACCATTGACCTCTATGACCCGTGTGGTGAGCTGTAGATCGCCGCAAGGCGTACGCGGCGGGATCATGCCACGATAGATGGCAAACTCTGGGCCGAAGCACTTCTCGATGTCGCCGGTGGCGAACTCGAATAAGTGATAGGGGGTAAAAGGCACAGTGTCGGGCACCCGGTTCGGATAATCCGGGATGAGCGGGGCCTCGACATGAGTCAGCGGGATCACCCCCTTGTTAGGCTCGGCGTTGAGATCGGGGATCTGAGCCATCAGCGGGGCATTAGTCATTAGCGGTGCATTGGCTGATGCACCTTGAGCGCTGGTCGCCTGTGCGCTGCTTGTGTCGCTGCTTTCCTGTTCAGGATAGCGGGTACACTCAGATTCCTCTTTGATCATCACCCCCAGATTTTGGAAGTCGACCACCACCTTGCCATTTAGCAAGATATCGATATTCGCCTTGGCGTAAGGGCGCGGACTGAAGCCTATCTCTGTGACCTCCATGCGGTAGGTGAGACGGGCCGATTGCGGGATCACCTGGCCGCGACAACGCACCTTCTGCGAGGCGTTTTCCAGTGGCTGGAAGCGACCGTTTTGCGTCTGGGTGTGCATGCCAAGGTGCAGCATGTAGAACTGCAGCAGCTGGCCACAGCCCTCGGCCATCAGCGAGCCGGCCATCACCTGATCGTCCTTGAAGTGGCAAGGGAAATACCAGTGGTTTGGCTCTAGCTGCTTATGGCCTTCTACCAGACCCAGTCCCCAGGCGCCGCCGCTGCGCTCAACTTTGCTGACCTCTTCGATCATCAAGAACTTCTCCGAGGCGAAGCAGAGCGAAGGCTGTGCGAGGCCTGCATGTGAGGGGCCGAAACAGCCTTGGATATCGGCCGACAGCAACTTGTGGATGTCGCCATAGCTGAATTGGGTGCGCGGGCAATCCAGGAGTGGATTAAAGGTCTGCTTGGTGGCGCGACTGCGGGCCAGCAGCTCCTCTTCGGTGCGGATCACCCCTTTACCGTCAGCCAGCTCGGCGTCGGTGAAGAAACCGGCGCAGCCGCCATCCATCTTGAGGATCATGGTATCGCCGACGAAACACTCGTAGGAGAAGAAGAATAGCAGGGTGTCGCCGTTGCGGGCGAAGTTGTTGATCTTTATCTCATATCTCAGGGTATCACCGCCGCGGGGCAGATCCCCTAAGAAGGTGAGAGTACAGTCCAGCAGGCGGTAGACACGCTCGCCCTTGTTCTCGAGATCTATGCCCAGGTAGCTGATCAACATGAGGTCACACTGCCCCGACTCGACCGCGACCGCCCAGGGGATCTGGCCGTCCACCAGATAAGGGGCATCGACGGGGATGTCGTACTCTGTGGTCATGGTGCTGGGCTTATATTCGCCCAGCTTGGCGTCCAGCTTGGTCACCCTGGATACCAGCAGATAGTCAGTGGTCGGCAGGCGCACCCGGCGAGAATAGCCGTCGATCGCCGCATACTCTGGGCCAAATACCTTGGCGATATCCCCCTCGGCGTATTCCACCAGATCATGATAATCCCAGATGCAGGGCTTATGCTCGGGGACGGGGGCGCGGTAAGGGGCGACCAGATGATGCCTCGGCTGTAATGGTGTCGTTGCTGCTGACTGCAGCGTCTGCTGCGGTGCCGATTGCGGTGCCGATTGTGGAGTTGATTGTGGCGTGATTAGCTGCGTCGAGGCTTGCGCCTGGGCCGTCAGAGGGGCTGCGCTGTGACCCTGCGCTTGGGCCAGTTGCTGTTTGAGCAGGCTATCGGCCAGTTTCAGCCCGCTTTCCCGGCTCTTGAGGTAGGCGAGGTGGGCCTGACGCGCCAGTTGCTGGTTTTGCTCTTGATATAGAGCGGCTTGATGCTGAAGCTGTGAAAAAGCGCCGTTATCGCTTGCGCTAGCTTGAAGACTTGGCGCTTGAGCTGTTTTTGGACTCATAGTGTGTGACATACCTGCTGCACCTAAATTTGCGGGTGCATATTGTGATTCGTTAGCGGTAGAGGCGGCGTTACTCTCGCCTAGGTAGCTGATCAATTTTTGCGGCGGCTGATGCCGAGATGGCTTCCCTGTTAAGCCCCCGGCGCCTTGCAACAGGCCGTTTTGCAGCTGTGCCTGTATCTCGGCCTGCTGACTCAGGGGCGACCCTATGATGTGCTCCACCAGATCCCGCCCGCCCAGGCTGACCCGTTTTATCAGGCGGCGATCAGGTTGCGGCAGCGGCTGGACCAGACGCTCGGTCAGGGCGCTTGCCTGGGCCTGATTCTGGCTAAGCTGGATAAGAGCGGCCTGATCTTCGCTGCAAGTGACCGAAATGGCCTGACGCACATTCTCATGGGCCATGGTCAGCACCGTGGTGATAAGGCTGTTCATGCCGGCGGCGGCAAAGCTGTGACCGAGTCGACGACTGCTTGCTACCTGTTTGGCCGTGGGGAGCGGCAGCATGGCCATTAGCTGTTGTTCGCCGTATTGGCTGCCAGGCGCGACGTTGAGATCGGTGAGGCCGACCTGTTCGGCCGTGGTGCCGCTTTTGTTTTGCGCTCTGATGCTCTGGCTCAGGAGCTGATCGCCAAGGCGGGCGAGTTGGCGCTGGGCGCCAAAATGCAGGCCGGTTAGCTGGCCATAGGCCTTGGCGCCACGAGCGTCTTGGCTCGCCTGGGTTTCCAGCACCAGGGCGCCGGCACCCTCGGCCAGTCGCCAGCCTTCGGGGTTGGCCGGGCTGGCGACGGGGGCGATGGCATTTTTCAGTATCACCTGCTCCAAGCTGCCACAGAGATCCACCGCGGCGATCACCACGGCATCGAGCTGTTCATGTTGCATCATGTTTTCGGCGACATCTATGGCCCGGGCGACAGATTGCTCACCCGCCGAGATGGTAAAGGCCGGGCCGCTGAAGTCCCACAGGGCGGCTATGCGCGAAGCCATGATGTTACCGATGAAGCTGGTGTACTGGTTGAGCTTGGCGGCGTCGAGGACGCTGTCCATGGTGAGGGCCTCGAGCTCGCGATATTGCGCCTCGCTCAGGGTAGCGCCCATGGCTTCCAGACTCTGCTTGAGCTGGGTGTGCAGGTTGACCCGGCCGCGGAACTGATGCAGCTCCAGTTCAGTCTCCATGGCGACCAGGACGGCGACCTTCTGTCCGGCTTGCAGCCCGGCGTCGCAAATGGCCTCGTCGGTCACCTTCATCAGCATCAGCTGTTGGCCGATGAGGCGATCATCCTCGTTGGGGGGCAGCTTAAAACGCAGGAAATCCAGCTCGAAGCTGTCGACGTAGGCGCCCTGGGGAACATGGTTCAGGCCAAATTGGGCCAGTAGTTCAGGATGTTGATCCAGCCCCTTCCAGCGTCTTGCAGGCAGAGAGATGGCGGGATCGCGGCCTGTTTTGAGGCAGGCATCCATGGCCTGAATGTCGGTAAGAGGGCCGAAGTGGGCGGCGAGGCCGCTGATCATCAGCTCGGGCCGAGTGGGCGCGGTTTCTGTACTTGCTTCTCGATTCGCTAGGGGCTGTTGCGGCGCGGACTTGGCGGCTGAGTCGGCCGCCTGCTCATAGGATTCCAGCAAGAGGTGGGCGTTACAGCCGCCGAAACCAAATACAGATACCCCGGCCAGGCGAGCTGTATTCTCGACCTTAACCGGCCAGGGGGTGACCTCCCTTGGCAGGGTGTGGCTGCCAAACAGGCCGTTTGGTGAGGCGATCGCCTCGCTAAGGTTGATGCTTGGCGGCAGCTCGCCCTGATTCATGGCGAAGATCATCTTCATGATCCCCGGCATACCGGCGGCGGTCAGCAGGTGGCCCAGGTTAGACTTGGCAGAGCCTATAAGCGGCGGCACTGCACCCTCTAGCTGGGGCGCGAAGAACTGCTCCATGGAGGCCAGTTCTACCTTGTCCCCCAGCGGGGTGCCTGTGGCGTGACACTCGATCACCTCTATCTGCTTGGGGGCTAAACCACTTTGGCGATAGGCGCGCTCGAAGGCCTTGACCTGGCCCTTGCTGTTGGGGCTGAGCACAAACTGCCCCTTGCCGTCGTTCGACAGGCCTATGCCCGCAATGACTGCATAGATCTTATCGCCATCGCGCTCGGCATCTTCCAGGCGTTTCAGTGCCAGTACACCGGCGCCTTCCCCCGCAAACAGCCCCTTGGTGTTGCTATCGAAGGGGGCGGAGAAACCATGATCCGGATAGGCGTGGAAGATGGAGAAGCCCATGTTGATGAAGAAGGGATCTGCGCCGGACACCGCGCCTGCCAACATGAGATCCGCCTTACCGCTGCTGAGATAATCGCAGGCCAGCTTGAGGGAGTAGACAGAGCTGGCGCAGGCGGCGTCCAGGCTCAGGGAGACCCGGCCCAGCCCAAGGGCATCGGCCACTAGCTTAGAGGCGTTGTGGGCGATGGCGCCATTGGCACAGTCCAGGGTGTGGTTGCCCTGATGCGCCTTGAAGGGGCTTAGGTGAAAGTTTGGGCAGGCCAGCTTCTGCTTAAGCGCTTTCTCTACCGCCTTATGATAGAGGGGCAGAAACAGCTCGTTCGACTTGGCCATCGGGAAAGAGAGGGTGCCCATGATGATGCCGGTGCGCGACAGCAGGGGCGAGTCCAGCTCGATACCCGCATCGAGCAGGGCATTGCGGCTGGTGTCCAGGGCCCACAAGAGGCTGTCGTCCAGCCCTTGGAGCTGCTCGGGGGGCAGCTGGTAGCCGTAGGCATTGAAATGGAAATCCTGAATATAGCCGCCCTTGTCGCAGTAGAAGCGATCGGCCTCGCCCTGCTCGCCGCGATAATCGTCCAGGCGGGCGCCGAGCTTCTCGTCGCTTAATTGTGAGCGAGAGTCGCGTTTGTCGAGCAGGTTTTGCCAAAACTGCTTAGGGGTCTTGGCGTCCGGATAGAGGTTTGCCAGACCCACGATGGCAATCTTGCCATGACCTCGGGTCTTGCTTGGCGCTTGTTTGGCAGAAGGCGCTTCATTTGAAGGCATTAGACTTCCTCTTGAAATAGGGTATTGGCGAGCGGGGGCTCACCTTGAGCGCTGCGCTGTTGCAGCTTAGCCAGTTCACGCTTGATTCCCAGTTGCAGCACAGTGAGGCTGACGGGAACTCTGTGGCTGATCAGTGTGCCCAAGGCTTTGAGCAGGGTGATCACCTCGTTTGCGCCGCGGGCATTGACCGGCACGCTGACGTGGGGTGTCTCGCTGGCTTTTAGAATTTTATCTATCAGGGTGCAGTTTTGTCTGTCGGCACCGATCTCGACAAATAGCGCTGCGCCCTGATGGGTTGCGCTCTGGATGAGCGACTCAAAATCGAGGCGATGGCAGAAGGTCTTGGCTATCGAGGTCGCGATAGCTTCGGCACTCAGGGCCTGAGTCTCGTTGACGGCGCCATCTTGGCCATCGATGAGGCTGGCGGCGCTGATAAATTTGACCGGATGCTCGGCGGCTTCGGCCATGAGAGCCTGATGATAGAAGGCCTGCACCTGCGACTGCAGGCTTAAGGCCGGTGGCGTATGCATTGCAGTCACTCGATTGGCGGCTATGCCACGCTTACCCAGTTCCTGTAACAGGGCCTGGCAACTGGCCTGACAGCCAGCGATCACACAGGTATCCCCCTGGGTGATGGCAAGATAGGCTCTGGGGTAACGCTCCAGCAAAGGCTGAATATCATCGCCTTGGCATCGCACCAGAAAACTGTTCCATTCGAGAGGGTCCTTGTCTGACAGTTGCCAGTGACGACGAACCGCCTTGAGCGGACCTGAGATCTCCTCGGTAAACAGGGGATCGCTCAGGGTCTTATCGATCAAGCTATGGGGATCTTGCCACACATCCAGGCTTGCCCACATGGCGGCTTCACCCATGGAGTAACCCAGGGCAAAGTGAGGCTGCACTGCAAATTCATCCACCAAGAGCTTGGTCATCAGGTAGCTGGCGCCCACACCGGCAATGGCCATCTTGCTTAGAGGCATCTGCTGAGTGTCGGCTTTATCTTCTTGATAGATCATATCGGCCTGCAGCATCGCCTTGAGATTTCCTTGCTGCTGCAAGCGGCTAAACAGGGCCGGAAAGTAGCTGTGCAGCTCATGCAGCATATCTGGGTAGATGGTGCCAACGCCGGGATAAACGAAGGCCAGCTTGGTCTGACCCAGCGGCGCGGCGCTGAAATAGCTACCCGATGGCGTACGGTATTCCCCTTTCTCCTTACAGACCTTGGCCAGCGCCTGGCTCATGGCGGTGATCTCCTGCCCAAGCGCCTCGATACTTATGGCCTGTAAACAGATCACAAAACGTGTCGGGCCGCTGGTGACAAAGGCATCAAGATTTTGCTGCATCAGCTCAATGATCGCCATCTCGCGCGCTAAGGGCTCAGTCTGTGATAAGGCGAGCTTATCCAAGGCCGCCGCCAGGGCCCAGAGACCTTGGTTGAGCGCGGCTTCACTGCTACCGGGTAACAGAAAGAACAGCTGGCTGGCCGACAGTAGCGAACGCGCCTTGAGCCGGCCTGTGCCCTGTGTCAGCACCATGGCCAGATGAGTTTGCGCTTTCCCTTGCTGAGGCTGGGTATTCTCCAGGGTAAGCGTCGCCACTCGTCCCTGATAGGGCTCGGTAAACCAGTAGTGACGCCGGCTCTCTGAACGCCTAATGGTTCGCTGTGCAATATCAGCGATCAGACGACACAAGGCGTTGAAGCCCTTGTTCATGTCATCGATATGCGCTCTGCACTGAACACTATCTGGTTGGCGTTTGGCCTGTGCCAGCGCGCCTTGCAGTGCACTGCTCTGGCTTTGACCATATTGCAGCGCCGCCAGATGGGCATGAGGGTGCAGCTTGTGCTGCGCCGCCTTGAGAGATGGCATCAGCAGCAAAGTTTGCTGGGCGCCTTGCAGGCAAACCAGATCGCCTGTGGCGACCCAGCTCACTGCCTGCTCTAGCGTCTGAGCCAGCTTATTCTCAGTAAGCTCAGTCTCAGTTTGGTCAACTTGCAGCTCTCGAACGGGTTGATTGGCTAAGGTATCGGGCAAGGTGGCATCTTTTGGCAACAGCAAGAGGGCTACCCGCAGTGGGGTAGCGCCTTCGCTGTTAGCGTTAGCATTGCTTACCTTTTGGCCAAACTCCTGAGTCACTGCGTCGCCTCCTCGTTGGCCGTTTCACCGCGCGCGCCGTGTGGCACGAAGGCAGCATTGAGGGTTGAGCTGATGGTGATCCTGGCCCCTTTCATCAGGGCGCTCAGGCGGCCATCTTGATGATAAAGCGCCACATCGGCCGTCAGGCTTCTGCGATTGCTCTTGACCACATTCAGCTCTATATAGCCGGTTTCGCCGCCGTGCATCGGCTGCACACTGATGAACTCGTCGATGGCCGATGGCAAACTGGCCGCCCCATAGCTGAGCCTTGCCCAGACCAACATGGCTTGGAGCAAGAGATCTTCGGCAAAAGGCTGACAGCCTGCGCTGCTTAGGCTAGGTACAAACTCGCCGCAGTCGGCTTCGCGCACCTGGGGCAGGCTAACAGAGGCGATAAGCCTCTGCTCATCGAACTTCACTACCTTATCCAATCCCTGCAGTCTTGGCCCATGAAACAGGGTGCCGTCACTGTAGAGCGTGCTGGCATCGGTGACCGCCTCGCCATTGTACTGCCCTTCGAAGGCCTTGATTGGCGCCGAGCTGTCCTCGCTATCCATCAAACAAAGGCTCGCCTGGTACTGCGGCCGTCCCTCGCAGCTTATTAAGGTCTGAATGGCCGTCAGGCTATCGCCCTTATATTCAGGGGTTAGCGTAAGCACTAAGGATTGCGGCGCTTCGGTGTCGAAAATAATGCCTTTGAGCAGCTTATAGCTGCGCACCTTTACCGGGGCGCCAATGTGCGCCCGAGCGGCTTCACGCATCCATTGGATAGCACAAACCGTCGGTAATACGGGGTTACCGCCGATCACATGGTCCGAGACAAAGGCCATGGTCGCGGGCGTTAACTGGCGCGTTAAGGTGACAGGCGGCAGCGGATGCTGTGCGACGTGCACCTCATCCGCATCAGGCTTTTTTACAGTGCTTGCCTCATCTGCTTGGTCGCGCGTCTGCGTATTGCCCTGCATGTCATTACCGATCAGCAGCTGTGCGCCACTTAGGCTTAGCAGCTTGGTGGCAAACAGCTCGGCACCCGCCTGCAGTGGGATCACATAGACGCCGCGATCGACAAACATCTTCTTCAGCGCGGGATTGACCATGCCGCCATCCCAGGGGCCCCAGTTAAAGCTCATCACCTTGGTCTGCTCGTTTAGCTGAGTCAGTTGCAGTGCCGCCTTGTTGAGGATCTCGTTGGCCATGGCGTAGTCGCTCTGACCTGTGTTGCCGTAGAAACCCGCCGCCGAGGAGAAGAGTGCCACCAATTTAAGCTGGGCGGGATCGATCACGCTCAGCAGCGCCTTAAGCCCGGCCACCTTAGTGCCGTAGACTCGCGCAAGCTCATCTAAGGTTTTGTCTTGTATGTGTTTATCGGCCAGTACGCCCGCACCATGGATGAGTCCTGTAATTGGCGTTAGCTGATTGATGGCGCCGAGGGCCTGCTCGATCGCCTCGGCCTTGCTGACATCCATCGCCAGATATTCCGCCGAGGCACCCACCGCCTCGAAGGCGTTGAGGGCGGCCTGGATCTCAAGGCTGCTCTTTACCGGCCAGATGAGGGCGTCGACCTGCTTAGGCGTTGGCTTGTCACCGCTGGCGACTAGATGAGCGATAGCGGCCTGCTTAAGTTCGCCGATAGTCTTGCCCTGGGCCCATTCTGGTAGATCCTTCGCGCTAACATGTTCGCTGCGACCTGCGAGGATAAAGTGCGACTGGCAACGCTTGGCCAGTGCCAGGGCACATTCGAAGGTCACCCCTTTTGCACCCCCGGTCACCAGTATTTTATCTGAGCTATCTAGCTGGGATTCTGCGGTTTTTATCGCCGCTTCACCCGGCTGTAGCCTATGACGGCACAGTTTGCCGCCGGCATCGATACTGATACCGACCTCGTTGAGACCGCTGTCGCTGTCCATGAGCTCCGCGAGCAGGGCATCGCCCAGCTGCGCCGCGCTCATCTCTGGCGCTAAGTCCAACGCGCGGCAGAAGATGCCTGGCCACTCATGACTCAGAGTCTTGGTGAGACCCGAAAGCGCGGCCTGATTGAGTTCGCTCTTGGCCAGTTGCTTAGCATCCAGGTAGCCGAAGCCGCCGTCGATACGGCTGACGGTGACAAAGCAGCGACGACCTAGCTGGGTGCTCAATGGCGCCTGCAGATGCTTGGCCCAGAGGAACGCCGAGCTCAGGTGGTTAAAGCCTGCGTCGGTCAGTTGTAGCCCTGAGACAGCGTTGGCCTCCTGCTGAGGCTGCAGGTGTACAAAACCTGCAATGTTACCGTGGTTTGCACTAATTTCTTCTATAGCCTGCACCACATCTTGCTCAGCCAGTCCTTCTGGCTGCCAGCTGGCGATGGCGCTGCTCAGCGGTGACTGAGGCTGACCTTCTGGCAGGCGCACAACCACGACCTTGAGCCCCTGGTTACTGAGTTTCTCGGCCAGTACCCCGGCGTTGTGACCATCGTCTTGGATCACCAGGGTAGCATTGGCGGCGAAACCCTCGGCATTAGGCTTCGCCGCTTCAAGCTTTTTTAGCGCTACCTCGCTGTGAGGTGGCAACTCGACCAGCGGCTCGGCGGAGATGGCTTGCACCTGGGTAACCGAGACACTCTGCTCCTGGTTGCCCGTCGTTTCTGCCAAAGCGCCCGCGGCGGTTTGTTGAACATGAGTGCCTGCGGCGGGCAGCTTGCTATTCATGTAAGCGACGATTTCACCCAGGGTGCGACACTCGGCCAGATCTTCCGGGTTGAGATCCGGGAGTCCCGGTAGCTCGTCTTGCACTGTGCCTAAGATCTCGACCCGTTTAATTGAGTCGATACCAAGGTCGGCTTCCATATCCATCTCGAGGGCCAGCATCTCAGTTGGGTAACCTGTCTTGTCGGCGACCACGGCCAGCATGGTCTGCTGCACCTGTGTTGATGACAGGCTATCAGTCGCATCAGAGCTTTGAACCTCTGGGCTGACTGTAGCGCCTGCGGCGGGCAGCTTGCCAGCCATATATGCGACGATCTCACCAAGGGTGCGACACTCGGCCAGATCTTCCGGGCTGAGCTCGGGCAGGCTCGGCAGTTCATCTTGAACCGTGCCTAAGATCTCCACCCGCTTGATAGAGTCGATGCCAAGATCGGCCTCCATATCCATCTCAAGCGACAGCATCTCAGTTGGGTAACCTGTCTTATCAGCTACCACGCTCAGCATGGTTTCTTGGACTTGTGCCGAAGACAAGCCAGCGGCGGCTTGCTGAATAGGTGCACCTGCTGTCGGCTGTTGGTTGGTCATAGCGCCTGCGGCTTGCTGAACATGAGCGCCTGCGGTGGCTTGTTGAATATGAGCACCAGCGGCTGGCAGCTTGCTGTTCATATAGCTAACAATTTCCCCCAGGGTGCGGCACTCGGCCAGATCTTCCGGGCTGAGTTCGGGCAGGCCTGGCAGCTCATCTTGCACAGTGCCTAAGATTTCCACCCGCTTGATGGAATCGATGCCGAGGTCGGCTTCCATGTCCATCTCCAGCGACAGCATCTCGGTGGGGTAGCCCGTCTTGTCGGCCACAACTGTGAGCATGGTCTCTTGGACTTGTGTCGATGACAAGCCTGTGGCGGCTTGTTGAATAGGTGCACCTGCGGCTGGCTGTTGGTTGTTCATAGCGCCTGCGGCCGGCAGCTTGCCTGCCATATAAGCAACGATCTCACCCAGGGTGTGGCACTCGGCCAGATCTTCCGGGCTGAGGTCAGGCAGTCCTGGCAGCTCGTCCTGCACTGTGCCTAAGATCTCTACGCGCTTGATGGAATCGATGCCGAGATCGGCCTCCATATCCATCTCAAGGGCCAGCATCTCAGTTGGGTAGCCTGTCTTGTCGGCCACAACTGTGAGCATGGTCTCTTGGACTTGTGTCGAAGATAAACTGCTAGTAGCTGTGTTTTGAACCTCTGGGGTAGCAACAGCGCCTGTGGCGACTTCTGAAATGAGAGTGCCTGCGGTTGGCAGTTTGCTTTCCATATACGCCACGATCTCACCCAGGGTGCGGCACTCGGCCAGATCTTCCGGGCTCAGCTCAGGCAGAGCCGGTAGCTCATCCTGAACCGTGCCTAAGATCTCTACGCGCTTGATGGAATCGATGCCTAGGTCGGCTTCCATGTCCATCTCAAGCGACAGCATCTCTGTGGGATAACCTGTCTTGTCGGCGACCACCTCAAGCATGGTCTTCTGAATCTCGTCTGCACTCGATTTTGCAGCAGTGCTTGGGGTCGCAGGCACAGGCGCCTGAACCTCTGCGGTATGAACTGGTGCTGCTACGACAGGAGTCTGAGGCGCCTGTTGCACTTGCTGCATCACTGGTGCCGATGCCGCTACAGGAGCGCTCTGGACGGCGGGGACTTCTGCTGGCAGAGATTGAGGCTGAATAACAGGCGTCACTAGCGGCGCGGCTTGCACTGTAGGCGTTAGCGGTTGACCGCCTTGTCCCATCAGTTGCAGGGCGCTCTGATTGCTCTGGGCCTGCATCTCGAGGAATTGCGTATGGCTCTGTAGCGTCTGCGCCTGATGTTGGTGGAACTGCTCCATGGCGCGCTGCAGGCTCTCAGGGATCGCGACCCCGGCGGCGGCCATCTGTGCCTGCGCCGTCATCAGCTGAGTGACTGTCTCACCATACTGCTGAGGTATGGTCAGGAACTGTTGATGCAGCTGAGCCGTCTGTTGCTGGGCGGCGAACAGTGCCGTCAGGGCATCATCGCCAGCGATTGTCTGTAACGTCTGGATGGCAGGTGTATTGATGACTGAGCCATGAGAGTCATTGGCCTGTGGCGCTTGGGCTGCGGGGATCGATTTTTCCACTATCTTCTCTACTTCTACAAATTTTTCGACGACTTTTTCGACTTCGACCAGTTTTTCAACTTCCACTATCTTCTCTTGCACTCGGGTCTGTGGCGTGATGGTGCCCGTGTTAAGGGATTTTTCCATCTTTGCCAGGGTCGCCGGGCTGATGTAGTTGGTCGCGTTGAGCGTGATATTCATGGGTGAGACAGGCTCGGCCTGGGCCGGTTCGGCTTGGTACGGGTCTATCTCATCCAGTGCGATGCCACAGACGGCAAGCTGCATGGCGCCTTGGCGAAGTTGCAGGTCGCTATCGCCCTTAGGGTTCGGGTTGAGGCTGATGGTACACAGGGTATCTAGCTTGTCGCTAAGGGTGTTCTCCACCAGTTTCTGTAGAATGTTCTTCGGGCCGAACTCGACGAAGACGCGCGCACCATCGGCGTACATGGCCTCTAACTGCTCGCTAAAGCGAACCGATTGCAGCATATGCTGCTTAAACTCGCTCTTGATGGTCTTGGCGACATTGGCGTAGCGAGCGCCGCTGGCGTTGGCATACACAGGCAGCGCCGGTTTGGCAAACTTCACCTTGTCGATCGCCTCGGCAAACGGTGCCTGGGCGTGGCCCACCAATGGCGTATGGAAGGCGCCGGATACCGGCAGGGCAATCGCCTTGAAGCCGAGCTCGCTTAGGGCCTTGGCCGCTTGGATTGTGGCATCTGTCGGCCCGGCGATCACCAGCTGGGTCGGCGCGTTGTAGTTGGCGACCTTGACGCCGTCGAAGGTTTCAAGGGTAGCTTCCAGTCGAGTCAGATCCTCGGCGGTTTTGGTGATGATGGCATACATGGTACCGCGATCGGCACCCTCGGCACACTCGGCACTTGGGCTGGCCATGGCATCGCCACGGGCAAATGTCAGCTGGTAGTAGTCTTCGAGGCCTATTACCCCGGCGGCGCACAGGGCGCTGAGTTCACCAAAGCTGTGGCCTGCCAGCATATCGGGCGTGAAGCCGGCTTGCTTGAGCAGGGTGTATTGTCCCATGGAGATGGCGCCGATGGCGCTCTGGGCATTAGCGGTATTGGTCAGTAGTGCCTCTTGTGCCTTGCGCTCCTCTGTCGTGAAGACTGGCACCGGGTACACCAGTTGTGACAAGGGCGTCTTATCCTGGCTGGCAAACACCTTGTCGGCCATTACAAATTGCTCGCGCATCTCGGGGAAGTGGCAGGCAAGCTCACGGCCCATGTTGAGGTATTGGGCGCCTTGTCCGGCAAACAGCGCGGCCACTTTAGGGTTAGCCAGGCTGGCGCTGCGATAGTGCAGGCCGCCAGGCAGCGACCAGTATGCCTCATCGCCCGCTTCCAGGCGGCTTAGCGCCTGATTAAGCTGGGTCTTGAGGCTGTCTGTGTCGTTAGCCACTAGGCCAAGACGCGGGGCATTGGCGTCAAGCGCGCGCAGCGGATGTTGAGCGGCCAGGGCGTCGAGGGATTGTTTATCTGCGTCTGCAACGAGCTGCCTGATGGTGGCGATAAGCCCCGTCTTGTCGGCGGCGCTCAGTAGCAGGCTTTGAGGCACGGCGCGCTGACGGAAACGTGTGTGCTCACCCAGATCCCTGCCGTGGTCACTCTGATATTCCTCGAGCACGAAGTGGAAGTTGGTGCCGCCAAAACCGAAGGAGCTGATCCCGGCGCGGCGCGGGGTGCCGTCGGGGCGTGGCAGCCAGGGACGCGTCTCGGTATTGAGGTAGAAAGGCGAGTTGGCGATATCCAGCTTGGGATTGGGCTGGTCCACATTGATGGTCGGCGGTAGCACCTTGTGGTGTAGCGCCAGCGCCGCCTTGATAAGCCCGGCGGTGCCAGCGGTCGACTTGGTATGGCCAATTTGCGATTTCACCGAGCCCAGGGCGATATGCTGGGTCGTCTCGCAGCCTTCGCTAAAGACAGACTTGAGACCGTTAAACTCGGCCACATCACCGGCGGCCGTGCCTGTGCCGTGGGCCTCCATCAGTCCCAGGGTGTGGGGGGCAAATCCGGCGTCATCGTAGGCGCGCTTGAGCGCCTTGGCCTGGCCTTCTGGGCGCGGCGCATAGATAGACTTAAACTTACCGTCAGATGAGGCGCCTATGCCCTTGATCACCGAATAGATGCGATCGCCATCGCGCTCGGCATCTTCGAGGCGCTTCAGTGCCACCATGCCTATGCCTTCGCCTATCATCATCCCCTTGGAGTCGATATCGAAGGGCTGCACCGTCTCGTTGGTGGTAAAGGCTGGCGTCTTGGAGAAGCTCATGTACATGGAGGGGGAGTTGTCGGTACAGACGCCACCTGTGATCATCATCTCGGCGCGGCCGTCCACCAGTTCACTCAGGGCCATGCGCATGGCTGCTAGCGAGCCGGCGCAGGCGGCGTCGACGACGCAGTTCATGCCGCCTAAGTCGAAACGGTTGGCGATACGTCCGGCGATCACATTGCCCAGAGAGCCGGGGAAGGAGTTCTCTTCCCAGTGGACATATTGGTCCTGAAACTTCTTGATCAGCATCTCACTGTCGGCGTCGCTGATACCGCTGTGCTTGAACACCTTCTTGAGCACAGGATATTGCAGCCTGGCGTTGAGACTGTGGCTGATCTTCTGACCGCCGCCTACGCCCAGGGTGATGCCAATCTTGTTTCTGTCGTAGTCGCTCGGAAGCTTGGCATCGGCGAGCACCTCTTTAGCGACGATGAGTGACAACAGCTGTGAGGTGTCGGTCAGCTCTAGGATGTTGGGCGGCAGGCCAAACTCCATCGGGTTGAAGTTGACCTCGGGCATGAAACCGCCTCGTTTGCAGTAGCTCTTGTCCGGCGCGCTTTTGTTGCTGTCGTAGTAATCGTCGACCTGCCAATGGGTGTCTGGCACCTCAGTAATGGCGTCAATCTTGTCGCAGATCAGATCCCAAAATTTGTTGAGATAACGTGAGTTGGCAAAGATGCTCGCCATGCCAACGATGGCAATGGGCATATCTTTCAGACGCTTGTTGAGGCGCTGATCGCTTGACGTCTTTGATGTTTCGGTCTGGCTCATTATGAGTCTCCGCTTGCTACCTGATGCTCAGGTGTCTGTATGTCAGCGCCGGGTGTTAGCTGTGCCATGGTGGCACCTGGGAAGCGCTGTAAGAAAGTGTGATAGTTGCGTACCAAAAGCTTACGCAGATGAAACGGCCCCTGGCGAAGCAGATGGGTGATGTATCGCTTGGTGGCCTGGGTATTGCCGTCTTGATAGATATCTAAGTAGATCCAGTCGCTGTGGGGATCTATGCCCAAAAGTACCGAGCTTGGCTCGGCGTCCGCCAGTTGTGGCGGCAGGGTGAGCGAGGCCACCTGCAGCACTGTGTCGCCGTCGGCCTGTGGCAGCGCCAGGGTATGGGCCAGGGTCTCTGGATTTAAGGTATAGGTGACAATATCGCTGCCTTGGGCGATGGGCAGCTGGTTGAAGTAATGATCCGGCACCTCGGGACGCTCGATGTTGTGGATGCGCGATACCCCGTAGCGCTTGAGGCAGCGGGCGAGGCCGGAGCGGGACACGTTTGGGTTAATAAATTCCTGAGTCACCTTGAGCAGCCTGTCCAGGGGCATCTTGAGCTGATAGCGCAGCCCAACCACCACATATTCCTGCATCGGGGTCAGGGTGGTGTTGAGGTGGTGAGGGGTGTTGGGCGTGTCATTTATCGAGTCGCGTCGACGCCATTTGCGCACCGTGGCCTCGCTGATGTTGAGCACCTTAGCCAGCCGGCTCACCGGCAGATCCGACTCCTGGATAAACTGGCGCATCTCAGGGGTGGTGGTGGCATTCTTGTGCCTATATTCACTGGCGCTGAATTTTCGCGCCCCGTTTTGCGAGTCTTTGCGCTGCGTCTTGTGGTGAGGCTTCTCGAGCATACTGGTTAGGGCGTTCCATCAATAATCTATTGGGACAAGCGCTGTGGCGGTTTGCTGCTAGCCTGCAAAATGCCGCGTTGTCCGTCCGAACTGACGTTAATAGAGCAGCAGACTACAGTAGCTTGCTGGGCAATACAATCACCTGGGACTTAAAAGTCATTGATGCGTGCAATTTTAGCTTACGTATGTTCGCTATTTGTGATGGGCGTTAGCTAAATTAACCCTGTGAGTTAAAGCGTGATCTCGATCAAAAGCAAGGCAGGGTGACAGGCCTATACTGGTTGTTAACAGACTAGGGCCTGTTGATCTTTAGCGTTCACTTTTGCAGCATTCTGCATCGCTTTTATACAAGGCAGAGCGATTGTCATGTAGTGCACTACATCAATGAGCGATAACGCAGTAGAAAATTGATACAGACGCTGCCCGTAGGGTTCGTCTTGAGCACGTTCAACTCTTTGTTACTCGGCTTTTATATAGAATAACTATATCTCAAGCCGCGATTTGAACGTGCTCAATTAGAACAAAATTTGCTCTCAAAAGGTCAACAGGCCCTCATTACAACACTTTGTTTTTGTTTGCAGCTAACACGATTTTGAGTGGTAGGTAATGAGGTCGTGGTGCTGTTACCTCTTGATATGACAGATCAAAGGAGGCCGATATGGCTGAGTTTACCACGGAGCAGATCCGGAATCTGGCGGTGCTCGGACACACTGGGGCGGGGAAATCCACCCTGTTAGAGGCATTGCTGTTCCAGGGCGAGGCGATCGCTCAAAAAGGCAGGGTGGACAAGGGCACAAATCATGCTGATTTCACTGCCCAGGAAAAAGACCATCGACATAGCCTAGAACCTTCCTTCCTCAATCTCGACTTCGACAATCATCATATCAATTTCATCGACACCCCAGGTCTGCCCGACTTCTTCGGTCGTGCGCTGTTGCCCTTGAGCGGTGTTGAGTCCGTGCTCCTGGTGATCAATGCCGCCACCGGCATAGAGACCATCACCCAGCGCGCCTTCGAGGCCGCCAGAGCCCAGGGCAAGGTGGTGTTGATCGCCATTAACCATATCGATGGTAACGGCGCCAAGCTGGCAGGCCTGCTCGATGAGATCCAGACCAAGTTTGGCCATCGCTGCCTGCCGGTGAATCTGCCAAACGCCGCCCTGGACGATGTGATCGACTGTTACCTGCATCCCCAGCCCGAGCTACAGGGCGAGGCCCTGTTTCACGATGTGGCCTGCGCCCGCGACGAGCTGGTCGATACCGTGCTTGAGGAAGACGATGAGCTGATGGCCCTCTATCTGGAGCAGGGGGAGAACCTGACTCCCGAGCAGCTGCACGCGCCGCTTGAGACCGCATTGCGTATGGGACACCTGGTGCCAGTGTGTTTCACCTGCGCCGAGCAGCAGGTGGGGATAGGTGCGCTGCTTGAGCTTATCATCAAGCTGAGTCCCAACCCGTTAGAGGCCAATCCGCCGCAGTTCATCAAGGGGCTGGGGGAGTCGGCCGTGCCTGTGGATGTGACTCAGTCCAGTGACGATCACGCCCTTGCTCATGTGTTTCGGGTGGCCATCGACCCCTTCTTCGGTCGCATGGGTGTGTTTAGGGTCTACCAAGGCACTATCTCGTTGGGGATGAAGCTGTTTGTCGGCGATGGTCGCAAGCCCATCAAGGTGGGCAACCTGTTTAAACTGCAGGGGGACAAGCAGATCAGCGTGACCTCGGCGGTGCCCGGCGATATCTGCGCCATCTCTAAGGTGGATGAGCTGACAGTGGGCGCCGTGCTGCACGACAGTCACGACGAAGATGAGTTCCACCTGCCAGAGCTGGTACTGCCTCAGCCTATCTTCGGCCTGGCGGTGTCGGCCAAGCGCCGCGGCGATGAGCAGAAGATTGCCGAGGTGCTCAACAAGTTGGTGGTGGAAGATCCTAGCCTGCATATCGCTAAGAACGAGGCTGAGGGGCAGACGATTCTACAAGGCCAGGGGGACCTGCATCTGCAGATCGCGCTGGAGAAGGCCCACGACCTCTTCAATGTGGATATGGAAACCGATGTGCCCGCGGTGGCCTACCGGGAAACCATCACCCGCAGCGCCACGGCGCGCTATCGCCACAAGAAGCAGTCTGGCGGTGCCGGTCAGTTTGGTGAGGTGGAACTCACCGTCGAGCCGCTGCCGAGAGGGGCTGGATTCGAGTTTGTCAGCAAGGTGGTGGGGGGCTCGGTGCCGAGTCAATATATTCCCGCGGTCGAGAAGGGGGTGAAGGAGGCGATGATTGGCGGTGCCCTGGCTGGCTTCCCGATGCAGGATGTGCGCGTCTCCCTGCTCGATGGTAAGCACCATAGCGTCGATTCCAAAGAGATCGCCTTCGTGATGGCGGGTAAGAAGGCCTTCTTAGATGCGGTGCACGAGGCCAACCCTGTGATCTTAGAGCCCATCGTCGAGATGCAGGTACAGGTGGCTCAGGAACATGTGGGTGACATCACAGGCGATATCAGCGCTAACCGCGGCATCATCTGTGGTACCCAGGCTCAGGGTAATGGCAAGGTAGAGGTAGAGGTCGAGGCGCCACTGGCAACCGTCGATGACTATTCGACCCGGCTGAAATCCCTCACAGGGGGCGACGGTCAGTTTGCCATGACCTTCAGCCGCTACGATGTGGTGCCGGACCATGTGCAGCGGGAATTGATCTCGGCGGCTAAGGCGCATTAAAGGCGTACTGCATTAAAGGCGTATTAATGGCTTAGGCCTATGTAAGTAAAAAAGGAGAACCCGTTTCTCCTTTTTTATTGCGCCCGGTCCGTATCGGCATTAGCTTGGTGTCATTTAGAACTTGGATCCATAAAGAGCCATTAGGGAGAGAGCGGGGATGACGTCGATAAGTCGGGAAAATGCCGAGCATTATCTGTGGGGTGACAATTGCGATGGCTGGCATCTGGTGAAAAGCCAGGCCTTAAGCGTGATCCAGGAGCGGGTACCCGTGGGCTGTGGCGAGCAGCGCCACTATCACGGCGCGGCGGAGCAGTTTTTCTTTATCCTGTCGGGTACGGCGCTGCTGGAGGTAGAAGGTACTGAGCATAGACTCACGGCCCACCAGGGGATGCATGTGGCACCGGGTCAGGCTCACTGCCTGCGTAACGGCGGCGAGCAGGTGCTGGAGTTTCTGGTGACCTCGACGCCACCGAGCCATGGTGACAGGGTGAATGTCTAAGCGTAAGCATTTGTATGTTTCCTTTTTAGACAACAGGTTATAGGCTAGAGTTTAAGTGGTTAGCCTAGCATTTACACATCAACAGGGGACGTTGACATGCAAGCAGTAAGACCTTGGTTAGTCGGCATCTTTGGCCTGGCGCTGGTGTGGACGACGCCGCTATTTTTCTCCACAGAGGCAAGGGCGGTGGAGGCTATGGTTGTGGAAAAGGCGGCAGGTGAGGAGGCCGTCTCCGCCGAGCAGGCGCGGGAGATAGTGCGCCGCGCCGACGAGCAGATGCGCGGCCAGTCCAGCTATGTGGTGGCCACCATGAATATTGTGCGTCCGGACTGGACGCGCTCCATGAGCATGAAGAGCTGGACCAAGGGACAGGAGCTGTCGCTGGTACTGGTGACGGCGCCGGCGAAGGACAAGGGCAGTGTGTCTCTCAAACGCTACCGTGAGATGTGGAACTGGGTGCCCGCCATCGAGCGCATCATCAAGATAGCCCCCTCCATGCTGAGTCAGTCCTGGATGGGCTCAGACTTTACCAATGATGACCTGATCAATCAGTCCTCTATCGTGGTCGACTATCGCCATCAACTGGTGAAGCACGAGGCGATAGAAGGTGACGACTGTTTCGTCATCGACGCCATCGCCAAGCCCGATGCGCCCGTGGTCTGGAGCCGCATCCGTTTGTGGATCTCCTCCAGTCACTACCTACAACGCCGGGCGGAGTTTTTCGATGAGTTCGACGAACCTGTCAATACCCTGACCACCTCGGATATACAGATGATGGGTGGGCGCATGCTGGCCACCAAGATGGTGATGAGCCCCGCCGATAAGCAGGGCCAGCGCACCGAACTCATTACCCATGAGGCGGCATTTGATTTCGACATAGGCGACGATTTCTTCTCGCAGCAGCAGATGAAGGCGCTACGGGACTAATCTTGGATTTACCCTTTGGCACAAGGATTGGGATGAGGCATGTTGATTAAGCTGGCGTGGCGTAATCTCTGGCGGCAGAAGCGGCGCACCCTGCTGACCGCCTTCGCCCTGGCCTTGGCGCTGTTTCTGTCCCTCTTTATGCGCAGCATGCAGGAGGGCAGTTACGAGCACAACATCGACAACAGTGCCCGTTTCTCCACCGGTCTCATTCAGCTGCAATCGCCCGAGTATGCCACCACAGAGAGCATAGAAGACTTGCTGCCCGGCGATGATGAGTTTATCGCCAAGGCAAAAGGCCTTGCCCACATCAGCTACGCTCTGCCCAGAATCGAATCTTTCCTGTTGGCTTCTAGCGAGGAGCGATCTAAGGGCGTGGTGGTGTACGGCGTGCGTCCCCAGCTTGAGAATGACTATTCAGGTATCGCGGATAAGCTGGTGGCGGGCAGTTACCTAAGCCCTGGTGCTAAGCAGGTGCTGCTGGGGCAAGGATTGGCAGAGTATCTCAAGCTGGGTGTCGGCGATGAGCTGGTACTCTATGGGCAGGGCTATCACGGTCAGACGGCGGCCGGTGTCTACCCCATTGCCGGCATACTGCATTTTCCCCTGGCGCAGCTGGATAATCAGCTGGTCTATATGCCGCTCGGCACGGCCCAAGGCTTGTTTTCAACCGGTGAACAGGTGAGCTCCTGGGTACTGCATAGCGACAACTTAGGTGAGGTGGCGCCTCTGACCGAAAGACTTTCTGCACTTTATGGTGACAGGGTCAAGGTGCGGGACTGGCAGTCGCTGGCCCCTGAGATGGCGCAGCAGATCGCCCTGGACCGGGCTGGCGGCCTGTTTATGATCTGCCTGCTCTATCTTATCGTCGGTTTCGCCCTGTTTGCCACCATCTTGATGATGACGCTGGAGCGCAGGCGGGAGTTTGGCGTCATGCTGGCGACCGGCATGGCGCGCCTGACCTTGCTGCGCCTGGTGATGATCGAATCCTTGTTGATCGCCGCATTGGGGACGGTGCTGGGGCTTGGAGTCAGCAGCGTGGTGATAGGTTACTTCTATTATCACCCCATCTCTCTGACTGGCGAGACCGCCAAGATGATGCTCGAGATGGGCTGGGAGCCTGTGATGCCGATGAAGGTGTCGCTGGCGCTGGTGCGCAATCAGGTGTTAATTATCCTCAGCTTGATGGCCCTCTGTCTCTGCTATCCCCTGTGGCGCATCCAGCATCTTGTGGTGGTTGCGGCGCTCAAAGGAGGCGATGATGACCAAGGATAATTCTGGCTGGCATCCGCCCATGTTGGCCCTTTTGGCCTGGCGCAATCTGTGGCGTAACCGGCTGCGCACCAGCATCATGGTGTGTGCCATGGTGTTTGGCCTGGTGGGCGTGGTGGTGATGATAGGCTTCATGACAGGCATGTACGCCAACATGATAGATAATGCTGTCGCCTGGCAGACCAGCCACCTGCAGGTGCATAACAAGGATTATCTGCTCGACCCGGCTATCAATAGCCGGATACGCGCGCCAGAGCCCGTGCTGGCTAAGCTTAGTGAGATCCCTGAGGTGCAAGGTGTCTCGGCGCGCTTTGTGGTGCAGGGCATGCTGGCCTCGCCCCGGGCGAGTCGTGGCATTCGCATCAATGGCGTCGACCCTGCCGCCGAGGCCAGGGTGACGCCCATCGCCGACAATATCACCCAGGGTGGCTGGCTAGAGGCCGGTGGACGCCACCCCATAGTGATCTCGGAGAAAACGGCGAGCCGCCTCAAGTTAAGGCTGGGCTCCAAGGTGGTGCTTACCTTCAGCAACGCCGATAAGGCGGTTAGCGGCGCGGCATTTAGGGTGGCGGGCCTCTATCGCTCCCCCTCCAGCACCTTCGATGAGGCCAATGCCTATGTGCGCCGCGCCGATCTGACCGCGTTGGCGGGGCTGGATGGCGTGCATGAGATCGCCATTCGCCTGACAAAGAGCGACAGCCTGGACAATAGCCGCGCCAAGGCGCTTGCCAGGAGGTTGTCGAGCGTGCTGGCGCCCCAGGACAGGGTGCGAGACTGGCAAGAGATCCAGCCCCTGCTGGCCACCATTATCGCTCAGATGGACACCAGCAACGCGGTGATTCTGCTGATCTTCATCTCGGCGCTGGGGCTGGGGATCGCCAACATCATGTTGATGGCGGTGTTTGAGCGTACGCGGGAGTTTGGCGTGCTGATGGCCATCGGCATGGTGAAGCGCAAGATACTGGGGCTGATCCTGCTGGAGTCTCTGCTGCTTGGACTGACGGGGGCGCTGCTGGGTCTGCTGCTGAGTGTGATGGTGATTACTCTGCTGGGCGAGACAGGCATTCCCCTTGGCAGCATGGCCGATGGACTCGGCGCGTTTGGCGTATCGACCACCCTCTATCCTCAGGTCGCTCTGGCTCAGTATCTTCTGACCCTGGCGATGGTGGTGGTAGTGAGCTTGCTGGCTGCCCTCTATCCGGCGCGGCAGATCATCAAGCAGCGTCCGGTGGATGCCATGGCGCAGAAGCATTAGGTTGGGGGAAATTTGGGTGAGACTCATTAGAGAAAGGAGTCAGCGTATTTCATGACCATAGCGATTCAAGCACTAACTAAGATCTATAACCCCGAGAGTGACTTTCCGGTGGCCGCGGTAAAATCGCTGGATCTCACCATAGCCCAGGGAGAGTTTGTCGCCATCATGGGGCCTTCCGGGTCGGGCAAGACGACGCTGCTCAACATGATAGGCGGAATAGATAGCCCGACGAGTGGCGCCGTGTTGATTGACGGTGAGGATATCACCCGACTGAGCGAGCAGGCGCTGATCGCCTTTCGCCGCGACCATGTGGGTTTCATTTTCCAGGACTACAGCCTGCTGCCCGTACTGACGGCGCTAGAGAATGTAGAGTTTGTCATGCAGCTACAGGGTCACAGTGAGGCAGAGTGCCGCGAGCGCGCCATGGCACTGTTGACTCAGGTGGGGTTGACCGACCAGAAGGACAAGATCCCTGCCAAGCTGTCGGGTGGCCAACAGCAGCGGGTTGCGGTGGCGCGTGCCCTGGCCCCGAGACCCAGATTCGTGATGGCTGACGAACCGACGGCCAACCTGGATGCCAAGAGCACCGCCGAGCTTTTAGATATCATGCAGAGCTTAAATGAGCAGGAGGGCACCACCTTTATCTTCTCGACCCATGATCCACGGGTGATCGCCAGAGCCAAGCGGGTGATAGTGTTTGAAGATGGCCGCCTGGTCGAGGATCGCCGTCAATGAATCGGGCGGCTGAGTGCTTATGCTAAGGCCATGCTTGGCTGCCGTCGTCTGCCTCTTCGCGGCTCAGTCGAGCCTAGTGGCATTAGCTTCGCCCATTCCCGGCGTTGCGCCCGAGCAGCCCTGGCAGGTCAAAGGCTATGTGAGTTATCTGGGCTCTTTGGTTGCGCCAGAGCAGGGCGACAAGTTGTGGGACGGCCTGCTGCATAATCGTATCGATGCCGAGTATCGCTGGAAAAGAGTCAGGGTCAACGTAGGGCTGCGCAATCGTCTCATGGCGGGTGACACCACCAGCCTGCCGGGTTATGGCGAACTAGTCTCGAGGGATCCTGGCTACTGGGATCTGTCTGCCAACTGGCTAGAGAGTGGCGACTGGATCGGCAATAGTCAGTTAGATCGTGCCTACCTGAGCTGGCAGTTTGCTGACAAGTGGGAGCTAACCGCAGGCCGCTTTAGGGTCAACTGGGCCATGAGTACCCTTTGGAACCCCAATGATATCTTCAACGCCTATTCCATCTATGATGTCGACTATCCAGAGCGCCGGGGCGTCGATGCCATTAAGCTTAGCCATCAACTGGGTTATGCCAGTCAACTGGAGCTTGTCTATAGCCAGGGGGATGAAGGGCTAACCACAGCCACTGATCGTACTAATCGCCAGTATGCCGGACGCTATCTCGGGCATAGCGTTCTTGGCGATGACATTTTTGGCTATAACCTAGGCTGGGATTGGCAGCTGATCATCGGCGAGACCTGCGATGACAGGGTGTTCGGTGGCGGGTTTGCCGGCGATCTTTTTGGCGCCGGGCTACGGGGCGAGTTGAGCTATTTTGACCCTATCTATGATTCGGGAGGAGCGAGGCTTTCACCTGAGTTGAGCGGGCCACAGATACTTATTCAGATCCAGACTCAGGCTCAGGATAAAATGCAGCCACAGGCGCTGAGGGCCAGCACAGTGGCGACGCTTGAGATGGATTACAGCTTCGCCAGTGATGTCAACTGGCGCGTACTGGGCGCCGCCCTCTATATCTCGTCGCCCCTGAGCGCCGACAGTGCCTTACTCTATCTTAATCTGCCGCTTTCGGCGCGTACCCTGAGCTTTACGACCTGGACCTATTATCTGGATGTCGGCTTTGACATCACGCCCCTCAGCCGCCTGAGCAGCAATGCCAGCTACTATGATGATGGCTCCTTCTTTGTGGGCGTCACCTATCAGTATTCGCTGGCAGACGATTGGCAGCTTAGCCTGATCGCACAGCGCTTCGATGGCTCGACTGCGAGCCTCTTCGGCCAGTCGGCGTCCACCTTAGGCTATCTGCAGCTCAAGTGGAGCTTTTAGCTGGTTTGCATCGGAGCTAGGTTTCAAAGAGAGGCCTATTTTAGCGGCTCAGGTGGTGCTCCTAGGCCGTCGATGGTAGGCTTGGCCAACTTATCAAGTAGGACATTAACCGAGTTGAACAAGGTCACTGGGGACGCTATTCCCGTACATCTCTATCTCTGCCCATTGAATTTGCCCGGTTTCAGCGCCGAGCAGCAGGCGCGCCTGCTTGACACCCTGCCGTTGGATGAGCAGCAGAAAGTGACGCGTTATCGAATGGCGTCCGCCAGAGAGAAGGGACTCTTGGTCAGATGCTATCTGCGCCTGCTGCTGTCGCAGGCCCATGAGCGCCTGAATGGTGAAGCCGGTGATCTTATCGCCCCCACAGAGTGGCGTTTCGATTATCTGGATAAGGGCAAGCCTGTGCTGAGTAAGGCGCTTTTTCAGCGCAGCCGTCTGGTGTTTAACCTGAGTCACAGCGGCGATTATATGCTATTGGCGATCGCTCGATTGCCCAAGACGCTAGCATTTAAGCCGTTAGCGTCTAAGTCCTTAAAATCAGCAGCTTTAGGGTCAGAGCAACAGGTCTGGGCGCTGGAACTGGGCGTCGATATCGAGCGTCTACGCGTCAACACCAATATTCACGCCATCCTAAACCATTACTTTACCCACCAGGAGCGAGACGCCCTGCTGGCCTTGCCACCTGAGCGGCAGCGTCTGCGATTCTTTGATCTCTGGGCATTGAAAGAGTCATACATCAAGGCCAAGGGGTTGGGGCTGGCACTCTCTCTCAAGTCTTTCTATTTCGCCTTGAGTGATGCCCCGCATCAGGCGCTAAATTTTAATGGCTCAGCGGCCCGACAAGCCTGGATAGAAGAGGCTGTGAGCCTGTTTCTCGTCGGAGAAAATGCTGACCAAGCCGATGCCAGCGACAGCCAGCAATTGGCTCGGCCTGCCGCTGGCTGGCAAAGTATGCTGGGGCAACTCGATGATGAGTATCGTTTTGCGCTGAGTCTCTCCTCGACACAGCCTCTGGCGTTACGTTGTGAGATGGTGAGTGCGCAGGCCTTGTTGCTGGCCGAATAGCTTTTATTCTTAGCTCTAGGGTCTGTTTATCTTTCAGGTTTAATTTTTGTTCGATCTAAACGCATTTTGCTCAAGGCGCATGCTGTGCGGCATAGTTATTCTATGTAAATAGCAGGCAACAAAGGGCAAGGCGCGTTTAGATGAACCCTTCGGGCAGCTTTTGTAGGCCATTTCTACGGCGTTATTGCCCGCTCATGTAGAATAACTACAATACACGGACTCTGCCTTGTATAAATCACCTTCAAACTGCTGCAAAAATAAACGGCAAAGATCAACAGACCCTAGGATATAGTCTGGGTTTATTAGGCTTTGATAGAGTGAAGCAGCCTGAATCGACAGCGGTAGACAGAAAAAAGCAGGAAAACCAAGGTTAAAATTGGCATTCCTGCAAAGCTGTTGCAATTCAGGGAGTACTAGCGCCTATCGCCCGCCTTGGGCGATAGGAAATTGGCTTAGTACTTCTGATTTAGTACTTTGCCTGGAAGGTTAGCCATAGCTTGTCTGTGTCGTTAGAGAAGGCGTAACCCTCATCGGCACCGCTGAAGCTGGCATATTTCAGACCCACGCTATAGTGGTTGGCGAAAGGATAGGTCGCCGATACGCCCCATTCCTTACCCATGTCGACATCACCATAGTCAGAGTCAAACTTGTGATACTTGGCGAGGAGTTTCAGGCCCGCAACCTTTGCGGTCACAATAAGATGAGTATCTACGATACCGTTTTCCCAGTTGCCCTTACCGCCGAAGAGGAACTTATCTGTCCAGCCGTTAAAGGCGTGCAGAGTCGCCAGTGGCGTGATAAAGCCAGCCTTACCATCGTCTGAACCCAATACTTCGTAGCCCACTTTAGCGCCGAATGCGTCGAAGTTAACCCCAGCGCCTAGCTTGTAGTATGAGGCCGAGTAACTTACAGGGTTGTCGCCCGCTTCAGACTGCTGGGCATATTCTGCCTCATAGTTGAACTTAAGTTTATCTAGCTTGATGTCGCCGGTCGCGCGCACACCATAGGTATCGGTCGAGAAGGCGGCAACATTGACGTTATCGATCAGGTAGACATAACCGCTGAGCTTAACGAACTCTAGCCCTTTGTAGTTAACGTTAACCAGGTGAGTCTCGTTCTTGTGCTCGTCTTTGCCCGAACCTTCGGGGAAGATGCGATTAACGTTATTCACATAGGCATAGTAAGCTGTGAGTCCTTCAACGGCGGTATTTTTTACCGAGAAGGCGTCATAGGTCTGCTCATTTTGACGGAAGCCTACACCACCGACGAAGCGTTGGTTATCGAGCAAGATACGTTGGCGACCATATTGAGCCAGGGTGTTAGCCGGGCCTCGATAACCGATGAAGGCCTGATTGATCTGGGTATATTCGTAGTCGGCAATGAGAGGCTCATCATCGGTAGAGCGCACATCATCCACTTCTGCCAAGGCAAATAGATTATAAATATCACCGGTTTGATAGGTCAGGCGGGTACGCAGTGTGGTCTGATTTTGCTCGTCGACATTGGCGACATCCACATCTTCATAGCGCAGGCGAAATTGTACGTTTACCTTAGAATCGTCGATAAAGGCCTTCTTCAGCGGATCGACGCTCTCTGTCGCAAGGGCAGAGGCGGATAAGCTGGCAAGCACGGCAAGGCTGAGGGCATGAAGTTTCATTAATTGTGATCCTTTTGTTTGGTCATTGCTCACCAGCTGTTATAGGACTGCAAAAGGATCAATTTGTTGATCTAAAACAATGTTACACGGTGATTAAGTTTTTGTGTCAATAATTGTGATTAAGATCATGAGCTTATACTAATTTAGAGGTATCTCTAAAGTAGTATTTTTAGTTAATACTTAATAATATTTTTTGCATTAACCGGGTTGAAGGGATAAACGCCAAACCGGCTAAGTTTGGCGTTTGGTTAAATCAAGTTAGTAAGATACTAAGCTATGGCTGTGAATCATGTTTATGTTCGCGTTTTCCCAGCGGGACGATTTCGAAATTAGGATCAAACTGCACCATGGTCGAGGCGATTTTGTTAAAGGCCTGCTGATCGCCTGTCATGCTGGCTTCTCCCTGCTGTAGCAGCTTAGCTAACTGGGTTTGACCTAGCAATATCCGGGTGATGTCGGTTTTGTTGATGGTGAGCGTGGCATCGGCGACCTTGGGCTGGTTAATCTGGATGTTGCTTAGGTTGCCATTACTCAGTTCGACATAGAGGACATTCGACTCGTCAGGGGTGATCACATTCAGGCTGATCCGGCCCAGTTTCTCGGCCTTGAGGCTATCTATCTTCACCGCCAGGAAGTCGAAAAGGGTCGAGAGAGCCATCTCACTTAGCACATCTGCCGATGCCGTCTTTGGCGTGCCAGGTTGAATTCCCATCCTCAGTTCCTGGGCCCCGGTCAGGTAGATGTTACGCCATCCTGCGCCTTCGGCCTGGTAGCCCAGCTGTTCATAGGTATCGGCGAGCAGATCGCGAGCGGATTGATTGTCTGGCTCTGCCGTCACCAGTTTGTTAAGCACGGTGGCGACGAAGCGATACTCACCCTGGGCATAGTCTTGGCTGGCCTTCGCCATCACCTGTTCGGCGCCCCCCATGTAGTGGACAAACTTTACGGCTTCGGGCGAAGTCGGCAGCGGATTCAAGTTGGCCGGGTTCATGTCGAAGTAGCCTAGGTACATGTTGTATACCGCCTTAGCATTGTGGCTATAGGTACCGTGGTAGCCCTTGGTATGCCAGGCCTGCTCGATGGCGGCGGGGAGCACCTCTTGAATCGCGTCGCCGATATCCTGAATGCTGACGCCCTGGTTGGCCAGTCTCAGGGTCTGGTTGTGGATGAAACCATAGTTGTCCCTTTGTAGGCGTAAGAAATCATTAATGGCGCCGTTACCCCAGATGGGCGCCGAATGGGAGGAGAAGAGCACCTGCACCTCATCCCCGAAGGCATTAATCATCTCATTGATATCTTTAGACCATTTTTGTGCATCACGCACCTTCGCGCCGCGCAGCGTATAGATGTTATGCATGCCTTGATAGGTGAGCTCAGCCGACCACAGGGCCTTCATCGACGGAATGTAGGTGATCATCTCCGATGCCGCCTCTGTGCCAGAGGCATCCATGAAGACCATCTCCAGGCCATCTATCGTCAGTGTCTGCCACTTAGCGTCAGCGTTGAGCGTATAGTCGGGTTTGACGAAGGTGATTTCCCCCTTGGAGATCCCCTTACCGAGGGCGGCATCGACGATACCGTGTTCATGTTTCCCTAAGGTAGCACCATATTGGTAGGCGGCGCGGCGGCTCATGGCGTTGCCGGCCAGCACGTTCTCGTCGACGATCTCCTTGGTGATGTTATGAGAGCCGTAGACTTTGACGTCTGGGTAAAGCGTCAGCACGCCCCTGGCGCCGCCGAAATGATCCGCATGACTGTGCGAGTAGATCATGGCGACGATGGGGAGATCGCCATCTTTGGGCAGGTGCTTCATGGCAAACTGTATCGATGCCATTGAGGCCTCTTTGGTGAGTAAGACATCATAGGCAATCCAGCCGGTTTTCCCTCGGATAAGGGTCAGGTTGGCGAGATCTGTCCCCCTGACTTGATAGATGCCATCACGCACTTCGTACAGTCCGTTGGCGACCATGTTGAGCCTTGCCTGACGATGCAGCGATGGGTTGATGGTGTCTGGCGCCTCGTCGCCGAGAAAGGTAAAGTCGGCGCGCAGAATGGCGGCAGTCGTCTTATCCAACTCGGCAATCAGCTTGGCACTAGACGCCTCGAAGGCGGCCGTGTCGGCAAAGTTGAGTTGCTGTGCCAGTGCCTGATTAGCCTCTTTGGTGTGGGCAGTTGCGGCCTTACCCTGATAACCGACGCTGATGTGGTCGTGTTCATGTTGGGCGGCTTGGGCGTTGCTGGATAATGCGGCGAGCAGGCAAAGCGTTAATGGTGTCTTTTTCATGGTCTGACCCTTAGCTGGTTTTTTAATCGATGAGGTCAGTATATGGCGCTTGAGCTGTTAAATAATTAGGGGTAACCTGCTTTGTAATATTTATATTATAAATAGTATTAGGGCCTATGCCGCAACGTAAACCACTAGACTTGAACCTGTTAAGGGTGTTTGCCGTCGTCTGTCGTACCGAGTCCTTTAGCAAGGCGGCTGAGGAACTGGATCTCACTCAGTCCTCGGTCAGTAATGCCATTGCCCGCCTGAAGGCCAGGGTTGGCGAAGCCCTGTTTGTGCGTGTGGGAAGAGGTGTTAAACCCACGGCCGCGGCGCTGAATCTGTATCGGCATCTCGCCGGACCCTTGGCTGAAATCGAGCAGTTGGTTGCAGGCCTGGAGGCTTTCGATCCTAAGTTGAGCCAGAGAACCTTCACCGTTTATGCCAACGACACCATCATTGAGCTACTTCAGGCGGCGGCTGAGGAACACCTCAGTGAGATGCGGGTGGAGATCATCTTTAAGGAAGCGCCGGTGCAGGAGCAGGATTTTTTGAAAGATCTGCAAACTGAAAAGGTGGATCTGGCTATCGATGTTTCTAAGCCACAGGAAGCTGGCTTCGACGTTGCCCAGATATTGCAAGAGCGCATCGTCTGTGTGGCGCGCCAGCTGCATCCTCGCATTCAGGGGAGTCTGAGTTTTGAGCAGTATTTTGCGGAGAAGCATATCATCTTCAACCTCAGGCGTTTTAACCTCAAGGTGGTAGATATGCTGACGACTCAGGTGCTGCCGGAGCGTAAGGTGTATTGTGAGCAGTCTTCGCTATTGAGCATGATAGCCACGGCGGCGAAGAGTGATGCCCTAGCCATTGTGACCGAGTCTTACGCCAGGGAATATGCCGAACTGTTTAAGCTGCAGGTGTTTGAGCCCCCCTTTGAGACCAAGCCACTGAATATCTATATGCTGTGGTCAAAACGGCTCGCTCAGAATCCTGCCAATCTGTGGCTGCGCCAGACGCTGGTGAGCCTGCTACAGGCGCAGCATCGTCAGGGCAATAAAAAGCCCGCTTAGTGCGGGCTTATTTACGCATTCAACGGATCACTGGCGCGCCAGTCGATGGTTTTCCGGTGGATTTTCGAAGTCGCTGCGATAGGGGTTAATGTCTAAGCCACCGCGGCGGGTGTAGCGGGCATAGACGGTCAGCTTGGCGCAGTGACACAGGCGCTTGAGGTCGACGAAGATACGCTCGACACACTGCTCGTGAAATTCATTGTGCTGCCTGAAAGAGATAAGATAGCGCAGCAATTTCTCGCGATCTATCTTAGGGCCCTGGTAACGGATCATCACGCTGCCCCAGTCGGGCTGAGAGGTGATCAGGCAGTTAGACTTCAACAGGTTAGAGGTGAGTGTCTCGGCCACCACGCTCTTGTCATCCGTACTATCGATAAGATAATCGCTAGAGAATTCATAGCTGTCGATCTCGATATCCAGATCGTCGATGCAGGTGCCAGGCAGTTCCACGACGCGCTGATGGACGAACTGCTTTGGCTCGATGATTTTCACCACCACCTCACCGCCGGCGCAGGCCGACAGATCCTTGGCTAAAGTCTGCTGAACCTGCTCGATGGATTCGAAGCGGGTCTGGTTGAAGCTGTTGAGATAGAGCTTGAAAGACTTGGACTCGATCAGGTTGTCGCTGTTGAAGTCGAGGATAAACTCGGCAATGGCCACCATGGGCTTGCCTTTGGCGTTTAACCAGGAGAGTTCATAGCCGGTCCAGATGTCGGCGCCATGGAAGGGCAGGGTATCGCCTAAGGCGATGGCATCCCGGTTTAGCTGGCGCGGCACGCCTTGTAGCAGGGAGGCATCGTATTGGGCCTGATAGCCAGTCGATTTACCTAAGGTCAGTTTGGACAACGCGGGGGCGTCGCGATAAGGGTCATGAACCTGTGTCATCAATCGTTTTTCCATGTCAAAATAGGCGCACATTATACTTAAAATTCGGGTAACTGCTAAGTGTCTTCTTTGCCTGCACTGGATCAATTTTTTACGCTTTATCATCAAGCTTATAGCGACAAATTGGGGGAATCTCCCCGCTATTTCCCGCTAGGGGAAGCCTCTCCCTGCGTTTTGGCCTGTGATCAGGAGAAGGTCGATGCCTCACCCGAGCGCTCGGTGCAGTGGCAGGCGGTAAGACGCGACAGCCAGGGTCAGTTCGACAACATAGAGCACGCGCTCTCCATCAAATTGCATCCGAGCATACAGGCCTTCTATGGTCGCTATTTTTCGGCGCCGCTGATGTTTGAGTCGGACTTTGGCGAAGGGGAGCTACTACAGCCTTGGAACCAGCAAGATTTTGAATACTTACAGCAAAATCTCATCGGCCATCTGATGATGAAGCAGAAGCTGAAACAGCCTGCAACCTGGTTTATTGGCGTGCTGGGGGAAGGCGACGAGATGTTGGTGGTGGAGAACGAGAATGGCAGCGTCTGGATAGAGATCCCGGGTGAGCAGCCTCATCGTCAACTGGCCGATAGCCTGGAGGATTTTATTGCTTCTCTTCGCCCGCGAGTCTGTCCGCCGCAGAAACCGGTCGAAGTCGCTATGCCCGAGACGGATCATCCCGGGATCTGGCAGCGACTCAAGACCATGTGGCGTCATCTGCGCGCTAAAGGGTAAAGAGTTCAGCCTGGCGTTAGAGAGAGTCTCTTCGCAAAGGCTTATATCGGCTAAGCGTCTTGGGTGAAGCGGCGCCTAGGTTAGAGGTGATCCCAGGAGATGTTGGAGACGATACGGCAGTTATCGCATTTGAAGTGGAACAGATCCAGCAGCGGTGTCTCCTGTAGCCAGTGGGGGTTACCACAACGTGGACAGGGTCTTTGCTGTTCGGCGGCCAGACTCTCGCCCCCTACACGATAGAGATAGTAGTAGGTAGGGATCTTGGTGAGGTATTCGATGCGTCCACGCAGATCCCAGCCGCGACGAAACAGGTCGCTGTCGCACTGACTCAGCTCGTCTAAGGCGGCAAACTCTGCCTTAGTGGCCGCCGCCATCTGCAATTCATCACAGGCCTGCCATTCGGTTTGCCACTTGATCACCCGCTTGTGATCGCCGTTAAAGGTCGCCGGGAGTCGATACAAGGGAATGGGCTGCAGGGTATCACCATTTCTCAGCGGAGAGCACATATGCACATAGCTGGTATAGAGTAGTTGCCAGCTGGGTGTCTCAGTGCTGCTCACCTCAGAGTTGATATCCTGACCGATATATTTTTCTCTTGGATGCAGCAGTTTGGCCTCGGTGAGTTCTTCGAGGGCATAGTTGACCCAGGGGCTGTTGAAACGTTTGGCCAGGCTGCTCTTTTCCGGTAACAGCAGACGCACCCTGAATTCACCTTCGTTGAAGGCCACGGCAAATTCGCGTCCCAATACCTGACCATTGGCGCGGTAGGCTTCGAGCAGACCATTAATGGCACGCTCGGCGGTCGTGATGGTGGTGTTGTCAAAACACTCAAATCTGAGTTCCACCACGTGCATCAGCAATCACCCTTGTCGTTTAATTTGGCTTCGAGCTCAGTGATACGTTCAATCAAGATCTCTTGAGTGGCAGTGAGCTTAGCGACCTGCTGTGCCAGATGGGCAAGACTCGGCGCCGCCTCTGCACTCTGAATACTTGGTACAGGTGCCGCTGCGCTAACCACTATCGCCGACTGTTCGTCGGCCGACATGGATTTAAAGCGTTGTAACCCTTGTACCAGTACGGGCATGGGAAGTGAGTTGCCGAGACTCGCCTTGATTAAGGCCAGGCTGGGGGGCTTACCCGCCAGACTCAATTTTCGTGCGGCGACCAGCACCTGTTCGAGAGGACTCATGATTGGTGAAATTCCTTACTTTTTAGCTTGGCTGACATAAATTAAAAATCAAATTTATTTTAAGGTGTTGATAAATATAAATATGTCTGTTTGGCATAAGCTTTGCTTTACCTGAATCCAGTTATAATAGATAAACAGGACGTGAAAGTGAAAACAAAATTAACAACAGCATTGGTCTTAGGCGCCACCAGTTTAGCGCTATCCGGGTGTGTATTGAATGTGGGCGAAGGCGACAAGGGATGGAGCACGGGTAATTCTTGGGAGCGCGTGCAGGAGCAGAACCGCGTTAATCTGTCTAAGTTATCTTTGGGGATGACCCGCGACCAGGTGATGACATTGATGGGCACTGCCGATTTTAATGAGGCCTATACCAAGCAAGATAAGACGGTCAACGTACTCTACTATCGTACCCAGCGTACGCGCGAAGATGGCACGACCACTAAGGATGAATGTACACCTATCGTGATCACGGATAACCGCGTCGTGGGCTGGGGCGAGAAGGCCTACCACAACATGTAATGGAATAAGTTAACCTTTAAAGGCAAGCCAACTTGGCTTGCCTTTTTTGTTTAGGCCTTTTGGTGTTAAGCCTTTTTGCGGCTTTAGTTCGTTGCGCTATAAGGTGATACTTTAGCTCTATAGCCTAGGCTCTAAGCTGGGCATCGAGATGATCGATCACCTCTGTCCACATGGCATCTTCTGCTAAGGCCTCGGCTAAAAAGTGCTTCTGGGCTTGAGACCAGAAGGGCGCCTCGGCAATATGGATCTCCGCGGCGATGGAATGTTGCTTGATAAAAGCCTCTACGGCATCGGGGTCGCTCGGCAGGCCGAGTTGATCAAATAAGCTGGCTAGATCGGGTTGTGTTATATCCATCTTATCCCTCGCTTGTTAGTAGTAATGAGGTGCTCCTATTTAGTATGCAATAAATTGATAAAGTTTCGAATCGATTAAAGTTTGCACTTTTTTACGAGCTTGTTACATTGGACAATGTTGATCTAGATCAAGGAATAACAGCAATGATGACAACAGCTACCCCACCTGTTAATGAAACCTATAAAGCTGTCTATTTAACCGCCGAAGACCTACGTGTCGCCGCCTCGATTCTCTATAACGCCTACCATGATGATCCCTTCTTTATTGCCGCCCTGCATAAGGGAGACAAGGCGCAATATGAACAGAAGCTGCGTGGGGCTATTCGCGAGGAACTGCATACCCTCTGGCAAGAGGAGCAGGCTTTGATCGGCCTGTTTGAGGAGGAACGCCTGATTGGTTTGGCCTGTATCGTGACCCAACAGGTGCCTTTAGGGGAAGCCAGATATTGGCATTGGCGCCTCAAGATGTTGTTAAGCGCCGGTTGGCAGTCGACCCAGGCGCTGATGAAGAAAGAGTCTTCGATCCTCGAGCATCTGCCCAGCACTCAATGCGGCATATTGCAGTTCATTGCCGTCACCCCGATCGAGCAGCATAAGGGGTTAGGTAAGCGTTTGATTCAGGCGGTAATGAGCTGGTGTGATGAGCAACCCGAGCTCGAAGGCGTTGGGGTTTACGTGACACAGGACGAGCATGCTCATCTCTTTTCTTCTATGGATTTTGCGCCCATCGAGCGCCTCGTTATCGGTGGTGTGCCGGGGGAGCTGCTTTTCTATCGGAGCACCGAAATTGAGTAAACGCTATACCAGCTTTTGGGATTTCTATCCGTTTTATCTGTCGCAGCATAGAGATCCCAGGTGCCGCACCTTGCATTATGTCGGTAGCCTGTCGGTGGTCGCACTCTTAGTCATGGCTATTGTGCTGGGCAATTATTGGATGCTGTGGCTGCTGCCCATCTTGGGCTATGGTGCGGCCTGGATAGGACATTTCGTGTTTGAGCGAAATAGGCCTGCGACCTTTGAGTATCCCTTCTACAGTTTCATTGCCGATTGGGTGATGTTGGCCCAGTGGCTTACCGGGCGTCGATGATTGCTTGGTCAATAACGCTGTCTTAAGGTGGTCTAACTGATGTCAGTTATCTCGCGGCAGATTAAGCTCGTGGCTCCTGGTTAATAAACGGGGGTACAGCGCTTGGCTTAGAGGCGCTAAATTGGTTCAGAGAAGGTCTTTGAAAATCGCACTATGGCACAGGCGACTCACAATTTGCCAAGCTGTTTGTGAGAGATCGCTTACAAGTATGTGAGTCTTCCTCCTTATCTACCCCCTGTTTTCTCCTGCGGATACTTAAATAATCTTTATATTCAATATTTTATGCTTAACTTTTGCTTTGTTTGAAAATTAATCGGTTTAAGGTCGTTTTCAGAGGCGTACATTCTGGCGCTGCGCCCAGTATACTGAAATTAAGTTAAGAAGCTTACTTAAGCAATGTGAAGGCAAAGGATAGCCAAAGCTAAGGAATAGCAGGCCAAGGAAGAGCAAGATTGTCGAGGACGCGAGAATCTTATCAGGGACGAGAGCAGGATGCTTTAGGACGATAGGCGATACGGATCATCGCGAAATGGATATTCACTCAAGGGATACGAGTGTAACCAAAGGACAACTTACTAGGGAACAGGTAAGCGTAAGCATAAAAGGATAGCGGCAGGAAGCGCCGGAGCCCATAGGATGTGGGAGCGTGGTTGAATGAGTCGACCACCCAGGGAAGAAAAAGATAGGATGTCTCAGGAACTGGAGACGGCAGGAAGCCGATGTGATCAGGATGATGCAGGGAGCAAGGTGATAGCAGGATGGCTAACACAAGAGTATAGAAAGGCGCACTTATGGTGCGCCTTTTCTTTTTTGGGTTAATCTCTTTGGGCTATCTAAGCCCTAGGCCTGGGCGCACGAAACGAAAGGTTTTGCAGGTGTTAGCCTTAACTCACAAAAAGTGCCCGCCGCCGTGTGAGACATCTCTTACATTGATGTGAGAGATAAAGCTGACGGCCTGCTATTTATATCTGTATCAGTCTTTATTTGTCATTAAATTCATGTGTTTATCTATTTTTATTGAGATGGCAATAATGTGACCAGCTAAGCAGAACTTTTTCCGACTCTATTATTGGGCGACAAGGGCGCTAGAATTAACAGTGTTCAAGGATGAATGGATAAGGAAGGGTCAGGACGACCTAATCATCATCAGGATGATGATGGCAAGGATGGTACAAGGATGGCAACTCACGGAAGAGTCGACAACTAGGGAAGGCCAAACACTCAAGGATGATGGATATCTGCCTAGGATGGCAGATGACAAGGAGTGTAGGAAAGGAATCCCAAGGACGAGACTGGACATGCTTAAGGATTAAGCAAACTTGGTAAATGGATGACCAAGCAAAGGGACGGTACCTAAGTACGCAAGTGCTAAAAGGTACAAGGAACGGAAGGACCAAGGAAGATGCAAGGAGCATAAATTCGCAAGGATGGAGCAGGGAGCACTTAAATAGCTGGATTGCTTAGCGAAAAAGACAGAAGGCGCGGCTCTTAATTGAGCTGCGCTTTTTCTTTATCTGCGCCATATAGAGAATTTCTATCCGTGAGCCTTATTTGTCATCAGAGGCGCCTCGATTTAGGCGCCTTGATTAAAGTATCTTGGTCAAAGTTCTTTGATTAAGGCATTGCGGCTGGCTGAGCACTATTGTGGATCAGCCTTAGAGGTGAACTTGATCGCTTATTTACAGCCGCCAGAGTTGCAACCGCCACGACTGCCACAGCTGCCGCCGACCGAGCCTCTTGCCTCAGGGGCTTCCAGCCATTCCGGCTCGGGAAAGATGGGCCACTGAATTTTTTCTATCTTCTTACCATGCATCCAGATATGTGCACGATATTGATTGATACCGTCGGTACTGAACTCCATCAAGAACTTGGCTTTCCAGGTGAGTCCGCTAGTGCCGCCAATGCTGGGACGGGCCGATTCCATGGCGATAGCCAGGAGCTGTACTCGCTGCTTCTTGCATTCACTGCTAGCGAACATCCGGCTCAGCTCGGCCATCTGTCTTAGCTGCCAGAAGAAGGCGGCAATGATCACCAGCGCGGCGATCATTAAAAAGTCTGTCATCATGCTTTGGTCACCCTAAAGAGTCCACCTATGGCATTGGCGAGGGCTTGGCTGCGCTCGCTGTCTCTTAATGCCATCAAGAGTTGAGTTCGTATCGCTGGAATTGCCACAATATCAGCAAAGATCTGGTTAAAGAAGCCCTGGGGTTGTTTTGCTAAGGCCTCGAGATAGATCTTGCGAGTCCGATCGTCTTTTAATGCGGTCCAATTTCGGCCCGCTATGGTGATCAAGGCGTTGTCATCCAAAGCATCTTGCTCATCCAGGTACTGTATCGCTTGCTGTGCCAGGGCTGGCGCCGAGGCTAGGGCGCGCAGATAGTAGAGTCTCTGTTCGGGACTGGCTTGATAAAACGCCCCAAGCAGCCGCTCGGCTAAGGGCGCCTTGAGGCTGATGTGCTCTAGCTGTTGGCACAGGGCTACCTTGACTTCGTCAGCGCTGTGCTCAAAGGCGTTAAGCAGCTGCTCACTGTGGTCGAGCGCCGTGGCGCGCACGCAGATGTCGGCTAATCCCTGTAAGCCCACATCTTGCCAACGCTCAGGCGAAACCTGCCCCGATAGGTATTGATAGGCAAATTCATATTGCGCCGAGGCAGGTAGGCCCAGCTGTTTACGCACCAAGGCGTTGAACAGCGCCAGTTTCTCCGCACTCGGTTTGAAGGCGAAGGGATGGTTGGCGAGCTTGTCTTGCTGATCTTGTGAGAGTGCCTGGGTCGGATCGCTGCCCAGCGCCTCAATCACCATACGAATAAACTGGGTTCTCGGGGCAGGTGAGAGTAGGCCACGTTCATCCAGGGGGAGCTTTAAGAACCAGATGAAGTGTTGGTTGGAGTCGTCCCAGAAGACGATGGCAAATTGGGCATGACCTTGGATAGGCGAAGGATAAGGCGTCTGGAGTGCCTCAATTTGGGAGAAGGCCATCATGTCGATATGCTGTACACGGCGGCCGAGATCATAGACTTGGAATTGGGTGTTAGCCGTGCTGAGAAATTGAGTAAGAGTGGTAATTTCAGTCATTAGAATGCCGTCTTGCTTACAGGGAACAGATTAAATGGCGCTTATTATAGGGAGAAGTCAGGTGAGATGGTACAATTTCGGCCGAATTAGCTCGCAGGCCTAGGCGCCGCGGGGAAAGATATCATTGAGGAAAGTGTGTCTCTCTATACCGAAAAACAGCTAAGGCTTATCGAAGCCGAATTGAAACGACTGCAACTGTGGCAAGACGAGCCGCCCTCCGTCGAGGCGATGGCCGACCCGACCCCCTTTGCCTGCGAGTCCATGGCCTTTGAGCAGTGGCTACAGTTTATCTTTCTGCCCAAGATGGGCGAGATCATGGCGGTCAATGGCACGCTACCCAGTCAGATAGCTTTAGGCCCCATGGCTGAGTATGTGTGGCAGGGGCGGGGCGAGATGCAAGCTTTAATCAACATTATTAATCAATTAGATGAGCATTTGAGTGGATCCAATTAATCCTGAACCTATGGAAAATCTTACCGAGCAACTAGCCGGTGATCATGACAGCACCACAGTCGAAGTGGCACCGAAAATCGAGATCCTCTACGAAGATGACGACCTGGTCGCTATCCATAAACCTGCCGGCCTGCTGGTACACCGCAGTTATCTGGCGAGGCGGGAGAAATATTTTGCCATGCAGATGACGCGGGATCTGGTGGGCTGCCACGTCTTCCCCGTTCATCGTCTCGATAGGCCGACCTCTGGCGTATTGCTGTTTGCCAAGAGCAGTGAGATGGCGAATCAGCTGTGCGAACAGTTCGCCAGTAAGTCGGTGCAAAAGCATTATATCGCCTTGGTCAGGGGCAATATGCACGAGCCTGGGCTGCTGGACTATCCTTTGAAGCAGGAACTCGATGAGCTGGGCGACAAAGGTGTCGATCCCAATAAGGCGGCGCAGGAGGCGCAGACAAGCTATCGCCCCTTGCTCAACTGTGAGATCCCTTATCCCTCAGGCCGATACGCCACCAGTCGCTATGCCTTGGTTCAGCTAACTCCCCATACGGGGCGTAAGCATCAGCTACGCCGGCACATGGCACATCTGCGTCACCCCATCATAGGTGACACTACTCACGGCGACGGCAAACAGAACCGTTTCATGCGTGAGCATAGTGGCATCAATCGTTTGTGGCTGATTGCCAAGAAGCTGGAATTTAATCATCCGCGAAGTGGCGAGCGAATTGCGGTAGAGGCAGAGTTAGAGAGTGAGTGGTTGGCGCTGTTTCAGCTACTGGGGTGGGACGATACACTGCTGAGCGGCGAAGCTGCGCAGCTAATCTGTGAGGCTTAACCTTTAACGTCTAATCGCTAACTTCTAATGTCTAACGTCTAGTTTCTAGCATCTAGCCTCGAAAACAGAATGTCTCAAAGCAAAACTTCTGTTGCTCAAGGCTAAGGGCCTGTGGTTACTTTACCAGTGCGCAGGCCGATTTGATTGCCGAGAGGGGGGATAGTTTCTCTTCGGGGGCGTCTGTTTCTGATGGGGGATGCGGATTGAGCGAGAGGGACTGAACGGTTCTGAAATAACACATGCGCCTGATGTGCGCGCTGCGGTGAACATGCTTTAGATGTTTCTGTCGGCTCGAGTGTCGCATCTAATTGATCCTTGAAACTCAATAACCTAGTGTAGCTATCAAGCTTTCAATAAAGTATGTTTAGAGTATAAGTAAATAATGCGCTAAGGGCTAAGTAAAACATGAGAAAAGTGAATCTGGTATATGGAACTGTCTATGGTAATGCGCAGTTTGTTGCCGAGACCCTGCAAGAAGAGCTGATGGCCAAAGATATCCAGGTTACTCTGATGACGCCTGAGACGCTCAATGGTTTCGTACCACCCGAGGATGAGTTGCTGCTGGTGGTGACCTCTACTACGGGCCAGGGCGATCTGCCCGATGATATCAGCCCTTGGTTTGAGACCCTGAGGGGCGAGGCGCCCTATTTGCCTAAACTCGAATATGGCATGGTGGCGCTGGGGGACTCGAGTTACGAGACCTTCTGTTTTGCCGGCATACGTTTCGATGAGTTGTTGACTGAGCTTGGTGGCACACGCATAGGCGAACTGCTTAAGATAGATGCCTGTGAGACGATGGAGCCGGAAGTAGAAGCAAAAGCATGGTTAACCCAATGGACCCAACTCATCAACGACCGCGCGGCCGATTAAGTCGGATCAGTCGTCAATGGTTTAAGTTTGCCCAGCGGCTGAGCCAAGCGCTGCTGCTGCCTATCGCCATCTTGCCCGCCGCGGGGGTGATGATAGGCCTGGCGACTAATCCCATCCCCTTTATTTCGGCCGATCTTGCTACCCTAATGTGGACAGTAGGCAACCTGGTTTTCTCCATGATGCCCATGCTGTTTGCCGTTACCATAGCCATAGGTTTCTGCAAAGATCAGGGGATTGCCGCCTTTAGCGCCGTATTCGGTTATGGGGTATTTTTCTCTAGCCTGTCGGCCCTGGCGAAGATCCATCACTTGCCCACCGAGATGATCTTGGGGCAAGCCACCATAGACACAGGGATTGCCGGTGGCATGATGGTCGGGGCCTTTACCTGTTTTGCGGTCAAACATAGCGAGCGCATACGTTTGCCTGCGGTGTTCTCTTTCTTTGAAGGGCGTCGTTCGGCGCCCCTGATGATGCTGCCCATGGCTATCTTATTGGCCTATCTGTTTCTGCTGTTGTGGCCCTTGCTTTCACAGTGGATTGAGCAGATCTCTAACTGGGCCGTTTATCAGGAACCCGCCTCGGCGTTTGCCGTATACGGCATGGTGGAACGCCTGCTGATCCCCCTTGGGTTACATCACATCTGGAATGCGCCTTTCTACCTGGAGATGGGGCAATACTTTAATGGCGATGAATGGGTAAGGGGAGAGGTGGCCCGCTACCTGGCGGGAGATCCGCAGGCCGGTAACCTGGCTGGTGGCTACCTGATTAAGATGTGGGGGCTGCCCGCGGCGGCGCTGGCCATCTGGCGCTGCGCCGATAAACATGAGCGCAACCGGGTGGCTGGTATCATGCTGTCGGCGGCCACCGCCTGTTGGCTGACAGGGGTCACCGAGCCCATCGAGTTTGCCTTCATGTTTGTCGCCCCGCTGCTGTTTATCCTGCACGCCCTGATGACGGGGATTGCCTATGCGGTGACGATTTCGCTGGATATCCACCACAGCGTGGTGTTTTCCCATGGCTTAGTCGATTTCAGTCTATTGCTGGGACAGTCCAGAAATGTAGAATGGTTTTTGATCCTCGGTCCCATCACGGCGGTTATCTATTACCTGGTGTTTCGCGGCACCATATTGGCCTTTAACCTCAAGACGCCGGGACGCATGGAGGCGGGGAGCGGCCAGCGGGCCGGCCTGATCTCCATGATCACCGCCCTGGGGGGGCAGGATAATATCAATGAGTTAACCGCCTGTCTGACACGGCTGCGTATCAGCGTGAAGCATGCCGAGTTGGTGGACAAGGCTCAGCTTAATCAGCTAGGGGCTAAGGGGGTGGTGTTAGTCGGAAACGGTGTTCAGCTGGTTTATGGCACGAAAGCGGAGAGTATCAGGCGTTTACTGCAACGCTATCTAGATAGGCACAAATAGTGAGATTTTGACATTAAGAGGTAGAGAAGATGCAACAGAGAGTATTAATCACAGATTGTGCCGACGCACCAGGACTTATCACTAAGATCACGGGTGTTTGTTATGCCCACGGGCTCAATATCGTTAAGAATAGTGAATTTGTCGATAATGCTCAGGGGCGATTCTTCATGCGCACCGAGTTGGAAGGGGTGTTCGATGAGGCGAAATTCTTGGCCGATATCGATGAGGTGCTTCCTGAGCAGCGACATCGTAAGCTGGTGGTCAAGGGCAAGAAGCGTGTGGTGGTGATGGTGACCAAGGAGGCGCATTGCCTCGGGGATATCCTGATGAAGGCCTACTATGGTGGTCTGGATGTGGAGATAGCCGCTATCGTTGGCAACTACGATACGCTCAAGCCGCTGGCCGACAAGTTTGATGTGCCTTTCTACTGTGTCTCTCACGAGGGCAAGACCCGCCATGAACATGAACAGGAGATGCTAGCAGTCATAGCGCAATATGACCCAGACTACCTGGTGTTAGCGAAATTTATGCGGGTATTGACCCCTGAATTTGTTGAGCAATACCCCAATCGTATCATCAATATCCATCACTCTTTCCTGCCGGCATTTATTGGTGCCTCTCCCTATCGCCAGGCGTGGGAGCGAGGGGTGAAGATCATCGGTGCCACGGCCCATTTCGTCAATAACTGTCTGGATGAAGGGCCGATTATCAAGCAGGACGTTATCCCAGTGGATCATAGTTACAGCGCCGAGGAGCTGGCCAGATGTGGCCGGGATGTCGAGAAGAGTGTCCTCAGTAAGGCATTGCAACTGGTGTTGCAAGAAGAGGTGATTGTCTACGGCAATAAGACGGTTGTGTTTTAGCGAGCTTATTTATCAGCGACCCCCAATAAAAAAGAGCCTTTAGGCTCTTTTTTTATCGGCAATCTAGCGTAGCTTTTGTCTTAGACTCGTTAGCTATTGGTTTAGAAGTTAACGGCTAAGATATCTTGGTCACCATAATTCATGGCGATATCTTTAATGGTCACAGTACCTAGGGCGTATGGGGCAATCTTGGCGGCGGTGCGATCGGCGCCGTTGCTCAGGGCAAACTGATGGAAGCTCTGATCATTACATACCAAGCGTGGGAACACGCGCTGCTTATTGATGCGATACTCTCTGAGTGTACTGCTAAATTCAACCATGTTGTTGCTTGCACCGGCCTTGCATACGGCAACTAAGGTTTTTTCCATCTGAGGCGACATGGCGGCTTGAGAAGAAAAAGCCAGTGGGGCTAATGCGATGGCGGCAATCGTTAGTAACTTTTTCATTTTGTGCTCCTAGCATATTTCCGTTGGGATCGATTATGAGTAAAGCCCTTTATGTAGTGAAAAGCTGTTAGCGATTTGTCGCGAAATGTATCGGTATATGAGGAGTGGATCTGACTGTGTCTGGGAGTAACAGAATGTGTCTGTTTATCCCTAAAGAAATAAAAAAGCCAGGCGATCACCTGGCTTTTCTAAATTGGGTCGCGAAAGTGATTAATCGACGATGCGCAGTAGCTCGTTGATACCCACTTTACCGCGGGTCTTGGCGTCGACCTTCTTCACTATGATGGCGGCATATAAATTGTATTTGCCACATTGAGATGGCAGGGTGCCAGAAACCACGACCGAGCCCGCGGGCACACGGCCATAGTGGATCTCGCCGGTTTCACGATCATAGATACGGGTGCTCTGGCCTATGTATACCCCCATAGAGATAACACTGCCTTCTTCGACCACTACGCCCTCGACGATCTCTGAGCGCGCACCGATGAAGCAGTTGTCTTCGATGATAGTTGGGCCAGCCTGTAGTGGCTCCAATACGCCGCCGATACCGACACCGCCTGACAGGTGAACGTTTTTACCGATCTGGGCGCAAGAGCCTACGGTTGCCCAGGTGTCTACCATGGTGCCTTCGTCGACATAGGCGCCGAGGTTAACGTAGGATGGCATAAGAACGGTATTTTTACCGATAAATGAGCCTTTGCGCACCGCAGCTGGTGGTACCACACGGATCGCTTCCTGCTTGAAACGCGCCTCATCATAGTCGGCAAATTTCATCGGTACTTTATCGAAGAACTTGGTTTCTGCACCGTCGATCACTTGGTTGTCGAAGATGCGGAAAGAGAGTAATACGGCTTTCTTCAGCCACTGATGCACATGCCACTGGCCGTCGATCTTCTCGGCAACGCGTGCTTCACCAGTGTCCAGCATGGCGATGGCTTTCTCAACGTCGGCACGAACACTCGGCTCGACTGTGGTAGGGGTGATATCTGCGCGAGCTTCAAAAGCTGCTTCTATACGTTGGCGTAAAGCCTCCATTAACGTCTCCCAATTATCGTAAAATAGTCTGTTGATTAAACTTGGTTATGCGTATCGAGCGCCTTGGCCAGTGCTTCACTGAGCGCCTCTTGTTGTGTCTCGTTCAGTTGCTGCCCATCTCGTGTCTGCAACATAAAGAAATCTTCGGCGCGCTCGCCTATGGTGGTGATCTTTGCCGCTAACAGGGTGATCTCACAGCGATAAAAGATATCCCCCACCTTGGCCAGTAGCCCTGGGCTGTCTAGGGCGATCAGCTCCATCATGCTGGTGCCTGGTTTGCGCGCCGGCAGGAAGCTCACCTGCGTCGGTACCCTAAAGGGTTTCATCTTACGCGGTAGCTTCTTAAATTTTGGCAGTTTTGCCGTGTCATTGCTTAGTGCTTTCACCAATGCCTTCTTGATCCCCTGGATACGGGAGATCTGCGACACCGGGCTGCCATCTTGCTCTAAAATGACGAAAGAATCCAGTGCGTAGCCATCTTTTGAGGTCATGATATTGGCGTCATGCACATTGATGTTCTTGTTGTCCAACACGGCCATCACTGTGGCAAACAGCTTAGGCTTATCCTGGCTGTAGACAAACAGCTCGGTACCCCCACGTGTGGTGTGCTTGGAGATCAGCACCAGAGCCTCATCATGCTTGTGCTTGAGTATCGCTTCGGCGTGCCAGGCCACCTGATTGGGTTGATGACGCAGGAAGTAGTCGGCCTTGAAGCGCTGCCAGAGGGTATCCAGGCTCTTCTCCTTGATCCCGCGGCGCAGCAGTTCTTTCTTTGCCTTGCCCTGATGCTCGCGCACGCGGGCGCGAATATCCACTGGCTTCTCCTTGCCCCGGGCGAGTACCCTCTGGGTGGAGAAGTAGAGATCGCGAAGCAGCGAGCCCTTCCAGTTGTTCCAGGTCTTCTCGTTGGTGGCGCAGATATCTGCGACCGTGAGGCAGTAGAGGTAACTCAGGTGCACGGCGTCGCGCACCCTGTCGGCAAACTCGGCCACCACATCGGGATCGGAAATATCCCGGCGCTGGGCGGTCACCGACATCACCAGGTGATTCTCTACCAACCAGCTGACTAGGCGGCCATCATGCTTGTTGAGGCCGTGTAGATCGCAAAAGTCCTGGGCATCGACGGCGCCGAGCTTACTGTGATCGCCGCCGCGTCCCTTGCCGATGTCGTGGAAGATGGCCGCAAGTACCAGCAGCCCCTTCTTTGGCAGCTGATTGATCAGTATGGAGCCCAGAGGGAATTCATCCTTCTGCTCCGTCTGTGAGAATCTGTCGATGTTGAGCAGTAGTCTGTGGGTATGCTCATCGACCGTGTAGGCGTGAAACAGGTCGAACTGCATCTGCCCCTCGATGTTGCGCCAGGCGGGCAAGTAGGCCGATAAGATGCCATGGCGGTGCATCAAGGAGAGTGAGGCGATACCACGCGGATGACGCAATATCTCCAAAAACACCTTTCGGCAATCTTCATTGTCCATCAGCGGCGCCTGCAGGGCGCGGCGGGCGCGTCTTAGGCTGCGCAGGGTAGGGGCGTAGATCCCCTTGATGTTGGAGTTGCGGGCCGCGTGTAAAAATACCCGCATGATCTCCACAGGGTCCTTAAACAGGTCCGCCTGGAGAGATTCGATGAAACTGCCGCGGCGCTGGTAATACTCGTCAATGGGCTGGATCTCCAGCTCCTTGGTGTGGCCCAAGGTGGCGCGCTTAAAGAGTTGCAGCAGCATCTGGTTGAGCTCCATCACTCGGCGCACGGTGCGGTAGTAGCGCTTCATCATCTGCTCGACCGCAAGTTGAGTCTCATCCTTGTAGCCAAGAAGCTCAGCCACCTGGCGTTGTAGGTCGAACAGCAGGCGGTTTTCGTCACGTCCCGAGATCAGGTGCAGGGCAAAGCGCAGCTGCCACAGGTACCCCTGACACTCGAGCAACTCCTCGAGTTCATCCTGCTCGAGGAAGCCATGGGCGACCAGCTCCTCGGCGCAGCTGGCATCGAAGTAGCGCATCGCTACCCAGGTGATGGTCTGGATGTCTCTCAGGCCGCCCGGGCAAGATTTAAGATTTGGCTCGAGATCGAAGGCGCTGGCCTTGGCGTGGCGCATGACCTGTTCATCGCGCTTGGCGACAAAAAAGTCGCTGGCGGGCCAGAAGTCACCTTCGCGCACCTTGTCATACAGAGTGTTAAACATGGCTTGGGGCCCGCAGAGTAATCTGGCTTCGAGCAGGTTGGTGGCTATGGTGATATCGGCCTTGCCCTGAGCTATGGTCTCATCCAGGGTTCTCACGCTGTGGCCCACCTCGAGGCCCGAATCCCAGAGGAAGGCGATAAACTGACTCAGTTTGGCTTCGTCACTCTGGGCGAGCGCGCCTTGGATAAGAAACAGCAGATCCACATCGGATTGGGGATGCAGCTCCCCCCGGCCATAGCCACCGACGGCGATCAGGGCGATAGGGGTTTCATCGAGTTGATGGGCTTGCCACTGGGCAATGAGGAGTTCATCGACGAAACGGCAGCGTTGGCTGACCAGGGCGGTGACAGATTCGCCAGCGCTGAAACGTTCTAGGAGTTCTTGGTTTTGTTGTTTTAGGGCGTTCTTAGCTGTTAGCGCAGTGTTCATTGCAGTCCTTAACCTCAGAGCGTGCATAGCAGGCCGGATGGCCTGCTATGGGAGTAAACCACAATTTAGCTGCGTGTGCGATTAGTGGTTGATGATGCGGGGGAAGTTTTCTTCTTCGCGCAGAGTCAGGACTTCCACGCCAGTTGGCGTGATCAGCAGGGTGTGTTCCCACTGGGCCGAGTTTTTACCGTCAGAGGTGGTCACAGTCCAGTTGTCGTCTTTGTCCAGTACGCTGGTGTGACGACCTGCGTTGATCATAGGTTCTATGGTGAAACACATGCCAGGACGCAGTACTGTCTTGTCATTGTTTTTGTAGTGCATCACCTGTGGCTCCTCATGGAAGCCGGCGCCGATGCCATGGCCACAGTAGTCGGTCACGATACTATATTTCTCCAGGCCGGTTTTCTTGCTCTTGATATACTTTTCGATGATGGTGCCGATCTCGCCCAGTTTCATGCCTGGACGTACCTTCTTGATCGCCTCATATAGGCTTTCTTGTGCCACGCGGCACAGGCGCTTGTCTTTCGCGCTGACATCGCCGATGAGGAACATCTTTGAGGTATCGCCGTGGTAGCCATCTTTGATCACTGTGATGTCGATATTGATTATGTCGCCATCTTTGAGGGCGCGATCGCTGGGAATACCATGGCAGATCACTTCGTTGATGGAAGTACAGATAGATTTAGGAAAGCCGTGATAATCCAGCGGGGCCGAAATTGCGCCTTGCTCTTCGGTATATTTCGCACAGATATCATTGAGTTCGTTTGTGGTGACCCCAGCCTTAACGTGGGGGGCAATCATCTCTAATACTTCGGCGGCCAGCTTGCCTGCCGCGCGCATTTTTTCGATCTCTTCGGCGGTTTTTATCACTATACTCATTAAGCTTTCTCTGTTGTGTCGGTAGTCGAATTCGGGGCGCCTCAGGGCGCTAAAAATTTGTGTTGGCGCCGATATTATGGTATAAAGCGCGCCGTTATGTTTGACTCTTGTAGATGAGGTGCATTGTTACCCCATCTCAGAGCGAATGTGGCGGCCATTATACATGGCTATGACTAAATACTAAATCACACACGTATCGACACGTTCTTCGGGGTGCCTATTTAGGTCGGAGATATGGGATGCGTGGAGGTCTAACCCCTAATTTTTTAAGGTAAAAAAATGACTACAGTTTCAATGCGCGACATGCTTCAGGCCGGTGTTCACTTCGGTCACCAAACTCGTTACTGGAACCCAAAGATGAAGCCTTTCATCTTCGGCGCTCGTAACGGTGTACACATCATTAACCTAGAGCACACTGTGCCTATGTTCAATGAAGCACTAGCGTTCATCAGCAACGTAGCATCTAAGAAAGGTAAAGTACTTTTCGTTGGTACTAAGCGCGCTGCAAGCGAAGCGATCAAAGAAGCTGCTATTTCTTGTGATCAATACTACGTTGACAACCGTTGGTTGGGCGGCATGCTGACTAACTGGAAAACAGTTCGTCAATCAATCAAGCGTCTAAAAGATCTTGAGAGCCAGTCTGTAGACGGTACTTTCGACAAGCTGACCAAGAAAGAAGCGCTAATGCGTACTCGTGAGCTTGAGAAGCTAGAAAAGTCTCTTGGTGGTATCAAGAACATGGGCGGCCTACCTGACGTTATCTTCGTTATCGGTGCTGACCATGAGCATATCGCTATTAAAGAAGCTAACAACCTAGGTATTCCAGTTGTTGCTGTTGTTGATACTAACTCTTCTCCAGACGGCATCAACTACATCGTTCCTGGTAACGATGACGCTATGCGTGCAATTCGTCTGTATGCTGAGTCAGTAGCAGCGGCTGCTAAAGCAGGTCGTGGTCAAGACCTAGCGGTACAAGCTGAGCAAGACGGTTTCGTAGAAGCTGAATAATAAAGGCGAGATGAATTTCATCGCCCTTATTAACCAAGATAGATAATTGGTGAACAGGGGCCCACAGGCCCCTGTTTTTTCACATTTGATTTGTAGAGTTACCTATAGAGGATTTAACAATGGCAATTACTGCTGCCCAAGTTAAAGAACTACGCGAGCGTACTGGCGCTGGCATGATGGATTGTAAGAAAGCGCTAACTGAAACCAATGGTGACATTGAGCTAGCGATTGAAAACATGCGTAAGAGCGGTGCTGCTAAGGCTGCTAAGAAAGCGGGTAACATCGCTGCTGAAGGTACTATCCTGATCAAGCAAGGCGAAGGTTTCTCAGTACTTCTAGAAGTTAACTGTCAAACTGACTTCGTTGCAAAAGACTCTAACTTCCTAGCATTTGCTAACGAAGTTCTAGATGTTGCTGCAGCAGGTAAGGTGACTATCGCCGATCTACAAGCTCAGTTCGAAGAAACTCGTGTTGCGCTAGTTGCTAAAATCGGTGAAAACATCAACGTTCGTCGCGTTGAGTACATCGATGGTGCTAACCAAGCTTCTTACCGTCACGGCGACCGTATCGGTGTTGTTGTTTCTGGCGAAGCTGACGAAGAGACTCTGAAGCACGTTGCTATGCACGTTGCTGCTTCTAAGCCTGACTACGTTAACCCAGAAGACGTACCAGCTGAAGTTGTTGAAAAAGAGAAAGCCGTTCAGATCGAAATCGCAATGAACGAAGGTAAGCCTGCTGAGATCGCTGAGAAGATGGTTTCTGGCCGTATGAAGAAGTTCACCGGTGAAGTATCACTGACTGGTCAAGCTTTCATCATGGAGCCTAAGAAGACTGTTGGCGAAATCCTAAAAGAGAAAGGCGCTACAGTAACTAACTTCATTCGTCTAGAAGTTGGTGAAGGTATCGAGAAGAAAGAAGAAGATTTTGCCGCTGAAGTAGCAGCGCAAATCGCCGCTTCTAAGGCTTAATAGCCAGTTGTAAGATACCCTAAAAACCGCAGCATTCGCTGCGGTTTTATTATGCCAATTAGATTGCTGCAGAGCGCTTTTTTTCCTATATAATTGGCACGTTACCCATCGGCATTTATCAGGATAAACAACTATGAGCACAAATCCAAAACCTGCTTTTCGACGTATTCTTCTCAAACTGAGTGGCGAGGCCCTGATGGGCGAAGAGGGCTTTGGCATCGATCCCAAGGTGCTAGATCGCATGGCACAAGAGATTAAAGAGCTGGTCGAGCTTGGTATTCAGGTAGGTGTTGTGATTGGTGGCGGTAACCTGTTCCGCGGTGAAGGCCTGGCACAAGCCGGTATGAACCGTGTGGTGGGTGACCATATGGGCATGTTGGCAACCGTAATGAATGGCCTGGCGATGCGCGATGCGCTGCACAGAGCCTATGTGAATGCCCGTCTGATGTCGGCCATCCCTTTGAAAGGTGTGTGTGACGACTATAACTGGGCCGAAGCGATTAGCCTGCTTAAATCTGGCCGAGTAGTGATCTTCGCTGCCGGTACGGGTAATCCTTTCTGTACCACAGATTCTGCCGCCTGTTTACGCGGTATCGAAATCGAAGCCGAAGTGGTGCTCAAGGGGACTAAGGTAGATGGTGTTTACTCAGATGACCCGGTCAAGAACCCTGAAGCGGTGAAGTATGACGAGATGGGTTATGGCGAAGTCCTAGAAAAAGAATTGAAAGTGATGGATCTTGCGGCATTTACCCTTGCAAGAGATCACGATATGCCTATCTTAGTGTTTAATATGAACAAGCCTGGTGCGCTACGACGTGTTATCATGGGCGACCATGAAGGTACGCTTATCAGAAGTAGCCGTAAGACTGCCGAATAAATAACCCGATACGAATGAATTTAAGGATATTTAACGTGATTAACGAAATCAAAGAAGATGCAAAGAGCCGCATGGCGAAGTGTGTTGAAGCGACTAAGAATCAAATGGCTAAGGTACGTACTGGTCGTGCTCACCCAAGTCTGCTTGATTCAATCAAGGTGCCTTACTATGGTACGCCAACGCCGCTTAAGCAGGTGGGTAACGTATCGATCGAAGATTCTCGTACACTGGCAATCACAGTCTTCGATACCACTATGATTGCAGCCGTTGAGAAGGCGATCATGAGTTCAGATCTGGGTCTAAACCCAATGTCTGCCGGTACGACTATCCGTATCCCACTGCCAGCACTGACCGAAGAGCGTCGTAAAGACTTGATCAAGGTCGTTCGCGCCGAGGCTGAAAACGGTCGTATCGCCGTACGTAACGTGCGTCGTGACGCTAACTCTGACGTGAAAGCGCTAGAGAAAGAGAAAGAGTGTACCGAAGACGATGTACGCCGCACCGAAGATGAGATTCAGAAATTTACTGATGCTCACATCAAGCAGATCGATGAGATCTTGGCGGCAAAAGAAGCAGAGTTGATGGAAGTCTAATCTCCCTGTTTCGTTACTAGAGTTCGCACGCCGTGTAGGGGTATACTACACGGCGTTTGCTATTTTTAAGGGTTGTAATAGATGTCAATCGAATCTCAATCTGGCTCTGAGTTATCTAATGAAGCACTCGCAGAGCTGGTAAAACAGTCTATCCCCAAGCACGTGGCTATCATCATGGATGGCAACGGGCGCTGGGCACAGGCACAGGGCAAGCCCCGTGTCGTGGGCCATAAGGCCGGTGTGAAGACTGTTCGTCGCGCCGTGAGTATGGCACGAGAGATGGGGATAGGTTCGTTAACCCTGTTTGCGTTTTCCAGTGAGAACTGGCGCAGACCCGAGAAAGAAGTCAGCCTATTGATGGAGCTGTTTTTCACCGTTTTACAACGAGAAATAAAACTACTGGATAAAAACGGTGTAAGGCTCAACGTTATAGGGGACACCAGTCGTTTCTCTGCCCGACTGCAGAAGCAGATCGCCGCGGCGATGGAGAAGACGGCTCACAACGATGGTTTAATTCTCAATGTGGCGGCCAACTACGGCGGTCGTTGGGACATAGTGCAGGCGGCGCAAACCTTAGCCAAAAAGGTGGAATCTGGTGAAATGACCAGCAGTCAGTTCACCGAGGAGGCGCTAAGTCAGCATTTAAGCATGCAAAATCAACCGGAAGTTGATTTAATGATTCGCACCGGTGGCGATTTTCGCATTAGTAACTTTGTGTTATGGCAAGCCGCCTACGCAGAGTTAGTGTTTACTGATGTGTTGTGGCCAGATTTTGATGAACAAGCCTTTAAAGATGCGGTAGCCGTATTTGCTACCCGGCAGCGCCGTTTTGGATTGACGGGTTCTCAAATTGAGACTTTGCAGGCTGAGTAATAAATATAAGAGGGAAAGTTTTGCTAAAACATAGAATAATAACAGCAGTATGGTTGATCCCATTGGTGATGGGAGCCATTTTCTTTTTCCCTGTGGAGTATTTTTCATGGGCCTTGGTGGCGGTATTTTTGATCGCCGCCAAGGAGTGGGGACGCATCATAGACAAGCGCTGCAATGTGACCCAGTGGAGTTTCACCCTGACCATAGGCATCTTGTTGGTAGCGTTAAACCTCTTGGTGCCTACCGAAGAGATATGGTTTAAGGGGCAAATGCACCCCGTCTATCTGGCCATCACCCTCATTGGCGCCATGTGGTGGACCATCTCACTCCTCTTGGTGCTGAGTTTCCCTAAAAGTTCGGCGTTGTGGGCCAAGAGCCATATGCTCAAGTCCATGTTTGGCCAGCTGACCCTAGTTCCCTGTTTCACTGCGTTGATCGCGCTAAAAGCCCTGAGCACGGCGAGCATGCCTTACTATGGCGGCTCCCTGGTGTTCCTGGTGATGCTGACCGTATGGGCGACCGATTCCGGCGCCTATTTCGCCGGCAAGGCCCTGGGCAAACACAAGTTGATGCCAAACGTCAGCCCGGCAAAAACCGTCGAGGGGCTTCTCGGTGGCCTGGTGACCACTATGGTTGTAGTGGCCGGGGTCATGATGGTTTCGCCCGAGCAGGAGCTGGGGCTAGTGATCTGTGTTACCCTGTTTGTTGCCCTGGTCTCTGCCCTTGGGGATCTCTCTGAAAGTATGTTTAAGCGGGTGGCCGAGATTAAAGATTCGGGCACCATATTGCCGGGTCATGGTGGTGTGCTGGATCGCATCGACAGCCTGACGGCGGCACTGCCTATCTTTACCCTAATTTATATCGCATTTTGGATGTAACCATGCAGAAAATGGTGATTCTGGGCGCCACAGGTTCTATCGGTGCCAGTACCCTGAGCGTTATCGAGCAAAATCCTGAGGCCTACAAGGCATTTGCCCTGGTTGCCCATAAGAGCGTCGATAAGATGCTGGACTTGTGTATCAAGCACAATCCATCGATCGCCCACATGGTCGACCCACAGGCGGCGGCCGAGTTGCAGCGTCGCTTGCCGCCGCATATGGCGATTGCCGTCTCGTCTGGTGAAGATGAGCTGGCGGCTATAGTCGCTCTGCCCGAGGTGGATTGCGTCATGGCGGCCATCGTCGGCGCGGCGGGCTTGCCGGCGACACTGGCGGCGGTTAAGGCCGGTAAAAGGGTGCTGCTGGCCAACAAAGAATCATTGGTGATGTCGGGTCGCCTGTTTATCGATGCGATGCAGGGCTCAAACGCCAAGGTGTTACCTGTGGACAGCGAGCATAACGCCATCTTCCAATGTCTGCCTGAGCCTGCTCAGCAGGCCATTGGCGCCTGTGATCTGGCCGGTGCGGGTATCTCACATATTCTGCTGACAGGCTCCGGCGGACCATTTCTCAGCTCGGATCTCGACAGCCTGAGTCAGATGACGCCGGATCAGGCGTGCAAACATCCTAACTGGTCGATGGGCCGCAAGATCTCGGTCGACTCTGCCAGTATGATGAACAAGGGGCTCGAGTATATCGAGGCCCGCTGGCTGTTTAACGCCACCAAAGACCAACTCAAGGTAGTGGTGCATCCCCAGAGCGTGATTCACTCTATGGTGCAGTATAAGGATGGCAGCGTGCTGGCCCAGATGGGCAACCCAGACATGCGCACCCCTATCGCTCACTGCATGGCCTATCCGCAAAGAATTTCGGCGGGCGTTGAACCTTTAGATTTTTTCAAAGTCGGACAGTTAAGCTTTCTTAAGCCCGACTTTAACCGCTTTCCCTGTTTGAAGCTGGCCATAGATGCCTGCGAGCAGGGGCAGGAAGCCACAACGGTATTGAACGCGGCCAACGAGGTGTCGGTAGAGGCCTTCCTGGCAGGTAAGATACGTTTCACCGATATCGCCCGGGTAAACGAGTATTGCCTGAGCCACGTCGAGCAGCGTAGCTTAGACACCATAGAAGATATTTTGGCGCTGGACAGCCTGGCACGGCGTGCGGCGCAGGAACGAGTCGCCAAGCTTTAAGGCTCACGCCAAATAAGCTTTAAGGCTCATGCAAAATAAGATTTAAGGCGCGCCAATTAAGTTTTCAGGCTCGCGCCAACAGAAGCTGAGATAAGGAGAGGAATGCTAGACTTTTTGTGGAACTTGGGCTCATTCATCATTGCCCTTGGGATTCTGATCACGGCCCATGAATATGGTCACTTTTGGGTGGCCAGACGCTGTGGCGTGAAAGTTGAGCGTTTCTCTATCGGTTTTGGTAAGGCTATCTGGCGCAAAATCGGTGCCGATGGTACCGAATATGTAGTGGCCATGATCCCCCTGGGTGGCTATGTCAAGATGCTCGATGAGCGGGTCGATACCGTTGCCGATGAGCTAAAGCCTCAGGCTTTTAACCGCAAATCAGTCTGGCAGCGCATTGCCATCGTCGGTGCCGGCCCTATGGCGAACTTCGTCTTTGCCATCTTTGCCCTGTACATCATGTACCTCATAGGTGTGCCCTCGATAAAGCCGGTGATCGAATCGACCCAGGCTGATTCCCCCGCGGCTGTGGTTAAGGTCAACAAGCCGATGCAGGTGATCGCCGTTGGCGATAGCAGCGTGCGCAACTGGGAAGAGGTGACCTATGCCCTGGTCGGCCATATCGGCGATGAAGCCATCGATGTAACCTTGGCGCCCTTGTCTGGCGTGATGGGCGAGGAGCGTACCTATAAGCTCGACACTCGCAACTGGAAGTTTAACCCAGAGACAGAGTCGCCCATTACCTCTTTAGGCCTTAACCCCTATCGACCCGCCATTACCCCTACGCTGGGATTTGTCGACGAAGATGGTGCTGCCTACGCCGCGGGTCTTAGGGTTGGCGATACCTTGGTTGCCGTCGACGGCCGTGCCTATAGCGACTGGGATCAGTTTGTCACTAAGGTTAAGGCCGCCGCCGACAAGCGGCTTACCGTGACCATCAGACGCGACGGCGAACAGCTTAAATTTGATATTACGCCCAAGGCCCGTACCATTGATGGTGGTAAGGTCGAGGGGGGGATCGGTGTCGCGCCGACTCAGGCACCTTGGCCCGATGAGATGCGTCTGCAACTCGAATATGGTGTCGGCGAGTCCCTCTGGGTTGCCGCGGATAAAACATGGCAACTTGTATCGGTCAGCATTAAGATGATCGGCAAGTTATTTACCGGTGACGTGTCGGTGAAGAATTTGAGCGGCCCTATCTCCATCGCTCAGGGCGCGGGAAGCAGCGCCAATTACGGTTTAGTTTACTTTTTGGGATTCCTGGCATTAATCAGCGTGAATTTAGGCATTATTAATTTATTGCCTTTACCCGTGCTTGATGGCGGGCATCTGTTATATTACTTCATCGAAGTGATCACAGGCAGGCCTGTACCGGAAAAGGTACAGGAAATTGGATTCAGATTTGGGGCAGCCTTGCTGCTAATGTTGATGAGTATCGCCCTTTTCAATGATTTTTCCCGACTCTGAGCAAGGACAGACACATAATTAGAAGCGCTCTATGAGATTGAATAAAATTTTTGCCTCGATGTTATTAGTCGGTGCGTCTTTATCAGGGAAGGGTTGGGCCGATACATTCCAGCCTTTTGAAGTGACCGACATCCAGGTTAAAGGATTACAGCGTGTCGCGCTGGGTGCCGCCTTGTTGAATATTCCCATCAAGGTAGGGGATACGGTTGACGAGATGCGCCTGCAGCAGGCGATCAAGAGCCTGTACTCCTCGACCAACTTCGAGCATATCGAGGTGAGTCGCGACGGCAGTGTCTTGGTGGTGACGGTCAAAGAGAGACCTACCATCAGCGTGGTGACCTTCGAAGGTAACAAAGACATTAAGGACGAGCAGCTGCAAGAGAGTCTCGACGGCAGTGGCGTCAAGTCGGGTGAGTCACTCGACCGCACCATGCTTAGCGGCATCGAGAAGAGTCTGCAGGACTTCTACTACGGCGTAGGTAAATATGGCGCCAAGGTGGAAGCGCAGGTGATCAACCTGCCACGTAACCGTGTCGAGTTGAAGTTTAAGTTTACCGAAGGTTTGGCGGCAGAGATTCGCCAGATCAACGTGGTGGGTAACACTGTCTTTAGCGATGCAGAGCTTATCGGCATGCTGGAGCTGAAAGACTATGTGGCCTGGTGGGATCTCTTTGGCGAGCGTCGCTATCAGAAGCAGAAGCTGCAGGCCGACCTTGAGACCATCAAGACCTTCTATCATAACCGTGGTTATATCCGTTTCGAAGTTACCTCGACTCAGGTGGCGATGACGCCTGACCGTAAGGGTCTCTATATCACCATTAACGTCGATGAGGGTGAGCAGTACAAGGTTAAGGAAGTTAACCTGACTGGCGACCTCATGGGACGCGAAGAGGTGATGGAGAAGATCTTGCCGATCAAGGTTGGTGATACCTATAACGGTGCGGATGTGACCTTTACCGAAGAGATGTACGGCAAGTATCTGGGCCGCTTCGGTTACGCCTATCCTGAGGTGAAGACCTATCCTGAGATCGATGATGAGACCAAAGAGGTCGCCCTTAACGTCAACATCAAGCCGGGCAAGCGTGTCTATGTACGTAGCATTAACTTCACCGGTAACCAGGTGACCAAAGACGAGGTGATGCGCCGCGAGCTACGTCAGATGGAAGGTGCCTGGCTGAACTCGGCCCAGGTCGAACAGTCCAAGGCGCGTCTGAATCGTTTGGGTTACTTCGAAACCGTTGATACTCAGACAGTTCAGGTACCGGGCACTGATGACCTGGTGGATGTTGACTTTACCGTGAAGGAGCAGCCATCTGGCTCGTTCAACGCAGGTGTGGGTTATGGTACCGAGTCGGGACTGAGCCTGCAGTTTGGTGTGCAACAGAGTAACTTCCTCGGTACGGGTAACCAGGCGGGGATCAACCTCAATACCAACAAGTATTCCAAGAACGTCAACATCAACTACACAGACCCTTACTTCACTAAAGATGGGGTGAGCCTGGGTGGTAGCATCTACTGGAACGAGTTTGACGCTCAGGAAGCGAACCTTGAGCGCTATAAGAACAGCTCTTACGGTATTGCGCTGAACTCTGGCTTCCCGATCAACGAATACAATCGTATCAACGGTGGTATCGGTTATCGTCACAACAGCATCTCGGAGATCTCGGCCTACGAGCAGGCCCTGCGTTTCTACAACATCTACCGTGATGCCAACGATCCTAACGCCGACCTGTCGTTCGACAACTTCGAGCTGACCCTTGGTTGGTACCGCAGCACGCTTAACCGGGGTACCTTCCCAACTGACGGCTCATCACAGCGCCTGAGCGGTAAGATGACGGTACCTGGCTCGGATCTGCAATATTTTAAGACAGATTTCGATACCAGCTTCTACTGGCCAATCAACCGCAGTCACAGCTTCGTGCTCCTGACTAAGGCGCGCCTGGGTTATGGTAACGGTTACGGTCAGTTTAACGACAATGACCAGATCCTACCTTTCTGGGAGAACTACTACTCGGGTGGTAGCAGCTCACTGCGTGGCTTTAAGTCTAACTCTGTGGGTCCACGTTCCTTCTACCTGTACCGTGGCAGCGAGCCTTGCTCGCCGGATCCTGCCGGCGATACCTGTACCTTGCCTGGCGATCCTAACCGTGTCACGGTAAGTGATGGTCGCTCTATCGGTGGTAATGCCATTGCCACGGCGAGTGTCGAGATGATAGTGCCAACCCCATTCCTGGATGAGGCCTACACCAACTCGGTTCGTACCAGCTTCTTCGTCGATGCGGGTAACGTCTGGGATACCGAGTTCGATTACGACGCCTATCGCTTCCTGCCGGCTGAGCAGTTTGACAAGCTGTCGGACTATTCAGACCCAGGACGTATCCGCGCGTCGGCGGGGATGAGCGTACAATGGTTGTCGCCCATGGGACCTATGGTATTTAGTCTTGCATGGCCAATCAAAAAATATGAAGATGATGACACAGAGATCTTCTCGTTCAACATTGGTAAAACTTTCTAAAGTAGAACTAATTTAAATAAAAAGTCATCGGCAAGTTTTGCTGATTATAAGGAGTTTATTTTGAATAAGATGTTTAATCGCGCAATGATGGTGTTGGTTTTGTTGGGTGCGCCTATTGCGGCACAAGCTGAAAAAATTGCCGTAGTCGATATGCAGGCGGTATTTGAGCAGCTACCACAGCGCGAAGAAGTCAGCAAGACACTGAAAACCGAGTTCGGTGATCGTGTGGCTGGCGTGCAGAAGATGCAGGACGAGCTTCGTGGCATGCTAGAGAAGCAACAACGCGATGCGGCGCTGATGAGCGAAACTCAGAAGACTGAGATGCTGCGTAAGATGGAGTCTCTCAAGGCTGAGCTACAGCTTAAGGGTAAGGCGCTAGACGAAGATATGCGTCGTCGTAACGGTGAAGAGCAAAACAAGCTATTGGTTAAGGTTCAGAAAGCCATCAGCGCCATCGCCGAGAAAGAGCAATATGACGTAGTGCTACAGCGCGGCGCCGTGATCTACGTGAAGCCTACATCAGATATCAGCAGCAAAGTGGTTGAAGCTCTGAGCAAAGGCTAAGCATTGATGACAAGTTATACCCTAAGTGAGATCGCCGCCCACCTAAATGCCGAGGTCAAGGGTGACGAGACGGTGACTATTCACCGTGTCGCCACGCTGGAAAAGGCTCAGGCGGGCGAGATCTCCTTTCTGGCAAATACCAAATACCAGAGTCAGCTAGAAGGCACGGCAGCCTCTGCCGTGTTGCTCTCGCCCAAGATGGCAGAGCATTACAACGGCAATGCCATAGTGTTAGCCGACCCCTATGTGGGATTCGCAAGAGTCGCCCAGCTGCTCGACACCACGCCTAAGGCCGCCGAGGCCATTCACCAAAGTGCGGTTATCGACCCGAGTGCCCAACTGGGTGAAGGTGTCGCCATAGGAGCCAATGCGGTGATCGGCGCCAACGTCATCTTAGGTGAGAATGTGCAGATAGGCCCAGGCTGTGTGCTAGGCCAGGATGTCATCATAGGTTCAAATACCATACTCTGGGCCAATGTGACGATTTACCACGACGTGCATCTGGGCACAGACTGTATCGTCCATTCGGGCACAGCGATCGGCTCTGATGGCTTTGGTTATGCCAACGAGCGTGGTCAGTGGATCAAGATCCCACAAACCGGTGGGGTGCGTATCGGCAATCGTGTCGAGATCGGCGCCTGTACCAGTATCGACCGCGGCGCGCTGGATCATACCGAGATCCACGATGGCGTGATCATCGACAACCAGGTGCAGATAGCCCACAACGTTATTGTGGGTGAAAACACCGCACTGGCAGGCAGTTCGACCTTTGCCGGCAGCTGTAACATAGGTAAATACTGTATCATTGGCGGCAACAGCGCCGTAGCAGGGCATCTGTCGATTGCCGACGGTACCCATGTCTCGGGTGGCACTAATGTGACGAGTGTTATTCGTGAGCCTGGTGTATACTCTTCTGCTACCATTGCGATGGAAAACAAGTTGTGGCGACGTAATACCGTCAGATTCAGACAACTTGATGAGTTGTTCCAGCGCGTGAAACAGCTTGAAAAAAACGTTAATTCAGATGATTAACTGCCCGAGGGCAGCTAAGGAAGTTATTGAGTGTCAAATCAATTAAATACGATGGATATCAAAGAGATCCTAAAGTTTCTACCTCACAGGTATCCGTTTTTATTGATCGATAGAGTCCTCGACTTTACGCCAGGTGAAACACTGCACGCGATCAAGAATGTCACCATCAACGAGCCATTCTTCCAGGGACACTTCCCTGTGGCGCCGGTTATGCCAGGCGTATTGATCCTCGAGGCCATGGCCCAGGCAACCGGTCTGTTAGCGTTTAAAACCATGAGCGATGAGCCATCTAGCGATGCCTTATACTATTTTGCCGGTATCGATAATGCCCGCTTCAAGCGTGTGGTCGAGCCAGGTGACCAACTTCATTTCGAAGTTAAGATGATTAAAGAACGCCGCGGGATTGGCGTCTTCACAGGTGAAGCTAAGGTTGATGGCGAACTAGTTTGTTCGGCAGAGATCATGTGTGCCCGCAGAGAGATTTCCAAGTGATTGATAAGTTAGCATTTGTACACCCAGATGCCAAAATCGGTAACAATGTTACCATAGGCCCGTGGACCTACATCGGCCCAGATGTCGAGATCGGCGACGATTGTCATCTCAGCTCTCATGTGGTGGTCAAGGGCCCTACGGTTATCGGTAAGGGTAACCGTATTTTCCAGTTCGCCTCTGTAGGGGAAGATTGCCAGGATAAGAAATATGCTGGCGAGCCAACCCGACTCATTATCGGCGACAACAATGTGATCCGTGAGTCTGTCACCATACATCGCGGCACGGTGCAGGATAACAGCGAGACCCGTATCGGCTCGAACAACCTGTTTATGGCCTATGTGCATATCGCCCACGACTGTGTGGTGGGTAACAATGTGATCATGGCCAACAACGCCTCTATCGCAGGTCACGTCCATGTGGGCGACTGGGCGATTTTAGGCGGCATGACAGGCGTGCACCAGTTTGTTCATATCGGTGCCCACGCCTTTACTGCGGGTTATTCGTTGATCCTGCAAGATGTCCCACCCTTCGTGATGGCGTCGGGTCAGCCAGCCATCCCAAGGGGACTGAACAGCGAAGGCATGAAACGCCGCGGCTTCTCCAAGGAGAGCCAACTGGCGGTACGCCGTGCCTACAAGACCTTGTATCGTAAGGGATTGACCGTAGAAGAGGCGGTTGCCGCCTTGGGTGAGGATGCCCAGGATGAGCAGGTTAAGTTGATGATGGACTTTGTGGTCAACTCGAGCCGAGGCATTATTCGTTAATCGGTTGCATTTATCGGTTGCATTAATCGGTATTAGTTATCGAAGAAAAGCTCGTATTCACGGGCTTTTTTATTTTCAGTAATACCAATCACGGTAAGTGAGCAGAATTAGTGCTGGAAAACGCTTGGGAAAAGGCAAGGTTTTTAGGTAAGTCGTTATTCTACAATAAAAATACTAATGTCGTTATCGAGCGTTTTAATCAGCTAGAACGTTCAGTTATTTATTAGGATTGGTATAAGCAAGTATCAGAAGATGAATCAGAGCAATCAAAAAGTATTCGCCATGGTGGCGGGTGAGTTGTCTGGCGACATTCTCGGCGCCGGTCTGATCAAGGCCTTGAAGCAGCAATACCCGGATGCCCGCTTTGTCGGTATCGGTGGCCCACAGATGGATGCCCTGGGGTTTGAATCCCTGTTTTCTTTCGAAGAGCTGGCCGTGATGGGTCTGGTCGAGGTGTTGTCGCGCCTGCCACGCCTGCTCAAGGTACGCAGGACGCTGATCGACGAGATCACTGCCCTAAAGCCCGATTGCTTCATCGGTATCGATGCCCCCGACTTCAATATCGGCCTGGAGCTGAAACTCAAGGCCCAGGGGATCAAGACGGTCCACTATGTCAGCCCCTCTGTGTGGGCCTGGCGCCCTAAGCGGATCTTTAAGATCGCCAAGGCGACTAATATGGTGCTGTCGCTGCTGCCTTTCGAGAAGGCCTTCTACGACAAGCACAATGTGCCTTGCACCTTTGTCGGTCATACGCTGGCGGACGATATTCCGCTGGAAAGCGATAAATTAAGTGCCCGCGAGCAGTTGGGATTAGCGCCTCATGATGAATACCTGGCCATTTTACCCGGCTCTCGCGGCGGTGAGCTCCAGCAGTTGGCCGAGCCTTTCGTGCAGGCGGCGGTGAAATTGCGTCAGCGCTACCCGGACCTTAAGTTTGTCACTCCGCTGGTCAATGCCAAGCGCCGCGCCCAGTTTGAGCAGGCGCTTAAGACCCATGCGCCGGATCTCGACATCCATCTGGTGGAGGGACAGTCTCGCACCGTGATGGCCGCGGCGGATGCTATTCTGCTCGCATCAGGCACGGCGACTCTGGAGGCCATGCTGGTGAAGCGCCCCATGGTGGTCGCCTACCGGGTATCGCCTATCACCTATCGCATCGCTAAGGGGATGATGCAGATCTCTCATTATTCGCTGCCTAATTTGCTGGCGGGCAAGGAGATCATTCCTGAATTGATTCAGGCCGACTGTACGCCAGACAAGATAGCCGAGGCCGTCGCAAATCAGCTCGATGGCGATCATCAGCCCTTGATGGCGACCTTTATGGCCCTGCATCAGCAGTTGAGGTGTGACGCCAGTGCGCGCGCTGCTCAGGCCGTTATCGAACTCATCGAGACCAACTAGGGGAGATAAAATAATGGCAATCTATAAGCAGATCACCCCGCAGCAGGTGGATGAGCTATGTAGTGGCTTCTACGCCGGTGTCGACGAGGTGGGCCGCGGCCCCTTGGTGGGCGATGTGGTCACCGCAGCCGTGGTGCTGGACCCTAACACTCCCATCGAAGGGCTCAATGATTCCAAGAAGCTGTCGGAGAAGAAGCGCGACGCCCTCTATGAGGAGATCTTCGCCAAGGCGCTGGATGTCAGCGTCGGACGCTGCTCGCCGAGCGAAATTGACGAGCTCAACATCTTGCACGCGACCATGCTGGCGATGCAGCGCGCCGTCGCCGGACTGCGCGCCCGACCAGACAGAGTATTGATCGACGGCAATCGGGTGCCCGCCTTCACGGATGACACCCTGGAGGGGCATGCGGTGATCAAGGGCGATGGCCTGATCCCGGCTATCAGCGCCGCCTCTATCGTTGCCAAGGTGGTGCGCGACAGAGAGATGGAAGCCCTGGATGAGCGTTACCCCGAGTATGGCTTCGCCAAGCACAAGGGCTACCCCACCAAGGCGCATTTCGAGGCGCTCGAGGCACATGGCGTACTGGCCGAGCACCGCAGGAGCTTCAGGCCGGTCAAGGAGCGTCTCGACGCCTGTTGAGTCGATGCGCCGGGGCGCCATTAACTGGTGCCCTGTGTGTGACTCTGATACTCTTTCTGGGCGACTCTTTCAAGAGAGTAGTTCGTCGCATAAATATTAGAAAACTAGCTAACTAAATTAGAACCTCCATATGTCAGAACCTCGTTTCGTGCACCTGCGCGTACACAGTGATTTTTCCATGTCTGATGGCCTGGCCAAGGTCAAACCTATTCTCGCCAAGGCGAGTGAAGATCAGATGGCCGCGCTGGCCCTGACCGACAACACCAACCTCTGCGGCCTGGTGAAGTTTTATGGCGGCTGTCACGGCGCGGGGATCAAGCCCATCGTCGGTTGTGACTTTTTCATGCTGGTGCCGGGTTTCGAGGATGAGTTCTGTTCCCTGACAGTGCTGGCGATGAACAACGAGGGGTATAAGAACCTCACCCTGCTGATCAGTGATGCCTATCTGCGTGGCCATGTAAAAGACAGGGCAGTGATCGACCAGGCCTGGCTGGAGCGCTACAGCGAAGGGCTGATTTTGCTCTCTGGTGCCAAAGATGGCGACGTCGGTAAGGCGCTGCTCAAGGGTAACCGCGGTCAGGTGGACTCTCTGGTCGCTTTCTATCAGACCCATTTCCCCGACCGTTATTATCTCGAGCTGATCCGCACCGGTCGCCCCGACGAGGAGCGTTACCTGCATATGGCCGTCGAGCTGGCGGGTGAGAAAGAGCTACCTGTGGTGGCCACCAATCAGGTGGTCTTCATACAGCCGGAGCAGTTCGAGGCCCACGAGATCCGTGTAGCCATCTCGGATGGTTTCACCCTGGCAGATCCAAGGCGGCCGCGCCGCTATAGCGAGCAGCAATATTTCCGCAGCCAGGATGAGATGTGCGAGCTGTTTGACGATATCCCGGAGGCGCTGCAAAACAGTGTCGAAATTGCCAAGCGCTGTAACGTGACGGTGAGACTCGGTGAATACTTCCTGCCGAATTTCCCCACAGGTGATCTCTCCATCGAAGATTACCTGGTCGAGGTCTCCAAGAAGGGTCTAGAGGAGCGTCTCGAGTTCCTCTTCCCAGAGGAGGCGGAGCGCGCCGAGCGCCGGGGCGAGTACGACGAGCGTCTCGACGTCGAACTTACCGTAATTAACAACATGGGATTCCCCGGATACTTCCTTATCGTGATGGAGTTCATCCAGTGGGGTAAGGACAACGGCATCCCTATCGGTCCTGGCCGTGGTTCGGGGGCGGGTTCTCTGGTGGCCTATGCCCTTAAGATTACCGACCTGGATCCGCTGGAATTCGACCTGCTGTTCGAACGTTTCCTTAACCCAGAACGTGTTTCCATGCCCGACTTCGACGTCGATTTCTGTATGGACAGACGTGACGAGGTGATCGATCACGTGGCCGATCTCTATGGCCGCGACGCCGTGTCACAGATCATCACCTTCGGTACCATGGCGGCCAAGGCTGTGGTGCGTGACGTGGGCCGTGTGCTGGGCCACCCCTATGGCTTCGTCGACCGAATCTCTAAGATGATCCCCGCAGAGCCCGGTATGACGCTGGCCAAGGCGTTCGAGGCCGAACCGGCGCTGCCCGAGGCCTATGACGCCGACGAAGAGGTAAAAGATCTTATCGACATGTGCCGGGTGCTCGAAGGGGTCACACGTAACGCGGGTAAACACGCTGGGGGCGTGGTGATCGCGCCGACTGTGATCACCGACTTTGCGCCGCTCTATTGTGACGCCGAGGGCCACAACCCTGTTACCCAGTTCGATAAGAACGACGTGGAAACAGCTGGGCTGGTGAAGTTCGACTTCCTGGGTCTGAGGACCCTGACCATCATCGACTGGGCGCTGCAGATGATCAATCCGCATCTGGCGAAGCAGGGCAAAGAGCCGGTGCGTATCGAGGCGATCGCCCTAGACGACCCGGCCTCTTTCCGTCTGCTGCAGCGTTATGAAACCACCGCCGTGTTCCAGCTGGAATCCCGCGGCATGAAAGATCTGATTAAGCGCCTACAGCCTGACTGCTTCGAAGATATGATCGCACTGGTGGCCCTGTTCCGTCCTGGGCCGCTACAGTCGGGCATGGTAGATAACTTCATCGAGCGTAAGCACGGTCGTGAAGAGGTTTCCTACCCGGATCAACAGTGGCAACACGAAAGCCTGAAACCTATCCTAGAGCCTACCTACGGCATCATTCTCTACCAGGAGCAGGTGATGCAGATCGCCCAGGTGCTGGCGGGCTACACCTTGGGTGGCGCGGATATGTTGCGTCGTGCTATGGGTAAGAAGAAGCCCGAGGAGATGGCCAAGCAGCGTAGCGTCTTCGAAGAGGGGGCGGTGAAGAACGGCGTCGATGGCGAGCTGGCTATGAAGATCTTCGACTTGGTGGAGAAGTTCGCCGGTTACGGCTTCAACAAGTCGCACTCGGCCGCCTATGCCCTGGTGTCCTACCAGACGCTCTGGCTCAAGACCCACTATCCGGCGCAGTTTATGGCGGCGGTGATGTCGGCGGATATGGACAACACAGACAAGATCGTCACCCTGGTGGACGAGTGTGAGCGAATGGGCTTGCCGCTGCTGCCGCCGGACGTCAACAAGGGCCTGTTCCGTTTCACAGTGGATGACGACCTCAACATCGTCTATGGCATAGGCGCCATCAAGGGCGTGGGTGAGGGGCCGGTGGAATCGATCCTCAAGGCCCGTGAAGACGGTCCATTCGTGGATCTGTTCGACTTCTGTGCCAGGGTCGATCTCAAGAAGCTCAATCGAAGAGTTATCGAAAAACTGATCTGCGCCGGCGCCCTGGATAACCTGGGGCCGCACCGCGCCGCCATGATGGCGACCCTGCCAGAGGCGATACGAGCCGCGGATCAGCACGCCAAGGCCGAGGCGATTGGCCAGCACGACATGTTCGGCCTGCTCAACAGCGAGCCGGAAGATAACAAGCAACAGTTTATGCAGTGCACCCCCTGGCCCGATAAGGTGTGGCTCGAAGGCGAGCGGGAGACCTTGGGCCTCTATCTCACCGGTCACCCCATCAATCAGTATCTCAAGGAGCTGAAGCACTATACCTCGGGCAGGCTCAAGGATGTGCATCCTACCGAGCGGGGCAAGACGACCAAGGCCGCGGGCCTGGTGGTGGCGACCCGTGTGATGATGACCAAACGCGGCTCCAAGATGGGCCTGGTGACGCTGGATGACAAGAGTGCCCGCCTCGAGGTGATGTTGTTTACCGAGGCTTTTGAGAAATTTGGCGAACTGCTGGAGAAAGACAGGATCCTGATCGTCGAAGGAGAGGTGAGTTTCGACGACTTCTCCGGCGGCAATCGCATGACGGCCCGCAACATCATCGACATGGGCGAGGCGCGCAGTCACTTCGCCCACGCGGTCGAGGTCGATCTGGATGGCGAGAGCATCAATCCGGATTGGCTCAGCCAGTTCCAGCAAGCTGTCGAGCCCTGGAAGGCTGGGAGTGTACCTTTGGTGATCAACTATGCCCAGCCTACCGCCAAGGCTCAGTTCAGGTTGGGGGATGAGTGGCGGGTGAATCCGACCGACGAGCTGATGCTGGCACTGGAGACGCTGACCGGGTCTGACAAGGTAAGGATCCTCTTCTAGATGGCGCAGGATAGCTTCTGTCCTACTGCGGCACTGACCCAGTTGCTGGCGCGTGTCGCACCTGAGCCCGGCACTAAGCCAGCTATGAAGTTAGTGCTGGCTTACAGTGGCGGCGTCGATTCAGAGGTGCTTGCCTATGGACTGAGCCGTTTTGCCAAACAGCATCCCGAGTTTAATTATCTCCTGGTGCATGTGCATCATGGCCTCAGCGCCAATGCTGATAGCTGGCAGAGCCACTGTGAGCGCCGCGCCCGCGAGTATGGCTTGCCGATCAGCGTCAAGCGGGTGACCGTAGCCAGCGGCGCCCGCATCAGCTTGGAGGCGGCGGCTCGCGAGGCGAGATACGACGCGCTGTTAAGTGAGCTGGCCTCTGGCGATATTCTGCTTACCGCCCATCATCAGGACGATCAACTCGAGACCCTATTGCTGGCGCTCAAGCGCGGCCTTGGGCCCAAGGGGCTGGCGGCCATGGGAGCGGTGCAGGCCTTTACCCCAGAGAATCTGTTGCTCAGGCCGCTGCTGACCTGTTCCCGCGCCCAGATAGAGGCGTTTGCTAAGGCACAGGGACTTGAGCATATCGAGGATGAGAGTAACCAGGATAGTCGCTTCGACCGTAACTTTTTGCGCAACGAGGTGCTGCCGACCCTCACGGCCCGCTGGCCGGCCTTTGCCGCCACGGCGAGTCGCAGCGCCCAGCTGTGCGCCGAGCAGCAGGCGCTTATCTACGAGGAGGTGAATCTTCGCTTACCCGCTATGCTGATGTCAGTGCCTTATAGTCGGCAACCTGTGCTGGATCTCAGCGTGCTGGCGCAAGAACCCAAGCGCTGGCGCCCCCATCTACTGCGGGGCTTCATCGAACATAGTGGTTTCGCCTTGCCCTCGGCGGCTCAGCTTGCCGATATTCTGGCGCAGCTCGAGGCCAAGGCCGATGCGCAGGTGGCGATTCGAATCAAATCTATGGTGCTGAGACGTTTTCAGCAATCCCTCTATCTGGACCCTGTCGAGGTTGAGCCCAGGTGCGAGAAAGTCCTGTCAGGCCTGAGCCTTGACACACTATCCCAAGGTGCGAGCGAGCTAAGCTGGCCCCTCGATAGCCACAGCAAGTTAGTGGCTAAGTGGGGCATGACTGGGCCTCGGCTGCTTTTGGAAGGTGATGAGGTGACGCTGCGTTTTGGCGCCCCGGGCGCGCTGCGCTGTCACCCCCATGGGCGAGACAAGGGGCGGGAGCTGAAGAAGCTGTGGCAAGAGTTTGCCGTGCCGCCCTGGGAGCGCGGGCGGATCCCGCTGATTTTCGCAGGCGAACACTTAGTGGCCGCAGTCGGGCTCTGGGTGGATAAACGTTATCTGGCGGCTGAGGGCGAGGGCGGCTGGCAGTTTAGCCTCGCCTAACGCCGGGATAGGACTCACATGGCGGCGTCCTTTGCTGCCGCGTGACTAGTTTTTGATACAATTTTCGCCACGATTTTAGCAAAGTTAGTTTAGGTCGCTTGCTAGTCGACGCGGTAGCAGCGACGTCCCGCCGCCTTGGCCTGATAGAGGGCCTTGTCTGCCCTGAGATACAGGGTCTCGGTTTCATTACCTAGCTGCCACTGAGCCACGCCTATGCTGGTCTGCACCTGAAACTTATTCAGCAGGGTATCGTGCTCCATCATGGCGAGGATACGTTCACATAGCACGCTTGCCGCCTGGGCATCGCCTTCGATAAGGAGGGCAAATTCGTCCCCGCCGATGCGAAAGGCCTGATCGCTGTCGCGAATCGCCTGACTCAGCGTCTGGCCGAATTGACTCAGCACCTCATCACCGACCAGGTGACCATACTTATCATTGAGACTCTTGAAGTTATCGAGATCCAGCACCACCAGGGTGATGGCGTCGCCGTGGCGTTGAGCGCGGGCCAGTACCTGTTTGAGACTCTGCTCATAGTAGCGGCGGTTGCCAAGCTGGGTGAGTGAGTCGTGCATCGCCTGTCTCGCCATCTGCTGGTAGGCGATGGCGTTCACCAGAGGGCTCAGCAACAGCGACTGCAACTGGTACAGCAGCTCTGTCTGCGGCTTGATCAGCGGCGCCGACAGACGATAGGCGATGCTGATGCTCACCCCATCATGGCTAAGGTTTTGTTTTATTAGTAAACCTTGCTCACCGCCCCAGCTTAGCTGATACTCTTTATAGCACAGGGTGATTCCCTGCACAGGCAAGTGTTGTCCCATGAGTTTGCCGTAGCAGGCAAATACCGTCCGTGGATCTAGGCTCTCATGCAGCTGCTGCATGACGGTGACCAGGTTAGGCGCACCGACTGTATTGTGATGGTGATCTGGCTGATAGCGATATTCGTCAAACGAAAATTCTGTCGCTAAGGCAAAGTCCATAATCTTTACTCCACAATGTAACGGACCCGAGATAGATTATATAAAGCAAAAATCGTGCCTAATACTAAATGATGATTTTGTCTATATTTGTCATTGAGTTAGTCTGAGGTAGCGGCAACTTGGGTGATGACAGTATTTTGACTGTGGCAATAAACTTGACACTATGAGGTCGCGCCACGGGGCGAATTGGGGCAGGCTTAATTGAGGGCGGCGCAAGTAGAATGGAGCGTTAATGGAACACAGCATACTGGTTAAGATCCTTTTGATGTTGATGATGGCCATAGTGGCGATCGCCCTCTTTAGGCGGGTGGGCTTGCCGGCGATCTTGGCCTACCTGATCACTGGGGTGATCAGTGGCCCCTCTGCGTTCAACTGGTTCACCCAGCAGCAGATCCACTCGGTGGCCGAGCTGGGGGTGGTGCTCTTGATGTTCTCTCTCGGCCTCGAATTCTCCCTGCCCAGGCTGTGGGCCATGCGCCGTACCGTGTTTGGTCTGGGTAGTGCCCAGGTGTTCGTGACTGCCGTCTTAACCATGTGCATCAGCATGTTGATGGGGCTTAACCTGAGCGAGTCTATCGTGGTGGGCTCGGCCATCGCCCTCTCCTCTACCGCCATCGTCTTGAAGTTACTCAACGAGCGCGGCTGGCTCAGGCGGCGTCACGGGGAGCTGTCGGTCAGTGTGTTGCTGTTTCAGGATCTGGCTGTGGTGCCGCTGCTGATCCTCATGCCGCTGCTGGCCTCTGACGGTGAGATGCTCAGCTGGCATGAGATACTGCTGGCCATGGGCGAAGGGGTCCTGGCCTTTGTCGCCCTGATGGCCGTGGGTAAGTGGGCGCTACCTAAGGTGTTTGACGAGGTGGCCCGCTCGCGCTCCAACGAGCTATTTGTCCTCTCTACCCTGGTCGTGGCCTTGGTGACAGGCGCCTTGACCCAGTGGCTCGGCCTCTCCATGGCACTGGGGGCCTTTATCGCCGGTATGCTGCTTGGCGAGAGCCAATATAAACGCCAGCTGGAGGCGGATATCCGTCCCTTCAGGGATCTGCTGATGGGGCTCTTCTTCATCTCTATCGGCATGCTGCTCGACTTTAGCCTGGTGATCACCTTCTGGTGGCAGGTAATTCTGTTGGTGGTGGCGGTGATCATCGCCAAGGCACTGATCGTCTTTGGCCTACTCAGGGCCGCTAAGGAGTCGTTTCGTACCTCGGTAGCGACCGCCATCAGCCTGGCGCAGGTGGGGGAATTCAGCTTCGTGGTGCTGGCGCTGGCGGTCAACTATCAGCTGCTGGAGATCACCGTAAGCACTAAGCTGGTGATGGTGGCGGTACTCTCCATGGCCGTGGCCCCCTGGTTGGTGCGCCACAGCGTGGATATCGCCAGGCGCCTACATGGGGTCAAGTCCATCAAGCAGGGTGGCAATGAAACCATTCCGATCCCAGAGCAGAGTAGCGACCTGGTGCTGATCTTGGGCTATGGCCGGGTAGGGCAGACCATAGCACGCTTCATGAAGACGGAGGCGATCCCCTATCTGGTGCTCGACAGGGACCCCACCAGGGTGACCGAGGCGCGCCGGGCCGGCGAGCCTGTCTATTTTGGCGATGTGGCTAAGCGGGCGATCCTCAAGCAGGCGCAGATTAAACAGGCCAAGTTGATCGTGCTGACCTTCACCAGCAGTCATGTGCTCGATGAGGTCTTGCCCCTGTGTCGTCAGCTGGCGCCCGAGGCCAAGATCTTGGTGAGAACCCGTGACGATGAGGGGATGGAGGCATTAGAGGAAGCCGGTGCCAGTCAGGTGATCCCCGAGACCTTAGAGGGCAGCCTGATGCTGGTGTCTCAGGTGCTCTATCAGTGCGGCGTGCCCCTGACTCGCATCCTCAAGCGCCTCGAGTATGAGCGGCGCAATCACTACCAATATCTGCATGGTTTCTTCTCCGGCGAGGAGACAGACTTTACCCTGGAGCTGCTGCACGCCGTCGCCCTGCCTAAGGGGGCGCAGGTGGTAGGGCAGCCACTCTCTGCCATTCCCTGGGAGAAGCTGAGGGTGGAGCTGAGGGCGGTGCGCCGCAGCGGCGCCGAGGTGGAAAGCCCTGAGTTGGATTGGCTGATCCGCCCGGGGGATATATTGATCATCCTGGGTAAGCCGCGGCGCATAGAGAAGGCGGAGCACTACCTGCTTCAGGGTTAAAGCGGTGGCAAGCCTATGATGAGAGCAAGCCTGTTATTAGTATTTTCTCCCCTGCTGCTGATGCAGGCCCTGTGGGTTAAGTGGCGCACCCCCAGGTTGCCCGAGCCCGAAGGTGAACGCCGCGGCGAGCTGGGGGAGGGACCGCCGCTTAGGCTATTAATTCTGGGCGATTCTGCCGCCGCCGGAGTTGGCGTGGCCCGTCAGGATGAGGCCCTGAGTGGTCAGCTGACGGCGCTGTTGCAGCCCCACTTTCGCCTGCATTGGCGCTTGCTGGCCAAGTCTGGCATGACGACGCCCCAGACGCTAAGGCTTATCCGGCAAGAACCGATTCGGGTCGACGTTATTCTTATCTCCCTGGGGGTCAACGATCTACTCTCGCCCATAGGCGTACAGCGCTGGCTGAGCGCGACCCGCGCACTTATCGAGGGACTGTTACAGGACTCGCCAGACGCCAGGCTGCTGCTGACGCCACTACCACCCCTAGGGGCCTTTCCCGGCTTTGCTCAGCCTCTGGCAGGTGTGTTGCAGCGAAGAGAGGCGCTATTTAATCAGGCCTTAAAACAGTTTTGTCGTGATCAGAATGCCTGCCAGCTGTTGCCGCTAAGGCTGCCGTTGACGAGTGATGCCTTGGCTAGCGATGGCTTTCACCCCAGCGCCAGCAGCTATCGACTATGGGCCGAATGTGCCAGTCAGGTCATTCTCACCCAGCACACCTTAGGCTGTTCATCGGATAGCACTGACGAGTCTGGGCAACACCTTGCTAATCTGGTCTAGGGGATTTTGAAGAAGGCCTTGATCTCATCTATCTGACACATGGCATCCTGATAACCTAAGTTGATCAGTGCGCTACAGTATGACTGCTCGAACAGCAGGTAGGAGACGATACTCGAGTCCGATTGCTGGTTGATGCCGATCAGCCTTAGCAGCAGCTTCACCGCCAGGGGCATCTCATGATAGTGCTGGGCGGCGAGCAGACTAAGGTCTTCGCTGGGCTTAATTACCAGCGTGTCTATGTTCTTGAGCGACGCCTCATGGCGGCGCTCCTCGGGGATCAGGTTTATGGTGCCGTTGATCCGCTGCAATCGCTCGAGATCGCTGTTGAGGGTGTCGGAGAAGATGGTATCGAGCAGGTGACCGGCTATGGTTGCCGTCTTGGGATGATGTTCGAACTCCTTATGCACCTGCTTGTGGGGACTCTCTAAGTTGATCACCATGATCTTCTCCGCCCCAAGATGGATCGGGCTACTCAGGGGCGCCAGCTGATGCACAGAGCCGTCGCCGTAATAGCCGCGATTGAGCTTCACCGAGGGGAATACCAGGGGGATGGCGGAGCTGGCCAGCAGGTGTTCGGTATGCAGATGGGTGCGCTGGCCGCCACGTCGGGCACGGTTCCAGTCTTCAATTTCTTTGGCGGCCTGAAAGAAGCTCACCGAGCGCGACGAGTTATAACAGGAGGTGTCTACGCTTAGGGCGTGCAGGGCGCCATTGGCAATGTTGCGATCGATCCGTTCGAAATTAATCAGGTTGTTCAGCAGATTTCTCAGGGGCTGGTTGTCGAACAGGCTACCGGCTTCTGTGTTGATCTTCACATCCTGTAGTCCCATCAATGCCATCTGTGCTAGGTGAGAGAAGATGCCGCCGAAAGAGGAGCGGTAGACCTTATGGGTGTTAAAGTGGCGCCAGACCCACTCTAGCTTACGTACACCCAGGTGAAAACAGGAGGCGTGGGTAGCAATCGAGGTGCCGTTGATGGCGCCAGCAGAGGTGCCGCAGATGATCTTAAAGGGCACGCCGTGGTTACGGGGATAGAACTGCACTATCGCCTTGAGTACCCCGACCTGGTAAGCGGCACGCGCACCACCGCCTCCTAATACCAATGCTGTCTTATCTGGCAACTGCTTTCCCTCTAAATGGTTTCTGTTGTCGTGCGTTAGGATTTAAATTATTGATTTTTTTTATTGTATTGAAGCGCTATTATGCTTCTTGTTAACAGTGACGAGGCGTACTGTCTCGCCCAGCGCTTTGGCGATGATTTTCGTGGCTGATATTGATTAGAATATGTGAGCCGTGTGATATGTTCAAGCCAGCGCCTATAGATGATTCTCGGCAAATCATGGCTCATTTCGGTGCGAGCCATGGGCCGTTATTGGACCATTAAGCGCCGCTCATCTCCTCAATACGCCATCTCTAGCACAAATAATAGCGCCCTGACCTAGATAATAAGTCTATATTGACGCCACTGCCGAGGATGGGCTTTAGCAAATTTATGCCGCTATCTAGTTGTAATGTAAATGTTAACTGACAAGTGCTTCCTCGGCTACGGGTTTTGGGCCTGTTTGATAATCTCTAAGGTTCGCGTAGACTGGAAATGAGTACATATGAGGGATCAAAAATGTTACAGCCACTAAAAATAATAATAGCTGATGATCATCCACTGTTTAGACAAGCACTCGTAAACACCCTAACCACCCAGTTTGATCAGCCTTTGCTGTTCGAGGCGGAGACGGTGACGGCACTGGATGAGATCTTAACCCAGCACCAGGATGCAGACCTGCTTTTATTGGATCTGAACATCCCTAACGCACATGGATTCAACACACTCGTTAATATTCGTAACAGCTATCCCCATATCGGGATAGTGGTGATCTCCGGCCAGGAGGATAAGGTCACCGTAGGTAAGGCGATGTCTTTCGGCGCGGCGGGCTTTATTCCCAAGTCCTCGCCGGTCGAGCAGATGGTCAAGGCGATCAATGCCGTGATGGCCGGACGCCAGTGGACGCCGCCGGGCTGTGAGGATCTCAGCGCGGTGACGCTGGACAGCATGAGCAGCAAGATAGCCAGCCTGTCTCCGCGTCAGCACAAGATCTTGATGATGTTCGCCGATGGCCTGCTCAACAAGCAGATCGCCTATGAACTTGGCCTGTCGGAGGCAACCATCAAGGCCCACGCCAGTGCTATCTTCCTCAAGCTCGGGGTACACACACGCACCCAGGCGGTGATCGCCATGAGTCAGCTCTATCTGGATAAGACGCCGCTGACCGCCGAAGTGGAAGAGGTTTAGCCGCAGAGGTTCAGGACCAATAGGCCCAGTTTGAGCTAGCTAGAAGCGCCCCGCATCTGTAGATTTCAGGTGCGGGGCGTTTTGGTTAGTCGGTCAGTGGGTCTACCAGATTAAAGTGAGGGCTCGGCTGCGCCGAGTAGTTGTTGTGCAGGCTGTTGGCCAGGGTGGCGCTCATCACGGCGCGCAGGGCGATGGGTTTGATGATCTTGCGCAGATAGCCATAGCCCAACTCTTTGGTGCGCTGCACCACCTCTTCGTCTATGGTGGCGGTGATCAGAATCGCCGGGATGGGGCGGCTGGACATGGCCTGCAGTTCGGCCATGAGATCCAGACCGTTCTGATTGTTTTCAAGCTGATAGTCCATCAGCACTATATCTATCTTACTGGCAAACTGGCCGACACAGGCCTTGGCCTGCTGCGCCGAGGAGGCGGTATAGACCTGACACTTCCAGCCCTTCAATAGCTCCTCCATGCCTGCCAGCACGTTCGGATCGTCATCGACACAGAGTACATGTACGCCGTTGAGGGTGAGAATGTCTGGCTGGCTGGCGTGCTCCTCGACAAGTTTCGGGGCGACGGTATTCAGGCTCAGGCTGAAGATACTGCCCTGATTGACCTTAGATGACAGGGTGAGCCTGTGCTGCATCAGCTCTGCCAGGCCCTGGGCGATATTGAGCCCGAGTCCCAGACCGTTGACCCCTTCGTGGCCCGAGTGCTGCAAACGGGTAAACTGCTCGAAGATCACCGCCTGCTTGTCATCCGGGATCCCCGGGCCATCATCCACCACCTGAATGGCGATGGTATCGCCGTGGCGGCGACAGCCCAGCAGGATGCGACCGCCACCGGCATAGCGAAACGCGTTGCTGATGAGGTTCTGTAAGATGCGTCTGAGCAGCACCTTGTCGCTGCGCACCCAGAGCTTGGTCTTGATGCACTTAAAATCAGCCTCTGTGGTACTGGCCATGGCGCTGAACTCTTCTACCAGAGAGTCGAGCACCTCCTGCAGGGCAAATTCGGTGATCTCGGGCACTACCGTACCGCCCTCGATGCGCGACACCTCGTTGAGATCCAGCAGCAGCTCGTTGGCCACCTGCAGGGCGTTGTCGATATAGCCGATCTGCTGCTTCTGCTTGTTCGACAGCTGGCCCCCCTGGACAAAGGCGGAGGAGAACAGCCGCGCCGCCGACAGTGGCTGCAGCAGATCATGGCTACAGGCCTTCAGATACTGACTCTTCTTCTGGTGCGCCTGTTCCACCTTCTGCAGTGCCTCGGCCAGCTCGGCGTTGGACTTGGCCAGCTGCAGGTTGGCCTGCTCTAGGCGCTTGGTGCGCTCAAATACCCTGGCTTCCAGGTCTAAGTTTTTCTCTTTCAGGAGCTTTTCCGCCTCGCGGTACATGCTGATATCGGAGAAGATCATCACGAAGCCGCCGCCAGGGATGGGGTTGCCCTGAATGCGTATCGTCTTGCCGTCGGGCTGGATGCGCTCGGTGGCGTGGCGACTGCCCTGGCGCAGGAAGTTGAGGCGCCGCTCCACCTGTTCATCCAGGTTGGGAATATAGCCCTTGCCGAACTTGAGGTTGTACTCGATCAGCTGCCTCACGGGGCAGCCGATGTAGATGAGGTCGTCCGGATAGTTAAACAGGCTGAGATACTGCTGATTCCAGGCCACCAGGTTGAGGTCTTTGTCGATAACTGAGATCCCCTCGCTGGCGTTCTCGATGGCGCTGTGCAGCACGCTGCGGCTGAACTCCTTGCGATGGCTCGAGGCTTCCTCTACCAGCTGGGCCACATCTTCGATGGCGATGTCGCGGCCATGGAGTGCGCAGGAGAGTACCAGTCGGGCCGAGGCCGAGCCCATGACACTGGCGAGCATGTTTTCGGTAAAGAAGATCAGCGCTTGGTTATGGGCATTCTTGTCTTGAATCGGCTGAGGCTGGCAGGAGAAGAAGGAGTAGAAGCCCTGGGCGGCCTTGTCCTTGCCTATGAAGCGGGCCACCAGGAGTTCGAGCTCGGTGGGGTTCACATGTTTAGGCACCTCGGGCAGCGCCTTATCCAGCTCGGGGCGCTCGATAAAGTGGCCTATCTGCATCTGCTCATGCACGCTCTGGCGGGTGAAGGAGGAGACCAGCCAGATAGCCATCACGTTGACAAACAGGCCCACCAGAGTCGCCATTGTGGTCATGGAATAGCCGCTACCAGCAAACGGGTGGCCATAGAGGCCGAGCTGTGGCAGCAGGTTGAGCACCAGCCAGAGGGCGAAGCCGCTGGAGATCCCCACCAACACGCCGATCAGCGTGACCCGGCGCCACAGGAAGGCGGCAAACAGGGCCGGGCCGATCTGGGCGATGGCGCCGAAGGCTACCTCACCTAAAGATGCCAGGGTATCGGGCGGGGCGATGAGAAACATGCCATAGCTCAAGAAGATCACCAGAAGCACCAACGCCTTGCGGATATTAAGCAGGTGCGAGCGGAACTTGTGGAAGTCGTTGCTCTGTATGTTGTTGATCTTAAATAGCGTGGGGAAGACTATCTCGTTACTCAGCATGGTGCTCAGGGCGATGGTGGAGATGATCACCATGGAGCTGGCCGCCGAGATGGCGCCGAGAAAACTAAACAGCCCCAGCCAGATATCGCCGCTGAATACCGGCAGAAACAGCACATAGGCATCGCTCTGCAGCGAGTCGCCATAGAGGATGTTGCCCGCCTGACCCAATGGGGTGGCGAAGAAGGCGAACACCAGCACATAGAGGGGGAAGGTCCAGCGGCTCCAGAGCACATGTTTTTGTGATTTCAGCTCGACGATTAATACCTGAAACTGACGTGGCAGACAGAGAAACGCCGACATCACTATGATCAGCAGGCCAAACAGCGAGATGAAGTTAGGGTAGGTGAACTCGGTTGCAATCGGCTTGATCTCTGTCGCCTTCTGCCAGATCTCCATGGGGGAGTCGAACAGGAAGAAGGAGACGAAGATGCCTATGGTGAGATAGGCGATGAGCTTCACCAGAGACTCGAAGGCGATGGCCAGCATCATGCCCGGATGGCGCTCGGTCACGTCGATGGCTCGCACCCCAAACACTATGGTGAAGCCGGCGAGGATCAGGCTGACCACCAGGCCCAGCTGCCAGGAGGAGAGCAGATGGTCTTGCCGCAAGATCTCATAGGAGTTGACGATCGCCTTCTGTTGCAGCGCGATGTAGGGCAGGGTGCCAAACAGGGCGACGAAGGTGACCACCACCGCAAGTAAAGGTGATTTACCGAATCGGGCCGCCAGCAGGTCGGCAATCGAGGTGATGTTGAGCTTGAGACACACGCGGATCACCCGCTGGATAAAGGGCCAGGCGAAGATAAACAGCAAGATAGGCGCAATATAGACGGGCAGATAGGCAAAGGAGTTGTTGGCGGCCTGGCCGGCGGTGCCGAGAAAGCCCCAGGAGGTACAGTAGACCCCCAGCGACAGGGAATAGATGATGGTGTGCTGCCCGGCAAACCACTTGCCGCGGTACTTGTCACCCAGAAACGCCATTAAAAACAGCAGGCCTATGTAGCTGATGCTGATGGCGACCAAAAGCCAGTTAGGGAACATTTGTTACTTATCCTATCTTTTCAGGAGCTTATCTCGCCATCCCGGCTCACTCCTTTTATTTTGTTATTCAAGCCAACATATCACAGTTAGGGCCAAAGTCGGCATTTACGGCCATCGACTTAAGTATTAGTACTTACTGTCTAAGTCTCACGTATTGCGCCCTTTGGCCTACTACCGCTGCATTACTACCTATTCCCAATTGAGGCAAAGGAGGCATTTCTCCATCTTGAATGCAACCACAAAAGGGGATAATCAAGATGATATCAACAATAAAAAAACTCACGCTCGCAACTTCACTCGGCCTGATGGCCAGTTCGGCCATGGCAGGCTATGACTTTAATGTCGGCGACGACGGCAAGCTGTCGTTCGGTGGCTACCTCAAGGTCGATGCCCGTTATGTTAACGGTGATGTCGGCTATCGCGACTTCTGGATTGGCACAGGCACGCCGCTCGAAGAGAGCGCGTCACAGTTCCGTATCTTCGCCAACGAGTCTCGTTTCAATACCAAGTATGTTCACGGCGACGTGATGGGTTTCATCGAGATGGATTTCCTCGGCGGTGGCGGTAACCAGGTGGTGTCTAACTCGGCCCATCCGCGTCTGCGTCATGCCTTCATCAAGTACAAAGACTTAACCGTGGGTCAGACCTGGACCACCTTCATGAACACCAGCGCCATCCCGGAAACCGCCGACTTTGCCGGTGCCACAGTCGGTCTGGCCTTCGTGCGTCAGGGGCAGATCCGCTACGACATAGGTGGCTTCCAGGTCTCTATCGAGAACCCAGAGAGTCACGGCGGCGATACCGCTAACGACGATCTGCCGGACGTAGTGGCCCGTTATAACTTCAAGGGCGACTGGGGTAACGTCTCCATCTCGGCCCTGGGCCGTCAGCTCAATACCCTGGGCGGCAACAGCGAAACCGCCTTCGGTGGCTCTATCGCCGGTCGCATCAACACCTTCGGTAAAGACGACCTGCGTTTCCAGTTCCACCAGGGGGAAGTGGGCCGCTATGTGGGCCTTGGGGTGACGCCAGATCTTATCGGTGAAGAGGTTGAAACCACCACCTCATATCTGGCCGCCTACCGTCACTACTGGACAGATACCCTGCGCAGCACCTTCCTGTATGGCCGTATCGAGACCGATGAGTCGGATGCGGATCGCAGCCAGTGGAGCGTCAACCTGTTCCAAAACCTGACACCGGCACTGGCCGTGGGCATCGAAGTGGGTAACTTCGCCCTGGACGACCAGAACGTCGATTCTAACTATGCACAGTTCTCAATGCGTTACGCCTTGTAAGTGCTCTTGGGGGAGGGATTCCTCCCTGCTTTTTTTACCCGTTTAACCCTCGTCCTGGCATCCGCCGGGGCGACTCATCGCCGAAACGCCCAGGCAGAGCCGTTTAAAGGAGTAGGGTTGTGAAAGATACCATTTTAACTGTCGATCAGATCTCGCTCGCATTTGGTGGGGTAAAGGCCCTGACCGATGTGAGCTTCGAGGTCGAGCGCGGCGCCGTGTTTTCGATTATCGGTCCCAACGGGGCGGGTAAGACCTCGATGCTCAACAGCATCTCGGGTCGCTACCGTCCACAGAAGGGGACGATTCATTTCGATAATCAGGATGTCACCCATCTCAGACCCAATGCCCGTGCCGATCTCGGCATAGGCCGTACCTTTCAAAACCTGGCGCTGTTTGGTCACATGTCGGTGCTGGACAACATCATGGTGGGCCGTCACCACCTGATGAAGAACAACTGGCTCACCGGCCCGCTCTACTGGGCGTCTCCGGCGCAGAAAGAGGAGCTGACCCATCGCCGCCAGGTGGAGGAGATCATCGACTTTCTCGACATCTCCCATGTGCGCAAATCTATCGCCGGCACCCTCTCTTACGGCCTGCGCAAGCGTGTCGAGCTGGCACGTGCCATGGCCCTCAATCCTAAGCTGATTTTGCTCGACGAGCCGATGGCGGGGATGAACCTGGAGGAGAAGGAGGATATGGCCCGCTATATCCTGGATCTCAACGAAGAATTTGGCATTACCGTGGTGATGATTGAACACGACATGGGGGTGGTGATGGATATCTCCCATGAGGTGATGGTGCTCGATTTCGGTAAGAAACTGATCTGTGGCCTGCCCGAGGCGGTGATGGCCGACGAGCACGTGAGACAGGCCTACCTAGGCCTTGAAGATGACGAGCAATTACAAGAGGTTGGCTAATGACTCAGGTAAATAATGCGTCGACGGCGCGGGCCTTCGACATGGGCTCTCTCGACACCTTTCCCAAGATCCTGCGCCATAATGCGGCCAACTGGGGTAGCGAGGTCGCCATGCGCGAGAAGGAGTTCGGCATCTGGACCGAATTCAGCTGGCAAGATTATCACAACCGGGTGAAGTGGATGGCGCTGGCCTTCGACCACCTGGGTATCGAGTCCCACAGCACCATCGCCCTGCTGGGGGAGAATCGTCCCGAGTGGGTCTGGGGCGAAGTCGCCGCCCATGCGCTGGCCTGTTTCTCCCTGGGGGTCTATCAAGACTCGCTGCACGAAGAGGTGGCCTATCTGCTCAATCGCAGCGAGGCCAAGGTGATCGTCGCCGAAGATGAGGAGCAGTGTGACAAGCTGCTGGAGCTGGGCGACAGTATTCCTTCGGTGAAATATATCGTCTACTGTGACCCGCGCGGCATGCGTAAATATGACGACCCACGCCTTATCAGCGTCGAGGAGATCTATCGAATCGGCCAGGAGGTGGACAACACAGATCCGCGCCGCTACGACAACCTGGTGGATGCGGGCAAGGCGGAGAACATCGCCATCTACTGCACCACCTCGGGCACCACCTCTAAACCCAAGATTGTCTTGCTGCAGGGCAGCAAGTTTATCGACCACTGCTGCTCCTACCTGCGGGCCGATCCTCGCGCGCCGGGCGACAACTATGTTTCCGTGCTGCCGCTGCCCTGGATCATGGAGCAGGTGTACGCCGTAGGCCAGGCGCTCATCGCTCGTCAGATAGTGAACTTTGTCGAAGAGCAGGAAACCATGATGGCGGATCTGCGCGAGATAGGTCCAAGCTTCGTGCTGCTGGCCCCTAGGGTGTGGGAAGGGATCCTCGCCGACGTCAAGGCGCGCATGATGGACTCGACCCCGCTCAAGCAGAAGCTGTTCGATTTTGCCATGAAGCGCGCCGAGCTGCGACTCGCCGAGGGCCGACGCTCTAAGCTGGCCGACATCATCTTGATGAAGGCGCTGCGTGACCGGTTAGGGTTTTCCTTCCTCAAGTCGGCGGCCACCGGCGGCGCGGCCATGGGGCCGGATACCTTCAAGTTCTTCCAGGCGATCGGCGTGCCGCTGCGTCAGCTCTATGGTCAGACCGAGATGTGCGGCGCCTACACCATACATGACGAACATGACGTGGACTACGACACGGTAGGCGTGGCCTTCGATACCGCCGAGCTTAAGGTGATCAACACCGACAGCGAAGGGGTAGGCGAGGTGATTGCCAGAACCGTGGGCATGTTCAACGGTTATCTGGGCGACCAGGCCGCTTTCGATGAAGATGTCAAAGATGGCTGGATGCACACGGGGGATGCCGGTTATTTCAAGCCGTCGGGCCACCTGGTGGTGATCGACCGCATCAAAGACCTGGCCAAGACCAGCCAGGGCATTCAGTACTCGCCGCAGTATATCGAGAACAAGCTCAAGTTCTCCTCCTTCATCGGTGAGGCGGTGATTCTGGGCAAGGACAAGCCTTATCTGTCCGCGATTTTGTGTATCCGCTTCAGCATCGTCTCCAAATGGGCCGAGCAGCAGGGACTGGCCTTTACCAACTATACCAACCTGTCGAGTCTGCCCGAGGTCTATGAGCAACTGCAGGCGGAGGTAGAGCTAGTGAATCAGACTCTGCCCGATGCGCAGAAGATCAACAAGTTTGTGCTGCTCTACAAGGAGCTGGACGCCGATGATGGCGAGCTGACCCGTACCCGTAAGGTGAGACGTGGTGTCATCGCCGACAAGTATGGCGAGATCATCGAGGCCATCTATGGCGACCAGCCCCATGTGGATATCGATACCGTGATCACCTTCCAGGACGGCACCAAGTCGCGCATTCAAACCCAAGTCAAGGTGGCGACAGTGATCGCGCCACAGCATCGTCTCGAGGGCGACGCCACTCAAAGGAGAGCATCATGAACTTTGAACTCTTATTGCAACTCATCGTCAACGGCCTGATCGTCGGCCTGCTGTATGGCGTGGTGGGTATGTGTTTCGTGCTGGTGTACAAGTCGACCCAGATCGTTAACTTTGCCCAGGGCGAGTTTCTGCTGGTGGGGGCCTGGGTCTGCTGGGCGTTTCTCACCTATTTCCAGCTGCCGTTTTTTGTCGGCTTCCTGTTCACCCTCTGTTTCATGGCGGTGTTCGGCGTGCTGTTGCAGATGATAGTGCTGCGCCCCATGATCGGTGAGCCCATCATCTCGGTGATCATGGTGACTATCGGCCTGTCTATCTTCTTCCAGTCGCTGACTAAGTGGATATTCGGCGTCTCGCCACAGAGCTACCCTAAGGTGTTCGATACCCAGTCTATCGCCATCTTCGGCCTCAACATAGAGCTGGCGTACCTGATGAGCACCATCATCGCCATCTTGATCATGGCCGCCTTCTTCCTCTTCTTTAAATACTCCAAGCATGGCCTGGCGATGCGTGCCACGGCGTTTGACCAGCAGGTAGCCCAGAGCCTGGGGATCTCGGTCAAGCAGGTGTTTGCCATGAGCTGGGGCATTGCCGCGACCGTCTCGGCCACGGCCGGTGTGGTGATAGGCATGGTGAACGGCGTGTCAGACTCGCTCTCGACCATAGGCATCAAGGTGTTCCCCGCGGTGATCTTGGGCGGGCTGGACTCCATCGTCGGCGCCATCGTCGGCGGCGTGGTGATAGGCGTGCTGGAAAACGTTGCCGAGTTCTTCGACAGCCAGTGGCTGCATGTGGGCAACCTGTACAACATCGCCCCCTTCTATGTGCTGTTGGTGATCCTCTGGTTCAAGCCCTATGGCCTGTTCGGTACCCGCGACATCGAGCGCATCTAAGGAGCACAGCCATGACACACCTAATTACGTTCGACCCTATTGCAGTTCAAGGAGTTTTCTATGTCTAGTTTAGCGATGCGCCCGTGCGGGGATTTTCGCACCAGCTATAAGGCTGACAACACGATTTTTGAGACCAAGACCATACGCCTGGTGACCTGCCTGGTGATCGCGCTGGCCTGCGCCGCGCCCTTGGTACTCGATGGCTACTTTCTGACCCTGTTTATTCAGATCTCTTACTTAGGCATTGCCGCGCTGGGGCTGAATATCCTGGTGGGCTTCACCGGGCAGATCTCTTTAGGGCACGGCGCCTTCTTCGGCTTCGGCGCCTTCGCCTCGGCCTGGCTCAACACCAGCTTTAACATCCCTGTGGTGTTTTGTATTCCGCTGGCGGGCTTTCTCACCATGGGCGTCGGCATGATGTTTGGTATGCCGGCGGCGCGAATCAAGGGACTCTATCTGGCCATCGCCACCCTGGCGGCGCAGTTCATCATTCAGGACTTCTTCGGCCGCGCCGAGTGGTTTACCGGCGGTGCGGCCGGGGCCATGGCGGCGCCCGTCAGCCTGTTCGGTTTCGACTTCGATACCGATATGAGCTTCTACTTCATCGCCCTGTTTGCCTTGGTGTTCATGTACATCTGGGGCTGTAACCTGATGCGTAGCCGTGACGGCCGCGCCTTCGTGGCGGTGCGCGACCACTATCTGTCGGCGGAGATCATGGGGGTCAAGCTCAACAAGTACCGTCTGCTGTCCTTTGGTATCTCCTCCTTCTACGCCGGGATAGGTGGTGCCCTCTATGGCCACTACCTGGGCTATGTCTCGTCCGAGGGCTTCACCATCTTAATGTCGATTCAGTTCTTGGCCATGGTGATCATCGGCGGCCTGGGTTCAATCAAGGGCACTCTGATGGGCGTGGTGTTCATGGTGCTGCTGCCCGAGGTGTTAGAGGGGATAGTCGGCCTGATGAAATACACAGACTTCGGCAACCTGCCCATGGTCACCGACGGCCTGGCCTACATCAAGGAGATGGCTATCGGCCTGGTGATCATTTTGTTCCTCATCTTCGAGCCTGAGGGACTGGCCCATCGCTGGGGACAGATCAAGAACTACTGGAAGTGTTACCCCTTCGCCTACTAAGTCGAGGACAGATAAGGGCGAAGACAAATCAATTTGCTGTAAAACCGACACAGTTTGAATCGCAATGAGCGTTAAACCCGGCTGTAGCGCTGCCTTAACCGCATTCAATCTTTATGGATCATGTTGAAGGAAGAAAACGATGACTAAAAAAATACTGCTTAGCACCACGCTTGCTTGTTTAACCTTTGCCGCCGGCGCTGCCCAGGCCGAGGATACGGTTTTTGTCGGCCATCTGGCTGACATGTCTGGGCCCACCGCCTTCGTGGGTAAGCCCTACGCCGATGGCGTGCGTGACGCGCTGGCCTATATCAATGCCCACGGCGGTATCGACGGCACTAAGCTGGAGTATGAGACCATAGACTACGCCTACAAGGTGCCTCAGGCGATCGCCTCGTATAAGAAGTGGCTATCGCGTAAGAACATGGTGGCCATGCAGGGCTGGGGTACGGCCGACACCGAGGCGCTGATCTCCTTTGCCGCCAAGGATAAGACGCCTATCTTCTCGGCCTCCTATTCGGGTCATTTGACCGACCCTCAGGGCAAGAACCCTAAGACCACTAAGCCGGCGCCTTATAACTTCTTCTATGGCGCATCCTATTCAGATGCCTGTCGCGGCCTGGTGCAGTGGGCGGCAGATGACTGGAAGGCCAAGGGCGGTAAGGGCAAGCCTAAGTTTACCCATATCGGCGCCAACCATCCTTTCCCTAACGCGCCTAAAGAGGCCTGCGCCGAGTACGCCACCGAGCTGGGCTTCGACGTGCAGCCATCTGTGGTGATCTCCATGAAGCCGGGCGACTTCAAGGCCCAGTGTCTGAGCCTCAAGAGTTCGGGTACCAACTACGGCTATATCGGTAACCTAGGGGGCTCGGTGCAGTCGCTGATCAAGTCTTGTGACACTGTGGGTACCGATATCCAGTTTATGTCTAACATCTGGGGCGGCGACAAGCTGGTGTTTAAGGCGGCCGGTGAGGGGGTGAGAAACTATATCTTCCCAACCATGACGCCGTTCTGGACCGACGATGTACCTGGCATGAAGCTGGTGCGTGAGATCTCTAAGATGTCTGACAGCACGGGCACAGAGGAGCGCCTGCACCACTATATTCGCGGCGTCTGCTCGACCTATTTCATGAAGGAGTCGATGGAGTGGGCCAAGGCCAATGGCGGTATCACGGGTGAGAACGTGAAGAAGGGCATGTACGCACACAAAAACTGGGTACCAAAGGGGCTAGAGGGCGTCTGCCTGGCAGCGACCTGGACCCCAGAGGATCACCGCGGCATCAACCAGGTCAACATCTACAAGGGTAACTTTAACCATGGCGACATCAAGGTCGAGAAGGTGAATCAGGTGACCCTTGAGCGCCGTACCGACTGGTTAGGCTACTAATCTCTTACCATTTGCCGGGCAGGTCATTGCCCGGCTCGCTTCTTGACCTTGGAGTTGTTATGACACAAGCAGTGCAGTTAAAGCCCGAGACACCACTTCTCTCGATCAACAATATCGAAGTGGTCTATGACGATGTGATCCAGGTGCTACGCGGCGTGAGCATAGAGGTGCCCCAGGGGGAGATAGTTACCCTACTCGGGCCAAACGGCGCCGGTAAGTCCACCACCCTTAAGGCTATTTCAGGTTTGCTTAAGACGGAAAATGGCGAGGTATCCCGTGGTGACATTCATTTCATGGGCGAGCGTATCGACGTAAAGAATGCCGATGACGTGGTGCGCTCCGGCCTGTTTCAGGTGATGGAGGGACGCCGCATCGTCGAGGATATGACGGTGATCGAAAACCTGAAACTGGGGGCCTATACCCGCCGCGACGGCCAGGTGAACCAGGATATCGAGATGGTGTTCAACTACTTCCCGCGCCTCAAGGAGCGCACCGGACTGGCGGGTTATCTGTCGGGCGGTGAGCAGCAGATGCTGGCCATCGGCCGTGCCCTCATGGCCAGACCTAAGATGATCTGCCTGGACGAACCCTCTATGGGTCTCTCGCCCCTGCTGGTCAAAGAGGTATTTGGCATCATAGAGAAGATCAACCGCGAGCAGGGGATCACCATGTTGCTGGTGGAGCAGAACGCCAACTATGCCCTCAAAGCCGCTAACTACGGCTACATCATGGAGTCGGGCAAGATAGTGCTCGACGGCACCAAGGCCCAGCTGCTCAACAACGAAGATGTGAAGGAGTTCTATCTGGGGGGCGGCAACGAGACCCGCAAGAGCTTCAAGAACTTAAAGTCCTATAAACGCCGTAAGCGTTGGCTGTAGGAGGCAATATGGCCGAGTATTTCAAACCCCAAGAGGCTATCGCCCCTGCCGAGCGCGAACAGCAACTGATGGCGGCGCTGCCCGAGCAGCTCGGCTATGCCAGCCGTCATTGCGATTACTTTGCCCATTTACTTGAGGGGGTAGATCTCACTCAGATTAATAGCCGCGAGGCGCTGGCAACCCTACCCATTACCCGTAAGGCCGATCTGATCCGCCTGCAGGCAGAGCAGCCGCCTTTTGCCGGCATGACGCCAGACAGGCCAAGTGGCCGCATCTTTCAGTCGCCAGGGCCTATTTTAGATCCCGAATGTGACGGCCATGACTGGTGGCGCATGGGCCAGGCCTTCTTCGCCGCCGGCTTCCGCCCCGGCGATATTGTGCAGAACTGCCTCGCCTACCACCTGACGCCCGGCGGCTTCATCATGGATTCGGGCGCCAAGGCCTGCGGCTGCACTGTGATCCCGGCGGGACCTGGGCAGACCGAGATGCAGCTGGCGCTGATAGGCTCAATCAAACCCAATGGCTACTGCGGCACTCCCTCGTTTCTCAACATACTGCTGGAGAAAGGCAGGGAGCAGGGGATGGACACCAGCTCGATCACTAAGGCGCTGGTGTCCGGCGAGGCGTTAACCCCATCCCTCAAGGCCAGCTTCGAGGCGGCGGATATCGACGTCAAGCAGGCTTATGTCACCGCAGATCTGGGGCTTATCGCCTTCGAGAGTGTCTCGGGCGAGGGCCTGGTGGTGGCCGAAGAGATTATCGTCGAAATCGTGCGTCCCGGTACCCTGACACCTGTGCCCGAGGGCGAGGTGGGTGAGGTGGTGGTGACCAGCTTTAACCGCGACTATCCCCTGGTGCGCTTTGCCATCGGCGATCTGTCGGCCATTATGCCGGGTGCTAGCCCCTGTGGGCGCAGCAACATGCGCATCAAGGGCTGGTTGGGACGCGCCGATCAGACCACTAAGGTGAAGGGGCTGTTTGTGCATCCAGAGCAGGTCGAGCGGGTGCGCGCCCGTCATCCCGGCATTGCTAAGGTGCGACTCGTCGTCACCCGTCAGCAGGAGAATGATGTGATGCGCCTGCTGTGCGAGGTGGATGAGACGACGCGGCCACAGCTGGATATCGCCGCCGTGCAGGCGTCGATCCGCGCCGAGACTCAGTTGTCAGGGGAGGTGGCGCTGGTGGCACCAGGAGCCTTGGCGGACGATGGGGTCGTGATTGAGGACCAAAGATAATGGTCTAGGCTTCGCCTAGCTTGACGTTGAGGATAATGCCCGGCCTTGGAATAGGTTGGGCATTGTTGTTTTGGCTTCCTGTTAGGGGGGTTAGCGTCTGGTGGCTTGGGTGCTGGGAGGATTTCTGAAAGTCATACCTTCATGGCAACCTAACGCCTGCCCGGCGAGGGATGTGCACGCACACTTTTGGCACGCTTTGAATATGTCCCTATACGCTCCACGGCGGCGTCCGTGCCGCCGAGGGCCAAAAGCGTGCTTACACAGGGTATCCAACGTTTCTTCGATTTGGCGGTTTTAGTGTGTTTAGGGCGTGAAAGCTGACTGATTTTAGCCCCATTTTGAGTTACCAACTTCACTTCTTAATCATACCTTTACTCATGTGAAACTCTTGCAAAAAGGTTTGTTTCATAAACTATGTGAAAACATGCCAAAGCCCAAGTAAACGGATGTCGGAGCTTGACTCTGCAGAGTCTTAGATATGCAATAGAGCAAACAATCTACATCGCAAAGGAGATGCTTATGCCGATAGTTGCCCAAATATGTACTTTGGTAAATGGCAAAGGGAAACCTGCTTGGTGGAGGTACGCACTAAACCAAGCATTGAATTCAGGTGAACTGTCTACCTCGGAGCTTGAGACGACTTACCAGCTTGCAAAGATGGAGTTTGGTTTAGAAGCCCAAGATGACAACTATGAGCTTTTAACTCAGGAAGTCAAAGCCATTGGTTATCATGCAGAAGTTGAGGAAAACAGGCTTATTTCTGTTGGAAACGCGTTGAATATCTCTACTTTGGTACCAGAGAAGAAAATCGAATTTTCACCAACAGGCTTAACATTAGTTTACGGTAACAATGGTACTGGAAAGTCCAGCTATGCAAAGATATTGAAGAATGCTTGTTTAACCAGAGGGGAAGCCCCCGCTCTTAGACATAATGTATTTACTGATAAAGTGGGAAGGCCGTCAGCTGAAATTGAGATTGAATCAAATGGGCAACCTGACCTAATTAAGTGGAGCCACCGACTTGCGCCTGACCATCGTCTTAAATCTATTCGAGTATTCGATTCGCAATCATCATATCACTACCTATCTAAGACAGATAATTTAGATTATAAACCTGCCGCTTTGAAGTTGCTGGATGAGTTACTGAAAGCAAGCAATTTCATCGTTAGTATGGCTAAATTGGATGAAAGTGCTCACGTAGCCACAGATGTTCTTCCACTGATGAATGAGGGGACTTCACCAAGTAAACTGCAAATTACACCAAAGTTAAAACCTGAAGATGTAGATCTGTTGTGTGCAACATCAGTAGAGATTGCTGAGTTAGAAGAATTAAGAAAAGAAATTGTAGAACTTACCAATAATTCCCCTCAAACACTTAAAGAGCGGTATAAAAAAAGAAGGCTTAGAGCACTGCCGTTGCAAAATCATTTGCAGAGTTTGGCTGATAAGCTCGACCTAAAATCGATGGAGCGATATAAAACTCTATATGACAAAAAGGAACAAGCTAGGTTAACAGCGCAAGAGCTTAGCAAAACAACATTCAATAAGTTACCTGTATCTAATATTGGCTCTGAACTATGGCTTGTGATGTGGAATGCTGCAAAAGCTTTCATTGAGGGTTCTGAGCAAGAGTTATCATTCCCCCCAAAAGAGGGCGACTACTGCCCAACATGCTTACAAGAAATCAATAACCACACCGCAAGCAGGATGGCTTCTTTCGAAGACTATATTCATACTACTTTGCAAAAAGAAGCTGATTCAGCAAGAGCAGCCTGGGATACAGAGCTAGTTAAGATTAAAAGCTTAAGCCTGTCTACAGCCCCTTACGATGCTCTTCTTAATGAAATTAAAGAAAAGGATGAAGCTTTAGGCAACCAGTTTGATTCTCTAATACAAACCCTTATAACCAGGCAGGAAGGGTTATTGAAAGATAAACCAGAGTTTGCAAAAGGAGAAGTTGATGTAGCGGCTCTTACTCGGCTAAGTGCAGATATAAAAAAGCTGGAACAAGCAGAGAATGCTGTGCTAAATGATGAGAGCAAGGCTGATGTCATCAATCTCAAGCAGCATAGAGTTTATGAAATCGAAGATAAAAAGAAAATTTTAGCAGCTCAAAAACAAATCAAATCTGAAATAGAAAAAGCGAATAAAAGAGAAGCCTATAAAAAAATTAAAGACTCAACGTCTACAACGGCTATTACAAAACTAACTAACGAAATCTGTAGTTCTGGTGCAATAGGAAGGATGCAAGAACTCTTTAATGACGAGCTCGAAAAGCTAGGCTTTCAGCACTTTAAAATTAACACCTTAACCAAAGGTTCAAAAGGAAATCAGACATTTAGCATCCAAATTTCGAATAACTCAGCAAAAATCACCGATATCGCCAGTGAGGGGGAGCAAAAGTGCATATCTCTTGCGAGTTTCTTTGCTGAGTTAGCAACGGATAATAGAAAGTCTGCAATTATCTTTGACGATCCAGTTAACTCTCTCGATCATGTTTGGAGACTGAAGTTCGCACAAAGAATTGCAGAGGAATCAAAATCTAGGCAAGTAATAGTGTTTACCCATGATCTACCTTTTATGAAGATGGTTGAAGAGGCTGCTGATGAAATAACTATCAGGGCTGTGACTCGCAATAATCGTGTCACCGGTATTCCTCTCGATATGCCTCCTTGGGATGCATTGAAAACGAAAGATCGAATAGGCCTTCTCAAAAATAGGCTTGTTAGGTGCAGACAGGCTGCTAATGAATCAATCGATGAATACCAGGTTCAAGCTGGTTTCATATACGGAAAGATGAGGGAAACCTGGGAAAGACTCATCGAAGAATGGTTAATTCGGGGCGTGGTTGAGCGCTTTAATCGAGAGATCAAAACTCAGAGCTGTAGGTACTTAACAGACATTAATGAGCTGGACGTTCGAACCATCAACTCAGCAATGACAAAGTGCAGTACTTATATGCACGGACACGATATGGCCGAAGAAGCTACTGGTGTATTTCCAGAAATTGATGAATTGGAGAGAGATGTTGCAGACCTTGAAGCCTACTTCAACAGCCTTAAAAAACGTAGAAACTAACGGGTTATTTTTGTTAGCAAATTTAAAACGTAGCAACTTGGAGCAGAAGCAGGAAAAATTTAGCCCGGGTGGTGGGGACGAGTGAAGGGAATCAGGTTGGGATTCATTCTTCTTCCCAACCGAACCAAGAGCCATACATTTTCTAATCACCACCAAGTCGTGCTGTTCTGGCGGATAACACGGAATTGTCCAAAAATGATTTGGTGTTTGATCGTCGAGGATACGCGGATACAGAAGTCGATCAATCGAAGAGACGGATAACCAGGTGTAAACACATTTGTGACCTTCCGAGGCATGGATGCCGAGGTAGAGCTCACAGGGAAGTGCTCGAAGCGTGTCACAAATGTGTTTGCACATAAGCCTGCCGCAGGCAATTCAAAACCATGAAGGTCAACGCTACCATCAGCGAAGTAAAAACCTATGCCACTAAAGGTTACAAGCTAAAAAGCCAATACCTTTATTCGAAGGCCTACTTACTTTTGTCCAAAAATGATTTGATATTTGATCGTCGCGGATACGCGGATACAGAAATCGCTCAATCGAAGAGACGGATAACCAGGTGTAAACACATTTGTGACCTTCCGAGGCATGGCCAAAAACGTTCTCGACATTGGTGCATCCATGCTCGGCACCTGCGGCAGACAATTGATATATCATGAAGCTTGGTTAAGGCTTTCTTGCCAATCAGCAATTTGGCGAGATGCTAGCGCGTATTATCTCTCTGAATCGTCACTGATTTAAGTTGGCGGGCAAATCGGAAAAGTGAATCGCAACGATTTTCCAGTCACGAATCAAGGTGCCAGAGTCGCCGAAATCTAGGTGCGGCACCATTTAAATTTCATTAGAGCCGCTTCGGTATTTAAATGCATTTTTTTAAGTAGGTACTTATTAGTTTAAATCTGCATGGACTTTATTATTGCCTTGCAGCGATATAAGCATCTGTGGGAGTAAGGCTCGGTTAGTCAGGGGTGATAAATTTATCTTGATTAAAATAGCAGTCACTTATAAAGGTAATGATTAAACTAGTGCCTGCTTATTGGGTAAGTACCTTAAACCTTAAGTCTTAAATCTTAAGTTTAATGTGTCAGCCTTTTCTAAGCCGCCATTAATATTCCTTTTTCCTGCCGGTATAAAAATTTGTGCTTAATTAATATAAGTGTAAGCCTTGATGCCGAACTCCCTGTCTAATCACTCTCCAGTCATATTCGTTTTTAACCCCGAACGCTTTTTAGGGCTGCAAATCACCTGTTTAGGACTAGGTGCGGCGTTTCTTCTGCTCGGGTAAAAGATTCATGACCCATACAACACTATTTGTTTTCATAAACTGGTAGGGGAGTAAGTCATTAATAGTTAATGGGTCTTTTCTGTAAGTGCCGCCTATCTAATTAAGGGTTTTCTGTAGTAAAAAAATCTTATGGATTTTTATGGAAACAAGATCTGGCTCATAAAATGAACGATATCCTTAGTGTAAGTTCAGCAAATATAAGTAACAGGTTTGTTAGTCATTATTTAAAAGGTCGCTGAATGTATGCCTACTTAGATTGTTATATTTTAACGTGTGTTAAATAAGCAGTCTGAAATATAGATAGCTTCGAGCGTAACACGTCGGCTTGCGACTCGAAATATAAAGTAAGACGCCGACAATCATAGCCGTTAGCCACGGTTTTAATTTTGGAAAAGACAATCGTTGAATTGAGTCTTTCAGATAGGTGCACCCTGAATAAATGTGATGCTGTGAGTGACTGTTGCAGACAGTATTTTTTTAAGCAGCCACTTTACCTATTAGGGATGACCGACACTGAGTAGATGAAGACTCTAGCCTGTAATTTGGCGAATGAGCTAAATCCATAATTAAAGTTTAATAAAAATATAATGGAGAAAGATGATGAGTAACACCAAAGTATCAGGATGCATAGGCTTGCTGGCCTTAATCCTAGCGCTGCCGGTCTCCGCCGGAAAACCCATAGACAATGATGGCGATGGTTACAACGCCAATTTAGATTGTAACGACAACAACTCGCTGGTCTGGGAGGTCAACTCCTGTGGCGTCTGTGAAGTTGAGCCATTAGGTGGCTGTAATGCCTCCAACCCTCACTCTGACCTGAATTGGGCCGACTATCCTACCGCTTGTATAAGCTGTCATGATGGCGGGATCGCTGGTACCCAGTACGAAGAGATGTTTGGTTCCACCCACTACCAATGGACGGGTGATACACCGGATATGGTTAATCAGGGAGGAACCCTGCAAGGTAAGTTGACCAATGCGGTTAACAGTTACTGTATCAATATCGAGGGAGACTGGCCCGTTTGTGGCTCATGCCATGCTGGCCGAGGGGTCAAGCCTGGCGAGGGTGACTCCAAGGCCAATGTCGATTGTTTGATGTGTCATAACAAAGACTACGCGCTAAATCGTGTGAGAAAACCAGACGGCAGCATGGGGCCATCGGACGGCACTGCGCAGGCTACTCTGGATTCCTATGTGCAAAACATTGCGGCACCGAGCAGAACGAACTGTCTTAAGTGTCATGCCTATGCCGGTGGTGGCGATGGTGTGAAGCGTGGTGATATCTCTTCTGCCTTGATGGGCAATTCAGATATGCATTTTGACGTGCATATGAATGTTGCCGGTGCAAACCTCGAGTGTCAGGACTGCCATAAGTTTGAAAGTCACAGAGTGATAGGTAAGGGCTCAGATCTACGTCCGACCGATGACATAGTTCGCGGCGCCGAGGTGACCTGTAGCAGCGGAACTTGCCACCAGGGTATGGATTCGGGCTCGGGTCATGCTGCCTCAGGCCGACGCGGTGAACCCGATCGTCACGTGGCCAGAGTGGCGTGTCAGTCTTGCCATATTCCCACCTATGCAAAAGATTTAGGTGATCCGTCACACGTGCCAACAGAGATGAACAGGGATTGGCGTTTCCACCATGATGGCACACCGGCCGATGGCGTTTCAGGTGCGGGTCATCCCCATACCGATAAGCTGGCCAACCAGACACCAGAATTTAAGTTCTGGAACCGTAAGAGCGATAACTATCTACTTTATGACTTGGGGGTTATCGATCCCCTCACCGGACGTTATCCAACGTCTCGCCCTATGGGAGATGTGAATGACGGAAAGCTAACGCCGTTCAAGTACAAGACAGCGACACAGCCTATGACGGTCGCCGATGAGCGTATGATTGCTCTCGATACTTTCGAATACATCAAAGGCTCGGGTGACGCCATTACCGCAATCGAATCTGGCTTGGTTAACATGGGCTACCCAGTTAATGAACCATATAAGTGGATAGAAACAGATACCTATCAGGCGATCAACCACGGTGTAAACCCTGCCAGTGATGTTGCAGCTTGTAGTCAGTGTCACGAGGAGACTCTGGACTTGACCACAGACTCTAAGCTCGATGCCATGGGCTATCGACTCAAGGGGCCGAAAGAGCAAGTATGTGCCCAATGCCACGATGGTAGTAAAAACCTACCGCGCACCTGGGATCGCATGCACAATCATATTAATAAAGGCACCACAGGCATAGGCTGTAACTTCTGTCACGATATAGAACGTGTCGAGCGTAACCTATGTGACCCTTGCGACTCATCCTGCGCCGCCGAATATGTCGATAACATTGCTTATCCGCATCAGTGTAATTAGGTCAAGATTGCTCAATAAACATCGTTAAGATAAAGGCTGGCACTCAGGTGTCAGCCTTTTTGTTTTGAATAATGTCGAGAGGCTCTAGGCTGGCGGCACTTCAAATCGGACACATAGTTATGCTGATTTGAAGCGGTACCAGCTTAAAAAATGGTCGTTACTCTATTTGCACACATGGTGTGATTTAAACAGGTTAATTCTGGCCCATGAGGTAGGTTGCATTATAAATATGTAATTGACTAGACCTATTCAAGGTCAAATCACTCAAGCTCGCTTGAACCTGAGCTAGTGCAGTATGTGATTTTGGTTAAGCATCAACAGTTATGTTAATCAGTATATAGAAAGTAACGATTCCTATTTGCGTAAATTTAAGTTAGCAACTAGTTTGTGATGAGGATGATTTATCAACACAACAGAGGACGTTACCATGGGTATGATACGCGACAAAATTAAGGAACTCGATGAATCTAAACAGCTTACTGATGAAACGAGGGAGTTGATCAATAGTCTTATGGATTTGGCTCAAGAAAAGGCCAACACTATGGAAAACGAGATCAAGCTGGCCATTCTTGGTGCAGGTAAAGATTTAGACCAAACTATCCCAATCGATTCATATTTACGTTCTGATATTAGAACTGCAGCATCGACTAGCGACAGCGTAGGTTTCGTAGATAAAGCCAAAGAACATATAAACAAGCTATCTGAAGGTGGGAAATCAAACATCATTGATGGTGTTTGTGGCTTAGTCGGTGAGGCCGTTGAGATGTTTTTGGGGTCTTCCTCTGCGGGGGGCAGTACTATGAAAGCCTATTATATTGTCCCTGGCGATTTCGGTCAGCTTTTTAGACTCGATATTCGGGGCTGGAAACGAGATGTTGAAGCTACGAGTATTAAGACAAAAGTCGAAAAAGTTTCTGCATATTGTGCAGTATTTTCCGCAGTTGATATGACTAAGATTTCATTCTCTGTTTTCATGGCATTTTATGGCAAGCAGTTAAAACAAATGAAGTTTTCAGAAGAGCAGGCTGTAGAGGCCCTTAAATACGCCAAGAGTATTATTGATGAGTGGAAAGCTTTGAATGTTAATGAGACTGAGCTAAAGGCCTATCTAGATCCAGGGTTTGCGGCTGCCGATTATAAAGTTGAGTCTTTGCCTGCTAGCGTTAACATTATGTAAGTTATGCGAGTTAAGAAATGCCCAGCCCTTGCTGGGCATTTCTTAGTTAGATTTGTTTTTCAGTTGTTACCTTTCATTAGCTCCAGAATAGTCAATTCGCTAGTCCTTAAAGAATTGTTCCTTTTAAGATAAAACGGTATGCTTCGCGCGCTTATCGTTAAGATTTCAGCGCAACAAAAACAACATCATAGATAGGGAATGAGTGAGTTAATGGACTACGCACCGGATTTTTCAACATACTCCTACAAGGAATTATTAGAGGCCGAAAGGTACATAAACCGGGAGGAGTATCCTGAACGTTACGATAGAGTCGTAGAGCTGCTCAAGGATCCCGGCCGCTGGCCAAAAGAGCAGGCCGAGGATGTAATCGGCATCGAAGGTAATAAATACGCAACCTTTTGGCCGCGCTTCTGGGCGGCAGTCATAGATGGTTTACTCTTCGGCTTGATATTGATTGTTGAACGTCTGATCTTCGATATCCAACTCAATTATGACGATAAGTTGGTGCAGGCGTTAAATGGCGTTCTATTTGGCGTTTATTCCCTTTTGATGCATGGTTATTTTGGTCAGACAGTTGGCAAGATGATCATGGAGGTCAAGGTGGTCGATCACCTGAGCGAAACCGACATCGACCTATGGCAGGCATTTAGAAGAGAGTCGGTCAATTTAGCGCTGAGCATCTTAGGCGCCCTGTTAGTAGCCGCCTATCTGATGGTGATGGCGTCGGTCGGCAAGGTCAGCCTGGGCCTGTCATTCGTGGTGATTGGTTTTACCTTTATCTCACTGAGCTGGGATCTGTCAGAGTTTGTCACCATGTTGTTTAACGATAAGCGGCGCGCGGTGCACGATTTTATCGGTAAAACTGTTGTGGTGCGTATTTAGATGGGGCGGCTAAGAAGTCTTTAGTCTATGAGTATTCCCCTCGAATCTGCGCCGCGCGCCGGCGATAGCCTGATGCTAAACGGTCGACCGGTTTATTTTCTTGCGCCGCTGCCCGTGATGTCACTCCCAGATGACCCCTTGCTCCCCCCTGAGCTTGTTCTGCAACACGATGAGGTGATACTTGATCTCGGCCAGGGTAAGGCCGACAGAGACCTTGCCTTTCAGACGCGCTTCGTCATTTTTATCTTGTATCTCTTCGGCGCGATTTTTATCGCGGCGGGCATGCAAGAGGGTGAGCTGGACAGCTTGGCGCTCATGCTAACCCTGGCACTGTTATCGATTGTAATGCTGGCGGCGCTGATGGGGTTTGGCTGGCAGGTGATTCGCCGGCGACGTCGGCCAACGATACGTTTTAATCGTCAGCGGCGCGAGCTCTGCTATCGAGATGCTGTCAGTGGCGTGCCGCGCTTTGTGCCCTGGGAGTCTGTGGTGGCCTATGTTCATGGCGGCACGGCACTGGGTGCCACGGCCATTGGCCGACCGATAAAGATGGAAGATCACAGCCTGCGCCTGGCGGAGTATCAGGCGCACGACGGGTCGCTGCATAATTTCTATCAGGGGGAGGGCTACATGGTAGTGAACTTCTCTCTGGAAAATTGGGAGGCGATCCGCCGCTTCATGGAGGAGCCAAAGGAGAATTGGCTAAGGATAGACCCCTTACCCGATAGCCAGGGTTTTCGCCGCAGACGTCGTGACCTGTGGCAGCGCTTTAAGGACAATCCCAATAAGCGCTGGCTGCATATTAATCTGCGCGATTACAGCGAGTCCTGGTTGACTATGGGCGCCTATTATCTGTTTCATCTGCTGTCTTGGTGGCAGCTACCTTACTCAGTTTCAGCCTGGTATTTGCGCCTCGCCGTGGTGAGACCCTGGCCTGATGTGGTAGCAGAGTGGTCTCAGCCTCTGCCTCAATCGCAGTGGGCCCAGCCCAGCGAGCAGTATCTTGAGGCACGCGCCGCATTTTTAAAGACGCAGCAGGCGGCATAATTGGTGAGATAGCATTATCAGATAGCATTATCAGATAGCACATACCACATATAAGCCCTTAAAAGGGCAATAAAAAAGCCCGGCAGTTGCCGGGCGTTTTATATTCGAGTTCTGTAAGAGTCTTACTTGGCAGACTTGATGAAGTCGACGATCTCTTCGAATGGGATCTCTTGCTTCTCGCCGGTGCGACGGTTCTTGTATTCGAATACACCGTTGTCTATGTTGCGCTCGCCAATCACGATGACGTGTGGCAGACCAATCAGCTCCATGTCGGCAAACATCACGCCTGGACGCTCTTTACGATCGTCGAACAGGACTTCGATGCCGGCATCGTTAAGATCGCTGTATAGCTTCTCGGCCATATCTTTAATGCGATGTGACTTGTGCATGTTCATCGGCAGGATGCCTACTTTGAACGGAGCGATGGCGTCTGGCCAGATGATGCCGCGATCGTCGTGGTTCTGCTCGATGGCGGCGGCCACGATACGGCTCACGCCGACACCGTAACAACCCATCAGCAGGGTCTGTGCCTTACCGTTCTCGTCCAGTACGCTGGCGCCCATGGCTTTAGAGTAGTTGGTGCCCAGCTGGAAGATGTGACCCACTTCGATGCCGCGTAGCAGGCCGATAGTGCCCTTGCCACATGGGCTAGGCTCACCTTCGATAACGTTACGCAGGTCGGCAACCTCTGCCTGTGGCAGGTCACGTTCCCAGTTGATGCCCACATAGTGCTTACCGTCTTGGTTGGCACCGGCGGCAAAGTCGCTCATGACGTTGACGCTGTGATCTACATATACTGGGATGGTCATGCCAACAGGGCCGAGTGAGCCAGGGCCTGCACCCAGTGCGTCGCGGATCTCGGCTTCACCGGCCATCTCAAATGGTGCCAGTACAGCGTCGAGCTTCTCGACTTTGACTTCGTTCAGCTCATGGTCGCCACGAACGATCACGGCCACCAGAGGTGCCTCTTCGCTGGCGCCCTTAACGATAATGGTCTTGATGGTCTTCTCGATGGCGATACCGTGCTGCTCAACCAACTCTTCGATGGTCTTGGCGTTTGGCGTATCGATAACGCTCATTTCCATGGTGGCGGCGCCACGAGGCTCGGTAGGCATTGGCGCCTCGGCCTTCTCGATGTTGGCGGCGTAGTCGCTCTCGGTCGAGTAGGCGATCAGGTCTTCACCGCTGTTGGCCAGTACGTGGAATTCGTGTGACATGCTGCCACCGATAGAACCTGTGTCGGCCAATACCGGACGGAAGGCCAGACCCATACGGCCTAAGATGTTGCTGTAGGCTGTGTACATGGCCTGATAGGTATCATCCATGGTCTGCTGATCAAGATGGAAAGAGTAGGCATCTTTCATCAGGAACTCGCGTGAACGCATCACACCGAAACGGGGACGTACCTCGTCGCGGAACTTGGTCTGGATCTGATACAGGTTCAGCGGCAGCTGCTTGTATGAGCTAACCTCTTTACGAATGATGTCGGTGATCACCTCTTCGTGGGTTGGGCCCAGTACGAAGTCGCGGTTGTGTCTGTCTTGGAAACGTAGCAGCTCTGGGCCAAATTTGTCCCAGCGGCCGGTTTCAACCCAAAGGTCCGCCGGTTGCACCATGGGCATCAAGATCTCAACAGCACCTGCATTGTTCATCTCTTCGCGAACGATCGCTTCGACTTTGCGCAGCACACGTAAGCCTGACGGCAACCAGCTGTATAGGCCAGAAGCGTTACGGCGTATCATGCCGGCGCGCAGCATTAATTGATGACTGACCACCTCAGCGTTTGCTGGGGTCTCTTTTTGTGTTGAAAGCAGGTACTTGCTAACTCGCATTCCCAATATCCAGTTGTGTGATGAAATAGGTCGACATTTTAGCACCCTGACGTTTGATGTCACCTAGTTTGTTGGCCTAGCGCCGTGGCAGATTTTTTTCGGCCAACTAGTGATCAATATGGATAAATTGCGTAAAGTATTGGGCTTTTCGAAGCTGGCTATCGGCAAGATAAAGTTAGCTAAGCAGGTCGATAAAACGAGAGATAACAGGCCAGATAACAAGGTAGAGAAAAACATGGAAGTGATCGCGCAAATTTATCCCGACCGTATCGTGGTGAGTCACGGCTCGCAGCAGCAAACGTTTTCACCCCAAGCACCTTTTACCACCCGGCGCCTGCTGGTGGGCAATTTTGCCCCTGCGGAGCAGTGCCTGAAAGCGGGATTAAAGCAGCTGGGTTGCTTCGGGCTGTTTAAGCGGCCAACACTGGTCATCCAACCTATGGCCATGTGTGAAGGGGGGCTGTCTGAGGTCGAGGAACGCTGCCTGATGGAGCTTGGCTTGAGCGCCGGTGCCCGTGATGTAAGGATACAGGTAGCGTAAGCCTAGTTGCACAAGGTTTGATGCCAATGGATGCTGGGATGAGCAGGCGATAGTCAGCTGTCGCTAACGGCTGTTATATTAAGGGCCGTATTTTTAGGAAAGTTGTATTAAGGATAGCCATGAAAGCAAAAGTTATTATCGTCATCGCGCTGACCCTGGGCGCCTTGGTTGTTGTGCCTAAGCTCGAGACCACCTATCAGAAGGCGACTCTGAGCAACGACAAGGGGGAGACGGTGCAGTGTGAGGTGAGTTGGACCGGATTAGGCTTCGGTGAAACCCTGTCAGATGGCAAGTATCAAGCCTGTATCGACGACTATATCGATCAGGGCTATGTGATCAGCCGCAACGAGAAACGGGTAGAGAAGGTGGGTGCCCATCTGCTGAGTCTCTAACATTAGCCTGTAAACATTAGCCTCTAAACACTAGCTCTAACATTAGCCTCTAAACATTAGCTTCTAAGCACTAATGTTCTAAACATAAGCCTTTAAAAATTAGATTGGCATCAAGCGCCAGGCAAAAAAAAGCCAGCCTAATCTAGGCTGGCGAAGGGCTAGCTGGGATCGCTAGTTGCAGTTGATTGCCTCATACAGCTCCTGATACATCATCTCGCGCATCTTGAACTTCTGGATCTTACCGGTCACCGTCATGGGATACTGCTCGACAAACTTGATGTATCTCGGGACCTTAAAGTAGGCAAATTTCTCGGTGAGGAAGTGACGTATCTCCTCCTCGGTGACGCTGGCGCCCGGTTGCACCTTGATCCAGGCGCACACCTCTTCACCATATTTCTCGCTCTTCACACCGAAGATGGCGGCATCCTGCACGTCTGGGTGGGTGTAGAGCTTCTCTTCGATCTCTCTCGGGTAGATGTTTTCGCCGCCGCGGATGATCATATCCTTGATGCGACCGACGATTTTCACATAGCCTTCGCTGTCCATCTCACCCAGGTCGCCCGAATGGAGCCAGCCTTCGCTGTCTATGGTGGCGGCAGTCTTCTCGGCATCGTTCCAGTAGAACTGCATTACGCAGTAGCCTCGGCTGCACACCTCACCGGGTTGGCCGACGGGGAGCACCTCGCCGAACTCATCGACTATCTTCACCTGGGTGTGGGCCAGGGCACGGCCGACCGTGGTGACGCGTTTCTCCAGTGACGAGCCGATCTCTGTCATGTTGTTGATGGGGCTGCATTCCGTCTGGCCATAGCCTATCAACACCTCTTTCATATACATGAGATCTTGCACCCTGCGCATCACCTCTTCGGGGCAGGTGGCGCCTGCCATAACACCGGTGCGCAGCGAGCTGAGGTCGAAGCGCTTAAATTCGGGATGCTCCAGCTGGGCGATAAACATGGTCGGTACCCCATGCAGCGCGGTGCAGCGCTCGGCCTCGACCACTTCAAGAGTAGTCAGGGGGTCGAAGGAGTCGCTTGGGTAGATGGCCGAGGCGCCCACAGAGATGCAGGAGAGGTTACCCAGCACCATGCCGAAGCAGTGATACAGGGGCACAGGAATACAGAGTCTATCCTCCAGCCCAAGGCGCATCGCATTGGCGACCAGCAGGCCGTTGTTCAAGATGTTGTGATGGCTCAGGGTCGCGCCCTTGGGGCTGCCGGTAGTACCCGAGGTAAACTGGATATTAATGGCATCGAAGGGGGAGAGCTGCGCGGCGGTGTCTTTGAGCGCCTTGCGGTCGCTCTCGGTGAGCGGACGCTTGAGATGGTTGAAGTTGAGCATTCCGGGAGAGGCTTCATCGCCCATGCGGATCACAAACTCCAGGCTCGGCAGGTTGGCCGATTCAAGCTGTCCCGGCAGGCAGTGCTTCAGCTCCGGGGCCAGCTCATAGAGCATGGAGAGGTAGTGGCTGGACTTAAATTTCTCGGCGCAGATGATGGCGCGGCATCCCACGTTGTTGAGGGCATATTGCAGCTCCTCTGGGCGGTAGGCCGGGTTGATGCACACCATGATGGCGCCTATCTTGGCGGTGGCAAACTGGGTCAGACACCATTCGATATTGTTGGGTGACCAGATACCGACGCGATCGCCGGGCTTGATGCCGATGGCCAGCAGGCCGGCGGCCAGTTCGTCGATGTGGGACTGATATTCCTGGTAGCTCCAGCGGATCCCTTGATGATGCATGACGATGGCGAGTTGGTCGGGATGGCTGGCGGCCATCTGTTCCAGATAATCGCCTATGGTTTGTTCGATGAGCGGCGTGCTGGTGTCGCCGTCAAATTGGCTCAGTTGTAGGGGAAATTGGTTCTCAGTTGCAAATGTCGTTACAGCAGACATAGAGCCTCCGTGCATAGGGTGTGTCGATAGCGGTCTGAAGACACACTACTCAAAGTGTGAGGTTTCTCACAAGCAAAGAATGGCGTTTATAGACTAAAGAACTAAGTTGGCCGCGGGGGATAGATAGAAAGGTGAAACTAGGGTTTTATTGAATAAAAACAATATGAAAAAGGAGGCCGCGGCCTCCTTTTGTCGGTAAGTATCATGGCTATGGCTAGCGGCCGTCCTGGGCGCGGCGCGTCTTAAAATCTGACGCCTCGAGCCACTTTGGCCAGTCATTATTGTTGGCGAGCTTCTCTAGGATATCGCTGATGAGCGCCAAATCTTGCTCTACACCGCCGAGCGTCCAGCTGGAATCGTAATCGTCGGCGCCCTGATGATACTTGTGGGCGATATAGTCAGGGTCGGTATCTCCCAGACTCATAAACATCAGGCCGGGCACCCCTTGCTTGGCCAGGGCGAAGTGATCCGAGCGGAACATCAGGCCATTCTGTGGTCTGGGATCGGCCTTGACCCAACGTCCCTGCGCCTTGGCGGCGGCGTCCAGATAGTGTTCCAGCTCTGACACCCCTTCGCCATAACGCAGTATGTAATCGACTCCTTTACCGACATTCATGCCGTCTATGTTGAGGAAGGCGACCAGCTGCTTGGTAGGCACAGGCGGGTTCTCGGCAAAATATTGCGCGCCGATAAGGCCTGTCTCTTCGGCGGTGAAGGCGCTGAACAGCATGGAGCGTGCAGGCGGCTGAGTAGCGCTAAGCTCCTTGAAGTGACGCGCCAGCTGCAGCACGCCAGCCACGCCAGAGGCGTTGTCCACCGCGCCGTTGTAGATGCGGGTCTGGTCTTCGTGCACCGTCTTGCCCAGGTGATCCCAGTGGGCGTGCATCACCAGCCACTCGTCAGGACGCTGCTTGCCTGGCAGCAGACCGGCGACGTTGTAAGAGGTGGCCAGCTCAATAGCATTTTTCACCTCGAGCCTGGCCTTGAGATCTAGCGAGCGCGACTTAAAGCCCGGCTTGGCGGCGGTGAGCTTGAGCTTGTCATAGTCGAGCCCGGCGGCGGCAAAGATCTTCTGCGCCACCTCATGTTGGATCCAACCCATGACCCCGATATGCGAGCGATTCTTCTGCTTATCGACCAGGGTGTACTTGGTATTGGTGTTGCTGTTTTGCACCACGTTCCAGCCATAGGCGGCCGGGGCCGTTTCATGGACGATAAAGACCGCCTTGGCGCCCTGTCTTGCGGCCTCTTCATACTTGTAGGTCCAACGGCCATAGTAGGTCATGGCGTTGCCCTTGAAGACCTCCGGGTCTTGGGTGGCAAAGCCTGGGTCGTTGACCATGAGGATCACCGTCTTGCCTTTCACATCGATACCCGCGTAGTCGTTCCAGCCATATTCCGGGGCATTGATGCCGTAGCCGACGAAGACGATGTCGCTGTTATCCAGCTTAATGGTTGGCTGGATCTGCTCGGTGCGGGCGGTAAAGTCGCTGCCGTTGTTAAACACCAGATCGCCAACGCTCAGCTGCATATTCTGTTCGGCGGTGATCTTGGCCATGGGCACGCTCTGGCGGTAACTGTCGCCAAAGCCCGGAGCGAGCCCCATCTGCTTGAAGGCATTCTCCAGGTATTCCACCGTGAGGGTTTCCCCCTTGGAGAGCGGGCCCCGACCCTCAAATTGGTCGCTGGCGAGGGTTTGAACATCTTGCCGGTAGCTGGCTTGGTCAAAGACGAAGGGGGCGGCACTGGTGGCCGGTAGCAGCAACAGGCCGAGTAAGCCCAAGAGGCGTGGGGTATTCACAGACGACTTCCTTTTGTGATGTTTGTTTTATTATCTGGTGCTCGCCGCCATGGGTAATGGCAAACGATCAATACCAATCACGGTAAGTAAGTGATCAGAAGTAGCGTTATAAAAACGGTCGAGAACAAGGCATGATTTTTCGATAAGTAGTTATTCTACAATCAAAAATAGTAACGCCGTTATCGGACGTTTTAACAAGCTAGCATGATCAGTCATTTACTACGATTGGTATAGTCATCATATGTGCATCAGAAAGGCAGATGCAAGAACAGTAGAGTGAGCGCTGCAAAGATCTGTTAAGTTTGTTTGCTTGTTAAAAAATCTGCTTTAGCTTTAAGCTATCGATGAATGTAGGTTTGCCATTGTTTGGCGCTATTCATGTTAGTGGATTCAGGGAATGACGATGAAAGTCACTTGGGATAAGGAAAAGTCTATGAAGGCTACAATAATCGTGCTGATGGCAAGTGTCAGCCTAGGGCTCATGAGCGGCTGCGCCAGTAATAAATCTCTCGATCAGGCCTTCTACGATGGGGTTAAGAAAAGCGCCGAGTCGCGGCCCAATAACCCGGATAATCGCGTGGAAGATAAGGACTTAGGCGGCGGAGTCGTTAACGTGATTTTCCATGGTACCGGTAAGCTGATCCACGGTGATGGCGCGACTAAATAGTGCGGCGGTTTATTTCTTATCGCGCCTGTCACCTATGATACGCGCCGGGTTCCCGGCGACGATGGCGTAGTCGGGCACATCTTTGGTGACGACACAACCCATGCCAATCACGGCGCAGTCACCTATGGTCACCCCATCGACTATGCCCGCCTGGGCACCGATCCACACATCCTTACCTATGACGATCCCCTTGGACTGACTGCTCTGCTGATATATCGGCGTGTCAGGGCGCATGCCATGGTTAAAGGCGTAGATGGTGACATTGTTGGCGATACGGGTCTGATCGCCAATGACTATCTTGCCGCGACCGCCATCTAAGGAACAACCATGATTGATAGCTACCTCATTACCCATGACGATAGGGCCGTGTAGGAAGCTGTCGGCGGCGATCATGCAGCGATTGCCTATTTGAATATCCCGGCCTGGCTCGGCAAACAGTTTCGCCTGGGGCGCGATAAAGCACTCCTTACCTATGCTCACGGTTTCAACGCTCATCAGTGCTTGCTGCACCTCATCCTGCCAGGGCTTGGCCCAGGTGAGATGTTTAGGCTTCAGGGAAAAGTAGAGCCAGGGCATGTAGGCCAGGCGCTGCTTATGTTGCTCGCGATAGTCCACTTGGTTATCTAATGGCGTCTGCATGATTAATCTGCTTCCTTAAGGGCGTCGGGCTGCACCGGGCGCACCGCGTCGACCAAGATACCTGCCTCGTCCACGTGCCAGAGGATGTCGAGATCATACAGGGCGACCTGGTAATGCTTTGGATCTTCCTTGGCCTTCTTGTAGGCAGGGCGTGGATCTTGCGCCAATACCCCTTGGATGATGGCCTTGAGGTTGGGGTACTTATCGGCAGGGAGACTGTCGATCTGATGCTGTACCGCATCGGTAAAGCGCACGTCGATCAGTACCGGCGCCTCCTGGGCGATACCGCCGAGGGCACCCTCGATGGCATCTGAGAAGGGGATATAGGGTTTGATATCTAGAATAGGCGTGCCGTCCAGCAGATCCATGGCGGAGATCTCAAGCTCCACCTTGCCCTTGCGTTGATGGATGGCGTGCAGTTTGACCACAGACTGGCCGATGCCGTTGGGGCGGAAGGTGGAGCGGGTGGCAAATACTCCTAGCTTCTCGTTACCGCCTAGGCGCGGCGGCCGAACTGTGGTCTTCCAACCTTGGCTAAGGTTTTCATGGAAGGTAAACAGCAGCCAGATGTGAGAATACTGGGATAGGCCGCGCACTGTATCGATATGGTTATAGGGCGGTTGCAACTCGACGAAGCCGCGGGCGGCGGTGACCAGCCCTGGCTGTCTGGGGATGCCAAATTTCTGTTTATAGGGGGTGCGGCAGATAGCCACAGCCTCAATTTCACGCTTGAGTGTCATGGTAAAGACTTATGTTTACGCTGGTGCGCTGGGCGATAAAAACTACTTGTCTGCGGTGGGCAACAATATGGCCTGACCGACACACAGGGCTTGGCTAACGCAGGCCTTACTCGGTTCCTGGATCAGGGCGCAGCGTTTGATGATAAGGCCATTGGCACCTTTATCGGCGGCGGCGCGGCGTGCCATGGTGCGGGCCTCGCCGATGGATGCGGGGACATCCTGAGCTCGTTCCTGGCAGGATTCTCCCTCGACCATCCCCTTTAGTTCATAAGGACCCTTTGGCTGAGTCTCTTGAAACAGCTGGACATCACCGGCCTTGAAGTAGTCGTCGATGGCCTGACCATCTAAATTGCTGTTGAAGGTGTATTCGCCCGCGCAGCCACCGAGTAGCAGGGCAGAGAGCAGCAGGACAGACTTTGGAGCCATTTTCAAAGCAGTGGTCAGGTCGGAATTAGTCATGATTTGGGCCTGTATTAGGAAGAGAGCTCAAAACTGGCCAATAACCGGCCAGTTTTGAGTCGTTTAGAAGCAAAAGTCTAACGCTTTAGGTACTTTTGATAAAGTTGTTGTTGGCGATTATTGAGATCTATTTGGCGACCGTCGATAAACACAGCGTCTATCTTGCTAGTGGCGGGATCGAGAATGTCGCCCTTGGAGAGCACCAGGTTGGCGCGGTAGCCCACGGCGATGGCACCCATGTCATCCACGCCTAAGATCTTGGCCGCATCCAGGGTGATGCTCTTAAGCGCCTCTTCCTTACTCAGGCCATAGGCCGCCGCCTGACCGGCCGCAAAGGGCAGGTTACGGGCGTTCCAGTCGCCGCTAAAGCCGATGGCGAAGGGCACACCCGCCTGTTTCAGCAAGGCTGGGATCTTAAAGCTCATCTCTACCGGCTCATCCTTGCGCATTGGCAGGCTGAGGGTGCGGTTGTAGATCACAGATGCGCCGATCTCGCCCAGTTGCTCCGCCAGGCGCCAGGCGTCGTAGCCGCCGACAAACACCAGCTTGAAGCCATAGGGGCGGGTCATGGTGATGGCGCGCTCTATCTCTTCGCTGCGATTGGCGTGGATAAACAGGCTCGCCTTGCCCTGATACAGGGGCAGCGCCGCCTGCCAGCGGTTATCCAGCTTCTGCACAGTTCCTGCCTTGTCCGCCAGATAGTAGCGGTAGCCATCTTCGAGCTGCTCGGCTAATCGGGTCATCTGTTCATCTCGCGCCTTGAGCTGCTTGGCGGCGACCTCTTTATCTTTGGAGAGATAACGAATGGCGGGCCAGTAGAGATGGAACTGGGGCGCGGTACTCACCAGGGCATCTTCTATCGTCCAGCTGTCGAGGGAGACCAGAGAGGACTGGCCGGCCAGGGCATCGCCCTGAGGCACCACCTGGGCATGGGTGATACCGTTGACCCTGATGGTTGGGATAAGCTCCGAGTCGGGATTGAAGGCACTGACGGCCAGTAGCTGCGGGTTGCTGTCACCCACCTCGAAGGCGTCGTTGCTGGCGCGCATCATCTCCACCTCGACGATGCCGATAGAGGTGTCCAGTGCGATAAGCCCAGGGTAGAGATCTTGCCCGCTGGCATCGATCACCTTGGCACCCTCTTGTGAGAGCTGTTGACCTATGGCGACTATCTTGCCCTTGTCGAACAGTACGTCGGTGGCATCCAGCACGCCGTTAAGGGCGGTGTGCACGCGGGCGTTGTGGATCAGTATCGGCTGACTCTGGGCGCTGGCGGGCACCATGTCGTGGGCCAGCGACGCACAGGAGAAGAGGCCCAGGCTAAGGACGAAGAGTGTCGGCTTCATTAGATGGCCTCCTTGTGTAGCTTGCTGTGGGCGCTGTTCTGGCTGTGGGCTTTATGCTCGCTCATGGCTTTATGCTCGCTCAGGGCTGTTTGGCTCAGGGCTGTGCCCCAGGCGTTGTAATGGGTGTCGCAGTGCCACTGGGGCTCTTGCTTATCCTCTGGCATCTCGCCGGGTACCTCGGGTTTATCCCGGGTCAATACCGCCTGGATCAGCGCGGCGCGCTCGCGTTCAACCTCGAGCTGCATCTTCTTGTCTTGCTGACGGTCGAAGTAGCGGCGGCCTTCCACCCAGGTGTTTTCTACCTTGGCATAGACGGAGAGCGGCGAGGTATTCCAGAGTACCAGGTCGGCCTGTTTGCCTTCTTCCAGTGAGCCGGTGAGCTGGTCTATGCCTAACTGTTTAGCCGGGTTGATGGTGACCATGTTCCAGGCATCAATTGGCGACATGTCGCAATACATCATGGACTTGGCCGCCTCCTGATTGAGACGCCTCTGCATCTCATAGTCGTCCGAGTTGATGCTGGTGAGCACTCCCTTGTTGTGCATCAGGCAGGTGTTTTGCGGTATGGCGTCATAGACCTCGAACTTATAGGCCCACCAGTCGGAGAAGGTGGAGGCGTAGGTGCCGTGCTTGGCCATCTCGTCGGCCACCTTATAACCTTCCAGAATATGGGTGAAGGTGCCGACCCTAAAGTTATAGGCCTCGGCGAGGCGTAAGAACATCAAGATCTCAGACTGTACATAGGAGTGAATATGCACCTGACGCTCGCCGCGCAGCACCTCGGCTACCGCCGCCAGGCGATAGTTTGGCTTGGGCGCCACCTGTTTGCGTTGCTGACTGCTGCGTAGGCGCTCATAGTCGGCGTTTGCCTTCTCATAGGCCAGCGCCTCGTTGAAGGACTCTTCGAACAGGGACTTCACACCCATGCGGCTCTGGGGGAAGCGGCGGTTGTAGTTGTCGCCCCAGTTGGCCTGTTTGACGTTTTCGCCGAGGGCAAACTTGATGCTGGCCGGTGCCTGTTTAAGTTTCATCGCCTCGGCGCTCTCACCCCAACGCATCTGGATCACCTGGGCCTGACCGCCTATGGGGTTGGCGCTGCCGTGGAGGATTTGTGCAGTGGTTACACCACCCGCCAGGGCGCGGTAGATGGCGATATCGTCTGGGTTGATCACATCGCCGATACGCACCTCGGCGGTGACTGCGTCGGTATCTTCATTGGTGCCGCCGTTAAGGGCGATGTGGGAGTGCTCGTCGATAATACCTGCGCTCAGGTGTTTGCCGGTGGCATCCAGGGTTTGGTAGCCAGATGGCGTCTTGAGAGACTGGCCTATCTTTTCGATACGGCCATCGCGGATAAGCAGATCATAGCCTTCCAGTACCCCCTGCTGGCTCGAGGTCCACAGGGTAGCGTTTTTGATATGCAGGCGCTCAGCCTTGGGCTGCGCCGTTAGGCCGTAGGCGGTGTTGGGCTGAGTGAGTTTGGAGATGAGCGCCTTGGCAGGTTTCTCCTGCTCGGATTCATCTTTGTGCTCTTGTGCCATGACCACACCCGCGATTGGGTGTTGGCGATTACTGTTGTCGAGCATCCTGCCGTGAATTCCTTGGGGATCGAACCAGAGGGTGAAGCGGCTGATGCCTGGGTAACCCGCCTCGCCGAGATTGGCGTTGAAGGTCAGGCGTTCATTGGCATAATTAAGGTCGCTCAGGGTTATCTCCTGCTCGCCGCTGGCCAGGGTGCCGCTGAGCTTGTCGTCGTCGACCAAGTCCAGATCTAGGGTGAGCTCGCCCAGCGTCAGCTGATAGCCTTGGCCGAGCCAGTGTCTGTCGCGAGGCACCTTCTGTGTCTCGCTGCCCTGTAGCCAGACGCTGACAATTTTGCCTTGGGTAAAGATGTCGCCATCGGTCACTACCAGATCCGCCATGAAGCCGGGCTTTAGCTTGCCGCTAAAGGTAGAGATGCCCGCAATTTCTGCCGCCTCAGTGGTGAGGGCCGCCAATGCTGTCTCTTGGCTCAGCCCTTGTTTGACCGCCTGCCTGAGTCTTGGCCAGAAGGCGTCGGCCTTGATGCCATGCTGGGTAAAGGCGAAGGGGATCTCGGCACTTTCCAGTGCGTGTGGATTGCTCGGCGCGCGCTCCCAGTGGCGTAGATTGGCCAGGCTTATCTCTCTCTCCTTGTCGCCATCTTTAATATTGGGAGCCGCGGGAAAATTGAGCGGGGCGATAATACTAAAGCCGGTGGCCTTGACCTCGTCGATGCGGGCATATTCTCGTCCGCTGCCTACCAGGCTTGCCGATAATTTAAATTCGTTCATTAAGTGAGCGGCGCGCAGCAGGCTATTTAAATTCCTGGTTTCAAATACGGCCGGGTGTTTGTCTATATCACCCAGGCGCTGCAGCGCGATATTAAATTCGATATTTTTCTCTTGGGTAGCCGAGTCGGCTTTATCTATATTGGCGCTATACCAGTTGGCATCGGCCAGAGTTTGTCGAATAAGCGCGATACTGCCCATTAAGGAGTTTGGGTAATCCTGAATCGAGCTGCCTTTATCGAAGGCGAGCAGGTGACTGGATTTTGCGCGATAAATAATGTCATTGGCTTTTAAGGGGGCCAGTGAGATAGTTGCGGCCCTGCCTCTGAATATGCCGTCTAACATACCGGTTTGTACGCTGGTAAACCCATTATCAATCCATTGCTTGGCCGCTTCCTGGTCGGGATATATATAGTTAAACCACTCTTTTTCAGCGTGAATTGCACCATTATCGGCATTACCACCTATGCGTTTAATTTCATAAACCGGGCGGGCCACTTTCTGCTGGTCATATTTAAAGTCAATGCCGTAATTGGTATATGGGTCGATAAAGCCGGGATAAATATGCTTACCTGTCATGTCGATGACATAGGCATCTTCGGGTATTTTGTCATTGGAGATAATGGCTTTAATTTTATTATCTTCAATTAACAGGGTGGCATCCTGTTTGGTTTCGCCGGGGGCGATCATCAGGGTTGCATGGGACAGCGCGGTTAATTTTGGCGTGTTATCTGTTAGCTGAGCGTTTGCTATCGCGGACGGACTCGCCAAGAGGCAGGCCACCAGACTCGCGGGCACTGAGAGGAAATGGATTCGCATGGCGTTTAATTATTATTGGCTGGGATCAAAAGTAGCTCAAGATTATCCTATATTATGAACAATTTCCAAACATTGAACTGTATCGGTTTATGTCAGGCTCCTGAGAAATAGCGGCTTGGCAAACACTCGGCATTGGTTGAGAAAGGGAGGCTGGAAAATCACTCGAAAAAGCATTGGAGAAATGACTGAATAATGGCTGAGAAAATGCAAAAGAAAGGGGGAACGCAAATGGATGTAGCAAACTTGCCCTGACTAACAAATAAAAAAGCCAATCCTGAGGTTGGCTTTTTTGCTCGTTCATCCCACTGTGGGAATGTTTAAGCTTAGATAAGGAAGTCTTCGAGTGAACGACCCTTATCTAACTCATTTTTAAATACGGTTGGTGTGCGACCCTGACCCGTCCAAGTGATCGTTTCGCCATTCACTTCAATTTTATATTTTGGTGGGCGTGGAGCACGTTTCTTAGGAGCTGGCTTAGCAGCCACTGCGCCTAAATCGTCAATTGATAAACCAACAGCTTCCATTTGTTGGCGAATCTCTTCTATCTTTGCATTGCGCTCGGCCATAACCGCGCTTTCTTCTTCTGCCTGCTTCTCTTTCTCGGTAATGATTTTTTCAAGCTTAACTGCTACATCTTTTAAATCTTCTACCGACAATTCTTTAACAGCAGCCTTAAAGCGACGACCATGCGTCAATATATCTAGAAATTCGCTCATATTTATAATGTCCTGCTTAAAAATAAAATAGTAAATAGGATTGCAGGGCTAATAATAGGAACTAAAAAAGGTTTTATCAAACGAATTAAATGAATATTTGAGCCTTTAATGTAAATTTTATTTCAGCTTTTCTTTTTTTGTCCCATTTTGACCTCTTAGTCACCCCTAAACACGCTGTTTTTGATGTAAGACAAAGATGCAGGTGACTTCCTGTTGACGTTAACGTCAACAGCACGTAAAGTGGCGTAAGTTGGTGATAGTTTCGCTATGCACTATTTGTTATCCAGAATAAAGACGTAAGAAGGAAGCCTTATGAAAGTATTGGTGCCAGTAAAACGCGTCGTCGATGCTAATGTGAAGGTCAGGGTTAACGCTGACAATACAAATGTCGATACCGCAAATCTGAAGATGGCCATTAACCCATTTTGTGAGATTGCTGTAGAAGAAGCGGTACGTTTGAAAGAAGCAGGTATTGCGACCGAGATCGTGGTAGCAACCATAGGGCCTAAGGCGTCGCAGGAGCAGCTACGCACGGCGATGGCGCTGGGCGCAGACCGCGGTATTCATGTGGAAACCGACGAAGAGCTTGCGCCGCTTTCTATTGCAAAGATCCTCAACGCGATTCAAGCCAATGAGCAGGCTCAGCTGATCATGCTGGGTAAGCAATCTATCGATGGTGACAACAACCAGACAGGCCAGATGCTGGCGGCGCTAGCCGGTCTACCTCAGGCAACCTTTGCCTCTGAGGTAAAGGTTGAAGGCGAGCAACTTGTGGTTACCCGTGAGATCGACGGCGGTCTGCAGACCCTAAAGATGCCACTGCCTGCGATTGTCACCACAGACCTGCGTCTGAACGAGCCTCGCTATGCCAAATTACCTAACATCATGAAGGCGAAACGTAAGCCGCTCGATACCATCACGGTAGACAGCCTGGGCGTGACCCTGAAGCAGCATCAGAAGGTGCTCAAGGTGACACCGCCTGCCGAGCGTCAAGCGGGTATTATGGTGGCTTCTGTCGAGGAGCTAGTGGACAAGCTAAAGAATGAAGCGAAGGTGATCTAAATGGCGATTCTAGTAATAGCAGAACATGATAATGCGACTTTAAAACTCGATACCGCCAAGGTAGTTGCTTGTGCTCAGGCGATCGGTAGCGAAGTCGATGTGATGGTAGCCGGTCATAACTGTGGCGCCGCGGTTGAGAGCGCCAAGCAGCTTGCCGGTGTGCGTCAGGTATTGGTGGCCGATAGCGCCGTTTATGCCAACGCCATTGCCGAAAACCTGTCATCGCTGATCGTTTCTGTGGCCAGCGAGTATCAACACATCCTGGCTGCGGCCTCGAGTGTCGGTAAAGATGCACTGCCACGCGTTGCGGCCCTTTTAGATGTGGCGCAGATCTCTGAAGTGGTTGAAGTGGTCAGCGAAGATACTTTCGTGCGTCCTATCTATGCCGGTAGCGCCATGGCGACGGTTCAGAGCCTGGATGCCATCAAGGTGATGACGGTTCGCGCCAGTGCCTTCGATGCGGTTGCCCAGGACGGTAGTGCCTCGGTGCAGACCCTGGATAACGAGTACAGCGGCGATGTCGAGTTTGTCTCGCAGACCCTGTCTGAGTCTGAGCGTCCCGATCTTGGTGCGGCCTCAGTCGTGGTGTCGGGTGGTCGTGCCATGGGCAGCGCCGAGAACTTTGCGATTCTCGAGCAGTTGGCCGATAAGCTGGGCGGTGCACTGGGTGCGTCTCGCGCCGCGGTTGACGCCGGTTACGTGCCAAACGATCTGCAGGTGGGTCAGACGGGTAAGATTGTTGCGCCAGACCTCTATATCGCCGTGGGTATTTCGGGTGCCATCCAGCACTTAGCGGGGATGAAAGATTCTAAGGTGATCGTGGCGATCAACAAAGATCCTGAGGCGCCTATCTTCCAGGTGGCCGACTATGGTCTGGAAGCGGATCTGTTCGAGGCAGTGCCTAAGCTACTCGAACTTATTTAATAAAATGTAAATGCTTGGTGAGCACTTTGGTGTTCATCTAAAATTTAGTGTGATATAGATCACATGGAGCGGCTTTGAGGTAGCGTCCTTAAAGCCGCTTGTGTTTTTATGTGCCTCACGTTTGCCGATAGTGACATTGGCAGGCGTCCTGAGACGTAGAGGTGCATTAAATATCAGTAGTATTCGTTAGGGTGATGCCGTTAAGCGAATATGAAAGGATTTGGTGCCGAAGTGGTGGAGTTGATCAAGGCTTGCCGCTGGGGCTGTCATCGAATAGAGGCAGCACTGCCATAGTGCTTCTTATCTGGATTGATAAGTGGAAGGTATACCGAGAATGGGTATCACTATGGAGCGCTACTGATAGGACAGGTGTAATATCTCATGCTATATCCCACCAGTTCAGTTGCCCTCCATTCGTATTTAAACGAAGACAATATTTTACAATGACAACTTTGAGTTATGCCGATTCGGCACTTTCTTTGCTGCCGCCCGTGGTGGCGATTCTGCTGGCGATCTTTACCCGCCGCGTCCTGCTCTCGCTCGGTGTGGGGATCCTCCTGGGGGCACTGTTAATTGCCGATTTTTCACCGCTGGATATGGGCCAATACCTGGGACAACAGGTGGTGGGCCTGGTGTGGGATGATGGCGCCTTAAACAGCTGGAACGTCTATCTGCTGGGTTTCTTGATTCTGCTTGGGATGATCACCGCAATCATTACCGTGAGCGGTGCCGCCAAGGCCTTTGCCGACTGGGCCCGTCAGCATATTCGTAATAAGCGCGATGCCAAGCTGCTCACCATGTTCCTGGGCTGCGTGGTCTTCATCGATGACTATTTCAACAGCCTGGTCGTGGGCAGCGTCGCCCGGCCGCTCACCGACAGATACTATATCTCCCGCAGCAAGCTGGCCTACCTGCTGGACTCGACCGCCGCGCCTATCTGTGTGATCTCCCCCGTCTCTAGCTGGGGGGCGTACATCATCGCGCTGATCGGCGGCATACTCACCGCCCATGGCTTTGCCGACACCGGCCATCTGAGCGTGTTTATCCAGATGATCCCGATGAACTTCTATGCCATCTTCGCCCTGGTATTGCTGCTATGTGTGGCCTTCATGGGGCTGGATGTGGGGCCGATGCGCCAGCATGAGCTAAACGCCCAGAAGGGTAACCTGTATGACGAGGCCAAGGGCCTGCCGCCAGGCGCCAACAGCGACCTACCAGAGGCGGATTCGGGTAAGATCTTAGGCCTGTTCCTGCCTATTACCGTGCTGGTATTTGCTACCATCTACTTCATGATCGACAGCGGCGCCGCTGCGCTGGCCGCGGAAAACCTGCCCTTTAGCGTGATAGGGGCGTTCGAGAAGACGGATGTGGCCTCATCGCTCTTCTTCGGTGCCGTGATTGGTCTGGCAGCTACCCTAGTGCTGGTGGCTGTTCAGGGACTGGACAAGGCCCTTATCTTTAAAGGTGTGCTGGCCGGGGCGCGCTCCATGTTGCCCGCCATCTATATTCTGCTGTTCGCCTGGACCATCGCCGGGGTGATCGGTCAGATGGAGACGGGTAAGTATATGGCGAGCCTGGCGACGGGTAACATTCCGTTCGCGCTGCTGCCTGCCGTGCTGTTCGTGCTGGCGGGTCTGACGGCCTTCTCTACCGGCACCAGCTGGGGCACCTTCGGTATCATGTTGCCGATTGCCGCCGATATGGCCATGGGCACCCACACCAACATGATGCTGCCTATGCTGGCCTCTGTGCTGGCGGGCGCCGTGTTTGGCGATCACTGCTCGCCTATCTCGGATACTACTATCCTGTCGTCTACCGGGGCGAACTGTCACCACATAGACCATGTGCTGACTCAGCTACCCTATGCCCTCATCGTGGCGGGGATCAGCCTGGTGGGGTATACCGTGCTGGGCTTTACCGAGTCGGTCGGCGCGGGACTGGCCGCCTGTAGTGGGGTGTTTGTGGTAAGCATTCTGGTGCTGCGTCATAAGGCTAACCGTCCGGTTTAATACCAATCACAGTAAATATGTGATCAGAAATAGCGCAGGCAAAACGCTTGAGAACAAAGCTGGATTTTTAGATAAGTAGTTATTCTACAATTAAAAATACTAATACAGTTATCGAGTGTTTTAACAAGCTAGAATGATCAATTGTTTATTACGATTGGTATAAGTGACCTGTCGATACCACACAGACAGAAAAATGCCGCTCATGGAGCGGCATTTTTTTATGGTTAATATTCCCCTTTAACGGGAATTCGCTTAGTTGAGACCGCGGCGTTTTAGCAGCGCCTCTGTGGTCGGCGCCTGACCTCTAAAGGCCTTGTAGGCCTCCATCGGCGGCACGCTGTTGCCGACCTCGCGGATGGTCTTACGGTACTTCATGCCAATCTCGCGGTTAAGACCGCCCTGGGTCTGCACATAGGCGAAGGCATCTGCCGCCAGGATCTCGCTCCACATGTAGGCGTAGTAGCTGGCCGAGTAACCGCCGGGGAAGGCGTGGGCGAAGTAGGTCGACTTGTAGCGTGGCGGTACGGCGGCGATATTGATGCCGTGTTTCTTAAGCGCCTTGGCTTCGAATTCGGCCACATCCTGCAGCGGCGCGTCGGCGCTCAGTGAGTGCCACTCGAGATCCACCAGGGCCGCCGCCATATACTCCAAGGTGTCGAAGCCCTGGTTGAAGCTGCGTGATTTCAGCAGTTTCTGCAGTAGCTCGTCGGGGATCACTTCGCCCGTCTCGTAGTGCTTGGCGTAGTTGGCCAGTACCTCGGGGTGGGCCGCCCAGTCTTCTTCGAAGGTCGAGGGGAACTCGACAAAGTCGCGGGAAACGGCCGTGCCCGACAGGCTAGGGTAGGTCACCTTAGAGAACATGCCGTGGGTGCCATGGCCCATCTCGTGGAACATGGTGGTGACTTCGTCGTAGCTGACGAAGGTAGGCTCGCCCTCTGGCGCCTTCTTGATGTTCATCACGTTGACTACCACAGGCTTCTGGTTCAGTAGCTTCGATTGAGTCACGAAGGAGCTCATCCAGGCGCCGCCGCGTTTGCCTTCGCGGGCAAAGTAGTCGGCGTAGAATATCGCTATCGAGCTGCCGTCGGCGTCAAACATCTCGTAGGCCTTCACATCTTCATGGTAGACAGGCAGATCCGGGCGCGGCTTGAGGGTCACGCCATAGAGACGCTCCAGGGTAAAGAACACGCCGTCCTTGAGCACACGTTCAAACTCGAAGTAGGGTTTGATGGCGGCGCTGTCGAGATCGAATTTGTCTTTACGCACCTTCTCGGCATAGAAGGCCCAATCCCAAGGTGCCAGGGTGAAGTTACCACCAGTCTTGTCGATCATCGCCTGGATATCGTCGGCTTCCTTCTGGGTGTTGGCCACTACGGCGGGCACCATAGAGCCGAACATCTGATAGACGGCTTCTGGGGTCTTGGCCATCTGCGGCGTCAGTCGATAGTCGGCCCAGCTATCGTAACCCAGGAGTTTGGCGCGCTCGGCGCGCAGCTGTGCCAGGCGGGCAACCAGTGAGGCGGTTTCGTTGTCGCCGCTCATGCCGCGATTAGATGAGGCCTGCCACACCCGCTGGCGTAGCTCACGGTTTTCCAGCTTGGCCAGGATAGGCTGACGAGTGGTATTGGTGATATTGATGAGATACTTGCCTTCATGGCCTGCGGCCTTGGCATCGGCCTTGGCGGCGCGGATCTCGCTGTCTGACAGTCCCTTTAGCTCATCGACGTTGTCGACCACGACGGCGATCTCCTTGGTGAGCCTTAGCAGGCGCTGACCAAATTCGTTGGTGAGCTTAGACTGCTCTTCGTTCAGCAGGCGTATCTCGGCCTTTTGCGCCTCGGTCAGCTTGGCACCCGCCATGACGAAGCGTTGATGATAGATCTCTATCAGGCGCACCTCTTCGGCCGTTAGCCCTAAGGTGTTGCGGCTCTGATACAGGCTGTCGATGCGGGCAAACAATTTGCCGTTGAGGTGGATGTTGTCTGAGTGGGCGGCCATCTTAGGGGCCATCTCGCCCTGTAGCTTACGCAGGGCGGGGTTGCTGTTAGACCCTGTTAGGTTGTAAAACACCTTGGAGGCGCGAGTCAGCAGCTCGCCGCTGGTCTCCAATGCCACGATAGTGTTGGCAAAGGTGGCGGGTTCCTTGTTGTCGGCAATGGCCAATACCTGTACATGGTGTTCTTCGATGCCTTGCTCTAGGGCGCGCTCGAAATGCGCATCCTTGATCTGGCTAAAATCTGGGGCCTGATATTGCAGCGTGCTTGGCTGCATCAACGGGTTTTGCGCTTCCATGCCGGCGGCCTGTGTGGGGGCATTGCTTGTCTGACAACCACTGAGGAGCAGTGTGGTCGATAAGGCGCCGACGACGGCAAAGGCGATAAGGTTCAATTTCATCTATACAACTTCCTTAGATTGCGATTGTTATTTTTATGTGGGCGGGTGTAGGGATAATCTAACGTTTGTAAATTAACTCAGGCTGAAAATAGTACGATGTCAGCCCCACTTAGCTAAGTGATTGGCTGACATGGATATCTTTAGAGCCCTCTATTGCCCGAATGGTCTTATTTAGCGGCCGCCGCGACGAGTGCTAATAGCGAGCCTCTGGCCATGGCAGGCCTGTCGTGATTCGGTTGGCGGTAGGGATAAGCGATAAATGTGTCAGACTGTGCGGCGAGCCCATGACGAGTGGCCTTTTGGCGCTGCTAATTGGCGCAATATGGTGATAGAATCGCTCGATAACAATAATCAGGGGACTACTCGCTTTGGCACAGCTCTATTTTTACTATTCGGCAATGAATGCCGGCAAATCCACCTCACTGCTGCAATCTTCCTATAACTATCGCGAACGCGGCATGAATACCTTGGTCATGACGGCGTCGATAGATGATCGTTATGGCGTGGGTAAGGTGGCCTCTCGTATCGGTATCGAGACAGATGCCCAGGTATTTGCCAGCGATGACAATCTGGTTGAGATGGTACGCGAGGCGCTTAAGAGTCAGCCTCTGCACTGCATCTTGATCGATGAGTCGCAGTTTTTGAGCAAGGAGCAGGTGAGACAGCTGACCTATGTGGTCGACGTAATGGATATTCCCGTGCTCTGCTATGGTCTGAAGACAGATTTCCAGGGCGAGCTGTTTAGCGGCAGTCAGTACCTGTTAGCCTGGGCCGACAAGCTGGTGGAACTTAAGACCATCTGTCATTGTGGTCGTAAGGCCAACATGGTGGTGAGGCTGGATGGCGAAGGCCGCCCCATGAAAGAAGGTGAGCAGGTCGCCATCGGCGGTAACGAAAGCTATGAGTCTGTCTGCCGTAAGCATTTCCGCGAATTTTTGTGGGACTAACTCTCCCACTCGAGTGAGCTAAGCAATAAGCCATCCAATAGGGTGGCTTTTTTATGCCTACGCCTCGGCTATTCAAGGCTGGCGAGTAAGTGTCTGACGCTGGCGCGGGTATGGTCAATCTGCTCGACGATACGGGTGGCGCTCTCTCGCTGGTCGGTCATTTGTGGCCAGTGGTGTTGCCATACGGTCTTGAGGTCGGCGCATGATGCGATAACCTCCTCCTCGGTGATCATGCTCAAGTCGTTAATCAGGTTTACCTTGATCCAGCCCTTGCGCGGATTGCCCGCATGGGGGTCTTTATCATAGTGCGCGGCAAACACTATCGCCTCAAGTTCAGAGAGCTGCAGCAAGAGTTCGAAGCTTGCGGTCCGCATGGTGTTGTTATACTCGCTAATTTCCATGCGCCACACGTTATAGCTAAATCCCACCAGCGCAAATATCATGCTGAATATGGCGGTGAGCTGGAAGATATAGCGCCTGCTATTGAGTCTGCTTGTCATAGAATAAGGCCGTCTGTGAAACAGCTACTATTGCTCGCTTTGATCTTGCTTATTAACATTGTAGTCGCAGACTTAAGCTTCTGTGGGCTTAACGGCCAATTGAGAGGGGTTAGGGTTCTGGTCGCGGTTGTAACCGAGGATTAACGCGCATCATGCCTATTGTCGGTGCCATGTAGTGGAAACCATTTTTGGTATAGCCGCTCGATCTCTCCTTCTTCGATGAAGCTGTTTAGGGCGTCGTCGATCTTGGCTAAGAGTTCGATATTGCCTTTCTTGACGGCGAAGGCCACCGGCGAGCCGGGATCGGGGTTGTCCAGTATCTTGACCCCAACGCCCATCTGCTGTGCCAAGTAGAGGCCGACCGCTTTAGGCATGATGGCAGCCTCGATCTTGCCGGCTTTTAACAGTTCCATAGATTGTGCTTTGGTCTGGGTGCCTATGATACGAAAATTGTAGAGTGTACCCAGCTCCTTCCAGTGAGTCTCTATGTAGGAGTGGCGATCACCGCTCACCAGTTCGTTATGGAGATCCTCTACCTTAGTGATCTCCTGGTTGTCCTCAAGAATGAAGATCACGTCATACCTGTGATAGTAGGGGCGGGTGAAGTCGAAAAACTTGGTTCTCAAGTCGTTAATCTCCATCCCTGCAATTACCTCTATATTGCCGAACCTGAGTTCGTTGAAGACCAGGTCCCAGGGTTGCTGTTTAAACTGAAACGGCATACCCAGGCGTTTGAAGATTAATCTGGCCACATCGGCATCGAAACCTTGTGTGTCGCCTTGTTGACCAAATTGGTAGGGAGGAAATCCGGTGGCGACACCACAGCGTATAGGGGTTGCCTGCTGCGCGGCGGCGGTAAGACTCAGGCTGAGGAGTAGGGGGCCAAGAAGCAGCTTCTTGTAGGTAACAAAATTAGGCATCAGTCGAGGTGGCCTGCTAGTTTCATGATTTCATTCTTAAGGTTTTTATTTTAGTTGTTTTTGCGGATATTGAATGCGAAACCCTATAGACCCCCCTGGTGAGCGAGTCGTCGGAAAAGGCCATGATAATAATGTGGATTAAGGCCGATTTGCAAACAAAAGCTGTTACAAGGTGTTTTCTGCTTATATATTCAACCAATTAGATAAAAATAATCTTTATAATTAAATACTTAATTAGTGGTTGTTTAGGTGACTTCCTATGAGATCTGGCTCAAAAAATCAACACTTGTAACCTCTCTGGATACAGAAATATTGTGTTAGATCAATTGTCAGTAAATTGTTAGGCGTCAAAATTCAGTCACCGCTTTGATAACTAATTAAAATGCAATGCGAAATAATCAACCCGTAATCGACAACGAGGTTGCGCTGACCGACGATGATATCCTGCTCTCCACCACAGATCTCAAGGGCAACATAGGCTACGCCAACGAGGATTTCTGTCGTATCTGTGGATTCTCCGAAGAGGAGTTACTCAGTCAGCCCCACAACATAGTGCGTCATCCAGACATGCCAAAAGCCGCCTTTGCCATGTTGTGGCAGCGACTGACCGATAAGCAACCCTGGCTGGGCGTCGTCAAGAATCGCTGTAAAGATGGCTCCTATTACTGGGTCAACGCCTATGTGGCGCCCGTGCTGGAGAACGGCCAGGTCAAGGAGTATCAGTCCGTGCGCCGCCGGGCCAGTCAGGAGCAGGTTGCGCGCGCCAGCGACATCTATCAGAGCCTAAACAGCGCCGAGCAGCGCAGCGAGATCGTTGATGCCAAGTTCAGCTATGGCGCTAAGCTGACCCTGTTCGCCCTTGTCTGTCTGTTGCTAGCCATTGGGCTAAGCAACATCTCCCCCTGGCTGGCGCTGCTTTGCGCCCCCCTGTTGGTCTTTGGGATGCGCGCTATGTTGGCGCCGCTGCGCGCCCTCAACCAGCATGCGCTGTCCATAGTGTCAGATCCTGTGGCTAGACATATCTATGCCGGGCGGCGGGACGAGCTGGGTAATATTCAGTTTGCCATGGAGTTCACCACCGCGGAGATCGCCGGGGTGGTGGGGCGCATGACAGACGCCTCGACCACTATCGCCAGGGACAGTGACACCTTGCTGAGCTCTATCACGGCCACCGCCGATCGCGCCGATGGTCAGAATCAACAGACGGCCCAGGCTGCGGCAGCGGTCGAGGAGTTGACCGCCAGCTTCAATGAGCTGGGCCAACAGATCAAGCAGGTGTCAGTCGATGTCGAGGCCAGTCAGGCGGCGGTGCAGCAGGGCTATGAGCAGCTCGATGCCGTGGTGGCCAGCATAGATGAGCTACATGGCGAGGTAGGTAACTTTGCCCAGGTGGTGAGTGAAATTGAACATGACAGCGTGGCAATTAATCAGGTGCTTGAGGTGATAACCAAGATTGCCGAGCAGACCAACCTGCTGGCGCTTAACGCCGCCATCGAGGCAGCAAGAGCTGGGGAGTCGGGCCGGGGCTTCGCCGTGGTGGCCGACGAGGTGCGTCAGCTGTCGGCGCGCACCGCAGACTCCACCAGTCAGATCGATGCCATCATCGCCAAGTTCCAGCAGAGCACGGCTAATGCCGCTAACACTCTGACCGCAGGTCAGCGCCAAGCAACCCAGGCGGTGCAGCTGGTGAAGCAGGCTGAGGCCGTGTTTGCCGAGCTGGTGAGCCGTATCGATAAGATCAATCAGATGACGGAGCTGAGCGCCGATGCCATGCAGGAGCAGGGACTGGCGGCAGTGGATATCAGCGATTCGCTGCAGGCGATCAGCGAGCTGGCCAGCGAAGGTTTTGCCCAGTCCCAGGCCGATAGGCAGCTTGGCGAGCGCAGCTCACTCAAGTCGATGGAGTCACGCCAGCTGGCGCGTCAGTTCTGGCGTCAGGCGGTGCATCGCGCCAATGCTTAACCAATGTCTAGCGAATGCCTAAGCGTTAGTTTTCGGTAATAAAAAAGCCCAGAGTTCACTCTGGGCTTTTCTTTTGAGGCTTCTCTTTTAAGGCTTAAAGCCTAGGGATTAGAGCTGCATCTCGGGTACATGCTCAGGCACGATAAGCTTGCCGGCCGTCTTCTCGATGATCTCCTCGACGCTTACGCCTGGGGCACGTTCCAGCAGGTGGAAGGCGCCATCTTTGATCTCCAGGAAGGCAAGGTCGGTCAGCACACGCTTGATGCAGCCATAGCCGGTCAGCGGCAGCTCACACTTAGGCAGCAGCTTAGAGTTGCCGTGTTTATCGGCGTGCATCATGGTGACGATAATATTGTCGGCACCGGCCACCAGATCCATGGCGCCGCCCATGCCCTTGATCAGCTTGCCTGGGATCATCCAGGAGGCGATAGAGCCCTCGACATCCACCTCGAAGGCGCCCAGCACGGTGAGATCCACATGACCACCACGGATCATGGCGAAGCTCTCGGCCGAGGAGAAGAAGGAGGCGCCGGGCACTGCGGTGACCGTCTGCTTACCCGCGTTGATGAGATCCGCGTCTATGGTCTCTTCTGTGGGGAACTCGCCCATGCCCAGCAGGCCGTTTTCCGACTGCAGCATCACCTGCATGCCTTCGGGAATATAGTTAGCGACCAGCGTCGGGATGCCAATGCCCAGGTTGACATAAAAACCATCCTGTAGCTCCTGGGAAACACGCTGTGCCAGTTGTTCTCTCGATAAAGCCATGGTGTCGCCTCCCTATTTGCTCTTCACTGTGCGCTGCTCGATACGCTTCTCGAACGTACCTTGGATCAGGCGATCCACATAGATGCCTGGTGTATGGATATGGTCTGGATCCAGCTCGCCCGGCTCGACGATATGCTCGGCTTCGACCACAGTGATCTTACCGGCGGTGGCCATCATAGGGTTGAAGTTAGCCGCCGTCTTGCGAAACACCAGGTTACCCATGGTATCGGCCTTCCAGGCGCGCACCAGGGCGAAATCTGCGGTCAGCGCAGGCTCCAGCACATAGTGGCGACCGTCGATCTCACGGGTCTCCTTGCCTTCGGCTACCGGGGTGCCGTAACCGGTTGCGGTAAAGAAGGCGGGGATACCGGCGCCGCCGGCGCGGATCTTCTCGGCTAGCGTGCCTTGCGGGGTGAGGATCACATTGAGCTCACCCGAGAGCATCTGCTGCTCGAAGGTAGCGTTTTCGCCCACATAGGAGGCGATCATGGTACTGATCTGACGGCTCTTGAGCAGCAGCCCCAGACCGAAATCGTCTACCCCGGCGTTGTTTGAGATGGCGGTGAGCCCCTTGGCGCCACTCTTAACCATCTGGGCAATTAAGCCTTCTGGGATGCCGCAGAGGCCGAAACCGCCGACCATGACGGTCATGTTGTCTGTCAGACCTTCCAATGCTTCTTCATAGCTGGCGACCAGCTTATTGAGTCCTGCCATTATCATTATCTCCTTTGAGCGTGAGTCGGGCCTGAGCCTAACCCTATTATTCTGTTAGCGCGCGTGCGACCTTGGCACCGCTGACTCTGCCAAGCGCCTGGCTGATGTTGTTACCCGCGGTGATCAGGGCGTTAAGATCCACACCTGTCTCTATTCCCATGCCGTGGAGCATATAGACCAGATCTTCCGTGGCCAGGTTGCCCGATGCGCCTTTAGCATAAGGGCAGCCACCCAGGCCGGCCACCGAGCTGTCGATGACGCTGACGCCAGTCTCCAGGCAGGCAAGAATATTGGCTAATGCCTGACCATAGGTGTCATGAAAGTGTAGCGCCAGTTTCTCCACCGGCACCCTGCGCGCGACCGCTTCTACCATTCTACGGGCATTTAAGGGGGTGCCAACGCCTATGGTGTCACCCAGAGAGATCTCGTAGCAGCCCATTTTGTAAAGGATCTCTGCCACACGAGCCACTTCCTCGACCTGGATCTCGCCCTCGTAGGGACAGCCCAGCACGCAGGACACATAGCCGCGCACGGGGATCTGTTTCGCCTGAGCCGCCTCCATCACAGGGATGAAGCGTTCGATCGACTCCTCGATAGAGCAGTTGATGTTGCGCTGGCTAAAGCTCTGCGAGGCGGCGCCGAAGATGGCCACCTCGTCCGCGCCGGCGTCAAGGGCAAGTTCCAGCCCCTTGAGATTCGGTGTCAATGCGCTGTAGACCACGCCCGGGCGTTTGCTCAGCTGGCGGAAGATCTCGCCCGAGTCGGCCATCTGCGGCACCCACTTGGGGGAGACGAAGCTGCCGGCCTCGATGCGGGTCAGGCCCGCCTCGCCGAGCTGGTCGATCAGGGTCAGCTTATCGGCGGTGGTGACCGCCTTCTCGTTCTGCAGGCCGTCGCGGGCGCCGACCTCGAAGATGCTGACCCGGCTTGGATAAGTCTTGCTCATGGTTAGGCGTCCTCGTTCGGGGTAACGTCCAGCAGCAGGGCGCCGTCGCTCACTAGCTCACCTGGCTGGAAGAAGAAGGCGGCAACCTTGCCGTCAAACGGCGCTTCGATGGTGTATTCCATCTTCATCGCTTCCATCACCATCAGCCCCTGACCCGCCTCGACCTCATCGCCCACCTCGACCAGGTGAGTGACGATAGTGCCGTTCATCGGCGCCTTGAGCTTATCTTCGCTGCTGGCCTGATCTTCCACGACCTCTGTCTGCAGGGCGCGGAAGTGATAGCTGCCGCTTGGCAGGAAGAGGGTGAAGTCGTCGCCTTCACGACTGACGGGGATCTTGCTCTTGTGGCCGTTGATCTCGGCGTGCAGCAGATCTTGCTTTAGCTCACCGCTCAGGGTCAGTTGCTGCTCGTTGAGGCTGAGGTAGTAGCAATCGCCCACTTGGCTCAGGGTCAGGTGTTGGATCTCATGTTGGTCATCCAGCAGAGAGAGCTGATGTACGCCGCTGCGGTTGAGTCTGAAGCCGCTGACCTGCCCCCAAGGCGAATAAGGGTCGTGGCTGTTGGTCGCGGTGAGCTTGGCCTGCTCCTTCTGGGCACACAGATGATAGAGGGCGGCGAAGGCCAGGGCGCCATTTTGCTCGCTGCTGTTGTCGCCATCTAGGTTGGCACCAATCAGGGTGTCGCCATAACGCTCGATAAAGTCTGTGCTGAAATCGGCCTGGGCGAAGGCCTGATGTTCGGCGATGTTGGCCAGGAACTCTATGTTGTGTTTCAGGCCACTGATCTGATAAGACTCCAGGGCGTGCACCAGGCGCTGCAGGGCGCGGGGACGCGACTCGTCCCAGACGATCAGCTTGGCGATCATAGGGTCGTAGAAGTTGCTGATCACATCGTTTTCGCGGATGCCGGAATCGATGCGCACATAACGGTTCTGTTCGGGTTCGCGCAGGAAGTTGAGCTTGCCGCTGGCGGGCAGAAATTCGTTTTGCGGATCTTCGGCGTAGATACGCACCTCGAAGGAGTGGCCGTGAATGCGCACATCTTCCTGGCGCAGTGGCAGCTCGCTGCCGCTGGCGACCATCAGCTGCCATTTCACCAAGTCCTGGCCGGTCACCATCTCGGTGACGGGATGCTCTACCTGCAGACGCGTGTTCATCTCCATGAAGTAGAAGCAGTCGGCTTCGTCGCTGGCATGGGTGTCGAGCAGAAACTCCACGGTACCCGCGCCCACATAGTCGATTGCCTTGGCGGCGGCGACGGCGGCTTCACCCATGGCGCGGCGCAGGCTGTCGGACAGACCCGGCGCCGGTGCCTCTTCAACCACCTTCTGGTGACGACGCTGAATGGAGCAGTCGCGATCCGACAGATAGATGCAGTTGCCCTGGGTATCGGCAAATACCTGCACCTCGACGTGACGAGGCTGTCTCAGATAACGCTCGATCAGCAGCTTGTCGTTGCCAAAAGATGAGGCCGCCTCGCGGCGCGCCGAGTTGATTGCTTCCAGGGCTTCAGACTCGGACTCGACGATACGCATCCCCTTACCACCACCGCCGTAGGCGGCCTTAATCAGTTGAGGGAAGCCAATTTCTTTAGAGGCCTTGAGCAGCACTTCGTCGCTCTGGTCGTCGCCGTGATAGCCCGGCACCAGAGGCACATTGGCCTTTTCCATGATGATCTTGGCGGCGCTCTTGCTGCCCATGGCATCGATTGCATCGGCGCTTGGGCCGACGAAGGCGATACCGGCCTGCTCACACTGGCGGGCAAAATCGGCGTTTTCCGACAGGAAGCCGTAGCCAGGGTGGATCGCCTGGGCGCCGCTGCGCTTGGCGATCTCAAGGATTAATTCGCCCTTGAGGTAGGACTCGCTTGGGGCGCTGCCGCCCAGATAGAAGGACTCGTCGGCCATGGCTACATGGCGGGCGTCCTTGTCGGCGTCTGAGTAGAGGGCGACGGTTTTGATGCCCATGACCTGTGCGGTCTTGATGATTCTGCAGGCGATTTCGCCGCGGTTGGCGATCAGTAATTTGGTAAACATGTTAGCGAGCTCCCCGAACTGGTAGGGCAATAGGGTCTAAGATGATCTCTGTGTTCATTAGGCGTTCCACCTTGGGCTTCTCTTCTCGAAGAAGGCGTTAAGCCCCTCCTGGCCCTCGTCTGAGACGCGGATGCGGGCGATACGCTCGCTGGTGTAGGCCAGGGTCTCCTGGTCGATCACACCATCTTCCAGGCGTGACAGCAGGGTCTTGACCCAGGCCATGCCCTGAGGGCTGTTGCCCTTGAGCGCCGTGATGATGGGCGCGCTGGCGCTATCGAGATCATCGTTAATCTCATGGATCACATTGAGCTTGAGCGCGGTTTCGGCGTCGAAGCGCTCGGCGGTCAGCATGTAGCGGCGCGAGGCGCGCTGGCCCATGGCACGTACCACATAGGGGCTGATCACCGCCGGGATAAGCCCTAGCTTGACCTCGCTCAGGCAGAAGCTGGCGCGGCTATCGGCGATGGCGATATCGCTGGCACAGATAAGTCCAAGGGCGCCGCCGAAGGCTGCCCCTTGTACCAAGGCCAGGGTCGGCTTGGGGAACTTGTCCAGCTTATGCATCAGGGTCGCCAGCTCGTTGGCGTCATTCAGGTTCTGCTCGAAATCCATCTTGGCCTGCTTGCGCATCCAGTTGAGATCGGCGCCAGCGCTGAAGTTACGGCCGTTGGCCTTAAGCACCAGCAGCTGACAGCTGTCGTCATTGGCGAACAGGTCGAGGGCGGCGATCATCTCAGCGATCATCACCTCATCGAAGGCGTTATGTTTGTCGGCGCGGTCAAGCACCATCTCGCCGACCCCGTCGCTTAGGGCGCAGCTTAAGTATTCAAATTCTTGCGTAATCGTTTGGCTTGTCATGGGTATCCTTCCTTGCCTCTGCGTTATCGATTGCTGACTGAGCGGCGCATTACATGCGGAACACGCCAAACTTAGTCTCTTCAATTGGCGCATTGAGCGCCGCAGAGAGGGCCAGGCCGACTACGTCACGGGTCTGGGCCGGATCGATAATGCCATCGTCCCACAGACGAGCGCTGGCATGATAAGGATGTCCCTCCTTGTCATATTGAGCCACGATAGGGGCGCGGAAGGCGGCCTCATCTTCGGCCGGCCAGTCCACTCCTTTACGGGCTAGACCATCGCGGCGCACGGTCGCCAGTACGCCGGCTGCTTGCTCGCCACCCATGACCGAGATGCGGGCGTTAGGCCACATCCACATCATGGTCGGTTCGAAGGCGCGGCCACACATGCCGTAGTTACCGGCGCCATAAGAGCCGCCGATGATCACGGTAAACTTAGGCACGGTGGCGCAGGAAACCGCGGTCACCATCTTGGCGCCATGCTTGGCGATCCCTTCATGCTCATACTTCTTACCCACCATGAAGCCGGTGATGTTTTGCAGGAACAGCAGTGGGATCTTGCGCTGGCAGCAGAGCTCGATAAAGTGGGCGCCCTTCTGCGCCGACTCGGAGAAGAGGATGCCGTTGTTGGCGACGATGCCGACTGGGTAGCCGTGGATGCGGGCGAAGCCACATACCAGGGTCGCGCCATAGTTGGCCTTAAACTCATCGAAGTCTGAGTCATCGACGATACGAGCGATCACCTCTTTGACATCGAATGGCTTCTTCAGATCTGTGCCGACTATGCCGTAGAGCTCGTTGATATCGAACTTAGGCGGTTTCGCCGGGCTCAGCAGGCTGGCGATCTGCTTGTTATGGTTGAGGCGAGTCACCGACTTGCGCGCCAGCTCAAGCGCGTGTTCATCGTTCTGCGCCATATGGTCGGCTACGCCCGAGATCTTAGTATGTACCTCGGCGCCGCCCAGCTCTTCGGCCGAGACCTCTTCGCCTGTAGCGGCCTTCACCAATGGTGGGCCCGCCAGGAAGATGGTGCCCTGTTCCTTGACGATGATCGACTCATCGGCCATGGCGGGCACATAGGCGCCGCCCGCGGTACACAGACCCATCACCACGGCGATCTGTGGGATGCCCTTGGAGGACATCTTGGCCTGGTTATAGAAGATGCGACCGAAATGGTCTCTGTCGGGGAAGACCTCATCCTGGCGTGGCAGGTTAGCCCCGCCCGAGTCCACCAGATAGATGCAGGGCAGGTGACAGCGCTCGGCGATCTCCTGGGCGCGAAGGTGTTTCTTCACCGTCAGCGGATAGTAGGTTCCGCCCTTCACCGTGGCGTCGTTGGCGATGATCATGCACTCGACACCGCTGACGCGGCCGATACCGGCGATAATGCCCGCGGCCGGTACCACGTCGTCATAGACCTGGTAGGCGGCAAACTGGGAGATCTCCAGAAACGGCGAGCCGGGATCCAGTAGCTTCTCGACACGCTGACGTGGCGACAGCTTGCCACGGGAGAGATGGCGCTCCATGGCGACGGCGCCACCGCCTTGTTCGATTTCAGACAGTTTTAACTTGAGATCGGCGACCACCTGGCTCATCTGTTGATGCTTGGCCTTAAACTCGTCGCTGCGGGGATTGATTTGACTGCTCAGTTGCGTCACGGCTTGGTTCCTTTTAAGACTGTGGTGAACGGGAAGTGGCGATTGCCCGCCCTGGGCCGGATTAGCTCCGGCCCGTTTTACGCATTCGACTATTTCGACTCGTTGAACAGCTCGCGGCCGATCAGCATGCGACGGATCTCTGAGGTACCGGCGCCAATCTCATAAAGCTTGGCATCGCGCAGCAGGCGACCCGTGGCGTATTCGTTAACATAGCCGTTGCCGCCTAGCAGCTGGATGGCATCCAGGGCCATCTTGGTAGCCAGCTCCGCGCTATAAAGGATGGCGCCGGCGGCGTCTTTACGTGTGGTCTCGCCGCGATCGCATGACTTGGCCACGTTATAGACGTAAGACTTGGCGGCGTTCATGCCTGTGTACATGTCGGCAAGCTTGCCCTGTACCAGCTGGAACTGACCGATAGACTTGCCAAACTGCTCACGCTCGTGAATGTAAGGCACCACGATATCCATACAGGCGGTCATGATCCCAAGTGGGCCGCCAGAGAGCACTACGCGTTCATAATCCAGGCCGCTCATCAGCACCTTAACGCCGTTGTTGAGACCGCCTAGGATGTTCTCTTCAGGCACTTCGCAATCTTTGAACACTAGCTCACAGGTGTTAGAGCCACGCATGCCCAGCTTGTCCAGCTTCTGCGCCTGGCTGAAGCCCTTAAAGCCACGCTCGACGATGAAGGCGGTGATACCGTGTGGCCCCTTGTCCATGTCTGTCTTGGCGTAGATCACATAGGTGTCGGCGTCCGGGCCGTTGGTGATCCACATCTTGTTGCCGTTGAGGATATAACGGTCCCCCTCTTTACGGGCGCTCAGCTTCATGGAGACAACGTCCGAACCTGCGTTAGGCTCACTCATCGCCAGGGCGCCGATATGCTCGCCGCTCACCAGCTTAGGCAGGTACTTGGCCTTCTGTTCGCTATTACCGTTACGGTTGATCTGGTTAACACACAGGTTGGAGTGGGCACCATAACTCAGGCCGATAGAGGCCGAGGCGCGAGAGATCTCCTCCATGGCGACCACGTGGGCCAGGTAGCCCATGTCGGCGCCGCCAAACTCTTCGGGGACGGTGACCCCGAGTAGTCCCATCTCGCCCAGTACGGGCCATAGCTCGTTAGGGAAGGCGTTTTCCTGATCCACCTTGGCGGCGATAGGAGCGATTTCATTGGCGGCGAAGCTACGCACTGCATCACGCAGCATGTCGACATCTTCACCGAGGCCGAAGTTGAGAGAAGAGTAGAGTTGAGTCATGGTTTTATCCTACAGGTCTTATGCTTTTATAATTTTTTTAGTCAGGCTTCCTAGCCTGGCTTGTGTCTAATTTGTTGCTGTGTTAATTCGATATGGTCCTTGCTACCCCCTAGGTGTTCTGTTGCTGCTCCAGGGCGGCGCGGCACTGCTGCTCGGCAGAGTTAAGCTCCATCAAGACCACCTTGATGTCGTCCATCTGCTGCTGCAGGGCCGATTTTTTCTCTTCCACCAACTCCAGCATGGTATGTAGCTGAGTGCTGCTGTTTTTGTCGGCATCGTAGAGCTCGAATAAGCGGCGGGTTTCGGCGAGCGAGAAGCCCAGGCGCTTACCCCGTAAGATCAGCTTGAGGCGCACGCGATCTTTCAGGCCATAGATGCGGGTTTGCCCACGGCGCTTGGGTTTGAGCAGCCCCTGATCTTCGTAGAAGCGGATACTACGTGTGGTAATATCGAACTCCTTAGACAGGTCGCTGATGGAGTAGGTGGTCTGTGGACTGTGTTTGTCGCTCATCGAAAAAATACCATATTGATTAACTTTTCTAGCACGATATATGAAGTTTACGTAAAGGTAAAGATTTTAGGTGGTCTGATCGGCGTGTTTGGCTGTAAAAATCTCAGCAATAAGTGGTGAAATAACCACCAGTCCTGGGTTTGCGGATAGGTTAGGCAAAGGTCTAATGGGAAAAGTGTCACTTGCCTCCATAATGTGATCTATGGCGCATAAGCCAAATCGTTTGGAAGGGGAAGCCGATATGTCGACCGTGAGTGGCGGGCGCATGTCATTCGGAGAAGATCACATGAAGGATTTGCATAATCAGTTACACCAGGAATCTATCGATAATCCCAATGCCTTCTGGGGCGAGGCCGCCGGGGCCTTAACCTGGGACAAGCCGTTTGAGCGGGTACTCGATGACAGTCAGGCACCTATGTATCGCTGGTTCAGCGGCGGTCAGCTCAATACCTGTTACAACGCGGTCGACAGACACGTCGAGGCCGGGCGCGGCGATCAGGTGGCGATTCAATATGTGAGCCCGATAACGGGCACAGAATATGGGATCACCTACAACGAGTTGCAGGCACAGGTGAGCCGACTGGCCGGCTACATGGCCAGCCAGGGCGTGGTCAAAGGCGACAGGGTGATCATCTATATGCCCATGGTGCCAGAGACCGCCTATGCCATGCTGGCCTGTGCGCGACTCGGCGCGATTCACTCAGTAGTGTTCGGCGGTTTCGCCGCCAACGAGCTAGCGACCCGCATCGAGGATGCCAAGCCTAAGATGATCCTCTCTGCCTCTTGCGGTGTCGAGCCCTCTGGCGTGGTGGCCTACAAGCCGCTGCTGGATGATGCGCTCGAGCAGGCCGCTCACAAGGTGGATCAGTGCGTGATCCTCAACCGTCCTCAGCTGCAGGCCGAGCTGCTCGATGGCCGCGACGTCGATTGGCAGAGCGCGATGGCCGATGCGCCGAATATCGATTGCCAGAAGGTCGAGGCGACCGATCCTCTCTATATCCTCTATACCTCGGGTACCACGGGCCAGCCCAAAGGCGTGGTGCGCGACAACGGCGGCCATGCCGTGGCCCTCGCCTGGTCGATGAAGCATGTCTATGATATCGATGTCGGCGACGTGTTCTGGGCCGCCTCGGATGTGGGCTGGGTGGTTGGTCACTCCTACATCGTCTACGGCCCCTTATTGGTGGGCGCAACAACTGTGCTGTTCGAGGGCAAGCCGGTGGGCACGCCAGATCCCGGCATCTTCTGGCGTACCATAGCCAAATATGGGGTGAAGAGTTTCTTCACCGCGCCGACGGCGATCCGCGCCATCAAACGTGACGATCCCGAAGGTGGTTACCTGAAGGATGTGGATCTTAGCTGTCTGGGCACCCTGTTCCTCGCCGGTGAACGCTGCGATCCCGATACCCTGCACTGGGCCGAGCAGCAGCTGAATAAGCCGGTGATCGACCACTGGTGGCAGACAGAAACCGGCTGGCCTGTGGCCGCCAACCTGATGGGCACGGCGCCCGTGCCGGTCAAGGCGGGCTCGCCAGCCAAGGCGGTACCCGGCTATGACGTGCAGGTACTCGATGAGATGGGCGATAGTGTCGCGCCGGATCAGTCGGGTAACGTGGTGATCAAGCTGCCACTGCCGCCGGGCACACTAGCGACCCTGTGGCAAAACGAGGGGCGCTATAAAGAGAGCTACCTCTCCATGTATCCAGGTTATTACCTCACAGGGGATGCGGGCTACATGGATGAAGATGGCTATCTCTATATCATGAGCCGCATCGATGACATCATTAATGTGGCCGGTCACCGTTTATCGACCGGACGCTTCGAAGAGGTGCTGTGTCAGCATGAGGCGGTGGCCGAGGCGGCGGTGATTGGTGTCGACGATAAGCTCAAGGGGCAGGTGCCGCTGGGTCTGGTGGTGCTCAAGAAAGGTTGCGATCTCAGCGACGAGCAACTCTACAAGGAGCTCATCGCCCTTGTACGTGAGCAGATTGGCCCTGTGGCGGCCTTTAAGCTGGTGAGCGCCGTGCCTAAGCTGCCTAAGACACGCTCGGGTAAGATCTTGCGCGGCACCATGCGTAAGATTGCCGATAACCAGAGCTTCAAGATGCCGGCGACGATCGAAGATCCCTATACACTCGAGTTGGTGCGTAATGCCCTGACCCGCATGGGGTATGCCGACGCCCACGTCTAGTATCGCTTTTAGCTTGCTATTAAAAAAGGGCCTTAGGGCCCTTTTTGTTTTTCAGGTCAGCTTACAGCTTGAAGGTCTCTATCCTGGCCTTGAGGTTGTGGGCCAGGCTACTTATCTCCTGACAGGCGATGGCGGTCTGTGACGAGGCTTCGGTCATCTCGGTAGAGACATTATTGATATGATCCACGCTGCGGTTGAGTTCCTCGGAGACCGCATTTTGCTCGCTACAGGCGGTGGCGATCTGGGTGCTCATCTGGGCGATATTTTCCACCGAATGTTCTATCTCGCCTATCTGACTTCCCGCCGCATTCACCTGCTCGACACACTGGGCGATGCCGGTTTGGCACTCCTGACTCGAGTGACCTATCTTGCTGCTGTTCTCCTGTAGTTGATTGACGATATCCACGATCTGCGCGGTAGAGTCCTGGGTGCGCTGCGCCAGGGATCTCACCTCGTCGGCCACCACGGCGAAGCCGCGACCCTGCTCGCCGGCGCGAGCCGCCTCGATGGCGGCGTTGAGGGCCAGCAGGTTGGTCTGCTCGGCGATGCCACGGATCACATCCACCACCATGTTGATGTTGTTGGAGCTGGATTCTAACTCGTGAGCCAGCAGGTCCGACTCCTGAATCGTCTGGGAGACACGCTCGATCACCGCTATGGTCTGGGCCAGCGTCTCTGTGCCTTGTTTGGCGATCTCTGTGGCCGAATAGGCCGAGGTCGCACCGTTTTCGGTATTTTGCGCCACTTCACCCACGGCGGCCTGCATCTGGGTCATGGCCGAGGCGACCGAGCTCAGTTCCAGCTGCTGATTCTGCATGCTGGAGGCATTCTGCGCCGAGATGGCGCTCACCTCTTCGACGGCGGCGGTTAGCTGTATGGTGGAGTCGTTGATCTCTGAGACCAGGGCATGCAGATTCGCCTGCATGGTGACTAGCTCGCGCAGCAGGGTGCCTAGCTCATCCTGGGTCAGGGCCTCCTCGTCGATGGCGTTGGTGAGTTGTCCCTTGGCAATATTGGCCGCAAAGGCCAGCGCCCGGTCGATGGGGCGGCAGATGGCGCGTGATAGCAGGGTGGAGGCGAGGGCGATCACTATGATGATCACCAGCGCGCCTATGCCGGCGCTATATTGGGTCGATAGCGCCTCATCGTGCACATTTAAGCCTATCTGCTTGACCAGTTCATCGTTGAGTCCCAGGGTGTCGTCCAGGCTGCTCAGCGCCTTGGAGTAGGTGCCGAAACTCGCCAGCACCACCTGGTTGGCCTTGTCGGCATCCCCCTGATTGAGCAGGCCGTTATAGGCGCTGGTCTCCTGTATGTACTGATTCCAGGTGTCTTTGAATACCTTAAAGGATTGCCTCTCTTCGGCGTTGAGCTCCAGGGCCTCATAGGCGGAAATGCCCGCCTGAACATCGGCGCGCCATCTGTCCAGATCTTGCAGCCACTGGCCTATCTTAGGGTTGTCGCTGTTGGGAAGCAGGGAGAACTCATCTTTGCGGACCTTGGTAATGTCCACCTGGATCCCCTTGAGAATGGCGACCGAGGGCAGACTCTTATCGGTCAAGGTGCGAATGTTCTGATTTAATGTCGATAGACTTAACATCAATAACATGGCAACCAGGATGAAGACGATAAACACGGCCAGATAACTTGCCCATATCTTCTTGACCACACTCAAGTCTCTAATATTCATAAGCTTCCCCATAAAGTACTTGCCAAAAGACCAATATCTATTAACTATAGCGGCATTCTTGGCATGTCTGATGACCAATTAGCTGTAAATTATAGCTTTTATTTTTTGAATGGCTGCGACCTGCCTAATAGAGAGAAATGACAGAGGAAAAAGGACTACTTTTGGGGTCAGGGAGTTGGAGTAAAAGGATGATGAAACCTAAGCGCTTGCTGGTGGGCCTGGTCGTGGTGACCCTATTGGGTCTGGGCTACCAGGTGGCGAGTGAGCTGACGAAGGACTATGTCGAGTTAGACGCATTAGAGAAGGTGAACGGTCGCTTTCACCTGCGCGACGAGGCCGAGCCCTATAGCGGTAAGGCGAAGTATTTCGCCGAAGAGGGGTGGCTGAAGCAACAAGCCACCCTGCATCAGGGCAAACTTAACGGCGAGCTGGTGAGCTTCTATGAAACTGGCGCTATCGAAGTAGTCGAGCCCTATGTCGACGGCCAGTTAGAGGGGGTGACCCGGGTCTATCTGGAGGATGGCACCCTGAATAAGACCATCCCTTATCACAATGGACTGAAAGAGGGGACAGAAGCGCACTATGGTTTCCAAGGAGGCCTGCTGTCTAAGTCTATCGAGTATCGCCAGGGCAAGCGCAACGGCTGGAGCACCAGTTATTGGGATCCAGACAGGCTGCGCAACCGCATCCATTATGTGGACGACCTGCGCGACGGCCTGTGGCAGCAATATAGCTTCGGCAAGGTGGTGATCGAGGGCCCTATGGTGAAGGATAAGGAAGAGGGCGAGTGGCGCTCCTATTTTCAGGACACCGATATCTTGAAGGGGATAGCTCACTTCAAGGCCGGAAAGCTGCACGGAGAGGTGATCGAGTTCTATCAAAATGGCGCCAAGGAGTGCATCGAATATTATGACTCGGGTAGTAAGATGGGGACCTGGACACGCTTCTATGCTGATAACAGCCCAGAGCAGGTAAAGAACTACCGCGACAACCAGTTAGATGGCAGCTACCGCAAGTATCACCGTGGTGGCAAGCTTGCCGAGGAAGGACAATACCAAGATGGCGAGAAGGTAGGCGTGTGGCGCCGATTCAGCCCAGATGGTCGGCTCATCTCTGTGGGTGAGGAGCCAAAGGCGCGGCTTGAAGCGGACAGTGCTCAGAACTCAGTTCCCAGAGCCCAGAGCAAGGAGTAAGGGGCAAGGAAATAAGGTGTAAGGAATTCAGGAGAAGGAGTTAAAGTATGCAAGTCGTTTTTACCAAGGGAGATGGACGCTACGGCAGGCTAACTTGCATTAGACAGGATGCCAGTCGCACCGAGACGCAGATGCCAGAGCAGGGCATAGCGCCCCATGACATGATCCACTACGTGGTGGAGAAGACCCTGGCGATCCCTGGTGCCTTCTATGGTCAGCTAAAGGCCGGGGCGAATATAAGTTTCACCCTGGAGCATAACCAGCTGTCGCGTCAGGTAGCCGATAAGACCCAGGTGTGGCAGACGGAGTCTATGGTAGAGTCATTGCAGTCGCTCTACTGGTCTCAGGAGCTTAATTTCGAGGCCTTCAGCTATCTGCTCGCCCAGAGCTGTGAGCAGCGCGGACTAGTTATCCCTCAGGTGAGTGAGCATGAGTTCGAGCAGATGCTAGCGAGCATCACACAGCTCTCGACTCAGTGGCAATCCTTGGCGGCCGGACAGAGCATCACACTGGTGTTTTAACCGTACAGTGTTAGCCGCACAGCTTTAACCGCACAGTTTTAATTATTAGTTAGAGATAAACATAGTGATTAGGGCCTTGGGCAGAGTTAGGTAAGTCAAGGGCTCGAATTGGAAGTCGGTGCATGCGCTTGTTCGGCCGGTGACTAAGCCTGTGACTCAGCCGGAGACTAAGTCAGAGACTCGGCCGGTGGCAGAACCGGAGACTGGGCCGGTGACTAAGCCAGTGACTTTGCCATTGATATAGCACTTTGAGCTGTCGTATGCTGAGGCGGTCAACTATTTTCAAGAGGCTATGGAAATGAAGAGTCAGTATTTAGGGATAGTGCTATTGGTCATAGGCGTGGCCTTAGCCTGGTGGGGATATAACATCTACGACTCCACCAGTTCGCAGATCTCCCGTGCGATTAGTGGCGATACGCCGATAGAGGCGTGGGCGGGTATGGTTGGCGGTGCCATCTGTGTCTTGATAGGTCTGCTGAAATTAAAGTAGCGGCTATCACTCTCGCATAGACGAGGGCTGCTTTTTCCGTTATAAAAAAACCGGCTCAGCGAGCCGGTTTTTTCGATAGGCTAGGCGATATTTAAGCCAGCTTGACTACCATCTTACCGCGGTTCTTGCCTTCGAACAGGCCGATGAAGGCCGCGGGGGCATTCTCTAGTCCTTCATATATGGTCTGCTCGGCTTTGACCTTGCCGTTGGCCAGCCACTCACTCATCTGCTTGGCGAACTCGCCATAGTGTTGCCAGTGCTCGAACACGATAAAGCCTTCCACTCTCAGCTTCTTCATGATGATGTAGGCCAGGTTGCTTGGGCCAGGCGTCGGTGCTGTATCGTTGTACTGGGCAATCATGCCGCATACGGCGATACGGCCATGGTCGTTCATGTTATCCAGCGCCGCAGCCAGATGCTCGCCGCCTACGTTTTCAAAGTAAACATCGACCCCTTGAGGGGCGGCGGCTTTAAGTGCCTGGCTCAGGTTAGGCGTCGTCTTGTAGTTGATCACCTGTTCGATTCCCATCGCCTTGAGCGCCTCGGCCTTCTCATCCGAACCCACGGAGGCAACAACCTTGGCACCCATCAGAAGCCCTAGCTGACAGGCGACGCTGCCCACCGCGCCCGAGGCCGCCGAGACAAACAGGGTCTCACCGGCTTTTAGCTGGGCGATACGGTTAAGGCCTGTCCAGGCCGTCATGCCCGGCATGCCCAGGACGCCGAGAAAATGAGATTCTGACAGGGGCGTATCCGGTAGCAGGGTGTGATCCGTACCATCTGTAACATAGTGGCTGCGCCAGCCTTTCATGCTGCTCACCTTGCTGCCCACGGGAAAGCCTTCATGGTTCGATTCGATCACCTCACCAATGGCGCCACCTTCCAATGCTTCACCCAGCGCGAACGGAGCGATGTAACTCTCTCTATCGATCATTCGGCCGCGCATATAAGGGTCGACCGACATCCATAGGTTCTTGACTAAAAACTCGCCTGGCTTGAGCGGCGGTAACTCAAGTTGTTTCAGGCTGAAGTTGGCTTGAGTCGGCATGCCTTCAGGGCGGCTGGCCAGTATTATCTCTTGTGCTTGCATTAAGTTGTCCTCTTTTGCTTTGCGCGCTAACTAATTGTGTTAGACTCTACAAATAAATTGAGCGCAATGCAAATACTTTGTGCGCAAAGTAATGAGTTTTGATGTCAGCGTATCCTGCGTCAATTCTGTTAAGATAGATGACCTGAAGTGAGGCGACCGATTGCTAGAATGAGCAACGCCTTGAAAGTGCTTTGAAAAGTGTCCGGTAAGATGAAGAGTAAGCAGATGAGTGAAACGCAAATGATGCAAGTGACGACGGATGTCGTCGAGGGGGGAGAATGCCTGTCGGATAATGTCTGTTTCGCCCTCTATACGGCCGCCAATGCCCTGGTGCGGGCCTATCGTCCCTTGCTGCAGCAGTGCGATCTGACCTATCCACAATATCTGACCATGCAGGCACTCTGGTTAAAGGACAAGGCTAGCCTGACCGATCTGTCTCAGGCGACCCGCCTCGATCTGGGCACCTTAACCCCCATCGTCAAGCGCCTGGAGGCCAAGGGCTTGCTGGTGCGCCAGGTGGACAGTCGGGACGAGCGCAAGAAGGTGATTCAGATGACGCCCGCCGGCGAGGCGCTTAAGCAAGATGCCCTGGCGTTGAAGCAAACCTTACTGGAGAAGGTGAGTGTGTCGGATGCCGAGCTCGAACAGCTGCGGCAGATCTGCTTGACCCTGACCCAAGATCTTAATCTACGCGAGTGAACCTCTTAATGTATAAGGGCTTTGTGGCCCTTTGCGCTTAAAAGGAAACACTGTTCTGTCAGGCGGTCAGTCATCGCCGAGTTTTTCTAGTAATTAACTTACCAGTTTTTGTATAATCGCGACCAATTTCGTGCCTATCGACTATGTGGCTCGCAGTTGAAGCAATAGAGCGATTTAAGCTCATGATTTGACTCAGATAGTCCAGACTATAATAAAAGATAGGTGTAGACAATCTCAGTTTCCCATGGGGAAAAATCTCATGCAAAATCACTCAGACCTCCTCGACATAGGCGTGATAGGCCTTGGCGTCATGGGCAAGAACCTGGCGCTCAACATTGCCGATAACGACTACCGCGTCGCCGCCTTCGATCTCGATAGTGCCAAGATAGATGCCTTACTGGAACAGGAGCAGAAAGAGCGTCCTGCCAATCATACACAGCGTATCGAAGGCTGTAGCAATCTTTCAGAAATGTTATCTAGTCTCGCAAAGCCGCGTGTCTTAGTTTTGTCGGTACCAGCCGGCGCGCCTGTGGATGGTGTCTGTAATGCCCTGCTGCAGGCCGGTATTGAGCAGGATGATATCGTGGTGGATACAGGCAACAGCCTGTGGACAGATACGGTAGAGCGTGAAGCCCAATATCAAGGCAAGTTTATCTTCTTCAGCTGCGCCATCTCTGGTGGTGAGATGGGGGCTCGCTTCGGCCCCTCTTTGATGCCAAGCGGCGACATCAAGGCCTGGGATCGTATCAAGCCCATCTGGGAGGCGATCGCCGCCAAGGTGGATCCCGACACTGGCCTGCCCATAGAGCGTCAGGAGCCAGGAAACCCAGTGACCGAGGGCGAGCCCTGCACCACCTACATAGGTCCTGCAGGCGCCGGTCACTACGTGAAGATGGTGCATAATGGCATCGAATACGCCGACATGCAGCTGATCTGCGAGGCCTATCAGCTGCTCAGCGATGGCTTGGGGCTTAGCGCCCGTGAGGTGGGGGAGATCTTCGCCCGCTGGAATCAGGGTAGCCTCAACAGCTACCTGATGGAGATCAGCGCCGAGGTGCTTTCTCAGGCCGACCCGCTTACGGGCAAGCCCCTGGTTGAGATGATCTTGGATAAGGCGGGTCAGAAAGGCACAGGCCTGTGGACCGCGGTCAGCAGCCTACAGATCGGCTGCCCGGCACCGACCATAGCCGAAGCCGTCTATGCCAGGGCGGTCAGTACCCAGAAACATCAGCGTCAGCAGCTGAGTCTGCTGCTCGCAGGCCCCCAGCCGCTTGAACTCGGCGAGGATGAGCGCGGCGCCTTTATCGACGAGCTCGAAAACGCCCTCTACTGTGCAAAGATCGCCTGCTATGCCCAGGGTTTTCAGCTGATGGCGATGAACGCTCAGGAGCGTGGCTGGCAGCTGGATTTTGCCGAAATTGCCAAGATCTGGCGCGCCGGCTGTATTATTCGCGCGACCTTCCTACAGTCCATCACCCAGGCTTACCAAGAGGCGCAGCGGGTGGGTCAACCCCTGGATAATCTCCTGATGGCGGAGACCTTTAGCCTGGCCCTGTCGGCCAAGCAGCAAGATTGGCGCCGCGCGGTGGCAAGAGCCATCATGAGCGGTGTCCCCGTGCCTTGTATCGGCTCGGCGTTGGCCTATTACGACAGCTACCGTAGCGAGACACTGCCGGCTAACCTGCTGCAGGGACAGCGGGACTTCTTCGGTGCCCATACCTTCGAGCGTATCGATAAGCCTGCGGGGGAGAAATATCACCTCAACTGGAGCCTGAGCGATCGCACTCTAGAGAAGCTCTGATTGCTGCTGACAATAAAAAACCGCTACTCGTTAGCGGTTTTTTTATCTCCAAAGTGTGCCCTGGTTTCGGTTAGCCCTGACAGCCGCCGCTCTCGTAGCAGCTTGGCTTACGGGGACAGCTGGCGCCGCGGGCGCAGATGAGCCTGGCCTCGCTGTCGATGCCCCGCTCGACCCAGTTGATGTTGAGGATCTTGGCGACGCGTTTAATATCTGTCTTGATATTGCTCGGCAGCGGCGCTGAGCCCCCCTTGTCGACACAGACCTCCTTGAGCTGCTGAGCCACCTGATTGGCGTCACCGCCCTGGGCCTGGATGGCCGGGTTGAGGTCGATACCGGCGCAGAGCACATGGGGATTACCCGCCAGATCTTTCACCCTAATCGATTCGCAGCAGTAGATCTTAGGCTCGTTACCCACATCTAAGATGGAGATCTGCGCCGAAGAGCCCTGGGTCGAGGCGTTGATCATCCTAAATACCGCCCAGTGTTGGCAGGGATCTTCCACCTGGCGCATGTTGCCCCAGGGCAGGGGGATGCCGTTGCCGCGGTACACCGCCTTGAGTTTACCGGGCGAGTAGGCGTCGAAGTAGTGCCAGTGACTGTAGGGCGAGACCGCCGTCATGCGGCGCATGGCCACCGAGGGGGAGACATCCACCAACTTGGCCACATCTATCTCGTAGCCGTGGCGGTCCAGTAGCTGTCTGAAGGGCACCTTAGGACAGAGCAGGGCGCCGGCGAAGAAGCTGGACTCGAAGTCTCGCCAGGCATGCAGGATATCCTGGGCGTCCACGGTCGATGATTGCCCATGATTGTCGGCCTCATCCACCAGGCTGGTGCCGTGGCTGCGTCCGGCCACCATGATGCTTTTCAAGCCATCTTTGTTGTGCAGAACGCTGTGGCCGATGTGAACCGCCAGATCATACTTGAGACGCCGGGTATGCTGGTTAAGCAGCTGGTTGAGACAGATCTTGTTGGGACGCTCAAAGTAGGAGGTGATGATGTGCTGTTTCCCTGCGCCAGCCTCCTCGCGGATCGCCTTGGGGGCTCGGGTAAACCACTTCACCACCAGGCCGAGGCGTTGGACGATGGCAAGCAGATCCTCGAGGCTCAGGGGCATGCGTTTCAGTCCCACCTCTTCGGCGGCGCGCTCGAGATCGGGAAAATGATTCTGATGATGCTCCTGATGGGCACGGATCAGCAGGTGGGCGAACTGCCGACCACTGATGCCGGTCTGGGACAGCATCTCAGGGATGGCGATTTGTAAAATTTCATTGGAGAACAGGAAGCTTGGCTCCAGCGCCATACCGCTTATTCCGCCGCGAGAGCCCTTGACCGGGGTAATAGCCTGCTCCTCGGGGGCATCATCGAGAAACCAATCCACCTCCTTTTGGAACACGGCGGCGATCACCGCCAGCATGCCTGCACTGGGCACCCGCTTGCCGCGTTCTATCATGGAGAGGTAGGAAACCGAGGGCGCCGAATCCGCGTCCACCCTGACACAGCGGGCCGATAGGTCTTCCATGGTTAGATTATTACGTTTCCTGAGGTTGCGTATCTTGGTACCCAGAAAATGTGACTTTCTCATCAAGCTGCTATTGGTTTTCATTTTGTAAAATTCACACTGTGAAATTTTTATTGTGAAATTGTAATAAAAAAGTCGCTAGACTACAAATTAAGCAATCGGGGGAATCATTCATCCCTAATGAGAGCCACATGACGCTGTAGGGCAATTGTCGTCAGCGAGTCAAAATTAGCGAGTACTAGAATAGCTATCACAAGCGAGAGGGATGAGGCGATGAATATACAGACACAGCAACTAGACCAGAGTATCTATAACTTCATCAAGCAGGTAATGCCTATGACACAGATTAACGGAAACAACGCACTGGCAACTCAGACACAGCAAGACGGCCTGACCTATGCCAAGCAGATATTAGATGAGTACTTTCCGCTGAGTCAGGGCTCTCACCAGGATGTGTGTAGCTATGTGATCTACTACAAGCAGCTGCTGGCCTTCTTCGCCGACGGCAGCCAGAGTGGCCTGGCACAGCCCAAGCAATTTGTGGCGCTCTCGGGTCATAAGTGTGAGCCAAGCTCACTGGTGCTGAAGAACAACGGTTTCCATATCGAGATTGCACTGGATCGCCGCGGCGAGCAGGGACGTCACGATCTGGCCGGTATCGACGACGTACAGGTCGAGGCGGCGCTGATGACAATCGTCAATAGTGAGCAGAGCCCTTGCCAGCGCACCTGGACCAGCCTAGTGACTGGACAGGCGGATCAACACTGCAAAGAGTTCACCTCCAAAGACGGCAACGAATACAGCCTCTAAAATGTGTGACGACTCGCTATAAAAAATGCCAGCAATTGCTGGCATTTTTTATACTGGCATTTTTTATAGTTGTCTTAGCTTAGATAGTGCTACTCACTTTGCCTTAGGCCAGCGCCAATCCCAGGCTGAACAACGCGCTAAAGATCACCGTCAGCTTGGCGGTACGACCCAGTAATGGGTTTAGGGCCGCCCCGGTCGTTTGACTAAATTCGCTGTTTAGCTTGCGCGCCAGAATGAGCGAAAGGCCGCCGAGCAAGACGGGCAATCCAGGAAGTAGCCCCAGTAGGAAACCGCCAATAATCAGGGCGAAAGGCAGATAGACTAAGGCCTGATACAGGACTCTGGCCTGGCCTTCACCTATCTTGACCGCCAGGGTGCGCTTGCCCGCCTTGGCATCGGTGGGGATGTCGCGGGTGTTGTTGACCAGCATCACGGCGGCGTTAAACAGGCCGATGGCGCTGCCTAAGATCCAGGCGGCGACACTGGTGTCGTGGGCCTGCAGGTAGTAGCTGCCGACCACGGCCACCAGGCCGAAGAAGACAAAGGCGGCCACTTCGCCCAGGCCGTGAGAGGCCAGCGGGTAGGGACCACCACTATAGCCAAGTGCGCCCAAAATCGAGGCGGCGGCGAGTATGGCGATGGGCCATCCACCGTGATAGATGAGTAAGGAACCCACCAATAGCGCCAGCACCAGGCAGGCGATCATGGCGTTGCGCACCTTGCTCGGGTCGAGCAGGCCACTCTGGGTGACGCGAACCGGGCCGAGTCGCTCCTCGGTGTCGATGCCACTCTTAAAATCGAAGTAGTCGTTGGCCAGGTTAACGGCGATCTGCAGCAATAGTGCGCACAACATGGAGGTGGCGGCAATTAGCCAGCTAAATTGTGTCAGTGATAGGGCGAGCGCATTGCCGACTAAGATAGGGCCAATGGCTGCGGGAAGAGTACGTGGGCGTGTCGCCAGGATCCAGGGATTCATTATCTGTGTTCGTAATTATTAGGTAGGGATTGAGTCAGGCTCGAAAATATAGCCCAAGCATAGCAAATAAGCCCAAGTCGATGAAGCGCTTGCATTAGCATTATGTGAACAGCCTCGTTTTATTTTTCCGGGATCTTTAGGATAATCCCCCAAGCCTTTAATAAACCTTAAACGCCTTGTTAAAAATTTGTGTAATTTTGACGCGGCGCACACCTTTGCTGTCTTTTTCCATCAAATCTGTTGCCAGCCTCAAAGATCTCCGGCCTGACATGTGCTGTTATAGCTGTCTGACGGTGAGATTCAGCCGGGAATGCTTTAAGCTTATCTAATTAATTTATATAGGTTTTATAAATTTAATACTTAGGTCGAATAAGGCTTTTTGGCGGCGAGAGACAAGGATCAGGATGATGCGTTTTGATGAACAGGTAGCTGTCGTCACAGGAGCTGGGGCAGGCTTAGGACGAGCCTATGCGATCGCCTTAGCCGAGCGCGGTGCGCGCTTGGCCATTATCGATTCGGGATGCGGCGATAGCCGCTGTCAGACCTATAGTGGTGCCGGCCTCAATAAGACGGCTCGTACCCTGACCGAGCTGGGCGCCGACTGCCTGAGTTTCCATATTGACGTGTGTGACAGTCAGGCGCTTCGCGAAGCGATCGAGACTGTGGTGGCGCGCTGGGGGCGCATCGATATCGCCATTAACAACGCCGGCATTCATGCGCCTGTCTCCTTCGATACCCTGAGTTTCGACCAATGGCAGCGGCAGCTGGAGGTGGATCTCAACGGCAGCTTCCATCTGACCAAGTTGGTGTGGCCCTTGATGAAGCGGCAAAACTATGGCCGCATCGTAATGACGGCAGGGGCCAGCGGCCTCTATGGCGATATGCATGAGACCCACTACAGTGCCAGCAAGATGGCCTTGGTCGGCCTGGTCAACAGCCTGGCAAAGGAGGGGCGGGACTACAATATCTCGGTCAATACCTTAGTGCCACAGGCGCTGACCGCCATGACCGAGCATCATCTCAGTCCCTTGGTGAAGCCACTGTTTAGCACCTCGTCTGTCAATGCCACGCTGCTCTATCTCTGTTCCTCTCATGCCTGTAGTGGCCAACACCTGCTTGCCGCCGCCGGTAGCGTAAGCCATGGAATGTTTGTCGAGTTTCAGCCGCTGCGAATCGTCGAAGATGATTGCAAGCCCGAGGTGATCGCCCTGCGCTGGGATGAACTTTATCGGGCGCAGCCTTGCCATTACCACGAGAGCGGCGAGGAGCAGGTGACCGCCTGGGCAAGGCGCAGCGCCGCCGAGCATCATGTCGACATCGAATAGCCGGCGGTGACAAACTGCTGCAAAAACAAACGGCAAAGATCGACAGGCCCTAGCAAGATAAGGGGAATCTAAGGTAAGCTTGACGACCAATATTGATGAGTTATCGGTGAGGTTGCATGAGTCAGGTATTAGATGATCTCTTATCCCTGTTATCGCTCGAACAGATAGAGGTCGGCCTCTATCGCGGTCAGAGCCAAGATCTGGGGTTCGGCCATGTGTTTGGCGGACAGGTCATGGGCCAGGCCCTCAGCGCAGCGGCGCAGACCGTCGACAGTGAGCGTCAGGTGCACTCCTTCCACTCCTATTTCTTGCGTGCCGGTGATGAGAAACTGCCCATCGTCTATGACGTGGAAAATATGCGTGACGGTGGCAGCTTCAGTGCCCGCCGAGTGAAGGCGATTCAGAAGGGCAGACCCATCTTCTACATGACCTGCTCCTTCCAAAAGCCCGAGCAAGGCCTAGATCACCAGAGTCAGATGCCCGATGTGCCCGGGCCAGAGGGCTTGCTTAATCAGCAGGAGCTGGCTTCGACACTCAGAGACAAGGTGCCTCGTAAGGTGCTGGAGAAGTTTATGGCGGATTCGCCGCTTGAGATGCGTCTGGTGAACCCCTGTAACCCCATGGCACCTAACCAACGCGAGCCCATCAGGCATGTGTGGATCCGTGCCAATGGTAAGGTGCCTAACGATCTCTCGGTGCACGAATATCTGCTGGCCTATGCCTCAGACTTCAATTTCCTGGTGACGGCGGCTCAGCCCCACGGCGTCTCCTTCTTAACCCCTGGCATGCGTATGGCGACCATAGATCATGCCATGTGGTTCCACCGTCCGCTGGATCTCAGCCAGTGGTTGCTCTATAGCATAGATAGCCCCAATGCCGGTGGCGGTCGTGGCTTCGTGCGCGGCGAGTTTTACACCCAGAGTGGTGAGCTGGTGGCCTCGGCGACCCAGGAAGGCTTGATTCGATTAACACAGGGATAAATGAAACAGTGAGTGAAAGGTTGAATGTGATGAAGATGAAAATGAAAGCCATATTGGCGTCTTTGCTGCTTATTTTGTTGGCGGGCTGTGTGACGGTAGAGCCCGAGCCGCCGATTTTCGTCAATGGCGCCGCCGGTTATCTGGAGAAGATCAATCTGCCCCAAGGTTGCAGCATTACCATAGCCGTGATCGATCTCGACACCCCGGGCGCCATCATCGCCCAGAAGAGCTTCGATATCGCCAGAGCCCCGGTGCCCTTTAAGTTTGCCTTCGCCCGCGAGACCATAGACAAGAGTGTCAACTATGGTGTGGTCGCCATGATCCAGTATCAGGGCAAGGTGATCTTCCAGACCTACGACAGGTTTCCGGTGATTAATAACGGCAAGTACACCACGGAAGTGGTGATGAAACTGGTCAAGTAGACCTACTTGATGAAGCGAAGGGAGCCCAAGGGCTCCTTTTTTATGGCGCGTTTTCAGCGGAGCTCATAGAGGATAGCCTTCAGGCTCGGCTTTTGAGAATAGGCTTTGTGGATGAAACTTGCGGTTAGCCTTGGCGTATAAACTTTTGTGCAGGCCTTTGCAATTGGACACCTGGTTATTTGAGCAAGGCAACTCGAACAAAGGCAATTTGAACAAGGGTAATTTGAGCAAGAGTAATTTAAGAACAGACAATTTAAGAATAGGCAACTTGAGTAAATTTTAGTCAAGTGTCATCGCCTGAATCTTGATTTAATATATTTTATCCAATAGGGTGGGTTGATAATAATAACAAATCAAGGAAGAACAGATGCAGTTTATCGGCAGTCATCATCTCATCGGCAGTCTGCCCGGTGCCGACACCCCTGGCTCGTTCTCATCTCATCGAGAAGCTGAGTTCAAGCGTCAGCTTAATACCCACACTAACAAGATCAATAGCAACAATATCAATACCAATATCAATACCAACAAGATCAATACCAGTACCAACAATTCCAATAGGGAACATGATGGCTGGCGTTCGGCCTGTCGAAGCAGCGACGAGCCACACAATGCCTTTAAGGATAGAAGCTGGCAGCACCAAGAAGGCCAAGACCCGCTAGTTGCCAGCCTGGCTCTGATTAGTCTCGCAATGCTGAGTCTCGCGTCCGGCCTATTAACGATAGGGGCATAGTAGGAGTCTAGCTGGAGCATTCGCCGCCTCAGGCTAGCACCACGACGCTCGCCAAAACTAAAACTAAAACCAAAGCCATATTCTCAGCTCCCCCCCCAGCCGCTCGCCCACTGCCATGCCATTTGCCTGCATTGTTGAGGGGGCGGTGAGTTGCCGACATTAGCTGATAGCTCCATCCATACCCATTTATCTGCTTAGGCGTTGCTGCAAAGATGAGCAAACGCCCAGGCATCTCTTTCTCTCAGCGGGCTTTCATCGCTGTTTTCAATCTATCAGAATGGTTAACAACCGCGCCGAATTACAGGGTCTTTGGGGATGTTGCTTGTTTGTTAACTTCTGAATTTATCTGAGTTCCGCTCGGTTGATCAACAAGTGATCGATGCGGATATGCGTCACGGAAAATAAAGGGGTATTATCAATATTTGTTTATTTTGTGTGATCTGGGTCGCGCATAGCTACGCAAAAAGAGGTATTGTTCTGGCTTGTTGATTTGGATCAAGAACTTTTAGGTATTCATCTGGCAGGATACGCGCAAATGTAAGGATTTTGATAATAAAAACAACGTTAACTGTTGTATTAATGGAGTAGTATGATGAAAAAAACTATCGTTTCAGGTCTGATCGCTGCCGCCCTACTGTCTACTGGATTTGCCGCTTCTGCACACCAAGCTGGTGACATCATCGTTCGCGCCGGTGCTGTTACCGTTGCGCCAAATGAATCTAGCCAGGATGTCGTTACACCTGACCTAGGTAACCTAGGTGAGTTTTCTGTTAGCAGTAATACGCAATTAGGCCTGAACTTCGGTTACATGCTGACCGACAACTTTGGTATTGAACTGTTGGCCGCGACCCCCTTTAGCCATGACATTTCGCTAAAAGGTGTTGGTAAAGTGGCTGAGACCAAGCACCTGCCACCTACCTTAGTGGCTCAGTACTACTTCGGTTCGGCCGATTCTAAGTTACGTCCATATATCGGTGCCGGTGTGAACTTCACTAACTTCTTCGATAATGAGATCACTAATGATGCAGGCGGACGCCTATCGGATCTAAGTCTGTCAAACTCTTGGGGTGTGGCGGCGCAAGTGGGTATCGACTATCAGGTGAACAAGAACTGGTTGGTTAACGCCTCAGTTTGGTATGCGCAAATTAGCACTGACGCCAAGTTTAACTATACCTTCGACAATGCAGGTACTGCGACAACTGTGCCTGTGACTATCGAAACAGATATCAACCCTTGGGTTTACATGGTGAGCGTTGGCTACACCTTCTAATCCTCTGGATTAGGAATAGAAAAAGGAGCCAGTTGGCTCCTTTTTTTGTGCGTTTCTATTCGCCCTCGCTCGTGATTAGGGCTTTACTAGTGCGCCTTACTACTGCGCTTTCTTGGCAGCTTTTGCCGCCTTGCGCTCTTCCTTGGTGCGCCAGTGGCGTGTGTTGTAGATAAATTCCGGTAGACACTTGGTTAACCAGGCCACCAGGCGCCAACGCTTGGTGATATAGGCACGTCGCTTGCCCTTCTGCATCGCCTTGAGTGCCTGGCGCGCTACCTCATGGGGCGGTGATAGCCAGAGACGGCTCTGCTGCATGGCCGCCTTGTCAAGCAGACCAAGCTGAAGATCGCTAATGGTGATCGGCAGCTTGAGGCGCTGGGCATGCATGCTCAGTCCTTCGAGGTAGCTGCTGGCGTAGGCCTTGGAGGCATGATAGGCCACACTTGGGCCGCCCCTTAGTCCGGCGATGGAGTTGATGGCCGCGAGCTGGCCATAGCCCTGATCGACAAATAGTCTGAATGCCGTATTGCATATGGCGCTATAGCCCTGCACATTGACGGTAATGATGTCCTGTTCCAGTGGCCAGGGGAGCGAGGCGTCGTAGCCATTGAGGCCGGTATTGACGATCAACAGATGGGCACCGCCAAGTTGTTGCCAGACGCTCTCCAGTGTGGTGATGATTTCCCTCGGGCTCTCGATCGCCAGCTCATGCAGGCTGACTTGGGTGGGCAGAGACTGGGCAAATTCGGTAAGGGATTCGGTATCTTGTGCTAGAAGTGCCAGTTCCACGCCTTGCTGGGCAAGTTGTTTGGCAATTTCACGGCTAACGAGTGAGCTGGCGCCCACAATTATGGCTGTAGCTTGAGACATGAGGCTATTTCTCAACAAATGGTTCGCCTATGATATGAAGATCTCTGATAGAGAACAAGATTTATAGTATAGACATATGGACATCCAGAAGTCTTGATGTATGATTAGGAGCAAGAGTATGAACAGATGGTTGAAACCCCTAGCGGCAGTGGCGATGAGTGCGGGCCTGATGACGGCTTGTGCAACCCCAAATGCCAGCGTGGAGATCCAGGGGGAGGTTTGGTTTAAGGAGCGAATCGCCTTACCACCAGAGGCTGTGCTGTCGGTGCAGATCCAGGACGTGTCATTGATGGACGCGCCTGCCGTGGTGTTGGCGGCCTTCGAGCGTGATGATGTGACCACGCCGGCGCCCTTTACCTTTGTCATCCCAAGGGATCAGTTCGAGGCGGGCCATACCTATAGCGTGGGCGCCAAGATAAGCCTGGATGGCAAACTGATGTTTATCAATACTCAATCTTACCCCATAGATTTAGGCGATAGTGCGCCTATCTCTGTGCTAGTACAGCGCGTCGGCGGTTAAGGCGATACACCGCGCCGCTTGCGACATCTAGCCTATTGTGGGGCTCTGTTAACCAGGTCGAAAGAGGCGCGGTATGCCGGTAAAAATTCCCGATAATCTGCCAGCGGCGGAAATTCTCGAATCAGAAAATATCTTTGTCATGTCCGAGACCCGGGCGGCCAATCAGGATATCAGACCCATGAAGGTACTGATCCTCAACCTGATGCCAAACAAGATAGAGACTGAGACTCAGCTGCTGCGCCTCTTGGGTAATACCCCCTTGCAGGTGGATGTGGATCTGCTGCGCATTCACGATAAGGCGTCCAAGCACACCTCTATCGACCATATGAACAATTTCTATCGTGATTTCGAGGCTGTGCGCCATAAGAATTACGATGGTCTTATCATCACCGGCGCGCCCCTGGGACAGATAGAGTTCGAAGAGGTGACCTATTGGGATCATATACGCGAGATCATCGACTGGTCCCAACAACATGTGACCTCAGTGCTGTTTCTCTGCTGGGCAGCCCACGCGGCCCTGTACCACCTCTACGGTTTGCAGCGAAAGCTGCTCTCGGCCAAGCGATCTGGCGTGTTTAATCACCAGCGCACTCATAAACATTTTCCCCTGCTGCGGGGGTTTGATGATGAGTTCTTCGCGCCTCATTCCCGCTTCGCCGAGATGAATGTCGAGGATCTCAAGGCCCACAAGGAGCTGCAGGTCTTGGCCGAGTCCGATGAGGCCGGCGCCTACCTGGTGTTGAGCCGCAACAACCGCAATCTGTTTGTGATGGGCCATCCGGAATATCAAAAATCGACCCTGGGGGATGAGTATCAGCGGGATCTGGCAGAAGGGCTTAACCCTACGATACCTAAGAACTATTTTCGCTGTGATGATCCCAGCCAGGCGCCCGTCGCCCGCTGGCATGGTCACGGCAGCCTGCTGGTCAGCAACTGGCTGAATTACTATGTCTACCAGCTGACCCCCTATGATCTCCATGATATGAGCGCCATCACGCCCTGGGAGCATGAGTATAAGGATGGGCAAGACGATGACTAAGCCTGCCGCGCTTATCGAGACACCAAGGCTCACCATGCGTCAGTTTGTGATGGAGGATGCCGAGGCCGTGTATCGTTTCTCCTCAAATCCTGAGGTGGTGCGCTATACCGGCGATGAGGATGCGATCAAGAGCCTGGACGATGCCAGGGGCGTCATAGAAAGCTACTGGCTCGCCGGATACCGCGAACATGGTTTTGCTCGCTACGCCTTAGTCAACAAGCAGGACGACGAGCTCATTGGCTTTTGCGGCATCAAGTATGAGCCGCTGCTCAATCGTGGTCAGGGTGGGGTGGACATAGGCTATCGCATGTTGCCCGAGTATTGGGGCAAGGGGCTGGCCACCGAGGCCGTTACCGCCTGTTTGCATTACGCCAGGGAGACCTTAGGCATAAACTGGGTATACGCCGAGGCGATGAAGGAAAATGTCGCGTCCATCCGGGTGCTGGAGAAGGCGGGCATGGTGCGAATCGACAGCTATGAGGATTAAGGGGCTGAGCTTCATCTCTACCGCACGGCCTAGTCTGGGCGCGCAATTGACATAGAGGGTAAATTGCCAGAACCTTAGGTGACAGCGCTTGAAAAACAAGGTCTTAGGCGCTATTTTAGTGAGGACAGTTGATACCTTCATCGAGGCTCAACGGCTCCTAAACCAAGCGCCCGGTGTTCGCCAGACGCATCACCTTAGAGAATGGATCCTCATGTCAGAGCAACAGCAAGCCGTACTCCTGTTATTAGCACATCCCTCCCAACATAGATCCGAAGTTAATCTGCCCCTGTTTGAACTGGCCAAGACAATACCCGGCGTGACCGCGGTGGATCTCTATGGCGAGTATCCCGAATTTGATATCGACATCGAGCGTGAACAGCAGCGTCTGTTGGCCCACGATGTGGTGATATTTCAATTTCCCCTCTACTGGTATTCCACGCCCGCCATCCTAAAGGAGTGGCAAGACTTGGTGCTGGAATATGGCTTTGCCTATGGCACAGATGGCAATGCGCTCAAGGGGAAACGCTTCTTCTGTGCCATCACGGCAGGGGGCAAGGAGGAGGCCTATCAGGCAGAGGGCTATAATCATTTCACCCTGAGACAACTCCTGGCGCCCCTTGAGCAGACCGCCAGCCTCACCGGCATGCGCTATCTGCCGCCGTTCGCCCTGTTTGGCGCCCGCACCGCCGTCGAGGATGGACTGATGGCGCTGCACCTCGAGGAGTGGCGCGAGCTGCTCACCGCACTGGTGGCGGGCAAGCTCAATCGCCGTCTGGCCGCCAGGCTTGAGAAGTTAAACGGCCATCTTGATCAGATCATCACGGGGTAAGCGCTATGACCAATTATTTCCTGCAAGCCTTTATCTATCTGGTTGCCGCGGTGATCGCCGTGCCCCTGGCGAGGCGCTTTGGCCTGGGTTCGGTGCTTGGCTACCTGATCGCCGGGGTGGTGATAGGGCCGGTGATCGGCCTGGTGGGCGAGGAGACCTCGGTCATTCAGCACTTCGCCGAGTTTGGTGTGGTGATGATGCTGTTTGTGGTGGGGTTGGAGCTGGAGCCTAAGATGTTATGGGCCATGCGCCACCGCCTGCTGGGGTTGGGCGGGCTGCAGTTACTGCTGACCACGGGCGCGGTGGCGGCCATCGCCCTCTATTTCGGCCAGCAGTGGAGTATCGCCTTCACCATAGGCCTTATCTTCGCCCTGTCGTCGACGGCGATCGTGCTACAGACCTTTAATGAGAAGGGGCTCAGTCGCACCGATGGTGGCCGCAACGCCTTCTCGGTGCTGCTGTTTCAGGATATTGCTGTGATCCCCATGCTGGCCTTTATTCCGCTGCTGGCCCTGCCCGAACTGGTGGAACAGGCGCAGCAGGCGGCCACCCAGATGGCGGCGCAGCATGAGGAGATGAGCCTGGTTGCCGACCTGCCGCCCTGGGCCTATGCCATGGTGATGGTGGCGGCCATCGGCATATTAGTCGTTGGTGGTCACTACCTGAGCCGCCCCCTGTTTCGTTTCGTGGCCTCATCCGGGGTGAGGGAGATCTTTACTGCCACCGCCCTGATGTTGGTGATCGGCATCGCGGCGCTGATGAGCCTGGTGGGGCTGTCACCAGCCCTGGGCACCTTTCTCGCGGGCGTGGTGCTGGCCAACAGTGAGTTTCGCCACGAGCTGGAGTCCAATATCGATCCCTTCAAGGGGCTGCTGCTGGGGCTCTTCTTTATCACCGTCGGTGCCGGCATAGACTTCGGCATTCTGTTGCAGGATCTCGGCCTGATCCTGGGGCTAACCCTGGGGATCATAGTGCTGAAGGCCCTGGTACTCTTGCTGCTCACCCCTGTGTTTAAGATAGGGCAGAGTGACCGTTGGCTGTTTGCCCTGAGCCTGGCCCAGGCCGGGGAGTTTGGTTTCGTGCTGCTCAGTTTCACCGTGCAAAACCATGTATTGCCGGGTGAGCTGGCACAGCTGCTCTCACTGGTGGTCGCCCTGAGTATGATGCTGACTCCCGGCCTATTTATCCTGTTTGAACGTGTGATAGAGCCGAGATATTGCACCAGCGAGGCCGAGCGCGAGGCTGATAACATCGACGAGCACGGCAGCGTGATCATCGCCGGTGTCGGCCGTTTTGGTCAGGTGGTCAATCGCCTGCTCAGCGCCAACGGTATCAAGACGGTCGTGCTGGACCATCAGATTAGCCAGGTGGATATGCTGCGCCGCATCAATGTGAAGAGCTATTTTGGCGATGCGACCCGCCCGGATCTGCTGCATACGGCGGGGATAGAGGAGGCTGCCTTGTTGGTGGTCGCCATGGATAACCGAGACAGTGCGGTGGAGCTGGTGAAGTATGTGAAGCACACCTACCCCAAGGTGAAGGTGCTCGCCCGGGCGTTCGACCGCGGTCATGCCTATCTGCTGCGAGACGCCGGCGCCGACTTTATCCAGAAGGAGACCCTGTTGTCGGCGCTGGAGCTGGGCGCCGATGCCATGAAGTGTTTGGGATTTCATCCCTTCCATGTGGAGCAGCAGAAGAACACCTTCAAGCGTATAGAGAAGCGCAGCTCCGACACGCTCTATGGCGCCTGGAAAGATGACAGCAGTGGCGAGCGGTTCGATAACAACTATCGCAAGCTGTTTATCGAGCTGGAGGAGACCATCAAGGCCGCCATGGCGCGGGATCGCAACGACAAGTATGCCATGAGCGAGCGGGGCTGGACGCCGCCGCCCAAGGGGTATGACGAGTTGCTCGATGGCGAGGAGCCGCTGCCGTTACGCCCGCCAGAAGAAGAGATTAAGCCTTAAGGGCGGAAAGACTCGGCTGCAGCGCCTCTGGCAGCTCGACATGCACAGGCTGCTTGTCTAGGGGGCAGGTGAAATCCAGGAAGCAGGCGGTGAGCTGCAGGTTAGGATCGCTTTCTTGCGCATCGCCATGTTGTCTGTCGCCCACCACGGGAAAGCCAATGCTGGCCATATGGATGCGGATCTGATGCTTGCGGCCGGTCTCTATCTTGACCTGGACCAGGGACATATCCAGCGTGCCATCATACGCCACTAAGCTGGCGTGGGAGCGGGCCGCCTTGCCATCCACCTGGGTGTCTATGGTCTGAGTTTGCTTGGGAAACTTGCCCTTAACGATCACCCGGTACTGTTTGTCCAGCTGGTGCTGCTCAAATTGCGCCGCCAGCGCCGCCGTGGTGGTCTTGCTATGGCCAATGATCACCAGGCCGGTAGCGGCCCTGTCCAGTCGATGTATGATAAAGGCGGGGCGCTGGGGTGTGAGGTGAGTCTCCACGTAGCGGTTGATGGTGGTGTGATCGCTCCATTTGGAGCCCTGACACAACATGGCGTAGGGCTTATACCAGATGCTGTATTCGCCCTTATCCAGAATAAGCTGGGCATCTTCCACCTGCTGGGCCAGCACCTTGGGGTTGTAGTAGAGGTGGAGTTGATCCCCGATCTTTAACGGCTTCTTGGCCCGGCGCAGTCGTTGGGTGTATTTGCCTCGGGTGAGCCACACCGCCCCCTTGGCCATCGCCTGCTTGATCTCCTGCTTGGAGAGAGCACTCGCCTCGGCCAATAGGGTGCAGGAGTCATTCTGCGTCTGGCTGACCTTGAGGTGATGTTCGACTGGGTGTAGTTTGGGGTCTAGAGGCATGCTGAACTCATCATTTGCGCATTGGAGAGCGCTCGGGTGAAAAACCACGCCAGTTTACACTATTTTGTCTCCTTGTCGTCGGCAGCTGCTTATCGGCAAGGGAATTAATCTCATCATAGTTGACCGCCCCTTGGCTGCTATACTCAAGCCTCAAGCAAGGTGGCATCAGGGAGGAGCAAGATGCGGCAATTTAGCCTGATGAGGTGGATGACATTGCTCATCAGCCTGTGCATTACCCTTTTTATCAGCATGGCTGCACGGGCCGAGGTGACAGAGATACGCTACAACCTGTCGACCCATTTTGTCGATCCCAAACAGAGTTATTATATCGACCTGCTGCGCTTGGCGATGGAGAAGAGCCAAGATCAATATGGTGACTACCGCCTGCTGCCGGTGGAGATGGAGATGCCCCAGGGGCGCACCATCAAGCTGGTGGAGCAGGCCAAGCTGGATGTGGTGTGGACCATGACCAGCATGGAGCGTGAGCGCCAGCTGCGCGCGGTTTATTTCCCTCTGCTCAAGGGGTTAATGGGTCACCGTATCGCCATCATACGTACAGAGGATGCGGCGCGTTTTGCCAATATCACCACCATAGAGCAGCTCGGCGCTATCCCTGTGGGGCAGGGCAGCGACTGGCCAGACAGCGATATTTTGCAGCGTCAGGGTTTTACCCTGGTTCGCGGCGCGGCCCATAATTTGTTGACCATGCTGGAGAAACGCCGTTTCGATTATTTCCTGCGGGCACTGCATGAGCCCTGGGATGAGGTTAGCGACAGGCCTGCGCTCATGGTCGACACCCACTTCGTTGTCATCTATCCCGCGCCACTCTATTTCTTTGTCAGTCCTGACAATCCGGCACTAGCGGAGCGGATCGAATATGGCCTGCGCGCGGCCTTGCTCGATGGCAGTTTCGACGAGCTTTTTTATCATCATGCCATCACAGAAGGCATGCTTGGCCGGGCCAAGCTCGCCGAGCGGCGAGTCTTTCGCTTGGATAATCCATTTTTGTCACAGACAAGTAAGAATTTGCTCAGCGAATCGGCATTATGGTTCGATTGAGCATGTTGAATTGTCTGGCAATTGTTGCCAAATTGGCGTCAAATAAGGCCGAGAATAGCGTTAGTCTGACGGCCTCTATGGGGAGGGGGTATGATCGCAAATGAGCAGATGGTTGCCGTGCTTGAGGCAATGCCGGATCCCGCATTTATTCTGTCCTGTAGCGGCAAGTATGTGGCCGTCTTCGGTGGCAGCGATGCCCGCTATTATCACGATGGTCGCGGGCTGATTGGCAGCTACCTACATGAAGTGATCAAACCCGCTAAGGCCGCCTGGTTTCTGCAAACTATAGACAGGGCCCTTTCGAGCCGCCATCTGCTGATTGAAGAGTATGAGCTAAGCAACAAGGATGTGAAGGGGCTCCCCGATGAAGGCCCTGTGGAGCCCATCTGGTTTGAGGGGCGGATCCAGGCGCTGGACTTTCGCGTCGACGGCGAGGAGGTGGTGCTCTGGGTCGCCAGCAATATCTCCAAACGTCATGAACTTGAGCTTAAGCTCAGAGAGCTGAGCGACACGGATCAGCTCACCGGGTTGTTTAATCGTCGCCGTCTCGAGCGAGACTTTGCCCTGCATTTCGATAACTTCAGCGAGCAGGGGATGCCGACGACTATCCTGATGTTAGATATTGATAATCTCAAACAGGTCAACGACACGAAAGGGCACCAAAAGGGGGATGAGAACATCCTGGCGGTTGCCGAGATCTGCCGCAGTGAGTTTCGCCGAACCGACTATGCCTATCGATTCGGTGGCGATGAATTTGTGGTGGTCTTGCCCGGTCTGCTGCCGACTCAGGCGATGGCCATGGTCGAGGCGCTGCATCAGAGCTTCAATCGCGCCTTATCTGCCCTGGCGGAGGATGGGCTACTGGCCACCATCAGCCTGGGGATGACAGGGATCAAGGCGGGCGATACCTCTTACCAAGATACTTTAAGGCGAGCCGATATGGCCCTGTATCAGGCTAAAGACCAGGGTAAGAATCAGCTGAGATATATCCCTTAGTCTTTCGGTAAGGCGTTTTACCTCCTCTATCGACGCGCTCATTCTGGCGCTGGCGACCATCTATGGGGAGGCTCCCTCTTTGATAGCTAATTAGCGCTAGAAACAGGTCACCTCAATTGGGGCATCCGGGTGTTTCTTCTATAGTTTATATAATGAATCTTTAATGCAAATTTACTTGTTTAGCCCGACAGGCAGCCATACTGTTAAGGGAAACAGGTGCAGCGGAGGCATTATGCAAACACAGATACAGGCAAGGATTAAACATTGGTTGAGTCTCGACAGCGACGCCAAGAGTCGCGACGAGATCCAGGCCTTGGTAGATCAAGGTGCGCAGGAGGAGCTGGCGGCGAGGTTCGCCGGACGTCTCACATTCGGCACTGCGGGCATTCGCGGCGTGGTGGGCGCAGGTCCCATGCGGATGAACCGTCTGGTGGTGCAGCAGACCTCCAAGGGGGTCGCCGAATACCTCAAGGCTCAGGTGGAAAATGCAGTGAGTCGCGGCGTTGTCATCGGCTACGATGGCCGTCACGACTCCAAGCAGTTTGCCGAAGATGCCGCCAGCGTGCTCACCGCCGCGGGCTTCAAGGTGTTTCTTACCAGCAAGGTGGCGCCGACCCCTCTGGTGGCCTTCGGCGTTCTGCATCTGGGGGCGGCAGCCGGCATAGTGGTGACCGCCAGTCACAACCCGCCGCAGTACAATGGCTATAAGGTTTACTGGGGTAATGGCGCGCAGATCATTCCGCCCCATGATACTGGCATCGCGGCCCGTATTGAGCTGGCGGCCAACTCGCCGGTGGATATGTTGCCGCTGGAAACGGCACTGGAGACTGGTAAGCTGGTAATGCTCGAGGAGGATTACTATCAGGCCTATCGTCAGGGCGTGTTAAACGCAGAGGTGCTGCAAAGCCCCGCCCGTCCCGAGTTGGTGAGCCTGGCCTATACCGCCATGCATGGGGTCGGCGCAGAGATGGCCGAGACCCTGCTGAAGGATATCGGGGTCACACAGGTCTATTCGGTCGCGGCCCAGCGTGAGCCTGATGGTGACTTTCCTACGGTGAACTTCCCTAATCCCGAAGAGGCAGGCGCCATGGATCTGGTGATGGCCGAGGCGCATTGGCACGGTGCCATGTTGGCCTGTGCCAACGACCCCGATGCCGACCGTTTTGCGGTAGCGGTGCGTAAACCCGGCGCTAGGCCAGAGATGCCCTCCACCGAGGCCTACCAAATGCTTACAGGTGATCAGGTGGGCGTCTTGCTGGGCCACTACCTGCTCTCCCACGCCAGTGATGATCAGCGACTGCTCTGCTGCACTATCGTCTCCTCCAGCCTGCTGACCCGCATCAGTGAGGCGTGTGGCGCCCAGTGCGAGACCACACTCACAGGCTTTAAATGGCTGACCAATGTGGGCATGAGCAAACAGACTCAGGAGAACCGCTTCCTGTTCGCCTACGAAGAGGCGCTCGGCTACACGGTCGGCAGCATGGTATGGGATAAGGATGGCCTCTCAGCCTTGGTCGCCTTCGTGCAGCTCACTGCTGAGCTGGCTGCCAAGGGGGAGACTCTGTGGGACAGGCTAGAGAGCATCTATCGTCAATATGGCTATTATCTCAACCGTCAGGTGAGTATCGCCCTCAGCGGTGAGCCAGGTGCGCCTACCATAGGCGAGCAGCTAAGGGCGCTCAACCCAAGTGAGATTGCCGGTAGGGCCCTGGTGTCTGTGGATGATATCAGCCTAGGCGTGCGCCGTTTTGCCGATGGCCGCGAAGAGACGATCGACCTGCCTCGCAGCGACGTGCTCATCTATCGCCTCGAGGGCAATGCCAGGGTGATCGTACGCCCATCGGGCACAGAGCCTAAGGTGAAGTGTTACTACGAAGTGGTCGAGCCCTTTGGCGAGGATGAGGGAATGGATGCGGTGCAGCGCCGCGCCGAGGCGACCATGGAAGATTTCGTCAGCCGTCATCAAGCGGGCTTGCCGAAGGCATGAGGTGCTTTACTTAGGCTCACTGGTAACTACCAAATGGTTTTTATCGGCTTGCCCCCCTACTGACACTAGGCTGTCAGTAGGGGGGCGTTAAGCTCCTCTTATTGACGAATGAGGGAGACGCTCAGGGTTGAGCGTCGCATTCGGCCAATTAAGGAGAGCAAGATGCAAGAGCAGCAAGTGTTACACCAGGCACCTTTACAGCAGGCACCTTTAGTCTGGGGCGAGATCGCCGTCGAGGACATGGCGCGGGCCAAGGCCTTCTACCAGATTCATTTTGGGGTGAGTTTTCGTGATGAAAACATGTTTGGCATGCAGATGGCCATCTTAGAGACAGAGGCTAAGGATGCGGCCAGCATCGCACTAGTGAAACATGATATGATGCGCCCGAGTGGAGCTGGCAGCATTCTTTACCTTCATCTTAGCGATCATCTCGTGCCTTTGGTGTCAAAGTTAGCGCAAAACGGTGTCGAGATCCCTGTGCCAGCCATGGCCATCAAGGAGGGGGAGTGCGGCTATAGCTGCGTCATCGTCGATAGTGAAGGCAATCGCGTCGGCCTCTGGGCACCTAATTTGAACGGCTAATTTGAACGCCTAGCCTGAACGACTCGTCAGGATGCTCAGGCGCAGTATGCAGTGATGGCTTTAGCACCGATGCCTAGCGAGCTAAACCTAGTGAGCTAAATAGGCTAAGGCAAACGCTTGGCGTCTGCCTTAGCTCAGGAAACAACAGAAGGAATTGAGATGAAGACGATAAACCTAGCGCCTAAGGCCTTGGTTGGCATGAGTGTTCGCACCAACAATGGGGCAGAATCTGAGGCGTCGACGCAAAAAATTGCGCCGCTGTGGCAGGCCTTCATGGGGCAGTATGGCGAGCAGATCTTCGGTAAGTTGCCTGTGTATGGGGTCTATTACGACTATGCCAGCGACATGGATGGCGATTATAGCCTGATGACGGCGGTCGAGGCGGGCACCATAGAGCATGACGACAAGTTAACGCCGCTCACCTTAGAGGGCGGTAACTACCTCTGTTTCAGTGCCACAGGAGAGATGCCCCAGGCGGTTATTTCACTCTGGCAGCAGATCTGGGCCTATTTTCAGCGCCCCGATTGCCCCTATCGTCGCCAGTATCTGACCGATTTCGAGTGTTACGCCCAGCCTGACAGCGTCGATATCTATATCGGCGTCCACGTCGAAGTTTAGATAGGTAGAGGTCTAGCCAAAGTCTAGTTAAGCCTGGATTTAGCAACGTCCAGTCATAATCACCACGGGCCGTCCAAGGGGCGGCCAATTCAGGTAAGTCATGCGCCGCGCCGATCGCCTATTTCAAATCGTACAAATTCTCAGACACAGACGCCTCACTACGGCTAAGCAGCTGGCGGAGCGTCTCGAGGTCTCTAGCCGTACCATCTACCGGGATATTCAGGATCTCTGCCTGTCGGGGATCCCCATCGAAGGGGAGGCCGGCGTCGGCTATCTGCTGCGCCAGGAGGTGAATGTACCGCCACTGATGTTTAACGAGCAGGAGCTGGAGGCGATACAGGTGGGGATGCGTATGGTGCAGGCTCAGGGTGGCCACGAGCTGGCCAGCGCCGCCAAGCAGGCGATGATCAAGGTCGAAGCCGTGTTACCCGAGCGACTCAAGGCCTATCAATCCTTGATGTTTGCCCCCGATTTCTATCGCCATGACCAAGGCTTTATCTTTCTCGACCTGCTGCGCAAGAGTGCCAGAGAGCGAGAATATATTCTGCTGAGCTATCAGGATGTTAACCAGAGTTGCAGCGAGCGCCGGGTACGCCCCCTGGCACTCTATTACTGGCAAGGAGTCTGGACCCTGCTGGCCTGGTGTGAGCTGCGTGACGATTTTCGTAATTTCCGCATCGATCGAATGTCGAGCGTGCTGCCGCTCGCCAGCCATTTCCCCCACGCGCCGGGTCAGGAGATGCCTGACTATATCGCCATGATGCAGGCGCAACATGGCGAGTGTTAGCGGTCTTTCCATCGGTATATAAAATTATTCCGGCAGCAGCGGGCGCATGAAGCTGCGCTCATAGCGGCGGATAAACTTGTGCTGCTTGGCGTACTCGAAGGCCGCGATACACGCTTTATCATGCACTGAGGCCTCGCGGTATTGCTCGTAGCTGGCCAGCGATGGAAAGCTAAATAGCGCCAGCGCGATATCATTGGCGCCCTCGCTAGGTAGGAAGTAACCGTGGTGTTGTCCACCGAATTTGGCGACTAAAGGTAACCAGAGCTTGGCATAGTGCTCAAACTTATCCAGTTGATCCGGGTCGATGATGTATTTCACGTGACAGGTTACCGCCATCTTAATTTCTCCCTAATGTATGATGAAAAACAGCGCCATACTCACCAGTACGGTCAGCAGTGTGTTGCGGGTAAAGTAGGCTAGTAATACGGCCACTAAGCCGCAGATGAGGTAGCTGTTATCGAATGTGATCGCCAGTTGCTGGTCGCGCACGAAGACGATGGGGGCGGCGATGGCGGTTAGCACCGCAGGCGCCGAATACCCGAGGAACTGCAGAGTATTCTTACTCAGGCGCAGGGGCAGTCTGGGTTCGAGAAACAGGTAACGGCTGAGGAAGATCACCGCCGTCATGGCGAGCATAGTAAGCCAGATCATCATGCCTGCCTCCAGGATTCACCGCTGAGTTTGGCATAGAGCTGGCCGCAGGACATGGCAGTAAGCGAGGCGATAAGCAGTCCCGCCTGCAGCTCCATCAGGGCGCACACCACACTGGCCACCATGGCGACCAGTACACACACCAGGATTGAGGGGCGTTTCACCGCTGGCACCACAATGGCGATGAAGGTGGCGGCGATGGCGAAATCCAGCCCCAAGGCGTCCAGATTCTCTATCTTATGGCCCAGGGTTATCCCCATTGCCGTGGCAAGGTTCCACCCCAGATAGAAGCTAAAGCCGCCGCCGAAGGCGAACCAGGGATCCAGACTGCGTTGCTTGCCCAGGTTGGCGATGGCAAACAGCTCGTCGGTGAGCAGAAAGCCCAGGGTGAGTCGCCATCTTAGGGGCAGTGGACTTATCTGCGGGCGCATCGCCATGCCGTAGAGCAGGTGGCGTGAGGTGATTAGTAAGGTGGTGATTAAGATGCTGACCAGGCCAATCCCTGCCTTGATCATCCCAAGCGCCACTAGCTGCGCCGCACCGGCGAAGACCAGAGCTGACATCGCCTGGCTCTCGAATGGACTTAAACCGGCATTAAGGGCGAAGGAGCCAGCGAGTATGCCCCAGGGGACGACCGCTAGGGTTAAGGGGGATATGGCCAGCGCCCCCTTAAGGGCGGCGCGCATCGGCCCAGTGCCTGGTGCGCTGCTCTGGGTGTCTTGAGGTGTTGGGCCGTTGGCGCCAGTCTGAGCTTCCTGAGTCATCTTGTGTCTATATACCTGTGTCTGGGGGCCTGTTTTTTTATGAGCGTGTGTCTAGGTGCTAATGTCTTGATGCTTATCTATAGGTGCTAGAGAGATAACTCGACCTTACAAAAAATGGGTTCGCCTGGCTTGTACATTGTTGCGCTCAACTTCTTTAGCGTATTGACCGGGAGTGACTCCCAGGGCACGCTTAAAGTGGCGATTGAGGTGGCTCTGATCGTGAAAGCCGCAGCCGAGGGCGACTTCAAGTAGCGGCTCGCCTGCGCGGATCTTCTGTTTTGCCAGTCGAATGCGACTCTGGATCTGATAGGCGTGGGGTGGCAGGCCGAAGCTCTGCTGAAACTGTTTTATCAGGTAATAAGGGCTAATTCCGGCCAGGTTAGCGAGGGCCGTTAGCGACACGTCGCTGGCGGGCATATCATCGAGAAACTGCTTAACTAGCGTTAGTTGACGTTGAGCGGTCTTAGCTGTGTCGGCGGGGGGCCGACTGGTACCATGGCGCGTCACCAGCTTCACCATGCTGGTATAGATGAGGCTTTCTCGCAGCAGGGGGTTATCTGAGCCGGTGAGCGTCTCGAAGGTTAGACGTAGCAGGTCGGCCAGGGGTTTATCTTTTACCACAGGTTCGGGAAAGTAGGGAGCCCCTGTGCGCTTAGTGCCTATGGCTGCTGCGATATCCGCAAACTGCTCGGGGAGCGGATACATGGCGCGATAAGACCAGCCATCGTCTGTGGCCGAACGGCCATTATGCACCTCATCGGCATTGACCAGAATGATGCTGTCTTGTGGGGCAACATGATCGCCGCCGGTACGATAAAAACGCTGGGCGCCGGTGTCGATAACCCCCACGGTATAGCCCTCATGGCTATGTCGCGAGAAGTTTTGTTTCTGATAGCTGGCATTCAGTAGCTCTATGCCGCCCAGCTCATCGGCTAGGCTGAAGTGTGCCTGTTCTTTACTGCTGTGCTTGTTCATAGGATTGCTGCTGTGAGCGCGATATATGTCTGATGTTGGCGAGTCGATAGGCTCATCTTAGCCTAAAACTCGCAGCGGCTTTTGTACAAAATTGTCATCCGCTATCGCCGATGCTATGGTCGAGTTTCCTACGAGGTGGAGAACTAGTGCAACCCATGACGCGACAAGCCCCTGTGGTGATCTTCGACGGCAGCTGTAATCTGTGTCACGGCGCGGTGCGATTTATCATTAGGCGTGACAGACGCAAGCAATTTAAGTTTGCCTCGGTTCAGAGTGAGACGGCCCAGCGGCTATTGGCCGCGCAGGGTATCTTGGTGGATCTTGAGGATCTTAGCAGCTTCTATCTGCTGGATGAGACAGGCGTGTCGGCTAAGAGCGAGGCGGCATTAGCGGTGGCCAGTCGACTCGATGGCCCCTGGCCCTTGTTGAAGCTATTGAGGTGGCTGCCCCGCTCCTTAAGAGACTGGGTTTACAATCAGGTTGCCAATCGGCGTTATCGCCTCTTTGGCCGAAGAGCCTGCGCCCTGCCAGAGGATATCGACAGGGACAGGTTTATCGAGTGAGCGTTCTCGATTGCACTTTCTCGAGTGCACTTTCTAGATTGAGCTATTGAAAAACTAGAGGGCCAGCAGCTTAGGTAGGAAGCGGGTATCCAGCTTGGCGATCTCGCGTTGCTCATCCAGCACCTGCTGCAATATCTCTTTGCTGGTCAATGGATTGGCAAGAACCACCCTGAATACCACAGAGGTCTGCTCCAGGTTGTTTGCCGGAATGATACGGGTACGAGAGACGAAGGATTTCCCCTGTTCGCGTTGCCGCTTCTGGATAAATTTGGTCAGGCTATCCAGCAGGGTATTGATCTCACTCACCCGCGCCGCGTCATTCGCCGCTATCGCCTCGGCGAGCTGCGACTGTACCTTGGCCGGTACATAGCGATAGGTCAGCAGGCAGAGTTCTGGCCTTGAGGCCAGCTGAAAATCGTCCTGGGCGGCGATAAGCTCCCCAAAATAGCGCGCCTTCTCCAGGCTGTTGTTGATTAAGATCTCGTAGCCATCGCGGCCAATCACCTGTAGGCAGGCATGCACCAACATGGCCATGCCCGGACGCGAGCCCTCTAGTGTCTGACTGCCCAGATCCTTAGAGCCCTTACGCAGAATATATTCGGCGTGGTGTTTGATGGCGTTGGCAAATTCCGGATCTTTAAACAGCACCATGCCGGCGCCCATGGGCACATACATCTGTTTGTGGGCATCGATAGTGACCGAATCGGCGCGCTCTATGCCGGCTAACAGGTGGCGATACTTGTTCGACAGCAGGCTGGCACCGCCCCAGGCGGCGTCCACATGGAAATGGCACCCCAGTTGCTCGGCGAGATCCGCAAGTTCTTTCAGTGGGTCGATATTACCGGTTTCGGTTGTCCCGGCGACACCGACTATAGCCATCACCTTGATGTTCTGCGCTTCAAGCCGCTCGGCCGCCTCGCGCATCTTGGCCACATCCACCTTGTTATCTGCCGCGCAGGGCACGCTCACTATGTTGTCGCGGCCTATGCCTAATAGATCGGCGGCTTTGCCGAGGGAGTAGTGGCCGCGCGTCGAGACCAAGATAGCCAGATCATCATAGCCATAGTGGCGCAGTGCGCGCATCAATCCAGATTGGGCCACGCCCTTGAAGTCGCCATCGGGTTTTAATAGACGGTTGCGGGCGATCCACAGCGCCGTGATGTTGGCGACCGTGCCGCCGGAGCAGAAGGCGCCCAGGGAGTGGCTGGCGCTGTGCATCCAGCTTTCATAGAAGGGCTTGTTTTGACCATAGACCATGTGGTGCATCATCCCCAGCACCTGGCGCTCCAGCGGCGTGAAGGCCTTGGAGGTCTCTATCTTCACCAGGTTCTGGTTGAGCCCCACCATCATCTTCGACAGTGGCAGCACGAAATAGGGCAGCGCCGAGGTCATGTGACCGATAAAGCTGGGCGCAGAGGTGTGCACGCTGTGGGCGATAAGCGTCTGCATCATCTGCTCGGCATAGTCGGAGACGAAGCTGGGAGCCGCTGGGATCTGATAGGCCTGAAAATCTTTTTCGATCTCGCTCAGTGGCTTCTCGACGGCGACGATATTCTCTTTGAGGAAGCCCATCAGGTTTTCCGACAGGTTTTTCTCTATCTTACCCAGGGTCGAATTCGGTGCTTCGGGCAGAGTGAAAATACGCATCAAGGCCTCTTCAGAGGCGGTCGCTTGTCGTGTCTGTTTTGATGTCATCGAGGCGCGTCGCTTAACTTGTGTCTGTTTTGAAATAGAAAAAACAGGCGATCGAAAAAGGGAGCTAACTTTACTGTAAGCTTTATACCGCATCAAGGGGAAAAGTGAAATGGCTGGCGGGCAGGGCGTAAAGCCGTCAGCCCGAACGGAAACAGCCTTGAGCCTAATTGGAAACAGCCTTGAGCCAAATTTGAAATGGCCTTGAGCAAAATCGGCACAGCCTTGAACCGGATGGGATATTTAACAAGAGCGTAAACCGCCCTGAGTCGAGAGAGTCTCAGGGCGTTTGGGGTTTAATTAAGGTGGCTAACGTCCCAGTCTATACAGACGGGCGACATTGACCGCGCAGCTATAGAGGTTATGGCTGGCGCTGGCCAGCACCTCCTCGAGCGGCAAGGCCCTGGGGGTCACGGAAAACAGGGCGTCTATACCGTGGTTCAGCAGCACATTTGCATCCTCGCTGACGCAGCCGGCGATGGCGATCACTGGTATCCCCTGCTTGTTGGCCTCCCGGGTAACGCCCATGGGGGTCTTGCCATGCAAGGTCTGGCTGTCGAGGCGGCCTTCGCCCGTGATGACGAGATCCGCCCCCTTAAGATGTTCGCTCAGCCTGACCGTCTCCATGACGATATCTATGCCGGGCCTGAGCTTGGCGCCCAGATAGGCGAGCATAGCAAAGCCCATACCGCCGGCGGCCCCGGCGCCAGGCATGTCGCGGCACTCCTTTAGGCCAGCAGAGCTGGTGACATCGGCGAAGTGGCTAAGTGCCTTGTCTAATCTGGCAACCATGATCTCATCGGCGCCTTTCTGTGGCCCGAAGATGGCCGAGGCCCCCTTGTCGCCACACAGTGGATTATCTACATCGCAGGCGACCTCAATTGCTACCTGGGCAAGCCGTGGATGCAGCTCGCCGATATCGACGCTGGTGAGGTGCTCAAGCGCCGCGCCGCCAGGTCTTAGGGGCTTGCCGTCATTGTCCAGTAGGTGCGCGCCCAGGGCTTGTAGCATGCCGGCGCCGCCGTCGTTGGTGGCGCTGCCGCCAAGGCCGAGGATCAGATGGTTGACGCCACTGTTGAGGGCATGACAGATAAGCTCGCCCGTGCCATAGCTGGTGGTGACTAAAGGGTCGCGCAAGAGACTTGGCACATGGTGCAGCCCAGAGGCCGAGGCCATCTCAATCACGGCGGTGCGCTGCCCGAGGACTTCCTGACCCAGCAGACCATAGTGGGCATCCACCTGACTGCCCAGGGGGCCTGTGACCTTAAGTGTAACCAGCTTGCCGCCGGTGGCATCCACCATAGATTGCACCGTGCCTTCGCCGCCGTCGGCGACCGGCAACTTGATATATTCGGCGTCGGGAAGCACCTCACAAAACCCCCGGGCTATCTCGGTGGCGACTTCCATGGCGCTCAAACTTTCTTTATATGAATCGGGCGCGATGACTATTTTCATGCAGGCTTCCTGTGTGAAGAGGGGTTAATACCAATCGTAGTAAATAACTGATCATTCTAGCTTGTTAAAACGTCCGATAACGGCGTCATTATTTTTGATTGTAGAATAGCTACTTATCGAAAAATCCTGTCTTGTTCTCGAATGTTTTTCCTGCGCTATCTCTGCTCACTTACTTACCGTGATTGGTATAGTGTTTTACAAAATCTGAAAAAAATCAGCTGGGTTGTCCGGCGCCCAGGCTGTGCCCGTTGGCGCCGGTCTGATTAGCTTAGAGTAGGACGAGACTCAGCAGGTAGACAAGGATCATGGCGGTCACACCTTGGATTAGGGTCGCCATGGTTTGGGCCTTGTAGGCCTGCTTCACGCTCATGCGGCTAAACTGAGTCACCACCCAGAAGAAGCTGTCGTTGGCGTGTGAGACTGTCATGGCGCCGGCGCCAATGGCCATCACGGTCAGCACACGGCCCATGTCGCTGGCAAGGCCGATATCGCCCAACATGGGGGCGACCAGAGCGGAGGTGGCCACCAGGGCAACGGTCGATGAGCCCTGGGCCGATTTCAGCGCCGCGGCGACGATAAAGGGCATGAAGATACCTATGCCCAGCGCCGAGAGCGAGCTGCCGAGGAAGTTGCCAATCTCAGTGGCCTTGAGCACGGCGCCGAAGGCACCGCCGGCACCCGTGATCAGCAAGATAGGCGCGGCGACAACTAGGCCGTGGCTGATGCGCTCGCTGAACTCTTTGATCTTATCCTGACTCTTGAGCAGGCTCAGTGACAGGAATAGACCTATCATCAGGGCGTTTACCGGTTGACCCAGGAAGGCCAGGGTATCGAACAGGGCACCATCACCCAGTGGCTGTGAGGGGAACTTGGCAATGGAGCCCAGGCAGATGAGCAAGATTGGCACGAAGATAGGAGCAAACGCCTTGGCCGGACTGGGTAACTCGCCGTAGGCGGCCTTGAGGTTTTCAAAATCTTCTACATTGCTCTTTAGCTCCTCGGCGCCTTCACCGTCGGGCTCGACATGAGCGAATCGGTTGGCCCATAACATGCCTGCCAGGGCAGCGACGGCCGCGACGAAGATACCCACGCCTATGACCAGCCCGAGGTTTGACTCCAGCCCCAGGTTACCGGCGGCGGCAATCGGGCCGGGCGTTGGTGGCACGAAGGTGTGGGTAGCATATAGGCCGGTAGCTAATGCGACGCTCATGGAGACGCTGGAGACCTTCATGCGATTGGCCATGGACTGCTTGAGCGAATTGAGGATCACGAAGCCCGAGTCACAAAATACCGGGATGGAGACCAGATAGCCGATGATCGACATGGTCAGGGTCGGGAAGCGTTTTCCCAGCACCTTAATCACCACATCGGCCATGGTGATGGCCGCGCCGCTCTTCTCCAATATGGTACCTATGATGGTACCCAGCACGATAACCAGGCCGATATAGCCCAGGATACCGCCGAAGCCGGAGGTGATGGTTTTGGCCACATCGGCGCTGGGTAGCCCGTAGGCAAAGGCGGCGATGAAAGAGGCGAGAATGAGGGTTAGGAAGGGGTGAAGCTTAAATTTGGATGTCGCGATAACGATGAAGGCTATCACGGCGATCAAGATCAGTACTAGGCTCATAGGGTGTCCCTGTATTGGGTTATATTTATTGGCTGTGATCTGTTGGTTTGATCTAGCGATGACCCGTTAACTCGCTCCTAGCGCGGGAGCAAAGGGTTTTCAGGCTGGCACTATTATCCGGAGAATAGGACAATCTGGCTTCGTGCCAGCCTCCTAATATTTTGCTTATGCAGAACTGATATTTGTGCGCTTGCACTAATATCGGTTAAGGGGTAGGAATAAAGTCGGTCTAGATCACAAAATGGCCGACTGGGCTTGTTCGATTAGGCGGTTAATTTAGCGTCGTTGGCCGATTGCCAACAGGCCTCGCCGCGACAAGCGCTGCCGAAGGCTTGAAATAGTTTGATGGAATCTGGGTTGTCGTTGGCTTGCCATTCGGGATGCCATTGTACGCCGAGGATAAACTGGCCATAGTCTGGGCCATGTATCGCCTCGATAAGGCCATCCTCGCCATAGGCGAGGGCCTCTAGCCCCTTGCCAAGGGTACAGATCCCCTGGCCGTGGAGGGAGTTGACCATTGTCTTGTCACCAATCAGCTTGGCCAGCCAGCTACCGGGTACCGTCTCGATGGCGTGTCTCGGCCCATATTGAACATGGTTGGGGGTTTGTGGATCTTCGCGGTGATCATCGAAACCGGGCTCACTATAGACCTTCTGATACAGGGTGCCACCCAGTGCGATATTGAGCTCCTGCATGCCACGGCAGATCCCTAAGATAGGCAACTTGCGCTTGAGGGCGCCGGCTATGATGGCCAGATCGACGGCGTCGCGATTTACATCTTGGCTTTTTTCCGGGGTGAGGTTTTCCTGGCCATAGAGGCTGGGGTCGATATTGGAGCCCGCGCCCGAGAGATAGACGCCATCGACCATATCCAGGTAGCGGTCCACATCTTCTGTGCCGAAACAGGTGGGCATCAGCAGCGGGATGGCCCCGGCGATCTCCACAATCGGCTGCATATATTTGTGGGTCATCACCTGGTAGGGATGCTGGTTCCTGTCTTGCTGACCCATGGTCATCAAGATAATTGGTTTGGATTTCTTAGCACTTGTAGTATGTGTTATTGGCATAGATCACCCGTTTGGTCGATTTGTATGTCACCCGATGCGTGACGTCTGTGTAGCCTCATGTGGCCGCTACTGGCCCTAGCTATCGTCTTTCTTAAGGATAGCAAAATGTGAAAAAGCACATTTGTTGACCACCAGTCTGCCAATCAGTGTTCATTATGTCAAACGTTTTGAACGTAATTAATTACGCTTTTAGGGAGGTTGGAGGAGTTGGATTTTTACCGATTGCGCAATTGGTGAGGCATATAGGTATGCTGGGGTGATACCTAGGTTTGAGTGGGACCTAGGCTTGAGTGTGGGTGATACTTTGGCCTGAGTGAGAGCTTGGCCAGAGAGGGTTAGCCTGTGGGTCAAGCGGCTAGGTGTGACGCTGCTAGACTTAAGGTAATCATTTATCCTTTAACAAGGAGAGCCGTTATGAGTTACAAGCATATCTTGGTTGCGGTCGATCTGTCTGAGTCTAGCCAATCCGTGATAGACAAGGCCGTTTCACTGGCGAAAGCTGGTAATAGCAAGGTTTCATTTGTCTTCGTCGATGTCGACAGCGTGGCGATCACCCTACAGGAAGAAATTGAACTGCAGGAGAAGTTGCAAATTTTAGCAACCCTAAGTGATTACCCCATCGCTGAAACCTTAGTGGTGATAGGCGACCTGCATATGAAACTGGCGGGGATTGCCAAGGAACACAATATCGATCTGCTGGTTTGCGGCCACCATCATAAGTTCTCAAGTAACCTGTTTTCCTCTTTGCCCAAGGTGGCCAATGCCGTCGAGGCCGATCTTCTAGTGGTGTATCTAGATCACTAGCCCTGGTCTGTTTAACGGGGTGGGCTTTTTCGTCTGTGCGGCGATTTTTTGAAAACACTTTTTTGGCACGGCGAGTAGAGCAAAGCTTCGGGCCTACAGTCCATACTCATGGATATAGAACTGTCAGTTAAGCTGGGATGTTATTCGAACACATCCCAGTGGGTTCTCCTGTAAGGGAACAGCCATTGCCGTTTTGGTAAGTTGTTGTTTTATAGCGATTTGCGTGCCTTTTGGTGCGATCGGGGTAGGCGCAAGAAACAACCATTAACTTCCAAGGTCCACGGGCTAACTATCTTAGATCTGTTTCTTTGAGGCTTGCTCGTTTGTTACTGTCGGGGCGTATCGGTTTTGTTATCCGTGATATAAGTATTTAGTATGGTGAGCCAGCTCTGTGAGATGGCAGCATACTCCTCGATGCATAACTCGGCCCTCTCTTCCCCCAGCAATCCTTCTTTCACTATGGCAGCATATTTGTCAGGATCACTGCCGTATATGTGACATAGGGTGCTGAAATATCTCTGATCGTCTAAGCTATGCTCATCCCAAAAGTCTTCATCTTCAAGGACGTTTCTGTCATCACTTTCCAGATCAAATAGATCGGCCGAACTTAGCGCAATTTCCTGACCATCATCGAAAAACTCGATCAGTAGCGTAGTCGCGAGTGTATCGGCGGCATCTTCCTCTTTTCCCAGCACTGGCAGCTGGTACATGTATATCAGGGCATGGGCCAACTCATGAAATATGGTATGTAGCAAGGCGTCTTCTGTGGCCTGCTTAGGAGTAACACCCGTCTTATCATAGTTTGCCTGCTCGAATCTGTGCCTAACCTCATCAATGAAAGTGTAGGGAATCATGATGCTATTGCGCTGTGCATCAAACAGTGGACCATCATTTCCACCAAAGGAAAGGACGACAGCTTGATTAAGCTTGAAGTGTTCATTGATAAACAGCACCGCAGTGTCAACGGTCCCCGAGGCAATGAGTTCGTCTCTTACTGTCTTTTGCGTGATATCGCCAGGATGCTTGTACTCGAGGCGCGCACCAACCTCGCCGTAGGCAGAATTGGCCATGATGCAAGCACTCACGACAGCAAGCATTATAGATTTTATGATATTCACCTTTATTCCTTGTTAGGTAAAACGCCTAAATTGGCGCGCCGGAGGCGCGAATTTGTTTTACTTGTTGCACCTATACTTTGCACCTTTACTCGTGCATAAGCCTAGATAGTTTTTATACATTGACGCTATTATTTGAGATCTGTTAATTCAGTCATGCACTTCTCTGTGGCAGTTTGGGCACAAAGCGTGGCTTTCTAGCCACTTAGCTAGACCTGATTCCTTTAGTCTTGCGAAACCCGGCCTCACTCTGCCAGACAGCGACTTAGATCAAAACAACTCTCCCCAATAAATCTTAAAATTGGCGTGAGCCATTAGGCTACTGTTAATGCTCCCGCTCCCATTGATGACTGAAATCGATAAAGCTTCTCAGCAGCGGGCTGAGGTATTTCTCCTTGTGGACCAGCAACCAGAAGCGGCGGCTCATGTTTAGTGGCAGTTTGAGTACCTTGACTCGGCCGTCACGAATTGCTGGTTCGGCAGACAGACGTGACAGGCAAGCCAGGCCGAGGCCGGCCGAGACCGAGTTGATCAGGGCCTCTGTGTTATTGAGCTGGAAGGCTTCATGCCATTGCTGAAGCCTCGGGGCAATCAGGCGCAGAAAGAATTCCCGTGAGCCCGAGCCAGGCTCGCGCAGGATCCAGGGACTGGCTTCCAGTTCCCTTAGCGGGATCTCGACATTAGCCGGCAGGGGATGATTCGGTGGACAGATCACACACATCTCATCTGCGCTGAAAGGGGTTGTGTCGAGTTCCGGGTGTTGAATCTTTCCTTCGATTAGCGCGATATCCAGTTCGTAGTCGACAAGCTTGTCGCAGATCTCGGCCGAGTTGGAGATAAACAGGCTTTGCCGCTCATGCCCGGTGTGACGACGAAAGTCACTCAGAAGATAGGGGGCCACCTGATTGCCCAGGGTATCGCTGGCGCCGATACGAAGTTGGCCACAGAGTGCTTGTGCATCGCTGAAGAGGTGTTCGATATCGCTGGCCCTGTTAAGGAGTTCATCGGCCAGGGGCTGTAGCTTGTGCCCCTCCTGATTGAGGATCAGGCGGTTGTTGACCCGATCGAACAGGTGGTGGCCGAGCTGCTTCTCCAGCTCAGCCAGCGCCATACTCACGGCGGCCTTAGAGAGATACAGGCTGTCCGCCGCCGCGGTTAGGGTCTTGTGTTGAGTGAGGGTGCTAAACACCTTCAGCTGTTTGAGTGAGATGTGACTGGCCATGGCTTGATGCTCGGGTGCTTATGTTTGGGGCTTATGTTTGGGCGTTAACGCTTAGGTATTAGCACTTAGGTATAAGTGCCTTTGCGTTTAGTTATTCTGAACGCTTGTTATAAATAATTAGATATAACGGAACAAAAGGCAAGCGTATTATTGCTGTAGAGAAACGAACCTGATTGAGATTGTTATGATTCAAAGAACGAAAAAGGCAGTAATGGGCGTACCCACACCTATGGCGGGCTTGGCGCTGGGCATCGCCAGTTTAGGCTGGTGCTGGGAAAACTTCGCCGAACTCAATGGTTATGGTCAGTGGGTTAGTGCAGGTATTGCCAGCGTTCTGCTCGCCATATTGACGATTAAGTTTTTCTTTCATAATCATCTGCTGAGACAGGACCTTGCCCATCCCGTGGTCGGCAGTGTCGTGCCGACATTTTCGATGGCGACCATGGTGGTATCCAACTCTCTGGGGCAATTTTATCCGCTAGCGGGCGATGGCCTGTGGTTAGCGGCTGTGGTATTACACATAGTCTTCCTGGTGAGCTTCATTTATCACAGGGCTAAGGATTTTGAGCTGCACCACATGGTACCCAGCTGGTTTGTGCCACCTGTTGGCATCATTGTTGCAGATGTCTCTTTTTCGGGCACGACAGTACTGGCTCCCATTGCACAGGGCGCGCTTATCTTCGGTATGCTGGCCTATGCGGTGATGCTGCCTTTGATGATCTATCGCTTGATGTTTACCCATGAGGTGCCGGATGCGGCAAAACCCACCATGGCCATTCTGGCGGCGCCGGCCAGTCTCTCGCTGGCAGGCTACCTAACGGTAACCGCCACGCCATCGCCTGTGACCATCGCCCTGCTGTTTGGTATCGCCGTGTTGATGACGGTCATTATCTACCTGGCGTTTTATAAACTCTTGAGACTGCCCTTTAGCCCTGGTTACGCGGCCTTTACCTTCCCCATGGTGATCGGCAGTACCGCACTGTTTAAGATGGCAAACTGGATGGCACTCGAGGGAATGCAGTCTCACTATGTACAGCAGGTGCGAAACCTGGCGGGACTCGAGCTCATGGTCGCGACTGTGGTGGTTTCTTATGTCGCACTGAAATATATCAATCACCTGGTGATACAGCCGCGCCTAGTGTCACATCCAGTTTAGTGTCACAACCTGTTTAGTGTCACAGCCCGTTTAGCGTCACATACGGATCGGTGGCACGGCTAGCTTAGTATGACGCCTGACTTAGTCTCACATCTAACTTAGTATCACCTCATGACTGATAGATATTACTGAGTCGGCCTTGCCGGCAAGGACGCCATCGCCTGATCTATTGTCCACCGCCTTAGCATACAAACTAAGGCTTCTTAACTGGCCTATAGGGCAAAAAAAGAGCTTAGCGGCATGACTTCACCGCCGTGAGCGCGTAAAATCCCCGCTTTCAGAACGGGCCTCCCATCTTCATTGGGCCAGCCGATAGCCGTATTTACTCAAAATGTCAGACACCATGTATTCAGCCCAGCAATGTTTCACCCCCTTTAGCACCTCGGTCGAGGGCATCACGTTGCCTGAGCGGTTTACCTTTCCTTTCTATTATGAGCCCCACGAGCTGTGTGTGTTGGCGGCGAATGAATTGCAAATGCATCTCGAGCATCAAGGGGAGTGGCAACACAACTTCGGCCTGACGGGGCAGCGCGAGGGCGCCATAGGTAAGATGTTTGGCGTGTTGGTGGTGCAAAACCGCGAAGGCGAGCTTGGCTATCTTAAGGCCTTTTCCGGCAAATTAGCCGAGCAGAATCTACTGCCGGGCTTCGTGCCGCCTGTGTTCGACATGCTGACCCAGGATAGCTTCTTTCATGGCGAGCAGCAGGCCATCAATCGACTGACCGACAAGCTTGAGGCCTTACAGAATGCCCCAGCGCTGGTGACGCTAGAGGCTGAGCTTAAGGGACTCAACGGCGCCAAAGAGCAGGCCGTGGCCGCGCTGAGGGCAGAGATCATCGAGAATCGCAAGTCGCGCAAGGCCAGACGTCAGGCGGGGCAAGGGCTCGATGCCCAGGCCTTCGAGGTCCTGCAGCAACAGCTTGGCCGGGAGAGCGTGGCCGAGAAGCATAGACTCAGACAGCTAAATCTTGAGTGGGATGACCAGATCGCCGCGCGCGAGACCCGGCTGAGTGAGTTACGCGATGAGATTGAGGCCCTAAAACAGCAACGTGCCAGCCAGTCGAGCGCGTTGCAGCGTAGATTGTTTGCCCAGTATCAGTTCTTGAATCAGGCTGGCGAGATTAAGGATCTCAACAGCCTGTTTAGCGCCTCGCCTAGGGGGCTGCCACCTGCCGGAGCCGGGGAGTGCGCCGCCCCCAAACTGCTGCAGTTTGCCTTCGAAAACGGCCTTAAACCCATTGCCATGGCTGAATTCTGGTGGGGAGCCTCGCCCAAGTCCGAGGTGAAACAACACAAGCAGTTCTATGGTGCCTGCCACGGCAAGTGTGAGCCGATTTTGGCCCATATGCTGAGCGGTATGGCGCTGGATGACAACCCACTGCTTAATAATCCGGCCGAGGGTAAAGCGCTCTCTATCATATACCAGGATGAGGCGATCGCCGTGGTCAACAAGCCGGCGGAGTTTCTCTCTGTACCGGGCAAGCATGTGACCGACAGCGTTTATAGTCGCATGCGCCAGGCCTTTCCCAAGGCGACCGGGCCGCTGATTGTGCACCGGCTGGATATGTCCACCTCTGGTCTGATGGTGATAGCCCTGAGCAGTGAGGCCAACACCGCACTGGTGCAGCAGTTTATCGGCCGCACGGTGGAGAAGCGTTATCTTGCTAAGGTGGTCGGTGAGGTTCAGGGGGATGAGGGCGAGATCAAGCTGCCGCTGCGGGTGGATCTCGATGACAGGCCGCGTCAGCTGGTGTGTTTCGAGCATGGAAAACACGCCCATACCTATTGGGAGGTAAAATCCAGAGCCGAGGGGACGACTTTGCTGTCGCTGTTTCCCAAGACGGGGCGTACCCATCAGCTCAGGGTGCACTGCGCCCATCAGCATGGCTTAGGGATGCCCATCATAGGGGACGATCTCTACGGGGCTAAGGCGAATCGCCTGCACCTGCACGCCCAGTATCTGGCTTTTAACCATCCCATCAGCGGCGAGCGGGTGAGCTTTAGTTGCGATCCCGACTTCTAGGGCCTGTTGATCTTTGCCGTTTGTTTTTGCAGCAGTTTGAAGGCGATTTATACAAGGCAGAGCCTGTGTCGTGTAGTATCCTACACAAATTGGCGATAACGCCGTAGAAATGGCCTACAAACGATGCCCAACGGGTTCATCTAAACGCGTGCTGCACTTTATGAAAGGCTTCCTGTGCCTTTCACCGCAGGCGGTCAGCTACGCTGTTAGAAATCGTTCCAGACGATTTCTTTGTTGTTCGCCATTCACATAGAGTAACTATCACATAGAGTAACTATCACATAGAGTAACTATGCTTCATGGCTCTCGCCTCGTGCAAAACGCGTTTAGATTGAACAAAAATTAAACTTGAAAGATCAACAGGCCCTAGGGTTCCTCTTGGCCGCGGCTCAGCAGCACCTGACCCAGGTAGAGCTGTAACAGACCATCGAGTTTGTGAATATTCACTTGAGTGATTTGCGCTATCTTATCCAGGCGATACCTTAGGGTATTGCGATGGATAAACAGTGCCTTGGCACAGGCCTGCTGATCGCCAAAATGTCCCAGATAGCTTGCCAGTGTCCTGCGCAGCAGGGCGTTTTTATCCTTGTCGATGAGGCGCTGAAAGGGCCTGAGCAGCTGCTCGCCGCGCCAGTCATGCTTGAGACCGGAGAGCATCACCAACAGGGCATGGTCTTCATAGAGGTATTTGCTTCGCTCGGGTTGCAGCTGCTGGCCGAAATTCAGGGTCTCCAGTGCCGTCTGATAGGAGCGGTTTATGTCCATGGTGTTGGGGAAGTAGTGCCCCAGGGCGATCTTCAGTCGGGCGCTCAGCTCACTAGGCAGACGCTTTAGCAGGCGGTCGATGCGCAGGCTCTCGGCTTCGGCGCTCCAGGCCTTGCCGTCAAGGAAGGCGGGTTTGAGGATCACCAGCTCCGTCATCGAAGTCATGGCGATCAGGTTGCCCCGGGAGGGGGTCTCCAGCAGGTGCAGAACAGTCTTGAGCTGAGAGTTGGCCAGCTCGTCACCGCCATCGTCGTTGATGCGCAGCACGGCCGCGACCCTGGGCAGCTCGAGATCGATATCCAGACGCTTGGCCCAGATCTTAAGGTGGTTGAGATCCCGTCCCTCGGGTTTTATCAGCTGCAGGATAAACTCCTCCTGCTGACGGGCACGCCACTGAGCTACATCCAGGGAATTGGCCTGCTCGACGATCATCTCGGCGGTCATCTTCAACAGCTCACCGAAGGCCATCAGTTGTTCAGGCTCACCCGTGATGCCGATAACACCGATGATCTCCCCTTGATAGTGCAGCGGCAGGTTGATGCCGGGCTTGACCCCCTGCAGGCTGGCTGCACTGGCGCTGTTGAGCGCGACGGTGCGGTTCTGGCTGATGGCCAGCAGGGCACCTTCGTGGGTGGAGCCGATACGGTGAGGCTCACCGGAGCCGAGGATCACCCCCTGGCTGTTCATCACATTGATGTTGTGGCCGATGATCGCCATGGTGCGATCCACTATCTGTTGGGCGAGTTGATTGTCGAGAAAGTACAAGGCGCTGGGTCGGCAAAGGGTTGTGGCTTGAGCTTACGACAAAAGCCCGATGGGCAAAAGTCTTGGAGGGCGCTTTTGCGAGATGGCGAATAATACCAATCAAAGTAAGTATGTGATCAGAAAAAGCGCAGGAAAAACGCTTGAGGATAAAGCAGAATTTTTAGCTAAGTTGTTATTCTAAAATTGAAAATACTAATGCAGTTGGCGAGCGTTTTAACAAGCTAGCATGATCAATTATTTATTACGATTGGTATAACCATGAAGCATAAAAAAACCCGCGACAGGCGCGGGTTTTTAGCTGGGCTATTCCCGACTAGAGCTTGTAGCTCATGCTCAGCATGATCAGGTGGGCATTGTAGTCATGGCTGTTGTAACCAAAGCCGACCACGTTCCAGATCCCGTCTGGGTTTATGCTGTTACCTGGGTCATTGTCCTCATATTTTTCCATCTTGTAGTCAAGACGCAGTGCCATCTTGTTGCTGGCCTGATATTGGCCGTAGACATTGATGTTATGGACCTTGGCGTAGTAATCACCATAGTCGCCGGTGAGACCCTGCTGTACCTGGGTGTTGCTGCTTGAATCTGAGTAGGTGTAGTCCACGCCCAGGCGCAGTTTCTTCTCTAACAGATTGTTGTAGCTAAACCCGGCACCGATCACATCGACCTGATCTTCTACCAGACCATACCAGTTAGGCGCGCCGAAGTTGGTGCTGCCTGCCTGCTCTGAGTCGATGTTTTGACGATTGTAGAAGGCATTCACCATCATGTCGTCGTTGATCAGGTAGCTGGCGTTGATGTCATAGCTGACATCTTTCGACTCGGTCAGACCGATTTGGGTCTCGTTGTAGTCGTCCAGGGCATAACGGCCGCCGAAGTCGATAGTCAGTGCATCGATTGGCGTGTGGCTGATACGTGCCTCGACCATGGTGCGCTTACGATCCGCCAGATTGTACTTGCGCAGCAGGCTGTTTGACTCGCTTGAGGTCCACTCGGAGGCCTGGTACGTAGAGCCATCGCGCTCGCCATAGCTACCCTTGATCCACATATCCCAGTTGTCAAACGCGCTCATGTGGAACTTGGCCCATAGCGTGTTTTCATCTGTGGTTTCGCGGTCTTGATAGCTACGCTCGTCGCGGCGGAAGTCGTAACCTGCATCCAGCTTCATGCCTCGGCTCAGGCGGAAGTCTGCGCCCACTTTAGCCCGCTGTGACGTGAAGTCATAAGGGGTGTTGTAGGCGACCTTGCCTGTGGTGGAGTTGATGCTGATCTGGGTCCACTCGTCCACATTGGTCTTGTTATCGCGGTCGCTATAGTCATAGCTGGCGTTAAGGCGAACCGTGCGGTTGAGTCGAGACACGACCTTAAGGTTAGCGCCCTTCATGTCGACCTTGGCATCCACGGCCTCGACCGGCGTGGTGTAAACATAACCTGAGGTCACCAGCGCCTGATCCTGGCTCATCTGGCCATAATGCACGCGGCCGCTCATGATGGTGCTGCCTGCCGTGTATTGGCCCATCAGCGAGACTGTGTGTGCCTCGTTGTCTGGGTCTAAGGCCATGGTGCCCTGAGTCTGGGCGCCGAAGGTTGGATTGAAGGCGTTGTCGAAGGTGAGCTGGCTGTACTCATTCTTAAAGCTCGAGCCTGAGTAGGCCAGGGCGGTAAACCAGTTGTCGCCCTTGAGCTTGATGCCTGCCTCAACCGTGTCTGTGGTGTAGTCCACAGGCTCTGCCAGCATCATAGACTGATTGAAGAAACTGCCCGATGCCTGCTTGAGGCCGGTCTTGTCTTCACGCTGGTAGTTGACGTAGGTGCTCCACAGCTCTTCGCCCTGATACTCGAAGCCGATGCCAGCGCGCTTGCGCTTGAGCGACAGCTCCAGTGGGTTGAGGCTGCTGTAAAGCTCGCTCATCTCCTGGCTTGACCCTGCGGTTTGCCAGTTGTCGGGCAGCGTCAGGTTATCCCCGCCCACGCCCTGATAAGGGCTCATCGCCTTGTCTGTCTTGTAGGTGGCTATCTGACGGTAGTTGAGGCTTAGCTTGTGCTGTCCCACCTTGCCGGACTCGAGATCTAGGCGGCCGTTTTCCATGCCGAGGTTTTGCGCCTCTATGCTGGCACGGTAGCCCGATTCGCTGATGTAGCTCACATCGGCGTCGACCTTACCGACAAATTCATTTTCGGCGGCAAAGGCGTTGGCCGAGCGGATGTCGTCGCTGTCGTTGTACCCAACGCCGATACCAACGGTGCCGTTGACGCCGGTCTCAATCTTACAGCGCTTACAGGCCCACTTGTCGAACTTCACCTTTTCCGTGTTGGCGTTTTGAATGCCATAGCCTTCGGCCATTGCCATGCCGGGAATCGCGATGCCGACATTAGCGATAAGGGCGAGGGTGACTACATTGAGTTTGAATTTCATCTTCTCGTCTCCTTAGCGCTGGAACAATTTGCCAGATGGATGGTTAGAACCATGGATCTGGTTATGACAGTTCAGGCAGCTGCGGCCACCGGTAAAGGCATTGCCACCCACGGTTGAACCTTGGTCAGTGTTGCCCAGGTAAGCATTGCTGGCATGGCCATCACTAGCGTGGCACTGCTGACAAAGTTGTGGGGCGCGGGTCTTCAACATGCCCTCATTAACACTGCCGTGCGGGTTGTGGCAGGTGACGCAGTTTTCAGTAACGGGAGCATGTTCCCATAGCTTTGGGCCGCGTTTTTCTGCGTGGCACGAATAGCAGGTATCGTTAACGCTGGGCTTGACCAGGTCCGAGTCCGACAGGGTACCGTGTGGATTGTGGCAATCGCTACAGACCATCTGCGCCCACTTCATTGGGTGAGAAGAGCGCTTGTTCATGTCGGCTTTTTGCTTGGTGTGACAGCTGGTACAGACTTCCATCTCGGTGTTCTTAGAGAGCACTGGATCTTTATCTGTGTGCACAGAGTGACAAGAGGCACAGGCCACATCGGCGTTGTCATGGTGACCACCATTCCAGGCTATACGCTTGTCATCTTTGTGACAGCTCATACAGACGCTGTTTTGCTTCTCGGCAGACAGGCTAGAGTCGGGACCGAAGGCGATCATCGGCTCTTTACCGCCGCGGTTATGCTTACCCATAGGGCCGTGGCAGGCTTCACATTGTAGGCCGGCCATCGGGCTTTTGCTGGAGTCTGCAGCGCCGTGTACGCCCTTAAACAGGTCCATGACCTTTTCAGACTTGCCGTGACACATGAGGCAAGAGTCGGCGCCTTTAGGCGAGTATTGGCCTTCGGCAAACTTCTTGTCCAGGGTGGCTTCCACCTCGTCCGGGGTCATGTTGGCATCCCACTTGGACGCAACCGCGCCCTGGCTTATGCCCAGCGACAGCAGGGCCGCTGCCATCACCGCCGGAATCAGGCTTTTGAATTGATTTGTGATTTTCATAATAGGCATCCTAATTTGCACAAATGAGTAGTGAAAAGTGGGGGAGGAGACTCCCCCGGTTTTCAATTTGAGATGCGCAAATTACATCTTCACCGCAGTGTGATCTTCGATAACGGGTGCGTGGCAGTAGAAACAGGTTTCTAGCTGCGCCGCGTCGTTAGCGACATCTTTAGCGCCATTGATGATGGCACCTTGGCTCTCGACGTGGGCCTTGACGCTATCGCTGGTGTGACAAGAAGTACATGTCGCGGCGATAGGCGTGCTGTATTGGCCGCCAGCCGTTGCCAGGGCACCTTTAGCCTTGAAGGCATCCAGGTTGAAGTCGTTGTGACACTGGGCACAGTCTTTGATGATGCCTTGCTCGCCGTGTACCACGTGCAGTTTCATCTCTAGTGCACCCTTGTTCGCGCCGCCAGCGTATGTGCCGTCAGGCGTGTGACAAGCCACACAAGCATCGACACCTATGATAGGCATGTCGTTGGCATCTTTGGTGTGAGAGAGTTGCTCAGACAGGACGAAACCAGCGTGGTGACTACCCTTGTGCACTTCAAACTCTGTGGTGTGACAAGAGGCACAGGCGGTGAAGTTCACTGAGTCGACGTGACGCATGCTTGGCGCCTTGCCTGATAAGGTTGCGAAGGCAAGGTCGGCTTTCATGCCAGTGTACTTGTCGGTGTCGCTACCGTCGAAGTCTGGATCGTCGCAGTTAACGAACTCACCCTTGTCTGAGCACATAGCCCAGCCAACGAAGGTGAAGGCAGTTTCGTTGTCTGCATCCTCAGCACCCAGTTGAAGATCTTTGCTTGTGGTGTAAACCAGCTTGCCTTCTTCAATCTTAGCGGCTGCGTCGAGCACGCCATTCTTGATGGCATTGATTGAGTCTTTGCCACGATAACCTAGGGTCACGTTGTTCGGACCTACGTTAGTCACGATCTCGATACGCTGGATCATTGGCTGCAGTGTGGCAAGATCCACGGCGGCGCCACTGGCATCGACCACCTGAACGCTGATGGTGGCAGCCTGGGTGTCGGCATCGATAGTCGACTCAACATTGAGGCCGTACTGATCGATAAGGGCTTTCTTATCATTGCTGGCCTGGCTGTGTAGCTCGGCGGTCCAGGTCGCGTTATGACAGGCAACACAGTTGCTGTTGTCGTTTTGCTGTGAATGGCCCTTACCCGCTTCGAAGTCTATGTTGACGTGACAGCTGGTACAGGTTTCCATGGTTGGAACGCGTGACCAGTTGCCCCATTCGGTGAGTTCGTCAGACTGAACGTGACAGGTCTGACAGTTGTCTTGAACTATGTGGTGTGCCGTCTCGGCGCTCTTGTCCATTTCGCGGCCATACATCTTAGCGTCGTTATGGACGTTGTGGATCAGATGGTTGAAGGCAACTTGTGGCTTACCTTTGCTATCTGCCAGCTCTTGGGTGTGACAAGAGACACAAGTCTCAACGTTGGTGTAGCCGTGGTAGATCTTCTGACCTTCGGCGTGACAGCTGTTACAGCTGGCGGTTGAGACCACGTCCTTGGTGTAAAGCGGCGCATAACCTTCGCCAGAGAAGTCTTCGGCGATCTCGGTTTGCGGCACTAGTGTGACGCCGTCAAGCAGCGTAGAGGCCTTGGCGATGATGTTGTATCGCTGAGTTAGCTCAGGATTGTAACCTTCCACTTCGATGGTGAAGCTGTAGTTACCATCTTTGTGATCGGTGAAGGCTTTCTGAGAACCGATGTATTGCCACTCGGCGGCATTACCGGCACCGGTTGCACCCTGAGGTAGCAGCTGAACCACTTTCTTCACTTCCAGATCTTTCAGACCGATCACGGGAAGATCATCCTCGTTGGTCGCAAAGACTGTGATAGTCGGTGTACCGTTGTCGTATTCCACCTTGGTGACATCCAGGTGAAGTACTTCGATGGCGTCGGCCGCTGGGCCGCCGGGGTTGCCCGGATTGCCGTCTTTACCGTCGCTGCCACCACAACCTGTGAGAGCCATGGAGACGGCACCTGCTGCGAGAAGCAGCTTAAATTTATTATTTTGTACGTTCATCATTTTTTCCCTGCATAGGTTTGGCATCGTCTTAAGTGCATGGCCCATCGAATGTGCCGATTCTCAGTTATAAGTTGTGCGACCTAAGTCAATGCTGGAAATAGAAATCCCCAAGGAAATGCTAACGTAACAGGCGGCTAAAATCTGCCAGACTGAGTCTAATGTGTGACCCAGATCTTTCTATTTCTAAAGGGGTATGAAAGTGGGGGCGGAACGCTGCTGAATGTGGGAAAAAATGTTGCAAAATGAAACAGTTTTGCGATTTTTGTTCTTATTTTAGTAATCGCTGTTCTATAGATAAGACAAAGGGAGGCAATGCCTCCCTTTGGGTATTAGATTTCACCCCGATAAGTGGTCAGGGTGAAGCCCTAGTCATTAGTCACTAGTGACTGCTGCCCCAGTTAGCGTGAGCTTCCAGGATCTGGCTGTCTTTGTGACAAGTCGAGCAGGTCTCTGCCGGGTTGAGGCTGTCATAGTCGCTTGCCGGTACACCTAGGGTGGTGAGCGGAGCGCCTTCTTGCTTGAGCAGACCACCGTTAGTCTGAATGTGCGCAGCAGTTGCTTCGCTCAGACCATAAGGTGCCTGGTGACAGCTGACACAGGCTGCGGCTTGTGGTGATACCACTAGCTGCTCGTTAGTGTCGCTCAGACGTTGTCCATCGGTTGTGCCGAAGGCCACTGGTGCGGCGGTTGGATCTATCTTAGAGAGTGAGAATCCCTTGTCACCGTGGCAGGCCTGACACTCAGTCTTCTTGAAGAACAAGCCGCCTTCAGAATCGTACACATAGTGCTTGCTGTGGACAATGTAGGCTAGGTTTGAGGAACCTGTGCCTTTCTTGTCACGGGTACCGTTGTGGCAGCTCGCACAGCCATCCATATCATTACTGAAACGGTGCTTGATTGCGGTTGTGTGACACTGCTGACAAGCGGCCATTTCGGCGTGTTGTACGCGTGGAGACTTATCAACTTTAGTACCATCAAGCGCAAAGTAGGCTGTGTCAGAAGGTACGTATGGGCCTGAGTTAGAGACCTCAAGAGGATCACCGTTTTCATCAACTAATGTAATATCGCAGTCTTTTATAGCGCCTTTACCGTCGAAACAGATGTGTAGTTGGCTGCTTAGTGCAACAGTGACATCTGCCGTTTCCATGATTTGCGCAACTTTAAAGTCGCCATCTGCGATGGTGACATTGATTGAGCCATCTTCACCGGCGGTGAAGTTATCGTAACCCACCTTCTGGTAGTTCACCAGGAAGTCATCGTCGACAACGCCGTTGAACACTATCGCACTGGTGAAGCCACCGTACTTATACGGAGTCGGATCGATCTGTGCCAGAGTTACCTTAGTGTCGCCCAGACTAACCGTCATGTTGGCCGTTACTGTCTTAGTGTCGGCGTCATAGCTCATGCTGTTGAAAGTGACTTTTGCGGCAGCTGACTGTGCATTGTCATTTTTCAGGTAGTGGCCAGACTCGGCGCCACGTACACCGCCATTTGGATCGTTATGACAGCTCACACAGTTTTGCTTGCTTTCGGCGATCTGGTTGTTTTCGCTATCCCAGTGCCAGCTTGGTACCGCGTATGGGCTGTTGTGACAGTTCATACAGGTTGCCGTATCCAAGTCAGCCTTCCAGACATCGGCCATGGTCAGGCTTTCATCTGCCTGGTGACAGGTTTGGCAATTACCCGCGCTTTGTGGGTAGATACCATTGTAAGTTGAGTGGCTATGGATAGCGTGTGCCATACCTTTGATTGAGCCGTCAAACTCATAGGTACGAACCACCTTGCCATCTTCATCCTTCTCGTCTTTCATGTACGAGTTGTAGTCGGTATGACAGAAGGTACAAGATTCGAGGGTGACATGCTTACCGCCATGCATGGCGAGGGCGCCATCTTGGCCAGGACGGTGACAGCTTTGACAAGTATCATTGGCAATCAGTGCCTTAGGCTTTTCCTGAACCGTGTCAGAGCTTGGCTGCCAATAGAAGAAGCTGTTGTCGACCATGGTCGAACCGGCATTATTGCTCGCCTTCACGCCAAGGTAGATACCGTTGGTGACGTCTGCCTTGTAGTCGTACTTACCTAAGGTATCGATAGGCTTATCGAGGACTAGGGTGTAGCTGCCGTCACCATTGTCGGTTAAGCAAGTCTCACAATCCTTTCCTTTGAAATAAGAGGAGCCTGTGTAATGGTCATCGCCTTTGTCTTTATTAAAGTAGCTTAACCAGATGTCACGTGGGTTACCCTCGAGATCTGTGCTGCCAACTTCATCTTCGTTACCGACACGACCAAAGGAGACGGCACCGATGTCGGCATAGCCAAGGCCGAATACGGCAACGCCGTTGGCGTCGGTCAGGTTGAAGTTGATGGTTAGGATACCCGCATCATCTACGCTGGCTGATTGGATATTTGATTTTAGGTGTGAGACCTCGCCAATGGGGTTACCAACGGGGCCTGGCTTGCCATCTTCACCATCTTTACCGTCGCTGCCGCAACCGGATAAGACGAGTGAGAGAAGCCCTGCACCTAATACAGCTTTTGTCGCTGCATTAACATTGAACTTTTTCATCATGATTATTCCCTGCAATAGTTTTAATCATCATTAATTGATTGTTCATCAATAAAAACAAGCACCGAAATTGAGAACAGTATTTGTTTCGCCTATTGAAAACACTCGCTTAATGTGTGGAATTAGTTTCCACCTCTAAGGCTATCGAAATGGCAACTTTTTAGCAGGTGTTTCAGTCTGCTTATGTGATTGAGATCTGACTATTTCTTTAGAGGTAGGTAAAAAAATGCATTTTTGGTGAAATTTTCATTTTCATATAAGAAAGTCAGCCAGTTAAATAGCAGCTTGTTGATTTCCTGTTACCGAAAGTGGGACGCTTTAGGGGGTAGATGTTAGTGTGTTTAGGCAGGCTTGGTTGGTGGGTTTTTAAGCTATGTCGGTAGGCGCAACAGGCGCCGCCGGATAGAAAAAGAGTGCCAGGGCAGGCCTGACACTCTCGGGTTATTTTACATGAGTCGCTAAAACAGTGATGTTTGTTCTAGTCTTGCTTGTGCAGTTCGGCAACCTTCTCTGCGCTGTGGCAGGTGAGGCAGGATTCGCTGTTTAACATGGCCGCTTCATAGCTGCCTGCGACGACACCGCCCATGCTCTCGATGTGAGACTTGGCCGCGTCTTTGCCACCGCCGATCTCATAGCTTGATGAGACGTGGCATGAGGCACACACGCCCGCCTGAGGGCTGGCGTAGCTGGCGTCACCCTTGTTCCAGCGCATTGGCGTAGAACGAGCATTCTCTAAACCGAAGTCGAGATCGCTGTGACAGGCAGAGCAGTTGGCACTGCTCACCAGCTGATGCACATCGGCGCGGCCATGGGCCTTACCGAAGGTACCGTGAACGCGCACGATCAGGCTGTTATAGTCGCCGGCTTCGTGACACTGGGCACAGGTGTGTACGTCGGCGTTACGGTAGTGTGATTCACCTTGTCCTGTATCTCTATTGCCTTTTGCCACCATGTCGTTGTTGTGACAGCTTGCGCAGTTGTCATAGTCAACGGCGCTGGCACGCACCGCGCCTGGGGTTCCGTCAAGCTTAACGAACACAGTTTTAGCTGCATTTGGGCTTAGGACATTTTCTCTACCACGACTATCTAATGGGCAAGCGCCATCAACTAAGGCTAGTAGGTCTGAAGTTTTATTGGTGAAACAAGTCTTGAAACTCGATGTGATCGCCAGATCGGCCCCATTAGCAATAACCTCTGCCAGTGAAGGCAGGCCATAAGCGGGCGTTGAACCATCGACTATTACGCTATAGCTACCGTCAGCATTGGGGGTGACAGAACCACTAGTACGTCCGGCGAGGAAAGCATCAGGTTTAGTCGCGTTAACGGCGTTCACATAAAGACGCATGTCAGTAGTATAGTCACCTGATACAATCTCTTTGCCCTTTGTTAAGTGCATGGTAAAGCTTAAAGTGTTTGAAGCCTCATCCCAGTTGATTTGACTGTAGCTAGCGTCAATTAGAGTACCCGCCTGTGATGCCGCTTCATAGCTTTGTTGCTCATGGCCTGCGAAGTGGCGGAAGGCGCCGCCGCGGGTGTTACCGTCCTGGCTGGTGTGACAGGTGACACAGCCCACCAGTGTCGCGCCATCTTCACCCGGTGTGACTAGGCTGCTGCCTTTATGATATTCGCCGTGACAGCTTTGACAGCTGGTCACATCTTTATCGCCAAACCAGGCCAGCGAATGGGGCGTCAGGCCTTCGGGTAGCATCTCTTCTGTGGTGGTATAGCTCACGTGACAGCTCTGACAGTTGGCAGTCGATGCTGGGAAGTTAAGCTCGGCTTTTGGCTTGCCTTCGCTATCGAGCGCGGCGCCATCAAATTCATGGGTAAAGGCTGGGTTGTTGGCGTTGGCGATAACCGAGTTGAATTTCGCCAGTTCGCGGCGATCCTTTTCGGTGATACCTGTATGCACTCCATGAACCAGCCCTTTGATGGAGCCGTCGAAGTGGAACTCGACGGTATTGCCTTCACCATCGATGCCCGAGCCGCTGTATAGGGTGTAGTCGGTGTGACAGAAACCACAACCATCGGCGGTGTTACCATAATTGCCGTGACGGATATGATCCTGACCCACGTGACAGTTGGTACAGGTGTCCATCTCTAACACCTTCTTAGGCGAGGCCACCGACTGCTGTGTCAAAGGATCCCAGTAGTAGGCTTCGACATTCTTAAGCTTGTTTTGACCCACGCCATAGGTGATCAGATAGATGCCATTGATCTGATTGGCGTCATAGTCGTAATCCAGGCCATTGGTGTCGATGATCTCTGGCGCCGTCACCTTGTAACGGCCTTCACCCAGGTAGGCAAGGCAGGTTTCGCCTTCAGGGCAGTCACGATTAGGGCGCCAGTTGTTGGTGCCTGTCATAGGTACGCCATTTTTGCTGGCGTTGCGGTATGAGAGCCAGATCTCCTCGTCGCCATCGGCGCGATTAGTGACCTGAGTGCCATCTTCTAGGGTGTAGGGCGTGAAGGCCTCGCTACGTGTGCCCATACGACCGAAGGCGATGCGTAGTGGGTCGGTGAGCGCCGCTAATCCGGTGACGGCGACGCCATTAGGATTGGTCAGGCTAAACTCGAAGCTTAATGTTTTCGCCGCCTCGTCATAGCTGGCGCTTTCTATCTTGGTTTGGACCTCAGTTGCACTGTTGATATCGACTGCGATTTCACCAGGCTTGCCATCTTCACCATCTTTTCCATCGCTGCCATTACAGCCGACCAGTGCCAGAGACAAGGCTCCGACACCGAATGCTGCTTTGACTGCGGTACTGATTGAATACCGTTTCATCATTTTTCCCCTGCATGAGAATGAGAGTGATCTCAATTTTTCTTTTTTGGTATGAATAAGGTGGGCTTCGTTATTGCTATTGCCTCAATGACTTGGCGACACCTTAATCGTCATCTTATTCAAAAGGGGGTAGGCGCATTGGCTCGTTTGGCGCAAACGTGAAGCGGATCCATTAAGCCTGGAGTAAATTGATAAACTTGTTAAATAACATTATTTTCAATTGGTTAACGCTCAATCCTGGTGTGGGTTTTAAAAGGGGGGCGTAAAAATGCTTTATTTCTTAAATAAAGCTTAAGGCGGCTAAGTTTTTTTATCTCAGCTTTGATCTAACGCAAGTGTCGATGCTGGAGAAGTACACAATTTCGCCTGTTAGCTCCCCTTGTATGTACGGGGGAAGTTAGCCGAATGTGAATCTAACGGTGAAATGACGTTACCGCGATAAAAAAGGAGGCCTGGGCCTCCTTTTTATTAGCGCTCCACTTTGGGAGTCACTGGTTGGCTGCTCAACTGAGCCAGGTTAGGGCTGATGAATGCCTAACAGCTGAGCCGGCGTATGACAGGTGGCGCAGGTCTCTGCCGCCCGTGTGCGTACATCTGCCGCGTCCATACCATCCAGAATGCCGCCGTTGGCCTGAATATGGGCCGAGCCTGAGTCTTTCAGGTACTTCTGGTGACAGCTCAGGCAGGCGCCTGCATCGGATGAGACCCAGATGTCGGCCCCCGTGGTGGTATCACCATAGCGCCAGACACGGTCAGAGGCTCGGCCAAGGGTAAAGCCGTCTTGCCTATGGCAGGTGAGGCAGTCGGTCTTAAGTACTGTGCCCGACTGTACGCCGGCATACTTGAGGTAGTGCCCCTCGGCCTCGTGGGCCTTAAAGGTGAAGCTGGTTGACTTACGGCCGCCGGGATAGCTGTTATCGCCGCGAGTCGTCTTATCCGAGGTATGGCAGGTCTGACAGTTATAGCCATTGTTGTAATGGTGATTCTCCTGATTGTGGCAGGTCTGACACTTGCTGGTATCGACGATGGCGCGGCGCATCGCGATCTGGCCATCTTCGGCGACTCCGGTGCCGGACCAGACGAAGCGATAGGGCGCCTCTTTAACCGCCACCGAACGGGTATCCTCGCTACAGGCGGTCATCACCACCTCGGCCACGCCATAGCCACCGTTGTTGAAACAGACTTCGATGGCCGACCAGAGTTCGAAGGTCTTGCCTGTGGCATCCGATGGCATATCGAAGGTGTTGGCGACAATGGTGAAGGTCTTTGTGGCCTCGTCATAGCTGCCTTGTGACAGTCTGAATCGACGATTGCTATAAGAGGCATCACCGTAGGCGGGGTAGTCCTTGTCCACATCCCAGGCCACCACTACGCGGGTGCTCAGTTCGATAAATTCGCTGGCAACCGGGTTGCCAGCGGTATCGGTTACCTGAAGATCAAATTTCAGCTTGCCGTCGCCATCCAGGCCTATGTTGCTAAAGCTGACGCCCATCGCCTGGGCCAGCGAGTAGGCCTTAAGCACGTCGCCATGGCGCTTCTCGGCGTTGCCCGTTCCCGGATAGGTATCTGTTGCGTTGTGGCAGGCGACGCAGTTGGTGCTTGAGTGATTCTGCGATGGTTTCTCGGTATGACAGCCGATGCAGGCGACGCTGGAGTTATCGGCCTTAAACAGGGCGGCATCACTTGGCGCATCGTCACCCTCTTTGTGGCAGGCCGCGCAGTTGGCCGCCGGTTTCTGTGGGAACATCACCTTGCCATAGTCATGTAGGCTGCCACCATAACCCACTATCTTATAAGGGGCTGGCACATAACCTTCGGGCGTGCTGGTGACTCTGTCCTGGCCCTTATGGATGGCATGGATCATATAGGGAAACTCTATGCTGTTGCCGCTCTCGGGATCTCCTGAGGTCGCGGTATGACAGCTGGCGCAGTTTTCCAGGGCGATACGACGGCCGCCGTGCAGGGCCAGGCTCTCCTCCTGGTGACAGTTGAGACAGGTCTGCTTGCTTACCACATTGCGGGTTTGAATCCCTTCGGTCGCGCCCGATGAGGGCTGCCAGTCATGGTGGGCATTGGTGGTCACCTGAGGCAGTTTCAGCTCAAGGGTGACCCTGTGGGTGTTTTCGCCATTGTAGGTGATGGCCAAAGGCTCGGTGACATTGGCAATATTTTGCTGAAACCTGTAGGTGTAGCTGCCATCGAGATTATCCGTCAGGCAGTCTTCGCAGGCGCTGGCCGCCTCGACACCGGCTTGAAATTGGGGCGAGGGGTTAAGCCCTTCGGCACCATCTGGCAGCGAACCGGGTTGCCTGAGAGTATTGATGTAGGCCTGCCACTGGTAGCCGCGGTCGAAGGACTGGTCGTCTATGGTCTCTGTGACCTGGGCCAGCTGGGCGATACCGAACCTGAGATCAAAGTCTTTGGTCAGGCCGAGTACGGCAACGCCGTTGGCATTCTCAAGCTTAAAGGTCACGCTGACCTGGCCATCTTCTATCGATGCCTGGGTAAATTGCGCCATTACCGTTGGTGTGTCGGCGATGCTAACGCCTATGACGCCGTCGGGGCCATCTTCACCGTCTTTGCCATCGCTACCACAGCCCAGTAGCAGCGCGCTGCAACTCAGGGCGATGAGGCTCCATTGATTCACCTTCTTCTTTATATCCATCATAGTGCCTTCCATTTCAGTCAATTTCTCAATGCGTTGTTCTATCGGCGCCAGCGAGCCGGCGCCTTGCCCGGTCTATTTAATGGGATGCACGCTGAGCACATCGGCATCGGCCCCTTGTCGGTGACAGGTGGTGCAGCTTTCAGTGCCCGCCGTGGCATCGGACAGCGTGCCGCCGAACACCGCGCCTTGCTGGATCATGTGGTTCCTGTTGGTCTCGCTGCTGTGACAATCGCTACAGATAGCCGCCGTCGGGCTAGTGTAGCTGCCATCGTCGATGGTCAGCGGTTGCACGCCGGGATCCAGCGGCAGGGCGACCGAGAGCACGCCATCTCTGTCGGCGTGACACTGGGCGCAGTTACCTATGTTGCCCGGGTAGTTGATCCCTTCGAAACCGGCGCGTTGGCCGCTGTGAATGCCGTGGATAAGGTGCTTGAAGTCCGCCGTGGTGAGGGACGGGTTATCCGCGGCATCGGCCTGCATGTTGGGGTTGTGACACAATTGGCACTGGCCTTCGAGATCGTTGCGGGAACCGTGGAAGTTCAGCTGTTGATCCCCATGGCAACTGCCGCAGGTGTCGTTGCTGACCACGACGCGGCGGCCGCTATCGCTCAGTGCGTCTGTGGCGAAGAAACGATGGCTGGATTTGATCACCACTTCGCTGTTGGCCTCATCACTGCAGGCGCCCAGCACGCCATTGGCGGCGCAGACTCTGCCCTGAATCGCCAAGGTGCCTTTATCCATCTCACTACCGGCAGGCACGGTCAGCCCGGCTATCTGATAGTCGAAGCTGCCGTTGCTGCCAGAGACGGGCGTGGTTTCATGCACTCGTATGGAGCGCGCCGAGCGGGTGGCGTAGTCGAAGCTGGTGCCCCAGTTGGCGTAGACGCGAAGATCCGAGACGAAATCGAGTTGGTCGGCGCTGGCCGTGTAAGGCTGACCCGTCGCGGAATTTTCCAGTGTTAGGGTGAAGGAGACGGTATCGCCGCTGCGCATGGCTTTGGTGATCACAGGTTTGAACTGTGCCAATGCCTGGGCGTTGCCGCCGTCGTTGTGGACGCTGGCTGTCCAATCTGGGTTGTGACAGGCGACGCAGTTGGCGTTGTTGAGCTGCGCCGGATGGCCTTCACCCTTCTTGAAGTCGATATAGGTATGACAGGCGCCGCAGGCCTCCATGGTGGGTACCCGCGCCCAATTCATCTGCTCGCTTAGGGTCTCATCTTCGGCATGACAGGTCTGGCAGTTTGCCAGCGAGCCGGGGAAGCCGGTCAGGTGCTTACCGTGGATCATCTGCGGGAAGATGTTGTCTGGGTTGCTGACGCGATCGGCGTTGTGACAGGTCACACAGGTCTCGACCTGATTATAGTTGCCGCGGTGAAAGGCCAGGTCGTTATGACAGGTGTTACAGGTTGCTATCTTGATCAGGTTGCGGGTGTAGACAGGATCGCTGCTGGCGCCGTCTTTGTCGGCCTGCCAGTCGAAGTGCTGGTTGGTGACGGGCAGGCTGGTGCCATCGGCCAGGCTGTCGCCCCCTAGCTTAACCACTATGCGCTGGGTGGCGCCGGCCTGATAGCCGACATCGTTTAAGCCATCGAAACCTGCGCTAAAGGTGTAGCTGTAGCGGCCATTCTTATGATCCACATACTCCCCAGGGCAGCTGTCGTTGCAGCTCTCTGAGGTGAAGTATTGCCACTGGGAGGCGTTGCCCGCATTGGTGTAGCCCTGGGGCAGCAGCTGAGCGGCAATAAAGGTGGCGCTTGGGATCCCCACTACAGGTTCGTCATCCTGATTGGTGACACGGTAGTTCACGGTGGCGACGCCTGATTGCATCTGCACGGGATCGAAGCTGACCACTAAGGAGTCGATCACCATGGCTGGTGGGCCGCCGGGCTCGCCAGGATTACCGGGTTTACCATCGTCGCCGCCACAGGCGGAGAGTAACGAAACTAGCCCAAACAGGGCGGCATAATGGAAAGTTTTGTTCATCTTCATCATCGCTTCCTTGGCATAGGGGGCGGCTGAGTTACAGCTGGTAACTCAGGGTCACTCCAAAGTAGTGGGCGTTGTAATCATGGCTGAGGTCACCGAAGGTCAAGACGTTGGGGATGCTGTCTGGCATCAGCTTGTCGTTGGCCCAGTCGGCGTCTTGGTATTGCTCGAAGATCCAATCCAGCCGCAGCCCCAGGCTCTCGCTGAGATTAAAGTCGGCGAAGGCGTTGAGATTGTGCCGGGTGGCGTAATAGCTGCCATAGGGGCTGTGCAGGCCTTGGCTGATCTCTGTGTCACTCTGGCCGTCGTTATAGCTGTAGTTGAGGCCGAGCCGCAGACGGTTCTCCATCAGGGCGTCGTAATTGAACCCGGCACCGATAAGGGTCGCCTTATCCTTGGTGGTGGCAAACCAGTTGGCACTACCGAAGTTGTTACTGCCCGCCTGATCGCTGTCGCGCCAGTCCTGATTGACGAAGGCGCTCAGGTTAATCTGCTCATTCAGGGCATAGTTGGCGGAGAGATCATAACCCTGGCTATCGACCTGAGTCAGGCCTATCTGGGTGTCTGTGTAGTCATCCTGCATCAGATGCAGGTTGAGCGTGGTGCTGAGTGCCTCGCCGCTAAAACTGGTGTAGAGGCCATAACGCTGGCGCTCACGATCGGCCAGATAGCTGCGCCTTAACAGCGGGTTGTTGGGGCGATTGCTGACGCTCGAGCCCAGATATTCGCTGCCGCCGCGATCCTCAAACTCGGCCTTGAGCCAGGCTTGCCATTGGGAGGAGAGCCGATAGTGGAGCTTGGCCGTAACATCTGATGTCTGCAGGCTGTCGCGGTCGAGGGCGTTGTAGTTGTTGTGCTCATACTGGTATTGCAGATCCAGATAGAGGCTGCGGGTAAAGCGATACTTGGCCCCCAGATTAGCCTGTTGACGGGTTCGGTCATAGGCCTGATTAAGCTTATCGCCGCTGTAGTAGCTGTCGGTAATGATCTGCGGGTAACTCAAGATCTCAGACTTGTTGTCGCGATCGCGATAGTCGTAGCCGGCCCTGAGGCTGAGCTCTGGGGTGAGACGCCCGAGATACTTAAGCTTCATCTCCAATAGATCTACCTGACCGTCGAGATTACTTGCCGGCAGCATGGGGGAAGGGCCGTTGATGGTGGCCGGCAGATACGCCTGATCTTGGGTCATGCGGCTAAAACCTAGATGCATCAGCACCTGCTGACCCGGGGCGGAGAATTGGCTGTGAGCCGCGACGCGATAGGCCTTGTTATCGGGCGCTACAGCGCTCTGGCCATAATAGGCGGCGCCGAAGGTGGGGCTGAACGCCGATTGCCAGTGCAGGGCATTGATATCGTTCTTGTAATGACTTAGCTCGGCATCTATGCCGGTCAGCCATTGATCGCCGCGAAAGTAGAGTTTGCCTTCGATGCGATCGCTCTTGTCGTCGACACGCTCCGCCAGCATGGTGCTGTTGGTGAGCAGATTGGCGCTGGCACGGCGATTGCCTTGACGCTGCTCATGTTGGTAGCCGAGGCTAGCCTCGTAGAAGCTGCCAGTATAGGCGGCGTCGAGACGGTAGCGGTCACGGGTGATCTTAAGCTCACTCGCCATCAGGCTATCGTTTAGGCTGCTCATCTGATCGGTTGTGGCGGCGCTCTGCCATTGGCTGGGGAGTTGCCAACTGCTGTCATTCAGCCGATAGGGGCTGAGCGCATCATTATTATCGAAGTGGGCAAAACCTCGATAGCTGGCGGCTATCTGGTATTGGCCCTTGCGGCCGGTCGTTAAGCTAGCAGAGCCAGCGTCATAGCCTAGGCGGTCTGCCTTAAATTGGGTCTGGTAGCCAGAGGCCTTCTTGTGGGTTAGATCTGCCTCCAGGCTCGCCACGGCGCCATCGGTATCCGAGCCCGTGGTGTTGCCAAAACGGCTATCACTGCCGTCGTTATAGGCGACGCCGACGCCTATCTCGCCTGTGGTTGCATCTTTGACCTCACAGCGCTGGCATTTCCAGGCGTCCATCTTCACCTGACTGCGGTTGGCCGACGCCAGATCGTACCCCTGAGCCGATGCAAGGCTGCTGATAATAGAGAGGGCCAGCAGGCTGAGTGGCCAAGCGCGTGTTTGAGTGCGGTCTTGTCTGTTCATCGCTATGCTCCCTCATTAACGTTGCAGTAATTTGCCCGATGGATGGTTGGAGCCATGCACCTGGTTGTGGCAGTTCAGGCAGCTTCGGCCGCCGTTAAAGGCATTAGGGCTGTTGGCAAACACCGGATTGGCGGCGTGACCGTCGCTGGCGTGGCATTGCTGACAAAGCTGAGGGGGCTTGGCGATCAACATCGCCTCGTTGACGCTGCCGTGGGGGTTATGACAGTTGGCGCAGTTGTCGGTGACGGGCGCATGCTCCCACAGTTTAGGCCCACGCTTCTCGCTGTGACAGGCATAGCAGTTGTCGTTGATGCTCATCTGCTTCAGGTTGGCCTCGCCAAGACCGCCGTGGGGATTATGACAGTCGCTGCAGACCATCTGCTGCCACTTCATTGGGTGGCTGCTGCGCTTATATAGGTCGGCCTTTTGCTGTGCATGACAGGTCGTGCAGACGGCGACCTCCTGGGTCTTGTCGCTGATAGGGTCATGACCCGTGTGTACCTGATGACAGTCGCTACAGGCGACATCGGCGTTGTCGTGATGATTGCCACTCCAGGCCATGCGCTGGTCATCGTTGTGGCAGCTCATGCAGACACTATTTTGCTTCTCGGCGGGAACAGGGGAATTGGCGCCGAAGGTGATCATAGGTTCCTTCCCCCCGCGGTTATGTTTCCCCATGGGGCCGTGGCAGGCTTCGCACTGCAGGTCGGCCATGGGAGAGCCTTTAACCTGGGGATTGCCATGTACACCGTCAAATAGTGCCATGACGGTTTGGTTCTTGCGATGGCACATCAGGCAGCTATCGGCGCCCTTGGGGGAGTACTGCCCCTGCGCAAATTTGTTATCGAGGATCTTCTCTACCTCTTCAGCTGGCATCTTGTCCCATGGAGTCGCCTGAGCGAACAAGCTAAAGAGGGGAGTTAGCGCGAGTAGGGCCGTTAGCCAGAGGGCTGACTGCCAATTAGATTCCTTTTTCATCATCATCCATCCAAGCACAGTGAGGTTTTTAGTTGTTATCTTTATGAATTACTAATTTACCAAAGCTAAATAATAGGTGGGATTTGTGACGAATGTGTAAAATTTGTGCCGATAAATCGCGGTTAAAAATGAGGTATTTGAGCGAATTAGCACTTTATGTGATCTGGATCACGCTAGGCGCGAGGACTGGGACGTAGAATTGGCCACTAATGAAAATGGTTCTCATTTGATAATCTCGTTTACTGATTGAGATATCTGTCACATAATATAAAATACAATTGAAAATTATTATCGTTTCCAATCATAAATATTGATCTAGATAAAGTTATTGGAAGCCTTGCTCCGTTAGAATCTGGTGTAGTTCAGATTTATCGAGACCTGAAAAGGTAGAGTTGCAATATGAAATTAAGCGAATTAAAGCCTGGCGATAGTGCTGTGATCTCCGAGGTGGGCCAGATTAGCCTGCCTGCGGTAGTGAAACGCAAGCTTTTATCTATGGGGATCACCCCAAACACCTCTCTGACCCTATTACGACGTGCACCATTGGGCTCGGGATTAGAGTTGGCCATTCGTGGCAGTAAGTTATGCATGCGTAAGGATCTGGCAGAAGTAATCGAGGTGGAGCTGGCTCATGGCTAAACAATTTCATTGTGTGACCGTTGGTAATCCTAATGCGGGTAAGTCAACACTCTTTAATGCGCTAACCGGTGCCAACCAGCAGGTGGGTAACTGGTCAGGGGTGACAGTTGAGAAGAAGACTGGTGCCTTTACCCTGAATGATACCCAGGTGCTGCTGACAGACTTGCCGGGTATCTATGATCTGCTTCCTGCCGGTAGCAGCTGTGACTGCTCCCTCGATGAGCAGATCGCTCAGCAGTATCTGGCCGAGGCGCAGATGGATGGCATCATCAACCTAGTGGATGCTACTAACATCGAGCGTCACCTGTACCTGACTGTGCAGCTGCGCGAACTTGGTATTCCTATGGTGGTGGTGCTCAATAAGATTGATGCAGCCAAGGCTCAGGGGATCGAGGTCGATGTCGACAAGATGAGCCAGCAGCTAGGCTGCCCAGTGATCGCCGTCTGCTCTCGCGATGTCAACGACATCAAGCAGGTACAGGCCCAGGTGGTAGATCTGCTAGATGGCAAGGTCTCTGAGGCGCCATTGGTACTAAATTATGACGCCGAGATTGAGGGTGGCATCAAGGCGCTGTTTGAGCGCGATAGCCAACTCAGCCGAGGCCGCGCACTGGCGATGATGGGCAACGGCCTGGGTTGTGGCCAGTGTAAGAATGGTCAGATGCTGTCCGAGGTGTCCCAGTGCTCCGAGCGCCTGGCGGCGCACGGCAAGGATATCGAGATCATGGTGGCCACCACACGTTTCGATTTCGTGCAGCAGGTGTTTAATCAATCGGTGAAAGACAGTGAGCAGCTCACTCTGAGCGATCGCTTAGATAAGCTGGTGTTACATCCGATAGCAGGCGTACCCGTATTCCTGTTTGTGATGTACCTGATGTTCATGTTCAGTATTAACGTCGGTAGCGCCTTTATCGATTTCTTCGACATCACGGCCGGTGCCCTGTTTGTCGATCACCTCGGCGCCCTGATGACCAATATCGGTGTTCCAGCCTGGTTGGTAACTGTGGTTGCCGGCGGTATAGGCCAGGGTATCCAAACCGTTGCCACCTTTATTCCCGTTATCGCCGCTCTGTTCCTGGCACTCTCTGTGCTGGAAGGCTCGGGCTATATGGCGCGCGCCGCCTTCGTGGTCGATGGCCTGATGCGTCGTATTGGTCTGCCGGGCAAGGCGTTTGTGCCTATGATCGTCGGTTTTGGCTGCTCGGTACCTGCCATCATGGCAACCCGTACCTTAGGCAGCGAGCGTGAGCGCATCGTGACGGGTATGATGGCGCCCTTCATGTCTTGTGGTGCACGTTTACCGGTTTATGCTCTGTTTGCGGCGGCCTTCTTCCCCGAGTCGGGTCAGAACCTGGTGTTCCTGCTGTATATCATTGGTGTGCTGGCCGCGATAGGAACGGGTTTACTGCTACGTTCAACCTTGCTTCCGGGCAGCAGCAGCGCCGTGGTGATGGAATTGCCTAACTACGAGACGCCTAAATTCAAGGCGGTGATGGCAAGAACCGGCAAGCGTACTAAGAGCTTTATTCTAGGCGCGGGTAAGACGATCGTTATCGTGGTCACCCTGCTTAACTTCATCAACGCAATCGGTGTCGATGGCAGCTTCGGCCACGAAGACAGCTCTGAGTCTGTGCTCAGTGTGGCGAGTCAGAAGGTGACTCCGCTCTTCTCACCAATGGGCATAGAGCAAGATAACTGGCCGGCAACTGTGGGTATTATCACGGGGATTTTCGCGAAGGAAGCCGTGGTAGGTACGCTCAATAGCCTCTACTCTACCGCAAGTGGTGAAGAGGAAGATCTGGCGCCGCTGTCAGAGAGCTTTAGTGAAGCCTTGGCGACCATTCCTGAGAACCTGTTTGGCATCGCGCCTGAAGATCCGCTGTCAATGTCTGTTGGTGATATTGAGAGCATAGAGACAGCCTCGAGCGAGCTGGATGTAGATACCTCAACCTTTAGTGCGCTGCAGAGTGGCTTTAGCGGTGTGACGGCAGCCTTTGCTTACCTGCTGTTCATCTTGCTCTATACCCCTTGTGTGGCGGCCATGGGCGCCCTGGTGGGTGAGTTTGGACCGCGCTGGGCAACCTTTGCGGCCACCTGGACCTTCGGCTTGGCTTACGGTACCGCGACCATCTTCTATCAGGCGATGACATTTGCGGCGCACCCATTGCAGTCTGGGCTGTGGATCGGCTTCTTCTTAGTCGCGCTGGTGGTCTTCTACCTGTGGCTCAAGCGCAAGGGTCAGCGTGCTCAGACCATCATACCTGTGATTAACGTGGTGACAGAGTAGATTTAAGCTTGATGTAAAACAGTTTGTTAAACCGAGAAAAGCAGCGATAATTCGCTGCTTTTCTGTTTTTGCGCTAAATCATGGCAGTTTTTGCGATTTGGCCGTTGTAACGAAGCGAAATCTGTAGGAATATGCAGGTTTTCTCCCATTAGTCTCGAGCGGCAGCTGTGCGCCCGATGAAATAGAGTTCGCAAAGAGGATTTCCATGAGTCATGTGGACACCGAAGTACGTCCTAGTAACTTCATTCGTAACATCATAGATGAAGATTTAGAGAGCGGTAAGCACACCCGAGTGCACACACGTTTTCCGCCCGAGCCAAACGGTTATCTTCATATTGGTCACGCAAAATCGATTTGTTTAAACTTCGGTTTGGCGCAGGACTATAAGGGGCTATGTAACTTACGTTTTGATGATACCAACCCTGAGAAAGAGGATATCGATTACGTTAACTCTATTCAGGCAGACGTGCATTGGTTAGGTTTCCAGTGGGATGGTGAGATCCGCTACTCGTCTAACTATTTCGACCAGCTGCACCAGTACGCGGTAGAACTGGTTAAGAAGGGATTAGCTTATGTCTGCTTCCTCAATGGTGAGCAGACTCGTGAGTACCGTGGCACCCTGAAGGAGCCTGGTAAGAACAGTCCTTATCGTGATACCTCTGTCGAAGAAAACCTAGCGTTATTCGAGAAGATGCGTAAGGGTGAATTTAAAGAGGGTGAGTGTGCACTGCGAGCCAAGATCGATATGGCATCCCCCTTCATGTGTATGCGTGATCCTGTGATCTATCGTATCCGTTTCGCCCATCACCACCAGACTGGCGACAAGTGGTGCATCTATCCTATGTATGATTTCACCCACTGTATCTCTGATGCGCTGGAAGATATCACGCATTCGCTCTGTACGCTTGAGTTCCAGGATAACCGTCGTCTGTACGACTGGGTGCTGGATAACCTGGATGATTTCCAGGCGCCAAACCGTACCCGTCAATATGAGTTTTCACGCCTGAATCTGGAATACACCCTGATGTCTAAGCGTAAGCTTAATGACCTCGTGGTTCGTGGCCTGGTATCAGGCTGGGACGACCCACGTATGCCGACTATTGCCGGTCTGCGTCGTCGTGGCTATACGCCTGCCGCTATTCGTGAGTTCTGCCGTCGTATCGGCGTGACTAAGCAGGAGAACATGGTCGAAGTGAGCATGTTGGATGCCTGTATTCGTGAAGAGCTGAACGAGCATGCACCTCGCGCCATGGCGGTGATCAACCCGGTTAAGGTTGTCATCGAAAACTACCCAGAAGGGCAAGTTGAGAAGCTATCGGCGCCAGCACACCCAAGCATAGAGTCTATGGGGCAGCGTGAGCTGGTGTTTGGTCGCGAGCTTTATATCGATGCCGACGATTTCCGTGAAGAAGCCAACAAGAAATACAAGCGTCTTGTTCAGGGCAAGGAAGTGCGCCTGCGTAATGCCTATGTGATCAAGGCTGAGCGTTGCGACAAGGATGAGGCTGGCAATGTCACCACCATCTACTGTACCTATGACGATCAGACGCTAGGTAAGAATCCTGCCGATGGCCGTAAGGTAAAAGGGGTGATCCACTGGGTTGAGGCCACAAGTGCCGTACCAGCCGAGTTCCGTCTATATGACAGACTCTTTAATCAGCCAAATCCGGCGGCTGCAGAGACGGTCGATGAGGTGCTGAATCCTGAGTCCTTGGTGGTCAAGCATGGTTTAGTCGAGCCAGGCCTGGTTAATGCAGAGGCCGAGAAGGCCTATCAGTTCGAGCGTGAAGGTTACTTCTGCGCCGACAGTAAAGACTCATCGCCTGAACACCTGGTGTTTAACCTGACGGTTGCTCTGAGAGATTCTTCTAACTAAGTTAACGCTTGGTACTAAAAAAGGCTTTAGGTGATTCCTAAAGCCTTTTTTGTATCTCAGGTTAACCTATGCCGGCTACTGATAATTTTTCCTATTGATACCTTCTCTTATCGATACCTTCTATTGATACATAGGGCCTAAGCCGAAGCTCCACAGGATGACGCTCGAGGCCATCAGGGCGACTAACAGCACAAGGCCGGCGGTGACGACCGAACTGGCGTAGATAAAGCCCTTCTCTTCGGGAATGTTCATTATGATAGGTACCCCGGTGTAGAGCAGGTACACAGAGTAGGTCAGCCCCACCAAGCCTACGATCATCATAAACCAGAGCGCAGGATACAGGGCCGCAAGACCCACCATAAAGAGTGGTGTGGCGGTATAGGCCGCCAGCTCTATCGCCTGTGTGTAGCTTGGCTGAGCATCGAAGGTCTTTGCCATCCAGTAGGCCAGGTAGGCCAGGGCGAATACCCCGGCAATCAGGCCGAAATACATGCTAATCGACATCATCAATGCGCTTTGCTTAGTGAGGAACAGGGGATCAGATACCCCTAGATTCCAGCCGAACATGGTGGAGGCAAGATAGGTGCAGACGGCTGGAATGAGGGCGATCAACAGGACATGGCTAAGACTGCTTCTCAGCGCTTCGTGGTTTTTCTCAATTGTGTGCCACTCTTCTTTCGGATGAGTGTATAACCCCATTAAGTGATTTAATATCATTATAATTATCCTTGTTCAGCTTTCATTTTGTGCTCGCCAAACTTCAGACGAACCCGCATTGCCTGTTGGTCTGCTACCCAATAGACCTCAGGCTCCCAAACAGTCCTATAAGGACTGACATAGTTTATTTATTGAACATAAACTTAGACTAGTCAAGCTAACTTTCATCTGTTAGGCAGATGGACCTGCCTAAGGCCGTCTTTTAAGGGTAGAATAGTCGGCGTCTGTCCGTTTAACCCCCGAGTGTGTCATGCAAGCCTTATTAGCGCCGATAAAGCAGTTCTTACAATGTGAAACCCCAGATGAGTGGATTGCACTCGCCAGCCAGAGCGAGCAGCTTGCTGCGCTGCTTATCGATCACTGTAACTGTGAGCTGAAGGCGGCGCAGACGGCGATGTTTTTGATCCGTAAGTACGCGGTCGATAAGGCAAGCGGTGATAAGCTGCTCGAGTGGGCTAAGCCCTATGAGGAATTCGTTTACAACAAGTCACGGGACATAGATGCCTTTCTGGCGCGGGACGTGAAGAAAAATGAGCTGGTGGGTGAACTCACTGCCAAGCCTGGAGTCGATTATGGCCCAGACCTTATAGCAAAGATGGTGCGTCTGATAAAGGAAGAGTTTCACCATTTTGAACAGGTGCTGGAGATCATGCAGGCACGTAACATACCCTATCAAAATCTCACCGCCGGGCGTTACGCAAGAGGGATGATGCGCGGGGTGCGCACCCACGAACCGGCGACCTTAGTGGACAAGCTGATCGTCGGCGCCTTTATCGAGGCGCGATCCTGTGAGCGTTTCGCCAAGCTGGCCCCCCATCTCGATGAAGGCTTGAGTAAGTTCTACGTATCTCTGCTACGTTCGGAGGCGCGCCATTATCAAGATTATCTGGTGTTGGCCCAGGCCATTTCTTCAGAGAATATCGACGAGCGTGTGGCACATTTCGCCAGGCTGGAAGCCGAGCTGATAAGCGCGCCAGACAGTGAGTTCAAGTTTCACTCGGGAAGGCCTTGCTAAGGTACACTTAATCTAGGCTGGTGAATGAACGCCTTAGGCGTCAGTTTCGCTGAAAGGCAAGCTTTGCAGGCTCACCTGCTCGGGACTCACTTTTAATACGCTGCCTTGCTCATACCAGTCTCCCACCACGATTCGCTGGCCATTATTGGCGAGCTGGTGAATGTCGGGTCTATGGGTGTGACCATGGATCATGCGTTTAGCGCCAGTTTGGGCCATGAGCTGTGCTACCGCGCAGGGCTCCACATCCATGATGCTATAGCTTTTTAGCTGATTGCTCTGCTTACTCTTGCTTCGAAGCTTGTCGGCAATGGCGATGCGCTTCGACTTAGGCAGGTGATTGTAGATGAACTTGGCCCACGACATATTTCTAAAGCGGCGGAATCTCTGATAGGCCTTATCTAGGGTGCACAGGCTATCGCCATGGAGCAACACACTAGGCTGACCATAGAGGTCTAGGCAATATACCTCGGGTAAGAGTGTCATGCCCGAACGCTCGGCATATGCTTTACCCAGGAGGAAGTCGCGATTGCCATGGATGAAGTAGATTGGGGTGTGAACCGAGAATTGCTTTAAGCGCTCGGCAAGTTCTAGGGCAAAAGGCTCGGCGATATCGTCTCCCACCCATACTTCAAACAGATCCCCCAGGATATAGAGGGCGTCGCAGTGGGTGACATCTTGACTAAGAAATTGATGGAAGGCGCTTAGGATATCGGGGCGATCGGCACTGAGGTGCAGATCGCCCACAAACAGGGTGTAGTTCAACAAGTGTCGGCCCTGTGATTACGCTTCGACTGTCACGCTTTCGATGACGACAGCTTCTAGCGGAACGTCTTGGTGCATGCCGCGGTTGCCGGTAGCAACAGCCTTGATCTGGTTAACCACATCCATGCCTTCGGTGACTTTACCAAACACACAGTAACCCCAACCTTGTACTGACTCAGACTTGAAGTCGAGGAAGGTGTTGTCGTTGATGTTGATGAAGAACTGTGCGGTGGCCGAATGAGGATCAGAGGTGCGGGCCATGGCGATAGTGCCGACAAGGTTAGAAAGACCATTGTTGGCTTCGTTCTCGATCGCTTCGTTGCAACGCTTTTGCGACATATCTTCGGTGAAGCCACCGCCCTGGATCATGAAACCGTCGATTACGCGGTGAAAGATGGTGCCGTCATAGAAACCGTCTTTTGCGTACTTGATGAAGTTCGCTACGGTTGCTGGTGCTTTTTCGGCATCGAGTTCGAGTTTAATAACACCGTGGTTGGTTTGCATTGTGATCATATGACTGTATCTCATCATGGTTACTTATTCAGATAGCGCCAGATTCTAGCCTATTAACCTGGGCGCATAAAGGGATGGCGTGACTTTTATCCCTGCGAACATGCTTTACAGTCCGAGCTACTCTCGCATTTTACGCTATCGGGTGTGAAGAATGTGCGAGGGCACAAAAAACGCTTTAGATTCACGCAATCACTCTGGAAGCAGCCGTTTGCAGGTGGTAGACTGAGCGGCCTATTTGTTGTCAATTATCTGTAGAGAATATCAATGTTGAAGCTATACAACAGTCTTACCCGCAAAAAAGAGGAATTTAAGCCAATACAGCCAGGTAAAGTCGGCATGTATGTCTGCGGGGTAACCATATATGATTTGTGTCATATAGGTCACGGACGTACGTTTGTTGCTTTCGACATGATCGTCAGATACTTAAGATATATCGGCTATGATGTGAATTTTCATCGTAACATCACGGATGTCGACGATAAGATCATCAAGCGCGCCACCGAGAACGGCGAGAGCTGCGACACGCTGACCGAGCGTCTGACCCAAGAGATGTATCACGACTTCGACGCGCTGAACATGAAGCGTCCCGATTTTGAGCCCCGTGCGACTCAGCATATGCCTGAGATCATCGAGATGGTCGAGCGTCTGCTTGAGCGAGATCATGCCTATATTGCAGCTAATGGCGATGTACTCTTCAGTGTGGCGTCATTCCCTGAATATGGTCGTCTGTCAGGACAGAATCTCGATCAGCTGCAGGCGGGCGCCCGCGTCGAGGTTGACGAGAACAAGCGCGATCCTATGGATTTCGTGTTGTGGAAGATGTCCAAGCCGGGCGAGCCGACATGGGATTCGCCGTGGGGCCCTGGTCGTCCGGGCTGGCACATCGAATGTTCGGCGATGAACAGCAAGCATCTGGGTGAGCATTTTGACATCCATGGCGGTGGCTCTGATCTGCAGTTCCCCCACCATGAGAATGAGATCGCTCAGTCTTGCTGTGCCCACGACACCCCTTATGTAAACTACTGGATGCATACGGGTATGGTGATGGTGGACAAGGAGAAGATGTCTAAGTCGCTCAATAACTTCTTCACCATTCGTGACGTGCTCGAGCATTATGATGCCTCGACCGTGCGTTACTTCCTGCTGTCGGGCCATTACCGCAGTCAGCTAAACTACTCGGAAGATAACCTCAAGCAAGCCAAGGCGGCGCTCGAGCGTCTTTATACCGCGCTCAAAGATCTGGATCTGACCGTCGAGGCGGCGCCGGCAGAGGAGTATGTGGCCAAGTTTAAAGAGGCGATGGACGACGACTTCAATACGCCTGAGGCTTACTCAGTGCTGTTTGATATGGCCCGTGAGATCAATCGCCTCAAGGCAGATGATATGAATGCGGCCTCTGCCCTGGGTGTGAGCATGAAGCAGCTGGGTGACGTGCTAGGGATCTTAGAGCTGGATGTGGATAGCTTCTTTAAGGGCGAGGGTAGTGAGGATGAGGTGGCGCAGATCGAGGCCTTGATCGCCGAGCGTAACCGTGCCCGCGCCGAGAAGGACTGGGCTGCGGCCGACGTGGCTCGCGATGGCCTGAATGCCCTGGGCGTGATCTTGGAAGATGGCCCTGGCGGCACCACCTGGCGTAAGAAGTAAAACCTTCTTATAACGGTTGGAATAAGAAAGCCTGCACTTAGTGCAGGCTTTCTTGTTTCAGGGGCCAGCGGCTTAGCTAAAGCCTTTTATATCAGTCCTTGATACTAACCTTTGATATCAGCCCCCGATCTTAATCCCTAATATGAGTAGCGATTATCGGTCGTGATGATTCGTCATGATAGTTAGTCATGATAGTTTTCGGCGGCGTACAGGGTATTTTCCAGCAGGCTGGCGATGGTCATAGGGCCGACACCACCCGGAACGGGGGTAATATGACTGGCGTGCTCGGCAGCCACATCATATTCCACATCGCCCACGAGTTGACCGCTCTCTAAACGGTTGATCCCCACGTCGATAACGATGGCGCCCGGTTTAATCCACTCACCAGGAATAAAGTTAGGCTTGCCTACGGCAACGATCAGCAGATCTGCGCGGCGTACCTTATCTTCGAGGTCACGGGTGAAGCGATGACAGGTGGTCGTGGTGCAGCCAGCCAGCAGCAGTTCCAGGGTCATGGGTCGGCCGACGATGTTAGAGGCGCCTACGACGACGGCGTCTAAGCCATAGGTGTCGACACCTGTTGACTTGATAAGCGTCATGATCCCCATCGGCGTGCAAGAGCGCAGCACTGGGATGCGTTGAGCCAGACGACCCACGTTGTATGGGTGGAAGCCATCGACATCTTTATCCGGACGGATTCGCTCGATCACCTTCGACTCTTCGATATGATCCGGCAGTGGCAGCTGAACTAAGATACCGTCTATGCTTGGATCTTCGTTACATCTGTCGATCAGGGCGAGCAGATCGGCCTCCGAGGTTTCGGTAGGCAGGTCAAAAGATTGCGACAGGAAGCCGACCTCTTCACAGGCGCGGCGCTTACTGCCGACATAGACCTGAGAGGCGGGATCGGCTCCCACTAAGATAACGGCTAATCCCGGCACACGCTTTCCGGCCTCTTTGCGGGCGGTTACTTTGGCACTCAGTTGCTTTCGAATGGATTGAGCAATCGCTTTGCCATCGATTATTTGGGCTGTCATGGGGGGTGGATTTCCTTAATATGGCGCGATAATAAAAAATCGGCGACATTTTAACAGGGGGGGCGGAAACTGTCATTGACTTCGCTCGATAACAGTCAGTTCTAATATATGGATAATGTCGGCCAGGCTACAGTGCTCCTCTGCTTTGTGTAAGACAACAGGATGTGGGCTGAAATAGACTAAATGCCCTGATATTTGCCTTAATTGTTTAATAAAGTTTCGGATAGCTGTTTAAATAGTCAGGCGCGCAGGCATTGCAAAAAAATCGTTGACGCTAACCATATGAGGGGATAATATGCGCTCCGTTCTCGACGACACCCTGTGTATGGTCAAGAATAAGATTCTCGGTGATTAGCGCAGTCCGGTAGCGCATCTGGTTTGGGACCAGAGGGTCAGAGGTTCGAATCCTCTATCACCGACCAAATTTTTAAATAACGTGGAGACGTTATTTGCCCTGTTAGGATATGAACCAAGTTCATAACGACGCGCCCGTAGCTCAGTTGGATAGAGCATCCGCCTTCTAAGCGGATGGCCGCAGGTTCGAATCCTGCCGGGCGTACCAAATCAGTGGTGATTGTAGCTCAGTTGGTAGAGCCCCGGATTGTGATTCCGGTTGTCGTGGGTTCAAGTCCCATCAGTCACCCCACTTCTTTCGAAGAAAATAAAAAAAGCGACCTCTGGTCGCTTTTTTTACGTCCGTAATTAGGGCTTTGAGGCTCGACTATGCCGAAAACCGTGGCTATAATGTCGCGTCTTGATAAATTTCAACTATGTGCGACGACTGCCAAACCCAGTTACCAAGGCATTTTAGTCGTTTTTTTAGATCAAGAAACGAATACCTTAATAGTTGATGATTCGGCTATTACAAAAGACGTTTGACATATTTCGAGGTAAAACAATGCAAGTTTCTGTAGAAACAACACAAGGTTTAGAGCGCCGCCTAACTATCTCTGTTCCTGCTGAGCAGATTGAAAAAGCCGTTTCTGATAGTTTGAAAAATGAAGCTAAGCGTGCACGTATTCCTGGTTTCCGTCCAGGCAAGGTACCTGTAAGCGTGATCAACAAGCGTTATGGTAAAGCGATTCGTCAAGAGATCACTGGTGAAGTGATGCAGCGTAACTTCGTTGAAGCCATCATCGCAGAAAAATTAAACCCAGCGGGTGCACCTACTTTCGTTCCTGGTGAGACCGATGCTGAGAACTTCCAGTTTGTTGCTACTTTCGAAATCTACCCAGAAGTAGAACTAAAAGGTCTAGATGCGATTGAAGTTGAGCAACCAACTGCCGAAGTAACTGACGCCGATGTTGACGCTATGATTGAAACCCTGCGTAAGCAACACGCTACTTTCGAAGCGGTTGACCGTGCAGCTGCCGAAGGCGACAAGGCGAAGATCGACTTCGTTGGTTCTATCGACGGTGAAGAGTTCGAAGGCGGCAAGGCTGAAGATTTCGAACTACAACTAGGTAGCGGCCGTATGATCCCAGGTTTCGAGTCTGGTGTTGAAGGTCACAAGGCCGGTGAAGCATTCGATATCGAAGTGACTTTCCCTGAAGACTACCACGCAGAAAACCTGAAAGGTAAAGTGGCTAAGTTCGCTATCACTCTGAAAGAAGTGCAAGCGGCTAACCTGCCAGAAGTGAATGACGAGTTCGCTAAGCTGTTCGGCGTTGCCGACGGTGGCCTGGAAGCGCTGAAAGTTGAGATCCGTAAGAACATGAGCCGTGAACTTGAGCAAGCGCTTAAAGCTAACGTGAAAGATCAGGTTCTAAATGGTCTGCTAGCGCAAAACGAAATCGACCTGCCTAAGGCTCTGATTGACGGTGAAGTTAACGTACTTCGTCAACAAGCTATGCAGCGTTTCGGTAACCAAGCCGCTAACATGCCTGAGCTGCCAGCTGACCTGTTCACCGAGCAAGCTGAGCGCCGCGTAAAAGTGGGTCTGCTACTTGGTGAAGTGATCAAGACTAACGAGCTGAAAGCTGATGACGAGCGCGTTCAAGCACTGATCGCTTCTATGGCTTCTGCCTACGAAGATCCAAAGGAAGTTATTGAGTACTACAATAACAACCAAGAGATGATGCAGAACATGCGCAACGTTGCCCTAGAAGAGCAAGCCGTTGAAGCACTGCTGAAATCAGCTAAGGTTACCGAGAAAGCAGTTCAATTCGAAGAATTTATGAACAAGGCTACTGGTCGCGCGTAACCTATGCTTGACTTAAATGGCTGTTAGCCATTTATAATGGCTCGTATGAGGCTCCTCATGCGGGCCGTTTTTATTTAGGGAAGTTAATAATGCAAAATGCGCCAGAATCAGTACTGAATGCACTTGTGCCTATGGTCGTTGAACAAACTGCCAAAGGGGAACGTTCATATGATATTTATTCTCGTCTGCTCAAAGAGAGGGTGATCTTTCTCGTTGGTCAGGTTGAAGAACATATGGCTAACCTGATCGTTGCTCAGCTACTGTTCCTCGAGTCTGAGAGCCCAGATAAAGATATCTATCTTTATATTAATTCTCCTGGCGGCTCGGTTACGGCGGGGATGGCGATTTATGATACCATGCAGTTTATCAAGCCTAACGTTAGCACTGTGTGCATCGGCCAGGCCGCCAGTATGGGCGCCTTCCTGCTTGCCGGTGGTGCCAAAGGTAAGCGTCACTGTCTGCCTAACTCACGTGTCATGATCCACCAACCATTAGGTGGCTTCCAAGGTCAGGCTTCTGACATCGCGATTCATGCACAAGAGATTTTGGGCATTAAGAATAAGCTAAACCAGATGCTTGCCGACCATACTGGCCAGCCGCTGGAAGTGATCGAGCGCGATACGGATCGTGACAATTTCATGAGTGCCACCGAGGCGGAAGCCTACGGTTTGGTTGACTCTGTGCTCGATAAACGAGGCTGATATTTGTCGCTTGCTGAGCTATGATCAGTAAAAGGCGTAAGAGAAGAATTGTGCAGTGAGTGAAACTGCAAAAGAGGTAAACTAATGGGCGACAACAAAAGTAACGGTGATAGCGGAAAACTGCTGTACTGCTCTTTTTGTGGAAAGAGTCAGCATGAGGTTCGTAAGCTCATCGCCGGCCCTTCTGTGTATGTATGTGACGAGTGTGTAGAGCTTTGCAACGATATTATCCGTGAAGAGATCCGTGAGATATCGCCAAAGCAAGATCAAGATAGATTACCTACGCCACATGAGCTCAGAGCGCATCTTGATGACTATGTCATAGGTCAAGAGAAGGCTAAAAAAGTCTTATCTGTTGCTGTATATAACCACTATAAGCGTTTAAAGAATGCTACGCCTAAAGATGGTGTCGAACTGGGCAAGAGTAACATCCTGCTTATCGGCCCAACCGGTAGTGGTAAAACGTTGCTTGCCGAGACCTTAGCTCGGTTCTTGAATGTGCCTTTTACCATGGCCGATGCCACCACGCTGACCGAAGCCGGTTATGTGGGTGAGGATGTCGAGAACATCATTCAGAAGTTGCTACAGAAATGCGACTATGATGTCGAGAAGGCGCAGCGCGGTATTGTCTACATCGATGAGATCGATAAGATTAGCCGTAAGTCAGATAATCCATCGATCACTCGCGACGTGTCCGGTGAAGGCGTGCAGCAGGCACTGCTTAAGCTGATCGAAGGCACTGTGGCTGCCGTACCGCCCCAAGGCGGACGTAAGCATCCTCAGCAGGAGTTCTTGCAGGTCGATACCTCTAAGATCCTCTTCATCTGTGGCGGCGCCTTTGCGGGCCTTGAGAAGGTGATTGAGCAGCGCTCTCACGTGGGCACCGGCATTGGTTTCGGCGCGGAGGTGAAAGGTGAGGCCGATAAGGCAACCATCTCTGATGTGTTGTTGCAGGTAGAGCCGGAAGATCTGGTGAAATACGGTCTGATCCCTGAGTTCATCGGTCGTCTGCCTGTACTGGCTACGCTGGCTGAGCTGGATGAAGCCGCCCTGATTCAGATCCTATCTGAGCCAAAGAACGCGCTGACTAAGCAGTTTGCGGCACTGTTCGAGATGGAAGGGGTCGAGCTGGAGTTCAGAGAAGATGCGCTCAAGGCGATTGCTCTGAAGGCAATGGAGCGTAAAACCGGTGCTCGTGGTCTGCGTTCAATCGTCGAAGGCATACTGTTGGATATCATGTATGACCTGCCATCGACAGAAAACGTAGCCAAGGTGGTTATCGATGAGTCTGTGGTTAAGGGCGAGTCGGCTCCTATCCTCATCTACGAAGCCAACGAAACGCAAGCGGCTGTGGCTGAACAATAATTCGGCTAATACCAAGCGAAACAAACATAAAGGAGTCCAGTGGGCTCCTTTTTTTATTTTTGCCATTGAAACCCACTGAAACACCCCAATATACTCATTAATATTGTTACCAAACGGAATCGAGCTATGACCTTAGAGCGTGAAGCGCGAATCGAACTCCCGGTACTGCCATTAAGAGACGTGGTGGTTTACCCCCATATGGTTATTCCCCTGTTTGTCGGACGGGAAAAATCTATTCGCTGCCTGGAAGCGGCGATGGAGCAAGATAAGCAGATTATATTAGTGGCCCAGCGCGATGCTGAATTAGATGAGCCGACCAGCGATGATATCTTCGAGGTCGGTACCGTCGCCTCTATCTTACAACTGCTCAAACTGCCTGATGGCACAGTGAAGGTGCTGGTCGAAGGTGGGCAGCGTGCCCGTATCGACAAGTACACTCAAGAGACCGAATTTTTTGTGGCGACCGCCCAGTACCTCGAATCGGAAGAACTTGCCGATAAGGAAGAGGAAGTATTGGTGCGCTCGGCCATCGGTCAGTTCGAAGGTTATATCAAGCTAAATAAGAAGATCCCGCCCGAGGTCTTAACCTCGCTCTCGGGGATCGATGAAGCCGCGCGCCTTGCCGACACCATGGCGGCCCATATGCCGCTGAAGCTTGAAGATAAGCAGGCGGTGCTGGAGATGGTTAACGTCTCCGAGCGTCTGGAATATCTGATGGCTATGATGGAGTCGGAGATCGATCTGCTGCAGGTGGAGAAGCGCATTCGCTCCCGCGTCAAGAAGCAGATGGAGAAGAGCCAGCGCGAGTATTATCTCAACGAGCAGATGAAGGCGATTCAGAAGGAGCTTGGGGATATCGACGAGTCTCACGACGAGTTCGAGACCCTGACCCGCAAGATTGAAGAAGCCGGCATGCCGAGTGAGGCCAAAGAGAAGGCCACCGCCGAGCTCAACAAGTTGAAGATGATGTCGCCTATGTCGGCCGAGGCCACGGTAGTGCGCAGCTATGTCGACTGGATGATCTCTGTACCTTGGAAACAGCGCTCTAAGATTAAGCGCGATTTGGCCAAGGCCCAGGATGTGCTGGACACAGACCATTATGGTCTGGAAAAGGTCAAAGAGCGTATTCTCGAGTATCTGGCGGTGCAGAGCCGCGTGAAGCAGCTTAAAGGCCCTATCCTTTGTCTGGTGGGCCCACCGGGTGTGGGTAAGACCTCTCTGGGACAATCTATTGCCAAGGCAACAGGTCGTAAATACGTGCGTGTCGCGCTCGGTGGCGTGCGAGATGAAGCCGAGATCCGAGGTCATCGCCGTACCTATATCGGCTCAATGCCGGGTAAGGTGATTCAGAAGATGTCTAAGGTTGGGGTTAAGAACCCACTCTTCCTGCTCGATGAGATCGATAAGATGAGCAGCGATATGCGTGGTGACCCGGCATCGGCGCTGCTTGAGGTATTAGACCCAGAGCAGAATGCGACCTTTAGCGATCATTACTTAGAAGTGGATTACGATCTCTCTGATGTGATGTTCGTGGCGACCTCTAACTCGATGAATATTCCAGGGCCACTGCTGGACCGTATGGAAGTTATCCGCCTGTCGGGTTATACCGAAGATGAGAAACTCAACATTGCTAAGCAGCATCTGCTACCTAAGCAGATCGAGCGTAATGGCCTCAAAGCCAGCGAAGTCAACGTCGATGAGAGCGCCATTATTGGCATCATTCGCTACTACACCCGCGAAGCCGGTGTGCGTGCGCTCGAGCGTGAGCTGTCTAAGATCTGCCGTAAGGTGGTTAAACAGATCCTGCTCGACAAGTCGGTGAAACATGTGGATGTCAATCAGGACAACCTCAAGTCTTTCCTAGGCGTTCAGCGCTTCGACTATGGTAAGGCGGAGTCGAACAACCAGATTGGTCAGGTGACAGGTCTTGCCTGGACCGAAGTGGGTGGCGATCTGCTTACCATAGAGGCCACCTCTGTGCCGGGTAAGGGCAAGCTAACCTATACCGGGTCACTGGGTGATGTGATGCAGGAGTCGATTCAGGCCGCCATGACTGTGGTGCGCGCCCGCGCAGAGCAGCTTGGTATTAACCCTGACTTCTATGAGAAGCGCGACATCCATGTTCACGTGCCCGAAGGGGCGACGCCGAAAGACGGTCCATCTGCAGGTGCGGCCATGTGTACCGCACTGGTCTCTAGCCTGACCGGTAACCCGGTGCGCGCCGATGTGGCCATGACGGGTGAGATCACCCTGCGTGGTGAAGTCCTGCCAATCGGTGGCCTTAAAGAGAAGCTACTGGCGGCCCATCGTGGAGGCACTAAGCTGGTGCTGATTCCTAAGGAGAACGAGCGTGACCTCGAGGAGATCCCAGCCAATGTGGTGGCCGACCTTGAGATCAGGCCGGTACGTTGGGTGGATGAAGTCCTTAAGCTGGCGTTAGAACAACCAATCGAAGGCTTTGAAGTTGTTAAAAATTTGGTCTAACGCAAGAAAATGCCTATTTGCATTAAAAAAAATGCAAAAAGGGGCTTTTTAAAATCTAAACCTGTGGTAGCCTAGGTCTGTGGATAGCATTTTAGCTGCAGCCCTTGGCGCTGCTGGTTTTTAGGCTTATTCCAATTTTATTTCTTAGGTTTTCCTATTTGGCTTGAACTTTAGTTTCAAGCTTGTTATAAAAAGCCTCCGCAGACCGCTCTAGAGAAGGATTTGGTTGCGGCGCAAAAATTAAATTCAAGGGGATGACATGAACAAATCTGAACTAATCGAGAAAATCGCTTCTGGCGCTGATATTTCTAAAGCAGCAGCTGGTCGTGCTCTAGATTCTTTTATTTCTGCTGTGACTGACGGCCTAAAAGATGGCGATAAAATTTCTCTAGTTGGTTTTGGTACTTTCGAAGTGCGTCAACGCGCAGAGCGTACTGGTCGCAACCCACAGACGGGTAAAGAGATCAAGATTGCTGCGGCAAACATTCCAGCATTCAAGGCCGGTAAAGCACTTAAAGACGCTGTTAACTAAGAAACACTTAGTTAAGGTGGCCTTTGTAAACCTTATGAGTAGTTTGATAAGCACTGTTTAGGCAGTGCTTTTTACGAGTAAGGGTTTTGATAATGTATACCCTCATTATCAAGCCGTTGGCCTAACATTACGCACTGTGTAAACTAGGTCTACAAATTACAGAAATGGCGCATCCTCCAATAGGTGATGCGCCTTTTTATTTTTATTGCAACGAGCGAGAAGTCTGATGTTAGAAAAGATTCGCGAAGGCTCACAGGGCGTGATTGCTAAAGGCATTCTCGTTCTTGTTATTCTGTCCTTTGCATTTACTGGCGTGAGTAGCTATTTGGGTTCATCTTCTGAGCCGAGCGCGGCTACGGTTAATGGTGAAGAGATCAGTAAATCTGCACTGGAGCAAGCCTATCAAAGCGAGCGAGCTCGATTAGAGCAGCAACTGGGTGACATGTACAACACATTGGCCAGCAACGAAAGCTACCTGGCGAGTGTAAAGCAGAACGTATTAGAGCGCCTGATCGCCGACAAGTTGGTGGATCAAGCCGCTGCCGACTTAGGGCTTACCGTGTCTGATCAACAGATCAAGGCGGCTATCATGAACGAGCCGGCTTTCCAGGTTGATGGCAAGTTTGACAACGACCGTTACCTTGCGCTTATTCGTCAGCTAGGTTATCAGGCCAACAGCTTCCGCGACATGATGCGTGGTGACATGACACGTCGTCAGTTAGTGGTGACAGTTGTCGGTTCTGAATTTGTGTTGCCTGGTGAAGCCGAGTATCTGGCCAAGATCCAGGGACAAACCCGTGACATTCGTTACCATGTGGTCGATGCCGGGCCGTTACTGGCGGGTGTGAGCGTCAGTGACGAAGAAGCGAATACCTATTATCAGCAAAACCTGTCAATGTTCGTGCGTCCTGAGACCATCGCACTGGATTATATCGAGCTAAGTGCCAATCAGTTGGCCTCGGCAATTCAGGTGAGCGATGAAGATGCTAAGAGCTACTATGACGAGAACAAGGCGCAATATCTGCAGCCTGAGAAACGTCTTGCCGCGCATATCTTGGTGAGCCTAGGTGATGATGAAGATGCAGCTAAGGCTAAGGCAGAAGCGATTCTGGCTAAGCTGAAGGCGGGTGAAGATTTCGAGGCATTAGCCAAGACTGACTCTGACGACAGCTTCAGCGGTGAGCAGGGCGGTAAGCTGGATTGGTTTGAGCAGGGCGTGATGGAAGTACCTTTCGACCAGGCACTATTCGCACTGGAAAAGGGTCAGTATTCTGACATAGTGAAGACCAGCTTCGGTTACCACATCATCAAGCTACTGGATCTACAGGCGGCATCTACCTCTCCATTTGAGGCGGTGAAAGACAAGATCGTTGCCCAGATCCAGCAAGACAAGGCAGTTAACGAGTTTTATACCCTGCAACAGCGCCTGTCTGACGTGAGCTACGAAGTACCTGATACGCTAGCCGAGGCGGCTAAAGAAGTGGGCGTTGAGGTGAAGACCAGCCCGGTATTTACCCGTGACAACGCACCTGAGCCGCTTAACTCGGCCGACGTCATCAAGGCAGCGTTCTCTAATACTGTGCTGCTCGACGGCATGAACAGTGATGTGATTGAGCTGGGTGATAACCATGTGGTCGTGGTGCGTGTGAACAAGCACGCTGCGGCGGGTACTATGGAATTTGCCGAAGTGAAGGCGACAATCATCGAGCGCCTCAAGCAAGATAAGGCCAACGAGCTGGCACGCGACCAGGCGCAAGAGATGATGACGGCCATCAAGGGCGGCGAAGTTCCAGCGGATATGCTAGCTCGTACCGAGTTGAGCCGTGGCGAGCAAGGTATCGATACCTCTATCGTCAGCAAGGCATTCGAGATGGCGCAGCCTGCTGGTCAATTCGTGGTTGATACTGCGGCGCTGGCTAACGGTTATGCCGTGGTGATCCTCGATAAGGTGAATCAAGCCGAGAGTGTGGATGAGAGCCTGGTAACGGCACTCAAACAACGTCTGAACTCACAGTACAGTGAAAATGATTACCGCGCGCTTATCGCGGCGCTGAAGGCTCAGGCGGAAGTGGTTTACACACCAGCCGAGTAACTATTTCAAAAGCGAAATAAGTGAATAAAAGCCAGTCCCTGTGACTGGCTTTTTTGTTGCTAAGATTTGGCCCGATGGCACTCAATTCGGTTGCCTGTGTGTTTAGAGCGACAATCCGACTAGAGGGAGATCAGCCTGAGTTGCTGTTTAGAAGGTATTTCCACCGATTTGGTAGGGGAGGTGAGTGTCGATAACTTCCTTCTATCGAGTGTATGGCCGCGGCTTCTATCCAGTAGCGGTTAGCATTTACCGTTACAACTATTACTCTGGATTATCTTCTATGGGGGATAGGTAGGGAGATTGTCTTTAGCCTTTTCATGACGTCTCTTACAAGCGCAGGGCTGAGAGAAGGCAGCTTTATGAGGGCGATATAGCAGGTTTCACCAATTGCGGCCTGATCGTGCCTCTGAGGCGCTTCAGGGAAAATAAGCCAGCAAACAAAAAGCCACGGCAATGGCCGTGGCTTTTTATCGATGAGCAAGCGGTTTAGAACTGCTCGACGTCGAAGTTCACCTCTGGGTTCACATCGGCGTCATAGTCTACAGACTCGATACCGAAGCCGAATAGCTTGAGGAACTCTTCCTTGTACTCACGATAGTCGGTGAGTTCGCTGAGGTTCTCTGTGGTGATGGTTGGCCATAGGTCACGGCAATGCTGCTGAATATCTTCGCGTAGTTCCCAGTCGTCCAGGCGCAGGCGGTTAGCCTCGTCGACAGCTGGTGCGGCACCATCGGCGCGGTAGAGGCGCTCGTGGAACATACGGTTGATCTGCTCCTGACAGCCTTCGTGTAGGCCCTCTTCGCGCATCTTCTTAAATACCATGGCGATGTAGAGTGGCATCACAGGAATGGCCGAGCTCGCCTGAGTGACCACACTCTTAAGTACGGCAACGTTGGCGCTACCGCCAGTGGCCGATAGCTTGTCGTTAAGTTCGTGTGCGGCGCGATCTAAGTCCATCTTGGCCTTGCCCAGGGCACCATGCCAGTAGATAGGCCAGGTCAGCTCTGTGCCTATGTAGCTGTAAGCAACTGTCTTACAGTCTGGGGTCAGAACACCGGCCTCGGCCAGGGCATTGATCCACAGCTCCCAATCCTGACCGCCCATGACGGTAACAGTGTCTTGGATCTCTTGCTCTGTAGCTGGCTCTACGCTAGTTTCGATGATCAGGTCTTTATTGGTATCAACCGCAGTAGATTTGTATGGCTCGCCAATCGGCTTCAGAGATGAGCGCACCAGTTCGCCGCTGTCAGGCAGCTTTCTTACCGGAGAGGCCAGTGAGTAGACGACCATGTCTACCTGACCCAGATCTTGCTTGATCAGCTCGATCGCTTTCTGCTTGGCTTCATGGCTGAAGGCATCACAGTTCAGGCTCTTAGAATAGAGACCGTCTTGCTTCGCAAACTTATCGAAGGCCGCTGAGTTATACCAGCCAGCCGTACCAGGCTTAGTCTCGGTACCTGGTTTTTCAAAAAAGACGCCGAGGGTTGCCGCGCCGCTGCCAAAGGCTGCCGCAATGCGCGAAGATAGACCATAGCCACTTGAAGAGCCGATCACTAATACTTTCTTAGGGCCGTTGGCGACAGGGCCTTTTGCCTTAGTGATGTTGATTTGCTCTAGTACATTTGCTTCACAGCCAACCGGATGAGTGGTGGTACAAATAAAGCCACGTGTTTTGGGTTTGATTATCATGTTTCTGCTTCTCTTGAAAAAGTGCCATAAGGATAATTAAACCAAGCTGAAATGGCACACCTTTTTTAATAATAAGACGTTAATGTTCCAGTGGTTGGATCAGTTTAACGCTTGTAGGAAAACATGGTCTGTTCCTGGATCAGACGCTGAGTATATTCATGTTCGGGGGCGTTAAATAGCTTCTCCGTGGTGGCCTTTTCCACCATCTTGCCCTGGTGCAGCACCATAATTTTATCGCTGAAATGGCGAATGATATTCATGTTGTGGGACACAAATATGTAGGAGAGTCCCATCTCCTGCTGCAGCTTGAGCAAGAGGTTAAGAATTTGTGAGCGAACCGAGAGATCAAGCGCGGTTAACGCCTCGTCGGCAATGATGATTTTTGGGTTTAACATCAAGGCCCTAGCTACCGCTACCCGTTGTTTCATCCCCTCTGAGATCATGTGAGGGTAGAAGTCGGCGTGCTCCGGCAGCAGGCCGACCTTGCGCAGGGTATCGACTACTTGGGCAAAGCGTGCCTGCTTGTCCAGATCGGTATTGAACCTTAAGGGTTCATCCAGCAGCTCACCGACTGTCAAGCGCGGGTTGAGCGAGGTGTTGGGGTCTTGGAAAATCATCCGAATGAGCCTGCAACGCTGCTTCAGGTTGCGGCTCTCTAGGGCTTCGCCTTCAAACAAGATCTCGCCATCGGTGCGCTGTTCTGCACCCACCAAGATACGCGCCAGGGTACTCTTGCCCGAGCCGGTTTCGCCCACAATTGCCAGGGTCTCGCCGCGATTAAGCTCGAAGGAGATGGGCTCCAATGCGTGGTTATATTGGCGCTTAAATCCCTTATAGCCGGCAAAAAAGGTTTTACTCAGTCGATTAACTTTTAGTAAGGGGCTCTTCATGGCATGGCTCATTGTGATAAGGGAAATGACAGGCAAAATAGCGATCTTTCTGGTGACACAGGCTAGGCTGGTTGACGCAGAGCTTCTGCGCTTGAGGGCAACGGGGGCCGAGTCGGCAACCTATGGGCAGATGCTGCAGTGCCGGCGCCGAGCCTGGTAGGGTCTGCATCATGGTCTTGTGGTGCTCGGGATTGGAGTAATCGGGAATATTATCCAAAAGCGCCTTGGTATAAGGGTGATAGGGATTGGCGATCACTTCACTGGTGACCCCAGATTCCATCACCTGACCGCTGTACATGACGGTTAGCCGGTCGCACCACTGAGAAAGCGTCTCTAATTCATGACTAATCAACAGGATAGATACATTTTGTAGCTGATTGAGCTTACTCAGTAGACGGAAGATCTGCGCCTGGGTGCGAACCTCCATCGAGTTGGTCGGCTCATCGGCGATGAGCAGCCTGGGCTGGTTGGCAACGGCGATGGCGATCATCACCTTCTGGCATTCGCCGTCGGAGAGTTCCCAGGCGTAGCTGGACATGATCTTCTGGGTCTCTTTGATACCTACCTTATGCAGCCACTGCTGAGCCTTCTTTCGCTTATCGCTGCCGCGTTTCCACCAGGGGAGTTCCTTGTTTTCTGGCATCGCCTCGATGATCTGGGTGCCGACGGCAATCGCCGGGTCTAAGCTACTGATGGGATCTTGAAAGATCATCGCCATCTCGCTGCCCATGAGCACGCGGCGTTCGCTGGGCGACATGTCCATCAGGTTCTGGCCATCCCACATCATGCGATCCGCCTGAATGGTCCAGTTGTGTCCCGGGATCCCCAGGATGGCCTTGGCCAGCAAGGTGCGGCCGGAGCCCGACTCGCCCACCAGGCCGTGGACTTCGCCCGGATTCAGGGTGAGGCTCACACGCTCCAGGGCCTTGACGCGGCCATGGGGCGTATCCAGTTCTATGGTGAGGTTTCTAATGTCCAGTAATGGCATAGCAGTGTCTCGTTAGGAGCGAATCGGCGAGAGGGCCGAACGCAGTCCGTCTCCCACCAGGTTAATGGCTAGCACGCTACAGAGAATGGCGACGCCGGGAATGGTGACCGTCCAGGGAGCGGTGAGCAGGTTGTCCAACCCCTGAGACACCATGGCGCCCCATTCCGGGCTAGGTGCCTGAGCCCCTAGGTTAAGGAAGCCCAGTGCGGCGATATCCAAGATCGCGGCCGAGATCCCTAAGGTTGTCTGAATGATCATGGTGTCCATGACGTTTGGTAGGATCACATACCAGAAGATCTGTAGGCTGTTGGCACCATCGAGTCTGGCGGCGGTGACATACTCTTTCTGTAACTCTTCGTGTACCGCCTGATGAATGGCGCGGACAAACTGCGGGGTAAGCGCGATGCCTACGGCCCAGAAGACGTTGCCAAGCCCTGGTCCTGTGACCGCCACCACTAGAATCGCCATCAGCAACGAGGGGATAGATAACAGGGCGTCTAACAGGTGGCTCAAGATACTCGATTTGAGTCCCTTCATCATGCCCGAGATAGAACCTATGATGAAACCCAGTAGCAGGGCGGTGATAACGATTGCCAGTGCCATGCCGAAGGTCAGATGAGCACCATGGAGTAGGCGACTGAAGATGTCGCGGCCCAAGTCGTCTGTGCCGAGGAAGTGCTCCACAGTGCCTGTGGGCTCCCAGGAGGGCGCCAGTAGCAACGCCAAGGGGTCTTGATGTTCAGGGCTATATGGGGCGATAAGCGGGCCAAATAGAGCCAGAAGCAGCAGACAACAGACGGCCCAGAGCCCGGCAAAGGCGAAGGGGTTGTCGGTAAAGGCGGACCAGATCCGGCTCAGCGGCGAGGGGATATGGTCTTCCTGGTAGATTTTAATTTGCGGCATAGAGCTCTTTCCTGCTGAGGGGGTTCATTGCCGTATGGATCACCTCGATAAGAATGCTTAAGAAGATGATGATTAAGGCGACGGCGAGGATCCCACCCTGTATCACAGTATAATCCCTTTGGTAAATCCCTGAGACCAGCCAGGCGCCCACGCCAGGCCAGCTAAAGATCACCTCCACCACCATAGCATAACTGGCGAAGGCGCCGAGCATAAGGCCGAGGTTTTTCAGCACGGGAATAAAGGCGTTTGGCAATGCGTGGCGCAGCACTATGATGCTGGTGTGAAGGCCGCGGGCCTCGGCGGCCTTAATATAGGTCTGCTCCATGATGGCGATCATCGCCGCGCGGGTGATCCGCACCACCACGGTAAAGGGCAGTACTGCCAGGGTTACCGCCGGCAAGATTATATGCAGCAGGGCATCGATAAAGGCCGAGGTGGCGTACTGCGAATCCGACAGCAGGGTGTCGAGCAGCAAAAAGCCGGTCACCGGGCGTATGTCGTACAGTAGGTTGATCTGCCCCGAAATTGGCAGCCAGCCCAGCTGCACCCCAAACCAGAGCGACAGCGACAGACCGAGCCAGAATACCGGAATGGAATAGCCAGTTAAGGTGATGGCCATGATGGTGTGTTGGGTGATCTTATGTTTGCTCAGAGAGGCTAGTACCCCAAGAGGCAGACCCAACACCAGGGCGATCAGCCCGGCGACAATCCCCAACTCGAAACTGGCGGGCAGCACGGCGGTGAGCTCATCGATCACCGGATTCTGCGAGGTGGCCGAAATCCCCAGGTTGCCCGATAAGCGCTGCTGTAGGTAGGCAAAAAACTGATGCAGCTGTGAGCTATCGAGTTGATAATCGCTCTCTATTTGTGCCAGCTCCTGGCTGGTCGGCGACTGCAGTCCGGTCAAGGCGAAGGTATGTTCGACCGGAAATTTGCTGGTAACGATAAACATTACCAGGAAGAGAACCAGTGAGGTCGCCAGGAAAAGGTTTAACCTGCGGATCAGATATCTGGCCATCAGTTGCTCTCCTTGTTATCGCCTTTAGGGCGATTTGGGGAAGTCTTGGTAAAGGAGATGCCACCGAAGGGGGTTAGCTTAGCTTCGGTTACCGATTTTTCTTTTACCACCATGCGCGTGGCGTGGGCGAAGGGAAGCAAAGGCACCTGCTCTGCTACATATTGCTCTGCCTCCTGGTAGAGGCGCGCACGTTTCTCTCTGTCTGTGGTGGACTTGGCCGCATTGAGAATATGGTCGAAGGCGGGGTCGCACCAGCGCGAGCGATTGCTATTTGAGCCTACGGAGGCACAGCTCAAGATAGGGGTAAAGAAGTTGTCGGGATCGCTGTTATCGGCGTTCCATCCGATTAATACCGAATCGTAACCGCGTTGGCTCAGCTTCTGGTTGAAGACGCTCCAGTCGTAGTTAACGATATTCACCTTGACGCCTATGTTGGCCAGATCCGCCTGGATCAGTTCGGCGGTCTTGTGGGCGTTAGGGTTGTAGATACGTGCGACCGGCATGGCCCAGATGTCTATGGTGAGCTTGTCTACCCCGGCCTCTTTAAGGAGCTCGCGCGCCTTGTCAGGGTTATAGTCGATCATCTTCTCGTTGGCCGAGTAGGCCCAGGAGAGTGGTGGCAGCAGGCCAACTGCCTCTTCGGCCGTCTTCTGGTATACGGCCCTGAGGATGTTTTCTTTATCTATGGCGTGGGCCAATGCACGGCGCACCCTGACATCGTTGAAGGGAATACGCTCGGTATTAAAGGCCCAGAAGGCGACATTAAACCCGGGCAGGGACTCGACCTCGAGCTCCTCTTTCTCGATCACTACCGGCAGCTCACCCGCCTTGGGCAGGGCAGACACGTTACAGTCGCCGGTGATCAGCTTAGCCAGACGTGTGGTGCTCTTCGGAGTGATGTCAAATACCAGCTGGTCGACCTCGGGCGTGAGGCGCCAATAATCTGGGTTACGGTAGTAACGAATAAAGTCGTTCTTCACATAATCGATCAACCTAAATGGCCCGGTGCCGATTGCCAGTTTATCCAACAACTCCTCTTGGTTAGATTGCTGCAGTTGGTCGGCATACTCTTTAGAGAGGATCACCGCAAAGCCGGTCGCTAGGTTTGACAGGAAGGAGGCATCCTTATGCTTGAGATGAAAGGCGACGTGGTAGTCGTCTATCTTCTCTATGTCGTTGATAAGTTCGGCAAAGCCGATACTCTGGAAGAAGGGATAACCGCTTTTAGAGACAAAGTGATAGGGATTGTCGGTATCTATGATGCGGTTGAAGGAGAAAATCACATCGTCGGCATTAAAGTTGCGACTCGGGGTAAATATGTCGGAGCGATGAAATTGCACGTCCTGGCGAAGCTCAAAGGTGTAGACCTTCTCGTCACTGCTCAGCTGCCAGGAGGTGGCGAGAGACGGGGTCATCTCACCGGTTCTGGCGTCGTAATCCACCAGACCGTCGTAAAGCTGCTGTGAGGTTGCATCGACCGTGGTACCAGAGGTGACCAATTGGGGGTTGAAGGACTCAGGGTTGCCTTCAGAGCAATAGACCAATCCCGAGGGCACTCGCGTCGGTCCACAGGCCGACAACAGTGGCACGATACAACAAAACGCCGAACCTAACGTGAGACGTTTGAGCAGCTCTTTCATCAGCAGATGTAATAGTTATTTGAATGGAGAGGTTTATTTTAACAGTGGGATGGAGTCAGGGGCAAACATCATCTGCCCCTGCTGGTCTTATTTGTCCAGTAAGTTGTATTTTTTTAAGATGCCTCTCAGCTGATGGTAGCTGAGTCCGAGCAGCTCCGCCGTCTTCTTCTGGTTGTATTGCCCTGATTCCAGCGCCTTCTTAAGCAGCATGATCTCCTGCTGCTCACAATGCTCTTTAAAGTCCAGTGGGAAGCTGATATCTAGGTCGTTAGCCTTGTTCGTTGATTCGGTAGCGGGCGTCGCTGGACTCTCCTGCTCAATGGCCTGTTCACTCTGCGCCTGACGGGACTTGGTCTTGACGCGGTTGGTCGGTCTATAAGGGGAAGCAAAGGGATCTATGATAATGCTGTCGATCGGTTCTTCCAGATCCGTATTACGGTAGACGGCGCGTTCGACCACGTTCTTCAACTCACGGATATTGCCCGGCCAGTGATAATCCAGTAATTGCTCGATGGCATTGCGACTAAAGCCGTCAAATTGCTGCTGTTTCAGCTGGCGAGCCATACCTATGGCGAAATATTCGGCCAGGGGCATGATATCTTCCGGGCGATGGCGCAGCGGCGGCAGGGTGATCACATCGAACGCCAGGCGGTCGAGTAGGTCGGCCCTAAATTCCCCCGCTTCGGCCAGTGAGGGCAGATCTTCGTTGGCCGCGCATACCAGACGCACATCCGTCTGTACCGTCTTGCTGCCCCCCACACGTTCAAACTCGCCATATTCGATGACGCGAAGCAGTTTCTCTTGGATCAAACCAGAGGTGTTGGCTAGCTCGTCTAAAAACAGGGTGCCGCCATCGGCGCGCTCGAAACGCCCTTCATGCTTCTTGTTGGCACCGGTGAAGGCGCCGGCATCGTGGCCGAAGAGCTCGCTCTCCAATAGGTTTTCGCTGAGCGATGAACAATTTAGCTTAATAAAGCTTTGATCCCAGCGCTTGGAGAGATAATGTAGGCGCTCGGCTATCAATTCTTTACCGGTTCCGCGCTCGCCAATAATTAAGACTGGCTTAGAGAGGGGGGCAATTTTTGAAACGTGCTCAAGGACTTCCAGTAGAGCGTTCGACTGACCTATGAGGTTGTCTTGTTGAAATTGATTGGCCACTTTATTTTTTAGTCTTTCACGCTAATTATTGGTGAAAATTATAATATGTGCCCTGTGAAATAAAATAAAGAAAAAGTTATAAATATGTTTAACTGATTGTTTTTAATCGGTATAGTTAAGTTGGCACACTTAATGTATTAATCTAGGCGAAACCAACATAAATTTGAGGACAGTATTATGGGAATTTTCTCTCGCTTTGCAGATATTATTAACTCGAATATCAGCGCATTACTCGATAAAGCAGAAGATCCAGAAAAAATGGTTCGCCTGATCATCCAAGAGATGGAAGATACGTTAGTGGAAGTTCGTTCGACCTCGGCCAAGGTACTGGCGGAGAAGAAAGAGATCATTCGTCGTATCGCTAAGGTGCAGGAGCAGGTTCAGGATTGGCAGGACAAGGCGGAACTGGCACTGTCGAAAGACCGTGAAGATCTGGCTAAAGCCGCACTACTTGAAAAGCAAAAGGCCAGTGAGCTGGCAGTTACCTTAGAGCAGGAGCTAGTGGTTGTCGAAGAGCAGATCGCTCGCCTGAAAGAGGAAGTGAACCTGCTGCAAGAGAAATTGGCCGACGCCAAGGCTCGTCAGAAGACTATCATTATGCGTAAGCAGACTGCGTCTTCTCGCCTGGAAGTGAAGCGTCAGCTGGATTCGAGCAAGATTGACAATGCCATGAGCCGTTTCGAGCAGTATGAGCGTCGTGTCGAAGGACTGGAGTCACAGGTGGAAGCCTATGATCTGGGTAACCAGAAGACACTGAATGACGAATTCGCCGCGTTGGAAGCTGAAGATGCCGTTAGTGCAGAGCTAGAAGCCCTGAAGGCTAAGGTAAAAGCAGCAAAAGCCAAGAAACAGACTAAATAACAACAATTCTGAGGTGAGTTATGGATTTGGATTTACTAATAGCCCCAATTATTATCTTTATGGTAGTGGTGGCGCCCATCTGGCTGGTTCTGCACTATCGTAGCAAACGCCAAGTGAGCCAGGGACTCACTGAAGAAGAGTATGCTCAGCTCAATGAGTTAATCGGCAAAGCTGATAAAATGGCCCAACGCATAGAGACATTGGAAGCGATTTTAGATAGCGAGGCCCCGCAGTGGAGGAATCGAGATGAGCGAATCTAAGGGACGACCCTTATATCGAATCCCCGAGTCAGGCAAGATAGCTGGAGTATGCGCAGGGATCGCGGATTACTTTAACTTTGAGACCTGGTTGGTCAGAGTGGTCGCCGCATCGATATTTTTGCTTGGGGGATCGGGCGTTATTCTTATCATCTACGTACTACTCTGGATGATTCTGGATATTAAACCCGGCAGCGCAAAGAACAAGCAACAACACAGGGAGATCGAGGTTAAGAAGAAGGTATGGCAGGCAGGAGAGCCCGCTAAGGCAGCCTTAAGAGACGTTAACAACCAGTTCCGCGATTTAGAACTCAGGTTGCAAAATCTCGAACGGCACGTCACCTCGGACAGCTTCGATCTTAAACAACAGATCAATAATCTTTAAATCCTTTCAATGGGCGGTGTATACCGCCCTTAGCCGTATTAAGATTAGAAGCCTTTAGCCTTTAGCTATAAGCCCTTAGCCAAAAAGCTCTTAGCAATAGTAAAAGCAAATGATGAATTCATTTAACCGCTCACTTCGTCAACTCGGCCATCACTCCAAGTCACTGGTTAAACGCACCACGGACAATCATGTTCGCCTGGCGGTGACAGGCTTATCGGGCGCGGGAAAGACCGCCTTCATTACCGGACTGGTCAATCAACTGCTACACGCGGGTGTCGGTCAGCGTCACAATGCGCTGTCACTATTACAGGTCTCCCGTGAGGGGCGCTTACACGGGGTGAAGCGCGCCCTACAGCCGGATCTGACCATAGCGAGTTTCGACTATGAGGGCGCCATGAGCGCCTTGTGCAGCGAGACGCCTGCCTGGCCACAATCGACCCGTACCATCAGCGAGCTGCGCCTGGCCATTCGCTATCAGCCTTCGGCAGGCTTTAGGGCGAAATTTACCGATAGCGCGACGCTTTATTTGGACATAGTGGATTACCCCGGAGAGTGGCTGCTGGATCTGCCTATGCTCAAGCTGAGTTTCAAGGCCTGGTGCCAGGTGCTGGCGCGCCGTGATGCCGTGTTGTCCCAGAGCGCCCATTATCAGGCCTTCGTGTCGGCATGTAGAGTGCTAGATCTGACCCAGAACGCCGATGAACTCAAATTAAAGCAGATCGCCAGCCTCTATCAGGCCTTGCTGGTTGATTTAGTCGAGCAGCAAGGCTTCTATCATGCGCAGCCCGGCCGTATGTTGCTGCCGGGAGAGCTCGCCGATACGCCCATACTAGCGTTTTTTCCTTTGCTGCATCTCAGTGAGACCGAGTTAGATGCGGCCGAAGAGAGTCCGAAGCACTCCTATTATCAGGTGTTGAAGCAGCGCTATCACAGCTATGTTAGCCAGGTAGTGAAACCCTTCTATCGAGACTACTTTGCCAAGTTCGACCGCCAGTTGGTGTTGGTCGATTGCCTGACGCCGCTCAATCGCGGTAAGGCACAGTTTGATGATATGACAGGGGCGATCGACGCCATCATGGAGAGTTTTCATTTTGGGCAGTCCAACCTGTTGAGACGCTTGTTTGCCCCGCGGATTGACAAGCTCTTGTTTGCCGCCAGTAAGGTCGATCACATCACCCGGGATCAGCAGGGCAATGTGTTGTCGCTCTTATCTCATCTGGTGAAACGCAGTCAGCAACATGCCCAGTTTGAAGGTTGTGAAGTCGAGGTGATGGCCATCAGCGCCATCAAGGCGACTCAACACGGCATGGTGCAGCGTCAGGGTAAATCGATAGAGGTGGTAAAGGGGATAGAACTTGCCTCAAACCAAGAGGTGACTATGTTCCCCGGCGAAGTCCCCACTCACTTACCCAGTGGTGATTTCTGGCAGCGACAGGGGTTTGAATTTGTCGATTTTGCCCCGCCGCGTCTGGTGGAAACTGGCCATCAGGCGCAGTTTGAGCATATTCGTCTGGATCACCTGTTGCAGTTCTTGCTCGGTGATAAGCTAAGTTAATGCCAGCGCTAGCTAAGACATCGTATTAGAGAGCGCCATTGCGATTCCTGTTTATGCAAGAGCGGTTAGCAAGAGAGCGTGATAGAACCAGTATGAAAAAAGCCGATATGCAGATTGAAAAGAAACAAGTATTCGAGCCGGAGCAGGCGTTAAGCGTCACCGAGCTCAAGGCGGCCGAACGCTTCGATGATCAGGTGGTGTTCGAGGATGCCGAGACAGGCGAACTCGACGAAGCGGCGATTCAAGCACTCGTCCCCGAGCTTGACGGCATCGTTAGCAAGTCGCCATCTGGTGCGCGTCGGCGCTCATGGTCCTGGCTGGCTAAGGCATCATTGCTCGGTATAGGAAGCATATTGCTGGTGGAGCTAGTGCTGACCTTAAAAGAGGCATGGGGCCAAAGCCCCTGGCTGTTTGGGCTCTATGGCGGCGTCACGGCCATCGTCAGTCTGTGGGCAATCACCCTAGGCGTGAAAGAGTGGCGTCAATTAAGGCGGCTGCGTGCGGTAGAAGAGGCGCAGGCGGTAAGTGAGCGCTTATCTCAGAGTATGCAGAGAGGAGAGGCGGACAGCTTCATCGATAAGCTGATCTCGAACTTGCCTGAAGATATCGATACCAAGGGCTATTATCGCCTGGTGCACGAGGAGCATAACGACGCCGAACGCCTGATACTGTTCGAGAGCAGCGTGCTGCCACAGGTCGATGCCAAGGCGAAGAAACTGGTGCATAGATATGCCAGTGAGTCGGCGCTCTTGCTGGCGGCTAGCCCAATCGCCGTGCTCGATATGGCGATCATCTTGTGGCGCAATCAGAAGATGATCGCCCAGCTGGCGAAATGTTATGGCATAGAGCTGGGTTACTGGAGCCGCATCAAGCTTATCCGGTCGGTGATCACTAACATCATCTACGCCGGTACCAGTGAGCTAGTCACAGATATCGGGACTCAGCTGTTTTCGCTGGAGATGTCGGGCAAGCTCTCCGCCAGGTTGGCACAGGGGCTAGGCGGCGGACTGCTTACCGCACGTTTAGGCTATCAGACCATGCGGCTGTGTCGTCCCGTGGTATTTACGCCAGAATCTCAACCTAAGCTGAGCAAGATACACAAGGCTTTGCTTGGCGAGCTGAAAGACTTCTCCCTCAGCGTCCTTGGTAAAACGCCTGTTCGTAACAAAGATTTTACATCCAAGTAGGGGATAATTTTTCGCGACAGGTTTACTCTAAGCCCTGAAACTGGGCAAGTTAGTGCATCGCTGCCACGCCAAGACAATAAATATAAGCCAACAATAATAGGCAGCGAGTATGACGGAGAAAGTGTATGCAAGATAAATGGAAACTTGCCACTCAGGTGATCCATGCTGGGCATGAGGCCAATCAGCATGGCGCCTTGGTATCCCCTTTGGTGCAAAGTGCCACCTTTACCTTTGAGAATGTCGAGCAGGGCGGTGATTGCTTTGCCGGCGAACAACAAGGCTATATCTACACTCGCCTCGGTAATCCCACCACGGCAGAGCTCGAACGCAAGATGGCTGTGCTGGAAGGCTGCGAGGCGGCTGCCGCGACCGCATCTGGCATGGCGGCGGTGTCGGCGGCCCTGTTGACCAACCTGAGTCAAGGAGACCACCTGGTTGCATCCAAGGCTGTCTATGGCTGTACCTTTGCCTTGATGACAGAGCAGTTTAAACGCTTCGGTATCGAAGTTACGCTGGTGGATTTTTGCGAGGTGGCCAACATAGAGCAGGCCATTCGCCCCAACACTAAGGCGTTGTTTTGCGAGACGCCTGTTAACCCGCATCTGGATGTGTATGATCTCGCCGCCATTGCTGCACTGGCCAAGCGCCATCAGCTGGTCAGTATCGTCGACAACACCTTTATGACGCCACTGTTGCAACGCCCGCTGAGCATGGGTATAGACATGGTGATCCACAGTGCGACTAAGTATCTCAACGGTCATGGTGACGTGATCGCCGGAATCGTCTGTGGCACCGAGGAGATGATCACTAAGGTCAAACTTGAGGTGCTCAAGGATATCGGCGGGGTGATCTCGCCTCACGATGCCTGGCTGATCTTACGCGGGCTGAAGACGCTAGATGTCAGATTAGCGCGCCACTGCGACAACGCCGAGCGGGTCGCCGAATATCTGCAGCAGCACCCTCAGGTGGCCAGAGTCTATTATCCTGGCCTCAAGGGACATTCGGGCCATGCCCTGGTGGGTAAGCAGATGCTCAGGGCCGGCGGTGTGGTCGCCTTCGAACTCAAAGGCAGCTTCGATGCCGCCAAGGCGTTCGCTAATCGACTCAAGCTCTTTAAAATTGCGGTCAGTCTGGGGGATGCCGAGTCGTTGATCCAGCATCCTGCTTCTATGACGCATTCCCCCTATTCGCCAGAGGCCAGAATGGACGCCGGCATTGGCGATAGCCTGTTGAGGATCTCCCTAGGCCTGGAAGACAGCGATGACATCATTGCCGATCTGGCGCAGGCCTTCGGGGAATAGCCTGAAGCTTTGAGTCGATAACAGTGATGTGAGCCGTTAGCTTCGATGAATAAAAAAGCCTGCGATTGCAGGCTTTTTACTTTTAGATGGTCCAGAACAGATGGGCGATCACATAGAGCGCCAACATGCTGATGAAGTTGATGATCACCCCAGCGCGCATCATCTCAGATTGCTTGATAAAGCCCGAGCCGTACACGATGGCGTTCGGCGGCGTGGCGACCGGCAACATGAAGGCGCAGGATGCGGCGATACCTATAAGCACAGAGAGCATCACAGGCGACAGGCCAAGGGCTTCGGCGATGGCGGCAAATACGGGAACCAAGAGGGCGGCGCTGGCGGTGTTACTGGCAAATTCGGTCAGCATCACCACGAAGAAGATCACCGCAAAGGTAAACAGCGCCATATGGGTATTACCAAAGATATCAGTCACCCAGTGTGCCAGGAAGACGCTGGTGCCCGTGGCCTTAAGGATGGCGCTCAGTGTGAGACCGCCGCCGAAGAGGATAAGCACGCCCCAATCTGTGGTTTTCTCTATCTTCTTCCAATCGACCAGGCCAAGCCCCGCGAGCATCACTACTGAGCCCAGTGCCACTATGGTGTCGAATTGTTTAATTCCCCCCAGCGAGGTAGAGATGGGCTTGCTGAAGATCCAGCAGCAGACCGTGGTGATGAAGATCAGCAGGGTAAGCTTGCCCTGCATGGTGAGATGCTCGTTGCTCTTGGGGATCTCACAGACCACATTCAGATTGGGCTTAAGGTAGAGATAGAGGGCAATCAACATGCTAGGCAGCATCAGTGCAACGGTTATAAGGCCAAACTCAAGCCAGTCGGCGAAGCTCAGGCCCACCTGGGCGGCGGCAATCGCATTTGGCGGGCTACCGACCAGAGTGCCTATGCCGCCAATGTTGGCCGAGTAGGCGATACCCAGCAGCATGAAGAGGTAAGTGCTTCTGTGCTCCTTGAAATCCAGTTGTCTCAGGATCCCAAGCGCAAGTGGTAGCATCATGGCCGCGGTGGCCGTGTTGCTGATCCACATGGAGAGCAGGGCTGTGATCCCAAACAGTAGCATGCAGGCGATGCTGAGCTTACCCTTGGAGGCGGTTAATACCTTCTGAGCGATGCGTCTATCGATTCCTTGATGACTTAGCGCTGCGGCCAGCACGAAGCCACCGAAGAACAGGTAGATGATAGGATTGGCGAAGTTGCTCATGGCCGCCTTAGTTTCGAATACCCCTAACAGCACCCCTATGATGGGGATCAGTATGGCGGTGACGCTGATGTGAATCGCCTCGGTCAACCAGAGCACGGCGGCGAAGACCAAGATGGCAATGCCGGTATTTACGCCTGGCTCGAAAGGTAGAAAGTTATAGAGCAAGACGAAGAGTAGGATATCGCCAAACAAGATGGGCAAGTTGGTTTGAGGCGCCGACTTAGGTGGTGCGGCGAGCGCCTCTTGTGTGGTGTCGAGGGACATAGGGCTTCCTTAATTATTATTTTGGCGCTCTACACTAGCCTAGCGGTTGCGCTGCGCAACAAAATTTTTTATGTGGCAAAGCTACATATTTCACTTCTGGTGGCGTGATCTGCTTCGCCTTGTTTGAGTCATATGAGGCGTTGATCACGCGGTGGTGAAGCTTGGCGATCAATTTTTTTTACGACGGCTGGGTAAAGGGGTGCTAATTAATAACAGACTGAAATAAATTAATATAATTTATTTTGTGATCTATATCTCGGCGAGCTCCGCGTGGTTTGTCTGCTTGTCACGTATTGGCGAAATTTTTGAAGCTGTTCTATGTTTTCGAGGTGGCCGAGGAAAAAGGATTGTTGGCCATGCATACCATAAGGACATTTAAGGAGAGCCCCTCAATGAAAAACCTACTTTTAGCCGCGCTCGTCGTGGCGTCATTTTCCCTCTTTCCCGCTCTGGCTGCCGAACAGGTTTCTATACCTGCTGACACGGCCCAGGCGAGCCTGACCCAGGTAAATATCAATACCGCAAGCGCCCAAGAGTTGACTCAACTCAAGGGTATAGGTGAAGCTAAGGCATCTGCCATTGTGGAATACCGAGATGCCCACGGTAATTTCAATAGCATTGAAGATTTAACCCGGGTAAAAGGTATCGGTCCCAAGGTGCTTGAACAGAATAGGGCGATCTTGTCTCTGTAGTGACATTTGTAGTGGCACCCGTAGCGACGCCAAAGGTCGATGGAATTTAGCCCGCACTCGCGGGCTTTTGTTTATAGATTCGGCAGTTGGGCCTATTCTGGTGATTACTCTTGGTTATTGACTTGATCGCCGGGCTGCCATAGTAGATAATGCACGCCGTCTTAAGGATTTAATTGCTTAAGCATCTATGGTGACCCTAGGGTCCCCCCGCAATGATAACTTGTGAACTCGGCCAGGCCCGGAAGGGAGCAACCGCAGCAGGCGACTCATGTGCCGGGGTGTGGCTCTAGGGGAACCTCCAATCCTAACTATTATCAACGAGTTAACTCAGAAATACCTCAGGTGATACACTTGGTGGTACACTCGATGATAAATAGTCCATCTAAAAATCCTCCTTATCTGTTTCAATCTCGTCATGGCATTTTGTATGCACCTATTGTCGAATCCACAGAGTCGTACCTACAGCGTCGTACCCGAAGCTCAGCAAGGTATTTTGGGCAAGCGGGAAATCAGAAAGTCACTCGCCACCAGAGACAAATAGCCCGCTGTTGACTCTTGCTGCTAACTGCAACAGATAAGCTCTTACCTTGGCCGCCTCAGGATTCTTCCGTTTGAGTTTGCTCTTCCGGTAGTTTTGATTTTAAGAAGGCGCGCGATTTTTCCAATGCCGTTTGGATCTCCTCCTTCATCTGCTTGAGTTCGTTATAGTCCTCGAAGAAGTAGGTATCGACCAGGTGACGTATGTAACGTACCGGCAGTTGGTTTAGGGTTACGCAGCAGAGATCGGCAAGATAGTCTTCGGGTAGCTCGTCGAACAATCCTTCATCTGACAGTATCTCCATCAACAACACTTCGTAATAATTGCGAATTTCCAGTTGCATAGCTTCTCCCTCGGGTTCAGTTGCGGTTTAACTAAGCATAATCTAGTTTGCTACCATATGGCATGGGCGGCAATAAAAACTTGCGCGTGGCGCTCGGCGAGAACCTCTACCGACTTGTTGTAACCGCCTCCGACGACGCAGGCGATTGGAATGCCGACGGTTTTGGCGCTTGTTAACACCAGCCTGTCTCTTTGGTAGATCCCCTCTGTGGTGATTTCGAGATGGCCTAACCTGTCATCCTGATGCACATCGACGCCCGCGTCATAGATAATCAGATCCGGTTGATAGAGGCGCAGGGCGAGTTCTAAGGTTTGTGCCACGGCCTCGAGATACTCATCGTCAGCGACACCCCGGCGTAATTCCAGATCGAGATCTGAGGTTTGCTTTCGAGCCGGGAAGTTTTCCTGGCAGTGAATGGAGCAGGTATAGACCTCGTCATGAGCCTGACCCATGGCGGCCGTACCGTCGCCTTGATGCACGTCACAATCGAAGATCAGCACCCTATCGATCCCCTCTAGTGTCTGGGCGTGTAGGGCGGCAGAGATCAGGTCGTTGAATACGCAGTAGCCGCTACCAAATTGATAGTGGGCGTGGTGATAACCGCCGCTCAGTTGCAGGGCTATGCCGTGTTTAACCGCCAGTTCACAGGCAAGATGGCTGCCGCCGACAGAGTAGAGTGTCCGCTGAGTCAATCGCTCGCTCAGAGGAAATCCAAGTCGACGCACCGCCTTGTCGGGCAGACGCTGCTCGATAAATTGCATGACATAGTCGGGACAATGGATCGATTTCAGCCACTCAAGGCTGACCGCCTCGGGGGAGTGAAATGCGGTCGGGTCGACTATCTGTCTATCCTGCAGGTATTGGTAGAGCGCCTGGTATTTAGTAATGGGAAATCTGTGGTGGTGGGGTAACGCCAGCTGTGAATAGCTGGCGTGATAGACGAGTGGTACCATCTAGGATTTACAGCTGTTTAATTGCCCAGCTCATAAACTCTTTACGTGTCTTGTCGTCGGCATGTAGCCACCAGTATTGCAACATCTGCTGAGCATGATCGGCATCGCTTGCACTTGGGTTCGTCGGCAATGTAGCGGGTAGGGTAACGGCTTCGACAGTGTCAGCCTGCGGTACCGGGGCACTTGCTTGCGCGGCAACGCCTGCGCCGGTCGCGGCAGCGGCGGCGGTTTCGATATCCTGACCCGAGTTGCCATTAAACAGCTTGCTGACGAAGCTGTCTTCTGTGATGTCAGTTTGGGTAACCTTGTAGTTAACGACGCCGCCATCGACACGGCTGATCACTACCGCGGGTGACTTGGCGAACGCCTTAGGCTTCTTGATGATCTCGCCCTCGGCTGGTTGCAAGCGGTAGTCATAGTCGCCATCGACGGCCAGGGTTAAGATGAAGGGAGATGATTTCACAAAGCTTTCGCTGTCGCTGAAGTCGTCTTGCACCATGTCGTGATAACGGATAGCAATTTTATGTGTGCCTTGGCTTAACTCGAGATCAGATTTGTGATTAAACAGGCTGCCTTCTACCTTCTTGCCGTCTAGGGCAAGGTATTCGAATGCCATGGGGATGGTGAGGTTGGCAGCCATTGCCGATGAGGCACCAAGCAGAGCGATTAAAGCGGTGATTGGCTTGATTGATTTCATTGTTGCTCCTTAACGATTCTGATGCTTGTATGGGCGTTCGAACGCCTGAATACGATCTTCTATATAGCTGATAGCTTGTCGGCACTTGCCTAAGCGGCGGTGGACCAAAAGTATTTCATTTTGCAGTGCAATTTTGTCAGCACTATGACAGTTTTCAAGCTTAGATTGCAAATGCGCAATTTTTTGTTCAAAGGTGTGAACCCAGTTCATATGTTTGTTCAATTCTTCATAGAGCTGGTGGCTGTTATTCATCACTCCGGCGGCGATCCAGCTAAATCCACTCTGGGCATGGCTCTTCTGGCGACGTTTACGCGCATGAGCTATCCGCGAGGCTTTCTGTTGCTCGGCTGATTTCACACCGAGTGTCGTGGTATTCAGCGCGCGCCTCAAGGCGGTAAACCTGTCCTGAATGCCCTCACAGGCCATGGTGATGGTGGTCGCCGATATATTGCCTTGGAGCAGCTTCTCGAGCTGAGCGATCTTCTTACTGAGCTGATCTATACAAGGAGAGAGCTGCGCGCCCGCCTGATTAAACAGGTTGTCATTAAATCGCTCGGTATCTTGTAGCAGCTTGCGCTGCCCCTTAGGCAATTGACTGTCGTGTTGCAGTACCTCTTGCTCTAACTGTTTCAGTTGGACTCGCAGGCGATGGATAAGTTCATTTGTCTTCATGCCCAGGCTCCCCATGCCAGATTAATGGCGATGAGTATCACTATGCTAATAAACAGAGGACGAATAAAGGGGACGCCAAACTTGATGGCAGTGCGGGCGCCAATAAATGAGCCGAGCATCATGCAAAGCCCCATCGACAGACCGACCATCAGGTTCACCTGTCCCAACACCAGAAACACGCTCAGGGAGGTGAGATTACTAATAAGGGTCATGGCCCTGGCAAGGCCGCAGCTATTGAGCACCGGCAGCTTATATTGAGACACGCTGCTGATGGTCCAGAAGGCGCCGGTAGCCGGGCCGGCAAATCCGTCGTAGAAGCCAAGCGGTAGCCCTTGGCGCCACTGCTTAAATTTGGAGGGGGCTTTTACCGGCGGCTCATAGGTGGGGCAGCCCATGGCATTGGGTTTTAGTAGCGTATAGAGGGCCACGGCGATGATAAACAGCGGCAGCCACTTTTCTAGCCACTGATTGTCGATAAGATAGACCACAAAGGTGCCTATTACGGCGCCGATGAAGGTGGCAATGGAGGCGTGATACCAAAACTTGGGGGTAAAAAACTGCTTACGATAATAGGTAAAGGCCGCCATGGAGGAACCAAAGCTGGCGGCCAGCTTATTGGTGCCCAGCGCCGTGTGTGGGGGAATGCCTATGGTGAGCAGGGCCGGGATCGACAGTAGGCCACCGCCACCGGCGACGGCATCGATAAAACCTGCGATAAAGCCGGTCGCAGCAAGAATCGCCCAGCTACCTGGGTCGAGTAATAGATCCAATGGTCTTCCTATTCAATGACTTGTCGAAAGGGGGGCAGGGCATCCAGTAGAGACTTGCCGTAGCGTTTGGTCACTAAGCGGCGATCCAATATGGTGATCCTGCCATAATCCTCTTCTTTACGCAGTAATCTACCACAACTTTGGATTAATTTACGTGAAGCATCGGGGATAGTCAGCTGTAAGAAGGGATTTCCCCCTTTTGCCTTAATGTATTCCGCGTGCGCCTGTTCCACCGGTGAGGTGGGGACGGCAAAGGGCAGTTTAGTGATGATAAGGTTGGTCAGGTAGTCACCGGGAAGGTCGAGACCCTCGGAGAAACTGCCGGTACCAAAGATGATGCTGACCTCGCCATTGTCACAGCGCGTCTTGTGATCTTGTAGCAGCTGCTGACGGGACGCCTCCCCCTGGATAAGCAGCGGCGACTTAATCTTGCTCCTGACCAGATCGGCCACCTTTTCCATCTGCCAGTAGGAGGCGAACAGCACCAGGGTGGCCATCTCACCATCGATAAGGGTGAGGATCTGTTCCGCCAGCTCATCGGTATAGCGATCGTCCGTGGGTTCGGTGCGCATCTTGGGCAGATAGAGGGTGGCGTTCTGCTGGAAATCAAACGGACTGTCCATGGCCAGATAGCGACTGCCATCGTTGATGGAGAGTCCTACCTGATGGGTAAAGTGGTTGAAGTTATTCAGTGCCCTTAAAGTCGCGCTACAGAGCACCACGCCGGCGGCCTTCTCCCACAGCAGGGTTTCGAGCATATAACCCACCTCGATCGGCGAGACGTTAAATAGATAGTCGCTCTGCTTGCCCACCAGATGCTCGACCCAGCGAGCCATGGGGGCGCCCTTGGCGCTGTCTTCCTTGGCCATCATCTTCCACAGCTTCTGCAGATTCTCCAGACGCTGTAACATGAAGCCTGTCTCGCTCAGTAGCTGCTCAGATTGATGCTTAGGTAGCTCGCCATCCTTAATCGCCTCGTTGAGCAGCACCAGCATTTTGTTGAATTGCTTGAGCGCGCTGCTCGATGCCGTGGCCAGGTTTTCCGCCAGCATGGTCAAGGCCGCTGGCAGCTTGCCGTGTTCAAAGCGGATGCGCCGCTCGGGGTTATCAAACTTCGCCGCCTGGCCATCGCAATATTGCGCGACGCTGGTGAGCAGGCTGGTGAGATCGTTGATGTGATCCAACATGGCCTGAGCGGGGGCTATGATGTTGTTGCTCTTGAGCTGGTTTTGCAGTTTGGCGCTGGTCTTGCCGACCTTTTCCAGCCAGTCAATGGCGCCTCTCAGGGTGGCCTGGGCGCTCGAGAAGTCTCTGGCCACTATCGGTAGGTGATGTGCCTCGTCGATCACATAATAGAGCTCTTCCGGGTCGGGCAGAATCACACCGCCGCCCAGCTCGAGATCGGCAAACAGCAGGCTATGGTTGGCGATCAGCACATCCCAGGTGTCGACATCTTCACGGGCCTTATGGAAAGGGCAGTGTCTGTGGCTGGCGAGTTGTCGATGACAGCTGTGTTTATCGCAGGCGATCTGCTGCCATAGGTGATCCGGTAGCGGTTGAGAGAGGGTATCGCGCTCGCCGTTCCATCGTCCTTCGTGAAAATCTTTGAGCAGGTTTTGTAACAGCTCGACCTGACTATGGTCGGGCTTGGTCTGCCACATGGCCATCTGAGTGCCGTCATCGCCACCGATCAGCATCTCCAGCTTGGAGAGACAGACATAGCGCTGACGCCCTTTTACCAGACCGAAGGTGAAGTTAAGCCCCGATTGCTTGGAGAAGAAGGGCAGGTCCTTATTGAGCAGCTGCTCCTGCAGGGCAACCGTTGCCGTGGCGATACAGACCTTTTTCTTGCTCGCCAATGCCAGTGGGATTGCACCCAAGATATAAGCCAGCGACTTACCTATGCCAGTGCCAGCCTCGACCACTATGATACGCCTGTGCTTGTCATATTCACCCGCAAGTGTCTTGGAGATCTCTGCGACGATATAATTTTGTTCCCGACGCGATCTGAAGTTAGGCAGGGCGGCGGCAATATCTTTATAAATCGTGCGGATCTGGGTTTTAACGTCGGCAGATAACATGAAGGCTTATGTCTGGCAAATAATGCTGTACATAATAACAGTGATTACATAGCCTAAGAAGAGTTGATGTGATGAATTCACGACTTATTTGTCGTCAGTAATCCTAATATATTGAAATAAAATGGAAAATAGCCAGGCTTGCATGATTTGAATACCCCTGTTTTGAGTGTAAAGGGACGGATCTTAACCCGTCACCACCTAGGCAGCGAATTACATTATTACCTCTGTACGGCCGACGGGCCGGCTCGGGTCATTGTGCCCAATGGCGAGCGCATCTGTTTTTGTCGTACTCAGGATGAGTTGAGCCTGCTCGGCGGCAACCATGAGAGTGGGATACGCAGCGAAGCGCTTAATTTAACCACCTTCGACGATGAGCCGGTCAGCGCCCTCTATTTCGCCAATAATCAAAGTTTTAGGCACCTAAGCCGCGTGGCTACCGACAAGGGGATCTCCCTTTACGAGTCTGAACTGAGAGCCGAGCAGCGTTATCTTATCGAGCGTTACATAGCCCTTGATGTGGAGTTTATCGGCCGCTGGCAGAATCAAGCAGAGGATATGCCGACTTTTATTGCCGAGCGGGCCAGGCGTAGTGAATTAGATGTTGAGCTTGCTGTGGTCTCGTTGGACTTCGAATGTGCCATGGATGGTGAGCTTTTTAGTGTCGGGCTGTACGGCCAATCGGCCAGCGGCGAGCCCTACAAAAAGGTGATCATGGTGGGGGATGCGTGTGAGTCGCCGCCAGACTATCTTCAGCTTGTGGCAGATGAGGCGGCGCTTATTAAGGCCTTGTTGGCCTGGTTCAGGCTGCATGATCCCGACATCATCATAGGTTGGGCCGTGGTCACCTTTGACTTAGCACTTTTGTATCGCAGGGCCAAGGCGCTCAATATTCCGTTAACGCTTGGCAGGCTAGGCACTCAGCTTTCCTGGCGTGTAGATAACAAATATCGGCCGGAGACCTTAATTCTGCCCGGGCGTGTGGTGCTCGATGGCATAGATTGGTTAAAGGCGGCCTTTTATCAGTTTGAGAGTTTTAGCCTGGAGTCTGTCGCCAGGGAACTGCTTGGTGAAGGCAAGGCGATTCATGATGTCAGCCAAAGGGCGGAAGAGATAGTGACGCTGTTTCGTCAAGATAAGGCGGCGCTGGCCCACTACAATATTACCGATTGTCGCCTGGTGTGGGAGATCTTCGAAAAAACGGATCTGCTGGCCTTCGTGATGGAACGTTCTCGCCTGACAGGTTTAGAGCTAGGTCGTGTAGGCGCCTCGGTGGCGGCGTTTAATAATCTCTATCTGCCGCATCTGCACCGCGCCGGTTATGTGGCGCCAAGTGTGCCGATAAGTGATGGCATAGAAAGTCCGGGCGGCTATGTGATGGACTCTAAACCCGGTCTCTATGAGCACATATTGGTGCTCGATTTTAAGAGCCTTTATCCCTCGATTATCAGAACCTTTCTCATCGATCCTAAGGGATTGGTGGAAGGACTAAAAGAAGGGGCCAATGCTGGGGCAAAGGGAGCAAGTGAAGGCAATGATACCGTGCCCGGCTTTTTGGGCGCCCAGTTTAGTCGTGGCTCTCCCATCCTGCCCGAACTTATCGCCAGTTTGTCGGCTAAGCGAGAGCAGGCGAAGCGTGATGCCAATGCGCCCCTTTCCCAGGCGATAAAGATCATCATGAATTCCCTGTATGGGGTGCTGGGTTCTCGCGGCTGTGTGTTTCACGATGCGCGCCTGGCAAGCTCGATAACCCTTAGGGGCCATGAGATCATGAAACAGACCAAGCAATGGATTGAAGCAGAGGGATTGACCGTCATCTATGGTGATACCGATTCGACCTTTGTGCATGTCTCCTCGCCAGAGCGCGTCGGTGATATCGATGCCTTTGCGCGGGAACTTGTCGCAAGGATCAACGAAAAATGGCGACGCAAGCTCAAGCAGGACTTTAAGCTAGACTGTTACCTAGAGCTTGAATATGAACGTCACTTCGAGCAGTTTTTCATGCCGACATTGAGGGGGTCAACCGAGGGATCCAAGAAGCGTTATGTGGGTGCGTACCAGCAGGATGACCGCAGTCTCAAGTTGGTTTTTAAGGGAATGGAGCAGGTAAGGAGTGACTGGAGCCCCTTGGCGCGCGAGGTGCAGGCCGAGCTTTATTATCGGCTCTTTGCCAAGCAGGATGTGCTTGGTTATTTAAAGCAGATCGTCGAGGCGCTGCAGCAGGGCGAGCTGGACGATAAATTAATCTTCTCCAAACGCCTTAGGCGCAACATAGAAGACTATACTGCAAAGTCATCGCCTCACGTTAAGGCGGCGACCCTCTGGTGTCAGCGAAGTGGAGATGATAGCCACGGTAAACGGGGCGAGAAGATTAGCTATCTGATGACTCAAAATGGCGCAGAACCTGTACAGCATCGTCTTGGAAAGATCGATTATCAGTATTATCTGGATAAACAGATAGCGCCTATTTCTGATCCCATACTTTCAATTTTAAACACTAGTTTCAATAATCTTGTGGCCAAGCAAATGTCGTTAATTTAGTTGTTTTCTGGTTGTTGAGATAGTGATGAATTGTTAACGCTTAGTGTAAAGTCTGATATTTCGGGAGTTCTCAAGTTAAATTGGTGAAAAATAGCGCCGTTATTGTGATATTCGTCTTTGAGGGAATGCTAATCTTTTGCTAGTCTTTAGCTGAAATTGGAACGAAATAAAACAACGGAATGTAGCACAAAAAGATAAAGCAGACTGAACATAACAAAAGGTTAGACAAACAGATGAAGAAGAGTGTAATAGCAACAGCGTTAGCGGCTGTCATTTTTGTCCCCGCTGTATCCGCTATCGAGATCTATAAAGACGATAAAAATGCGGTAGAAATTGGTGGTTTTATTGATGCCCGTGTTATTAACACTCAAGGTTCAACTGAAGTGGTTAACGGTGCATCACGGATCAATTTTGGTTTTACTCGTGAGATGAGCGACGGCTGGAAGGCCTTCACTAAGCTTGAGTGGGGAGTTAACCCATTCGGTAACAGCGAAATCGTATACAGCAGCGAGAGTAACTTCGAATCTAAGAGCGGTGACTTTCTTAACAACCGTTTAGGTTATGTCGGTATTGCTCATGATCTCTATGGTAGCCTGACCATAGGTAAGCAGTGGGGCGCTTGGTATGACGTCGTCTATAACACCAATTACGGCTTCGTATGGGATGGTAACGCTGCGGGTGTATATACCTACAATAAGGCCGATGGCGCGGTAAACGGTGTGGGTCGTGGTGACAAGATCGTACAGTACCGTAATAGCATAGGCGATCTAAGCTTTGCCGTTCAGGCGCAGCTCAAGCACGATACCTTCTATACCTGCGAAGCAGATCCTAACCTGCCTACAGACTGTAAAGAGCGCTGGGACAGCCAAGATCCCGTGCTAGATTCAGAGGAAGTTGAGTACGATTACACCTATGGTGCTTCTGCTACCTACCAGGTAAACGACAAACTTTCTGTCACTGCCGGTATCAACCGTGGTGAGTTTGATGTCACCTTCAGAAAGACCTCTGAGCAGATCACCGCCATAGATGTGATTTATGGTGTCGGTGCGACCTGGGGGAACTGGGATGGTGAAGGTTTCTATGGCGCGGCTAACTTCAACAAGAATGAGAACCATGATACCGATAACCTGGGTCGTCTGATCAAAGACTCTTACGGTGTCGAAACCCTGTTCTCATACAAGTTTGATAATGGATTCCGTCCCTTTGTTTCTTACAACGTCTTAGATGCGGGTAAGGACTATGTGATCCAGCCAAACAATGTCGATCCTAATTCTACGTTCAAGCGTCAGTTCGTTGTGGTCGGTCTGCATTATGTATGGGATGCCAACACAGTACTCTATGTTGAAGGCCGTAAAGACTTCAGTGAGTTTGACGGTGCCGATGCAGAGGCCCAGGCTAAATTCGAAGAAGACGGTGTAGCGATCGGTATTCGTTACACGCTGTAATACTTCATACTGTAATCATGAATGAAAGCTTGAATAAGCCAATAAAAAAGCGCCTATAGGGCGCTTTTTTATGTTCAGTCAAAAAGTCTTTCCCGTTAAGGATCGGGGGATTATCCAGTTTGAGTTTGTTTCACCATTTAACTTAAGTCTCTTTGCACACTATGGCTAAGATGTGTCTATTTTAGCGTTAGCATTTCACCTCATTGTCCGCTCTTAACGATAGTGCGTCATGGCCTAATGACGTTACCTAAAGGAGACTGCGATTTAATCTTCACTGTCTGCTTGATTTGTAATCAATTCTTTACGTGAAAATATGAGTTCTGCCCAATGAGCAGCGCGAATTTACAATTAAGCCTCTTTGTTACAGCTACAGACATTTAACATCTTGTCGTTGTTTAGTTTGATTGTGTCTAATTAAACACTCTCTTAATTTAGTATGAGCTGTTGGATGATTAAATATTCTTAAACCACTATGTTATTGTTTTTATGTTGATTAATCTTTTGTTTTATTTGTCTGCCTAGTTAATTCGTGGGATTCTTGTACATAAACTGTCGAATTGTTCCTGCTAACAAAAACCTGACTTATTGTGACTGTCGTCTACAAATTGAGCGGTCACCAATTAAATCTGTGAAAATAGTGATGCTATTGTTGATTAAATGTTTCACATGTGGTTCTATTTGTTGGCGAATGTGCACAAGTGTAACGATTGGTGTTGATTTGTGTTTACTTTCACAAAAAAATAAAAAATAAAGTCCAGGGAGAAACAACATGTATAAGAACAGCTTATTAGCTAATTCAGTGCGTTTCGCACTAGTTAGCGGTGCAGCTATGACGGCATTTACTGCGCCAGCAGTATTCGCGGCAGATGAGCAAGCTGCAGATAAAGTTGAACGTATTGAAGTTACTGGTTCACGCATTAAGCGTAGTGATCTTGAAGGTGCATCACCTGTAACAACGATCACTGCAGATGACATGAAAGTTGAAGGTAACTTTACAGTAGCTGATGCGCTACGTAACAGTAACTTAAACTCTTTTGGTTCATTCTCTGAGCGTTCTGGTAGTTCTGCTCAGTCTCAAGCAACAATCAACCTACGTGGTGCTGGTTCAAGCCGTACCCTAGTTCTGATCGATGGCAAGCGTTTCCCAGGTTCACCTACTCTAGGTGGTGCTTCTGCTAACCTTAACGCTATTCCTATGGCGGCGGTTGAGCGTATCGAAATTCTAACCGACGGTGCTTCTTCTACTTACGGTTCTGATGCGATTGCTGGTGTTGTTAACATCATCATGAAGAAGAACTTCCAAGGTATCGAATTCAACGTTGGTGGCGGTTCTCGTGACCGTGACGGCGGCCTGACAAGTAAAGAATTCTCTGTGGTTGCTGGTTATGAAATGGATAAGGGTAACATTACCTTTGCATTCGACCATCAAGACCGTAAGGGCATCTCTGATGCAGATCGTGAATTCACAGCTCCTTGGATGCGTGATCTTAACGGTGATGGCGTAATCCAAGCATATTCTGAAACAGATGGCTGGAGTTATTACGGTGCCAGCGTAAAACACCCTGACACAGGTATTTATCAGCCTTCACCGCTGTGTGATGACTTAGCTGCACAATACGGTGACAACGTATTTAAGAAAGTACGTGGTGACGATGTATTCGGTGCGGGTTCTGAGTTATGTATGTATGCATACGGTAACGTTTCATTCAACAAAGCCTCTGTAGACCGTAACACTGTTTATGTCGATGCTAACTATGAAGTTGCTGAAGATGTTGAGTGGTTTGGTCGTGTGATGTTCACGCAGAACAACTCTTTCGGTCGTTATGCGCCTCCAGCCGCTGCTTGGAATAACATGTCACCAGACAATCCACATAACCCATTCGATGTTGAAGCGAAAGGTTACTTCCGTTGGGTTGGTATCGGTACTCGTGACGGTAACGTAGATGACTACAACCAAGATTACCTGACTGGTCTTCGTGGTTCTATCAGCGCATGGAACGATGCGACTTGGGAATTCTACTACCACTACAACAAGGCTGATAACAAGTCTATCGGTGAATACTACCTAAGTTACTCAGGTCTTGCTTACAACGAAGCTAACGGCATCGATCTAGGTTCAGAAGCTGGTGTAAACAACCTGAAAGCAACGACTCTGACGCAAGACCGTGCGACCTTCCACCAGTACAACGCTGGTATCGGTTTCGACGCATTTGAGCTGCCAGGTGGTGAAGTTGCTCACTACTTCGGTATGGAATACTTCGATCAAGATTATGACTCTGTTTATGACGCACAGTCTGAAGCGGGTCTGATCGGTGGTAGTGCTGGTAACTCTGCTGGCGGTGACCGTCAAGTTTGGGCGGCTTTCTATGAAGCAGCTCTTCCTCTGACTGACACCATTGAGCTGAACATCGCTGCTCGTTACGATGATTACAGTGATTTCGGTGATAACGTTGCACCTAAGGCCTCTATTCGTTGGCAGGCTCTGGACAATGTTGTTGTTCGTGCTTCTTACTCTGAAGCCTTCCGTGCACCAGCACTTGATCAGCTATATGCTGCGACTACATTCAGTGCTGAAGACGGTACCGACTACCCATACTGTGCTGCTACTGGTATCCCACAAGATAAGTGTCCTGAAAAGCAGTATGATACTTGGATCAGCGCTAACAAGGATCTAGGTCCTGAGACTTCTGAGTACATCAACTTGGGTGTTGCGTGGGATGTAGTTGATAACTTCGGTATCAAAGTTGATTACTTCGATCTGAAGATCGATGATGTTATCAGCCAGCGTTCAATCACAAACGTGATGGAAGGTATCGCAAGCGGTTCATTGACTCCTACAGACACTTTCTATGTTAAGCGTGATGCAACTGGTGCTGCAGAAGAGATCGGTACTGGTTACGGTAACGGCGACAAACTTCAAATCAGAGGTCTTGACGTTGCATTTAACGGTAACCTAGAAACTGATATCGGTGACTTCGGTCTGTCATGGACTAACAGCTTCGTTCTGGAATATACCGAAGAAGTTGAAGGTGGTGCTGGCGCTGTAGATACTAAGGGTTGGAATGGTCAGCCTGAGTACAAGTCTGTATTCACTACAACTTATACCATGGGCGATCACCGCGTTTCATGGAACATGAACTACACTGATTCAACTTATGAAACTAAAGACACAGGTAAGCTTGATTCATGGTTAATCCATAACATCAACTATACTTATGACGCAGGTTCATTCGGTTCAATCATGCTAGGTGTTAACAACCTAACTGATGAAGATCCAGTTCTATCTTCAGACGGTAAGTTCGAAAACGCTGACCTATACAACAACTATGGCCGCGAATACCGCGCAAGCTACACTCTGAAGTTCTAAGAGTAAGCTAATAGTTTTAGTATAAATATCTGATAAAAAGGCCCTATTTAGGGCCTTTTTTTATGGTATTAATAAGCCAATAACTACAAGACTGAAGGGCGAGCATTATGAGCCAACATTGGGACGAATACTGGCAGCAAGGACACCTTACATCTTTTGGTGACAGTTTTTCTGGCAATTACTCGGGGGTGTTAGAGACAAATTGGCATCATGACTTTAACGATTTACCCGATAATTTTAAGGTGCTGGATCTCGCAACGGGTAATGGGGCACTGCCGCTGTTACTTAATCAATTTTTTAAGGACTCGAGCCGGAAGGGTGAAGTAATAGGTGTAGACCTTGCAAAAATTAGCACCAATCTTGATGAATTAGCGCTAAATAAACAGGTCGATGTGTCGTTGGTCTCGCATATCGATTGTTCGGATTTGCCTTTTGAAGAGAATAGTTTTGATCTGGTCATCTCTCAGTATGGTCTCGAGTATTCAGATTTAGCACTTTCTATCCCTGAGGCGCTTCGCGTGCTCCGTCCTGGTGGCAGGCTGAGTTTGGTGACACATCATAGCCGCTCAATGATCATCAATCGTAATCGGCGAATACTGACTCTGATCTGTCAACAGGCAATTGCAAGGGTATTTCAGACCATAGATACGCTTATATTGCAGATGGGAACACTTACTAATGCCGAAGATGTCCAGCGTATTAAGCAAAACCAAGAGTGCGAGCGATTACGTCACCAATTGAATCAGGAAATCTCCACTCTTGCTCAGTCAGATGAGGGAGCGTTAAAAGATAGTGAATTACTCACTTATGTGGCAACCCTTTTTCAGCAGGGGCTGTTTTGGCCGCTAGCAAAGAAGCAGGAGTATCTCGCTTTTGCGCGACAGCAAATTGATACTTTAAAAGATCGCCTCGGCGAGCTTGTCGAAGCTTCACTAGATGAACTGGCGCTTTCTGCCATGTTAGCTAATCTAATTGAACTGGGAGCGAACTTGGTCAGCATCAATCAGATTGAAGATCACGATGGTCAGGTACTGGGTTGGAAGATAGTCATAAATAAAACGAACTAGCACCAGAAGGCGTTAAGTCATGATTTGTATAAAAGATGTTGTAAATAGACCGCGTGGTAATACCAGCACAACATAATTTGATGCAAACGTTTCTGGAAAGGTTGCATGGTTAATAAGTTGTTAACAAAATATTTTGCTTTTGTTATTCACTTAAGTTTATAAAAATCAGTGTTTTAAGTGTTTTTTATTGGTTGGGACAGTATATGTGAATTAAATTTGTAAATGTTGACTTGTTTGAAAAAACGACTCTTGTGTTATTTTCACGCCCTAAGAGCTTTTTCTAGCAGTTTTAGCCGTTTCCAAATGTTGACACAGGTCAACATTTTGTGAAATGATGCCTGCGGGTCTACACCTTGATCGGTGTAGAAAAGGGAAGATAATAACTAACAATCACAAGAGAAATGCATACTTAAGGTTACGGAATTCATGCAACTATAAGCAGAAAACCCGTGTTACCGTTAAGTTAAACCTTTTATTTTTCACTTCAAATTGGTTGGGAACTATGTCCAAGGTAAGCAATAGAACTAAAATCGCTACGGCGCTCATTGGCGCGCTGGCCTTAGCAGGCAGTAACTTAGTGGTTGCCGATCCACTTTCTGATGTTCAGAAGGCGGATGCGAAAATTCATGCGGATGCAGCTGCATCTCAGAAGAAAGTTGATAAGTATTACGATCAAGCGCAAGACATGGCGTTTGAATATGGCCAAGTTGCAGATACTCGTGAGTCAACTAAGTCATACAACGATTATGTAGCTGGCCTGGTAGCAGACCAAGAAGCAACAATGAAGCTTATCCAAGAAGACATCAATGGTGTTGATAAGCTACGTCAAGGCGTTGTACCGCTAATGTTCAAGATGGTTGATGCACTAGAGCAATTTGTTGCTCTGGATCTGCCATTCAACAAGGAAGCTCGTGAATCGCGTATCAAGCGTCTTCGTGAAACCTTAAACACTGCCAACGTAACGCTGGCTGAAAAATACCGTCTGATCCTTGATGCTTATAACATCGAGCGTGAATACGGCTATAAGATGAACGTTGAAACCGGTAAGCTGCAGCTTGACGGTAAAGAGATCCTGGTTGATTTCATCAACTTCGGTCGCGTTGCCTACTATGCACAAAGCCTAGATCAAAAGTCTGCGTGGATGTTCAATCCTGAGACTAAAGCATGGGATAAGCTAGAAGATAGCTACCTACGTAACATTACTAAAGCAATTCGCCAGGCCCGTGGCCAGGGTGCTCCAGATATGTTCGCGTTACCAATCCCAGCTGCGGAGGCTGCACAATAATGAAAAAGTTAATCTCTACAGCAATCGTTGCTGCAAGTCTGTCTTTAACTGCTGGCATGGTGAGCGCTGCTGATGCGCCTAAGAACATCGACCAGCTACTTAAGCAAGTTCAAACCGATCGTGCTAACGCTGCTAAAGTAAACAAGAAGCGTGAAGCCGAGTTCCAAGCCGAGCGTGGTGATAAAGCGGCACTGTTAAAGCGTGAAAAGGCGGCATTGGCTGCTGAAGAACAGCGCGGTAAAGATCTTTCTCAAGCATTTGCCGATAACGAGCGTAAAATCGCTCAGTTAGAAGAAGACCGTAAGATTGCTCAAGGTGACTTGGGTGAAATGTTCGGTGTTGTTAAAGGTGAAGCCGGTGATTTCGCTGGTAAGCTTGTTTCATCAAACGTTAGCGCTCAGTTCCCTGGTCGTGATGCTTTCATCGCCGAGCTAGGTGCACGTAAAGAGCTGCCAAAAATCGAAGAGCTAGAAAAGTTCTGGGAAGAGCAGCTATTCGAAATGGCCGAGTCTGGCAAAGTGGTTACTTTTGACGGTGCCGTAACTGGTATCGATGGTAACGTTCACAACACTAAGATCACTCGTGTTGGTGCCTACAACTTGCTAGCCGATGGCCAGTATGTTGTATATAACGCCGACCTAGGTCTGGTTCAGCAGCTTTCACAGCAGCCTGGTGGTGAGCAAGTCGCTAGTGTTAAGGCTTTCGAAGGCCAAACATCTGGTGTTCACAAGCTGTTTGTTGACCCTGCACGTGGTGTACTGCTAAACGTGTTCACTCAGAAGGCGACTATCGAAGAGCGTATCGAAGCGGGTGGAACCATCGGTTACATCATCATCGGTCTGCTTGTACTAGGTGCCCTGATCTCTATCGAGCGTCTGGTCACTCTGTATGTTGTTGGCGCGAAAGTTAACGCACAGCGTAAGAACATCGACAACCCAGGTAACAACCCTCTGGGCCGTGTACTGAAGGCATACCACGACAACAAAGATGTTGACGTTGAAACCCTTGAGCTGAAACTTGACGAAGCGATTCTGAAAGAAACTCCTGCTCTTGAGACTCGTATCTCTATCATCAAGGTTCTAGCGGCTATCGCTCCTATGATGGGTCTACTGGGTACTGTTACCGGTATGATTGCAACCTTCCAAAGCATCCAGCTATTCGGTACTGGTGATCCTAAGCTAATGGCAGGCGGTATCTCTATGGCACTGATGACTACTGTACAGGGTCTGGTTGCTGCACTACCACTAATGCTAATGCACGCTATCGTGATTGCACGTAGCAAGTCAGTTGTTCAAGTACTTGAAGAGCAAAGTGCGGGTATTGTTGCCGAGCACGCTGAGAAGAGGAACGCCTAATGATGCTATACCTGATGGACATCTGGGATTCCGTCAGGGGCTTCATGGCCTCCGGAGGAGACGTCCTCTGGTTGGTTGCGGCAGTGCTGTTCCTTATGTGGGTGTTAATGCTTGAGCGCTATTGGTATCTCAATCTGATTGCGCCAAAAGAGCACAAAAACATTATCACCGCATGGGACAATCGAGAGGATTCCACCTCTTGGCATGCACACCGTATCCGTGAAGCTTGGGTATCCCAAGCGAAACAAGATATGAATGCTCGTATGCTGATTATCAAAACCTTAGTAGCCATCTGTCCAATGATCGGTCTGCTAGGTACCGTAACCGGTATGATACAGGTATTCGATGTGATGGCAGTTCATGGGACGAGTAATGCTCGTATGATGGCAGCTGGTATTTCAATGGCAACCATGCCGACAATGGCGGGAATGGTCGCAGCGTTATCGGGAGTATTCTTTAGTACTCGTCTGGACGCCAAAATGAAAATCAGTATGGAAAAGCTAAAAGATAGCCTGCCACACCACTAGAGAGAGATTGAACATGGCACGTAAAAAGCATTCAAGTATAGAAGAAGAAGCGCAAATTGATATGACACCGATGCTCGACATCGTGTTTATCATGTTGATCTTCTTTATCGTAACAACGTCGTTCATTAAGCCATCTGGCCTTGACTACAACAAGCCAGAGGCTTCTCAAGCGACAACTCAGAAGTCGGCAAACATCTTTATTGGTGTGAGCAAGACAGGCGTTATTAAGATGGAAAACCGTCAGGTTGACATCGAGCGTGTAACAGCAAACGTTGAACGTATGTTGGCTGAATCACCAGAAGCGGCTGTATTGATCGAAGCTGATAAAGAAGCTGAACACGGCATTGTTATCAAGGTTATGGACAATGTAAAGAAAGCTGGGATCAACAAGATTTCGGTATCAGCGGGGAAAGACTAATATGCTGAGAGGAATAGTATCATTATTAGTTGGTGGTGCTGTTACTTTCGCCCTGTTTGTTTTCATGGCCTTCTTGGTCAGTGGCGGCGCGAAACGCGCCGACACTGCGACTGATTCTCCGGTTATTGAGATCAGTATGGATAAACAGGATACGAAAGTGCAGGACAAGCCTAGGGTTAAACCTAAGCCGCCTACACCGCCTGAGCAGCCACCTTTACCAGATACGCCACCGCCTGATAGCTCATCAGACATCGACACCAACATGTCTTTCAACATGACTGGTGTAGTAGCTGGCACTGCAAATACTGGCTTCAAGCTGGGTAACATGATGACTCGTGACGGTGATGCAACACCTATCGTACGTATCGAGCCTCAGTATCCAATTGCGGCAGCACGTGACGGTAAGGAAGGCTGGGTACAACTTAGCTTTACCATCAACGAACTTGGTGGAGTTGAAGATGTGCAGGTGATTAAGGCTGAACCTAAGCGTATCTTCGACAAAGAAGCTAAGCGTGCACTGAAAAAGTGGAAGTACAAGCCAAAGATTGTTGACGGTAAAGCCCTTAAGCAACCAGGCATGACGGTACAACTAGACTTTAAACTTGATGGAGGCAAATAGAGATGCAAAAAGTTAATACGCTTGCAGCAGCACTATTGCTTGCCATCGGTGGAAGCCTAGTCGTCGCACCAGCGGCCAACGCCGCCGAGAAGTGTCCGATTGAAAAGCGCCAGTCTAAGGCCGTAGGCCAAAGCTCGGCAAAGAAAGTCCAAAAGTCTTTCGAAGCTTATCAGGAAGGCAATATCGACGAAGCGATCGCCGTTTTGCTTGAAGCGAGTCCCCGTGACGACTTTGATAAGGCCTATATTGCCCGTATGTTGGGTAACTTTTATGCCGAAAAAAATCAGATGGGTACGGCGATCAAGTATCTGAAGCAAGCCGTTGACGCTGACATTCTTGGTGGTACAGACCATGGTGCAACCCTGCGTCTGTATGCCGACTTGTTAATTCAGGAAAAGAAGTTTAAAGAGTCTATCCCTTACTACTACGAGTGGATGAAGTTTACCTGTAAAGAAGATCCACAAGTGTATCGTCGTATAGGTATTGCTTATTCTGAGCTTAAGCAGTGGGATAAGGTACTCAGCGTTGTCGATAAGGGTCTGGCCATCAGCACTAAGCCTGATAAGGGCTTATACCAGATGAAGCTGACTGCTTACTTCAACAAGAAAGATTATAAAAATGCGATTAAAGTCCTAGAGACTATGGTGCCACTCTTCCAACAAGATGGCCGTCTATGGGTACAGCTAGCGCAGTTTTATTTGATGACTGAGAGCTATGATAAGTCATTAGCAACTTACGACTTAGCTTATAAGAATGGATTTTTAGAGACTGCGGGTAACATTACGCGTCTGTCTCAACTGCTGGCGCAGAATGGTTCACCATACCGTGCGGCAAAAATCTATGAAAAGCATATGAAGAGTGGCCTGATTAAGGAAGATGAAAAAACTTTGTCTATCCTGGGTGGCTTCTATCATAATGCGAAAGAGCTAAAGGAAGCGGCGGAATATTATGGTAAGGCTGCTGCCGTTAATAACGACGGTAAGCTATACCTTAAACAAGCCCGCCTGCTGACTCTGCGTGAGCAACACAAAGCGGCGATCCCTGTGCTGAAGAAAGCATTGGCTGCCGGTGGCGTGAGCGCGGGGGAGGTCGAGTTCGAGCTAACCTTGGCTTATCTAGGTACCAAGCAGTATAAAGCGGCATATAACGCTTGTTTGAAGGCTGCTAAGGATGAGAAGACTAAGCGCACAGCGACCAGTTATCTCGCCTACATCAAGGAAAAGGCGCGTATTTATAACGTCGCCCTTTAAGCCTGAAAATAAAAAGCCCCGCAAGGGGCTTTTTTTATGCCTGTAGACAAATAAATCTGTTAGTTAAGGCAGTGCATCGCCGTATGCTGCTCCCTCTGTCCCTCTAGGGTATGTGTTAACGACCGTACATCTTCAAACAGATTTTCGATGTTGAGGTCACTCTCGGGTTGGCAGAGACAACCGGCCAGTTCATAGTCGATACGATTATTGTGTTTGCGTTGATAATCCTGGTTAAAATCCTTTATTTTCTGTTCTATGCGGGCGATAACGATTTCGGTTCCTTCTCTATCTATGTTAAACAGCCCCAAGGCAAAGTTATCCTGGTTCAGCCTGGCCACCATATCTGTTGTTCTCAATATCGCTTCTTGAACTTGTTTCATGAATAATTCCAGTAAATGAGGTTGCTTTACTGTTTCATGAATGTGTGGGCAAAGATACAATAAGGCCAGCGTCTGGCGTTCACGCATGTGGCGGTGCCACTCACGATTAAACACCTCCATAAAATAGGTTTGGTTGTAGACGCCAGTTTCGGGATCTCTGAATCCAGAATTACTAAATGAGTAAATCATTAGCTCGCTCCTCAGATACACCTAAGGTAATTATAGAAAACAACACTCACTTGCACAGAATATGAAGGATATAACTCGAATGAACAAAACGCTTCTCGCTTTGACGATATCAGCTATGGTGGCCATGGTGGGCTGCTCGGAAAAGGAAACCAGTGCAAGCCAGGCTAACAGCAATGCGCCGGCGCCAGAGCAAACTGTGGCGCCTCAAGTGCAAAGCGCCGAGCAAGAATACCTTGCCTTAGTCGATCGTTATTTCAATGACATGCTCAAATTAGAGCCCATGTACGCCACCTTTGTCGGCGTGAACGATTACAACGACCAGTTCGGTGGCGACCTCACCGAGGAATACCTCAAGGCGCGTCACGAGCTTAACAGTCGCTACCTGAAGGCGGTAAAGGCAATCGATCGCAGTGCCTTACCCGAATCGCTGCAACTTAGCTACGACATGTTTAGCTATGACAGAAACATGGCCCTAGTGTCAGAGACCTTCCCATCCTATTTTATGCCGATGAACCAGTTCTACAGCACTGTGATTACTATGGTGCAGCTGGGCAGTGGCGAGAGTGCACAGCCATTCAAGACGGTTAAAGACTATGAGAACTGGCTGTCGCGTCTGTCAGGCTTCATCAACTGGACCAAGTTAGCTCAGGAACGCATGGACGAAGGGATTGCCAGCAAGGCAGTACTTCCACGCGTCCTGGTTGAGCGTATTATTCCTCAGCTGGATGCACAGTTAGTTGAGCAGGCCAAAGATAGCCTCTTCTATGCGCCAATCAACAACCTGCCAGAGAGCTTTAGTGACGCTGAGAAGCAAAAGCTGACCGAGCAATATGACGCGTTAATCAGCAAAGAGCTGATCCCTGCGCTGGCCGATTTGAAGCAATATTTCCAGGAAACCTATTTGCCGGTTGCCAGAGCGAGCGATGGTTGGTGGGGGCTGCCTAACGGTAAACTTTGGTATCAACATCTCGCTAATGCCCATACCACGACCACTATGCCGGTCGACGAGATCCATCAGATTGGCCTAGATGAAGTGGCGCGTATTCTGAGCGAGATGGATAAGGTGAGAGAGCAGGTGGGCTTTAAGGGCGACCTTAAGGCTTTCTTTGCATCACTCTCTTCAGAGCCTCAGTACTTCTTTAGCGAGCGCCAGGGGTTAATTGATGGCTACATGGTGTTAAAGGACAAGATCAACGCAGTATTGCCTAACTACTTCAATGTCATGCCTAAGGCCGATTATGTGGTTAAGCCGGTTGAGAGCTTTCGTGAGCAGTCTGCTGCCGGGGCATCTTATGAGTCTCCAGCGGTGGATGGTTCTCGCCCAGGCGTGTTCTACATCAACACCTACAACCTGAAAGCTCAGCCTAAGTGGGGCATGACGACGCTATCTCTGCATGAGGCAGCGCCTGGGCACCACTTCCAGATAGCCATCAAGCAGGAGCTGACTGGTGTACCCGAGTTCCAGCGCTTTAGTGGCTATACCGCCTTCGAAGAGGGCTGGGCACTGTACGCCGAGTACCTGGGTATCGAGATGGGCTTGTTTGAAGACCCATACCAGTATTTCGGTAAACTATCTGACGAGATGCTGCGCGCCATGCGCCTAGTGGTGGACACAGGTCTACACGCCAAAGGCTGGAGCCGCGAACAGGCGATTCAATATATGAAGGACAATTCGCCGATGGCCGAGACCGATATCATCGCCGAGGTAGAGCGTTATATGGCGATTCCTGGCCAGGCCCTCTCTTACAAGGTGGGTCAGTTGAAGATCTTGGCGCTTCGCGCAGAAGCCGAGCAGGCCCTGGGCGACAAGTTCGATCTGAAAGGCTTCCACGATCAGATCTTAACCTCAGGCTCTCTGCCTATGGCGGTCATGGAGCAAAAAATCCACCGCTGGATAAAAGCAGAGGGTGGTAAGGCATAATCTGAGCGATACGCCTTTTTAAACCCAGCAAATGTTTTATACTTGCTGGGTTTTATTTTATTCATTTTTAGGAAAATCAAAGGAGTGCCACATGGTACAAGCAACAGCACGTCATCTATTGGTTAGCAGCGAAGAAGAGTGCGCCCAGATCAAACAGCAGATCCTGGACGGCGCAGATTTTGGTGAGATGGCTAAGGCTCACTCCTCTTGTCCGTCTGGCGCACAGGGTGGCGATCTGGGTTCATTCGGCCCAGGCATGATGGTTCGCGAGTTTGACGAAGTGGTATTCAGTGCACCACTAAACGAGGTGCAGGGTCCGGTTAAGACGCAGTTTGGTTACCACCTGCTCGAAGTGACCAGCCGCGGTTAATCTTTTGAGTCTCGAGTTATATACTGATAGCTTGAAGATCCGCTCGCTCACGCCTGAGGACTGGCCGCATTTTCTGTCGGTCCATCAGGATGAGCAGCAAAATCGCTATGTGAGAGCGCCCCAAAGCGAAGGTGTCATACGGGAGAGGTTTGATCAAAGGCTCACTCCTTGGCATTACGAGTCCGGCGCCTGGTTGACCCTGGTGATCGAAACCATAGATGGCGGCGAGTTTATCGGCTTCACCGGTTTCTACTGTGTCGATGCCAGCCTGGGACAGGTCGAGATGGGCTATATGCTCAGCCGCAGCGGCCAGGGACGAGGCTATGCCACCGAGAGTCTCAAGGCGGTGATCGATTGGGCCTGTCTGCAGTTTAAGGTGCATAAGTTTATCGCCCTGTGTACGGACAATAACCTTGCATCGGCGCGGGTGCTGGAGAAGTGCGGCTTTGTCCTTGAGGGCACCTTGAGGCAGAACTTTAGGCTCAACCAGACCTGGGTGGACGACCGCTATTATGGGTTGCTCGCCTCGGAGCGTCCCGATAGCCCGCAGTAGGGCAGAGTGGTATACTCCCGCCGACTCAGTTAAATAAAGGTAGTTAGTGTGACCACAGAATCCCAAACCTTGGCCTTGTTGCCGGGTGAAGAGTATATCGAACTCTATAAAGTATTGAAGGTGCAATCCATGACCTCAGGTGGCGGCGAAGCCAAGATGGTGATCAGCGAAGGCCTGGTGACCGTCGATGGTGAGGTCGAAACCCGTAAACGTAAGAAGGTGATTGCCGGCCAGGTGGTCAGCTATAACGGCGAAAGCGTGACAATTGTCGCTTAGTGATTCGTCGCCGAGAGATCCAGAAGGAGTCAAACTATGCAGTTTCCAGATGATGATAATGGCAAGATGTTAGCGGCCATGGCCGAGGCGGGTATCGACTTAACCAAGGCCTTGGATGTGGATTTTTTCCTGATCTTCGAAGATCAGCGTGACGCCGAATCAGCGGTGGAAGAACTCGCTCAGTCTGAGCTCGAAGGTGAGATGGAATTACACCTCAACGACGAGCTTGGCAAGTGGGAGCTTATCGTCTGTATCAACATGGTGCCCGACTACCAGGCGATCGTCGATCAGGAGTTCGAGCTTAACGAGTTTGCCGCGGAGTTCGGCGGCGCCACCGATGGCTGGGGTGTGATGCAGCATCAGGAAGGTGACGACGAGTTTGCCGACCACGACCATGAGTGCGGCGACGACTGCCAGCACTAATCGCGACTAATTTAAAAAGCCACTAATTTAATAAGCCACTATTTATAGTGGCTTTTTTTTACGGTAATGTTAGCGGCAAGAGCATTTAGCCAGAGTTAGGGAGAGCAGATGGCGAAGCAGATCAGTTTTGGAACCCCGGTCAATGACGCCGAACGCTGGGCATTTGCCATGTTGGCCGACGAGTTGCCGGAAAATTACATCCTGCTGACCAATGTGGAGATCCCCACCAAATCGGGCCAGGCGATGGAGGTCGATGCCCTGGTGATCGGCGAGTGGGGCGTCTATGTGGTCGATGTTAAGGGCTACATAGGGCGCCTAGATGCCGGAATGCATGCCTGGTCGCTCGACGGGCGTCAGGTGGACAACAGTTTAGCCAAGGCCAACTATGTGGCCCGTGTGCTTGCCGGCAACGTCAAACATAAGATCCCCGTGGGCGTCTATGCCCCCTGGTGCCAGGGCATGGTGTTTGTCACCGGGCGAAAGGGGGAGGAGATAGAGCTGGCCAAGCAGCAGGGCTCGCTTAGTATCTATACCCCGAGTCAGATCGTCGCGGCGCTTACCAAGGAGTGGGGACTCACGGCGCCGCGTAAGCTTCAGGTGACCGACAAACAGAAGCAGATGGTGCTGGAGACCATAGGTCAGGTGGCCTTGGTGGAGCAGCGTAACAACAAGATCCAGGACTTCGTTAAGCTCAAGTGTCTCTTCATCCAGAGCGGCCTCGAGGTGTGGCAGGCGGAGTACAACCCAGGTGGCTGGACCGCCCCCTGGCTGCTTAAGGTGTTAGTGCCTACTCAGTTTGAGAACAGCGATGAGTCCCTGCAATATGAGCTGCGCCTGCGCGACGAGTTTAAGCGATTGCAAACCCTGGCCGGCTGCAGCGGCGTGCCTCAGTGTGCGCCCCTTATTCAGGATGGTGAGCAGCTGGTGCTGCCCATCCGTATGCCTCGGGGCGTGCCGCTGGATGTGCTAGAACATGAACAGCTGACCACCTATCAACTGCTGGAGATCCTGCGCCGGGCCGTGTCAGGCCTGCAGCAGATCCACCGCCGCGGGGTGACTGTGGGTGGCTGGCAGAGCAACTGCCTGTTTGTCTCGGATCTTGGGGATGTCGAGTTTATCGATATCAAGGATAACCTCAACACCAGCGAAGATATTGCCGCCTTCGCGGGCAGCTTTCTTCCCCTGGCGGAGCAGACGCGTCAGCCGAGGATCTACCAATGGTTTCGCCAGGCCGCCAGTGGCAGTAACACAGATCTGGACATGATCCGCTGTGATATCGCGGCATTGATCGACAACGGCGTGTGCGACACTCTGCCTGAGCGTATCGAGATCGCCAGCGGCGCCATCATAGACCATCACTATCAGCTGGAGCAATTTATTGCCGCCACCGAGCACAGCCAGTTTTGGCGAGCCCGTCACCTTCAGGGGAACTACCCCTGCGGTGTCTCCATCTATGCCAAGGTAGAGACAGACTGGTCGATGCTTAGCAGCCTCTATCGCAGCCTGTCGAAGCTCTATCACCCCCATGTGGAGAAGGTGCTTAATTTTGGTCAGCTGCCCCAGAGCGATGAGCTGTTTATCAGTCGTGCCTGGGAGCGCGGCGTGTCGCTGGATGAGCTAAGGGATATTCAACTTGGGCAACCGGCAACCTGGTTTACTCAGTTATTGTCGGCGCTGCAGTATCTGCATCAGATGGATATCTATCACGGCGCCATCTGTCCGAAAAACATCATCTGTAGCGACGATAAGGCCGTACTGGTGAACTTCGGCATAGGGCTGGATATCGCCACCAGTCATTATGCTCGCCGTTACGCCGACCCTCAGCTATGGGCCGCCGAAGGGGAGGCGGAGAAGGACCTCTACGGCCTGGTGGCAAGCTTTATCGCCACCCTGACGCCGGTTAAACTCCAGGGGGATGGCGGTCAGGCCGGGATCATCAAGGCGTTGCATTCCTTCGACCGGGAGTGGTTTGGCGAGAAGACCTTCGATACCTGCCTCAAGGTGCTCAATTTCGAGTTTGATGTGGGCCATGGCGTTAACTATCTCGAGGCCTTCGACGCGAGCGATCTGCTTGAGTAGGGCTCGATTTAGAAGGAATTAGTCCGAGTTAGTGAGTCAGAGTTAGCGAGTCGGAAGTTGTTAGCTGGAATTAGTTTTCTTGGCGCCGTGGCGATAGGGCGCGAAGATCTCCAGCAGCCAGTCGATAAAGGCCTGGGCCTTGAGTGGTCGCTCACTGGCACTAGGTTCTGCTCCTTCTGATTTTGTCGCATTAGGAGTGAGTACATAGTAGCTATAGGGGCTGATAAACTGGGTGTTTAAGGGGATCACCAGGCTGCCCTCAGCTAGCTCCTTTTCGATGAAGAAGCGGGGGAGCAGCGCCAGTCCCATGCCGCTGACAGCCGCCTGACTCAGCATATAGAAATGTTCCATCCCCAGCATCTTGTCCGTGGTCAGCCTTAGGCCCACCTTTTCGGCCCAGAGCGGCCAGAGCTCAGGGCGGGTAGTGTGCTTCAGTAGCGTCTGCCGGTTGATATCTTTGAGCGTCTTTATCTGTTCGGCGAGCTGGGGGGCGCACACCAGGCAGAGATCTTCATCCATCAGTTTGAGCACGTGGCAATGGCTTGGCCGCACCGTGGCACTACGAATGGCCACGTCATACTTATCTCGTTTGAAGTCCACCTGAAAGTCACCGATGGAGAGATCCACATACAGGTGAGGGTGGCGCGCCTTAAACTCCTCCAGCCTTGGGATCAACCAGTTGATGGTAAGGCTGGGCAAGACGTTGATCGATAATGCCTGAGCGATACCCGGCTGTGACCTTAGCTCCTCCGTGGCCTGACCGATGCTTTGCAGTGCGCTGCTGATGTGGCGCAGGTAACGTTCTCCCTCCAGGGTGAGGCTGAGCTGTTTATGTTGGCGGGTAAACAGGCTGACATTCAAGTAAGACTCTAATGTTTTTATCTGTTTACTGATGGCGCCATGGGTGACAAAGAGTTCCTCTCCTGCGCGGGTAAAGCTTAGGTGTCTTGCCGCTGACTCGAAGGCGCGCAGCGCATTGAGGGGCGGGAGTGTCAGTGGTTTCATCGTCTATGTGTGAGATTATTTCACGCTAAGGCGAGGATAACTCCTTTGCCAAATGGATGCAAAGGGCGTTTAATAGCCGCCAAATTCTAATCAAGCTTTATATGAGTCCTTATGTCTGTCGAACTGAGTTATGAACTGATGGCCATGCTGTTTGCGGTGGCCTCCCTGGCCGGTTTTATCGATGCTATCGCCGGCGGCGGTGGCCTTATTACCATTCCCGCACTCATGTGGGCTGGGCTTCCCCCCACGGCGGCGCTGGCCACCAACAAGCTGCAAGCCTGTGGCGGCAGTTTCTTCGCCAGTTTTTATTTTGTGCGTAAGGGGATGGTCGATCTCAGCAAGATGAAGCTCGCCATCTGCTGCGCCTTTGTGGGGGCGGCCTTGGGCACGGTTGCGGTGCAGCTTATCGACACCAGCGTGCTCAAGCTGCTGCTGCCTTTCTTGATCCTAGCGATAGGCTGCTATTTCCTGTTTTCAAAGTCCATCAGCGAAGAGGACAAGCATCAGGTACTCTCGCCAACCCTGTTCGGTCTGACGGCCGCTTTAGGCGTCGGTTTCTACGATGGCTTCTTCGGCCCAGGTACGGGCAGCTTCTTCGCGCTGGCCTTCGTGTCGCTCGCCGGATATGGCTTGGCAAAGGCAACTGCCCACGCCAAGGTGCTGAATTTCTCCACTAATATTGCCTCACTCATCTTCTTCGCCTTAGGCGGTAAGGTGCTCTGGCTGCTGGGGGGCGTGATGCTCTTGGGTCAGGCCATAGGTGCGACCTTAGGCTCTCGCATGGTGCTCACCAAGGGTAGTAAGATCATCCGCCCGCTGGTGGTGACCATGTCGATAGCGATGAGCGGCAAGTTATTGTTGGAGCACTATCTATAGCGCTAAAGGGCTATAGATAGTGCCGATCTTTAAAAGGTTTCAGGGGACGATTGCGAGTTAGCAGGCCATCGGTTTGACTATGTGTTTTGGTTGTGCCCAAGGCTGTGGATTTCACCGGGCTTTTGTGTAGAATGGCCGAAGGGATAGTTTAATCTCATTACATTTCAGCAACATGCAAAGCCAGGGAAGTTAGGATGGCCTCTAGCCAGAACAGGATTGTTTTTACGGCATTGACGCTCTGTTTCAGCCTTTTGGGGCTGGCGTCACCCAGCTATGGTCGTGAATCGGATGGCCAGGAAATGGCCCCCAGCCAGCGCGAATATCAGGTCACCATGAGCACGCTATTTGCCCATGGTGATAACCAGCAAGTCGGTGTCCGAGCTCGGGCACTGCTCCAATATCGAGTGGACTCGGCGCCAAATAGCGCTAAGGCGGTCAGTTTCTCCGTCTTGCCCACTATGTTGCAATATCAAGACCCCGCCTATCGACTCAATATCAACAGTTTCGACGATAGCGGCCGCGGCGCGGCGCTTGCCAACATAGTGCGCCGGGGCACCTTGCTAATGGACAACGGCGACAGTCAGAGTACGGCGCGCTTTAAGGCCCAAGATGAGTGGCTTGCCTATGTGGCTAAACAGGGGCAAGAGGCGCAGTCGGTACTCGCTCCCCTAAAATCGCTATTCGAGTTCTATCCGCTTGTTTCTCAAGCACATCGTCTACAGAAGGCGCTCGCGGTGGGCGACACGCTTAGACTTGGCAATTTATTGCCATCGGGGCTTGGCGATTTCTTGCAAACAGGAGCTGGCGAGCCTGAAGAGTGGCAGATAGTCGCCACCGAGGGGCAATGGATCACAGTGAGACTCGAGCGAGATACGCAGCGACAAGGCATCGAATATCGGCGCTTTGGCGAAGTGAGCTTCAATCGGGAAAACGGCTGGCTCGACAAACTCTTGCTAGTAGACCAGCAACAAAAGGGCGACAAGCTTCAGGCTCGCCGCTGGCTAATGGCACCGACATCGACCCCCTATGTCAGCAGCATCTTGTGGCAGGATGAGGGTGACTATTTCGATGAGGATGACGTTTTCGCTGAGGAGCATCTTGGGGATGACGCTCTGGGCGGCGAGGGGGCCGTTATCGAGCTGTTCGATATTCCGACCCTGCCCATGGCGCCGGATGATAGAGATGCCAGCGTAGCCATGATGGAACCCGATGAGGGGGTCATGTCTGCGGGCTGGGGCGGCGATGATATCGAGCTGCGTTATATCCATGGCCTGACGACGGGGGATTACGCCACCTCGGTCGCATACCGTAATATCGAGTTGCTCGACTGGAAGGATAGAGTGATCGACTTGCCGCTGTGGCAACACAGCGCCCGCGGCGCCAGCGCCATCAATGGTGTGGTCAGCTCAGGCGTTAATCTGCTCCCCATAGGTTGGGGGGAGAGTAAAGCCAAGTTGGAGGAGCTCTATCAGATCCGCGCCGAGCTGATATTCACCCCAGTGAAACGTTACAGCCAGCAGTTGCCCTGGCCGCAACTGCTGAAGCAGCCCTATCGATTTGGTGAGACGACACTAACGCTCTCCGCGCTGAGTAAACCCGGCCGCTATCGCCTGGCTATAACCAATCGTGGTGCTAACGCCCTGGCGCCAGATTTCAATGGACTACAGGGCAAGCTGGGCATTGTCGAGCCGGAGGGGCTGGGGCCTGCATGGCTCTCAAACACAGAGCAGCTGCTGCTCGATGAGCTGTTTCCCCGCGAGCAGAGCGCTCATGTCTATATCTTGCAGCTCGATAGCGTGCCCGAATCACTCAAGATCCTGCATAGCGAGCAGTTAAGTGATCGCAAGATAGCAAAACAGATTAGCTTCGTTACCCAGGCTGCCTATGAGGCCAACCTGGCCAATCCGCCGCTCGAGTCAGCCTCTCTAGGCCCTGTTGAGTTAGACCGGGTAACCGATCGAGGCGCCGTTGCTGAGCCCGGCCGATTAAGCGAGCTATCAATTGCCTCCATTACGGGCTACGATCTTTATATCCGGTTACCGAGCGCCCTCGCCGAGGTGTGTCAGCCTCAAATCAGCGAGGGCTTCGAAGAGGTGGGTAAGCCGGTTGAGTGGCGCCTTGTCGACAATGGCCTGGGGCAGAGTGCCTATGTGCTGATGACGCCCGATGGCAAGAGACGCTATTTTTACGACAAGCGCATCAAAGGCAGCATAGAGTGTCTTGGTCATGCCCATTGGCAGACGTTCGGCGCGGGTGATAATCGCCGTCCCTGGCTGGTGGATCTCACCCCTTGGCTATCGACACTGGACAAGACCGAGGTGCCAATCAGCCAGCTATATCGCTCCTTGGTGATCACCGACGCTCAGGGGCGACACCTATCGCCGCGGCTATCCAAAGGGGCCAATTCGGCAAAGGGAAACGAGATAAATACCTTAGACAAGGCCCTGGTTGACGGGCGTTGGCTAAGTGTCGATGGCGCCGTGAGCAGCGCTGCCTATCTCTCGATCGACCATGAGCCGCTGACAATTCCCTATCAATTTCACCTAAAGCCGCTGCCATAGGAGATGAGTAGATTGCGTCTTCTTTTCAGTGTTCTTTTCAGTATTTCTTCCAGTATTTTTTACACGCTTCTGCGCTGTTTGCCGCCCTGCCTTTCTGTCTGGTGTGCCTGCATGGTCACTGCCAACGCGACGATTTGGCTCGATAAGGACTGGCAGCCCACCCAGGAGAAGAATAAGGCCAAGTTTTACCTCAAGGGGCCGCCCAAGCCGCTATCCAAGCCGCGATCCGGTGCCGAGCAAAAGTTTTCCTTCGAGCCCTATTATCTTGGTAATGATTCAGGCACGCACTCTGGTATTCGGCAGTTTAGCGGCGCCCTCAACAGCGATCGCCTGGGGGATGACAAGACTCATCCTGTGGGATCGTATCGCTTCTATGGCGTCGATGGCACCTTAGTCGAGCAGGGGACATTTAATCCGCAGGGGCAGCGACAGGGCGCGGTTAAGATCTTCTATGAAGACGGCCCACTCAGTTGTGACTGTCAGTTCGACAAGGGCGAAAGAGACGGGCCGCAGAAGGAGTATTACCCCGAGGGGCAGCTCAAGCGTGAGGCGGTCTATCATCTGGGCGAGCCTGTGCAGCAAGAGACTGTCTATACCCCGGGCGGGGAGACGGTGCGGGTGCTGTGTCATACGGGGCAGTGCAGCGATAAGTTTTATAACCGGCAGGGCCAGCTCACCATGGAGAGCCAGAAGCGAGACGGGCTAAAGCATGGCACCGAAACCTTCTGGCGTGAGGGCAAGGTAGAGGTGACCCAGGCCTATCGAGACGGTAAGGAAGAGGGCGATTACTTTGCCTATTTTCCAAATGGTCAGATAAAACAGCATCATCAATGGCAAAATGGCGTCAAGGTGGGCGAGCAGCTGAACTACTTCGAGGAGGGGCAGCTGGCGAAACGAGAGTTTCTGGACGATCGCGGCCGCACCCTAAATTTCGTCGAGTATCGAGGCAGCGGCGAGCGATATCGAGAGGGGCAATTTCACTATGGTGCAAATGGCGACAAGCAAGAGGTGAGACGCTTTTATCGCCAAGACGCCCTGGTCAAGCAGATAGAAAAGCACAAGCTGAGGCAGTGGCGTCTGGAGACCCAATATCTTGATGGGCAGGTGATAAGCCGGGAAGAAACCCTGGCGGGTAAGCTTACCGGACTCAAGATCGTTACTAAACTAGATCGTCAAGCTGAGCTAGGTCGTCAAACTAAGCTAGATGGTCAAGGTAAACAGGAGCGTCAATCTAATCTAGGTCGGCAGAATAAGCCTGATCAGCAAAATCAGCTCGCCTGGATAGAGAAGATCCATTACCGAGACGGGCTGCGCCACGGTCTGGCCGAGAAACTCAGCGGCGATGGTACTCTTATCTACAAGGGGCAATATGCCGAAGATAAGCCGGTGGGCGACTGGCAGAGACAGAGCCGTGAGATGCGCACTCAGTGTCACTATAACCTCGAAGGTCTGCTCGATGGCGAATATCTCTCCCTTGGTGAGAAGGGGCAGGTGCTGGAGCGCGTTCAGTATCTCGATGGCGAGCTAACCGGGAGATTTGAGCGCTACTATGCCGATGGTGAGATCTACGCTCAGGGCCAGTATCGCGATGGTCGGCGCGACGGCGAGTGGATATTGCCGCTTGCTGAGCGCGATTATTCACCGCGAGTCGTCTCACACAGAGAGTATTGGCAGGGGCGCTTTCGGGAGGGCATTAAGGTAGGTGTCTGGCAGCGACTCAGCATCCAGGGCTATCAGATGGCGATAGCTAACTTTGATGAGCAGGGACGTCAGCATGGCGCTCAGTATGAGTTTTATGAGGATGGAGCGCTACATAGGCGCAGCGAATATCGCCATGGCGAGCCACATGGCGAAGTGCAAAGCTGGCCCAATCGCTTATTGCGGGATCAGATCTTCGCGCGATAGACGCGGCTTGACTAAGGCTGAGGGCTAAGTTCAGGCATGATTTTATAGAAAAGTATTTTAGGAACATATTGTTAGGTAAAAGGAAGCTTACATGCAGTTTAATCGAGCTTATTCGGCCCTGCTGGCTGGCGTTAGCCTAGGCGTCGCTAGCTTTATCGCCAGTCCAGTGGCGGCGAGTCAGAATCTTTCCAGCCTGATGGTGGAGATCCGCCAGCAGGAGGGCATAGCCACATACTACAACTTGGCTACCGGCATGGCGCTCAATGGTCAGGTGACCCTGGTGCGCGACAATCAGGGCTATACCCTGGGGGAGTTTGCTCAAGGAGTGCCCAATGGGCGCTGGCAGGTCTTTTTGCCAAACAATCAAAAACTGCTAGATGGCGAATATGTGAGCGGCCTGCAATCGGGCCGCTGGCAGTTGTTTGGCTCGAGTGGCGAGCTGAGTGAGGAGCAGTTCTATCTCAAGGGCGTGCCAAGCGGTGAGTGGGTGCAATATGATGACATGGGTAACCTCTACCAGAAGATCGTCTATGAGGCCGGGGTGAAGACTGAGGTGCTGCGCTATTTTGCCAGCGGCAAGCTACAGGCCAAAGAAACCTATGTCGATAATCTGCGCCACGGGATCTGGGAGACCTATCATGGCAATGGTGTACTGGCCCAGCGACAACAGTATGCCAACAACCAGTTGTCCGGCCCCTATCTTGCACAAAACAGCGAGGGGCTGGTGATAGAGCAAGGCTCCCTGGATGCCAACGGCGAGCGTCAGGGGCGCTGGCAGACTTTTTATGATGATGGTACGCCCGAGCGCGACGAGTATTACGCCGCTGGTCGTCTCCATGGTGAGAGCCTGACCTACTATCCCAATGGTCAGTTGTCGCTAAAGGGGCTGTACAGTGAGGGGCTGCGCCAGGGCACCTTGGTGCATTACGGCGATACGGGCGTTAAGCTCGAGGAGGAAAACTACCTCGATGGCGAACATGACGGTATACAGCGCTATTTCAATCGCGCCGGCATCCTGGTGAGCGAACTTAACTATAAAGCCGGGCTGCAGGCTGGCGTGCAGAAGACCTATTTTGACGACGGCAAGCCCAAGAAGGTGATTCGTTACCATGAGGAGACTCTGGCCGATAACGGTCAGTACCCCTTACACGGAATGCAGCAAGTCTTCGACACGGCCGGTAACCTGGTCAAGACAAAAGACTATGATCTCGGCCTGAAAGATGGCAACTTCGAGCGCTACCGTAATGGCCGGCTGCAACGCCAAGAGCAGTGGCGCCAGGGGGCACGTCATGGGGATTTCTTGGCCTATTACGACAATGGCAATCTGCGCAGCCTGGATCAATACCAGGACAATCGCCAGACCGGCAGGGCCGAGCGCTATTTCGATGACGGCACTCTTAAAGAGCGTGGCACGCGCATCGAGGGTCAATGGGTGGGCAAGTATGAGGCCTTCTATGAAACGGGCAAACCCAGAGAGCTGCTGCATTACGGCATGGATAAGTCGGCCGGGCGCAGCCGCTATCCGCTCGACGGTGAGTTTTCCCGCTGGTACGCCAATGGCGATCTTAACGAAGCGGGCGAGTACAAGAATGGCGAGAAACAGGGAACCTGGCGGCAATATCGCCAGGGATTGGTCAGTCGGGAGATGACCTTCGAGGCGGGCAAGCTTAACGGACCTTACCGCGAGTTTGATAATGGCCGCCGCCGGGTGACCGGCAGTTATCAGGCAGATCGTAAAGAGGGTAAGTGGACCGAGTATCGTTACCAGGAGAAAGACCCCAGCTTCGGGCCGATTCCCGAGGGTAACATCTATCGTGTCAGCCACTACCATAAGGACAAACTCGAGGGCGAGCGGGCATATTACAGCTTCAAGCAGGTGCGTTATCGCAGCGAGCAGTATCAGGCGGGTGAGCTCAGCGGCCACTTCAGCGAGTATTATTCGAGCAATGGTCAACTCAAGCGCGAGGGCAAGATGCTCAAGGGCAGCCAGGAGGGCCTGTGGCAAAGCTGGTTTGAGGATGGCGTGTTGGCGGAAAGCGCCGAGTATCTGGGCGGTAAGCGCCACGGGGACTATGCCAAGTATTATCCCAATGGTCAGTTGCAGGAGCGCGCCCACTATCGAAAGGATAGGCTCAGCGGTGAGCAGTTGAGCTATTTTCAAACCGGCAAGCCTAAGGCCAAGGAGCTCTGGCTCGACGGTCAGCGCGAAGGCGAGGCCAGCTATTTTCATGCTAACGGCAAGCAGGCCGAGCAGGGGGCATTTCTGCGCTCACGCAAGGAAGGCTTGTGGCGCGCCTTCTGGCCTAACGGCGAGCTGCGCAGCGAAGGAAGTTACATTGCAGACCGCGAGGCCGGTGATTGGGCCTTCTATGACCAATTTGGCAAGCTGATCAAGACGGAGCATCACTAGGTGGCGCGTCGAAAATGCGGCTGGTTAGATAAGATGTGTCCCGGTCTCTTATTAAGGCGGGCCGCTGCGCGTTTGCTAGGTCGAGCCGCGACGCTCTTGCTTGGTATTCTCCTGATACCCGGTTGCAGCGAGGCGCCACAGCTGCCCGTAGATGAGCAGGCGCTGACGCCCATCGACTGTAGCAGACAAGAGGTCTACGGGATCTGGATCGAGACGGACTGCCTGGAAGGCTATCGCGGCGAGCCCTTCAGCGGCATCAAGACCACAGGCCAGCCGGAGGGCTTCTTCAGCGCCACCCAGTACCATCAGGGCAAACGCCACGGCTTTAGCTTCTCGGCAAATGGCAGTCGTATCTTGTCCCATGCCTGGTATCACCAGGGGGTAAGAGAGGGGGAGCAGCTGGATTATCATGCACAAAGCCAGCGGCCTAAACGTCAGGCTATCTATCGAGGCGGTGAGACTCAGGCGGTAGCCCTGTTTAATGAGCAAGGCATTATTGAGCGATACCAGCGCCTGGAAGGCGATGAGATACTCGAGTCCATCACCTATGAACAGGGGCGTCCCTGGACACACCTCTTCTATCAAGATGGCGAACAACGAGAGCGCCTGCGTCGCTATTTCCCCGACGGCAGCCTGGCCAGCGATGCCCTGTTTCGTAAAAAGGATCTTAAGCGCCTGAGCGAAGTTACTTTCTATGCCAGCGGCAAGATAAAGACCCGCTATACCTATGATGGGGCGGCGAGCCTGGCCGCGCAGCAGACCTATTGGTCAAACGGTCGCCTGCAGTCTGAGCAGCAATACGGCTTCGACCCGCTCATAGTGCGCCATGGTGAGCAGCGCAGTTACTGTCAGTCAACCGGCGCGCTGGAAAAACTCGCCCACTACCAGATGGGTAGCGAACAGGGGCGGTTTGAGTGGTATCACTGTAATGGCCGGCTGATGAATGCCAAGCATTATCGACAGGGCATCATGGTGGATACTCGGGTGGACACCCTGGATGAGTCGGGCCACCTGGTTAAACGCGAGCTATTTGATGGCAAGGGAAAACGACTCGAGGCCTTTTATTTTAATCAGGTGGGTGAGCAGGTCTATCACGAGCGGCTTTGATCTAGGCCCTACTTTGATCTAGACCCCACTTTGTTATCTCAGGCAAAGGTAATATAGCGGCCTCACTTTTACTTTGGTTCGATGGGAGATATCGAAGCCCATGACGCGTAAGCCAGATAGCGCCACCGCCATGCAGCAGCTGATCGAAGAGGTCAAACAGACCATGCCGCTAAATGAGCCAGAGACCTTCGTCTGTGGGCCCAAGGGGTCTTGTATTGGCTGTCCTAAGAAGTTACTCGAGCTGGTCGACAGCGAGATCTGCTATTGGGAAAGCGCCCTCGAGCAGGGAGAAAAGCCCTTATTGGGTGAGGTGAGTCGTTTCGCCAAGCTGTGCCGCAACGTGCATAGGGGGCTGGCCCGCAGCGGTATCCTGGAGAGGTATCAGACAAGGCAGAACGGTGAGTCTGATACAGACCCCGCCTGACGCTTGCCTCGACGATAATATCGTTACGCTCGCCATGCCAAGGTTGCTGCGGTTAAGTGCCAGTTTTCTTTCATGCCATTTTTCTTGGCGCTATAGCCAAAGGTTCTATCCAATTGACCTCACAAGGGTTTAAATTGAACTCAATCGCCCCGAGATAGATAGACAAGCTATCAGGCTCCCCACAGGCAAGGCCAGAATGAGTGAGGGGCGCAAACGAATAAGATAAAGGAAGCAGTATGTCAGAAACCTATACTCCCCCGAAAGTGTGGACCATGGACAGCGAAAATGGCGGTACCTGGGCCAGTATCAATCGACCCACCGCGGGTGCCCGACATGAGGCCGAGCTGCCTCGAGGTGAGCATGGCTTGCAGCTCTACTCCATGGCGACCCCCAATGGCCAGAAGGTCACCATCATGCTCGAAGAGTTACTCGCCCTCGGCGCCGATGCCGAGTATGACGCTTATCTGATCCAGATAGGTGAGGGCGACCAGTTCTCCAGCGGCTTCGTGGCTGTTAATCCCAACTCTAAGATACCCGCCTTGCTGGACACCTCGGGCGAGACCGAGGTTAACGTGTTCGAGTCGGGGGCCATCTTACTCTATCTGGCGGAGAAGTTTGGCCATTTCCTGCCAGAGAGCGGCCCACAGCGTACTCAGGTGCTCAATTGGCTCTTCTGGCTACAGGGTTCCGCGCCTTACCTGGGGGGCGGCTTCGGTCATTTCTATGCCTATGCACCGGAAAAATTTGAATACCCCATCAACCGTTTCTCCATGGAGGTGAAGCGCCAGCTGGACCTGCTGGATAAGCAGTTGGCCGAGAACACCTATATCGCCGGGGATGAGTACAGCATCGCCGACATGGCTATCTGGCCCTGGTATGGCAACTTGGTGCTGGGTCAGGCCTATGATGCTGGCGAGTTCCTCGATGTCGATAGCTATGTGCATCTTAAGCGCTGGGCAGAGCAGATCGCCTCACGGGAGGCGGTGCGCCGTGGCCGCATCGTCAATCGCACCTGGGGAGAGCCTTGGGAGCTGTTGGCCGAGCGCCACAGCGGCGCCGATATCGACGCCGTGCTGGCCATGACGCCCGAGAAGTAACGCACACGCTTGATAGTATGAGCTAGCAATACTGAAAAGACCCACCGCTTATGGTGGGTCTTTCTTATCTATTTTATCTATTTATCTTTTTGCCTAGGGATAGACAGAGTACTAGCGCCTGTTGAGCTTGCGCGTTCATTTCTGCAGCTTTCTGCATCGATTTTGTACAAGGAAGAGCGATTGCTGTGTATGTACAAGAACAACGAGTGATAACGCGGTAGAAAAGAGATACAGATACAGGCCTGCATTGCCTAATGGGGTGACATTTCTTACTATAGCCAGCAATGGCTTCGCTCCTATCCTCCTCATTTTTAAACGAGAAAAGATGAAATTTATCCATACCTCAGACTGGCATATCGGCCGTCAGCTGCATAATCAGAGCCTGCTCGACGACCAGCGCCATGTGCTCGATCAGATAGTCTCCCTGGCTAAGACCCATGAGGTCGACGCCCTGATTGTCGCCGGTGATATCTATGATAGATCCGTGCCGCCGGCCAACGCGGTGGCCCTGCTCGATGAGGTGCTCAACGAATTTATCGCCTTAGGGATCAGCGTCATCATGATCGCCGGTAACCATGATGGCCATGAGCGCCTCGGATTTGCCGCGCGTCAGATGCAGGCCAGTGGCCTGCATATCATAGGCCCGCTAGGCGCCCAGGTATGCCCCATAAGGTTGAATGGCGAGAGTGGCGATGCCATCTTCTATCCGCTGCCCTATGCCGAGCCTGCCACCGTCAGGCAGATACTCGATTGCGAGGCCAGCAGCCATGAGGCGGCGATGGTCGAGCTGCTCAAGCAGGTGCACGAGCATGACAGCCAGGGATTGCCTAAGGTGGTGATAGGCCACTGCTTCCTCGATGGCGGCAGCGAGTCGGATTCGGAGCGGCCACTGAGTATCGGCGGGGCGGACAAGATCTCGCCCAAGCATTTCGAGCCCTTCGAGTACACGGCGCTCGGCCATCTTCATGGTCCCCAATACAAGGGGGCGGAGCAGGTGCGCTATTCGGGTTCCATCCTCAAATATTCCTTTAGTGAGCAGCATCAGCACAAGTCGGTGACCCTTGTGGAGTTGAATTCGGGCAGCCCGGCGAGCATGACGCTACTGCCACTCAGCCCTCTGCGAGACGTGCGCATCATAGAGGGGGCGCTCGATGACTTACTAAAGCAGGGTGTGAAAGATCCCGGCCGCGAAGATTATCTGATGGTGCGTCTGCTCGACAAGCACGCCATCTTGGATGCCATGGGCAAGCTCAGGAGCGTCTATCCCAACGTGCTGCATCTGGAGCGCACCGGCCTGATGGCCAATAACCAGCAGCTGGCCATCGCCTCGGATCACATCAAGAAGGGCGAGCTCGAGATGTTTAAAGATTTCTTCAATCAGGTCTCTGGTGACCCACTTAACGAGGCGCAGCTTGAGCTGATCACCCAGACCCTGGATGAGCTGCACAAAGGGGAGGCGGCGCAATGAGACCACTGCGACTGACCATGACTGCCTTCGGCCCCTTCGCCGACGAGCAGATCATAGATTTTGCCGCCCTGGGCAGCAACCCGCTGTTTCTAATCAACGGCCCCACGGGGGCGGGTAAGACGACGATTCTCGACGCCATCTGTTTCGCCCTCTATGGCAAGACCACGGGGGACGAGCGCGAAGGCACTCAGATGCGCTGCGACATGGCCGATGAGCAAAGGCTTACTCAGGTCAGTTTCGAGTTTGAACTGGGGGCGACCCGTTACCTGATTCGCCGTGTGCCCGAGCAGCCTAGAGCCAAGAAGAGTGGTGACGGAGTAACGCTGCAAAAGAGCGAGGCCCAGCTATCTCGCTTCGACACGGATGGCAGCGAGACCCTGCTGGTGGCGGCCAAGGTGTCTGACGCCACCGCGCAGATAGAGCAGCTGACCGGCCTGGATGTGGATCAGTTCCGCCAGGTGATGGTGTTGCCCCAGGGCAAGTTTCGCGAGCTCTTAATGGCCGACTCCAAGGCCAGAGAGAAGATCTTCAGCCAGCTGTTTCAGACCCACATCTACCGCCGCATCGAGGAGCGCCTCAAGCAGCAGGCGGCCGGTATTCGACGCGACGTCGAGGCGATGCGTAATCGCCGCGGCGGTATCCTGGAAGGCGCTTCGCTTGAGAGCGACCAGGCGCTGGCGGACGAGCTAGAGAGTATCGCGCCCGAGCTGGCACTTGCCCAGACCCAGAAGCAGCAGAGCGAGCAGAGCCTGCTGGCGGCCAATCAGCATCTGGACCAGGGCTTGAAGTTACAGGGCGATTTTAATCGCTTGCAGCAATTACAGAGCGAGGGTGAAGCCTTGAAGGCCCGTCAGGTCGAGGCGAACCAGTGCCAGCAGAGATTGCAGGCGGCGGGCCGGGCAAATAGCCTGACCCCCCTGTACCGGGCGATGCAGTCACGCCTCGGCGAGCAACAAAGCGCCACCCGGCATCTAGAGATGTGCCAGCAGACCCAAGCAAGCGCCGAGCAGGCATTAGTGCAGAGCAGGCAGGCATTTGAGCGGCTGGGTGAGCTCGAGCAGGAGCAATTGAGCCAGCAGCAGCGCCTGACTCAGCTCGAGGCCTTGATTCCTCAACTTGAGCAGCTGAACTTGCTGAGTCAGAAGCTTGCGGATGGTCAGGCCAAGATGCAGGCGGCCGAGGCCAGTGGTAAGCGCAGTTCCAAGCAGCTGGAACAGCTGAATCTGGACCGCCAGGAGATGGCCAGTCGTCGTGAGGCGCTTAAGCGTGAGGCCGAGCCGCAGCTCGCGTTGCAACAATCCCTGAGCGACGGCCGCGCCCAACTCAAGGTGTTTGAGCGCTGGCAGCAGCAGGGGCTGGAGATCGCGGCGTTCGAGCAGAAGTTAATCGCGGCTAAGACAGCCGGCAGTGAGCTTGCCGAAAAGCACCAGCAGGCCATCGATGCCCACAAACGTCTGGAGCTTAGCTGGCATCGTGGTCAGGCGGCGCGTCTCGCGGCCGAGTTAGCGCCGGGCGAGCCTTGCCCCGTCTGTGGCAGCCTGGAACACCCAGAGCCTGCGATGGGCGAGTTTGACCTGCCGAGCGACGAGGCGCTGGCGAACGCCAAGCAGCGAGAGAGCGACGCGCTCAATCTGCTGCATCAGGCCAGAAGCGAGTATAAGCTGCTACAGCAATCCCTTTCGAACCTGCAGCTAAGTGCATCTCAGCTGCAAGAGGAGCTGGGTGAGGCAGCCGGCCTGTCGCTCGAGGAGCATCAGGCGCGACTTGCGGAGCTTAGCGACGGGTTTGAGCGTGCTAAGGCGGCGCAGCAATCACTTGCCCAGTTAGAGACTCAGCTTGAGCGCAGCGAGCGCCAGGGACGTGAGTTACAAACCGCGCTAGATGAGGCGCGCGCGCATTACGCCAAGCTGGCCGAGCAGCTGGCCAGCGACAAGGGACAGTATCAGCAGATAAGCGCGGCCATTCCCGAGGGCTTCAGCGATGCGGCGGCGGTCGGCGCGGCCATTGCCGAGCTCACTCAAACCATCGCAGGGCTTAAGTCACGTCAGCAAGCGGTGAGGGCGGCCCACGCCAAGGCTGAGCAGGATAATGCGGCGGCCAAGGCCTCGCTGGAGGCGGCCAGCGGTCGTCTTGAGGGCATCAAGGCGCTTGCCCAGCAGGAGACTCAGAGCTTCCAACAGGCGCTAGACACCTCAGAGTTTGAGTGTGTTGCTGACTTTGAGCAGGCTTGCCTGACAGAGGCAGAGCAGAGCGAGCTGGCAAACCAGATAAAGGCGTTCGAGCAGGCGCTAATCACACATCAAGCCAACCTGTCTCAGTTAACCCAGGCGTTAGCGGACTGTGAGGCGCCGGATATCGCCTTCCTCGAGCAGCAGAAAATGGACGCCCAGCAGGCGATGCAGCAGGCCTTGGCTCAGTGGCAGAAGCTGAGTGCCAGGGCTGCGCAGCTCAGTCAAACCCAGGAGCAGCTCAAGGCGCTGGATCTTAAGGCCGGCGCTCTCGAGCAGCAATACGCCGTGGTCGGCACCCTGGCCGATGTGGCCAATGGCAATACGGGTAACAAGATAAGCCTGCAGCGCTTCGTGCTTTCCGTGCTTCTGGACGATGTCTTGCTAGAAGCCAGTCACAGGTTGCAGCTGATGAGTAAGGGACGCTATCGCCTGTTACGTAAGGAGGAGCGGGCCAAGGGCAATAAGGCCTCAGGCCTGGAGCTTGAGGTCGAAGATGCCTACACGGCCAAGGTGCGATCTGTGGCGACACTGAGCGGCGGCGAAAGCTTCATGGCGGCCTTGTCTATGGCCCTTGGCTTGTCGGATGTGGTGCAGGCCTACGCCGGTGGCATCAAGCTAGATACCCTGTTTATCGACGAGGGGTTCGGCAGTCTGGATCAGGATTCCTTAGAGCTTGCCATCAGGACCCTGATGGATCTGCAATCGGCCGGGCGCATGGTGGGAGTGATCTCTCATGTCACCGAGATGAAGGAGCAGATCACTAGCCGCATCGATATCCACAAGAGTGCCGAGGGCAGCGAAATTAAATTAGTTTTACCTTAACCGAAATTAAGAAGGTGCTGATATTGGTTGGCTTTTCAGCACCTTTTTAGTTTTTTTGTCTGTTTGGCGGCCGAAAACCTCTATATATTCCATTAAATTGTGTTGTCGATCGGTTTGTAAATGCCGTTATTTTTGATATAACTTGGCATCGACCCCATGTTTTATGGGGTTTTGGGGTCTAATGAAAAGCATAATAATGAAAAATGAGGCACAGGTTGCGCGCAGGTAAAATTTCTTTTTTGAGCATGTCTCAATCCCGTATCATGGCGTTACCCGCGCCACACAAAAAGATCTTATTGGCGGCGGGTCTGGTTGTGGGTGCGGCGCTGTTGTGGCCGAGCCAAAAACAGGCGCTGCCACAACGCATTCCCGTGGCGCTGGATATTGAGTCTCTGGTGACTAACCTGCACCTGAGCGATGAAACGGTCGAAACCGTGTCTCATGCGGATTTTGTTAAGACCATAGTATCCGGCGATACCCTAAGCGGCCTGTTTGTTGAGGCCAATGTCGATCAGCAGACCATGTACAAGGTATTGGAGGCGGATCTCAATATCCTGGCTCTCGATACCCTAAAGCCCGGCAACATCATACGTTTCTGGCTTGATGACTCGGGTCAGCTGGAGAAACTCGAACTCTACTTCAATGCGGCGCGCCAGGTGGTGTTTAGCCGTTACGAAGAGGGTGGTTTCAGTGTCGATGAGATCAACATCGACGGGATCTGGCAGGACAGGGCCCTAAGCGGCGAGATCCAAGGTTCCTTCTATCTGTCGGCTCAAGGTATTGGCCTCAATGCCGGCGAGATCCAACGCATCGAGACCCTGCTGAAAGAGAAGCTCAATTTTGCCCGGGATCTGCGTGCAGGCGACCGATTCTCGGTGCTTAAGAGCGATCAGTATATCGATGGCGAAGTCACGGGCAACAGCGATATTTTAGCCGTCACCATTGAGCGTGGACGCAGCAAGATTAACGCCTATCAAAACAGCGATGGCAACTTCTATGACGATCAGGGCCGCAGCCTGGCGCGCGCCTTCCAGCGTGTTCCGCTACAGAAAAATTACCGTATCAGTTCGCGTTTCAACCGCCATCGTCACCATCCGGTGACGGGTCGCACCGCGCCCCATAATGGTACCGATTTTGCCACGCCTGTCGGCACTAAGGTGATCGCCCCTGGCGATGGCATCGTCTCTTTGGTGACCGACCATAGATATGCGGGTAAATATGTGGTGATCGATCATGGCAACAAGTACCGTACCCGCTATCTGCATCTGTCTAAGGCCTTGGTGCATAAGGGCCAACGTGTGTCCCGCGGACAGGTGATCGCTCTGTCGGGTAAGACGGGCCGCATCACTGGGCCACATCTGCACTATGAGTTTCATATCAATGGCCGTCCGGTGGATCCTATGAAGGCAAATATCCCCATGGCGAGTAAGCTGTCGAAGAAGCAGATGAATGAGTTTGCCCAGCTGGTCAAGGTGCGCCAGATGATGATGGGTCAGAGTTAAGCTCTGCTCATACATAAAAGATGGCCATAAAAAAACGCCACATCTTGTGGCGTTTTTTTATGGCCGAGTTTTCTTGAGCTGTCAGGCTAAGCCTCTTGCACTGTCAGGCTAGGCCTGTTGCGCCTCGAGGTCCAGCATGGTGAGCCATAGGCGTAGATCGAATTCCAGCTGATGATAGTCGCCTTGCATATGGCAGCACAGCTGATAGAAGGCCTTGTTGTGATCCTTCTCTTTAAGATGCGCCAGCTCGTGTACCACCACCATACGCAGCAGGGGCTCGGGGACCTCCTTGAGCCTGGCGGCGATGCGGATCTCATTTTTCGACTTGGTCTTGCCGCCATGATTCTTGGCCACATAGCTGTGCAGCCCCAGCGCCTGTTTCTTGAGGGTGATCTTATCGTCAAATATCACCTTGCTTAGGGGCGAGGACTTCTTGAGGTAGCGGTTTTTCAGCGCCATGGTGTAGTCATACAGGGCCTTGTCGCTACGAATAGCGTGGCCATCTGGGTAACGGCGCTCGAGCACCGTCCTCAGTCGATTGGTCTCGATGAGTTCATTGACCTGGCTGATGAGCTCGGGTCGATAGCCTTGTAGATAGGGCAGTGATGACATAACTAGGTGTTGATTAGCTGACGTCGCGGTCGAAGAGATAGCCGGGCGCATCGGCCCGGCAAGATGCTTAGTCTTTCTTGGTAAAGATGCACTTGTTTTGATAGCAGTAGGCTACTTCGAAGGCGCTCTTTTGGAAACGTTTCAGGTCCAGACCGTCGAAATCGACCATAGGCGGATTGCGCTTGAGCTGCTCCTTGATGTTAACCGGTGAGATCAGCTGCACCGGCAGGCCGCAAAGCTGAATGGCCGCTTCCATCTTGAAACTGGTGGCGCTGCCTGCCAGCTTGCCTTTCTGCTCGCGCTCAATGATGGCGACTTCGTCGACCTTATAGTCTTGCATCAGCTTGCTGAAGGCAAAGTGGAACTCTTTGATCGACTCTGTGCTGGCCGAATTAGAGATGGTCAGTGAGCGAGAACGGCAATCAGGGATGTTAAAGGTCTCACCCTCATAGCTCAACAAACAGATGATGGCTTCGCCACCTTTTAACTCAACGCCACAAACTCTCATGATAACCCTAATATAAAAAAATCAATGGCGGCTATTGTAACCTTAATTGCTGCAATTGAGCACTAGTTGTTGCGTGAAAATCGACGCACTTGCCTATTGCTTGGTTTAAATCATGCGACTTGACGCCGTTTCCGCCGGGAGTGTCTTGGAGAGTTGGTCCGGGGAAGCAGGTCAGGGAAAGCTGCTTTAGAGGGAACTGATGGTGAGCGGCTCAGGGCATTAAAAAGCGGCCTTAGCTGGCCGCTTATTCGTAATAGCTTATTTGTACTAACTTAGCTGGACTTGCTTTGTCGTATTAGCTTAGTCGCTCGATGCTTACTCTTCCGGCGTATCTTGCAGTTTCGACTTGGGTTTACGTAGCATAGGCGCATCGCCCACGTCGACGCCTGTGATAAAGCGTTTATCTCGCTGTTGCTTGGGTTTGTCGCTGCGGCTAGTCTTGGTCGTCTTGGCCTTAGGCTTTGCCTGACTCTTACCCTGACGCTTGTCCTGGCTGGGCTTGTCCTTCAGACCCTTAAAGGTAGGCGCTAACTCCTCTAGCTCGCTAAATTCGAAACGTTTCTGCAGGAAGGTTTGTACCTGCTTGAAGTTGAACCAGTCTTTCGGTCCCACTAGGGAGATAGCATCCCCCTTGGCGCCGGCGCGGCCGGTGCGGCCGATACGGTGAATATATTCTTCGGCAAATTTTGGCATGTCGAAATTGATCACCAAGGAGACGTTGAGCAGATCCAGGCCGCGAGAGGCCACATCTGTGGTGACCAAAATCTGCTGCTGACCGCGGCTAAATTGATCCATGATCTGGTTGCGCGCCGCCTGTTTCAGCTCACCGCTTAAGGAGCTGGTGCTAAAGCCCTGCTCGGCCAGCAGTGTTGCCAGGCGGTCGGTATCGCCGCGGGTAGCGGTAAAGATGATCACCTGCTTGTGCGGTTCGAGCTGCAGCAGGCGGGTGAGCAGCTGCTCCTTGTGGCTGAGGTTGTCGCACAGGTAGATCTTCTGGGTGATATCCTGGTTCTCTACGTGAGAGGCGCCGATGGCCACGTGCTCGGGCTCTTTGAGAAGCTCGGCGGCGATTTCGTTGATCTGGCCGTGATCCAGTGTGGCCGAGAACATCAGGGTCTGGCGACGCTTGTGATCGGCGGCCAGGTTGATCGCCTTTAGCTGCTCGGCGAAGCCCAGATCCAGCATGCGGTCGGCCTCATCCAGGATGAGAAGTTCGAGTCCGTTGAGGAACAGATGGCGCTGGGCCAGGTGATCCGCCAGACGGCCGGGTGTGGCCACCACGAAGTGAGGGTCTTTGGCCAGCGCCTTGGCCTGGTCGTTAAAGTTTTCCCCGCCGAGGATCTTGATTGCCTTATATTGGGTGTTAGCCACAAGTAGCCGCAGTTGACTGTAGACCTGAGTGGCCAGCTCTCGAGTGGGCAGCAGAATCAAGACTCTGGGGTCGCGCTTGCTGAGGGCCTTGGTGGCGATGACGCGCTGCATTGCTGGCAACAGGAAGGCGAGGGTCTTGCCCGAACCTGTCTTAGACGATGCCATGAGATCTCTTCCCGATAAGCCTACGGGGATCGATTGCGTTTGGATCTCGGTCGGCGTATCGATGCCCATGTGTTCAAGGCTGGTCAGTAGACGTTTATCGAGTGAAAAATCTGAAAATTGCAATGCTGTGCTCCAAAATATAGATAGGCGCGCATTATACATCGCTAAGCGCGATTCAGCCATGACTAGCGCGATACCGATTCGTAAGCCTATCGGCGAGATTAATTTTTAGTGTCACGGGCTGTGCCCGAGCGCGCTTTGGCTTATGATGAAAACAAAGACAACATACGGCGCGGCTTGGTTAAGGCCGATCGCGTCCCAGGGAGAGAAGTAGAGAAGATGGCGAATATCGGCATTGCATTGGGGAGTGGCGCGGCTAAGGGATGGGCCCATATCGGGGTGCTAAACGAGCTGGCGAACATGGGGATTTTCCCCAATAAGGTGGCAGGTTGCTCTATCGGCGCCGTGGTGGGCGCCGCCTATGCGCAAGATAATCTTGAGGATTTAGAGGCCTGGGTCAGCAGCTTCTCTAGCTGGGACGTGCTTGGCCTGATGGATCTTAGTTGGCGCAAGGGCGGACTGATTGGTGGCGAGAAGGTGTTTGACGTGATGCAGCAGCATATCGGCAACCTGGACATCGAGCAGATGCAGATGCCTTTCGCCGCGGTGGCAACCGATCTCTATACCGGGCAGGAGATCTGGTTTAAGCAGGGCAATCTGCGTCATGCGGTGCGCGCCTCCTGCTCTATGCCGGGGATCTTACCACCGGCGCGAGTCGGAGACCGCTGGCTGGTGGACGGCGCCGTGGTCAATCCGGTTCCCGTGTCTGTGAGTCGTGCCATGGGGGTCGATCTGGTGATCGCCGTGGATCTAAATGCACACAGGAAGACGCGCCAACAGCAGCTGCCTGTGGCCATCTCTTCCGACGTGAAGGCCAGCGAAGCCGAGCTGGTGAAAGCCGAGAAGGAGCTGGAGAGCGGCTTCATGGATCTCCTGGCAAGGGGAAGAGACTATGTCAGCGGCCTGACCGATAAGTTTTCCCTGGGTAATCGTAGCGAGCCCGGGATGTTGGCTGTGATGTCGCAGTCGATGGATATCCTTGAGCAGCGCCATAAAAGAGTACGCCTGATGGGCGATCCGCCGGATATCCTGATCACCCCTAACGTGATGGAGATAGGAACCATGGAGTTTCACCGCGCTGGTGAGGCAATCGAGGCGGGGCAGGAGGCGGTTAAGCAGGTGGCTCATATTATCCGCGCCCGAGTCGATGAACTGGAGAGTCACTAGGGCCTGTTGACCTTTTGAGAACAAATTTTGTTCTAATTGAGCACGTTCAAATCGCGGCATGAGGCTTGAAGTATAGTTATTCTATATAAAATCCGAGTAACAAAGAGTTGAACGTGCTCAAGACGAACCCTGCGGGCAGCGTCTGTATCATTTTTCTACTGCGTTATCGCTCATTGATGTAGCACACCACATTACAATCGCTCTGCCTTGTATAAAGGCGATACAGAACGCTGCAAAAATGAACGCGAAAGATAAACAGGCCCTAGCTTTTAAATAAGCGCCTCTGGTTTTCTGTGACCCGGGTTTTCTGTGATCCGGGTTTTCTCTGGCCTGACTTATTTCTAACATGAGTTTTCTCTAGCCTGAGTTATTTGGGGCATAGGTTATCTCTGGCCTGGTTTTTGCTGCTTGCTTGGATATTTCATGCAGCAGTCGAAAAATTGACAATGAATTCAATTAGCCAGGCCATTACGGGTTCACAAGGCAACCTGATCGCCAACACCTATGGCCAAAACACACATGGTCAGGACACCCCAGATGTCGATAGTTCATCTTCCAGCGACAAGGTGACGCTGTCCCACCAGGACACCCAGGCAAAAGCTGGCGGACCAGGGATCCCACAGGAGGCGGTGTTTCTCTCGCCCAGGGCCGAGCGGGCGCAGAAGATAGAGGCGATGGCGAAAGATTTCTTTTCCAAGGGGCAATTTGGTCTTGGCGACATTCCTAAGTTAATTCAGCGTCTGCATCAGGACGGCATCTTGTCGGAAAACCAGCTCAATCGCCTGGGTCAGGCAGGCTTTGAGATCCCAAGGGGGGATGCGTCGCAGCCGTCGCTGCTTGACTTTATTGCCAGCCAGCGAGCGCAACTCAAGGAGAGTAAGCCCGATAGCGTGATGATCGCCATGCTCGATGATGCCGAGTCTGTGCTAAAACAGATGGACAGCCTCGATAGCCAGGGGCTGAACCAGAAGGCGGCGCGGGTGTCGGCGCAACTGGCGGTATTTGTTCAGGGGGAACACGGGCTGACCCAGAACGATAAGGCGATGTGGCAGGGACTCAAGTCGACCATGCAATTGGCGTCTGCCTCAGGAAGTTCGCAACAGGCTTCCGGACAACTACAGCGTTATCTGTCACTATCTAAAAGAATTACGTAATTTATTCACAGTTTGTCCCATTTTTATCCCGCATCTAGCTCCCTTTTCCAGCTGGGTCAAGGCCAGTTTTGACGATAAGTGGCTCAGTTGGCAGTAATCTTGTGTTAAAAAAATCCATCCGCAAATTAATGATCTGGATCAAGGTACTTGAGCCTGACTTGTAGCTTAATGCGCTACATATTGTGTTCATCGTCTATATTAACACTATATATGGTGTTAATTTGGCCGTTACTTGAGGAGATATTGAACAATGCCAGTGGTTATTAAGCGGGATGGTTACCGCACGCCTTTTGACGAAACAAGGATTCGGGATGCAGTGATTGCCGCTGCAAGTTCGGCAGGTATTGATGATGTTGCCTATGCCACCGAGGTGGCCCTACAAGTGCGCCAGTCGGTGGCCGAGCTCGAGCAGGTGGATATTCACGACCTGCAAGATGCGGTCGAAAACCAGTTGATGGAAGGCCCCTACAAGCGACTCGCCAGGGTCTATATCGAGTATCGCCATGATAGGGATATCCATCGTGAGTTGAGCAGTCGCCTCAACCGCGAGATCCGTGGTCTGGTGGAGCAAAGCAATGCCGCGCTGCTTAACGAGAACGCCAACAAAGACTCCAAGGTGATCCCGACTCAGCGGGATCTGCTGGCAGGCATTGTGGCCAAACACTATGCCACACGCCATATTCTGCCAAAAGATGTGGTGGCGGCCCATGAGTCTGGCGAGATCCATTATCACGATCTCGACTATGCGCCTTTCTTCCCTATGTTTAACTGTATGCTGATCGATCTGGCCGGCATGCTGACCCACGGCTTCAAGATGGGTAACGCCGAGATCGAGACCCCCAAGTCAATTTCGACTGCGACTGCGGTAACGGCGCAGATCATCGCTCAGGTGGCTAGCCATATCTACGGCGGCACCACCATCAACCGTATCGATGAGGTGCTGGCACCATTCGTTGCCAAGAGTTACGACAAGCATTATCAGGTCGCGCTGACCTGGGGGATCACAGACGCCAAGGCCTTTGCCACGGCGCAGACGGAGAAGGAGTGTCACGACGCCTTCCAGTCGCTGGAGTATGAGGTAAATACCCTGCACACCGCCAACGGCCAGACACCTTTTGTGACTTTCGGCTTCGGCCTTGGCACCTCCTGGGAGTCGCGCCTGATTCAGTCGTCTATGATGAAGGTACGCATGACTGGCCTGGGTAAGAACCGTAAGACGGCCGTCTTCCCTAAGTTGGTGTTTGCCATTCGCGACGGCATTAACCACAAGGCGGGTGACTGCAACTATGATATTAAGCAGATGGCGCTCAAGTGCGCGTCGATGCGCATGTACCCGGATATCCTCAACTATGAGCAGGTCGAGAAGGTTACCGGTTCCTTTAAGACGCCTATGGGCTGTCGCAGCTTCCTCGGCACCTATGAGGAGGAAGGCGAGCTGGTGCACGAAGGGCGCAACAACCTGGGTGTCGTGAGCCTAAACCTGCCGCGGATCGCCATCGAGGCTCAGGGCGACGAGACCCGCTTCTATCAATTGCTTGATGAGCGTCTGGCGGTGGCTCGCCGCGCCCTGGACACTCGCATCGAGCGTCTACAAGGCGTGAAGGCGAGGGTAGCGCCAATTCTTTATATGGAAGGCGCCTGTGGCGTGCGTCTGCGCGCGGATGATGAGATCAGCGGCATCTTTAAGAATGGCCGCGCCTCTATCTCCCTGGGGTACATCGGCCTGCATGAGACCATCAATGCCCTTTACGGCAATGAGGCCCATGTGTATGACAGCGAGGCGCTCAGAGATAAGGCCCTTGCCATTATCGAGCACCTCAAGGCGGCGACCGTGCGTTGGCGTGAGGAGTCGGGCTATGGCTTTAGCCTCTATAGCACGCCGAGCGAGAACCTGTGCAGCCGCTTCTGCAAGCTGGACACAGAGGCCTTTGGGGTGATCGATGGCGTAACGGATCGAGGCTATTACACCAACAGCTTCCACCTGGATGTGGAGAAGAAGGTGAATCCTTACGATAAGCTGGATTTCGAGCAGCCCTATCCGGCGCTCACCAGTGGTGGCTTCATCTGCTACGGCGAATACCCCAATATGCAGCACAACATCGAGGCGCTGGAAGATGTGTGGGATTATAGTTACAGCCGGGTGCCTTACTATGGTACCAATACGCCGATTGATGAGTGCTACGACTGTGGCTTTACCGGCGAGTTTAGCTGTACCAGTAAAGGCTTTACCTGTCCTAAGTGTGGCAATCATGAGCCGAGCAGGGTTTCTGTGACCCGCCGCGTGTGTGGTTACCTGGGTAGCCCGGATGCCAGACCCTTTAACTATGGCAAGCAGGAAGAAGTTAAACGTCGGGTGAAGCACCTCTAATGAGAAGAGGGCCCGTTTTATACCAATCACAGTAAATATGTGATCAGAAATAGCGCAGGAAAAACGCTTGAGAACAAAGCAGGATTTTTAGATAAGTAGTTATTCTACAATTAAAAATACTAATACAGTTATCGAGCGTTTTAACAAGCTAGAATGATTAATTATTTATTACGATTGGTATTAGCTGCGGTTAACGCGATAACGTGAAGCTGAAGATAGCAAGGCGCCATAGGGCACTTGCTATCTTTGCATGAGGGACACATGAATTATCATCAATATTTTCCCATCGACGTGGTCAATGGCCCAGGCACCAGGGCGACTCTGTTTGTCTCGGGCTGCGAGCATCAGTGCCGGGGCTGTTACAACCAATCGACCTGGAATCCCGACTCGGGCCATCAGTTTGATGAGCAGATGCTCGAGCAGGTGATCGAGGATCTCAACGATACCCGCATCAAACGTCGCGGCCTGTCGCTCTCCGGCGGTGACCCCCTGTATCCGGGTAACCTCGACACCATACTCACCTTGGTGAGAAGAGTTAGACAAGAATGCAAGGGTAAGGATATCTGGTTATGGACTGGCTATAGGCTTGATGAACTCAGCCCGGCACAACAAGCCGTTGTCGCCTATGTGGATGTGCTGGTGGATGGCAAGTTTGAGCGTGATTTAGCCGATCCTAGCCTGGTGTTTCGCGGCAGCAGCAACCAGGTGATCCACTATCTCACCCAAAAGCAGCGCTGATTGTTACGCCAAAAACGAATAAACAGGCCTCAAGACACTGGCGCGGCCTGCGCCGGAAGACTTGTTCGCACCTTCCTCATTAGTGGTATAATGTTCGCCAAACTGGCAAATGCTGCCTTTTTTTAACCGAGTGGCATTTGTGTATTCGCGAGATTTTTAAGGCAAGTTAATGAATTTAAAGCAAGAGTTACAGCAGTTGAACGATCGTCTCGACAAGTATCGTCGTAAATTAGATGCGGCGGAGAAACGCGGCGATCAGGCGGTGATTTTGCAATTTAAGCAAGAGATCAATGCGGTAACTAAGCAAATTACCCATGTCAAACAGCAACAGAGTCGTCAATTGAACAAACGCGGCACCGAGCTGAGTGAACTTGCCTTTAGCCGTGCGCTGACCAAGGCCGAGCAGGCCGATATGGGTAAGCTCAAGCGTTCGGTGAAGGGTTTGATAGTCGTGCATCCCATGACGGCGCTGGGTCGTCAGATGGGATTGACTCAGGTAACAGGATACGCACCTAAGGCCTTTTAAGACTGAGGATAAAGCATAAAGGATTTTGATGGCGGCGTGAGCGACTTCATAGCCTTGTCGCCGCTCAGAGCGTATCCTAATAAGCCGAAGCGGTTGCGGTGAAGCAATATCCGATTTTAATACTCGGGTATTTCACTGTTAGGCAAAAACACATAGAATGCTCGGTCTGAGAAAGGGGAGAGTTCCTCCACCTGGTTTTCATTCTTCATTCGCATCTCAGACAGAGCGAGTTGTAAAGGTTATTTCATGTCGATTAAGTATGTCGCCACCTCTAAACTTCCCACCCCTTGGGGAGTATTTGCCATGCATGGTTTCGAAGATACAGAGACGGGCAAAGAACACGTGGCGCTCACCTTTGGCGAGTTAGATGCGAGCCAGCCCATGTTGGGCAGAATTCATTCCGAGTGTCTGACCGGTGATGCCCTGTTTAGTCTGCGTTGCGATTGTGGTTTTCAGCTACAAACCGCGATGCAAAATATCGCCGAGGCGGGTCAGGGGTTTATTCTCTACCTGCGTCAGGAAGGCCGTGGCATAGGCCTGCTCAATAAGATCCGTGCCTATGAGTTGCAAGATCAAGGTGCCAACACGGTAGAGGCCAACGAGCGTCTGGGCTTTGCCGCCGATATGCGCAAATATGACATGATCAAGCCTATGCTGGAGAAGATTGGTGTGCAGCAGGTGAAGCTGATGACCAACAACCCCCGCAAGGTCAAGGCGATGAAAGAGCTAGGTATAGCGGTTATCGAGCGCGTGCCTCTGCAGGTAGGTAAGAATCGTTACAATGAGGCGTATCTAAAGACCAAGTCGACCGAGCTGGGTCATATGATGTCTGAATATCACTTCACCGAAGAACATCAAAATTAACCTCTTTCGCCATGGCGACACCTTAACCTGTCGCCATGGTGTGATTATTTTTTGTTACCCTTGCGATTGCTCCTGTTTCTCTTTAGCGCTGAGCAGGGACATCAGCTGATTGCTGAGAACGGCTATCTGATCTTGTAGTTGCTTGCGCGCTTGTTTCGCCGCCTCGGAATCATCCCCTTGAAGGGCCTGTAGCTCGAGTTTTAGCTCTTCGAGTTTCTGCTTTAACTCTTTAATCTTTTTGTCTATCTGAGATTGGCCTTCATCCACTTCTTGCTCCGCTTTTTGCGCGTTAGCTGCCTTGGCTGCATAGTTGTTACGCAGCGTCTTGCCCGTCGCATCGGCGAGCGCCTGACGGCCCTCTTCGGACAGGCTGACCTTATCGGTTACTGGCTGAGACTGAGTGTTTTGAACTTGGGGCGCCTGCGGGGAATTGGTGCTGCGCACCTCGATAGAGCTTAAGTCTGTAGGACCGGCGATTTGGGCGCCTAAGGAATTTATACCGAGCACATTCATTTGCTAACCTTCCTGGTTATGACGACTAAGACGATGCCTAGCCAGAATTTCGGCAGGCAGGCGCAAAGCTTAAGTTAATTCCTGCATGAATACGCTGATAGGATTCACTTTTTCGGTGAAATTCGCTGGCTTCTTTTCTAGCTTAATCCTGGCCTTTTCCCCAAATGTGTTGATTCACGCCCGTTGAACTCTCATCTTCAGCCTTGTCTTTCGTGGGCTGCTCTTTTGTGGGTTGATGGCTTGTTGGACTGGATCTGCCAGAATCCTGGGTACCGCTAGCGCGTGGTGCCTCGGTATTACGACCGGCGTCACCGCGAAGGTGCTGCGGAATAGGCTCGCCAATCATCTTGAGATAGAGGCGCTCGACCTTTTCTCTGGCCCATTGGGTCTTGCGTAGAAACTTGAGACTGGACTTGATGGAAGGGTCGTGGTTAAAGCAGCGTATGTCGATGCGTCTACCCAGCTCTTCCCAGCCGTAGTGGTCGACAAGGTCGGTGAGTAAGGCTTCGAGTTTGATGCCGTGTAATGGATTATTCGCCTGGGTCATGGTGATGGATGAGTCAAAAAATTTGTCTCATTATATCAGCTTATTTATGGCATTTTCGATAAAAAAGGGGACTCTGAGGTCCCCTGTTTATTTTATGCCTTTACTGGAAGCTCAGCTGCCATGCATCGATAGTACCTGTGTCGCGACGGGCGCTATCTACGGCCTTCAGTGTCCAGGTGCCGGCCGATTCTACGCCAGACATGTCGACTGTGTAGCTCTTGATGATGTTGTCTGCGCTGCCGCCGCTGTTGTCATGTAGCACGGCTACCTGACCGCTTGGGCTGTGCAGTTCAACCTGCAAGTCGCCGATATAGGTGTGGGTAATGTTTACCGTTACCGTGACTGTACCTGAGTCGCCGCTGCGAGTGACATCGATTGGGCTGCTGATACCAGCAGTGTTGTTGTCAGGGATCGCATAGCTGGTGTTGTTGGTGTAGGTGGCAGGGCCGCCAGTGTTGCCGCCAGAGCTCTGCTCTGTGTAGCTAGCCGTCAGGCTGACACCGCTGAAGTCGTTGTAACCTTGCACCATCACATAGTAGGTACCCGCCTGCGGTGTGCTCACAGGGCAAGACTCGCTGTTGCCACCTTTCCAAGGACGACAGTCGTAGCTGCTCAGGGTAGGAGCCGCGCCGTACTGCATGTAAAGGTCAGCATCACCTGTACCGCCGCTCATGGCAAAGTTCAGATCGCTGGCACCCGCTGGTACGTCGATAGAGAAGTGTAGCTCGTCGCCTTTCACGCCAGACAGGTTGGTCTTAGCCACGCCATTTTCCAGCACGTTGCTACCGTTTCCGCCCGTACCCGGATCGGTTGGGCCGTTACAAGAAGCATCTAGGTACTCTTTGGCTGCAACCGCGTTAACCAGACCATAACCAGTCTTGTCGTCGCGACCCGCTACGTCCAGATCTTCTGCGGTTGCGGTCAGCGCAGCACGCACCTGGGCGGCGCTACACTCTGGGTGATAGCTCCACACCAGTGTCGCAACACCCGATACGTGTGGCGTCGCCATAGAGGTACCATTGTAGTACTCGTAATCTTCACCACTAGTGTTAGCCACAGTGACGTTGGTGCCTAGGTGAGCACGCAGTGCCTGACCAGTGGCGCGATCGACAGATACAGAAACCATTGGGGCTTCGTTGTTGGTGTCAACCAGGAAGGGGTTTTGCAGACCTGGCAGCGCGGTGTTACTGAACACGATGGCCGCCTGGGCGCCGGCATTGTTACATGCCTTAACCGCATCGATCTCTGGGTAGCTTGCGCCTTGGTTGCCAACACGCTCAACCAGACAAACCTTACCTGTCATGTCGCCACAGTTAAATACACCGCCCGATACGCTACACTCGGCCAGCTCGGCGGTGACAGAACCTGCGATAGGTGTACCGACATAGTTGCCGCTGCTGTCTTTCACATAGCGGTTATGGGGAACTACGCCATTGTCGAAGTATGACTGACCACCGGCTGTGATGTTTGCCAGACGACCTTCACCACGTGTGACGGTCGACAGAATCGCTTCACCTGGACCCGAGATCTCCACCTGGTTGGTGTACTGAGAGAAGGCGGCGTGATCTTTATTGTTGTCTACTGCTGCTACAGACATTACGGCGTCATATGATGCTGGGTAGCTATGAGTGTTGTTACCGTCGTTACCGGCAGCGGCGATCAGTAGCACGCCGTTGTTGGCGTGGGCCGCGAGTGCGTTGCGCTCAGTCGTGGTTGACTGAGAACCACCCAGACTCATGGTGACGACATTGGCGCCGTTATTGACACAGGTGTCAACCGCAGAAACCAGTGAAGAAGAGTAACCCCAACCATCAGAGTTAAATACTTTCACCACGTGGATGTTGGCGTTTTGGTTTGGCATCACACCGACAACACCGTCGTTGTTGGCGATAGCGGCGATGGTGCCGGCTACGTGAGTACCGTGCGCGTTGTGAGCGCCTGGTTCATACCAGTTACCCGTACCTGAGTTGTTGGTACCTGTGACATTGTTGCCGCTCAGCTCGCTGTGGCTACGATCGTAACCCGAGTCGATGATACAGATGGTGCGGTTGCCAGCCATGCTGTCGCTTAGGCTGGTGGCGCCTACGAAGGTTTGACCCCAAGGCGTTGTTTCACTCAGCAGACGGCGCGGCATATCTTCTTCAACATAGTCGATGTCGGCGCGCAATTTCAGGGCCTTAACGCCCTTGCTATCCAGCTGAGCCGAGTATGCGTTTGAGCGACCGATGCGCTTCATCTGCTTGGCCTTCACGCTGTTCAGTGCTCTGTGCTGAGAGAAGACTTCGTTGGCTCTAGGCTGATAATCATTCAGGCTGTTGGCATCGGCTTGTGCGGCGGCCTGGGCATTCTTAAACTTGACGATATAGCGCTTAGGCAGGGGAGATGCTTGATTGATACGGGCATTATCCGCCTGAAGGTGGAGTCCTTTCGAAGGCGCCGCATTGACGTTTGCTGCAATTGCCAGGGCAAGCGCAGACAAAGACATAGCGACCGCAGTTGTCTTTTTAACTGTCATATTGTCTTCCATTTTAAAAGTTAGAATTAATAATTATTATTAGAGTGCATAGCAGCATGACTGCCATAATATGCGTTACTCGACAGAGAATTTATCTGCTGCAGAAACATTTGTAAACAAGCTGTTAATTCGTGATGCGGGCCAAACATCATAATGGGATAGAGCATTTTTATGCGGGAAATATTCAATGAATACGATTGTTTCGTCGGTGGGATAGTGTATTTTTGAGTATTTATTCGAATTTTTGGCGTATTTATTTTGTAGGTGCGAGGGATGCTTTCCTGCGACGGGAAATTGACCTTAATTTATAACTCATTGTAATTATTATCTAATTGATATTCCATAATTGTAATAACTTATAGCTAATGGTTATATGTTGTTTCAATTGTTACATTTGCCCCGATACCTTGGCTGCATATTGGCCGCATAGTTAGTTTCACATTGAGCGCATATTGAGTGAGCACAGTGGCCCATGAATCTATGTATCGGTTGGTTACTTGCTGTCGAGATAGGCTAACGAGCGGATAGAGGCGTTATTGGGGGCCTTGTGCTGATCCGCCCTTGGCTAACTTGCTTTGATGCTATGTCCTAGGCGGCTTATAAATAGAAAGCATGAAATAGCTAAGGTTGAAATAGCTAAGGTTGAAATAGCTAAGGTTGAAATAAGATGGGCAGAAATAACGAAAGCTGAAATAAAAAAGGCACCCGGAGGCGCCTTTGTGTTAATGGCAGAACTTATCTTTACTGCTTATTAGCCAGGCTCTGATAGCCGCCGCCATTATAGGTGTTGCTATAGCCGAGTTTTATCAGGCTTTCCTGAGCAATACCACTGCGACGGCCGCTGCGGCAATAGAGCACCACAGACTGATCTCTGGCGATGTTGCGTTTGGTAAACTCTTCGGCAATGTTTTCAAAGGGAATGTTAATCGCGTTTTCCAGGTGTCCCTCGGCAAACTCCTCAGGGGTTCTGACGTCAACGATCAAAGCTCCGTGTTGTATATGCTCCCAGGCAACCTTTGGATTTTTCTCTTCGCCATAACTTGGCGCCGATACGCCCATGATGGCGACAAATAATAGCGCCATCAGGCTGATGATTGATTTGGGTAGCATTTTATTGGCTTGTCTCACGTTGGCTCCTTGTGATCTGTGAGTTATTTCATGCGGGCCAATTCCGCTTCCGTCTTGATCCCCATCTTCTTCATTAACATGGCGGCTGGGCAGAAGCCGGTAAAGGCGCTTTGAAATAGATTAGCGCCTACAAAAGCCGTTAGCCAGATAAAATTAGGGTGGACAAAGGTCGTGAGCAGCAAAGACAACATGACCATAAAGCCTGCAAAGGCGAAAATACTACGTTCGACAGACATACTGTATCTCCTTAAGATTGCGGATTAACCGCGGCAAAGTATTCGGGACGGTGACGCATCACGGCGTAATAGAGCACGGGGATCACCACTAGGGTTAACAGGGTTGAAACCAAGATGCCGAAGATCAGGCTGATGGCCAGCCCGTTAAAGATCGGATCATCTAAGATGAACAGGGCGCCAATCATGGCGGCCAGTCCCGTGAGCATGATGGGCTTAGCCCGTACGGCGCCAGAATGAATCACTGCCTGCTCGAAGGGCACACCCGCGGCGGTTTCTTGATTAATAAAGTCCACCAAGAGGATGGAGTTACGCACGATAATCCCGGCCAGGGCGATCATGCCGATCATTGAGGTGGCGGTAAATTGTGCCCCCAGCAGGGCATGACCCGGCATTACCCCTATGATGGTGAGCGGAATGGGCGCCATGATGATCAGCGGCACGCTGTAGGAGCGGAACTGACCCACCACCAGGAGGTAGATGGCGATCATGCCCACGCCATAGGCGATACCCATGTCTCTGAAGGTTTCATAGGTGATCTTCCACTCGCCGTCCCAGAGTACGGCTATGCTGTCCAGCCCTGAAGGCTGGTTGACATAGTGTTGATCGAAGCCCAGACCACCCTCTTGATTGATGCTGCCGGCGATCTCAAACATGCCATAGAGAGGGCTGTCCAGTGGACCTGCCATGTCGGCGACCACCATGATCATAGGGATCATGTTCTTGCGTATGATAGGCGCGTCTATGGTTCGCTTATGTATGGTGATCAGCTCAGAGACGGGAACCGAGGTGCCCGATGCATTGGTGAGCCTGAGGTTAAGCACCTGCTCGAGATCCACCTTGGCGCCTTCCTCCAACTGCAGCTTGATAGGTACAGGCGACTTTTGATTCGGCTTGTGCAGGTAGCTCACCGCCTTGCCGCCCACAGAGGTGGCCACCAGATCGACGATATTGCTGTAGGGCACGCCCATCAGGCTTGCCTTGGCGCGGTCGATATTGACCTGCCATTTCTGCTGCGCGGCCGGCAGATAGATGTCGATATCCACCACATCCTGGGTGTCATGAAATAGCTGTTGCAGTGCATTGGCTGCTGTTTCACGCATCTCGGCGTTTGGACCATAGACCTCGGCCAGGATAGGCGACCATACGGGAGGGCCAGGGGGCACTTCGACCACCTTGACGTTGGCATTGTATTGCTTGGCGGTGGCCTGCAGCGCACGGCGTACCTCGGAAGCTATGCTGTGGCTGTCTCTGTCGCGATCGCCTTTATCGACCAGATTAACCTGAATATCGCCCAGCTCCTGACTTTGTCTGAGGAAGTAGTGACGCACCAGGCCGTTAAAGTTCATCGGCGCGGCGGTACCGGCGTAGAGCTGGTAATTGTCCACCTCTTCGACCTTATCCAGCTCCTGTACCAGCGCCTTGAGGACGCGCTGTGTCTGCTCAACCGGCGTGCCTTCTGGCATATCCAGCATCACCTGAAACTCTGACTTGTTATCGAAGGGCAGCATCTTGAGCACGACCAGCTGTCCCACGGGCAGGGAGATGGCGATCATGATCAGCAAGGCGATGGCGGCGCCCAGGCCAATCCTCGCCTTACCGGCCTGTTTGCCTCTGACGAAGGGGGAGATCAGTCTAGTAAACAGCCTAAGCATGCGATCGTCCACATCTTGCTCGCCATCACCGCCTTGGTGTTGATGACCCTTGAGCAGCTTTGTGGCCAGCCAAGGGGTGACGATGAAGGCGATGGCCAGGGAGATCAGCATTCCCATGCTGGCGTTGATGGGGATCGGGCTCATGTAGGGGCCCATGAGGCCAGAGACGAAGGCCATGGGCATCAGCGCGGCGATCACGGTAAAGGTCGCTAATATGGTCGGGCCGCCCACCTCATCAACGGCGACGGGGATCAGCTCCACGAAGGAGCGTTTGCCCAGCGCCATATGCCTGTGGATGTTCTCTACTACCACGATGGCATCATCTACCAGTATGCCGATAGAGAAGATCAAGGCGAACAATGAGATACGGTTAAGGGTAAAGCCCCAGGCCCAAGAGGCAAACAGGGTGATCGCCAGGGTGATAATGATGGCGATGCCCACCACCACAGATTCGCGTAGCCCCATGGTGAGGAAGACCAGAATCACTACGGCCGAGGTGGCAAACACCAGCTTGAGGATCAGAGTATTGGCCTTGTCGCCAGCCGTTTTACCATAGTTACGCGATACCGTGATGTTCACATCGTCGGGCACTAGGATGTTGTCTATCTTATCCAGACGCTCGAGGATCACATTGGCGATATCCACGGCATTTTCGCCCGGCTGCTTACCGATGGCGATGGTGACCGCTGGATAGATAGCCGACTTGTCGCCGTGCCAGGCGTGTTGGGTCGGGATGTCGCTGTTGAGGCTTACCTTGGCGATATCGCCCAGGTACACGGGGGCGCTCTGGCCCGACTCGTCCTGATACACGGCGACAACCAGCTGCTCAACCTCTTGTTTCGATTTTAAAAACTGCCCAGTTTGTACCTTGATCTCCTGATTATCCTGCACCAGCGATACCGGCATGGAGACATGGTTATTGCTCGACAGGCTACGGTTGATATCGTCGTAAGTGAGGCCATAGAAGCTCATCTTGGCGGGATCGATCCGCACGTTGAGGCTAATCTCATGACTCCCCACGCTGTAGATCTCGCGGGTGCCCGGAATGCGTTTCAGCTCGCTCTCAAGCCCCTTGGCGATGTGGGTCAGCTGCTCGGCAGATTGCGTCTTGTCTTTCGACCATAGGGTCAGGCTAACGATGGGCACATCGTCGATGCCGCGGGGCTTGATCTGTGGCTCGCCCACGCCCGCATGGCTGGCGACCTTGTCTTTATTGGAGTAGACCTGATTGTATAGCTTGACGATCGCCTCGTTGCGGGGAATGCCCACCTCGAAGATGGCGATGATCAGCGCGCCGTCCGGCTGCGAGAAGGAGTAGAGGGTATCTATGCCCTTGATCTGCGAGATCACCTCCTCCATGGGCTGAGTCACCAGATGCTCGACCTCGCTCGGCGTGGCGCCGGGGAAGGGGATGTAGATGTCGGCAAAGGTGACATCTATCTGCGGCTCTTCCTCTTTTGGGGTCACCATGACGGCGAACAGACCCAGCAGCAGGCCAAGCAGGGCCAGCAGTGGCGTGATGGCGCTCAGCTGGAACATGGCCGCCAGACGCCCGGAAAATCCCAGACGTTTTTGGCTGTGGTGATTATCTTGGTGTCGATCTTGCTGATTCATATCTATACGGCTCCTATTCGATCAACAGATCTAGTGTTTCAACTTCAGCAGCACTTGGTAGGCATCGACAGCTATGGTGTCGCCATCACTCAGGCCCGAAAGCACCTCGAAACTATCGCCCTGCTTGTTGCCCAGTCGCACCTGATTGAGCATGAACTGATTGTTCTGCATCAGGTAGACCGCGCTTAGCTCGTTGTTATAGATCACCGCAGACTCGGGGATGGTCAGGGTATTGCGATCGCCGGCGTTGAAGCTGGCCTTGACCCACATACCCGGCATTAGGTTGGGCTCCTGAGGCGGCAGGTTGATACGTGTCTTATAGCTGTGGCTCTTGGCGTCTGCGAAAGAGAAGATGGTCAGGGCGTCCGATTCGAGCTCCTTGCCGTTAGGTAGCACTAGCTTCATCTTGGGATTTGCGCGCAGCGCATCTATGTAACGCAGGGGCACATGGGTGACGGCGCGCATATGCTCGGTGGCAAAGCCGCTCAGCAGTGCCTGGCCGGGAGACACGGTTTCGCCCACTTCCACATGGCGCTTGGTGACCACGCCGGCAAAGGGGGCGCTGACAGTGGTGTACTGCAGAGACTCGTTGGCCTGAATGATACGGGCTCTGGCGGCGCTGACCGCCTGGGCCGAGGCGCGGGCGTTGGCGATGGCCTGATCCATATCCCCTTGGGAGATGGCCCCCTGGGGGAACAGCTGCTCATAACGCTTACGCTGCTTCTGCGCCTCTTCGTTTTGGGCCTGGGCGCGGGCAAAGTCGGCCTCGGCGGCCGCTAATTCGGCGCCCTGGGCCTTGCTGGTGATCTCCAGCAGGGAGGCGCCCTGGGGCACTATATCGTTGACGTCATAGTTGATCTTGATGATGCGGCCCGAGGTTTGCGCCGACACAGTCGCCGATTTTACCGCCTCAAGCTGTGCATCTAAGGTGATCCACTGGGGCTGAGAGTGTTTGGCCACCGTCATGGTGGGCAGTTCGCTGGCGCCAGATACCAGGCTGACGAGTGACAGCAAAATGCCGATGGAAAACGTGTGTTGTACTTGCATGGAAGATCACCTCTTAAAACTTCATAAGAAAATTCTAATGGACTTTTTAAGCTTGTGCAATCTTTTATTAGAAAAATACGATTGAAGGGGCGAAAATCCTTTGCCCCTTTAAAACTAATCGTTTAAGTAATAGGTCAGGGTCGAAACCACCCTGACTTTCTTGATGCTCGGGGTGTTGCTGTCACGGTTGCTGATGGTAAATTGCCCCTGAGACGCCTGCTTTATCTTGCCAAGCTGTGATGCCGAGTCTTTGGCAAACTTCTCGGCGGTTTGGCGGGCATTCTCCGTGGCCGTCTGCACCATCTGCGGCTTGAGCTCATTCAGGCCGGTGAAGAGAAACTCGGTGCGGCCGTTGTAATCCTGGTTGGAGATGGCAATTCCTTCCTTGGTCAGTTCGATAAGGTTGCGTTGGGTGCCCAGCAGCAGATCCACCCGCTTGGTGTAGAGGGATACGGTGACCTGAGCCGCGTAGCGGTACTTGACGTTAGGGTCTACATAACCCTGGGCCTGTCTGTCTTCGATGGAGGGGAGGGAACTTGAGATCTCATTTTGCGTAAAGCCTTGTTTAATCAGGAAGGCTATCACCTTATCCGTCTTGCTCTGCACCTCCTGATAGAGATTATTGAGATCATTGTCGACCTGGGTGAAGCGGATGGGCCAGATGGCGGTGTCGGCCTTTACCTCGACCTCGGCGAGGCCCTTGACCGTGACGGTTCTTTCCATGGCGCGCATCTTTATGATGCTGTCGCCAAGGCTAGTGCCTAACAGATAGAGACCGGCGCAGATGAAGCCGCCTAAGAGAATACTCGCCAGTGATTTTTGCATGGATAAGCGTCCGAGTTGCTATGGGGTAAAGCCAGCATATGCTTGTTTCGTTTGGTTTTCCAGGGGAAACAGCGCTTAGGTTTGGGGGCTGGGTTGCCAGAGTTCTACCTTGTTGCCATCTGGGTCGATAAACCAGCCGAAACGGCCAAATTCAGAGTCTTCGGTTTCCGCGATTAATTGGGCGCCACCCTGGGCCACCTGGGAGAGGGCTTCGTTGAGATCGTCAACGATCAAGTTAAACATAAACTCTTTGGTTGAGGGATGGAGATAGTCCGTGTCTCTGCCCATGGGGGTCCAAACGCTGTAGCCGGTGGCTGCCATCGGCATCAGGTTGTTGAGGTAGAAGGCCGCGCCGCCCCAGTTCTCTACCGGCACCTGCAGGTAGGTCTTGTACCACTCGGCGAGTCGTTTGGGATCGTCACTCTTGAAAAATATGCCGCCTAGGCCAATTACTTTTGCCATCGTCCATCTGTCGTCATGGGAGCCTTGTATTAACTGTAGAAAAGTTTTCCCATAACTACAAAAAAGCCGCAGTAGACTGCGGCTTTTTTGGTATTGGTCAACAAGTTAGAACTTGTAGTTGTACTGCATAGAGTAGTAGGTGGCGTTCGAGCGCGTGGTGGCGTGAACCATGCCGGTATCTGGACCGATTGGTAGCCCGCCCGTGATGGCGCTGTGCTCGATAAGATCCACATCTTCACCGCGGATGACGGCGATACCGAAATCCAGGCTGGCATGCTTGCCCAGGTTATAGGTTGCACCTGCAGTGAACCACTGGCGGTCAGAGTCTGGGATTGAGATAGAGCTGAGTTCGCCCACAACACCCTGGTCGAACATGTAACCGGCGCGTAGTGTCCAGTCCTGGTTGAGGGTATAGGTGCCGCCGATGCTGAACAGCCAAGAGTCGTCCCAGGCGTAAGTTTTCAGGCTAGCCTCGGGTGCTACTGGTATGCCGCCTAGGGTGCCGTCGGTCACAGTGATCTCTTTAAAGTCGCCCCAGGTGGTTAGCTGGGCAGTGTAGTGCAGGGCAAACTTTTCGGTGAGCTGGTGGAAACCAGCTACCTGGAAGATATCCGGCATAGGGATGTTGATCTCATCGAAGGCCACATTGGCACCGGCTGCAGGGTTGTACATGTCGATGTCGCCCGTCGCCTTGAAATCTGGGCTGAAACGGTAGCTCATACCAAATCTGTGATCGGCATTGATCTCATACACTGCGCCTATGATGCCGCCAAATGCTACGCCGTCGGCGTCAACATCTACAAGCTCTTGCTGCACTGCACCGGCTTGAGTCGGTACCAGGCCGCCGCGGGTTAGGGTGCCTTGACCATAGATCACATCGACACCGGCGCCGATGCTGAAGTGGTCGTTAAAGCGGTAAGAGGCGCTCAGGTTAAAATTAAGTGTGGTGACTTCTGTCTTACCCAGGAGATCCAGCGGGGCGGGCAGGCCGTTGACCAGCTGCTGTGACATAGGTGTGGTGTCTGTACCTGTGCCGAAGTTGCTGAACATGGCAACGCCATAGGCAAACTTGTCGTTTACCGGGCTGACATAATAGAAGTTCGGGATGATCTTGGCTTCTGCCGCATCATCCACATGGCCGTAGTGGATCTGACCCAGCGCAGAATCTATATAGACATCTTTTACGCTGACTTCCACATCGGCGTAGGTCAGGCCCATAGAAAGTTGCTTCTCGTCAAACAGGGCCATGGCCGCTGGGTTGCGAGACAGCACTGAGGCGTTGTCAGCGATCACTGCATCACCGGCAAATGCACGGCCGACACCAGTGGCTGACTGGCTGTTGAGTTGGAAACCTGCGGCCATCGCCTGTGAGCTAGCGAGTGTGACGGCTACTGCGAGTATTGTCTTGTTGAAACGCTTCATAGTTTGTTCTCGTTATTGTCGGCCCGGCTGCATACTGCGCTCATGCTTGTGCCTAAGTCGTGGCGGCCGGGTCCATTTTATAATTCCCGTGCATAGTAGGGACGAGGTGTTACCTCAACAACTCCGACCAGATACAACTTTTTGTTGACTTTGTGTTAAATGCTTGGCCGGTTTTGTGCCGAGAAATGGACGCCTGTTTGAAGAGTGCCTCGATCGAGCTATTTCACGTATGCTCTGGGTTTGGTTAAGGTTTTGCTAAAGGTTAACGGGATGTGAAATGACAAATTGTAAGTAAAATTTTTACGGTATAAAAAAAGCGTACACTTGTACGCTTTTTTGATCTTTCGCTCATTTTTACGTCAGCGAAGTGGGAGCCTAGCCTCAGAGTTTCTGGTTAAACTGGTCGAATTGTTCGCGCGTGCTGTTTGCTGGGGCAGAGAGCAGGCTAACCAATACACCGGCAAGGGTGGCGAAGAGGAAACCTGGCAAGATCTCGTACAGATCGAAGATGCCGCCACTGCTCTGTTTCCATAGCACGACCGTGATGGCGCCAACAAGAATCGTGGCCACGGCGCCGTTGCGGCTATAGTTACGCCAGAAGAGTGACAGAATGACCACAGGGCCAAACGCCGCGCCAAAGCCTGCCCAGGCATAGCTCACTAGACTCAGTACGCTGCTCTCCGGATTTAAGGCAATGAGGCCAGAGATGACGGCTATGGTCAGCACGCCGATACGACCTATCATCATCAACTCCTTGCTGCTGGCCTCGGGTCTGAGCCACTTCTTGTAGAAGTCTTCGGTGATCACGCTGGAGCAGACCAGTAGCTGAGAGTCGATGGTGCTCATGATGGCCGAGAGGATCGCCGCAACCAGCAGACCACCTATCCAAGGGTTGAAGGCGGCATGGGTCAGATGAATGAAGATGGTCTCCGGGTTGTCGATAGGCTGGTCGGCAAAGTAGAGGCTGCCCGCAAGGCCAGTTGCCAGGGCGCCCATGAGTGCGACTACCATCCAGCTCATGGCGATACGGCGAGATACCTTGAGGTCGTCGGCGCTACCAATAGCCATGAAGCGCGACAGGATATGGGGCTGACCGAAATAGCCAAGTCCCCATGCCAGCAGAGATGCCAGGCCAATCATGGTGGTGTTGTCACTCAGTAGGGATAACATGGTTGGATCTAGGCTATGAATGCCGTTCTGTGTCTCTGGTTGGCTGAAGATGGTGACTGGCACGATAAGCAGGGCAATTAACATCAGGCAGCCCTGGAAGAAATCGGTCCAGCTCACGGCGAAGAAGCCGCCGACGAAGGTGTAGGCCACTATGATGCCGGAGCCGATAAGCAGGGCCAGGTTGTAGTCCAGGCCGAACACCTTCTCGAACAGTATGGCGCCGCCCACCATGCCAGATGAGGTGTAGAAGGTGAAGAAGACTAAGATGGTGACCGCCGAGACCAGCTTGAGCACAGACTGCTTGTCTTCGAAGCGTTTCTCGAAGAAATCCGGCAGGGTGAGGGCATTGTCGGTAAACTGGGTGTAGATCCGCAGGCGTTTGGCCACAAACAGCCAGTTGAGCCAGGCACCGAATACCAGGCCTATGCCGATCCAGGCTTCGCCCAAGCCGCCGAGGTAGACGGCGCCAGGTAGTCCCAGCAGCAGCCAACCGGACATGTCGGAGGCCCCCACGCTGAGCGCGGTGACGGCCGGTCCCATGGAGCGACCACCTAGAATATAATCGTCGACAGAGTCGGTTGCTTTATATGCCCAAAGGCCAATGCCCATCATGAGGATGAGGTAGCCGAAAAAAGTAATTAATATCGGTAATTCAATATTCATGCTTACGCCATATTGTTCTCATGCCAATGCCCTTGCTGGCTGGGATGCTAGCCCAGCGCCGATGGGGAGTGACATGTCTGTTTTAAGTGAGCCTGCTATGCTAGCAGATGTTTGAGCGCTAGCCCAAATCTGCCTTGAAATGTGATCAATATCTAGGCTTTATCGGTCGATTAATTGCCAAATAAAGCGGAAATGTTGTGGCTTTGTTGGTCGTTTTGAGGTGTTGTAGCGTGTAAGTGTTAGCCGTGGCAAGGTATGACGGAGCCGACACTAGGTCGGCTCCTTAGATCATCTTGTCTGGCGATTTGCTTTATGCACAGGTTCAGCTTTTAGCCTCTTAGATGAAGGACTCTTTCACTTCGTCTCTGACAAAGTTCAGATCCGTCACATCTTCACCGACCAGGAGCACGTAGGCGTTGTCAGACTTGAAGCCCATTCCCTGGTAGCGATTATCGGCAAAGGCTTCCTCAAGCACCATGCGGTCTTCCAGCGGTACGATAAACAGGGTGACCTTGCCCTGCTTGCCTTGCATCACCAGGTGGATACTCTTCACGCCCTGGAAGTCACAGTAGGTACTGTAGAGTACGCGGCCGGGTTGCTCGGTAAAGCGGGCATGATTGAGGCTAGTCAGCGAGGCGAGCTGGGTATTGACCTCATCGACGCTGATATTGCGCTCACTCTTCATCGCCATCTCTTCATGATAGACATGGGCCAGGGCGTGCTGCCCCAGATCGACCGGGGCGAGGCGTAGCAGGGTGAAGCTGATCCCGGCGATGAAGGCGATAGAGGCCACCAGTGCCAGGGTAAAACCTGTCTTGCGGCGCTCCACCTGATGTTGATGCAGCTGTTGGTTGAGTAGCAGCTTAGCCTCGAGATCCTCAGGCACTTCTACCTTCAGAGCGGCCTCAAGCTTCTTGTCTAGTAGTTTGAGATCGTTAACAAACGCGGTGCGCTCGCTCGACTCATGCATCGACGCAAGAAATTCGTCGTCTTGACGATTTGGATTTTCATAGGCCTCGCGGCGGAATTTGAGCTCATCCATTGGAGCGCCCCCTAGTTTGCGTGTCATCGAGTATCTCTTTTAGCTGATTTCTGGCGCGAAATAAGCGAGTCATTACGGTATTACGATTCAGATCTAAGATGTCGGCGATCTCTTCACCGCTAAAGCCGCCGATCACCTGCAGGATAAGGGGCTCACGGTATTCGGCTTCAAGCTTGGCGATCTGACGCCTGAGCATATGCTGCTCCATGCTCTCCTCGCTGGAGGCGGAGATATGGTCGGCGATATCGGCCTGCTCCACATCCGAGTAGTCGAACTGTTTGCGCTCGAAGCGGCGGGCGTTCTCACGCCGTAATATGGTGATCAGCCAAGCCTTGGCCGCCTTGTCATCTTTTAGTGATTCCAAGGAGCGCCAGGCGCGTAAGAAGGTTTCCTGGGTGATATCTTCGGCGATATGTTTATCCCCGCACAGCCAGAAGGCGTAGCGGAACAGATCGCCATGAAGTGCCCTGACAAGGCTATCGTATCGTCGTTGTTTATTCAGCATGTCTCTATTGACCGACTTTTTCGGTTTTTTATTTCGTATCACGCTAAACATTTTTTACTCGCAGCATAGAAAGGAGGGGAGGCGCGTCAATTGTTTCGACTACGTTAACGCCATTGGCGCGCCTTAGGCAAGTTGTTAGAGCGGATTTAAGGGCCTTAAAGCAGATTGTGTGCTGTGGGGCGCAGCTTTGGGGGCATTTTTCACCGCGCGGATCACCTTTTCACAGTCTAGTCCCTGGCTATCGGGGCTGTATCCCTGACGCTGTATGGCTTGGATCGCCTGGTCTAGCTCGCAGCTAAGTGCCGCGATATCTGTCAGGGTCATTGGCTTGCCCGCCTGTTGGCTCATATGACGCTGCAGGGCAACCAGTGCCTCGCCCGTCTTGCCTTGGCGGCAGGCGATTTCAAATTGGCGCAGCGCATCTGAGTCCATGGGCGCAGGGTTTGCAGCGTCCCTGTTTGCATTGCTCGGCGCGGCGCGATAACGATAGCCCTGGTAGTGGCGATACCACAAGAGCATAGTCGCCAACCATAGCAAAGCAAATAGTGCGCTGATGCCGGGCCAATAGTTTGTTGTAGCGGCCTGAGCATCTGTTGTCACGACCAGCGGACTCTGCTGGCTTGCGCTTGCCGGTGCCACACTGATGGTGCGGGCGGGCAGGGTGGCAAACTCCTGTTTCTGGGTGCGGCTGTTCCACCAGGGAATGCGGAGCGCGGGCAGGGTATAGCTACCGGGCTGAGTCGGCACTATGGCCGTGGTCTGGTTGAGCTGGGCGACCACCTGTTTCTCACGCACATAGGTCTTGCGTTGAGGCTTTTCCGGATAGACCTTAAAGGATTCGGGCAGGTCTAGGGAGATCCCCGGCAGGCTGGTATCGTCGGCGTTGGAGGCCAGCAGGCTGATGTTACGTGTGATGGGCACGCCGACCTGGTATTGGGCATCTTTCTTCCAGTCTTCTTTTAACACCACGAGATCGCTCACCAGCCAGTCACCCTGATAAGTTTCTGGGATGGGCAATACCTCGATGTCGCTCGGGGCGGCCTTGGCCTGCATGGGGCGGCTCTCGTTAAAGGAGAACATGCCGCCGCGGCGGGAGGATTCGACTAACACATCGCCAGAGAAGCTGGCGCCGGCAAGCGACAGTGTGCCTGGCTTATCGGCGATCAGGCTATAGGTACGCTCGATAACCCGGTAGCGGCGGCCATCGATGATCTCTGTGCCATCGACATCGTCCCCCAGTTGTTTGAGCTGAGCGCCTTCGACATTGGGCGCACTGAGTACGCCGCGTTGCAGCTCTACGCCCAGGTAAAGCTTCACCTTATATGTGATCAGTTGCCCCACATAGGCGGTCTCGGTGGAGACGCTGCTGCGGATAAACAGGTTCTTCATCTGCTCGGGTTGGCTACCGGGGGCCGCCACCTTGAGTTCTATAGGAGCAGAGCTGATGTTGTCTATGGTCATGGCGGGGATGATCACTGTGCCGGTTTTCTTGGGGGCAAGCAGGATCTGCCAGCGGGTCTCCTTGCTGGCGTCGAAGTTCATGATCTGGGTGCTGCGGCTGACACTGGTGCGTCCGACGATGAAGTCTTTTAGCAACCCACTGGTGTCCAGGCTGGCGTTGTCCACATCGTCATCGGCCTTGATGCTAAGCACCAGATATTCCCCCTGGATGGCGGGGTTTCTGTCTACCGAGGTTTCTACCTTGGTTAGGGCATAGGCTGGCGCTGACAGGCTGAGTGCCAAACAGGCTAAGGTCAAAAAGCGTCGTATTACCACTGTTGATTGTCCTTTATGGTCGCGCCCTGACGGCGGCGTTTTTGATATTCCAGTTGCATCTTGTTGCGCAGCAAGACCTGAGGGTCATCGACCACCCCAGAGAGGGCCCGCTGCATCTCGGGGGGCAGATCCTCTGGCGCAATCGCATTGGTTAGGGCCGCAGCAGGTTCGCCTTGTTCATCTGACTCGCCTGCTTGTCCCTGGGTCATCTTGCTTGCCTGAGCTTGGTCTTGCCCCGTCTGTTGTCCGGCATCGCTTTGATTTGCATTAGCATCCGCTTGCTTACTGTCATCCTCTTGGTTATTGGCCTGTTGAGCCGGATCGGCGCTCACCTGAGCATCATTTGGCGTGACTGACTGTTTCTGCCCTTGGGACGGGTTATCCTGACCGGTATTTTGCGATGCTTGCTGGTCAGCTTCTTGTTGCGAGCCTTGCTGTTTTGACGTCTGGCCATCCTTTTCTTGAGCGTTTTGCTCCTGTGAGCCATCACCTTGTGAGTCGTCGCCAGATTGCTGGTCGCCATTGCTGGTTTGTTGGCTCTGCTCCTGTCCGCTACCCTGTTGTCCGTTCGCGTCCTGGCCTCTGTTTTGATCAGAGTTACTTTGGTCAGAGCTACTTTTATCAGAGCTATCTTGGGACTGATTCTGATCAGACTTCTGCTGTTCCGATTGGTCTTGGTTATCTTGCTGCTGTTTAAGCTGCTCAGCTAACTCAAGGTTTTGTTTAGCCTGGCTGAGTTGGGGAGCTTTATCCAACGCCTGTTGATAGCGCTCGATGGCCTTGTCGAGTTCATTGAGCTGCATCAGGCTGTTGCCCTGATTAAACAGGCCACTTGCCGAATCATCTTGCTCGAACAGTTCCAGTGCCTGCTGATAGTCGCCACTCTTATACAGGGAGGAGGCCTTCCATTGAGGCGAGTCAAACTGCTCGGCGGCCGCTTGGTAGTCTTGCGCCTGATAGGCCTGCATGGCCCGCTGATCGTCAGTAGTAAACGGATGTTGCCAGCTGGCAGCCTGCGCCTGTGGGCTAGGGGAGAGGATAGCCAGGCAGGCCAGAGCGGGTAGGGCATGCCTGAAGCTCAGTAGCGCCGGCAGCAGCAGGAGCAGCGCCAGATAGGGGCCGAGATCTTGCCAGGCTTCTCCTTGGCGATCTGACGTCTTGGCATCGCTTTCCTGGCTCAGGCTTTGTGTCAGTGCCTCGAGATCTTTGCCATCGGCGCGGTAGGCAAACAACTTGCCACCACTCTCGCCAATCAGGCTGCCAAGATCATTGAGATGGGTTTGGCTGACCACCACCTGATCACTTTTACCGCGCATCAGTTGTCCATCCGGCAGGCGGATGGCCGCGCCCTGTGCCGTGCCCATGGCGATGATGGAGAGGCGATACTGGGTATCTTCCAGTATCGACTTGGCCTCGCCTATTTGCTCTGGGTTGACGCCATCGGCCAGCAAGATGATCTCGCCCTTGAGATGACCGCCCTGAACAAGCAGCTGCTTGGCCTGCTCTAGCGCCGCTGGCAGGTTGGAGCCCAGCACCGGCATGATCTCCGGCGACAGGGTCGGTAACAGATTTAGCAGGGTAGATTGGTCTCGGGTCAGTGGGCTGATGGTAAAGGCATCGCCGGCGTAGGCGACCAGACCTGTCTCGCCCTCCTTGAGGCTCTTGATGAGATCCGTTGCCTTAAACTTTGCCTGAGTTAACCTGTTAGGAGCCAGATCGGTGGCGTACATGGACAGCGACATATCCATGACGATCACCCGGCCAAGATTGGACTCGAACACCGGCAGCTTCTGCTTGGTCAGCGCCGGGCCGGATAGCGCCAAGACGCCAACGAGCCAGATAAAGGCGACTAGGCCAAGATGTTGTTTCTTATTGGCCGCCTGGCCACTCACCAACACCTTGGCCAGATGCGGCGCGATATAGCGATTCCAACTCGAGGCCTGGTGCTGCTGGCGTCTTTGTAGCCAGAGCAGCAGGGCCAGTGGAATGAGGGCCAGCAGCCATTCGGGACGGAGAAAATGGATCATGAGGCGCTCCGTGGGAAACGTTGAACTAAGGCCTGCACGGCAGCTAGGCCGCTTAACATCATGAGAACCGTTATCAGCAGGGCGACAGCCAAGGGATAATAGAAGAGCTCGGCCTGTGGACGATAGCTGAGTTGGTCGCTGTCGGTGGGCTCAAGTTTGTCTATCTCCTGATAGATCTGCTCCAGCTCATCCGAGTTGCGCGCCCGGAAATAGCGCCCCTGGGTTTTCTGCGCCAGCAGGGTGAGCTGCGCCTCGTCGAGATCCATCGACGGATTGACGCGCTCCTTGCCAAATAGGGTGCGGCGCTCCATCACCTCGGCGCCCACCCCTATGGTGTAGATGGTCACGCCTCGCTTGGCGGCGATATCGGCGGCCTGCTCGGGCGTAATGCTCCCCGAGTTATTTGAGCCGTCGGTGAGCAGGATAAGCACCCGGTTACTCTGCTCGGCCTTGTCGAAGCGTTTAACCGCAAGGGCGATGGCCTCGCCGATGGCGGTCTGCTTACCGACCAGACCAATTTGTGCCTCGGTAAGGAACTGGGCCACCGAGCGTCTGTCCTGGGTGAGCGGCGCCTGCAGATAGGCGTGATCGGCAAATAGGATGAGCCCCAGCTTATCGCCCTTGCGGCGCTCGATAAACTCGCTCATCACCCTCTGTACCATGGTAAAGCGATCGACCGTCTTTGCGTTTAACACCATGTCCTCTATCTGCATACTGCCCGACAGATCCACCGCCAGCATGAGGTCACGCCCCTTGCTCGGCAGCTCGATGGCGTCGCCAACCCATAGGGGGCGGGCGACGGCGCAAACCAGCAGCGTCCACACCAACCAATAGGGCCAGCGACTGCGGTTAGGGGAATTATCGAGTGCGAGGGTCTGCGCCTCACCGACGCCGGGCATCTGCAGATGCCCGCCAACCGTTTGCTGTGCTTGTTTGCTGCTGCGAAAGATTAAGGGAAGCGGCAATAAAACCAGCAGCCAAGGCCAGGCTAGTGTGAACATAATGCCTCCTTGTCAGCCTTTAGCGGTAGCGCGTGCTGCAGCCAGACTTTGGCGCCGCTCAAAAGTTGTGTGGCTTCCTCTGGCGTGAGGTGCGCGGACTGATAACGCTTCTCCAAGAGGCTTGGCAGCTTAGGGTCCATGGTTGGCAGCTGGGCGCTTAGCCAGGCATACCAGTCGTCTCCCTGTAGGGAGGCGACCTGTTCGCGAGGCAGATAGCTCATGGCGCTGCGTTTAAGCAGGCTGTTGACCGTGAGTGCTAACTGGGGATCATCGGGTGTTACTTCAGCAAGAAGCTTTAGTGCCTCGCGTTTGGCCGCCAGCTGCTTGCCTCTGCGTTTGACATAGATGAACAGGGCGGCGATCAGGATAATCAGTAGCAGAGCCACTAGGTAATAGCCGTAGGCGAGGGGCCAGAAGCCGATAGGCTCAGGGGTGATGATATCCTGCATCTTGGCTAGTGCAGGTTGACTTGCCGCTTGCATCTACCTTAGGGCTCCGATTTGTTGGTTTAACGGCTGGGCCGCGTCGATGCGTCTTGGCCGTGCGTTGATTTGATTCATCATGGTGATAAATCCCTGTTGCTGTGTTTGTTGCTGATTGAGCCAGGCATCGTAGCTGCGCCTGTCCAGCACCAGCTCCTTATCGCCATCCCTGACCGGGAATTGGAACTGTGGCGGCAGCTGAAGGGTGCCTTGCCTGAGGGGATCTGTGATCAGAAAGGCGCCGATATCACAATGGCGCTTTAGCTCGCTCAGCGGCCCCAGACACTGGGGGCTGAAATGGTTGCCGTCACTGATGATCCAGATAAGCGAACCGGGTTTGGCGATCCGTCTCAGGCGTTGGCAGGCCTTGAAGATATGCTCAGGCTGTTTCACTGGCTGATCGAGCTGGCTCAGTTGCCGCTGGTGCACCTGCTCCATGGCCGAGATGAGTGCCAGCATGCCACCCTGGCGACTACGAGGCTTAAGTTCAAGGTGTTCTGTCTCACAGGCGATTAGGGCGCCGAGGCGATCGCCGTGACCGACGGCCGTCCAGCCCAAGGTCGCGGCCAGGTGCGCCGCCTGCACCGACTGCAACATAAGGCTGGAGCCGAAATAGAGGCTATGGCTAAGATCCAGTAGTAGCAACACCGGACGCTCGCGCTCCTCGACAAACAGCTTGGTATGGGCCTTGCCGGTTCTGGCGGTCACCCGCCAGTCTATGGTGCGCACGTCGTCGCCGCTCTGGTAGTGGCGCACCTCGGCAAACTCCATGCCCCGTCCCTTGATGCTGCTGGCTCTATGGCCGGCCAGCGCCGCTCGCGCCTTGGTCTTGCGTTCGGGCAGGGCCCTGGCGATATTCTGGCAGGCTAACAGCTCTTTCTGATTGAGGGAGACGCCATCGGCAAATAGCGGTAAAGCCTTCTGTTCCATTAAGGCACCGCTACCTGACTGAGAATATGGTTGATCACCTGATCGCTGCTCACTCCTTCCGCCTGTGCCTGATAGCTGAGGAGCAGACGGTGGCGCAGCACATTTGGCACCACGGCTTGAATATCTTCCGGCGAGACAAAGTCGCGCTCCATCAGCCAGGCCCGGGCGCGGGCGCAGCGCTCGATGGAGATGGTTGCACGTGGGCTGACGCCATATTCCAGCCAGCTCGCCAGCTCGTCACTGTATTGTTGTGGCTGACGGGTGGCCATCACGATATTGACAATATATTGCTCCAGCGGCTCAGCCAGATAGATGTCGAGCGCGGCCTTACGGGCGGCGAATACTTCCTCCTGGGCGATGGGCTCGACCCTTGGCAGTTCCTGAGTGATGGCCTCGCTGCGCGACAGGCGCATGATCTCAAATTCGGTGGCGGCGCTTGGGTAGTCCAGATTTAGGTGCATCAGGAAGCGATCCAGCTGCGCCTCGGGCAGGGGATAGGTGCCCTCGTTTTCCAGCGGGTTTTGAGTTGCCATTACCAGAAACAGCTTTGGTAGCTTGTAGCTTTGTTTGCCGACGGTGACCTGACCCTCGGCCATAGCTTCCAATAGCGCCGACTGCACCTTGGCCGGCGCGCGGTTGATCTCGTCGGCCAAGATCAGGTTATGAAAGATAGGACCTGCTTCAAACTCGAAGGTGGCCGTCTGCGCACGATAGATGTCGGTGCCGGTCAGATCCGCAGGGAGTAGATCCGGGGTAAACTGAATACGGTGAAAGTCCCCCTCTACGCCATCGCTCAGCGCTTTGACCGCGCGGGTCTTGGCCAGACCCGGCGGGCCCTCAACCAGTAAGTGACCATCGGCAATCAGTGCGATCAATAAGTTTTCGGTAAGAGTGGGTTGACCTAGGATCACTTTATCCAGGTATTCACGTAATGCATGAAATCGACTTAAGGGCATGATGCTACTCGGTATTATCTATTGTGTGAGCTGTAGACAGCGTATCGGGTAAAAAATTCAGTGATTAACGGCTTACCGCAACCTTGGGAGTGTCAGAAGACCTTGCGGGGCTTGGCGGCGCCAAATTTCAATCAGCAAAATAAGTTAGCATGCTTAAACGGGGAATAAAACCGACTTTAACGGCTAATTTGTATTTTATTAAACATTGTTAATCAACATCTTTTTCGATAATTGTCGTTTAAAAACCAAACAGGTGTTTAAAACCTTGAAATAAGAAGTTAGAATCAGATCACACTTTGATGGTCTGACCTGTTGCGAGCATGTAGCAAGACTGCTGGCAACGGGGTAGGGAAGAATAATAACGGCGTTAGTAGAAGCGTTTCTATATAGACGCGTCACGAGGGCAAAAGATGAGTGAACTACAGCAAGTAAGGAACGCGAAGGGCGATCGCATCGCGATAGTGATGGGGCTTAGAACCCCCTTTGCGAAGCAGGCGACCGCGTTTCATGGGGTGTCGGCATTGGATATGGGCAAGATGGTAGTCAATGAGCTGCTGTCGCGCTCGGAACTCGATCCGAAGGAGATTGAACAGCTCGTTTATGGTCAGGTGGTTCAGATGCCTGCGGCGCCCAACATCGCCCGCGAGATAGTCCTAGGCACTGGCATGAATGTGTCCACCGACGCCTACAGCGTGACACGTGCCTGCGCCACCAGTTTCCAGTCGACGGTCAATGTGGCCGAGTCCATCATGACGGGCAATATCGAGATAGGGATCGCCGGCGGCGCCGACTCATCATCTGTACTGCCAATCGGCGTATCGAAGAAGCTGGCCCATGCCTTAGTGGATCTCAATAAGGCCCGTAGCTTTGGTCAAAAGTGGTCTATTATCCGTCGTCTCGGGCTGAAAGATCTGCTCCCTGTACCGCCTGCGGTGGCCGAGTACTCAACCGGCCTCTCTATGGGGCAGACCGCCGAGCAGATGGCCAAAACCTACAGCATTAGCCGCGCCGACCAAGATGCCTTAGCCCATCGCTCTCACACCCTGGCGACAGAGACCTGGGATTCGGGCCATTTGCGTGATGAGGTGATGGTGGCGCATGTACCGCCATACAAGTCTTTCATCGACAGAGACAATAATATTCGCGAGAACTCTTCGCTGGACTCTTACGCCAAGCTACGTCCGGCGTTTGACCGCAAACATGGCTCGGTGACTGCGGCCAACAGTACGCCGCTGACCGATGGTGCCTCGGCGGTACTCCTGATGAGTGAGAGCCGTGCCAAGGCCCTGGGCTATGAGCCGATTGGTTACATCAAGAGTTATGCCTTCAGCGCTATCGACGTGTGGGAAGATATGTTGATGGGGCCTTCCTATGCGACGCCGCTGGCGCTTAAGCGTGCAGGCATGGAGCTTGAGGATCTTACTCTTATCGAGATGCACGAAGCCTTTGCGGCGCAGACCCTGGCCAACATGCAGATGTTTGCCTCGAAGAAGTTTGCCAAGGAGAAACTGGGTCGCGATCGCGCCATCGGCGAGATAGATATGACTAAGTTCAACGTCTTGGGCGGTTCTTTGGCCTATGGTCACCCCTTTGCGGCGACCGGGACGCGTTTGATCACTCAGGTGTGTCGCGAGCTCAAACGACGCGGCGGCGGTACTGGCCTGGCAACGGCCTGTGCGGCGGGTGGTCTGGGTGCAGCTATGATTGTAGAAGTGGAGTGATCTCATGGATAAGAGTTTTACATTAAATCGTCAGGATAACGGGATCGCCGTGCTCACCATGGATGTACCCGGTGAGACCATGAATACCCTGAGAGCCGAGTTTGGCCCAGAGATTTGCGAGATGTTGGCCGAGATTAAGAGTGACGCCAGCATTCGCGGCGTGGTGATCATCTCGGGTAAGAAAGATTCTTTTGTGGCGGGTGCCGATATTTCTATGCTCGATGCCTGTGCTACAGCGGAAGACGCCAGAGAGCTGTCGAAGCAGGGCCATGAAGTGTTTTTGGCTCTAGAGTCACTCTCGATTCCCGTGGTAGCCGCTATCAATGGCGCCTGTCTCGGTGGGGGGCTCGAACTGGCCCTGGCCTGCCATCAGCGCGTGTGTACCGATAGCAAGAAGACCATGCTGGGATTGCCAGAAGTGCAACTCGGTCTGCTGCCCGGCGGTGGCGGCACACAGCGCCTGCCTCGTCTGGTGGGGATTGCCAAGTCATTGGATATGATGCTCACCGGTAAGCAGCTGCGCGCCAAGCAGGCATTGAAGCTTGGGCTGGTGGATGATGTGGTGCCCGAGTCAATCTTGCTACAGACAGCTGTAGAGATGGCGCTAGCAGGTGCGCGTCCTGCGAAGAAGCCTAAGCTGTCGACGGTAGAGAAACTGCTCGAGGGCACCCCTGTTGGTCGCAACATCATCTTCGAACAGGCGCTTAAGCAGGTCAACAAGAAGACCCAGGGCAACTATCCTGCACCTGAGAAGATCATCGACTGTGTGCGTCAGGGTATAACCAAAAGCATAGTGAAAGGTCTCGAGGTTGAGGCGCAGCATTTTGGCGATCTCGTGGTCTCGAGTGAGTCGGAAGCTTTACGTAGCATCTTCTTTGCGACCACAGAGATGAAGAAGGAAACCGGCGCCGGTGACGTATCGCCTCAGTCTGTCAACAAGGTGATGGTATTGGGCGGTGGCTTGATGGGCGGTGGTATCGCCTCTGTCACCACCACTAAGGCCAAGATCCCGGTGCGGGTGAAAGATATCAGCGAAACCGGTTTGAGCAATGCGCTGGCCTATGCCTATAAGCTGCTGGCTAAAGGAGTTAAACGACGTCATATGACGCCTGCGGTGCGAGATAACCTGATGGCGCTGATGACCACCACCACTGAATATAAAGGGATCAAGGATGCGGATATGGTGGTGGAAGCCGTATTTGAAGATCTCAAACTGAAACATCAGATGGTGCAGGATGTGGAGCGTGAATGTGGTGAGCACACGATTTTTGCCTCTAACACGTCATCGTTGCCGATCAAACAGATCGCCGAGGCCGCCGAACGTCCCGAAAACGTCATTGGCTTGCACTACTTCTCGCCGGTTGAGAAGATGCCTCTGGTCGAGGTGATTGCCCATGACAAGACTTCGCCACAAACGATCGCCACCACGGTCGCCTTCGCCCGCAAGCAGGGCAAGACACCGATTGTGGTAAAAGATGGTGCCGGTTTTTATGTGAACCGTATTCTGGCGCTCTATATGAACGAGGCAGCGAATCTGCTACTCGAAGGCCAGAGCGTCGATCATCTGGATAAGGCGCTGGTGAAGTTTGGCTTCCCCGTTGGCCCCATGACGCTGCTCGATGAGGTCGGCATAGATGTGGGCGCCAAGATCTCGCCGATTCTTGAGAAGGAGTTGGGTGAGCGCTTTAAGGCGCCGGCGGCCTTTGACAAGTTGTTGGCCGATGACCGTAAGGGCCGTAAGAATGGTAAGGGCTTCTACCAGTATGGCGCTAAGTCGAAGAAGAAGTTGGTGGATGAGAGCGTCTACGGCGTGCTGGGTCTAACACCTGGTAGCGGCGGTGAACCAAGAGCCTTGGCCGAGCGATGTGTTGTGCAGATGCTTAATGAAGCGGTGCGTTGTCTGGAGGAGGGGATTATCGCGTCGCCAAGAGATGGCGATATAGGCGCGATTTTCGGTATCGGCTTCCCGCCATTCTTAGGTGGCCCCTTCCGTTACATGGACTCACTGGGCGCCAAGCACTTGGTCGAGACCTTAAAACGTTATCAAGATCAGTTTGGTGAGCGATTCGCACCTTGTGATCGCCTAGTCGAGATGGCCGAATCGGGCAGTAAGTTCTACGATTAGGGCATCCAGGCTGTTAACAATGCGGCAACATAATGCCGCATTTTTTTTGCCTGAGGATTATTTTTGCCTGTTTTTTGTTCACCTACAGGCTGGTTTCGGTTATCATGCTGGGCTGATTTTGGCTGTTTACAGTCCTCTTGGCGCCGTTGTTGTGAGGTAGTGTCTGTGGTGATATGCATTCTTGGTGTACTAATGGTGAGTAGCTTGGCAATGGGAAATATGGCTTTTCGTGCTGGGTTAGGGGTGAAACGCTGGGCCATGCTAGGACTCATCATGGGGCCGGTAGCCTATCCGCTGCTAAGTACACATAAGCGATTCGCCCATAAGCGGGCCCAGGGAAAGCAAAGTATCGCGATAAAGGCGTAGGACAGCTTCTGTGGCCATGTAGATGTAGGCTAGGTGCAAATCTCTAATTAAAAGTCATATAACAAGATCAAAAAAGGAGCCTTTAGTAGCTCCTTTTTTATGTGTCTGGTTTTCGAAAGACGTTTGAAGTCAATTAGTTCCACCAACCTTTTGCAGGAATCACTTCTAAGTGATTCAGGCCTTCTGGAAGCTGTACTTTTTTGCGCTCTGGTTTGTGAGTAAGTCCTAGAGCTTTTTTCAATGAATCTAACATAATCATTCTCCTTAAGACTTAAGCAACGGCTGAGTTGATGAATTTGACGTGTGGGTAGCCAGCGACTTCGAGAGGCTTAAACTTGACGTGTGGGTAGCCAGCGACTTCGACAGGCTTAAACTTGACGTGTGGGTAGCCAGCGACTTCGAGAGGCTTGAACTTAACGTGTGGGTAGCCAGCGACTTCGACAGGCTTGAACTTAACGTGCGGGTAGCCAGCGACTTCGACAGGCTTGAACTTAACGTGCGGGTAGCCAGCGACTTCGACAGGCTTGAACTTAACGTGCGGGTAGCCAGCGACTTCCATAGGCTTGAACTTAACGTGCGGGTAGCCAGCAACTTCGAGAGGCTTGAACTTAACGTGTGGGTAGCCAGCAACTTCGAGAGGCTTGAACTTGACGTGCGGATAACCAGCAACTTCGACAGGCTTGAACTTGACGTGTGGGTAGCCAGCAACTTCAAGAGGCTTGAACTTGACGTGTGGGTAGCCAGCAACTTCAAGAGGCTTGAACTTGACGTGTGGGTAGCCAGCAACTTCGAGAGGTTTGAACTTGACGTGTGGATAACCAGCGACTTCGAGAGGCTTGAACTTAACGTGTGGGTAGCCAGTTACTGTTAGTTGCTCAGTCTTCTGCCCCTTGATGTCAGACGTATTTGATACTTCTTCGGTATTAATATTTGCAGTTGATAAGCTTGTTGCTAAAGCGATGGCAGTAACTAGTCCGTTAATCATTGTCTTAATCTCTCAGGGTTATTGAAGTTATAGTGCCAACTATTCGTTGACGTCTGAGAGATGTATTGCAGGTGTTATGCCAATTTTTATTTTTAGCTTAATTTTAGTTAAGTATTCTTTTCTTCAGTCAGTCATGTGCTCATTAAATATTAGGCTTTCTTATGTTGAGAGACTGGTGTATAGCTAAAGCTTTCTTGTTTTAGCAGTTCGGTAAAGCTAGTCTCATTGACGGCTTTGCTGTATATAAAGCCTTGTATTTCCTCACATTTTAGTGCTTTTAATATGCTGAGCTGAGAAGCCTCTTCGACGCCTTCACCGACCACCGAGAGCCCCATGTTATGGGCGATAGTGATGATAGAGTCGACCATTTTTAGATCTCTGTCAGATTTATCTATGTCGTCAACAAAAGCCTTATCGATTTTCAGGGTGTCAATTGGGAAGCGCTTTAAATATGACAGTGACGAATATCCGGTGCCGAAGTCGTCTAACGCAAGGCTGACGCCCATTTTAGAGAGTTGCATCATCACCTTTATAGCCTTTTCTGGCTGTTTTATGACGGTTCCTTCGGTAATTTCTAGCTCAAGGTTGGCTGCAGGCAGCTGAGTGAGACGTAAAATTGACTCTATCCGCTGCTGGAGGTCTGGAAGAGCGAATTGTTGCGATGATAAATTGACGGCGACTCGGCCGTTGAACAAATTTTGACGGCGCCAATTTTGCGCCGCAAAGCAGGCTTTACGTAGTACGACCTCGCCAATCTCAACGATGAGCCCATTCTCTTCTGCCAGCGGGATAAAGTCGCCCGGCGGAATAAGACCGTGTTCTGGGTGATTGAGCCTTACCAGAGCCTCCATACCAGCCATCTTGCTGCTTCTAAGATCTATCTTAGGTTGGTAGTAGACTTCGAAGAGATCATCCCTTAAACCTTCGCGGATGAGGTTTTCGACTTCCAGCTGGCGAATGGCATTGCGATTGAGCGATTCAGAATAGAACTGATAACGATTGCCGCCGGCAGATTTGGCGTGATACATGGCAATGTCAGCCTTACGCAGAAGCGCCTGCTCGTTCTGATCATCTTCCGGGTAGAGCACAATGCCGATACTCACTCCCACAACGACTCTGTCTTTGGTGAGTTCGAACGGGCTGGAGAAGGCATCGACCACATGATTAGCAATTACGGCGCTTGAGCCGATATCCGGGTTGTTATCGACCAGTATGGCAAACTCATCGCCCCCTAAACGATAGATACTCGTATGATAAGGTACGGTGGATTCGATGCGTCTGGCCACTTTGATCAGCAGTTCATCGCCTACCTGGTGACCAAGGGAGTCGTTAATCTTCTTGAAGTTATCTAAGTCCAGCACCATAAGGGTATGATGGGTATCCTTCTTCACCAGGTTACCCAGGGTAACCATGAGGCTTGAACGGTTTGGTAGGCTGGTGAGGAGATCGTTGTTGGTGAGTTTACGTAGCTCCTCTTCCTGTTGTTTACGACGAGAAATATCAGAGAATACGCCAACATAGTGGGAGAGGACCCCCTGTTCATCGTAAATTGCATCGACCGTTAGCTCCATCAGGAAGCTGCTACCATCGCCCTTGGCGGATTCGACTTCGTTACTCCAGCTGCCTTGCTGTTGCAAAATATGACGAATTTGTTCGGAGTAGCTTTCGGGATAAAGGTCAAACTTAAACAGCTCGCCGATAAAGTCATTGCGGCTCTTCTCACACAGATCACAGCAGGCCTCGTTGACTTCAACGAATGTAAACTTGTTGTCCAAGATAAACATGCCTTCGGAGATATTCTCGATAGCTCGCTCGAACAGTCTCAGTTGTTCCTCTGCTTGCTTGAAGTTGCTGATGTTTTTGATTGTACCTGTCATACGTAGGGCTTTATCTTCCTCATCGCGTTCAACGATTTTTGCCCTGTCCAATATCCAGATCCATTGGTCATCTTTGCCTTTGACGCGATAGGCCGCCTCGAAGTGGTCGGTTTCGCCATAGAAGTGCTTATTCAGCGCCGTATTCACTCGTTCTTGGTCCATGGGGTGAATGTTGCTTTCTTCACCATCCTCACCCGAACGTTGGCCATCCCTTGGAAACTCAAGAGAGCCCCAGATATTAGAGCGATAAATCTGTCCGGTTTCGATATCCCAGTCCCACATCTCATCACCGCTTCCCCACAGAGAAAGCTTCAGTCGTTCTTCTGACTTAGCGATCTGGCGTTGCACCTCTCTTCTTCTGAGCGCTGCCTTGACTAAGGCGCCAGAGATCAACAGAGTAATGAGCAGGTAGACGAGCTTAGCTTGAATCGATAACCACCAGGGAGGGGTGATTTCGATCGAAAGGCCTTGGGTAACTCCTAACTTCTTCGTTAAAGGGTCAATGGTATGTACCTTGAAGTAATATTCGCCAGGAGATAAGTTAGTATAGGTTGCGGAGTTAATGCCTTTGGAGTTTATCCAAGCATCGGAAAGCCCTTCCATCTGATAGGCATATTCCAAAGTCTTATCGATATTTCCAGGTGTGCTAAATTTCAAAGTAAATGGATAATCTGAATACTTTAAGCTTATTTTTTCCGTTTTAGGAAGTTGTTTTTTTAATATGCTACCATTTACTTTTTCTGGAACATTGAAAACCAATAACGTATCTATAATTACTTTGGGAGGTATTCTTTTGGTTAGGAAGTCAGAAATTTTGTTTGCATCTAAAACACTTAATCCATTTATGCCGCCTATGTAAATCGTTTCATCTATGCTGGATATTGCCTGTGAGTTATACTCGTCTTGGCTACCATATGATGAAGGGAATGAATACATATAATGATCGTCGGTTATTAAGAATATTTCAGCGTTTGATGAAGCAATTATATTTTTGCCTACTTTTTCAATGGCGTAAATAGGTTTGCTGCTTTTAAATAATTCGGTTGTATGTTTTTTTAATATTTCAAATTTTGAAAGTGAATTCCTGGTTGTGAAATATACTGTATTCTCGTCTATGAAAATGCTACTAACTAGATCTGCAGCAACGACTTTAGAGACCAAACCAGATTTTAATGAAAATAATCCGCTTTGAGTGGCTACCCAAGCAGTATTATTTTTTATTTTTATATCGTAAATTGGATTGCCACTATCGACGGTAATCGGTGTCATTGTTTCATCATCTAGACTATAGAAAAACACTTTGCCATCGAATGAGCCTGTGATAATCCTATTGTTATTTTTATCGCTCCTTACAATTAAAAATCTATTATTACTCAGTGTTTTATGTTCGCTGGTCAAGGTGTCTATCGACTGGAGCCCGGCGGTAGAAGCAATGTATATCTTATTGTTCTTTATTATCGCAGATTTTGGGCCTTCTATTTTTGAATCATAACTATTTATTAAATTAAGATTTTTATCAAAAATTTCGATCAAAGGAGAGTCAGATGCAATAATTACATTTTCTTTGTTATAGCTATCAATTGACCATATATTTCTATCTGGAATATAGTTCTTTAAAAGATTTCTGTCATGTTTTACTATAGTTATTCCATCGTTTAATGAAGCAATGTAAATGCCATTTTTACTGGAATAAATTAGCGGTGGATTGGTTGTCTTAGAATCTGTGTTTAATGTCCCTATTACTTCTAGGTTAAAATTGTCATCAACAGTTGTAATTATATTGTTAGTCAATATTATTGGGGGTGAGGTATTCTCTGAGATGCTAGTTATTTGGCTTGGGAATATTAATGTTTCTCTTGTTTCGATATCAACCAGGCTGTCTTTCTGTAGTGTGAAAGCTTTGCCATTAAACAAGGTGAGTCCTATCGAATTCTGCGTAATTAATCTTATATTTCCTTGGTTGTACTCATAAATACTACCGTCATAATTTCTAAGGTATATTTTGTTGTTGAGTACAATGGTCTTCTTTATTCCACCAAAATTATGGCTGGCGATTAATTTAACTGAATCCTCAGGTTTTCTTAGTTCGAATAAGTCGTTTTCGGTACCAATGATTATTGAGCTTCCGTCTTCATTTATAGACCAGATGGCTTGGTTTTTTATTAGTTCATGGTTTATTTTTTCGAAATTATCTAAATTATCATTATAAATAACTAGGCCTTTATCTGTACCAACAAGTAACCTATTACTATCATCTATATACAAGCTTCTAATGAATGAGCTTGGTAAAGAGCTATTATCACCTTCGGCAAAATAGTGCTTAAAATGGGTACCATCGAATCGATTAAGTCCATTTAGGGTACCAATCCAAATATATCCCTGTTGATCTTCAACGATTGAAGTGACGGTACTTTGGGATAAACCTTCGGGAACATTGTAGTGATCGACTTTTAAGATCGGCGCATTGCTTGGGGTGTCACTGGCGGAGGCATAGCCGGAGACAGTCAGGGCCATTAGCAGTGAGAGTAGCAATCTTGAGAGGATTTTAGGCATAATTATTAGTTTGATTATCAGCCAATAATGCATAGGCAACAGTTATTTAACCTAATTTATTCAGAAATAGGGGGATTTGTCAAAGGAACACTGAATTTTCTTGTTTGCAAATTACTTTCATTTTCATTGTCTTTTAGGGCTTTGTTCTATGAGAAGTTCTGTTTGATTTGGCTTTGTCTGCTGTTTACGCTCATATCAGGCGTTTGTCCTATCTCGAATATTTTAGCGAATCAAGCGATAAAGGGACTAAGAATCATTCCCCTAGTGCAGCAGGCGAGCGAGAGCTAAGGCGATCTATTGCTAAGAGGATTGAGCTAGATAAGGGTTTAAGCGTTGACCAAAGAGCTGTTTGGTCAGACAGCTAACAGCTAACACTTAGAAGAGATTGCCTAACAGCTGCATCTAAGAGATATCGCTCAAAGGCAGCCTCTAAAAGATATTGCTTAAGAGGCTTTCTCTAGAACATATCGCTCAGAGATAAGGCCTCGGCGATATAGCTTAAGGGAAGGGGGGCTGGCTAGTAGCTAAACTTGGCTGCCCGTTGTTTAAAGCTTCTCAGATCTGTGATCATATTGTCTGATGTGAGCTGTTCCTGATTCCTGTGTTGTTCTCCAGTGGTAAAGAGGATCAGGCGGTCACCGTGTTTAGTGCGCATCTTCTGCATCATAAATTTAATCAGGTCAGAGCGGGTAAGTTCGCCAATTTTTTCGGCCACCAGTTCTCGCTGGTTAAAGTCGTAGTCTTTATTCCCTATGCTCGACCAGTATCTTTGTCCCCGCGTCTTGAGGTTAGGGTCATGTTCCATAATCTGGTTGACCAAACCTTGCTTGGTGAGCTCCCACTGATCATTGGTGATCTGCATGACGGCATAATTAAAGTCTGCGATAAACTCGTCGATGGCCTCCAGTAGCTTTAGAGGCCCTGCTGTGGGGGATTGCACATAGAAGATCATGCCTGGGTAACGATTGAGTGGCAGATATCCCGTGCCCACCATGTAACCCAGCTGACGCTTAGTTCTTAGCTCGTGGAAGAAGGTCGAAGACATGGTGTGGTTTAACAGGCTGAATAGGGCCATCTTGAGTGGTGTCGCCTCAGCAGACTGATAGTAGACTATGATGCTGCTGTCTTGATGATTGACGCTAACCTCGCGCATCAGGGTGCCGACATTTTCAAGCTTTATCAGCTCACGTTCCGATTCGCCGCTGGGAGAGGAAACCAGAGAGAGAATATGGTCGAGTCGCTTACCTAAGGCCTGCGCTTCCTCGGTCAGCCAATCGCCATAGACCAGCCCCTCGAGGTGGATCTTCTCATAGAAGGCTCGTACGTGGTTGTGAAGATCGTCTAGGGTGATATCTTCAAGCTCCTCGGCCATGCGTTGAGGCTCGAAACTACGTTTCTGCAGCGTCACCGTCAGGCTGGTGAATAGCTGTGAGATAGGTTTTGCCCGGCTCTGATTAAACCAGTTACGCAAGATCTGCTTCTTAATCTGCTTAAATCTGTCCTGGGTAAAGTTACGTTCTCTGGCTTTATTAATCAGCAGCGACAGCAGCGCCTCTTGCTTACCTGTCAATCCCGTTAGGTGAAGGGTGATGCCCCCTTGATGAGGGTAGATGTTATAGCTGAGTCCGGCGACCTCGGCCGGATAGGTAAATTCGGTCAGGTAGTCGAGTAGCATCTCCACATAGAGACGGGTGAGTGCCGCATGTTTGGGGGTGGCGGCCGCCTGATGTGAATCGAGCGACAGGTACATATGTCCCTTGGGAACATTAAATTCATCATCTTTCTTATGCCAGATGCGATAGCCGGTTTCCTGGCAGACAACGACAGGTACCGGGTGGTCACTCTTAACATCTCTGGCTATCGAATCCTCTATAATAAAGGGGTTGGGGTCCGGTAGTTTTAGTGCCTCTCTGACATCAGGGTCACGCCACGGATGAAGCCGTTGTTTATCTATGGGCTTCATCTGATAGGGGGAGTGGTACCAGGCGGCCTGCTTTTCTGTGTCTAAGTCGGGCGAGATCAGCTGGATACGTAGATTGTCCGGACTCATTAGATCCAGTAATTCGGTGACTTGAGTGACGTCCAAACCATCCATGCGATAATCGCCATAGATGAGATCGGCTACCTCATAGTGGTGCATGTTGATGCTGAGGTGACTGGCCAGATCCAGCGGTTTGATCTGTTCCTGATATTTAAAGGCAAGCTTTAGCAGATTGGCGCGCTCTTGATATCGCCAGGCCTGCATGCCCTGGGTTTTAATCAGTTTAAGGTATTCGAAGCTCGCCTGAATCACATCATCGAGTTGTAGCAGGCCTTTCTCGGTCAGCTGAATACTGATGTTATAGTCTTTAAAGTTATAACCATTGACGCCACCACCGGCCGAGAGATTGATGGCCAGCCCTTGTTCCTTGAGGTGACTCAGCAGGCTTCCCTTACCCTCATAACCGAATAGATGACTGATAAAGGTCAGCGGCTTGCGCTTATAGAAGCGGTCGATGGCGGGCAGGGGAAAGGTGATCGCCACGCGGCGCTGCTCTTTTAGCGGCACTATGTTGATCTGCTGGCCAAGCTGAGCTGCTTCATAGATGGCCACATTTGGGTATTGCTTTGCCAGCTTGCGGTTTTCAATCGGCGCAAAATAGTTCTCGGCCAGTGCCAAGAGTTCATTTAGTGGCAAGGGCGCGACTAGACACAGAGTCATCAGGTTGGCACTGTAATGAGTTTGATAGAAATCCAGCAGCTCTTGCCTAAGGGTTTTCTCATCGCCGTCTAAGGTCTTGAGATTGCCAACCGAAAACTTTGAAAAGGGATGCGCCGGGTTTACGGTTTCCTTCTGGACCTGGTAGGTGCGGCGAATATCATCTTTGAGCTTGAGGCTAAATTCTGACTCTATTGCGTGGCGCTCTCTGTCGACCAGTTCCAGATCGAAGCTGGGCGCGATAAAAAACTGGCTAAATCTATCCAGAGACTCTTCAAACACTTCGGCGTCGATGGCAAAGAAGAAGTTAGTCTGCTCTGTGCCTGTCCAGGCGTTGTTGCTGCCGCCATGCTGATTGATGAAGGCATGATATTCGCCAGATTTAGGGTATTTCTCTGTGCCCAGAAACAGCATATGCTCGAGGAAATGTGCCATACCGGGACGTGAGGCGGGATCGTCAAAATGGCCAACGTTAACCGCCATAGACGCGGCGGCCTGCTGGGCCTGGAGATCTTCCACTAGCAATACACGTAGCCCATTGTCCAGCTGCAGATATTGATACTGGCGATGATCGTTGGGGCTTTTAGTGATCGGCATAGATGTTTGCAATTGCTGGCTCCATCCTTATGCTGGACAAACGTATGATATTCATCGGAGTTTAGGCGACTAAAGCGGTAAGCCTACATATTGAGCCTCAAAAAAGACTTTGGCAAATATCTTATCCATTATTCGACTAATTAATAACAGGGTTAAGGTTTGTTGCGTCGAACTTTAACGCTACAATTCATAGTAGAACAAGAATAATCATAGCGAGAGTAGTATGAAGCTATATTTGATGCGACATGGTGAGGCGGGTTATCACGCCCACTCAGATCGAGAACGTGTACTGACAGAAATCGGCCGTTATCAGACTGAATTGATGAGTAATTGGCTGGCCCGTGATGTGACCGAGTTCGATCTTGTGTTGGTGAGTCCCTATCTGCGTGCGCAGCAAACATGGCAGGAAGTGAGTAAGCACTTCCCCGAACCGAGAAAGTGGCTGGTATTAGATGAGCTGACCCCTTCGGCCGAGCCGACCCTGGCCGCCGATCTGACCCTGGCCTATGCCGAACAGTATAAGGCGGATAATGTGTTAGTGATTGCCCACATGCCGCTGCTGGGCTATATGGTGAGCGAGTTGGTGCCTGGCATAGAGCCGCCGCTGTTTGCGACTTCAGGTGTGACCCTTATCGACCGTCACGGTGAGCGTGGCTCCCTGAGCTGGCAGCACACCCCTCATACGGTGAGCTAAATCAAATAAATGGTTAGAATAAAAGTTAACCATAGAAAAAGGACGCCTCGGCGTCCTTTTTGATATCTATTTGCGCCCAAAGATGAGAGCTAATTTCGACTTCTAGGCCGGTCGCAAAACTTGTCAATCCTGATGGGGGCTCCCTAATACTCTCAGTCGAAAAAGGGATTACTCCCAGCTAGGGAACTCACCCACCTCGACTAAGACCAAAAGCGCCGCATCGCCGCCCCATTCCTTGGGCGCCTTGTGGAAGGCCTTAACCTGTGGATGCTGTGCCAGCCACATGGGAATATTCTGCTTTAATATCCCAGTGCCATGTCCGTGCATGACGCAGCAGCATTGGCTGTGCTGCTTAACACAAGCCTGAATCAGGGCGGCAAGTTCCAGTTTGGCCTCGGTTTGGCGCATGCCGTGGAGATCCAGCAGCAGATCCGGCTGATAGTCGCCGCGCCTGAGCCGCTTAAGTTCGTGACTGTCCACATCCTCTCTGGCCCAGCGCATGGCGCCTTCTAGTGGCAGCAGGGGCTGATAGGTATCTGAAAAATAGCTGTCGGCGTGCAGCTGAGTGGTCGCGACTTCCAGCTCACGCTTAGGTTTTTGTGGCGCGGAGAAATGACGCTTATCCTGTTTAAGCGGCTTTATCCCTTTGGTTAACGCCGAAAAAAGCGCCAATTCATCATCATTTTCTTTATTCATTACGCTATTTTATTGAATCCGATGCCATATGAATAGAGTTCAGTTACAATGAGGCGGAACTATCTAGCGGGAGCCAGTTTTGGACAAGATTTTTGTTGATGAAGCCGTGACGGAATTACGTACAATCGGCGATATGTTACGTTGGGCGGTGAGCCGCTTCAACGATGCCAATATCTACTATGGTCATGGTACCGATAACGCTTGGGATGAAGCCATCGCTCTCGTATTCCATGCGCTGCATCTGCCAGAAGAGATTGGCCAGCAGGTGATCCATAGCAATCTGACCAGTAGCGAAAAGCATAAGATTGTCGAACTCATCATTCGCCGGGTACGTGAGCGTCTGCCCGTGCCTTATTTGACCAACCGCGCCTTCTTTGCCGGCCTCGAGTTTTATGTGGATGAAAGGGTGTTGGTGCCGCGCTCGCCCATTGCCGAGATGATCGCAAACCGTTTCAGCCCTTGGCTCTATAACAAGCCGGTAGACCGTATCTTAGATCTCTGTACCGGTAGCGCTTGCATTGCCATCGCCTGTGCCTATGAGTTTGAAGATGCAGAGGTCGACGCTATCGATATCAGCAGTGACGCGCTGGAAGTGGCGCAGATCAACGTTGAATCCTTAGGGGTGATGGACAGGGTTTTCCCTATCGAGTCTAATTTGTTTGCTGCCGTCCCTAAGGGGCCGCAGTACGATCTTATCGTCTCCAATCCGCCTTATGTAGACGCCGAAGATATTGGTGACATGCCTGATGAATATCACCATGAGCCAGAGCTTGGGTTAGCTTCGGGGCGCGATGGCCTGGATTTGACGAAACGCATCCTTGCCAATGCGGCCGACTATTTGACTCAAGATGGTCTGCTAGTGGTCGAGGTGGGCAACTCTATGGTTCACCTTATGGAGCAATTCCCTGAGGTGCCATTTACCTGGGTTAACTTCGAACATGGTGGCGACGGCGTGTTTGTGCTCACTCGTGATCAGTTAGTTGAAAATGAATCACTTTTCGCCATCTACAAAGATAGTGAATAATGTATGGTCGGCTAAAGTCTGATTGGTGAATGGTTTATCGGCTTAGCATGACTAAGCCGATTTAGGAATATAGCCACTGGCGGCTTTGGGTTATGCTGGGGTCAAATAATTAAGTAGAGGTGAAGTAAGCGAATGTCGGGTAACAGTATCGGTCAAAATTTTGTGGTGACGACGTTTGGTGAGAGCCATGGTAAGGCCCTGGGATGCATTATCGATGGTTGTCCTCCGGGTCTGGCGATTGATGAAGCCGATATGCAACACGATCTCGACAGGCGCCGTCCGGGCACCTCGCGTTATACCACGGCCAGACGCGAGCCGGATCAGGTGAAGATACTCTCAGGCGTATTTGAGGGTCAGACCACAGGGACTTCCATCGGCTTGGTGATCGAAAATACCGATCAGCGTAGCCAGGATTACTCCAACATCAAAGATCAGTTCCGCCCGGGTCACGCCGACTATACCTACCAGCAAAAATATGGCCTGCGAGACTATCGCGGTGGCGGTCGTTCTTCTGCGCGGGAAACCGCTATGCGCGTAGCGGCCGGCGCTGTGGCGAAGAAATACCTTAAGCAGGTGCATAGTATAGAGATTAAAGGTTATCTGTCTCAGCTCGGCCCTATTTGCGCCGAGACCCTGGATTTCGACCAGGTAGAGCAAAATGCCTTCTTCTTCCCCGATGCTAGCAAGCTCGAGCAGCTCGACGAGTATATGCGCGAGCTGAAAAAGAGTGGTGATTCTATCGGTGCCAAGGTGTCTGTAGTGGCGACCAATGTGCCTGTGGGACTGGGCGAGCCCGTATTCGATCGTCTCGACGCCGATATTGCCCATGCCCTGATGGGGATCAACGCCGTTAAGGGGGTTGAGATTGGTGACGGTTTCGCCGTAGTCAATCAGAAGGGATCTGAGCACAGGGATCTCATGTCGCCAGAGGGCTTTGCCTCTAACCATGCCGGTGGCATTCTCGGCGGGATCTCATCGGGTCAGCCAATTGTCGCGCATATCGCCATGAAGCCGACTTCCAGCATTAGCGTGCCGGGAGAGAGCATGACGGTGCAGGGTGAGCGCTCAGAGGTGGTCACTAAGGGACGCCACGACCCCTGCGTAGGCATCCGCGCCGTGCCGATTGCCGAGGCCATGCTGGCCATCGTCTTGATGGATCACCTTCTCAGACACAGGGCACAAAACATGAATGTTGAGAGCATCACCCCTGTGATAGGGATGAAGTAAGGCGCAATCTAAAGCGAGTAAGAGGGCACAGTAATGTGCCTTCTTTTATGGGGCCCACAATAACATGGGGTCGAGCCAGTATAAATAAGCTTCGGCCAGTAGCAGAAGCCACTCACAATAAGTTAAAAATAAGTACTCATTAAAATAAATCGCTCCCAACAATATGAGAGCGGATAATAACCCTGCTAGGAATAGCCCTACATAAATGTCGTCCAACATTAAGTTTCCTTCCAGCATGACACCCAACAGCGGGTCGTCAGCATCACAGCAGCAACTACATTGGATCAGCGCCTGTTACTTTTTCTTCTTCGCGATCCTTGGCGTGCTGGTGCCTTACCTTGGAGTCTTCTTCGAGCACAGAGGGTTCGATGCTCAGCAGATAGGTTTCCTGCTCGCCATCTTGATGGCGACCCGCATCATAGCGCCCAATATCTGGGCCATGGTGGCCGATAGAACAGGCATGCGCGGTCAGCTGGTTAAGATGGGGGCCGCCTGTTCGGCGGTGACCTTCATGACCTTCTTCTATCACGGCGGATTTCTCTACTTAGCGATTAGTCTCAGCATCTATACCTTTTTCTGGAATGCGATTTTGGCCCAGCTCGAGGTGATCACCCTCGAGACCCTTGGGGAGAACACGGGGGGGTATGGCAAGATCCGCAGTTTTGGTAGCCTAGGCTACCTTGTCTTCGTGGTGAGCGTGGGCTTCGCCATCAGCCAGTTCGGCACAGAGATCTTACCCTTTGTGGGCCTCGCCTTGTTCCTGGGCTTGCTGGGCTGCGCCTTATCTCTGCCAAGCACCCGGGTAAAAGTCGATAACAGCCAGGTGGTTACGCCGCTCAAGTTAGATGCTGGCATCATCTGGTTTTTGCTGTCGGCTATGTTACTGCAGATGAGCGCCGGGCCATTTTATGGTTTCTTTGTGCTCTATCTAAAACAGGTAGGCTACAGCGAGTCCAGTGCCGGCATCTATGTCGCCCTTGGGGTGCTGGCCGAGATAGTGATGTTCATGTTTGCGCCAAGGCTGCTCGGGCGCTACGGGGTCAGCGCCTTGCTGGTGGTCTCTATCGGCTTCACGGCGGTGCGCTGGCTGCTGATGGCCTTTTGTGCCAGTAGCATGATCTGGCTTGGGGTTAGTCAGTTGCTGCACGCCTTCACCTTTGGCTTAGTGCATGCGGCCTCGATTCAGTTTGTGCATCAAAGATTCGACGTGCGTCATCGCAGCAAGGGGCAGGCGCTCTATGCCAGCCTGAGTTTCGGCGTCGGTGGCGCCTTGGGTACTTGGCTGTGTGGCTTCATCTGGGGCGATGGCTCTCAGGCCTGGCTCAGTTGGTTGGTGGCCGCGGTTTGTGCATTGCTGTCTATGCTCGCGGTACTCCTAATCCCTAAGGCGCGTGAAGCGGTAAAACAATAAGAGATGATAAGGAAATATCCATGAAACAGACATTTCGCCTCGGCGTGATCATCAATCCTCTGGCAGGCCTTGGGGGCAGCGTGGCCCTCAAGGGCAGCGATGGTGTGGCGCAGGAGGCTATCGCTCGCGGCGCCGAGCCCAAGGCGCACCTGAGAATGGCCCAGGCGCTTGAGGTGATTAAACCCTATCAGCAAAAGATCACTATCGTTACCGCCTCCGGTGCCATGGGAGCCGATTTGGCCGATCAGCAGGGGTTTAAGCATCAGGTGGTCTATCAGGCGGGCGAGACGACGGCGGCCAGCGATACCCAGGCTGCCGCGGCGGCGCTGCAACAAGCGGGCGTGGATCTCTTGTTGTTTGCCGGTGGTGACGGTACGGCGCGGGACCTGTTTGAGGTCATCGATGAGGCTCAGCCCGTGCTGGGGGTGCCTGCCGGGGTGAAGATTCACTCGGGCGTCTACGGCATTACGCCCCACGCCTCGGGTATGGTGGTCAAGTTGCTGCTCGAAGGGGCTCTGGTGAGCCTGATGTCGGCCGATGTGATGGACATCGACGAGGTAGCCTTCAGGCAAGGGGTGGTGCGGGCGCGCCGATTCGGCGAGATGCAGGTGCCTGCCGAGCCACGCTACATTCAGGCCGTTAAGATGGGCGGTAAAGAGGTCGATGAGTTGGTGCTGGCGGACATTGCCGCCGAGGCGATCGAGCAGATAGACGATGGCCTTGCCATCATGGGCTCTGGTAGCACAGTCGCCGCCGTGATGGAGGAGCTTGGGCAGGATAACACCCTGCTGGGGGTGGACTTGATTGAGGAGGGCGAGCTTGTTGCCAGCGATATGAGCGCTCAGTCGCTGCTCGAGCAGACTGCCAATCGTCAGTGCAAGTTAGTGATCACCCTCATCGGCGGGCAAGGGCATATCCTGGGGCGGGGTAATCAGCAGCTGTCGCCAGCGCTGATTCGTCAGGTCGGCAAAGAAAATATTATCATCCTGGCGACAAAAACTAAGTTAAAAGCACTTGAAGGTCGGCCCTTAATTGTGGATAGTGGCGACCCAGAGTTAGACAGCGAATTATGTGGTTATTATAAAGTCGTGACCGGCTACCACGATTATGTGATGTATCAGGTGGCTAATCCTGACTTAATCAGCCCAGATTTAGTCAGCCCAGATTTAATCGGCCAGCCTGAGTAGCGAAATGATAATTGGAGACGCAATGTTAGAGCAGTATGAGCAAGCATTAGACGAGTGGATCGCCACCAAGGTTACAGGCGGTGATGACGATCAACTCTTCGCCAGCGGTTACCTGCAGGGCCATGTCGCCGTAGTCCTGTCTGAACTCGAAGTGGAAGAGTCTCAGGATTACCAGGCGCTGGATACTAAGATGCAGGCCTGTTTGGAGACGGCCAAGTCTGAGCTAGAGCCTGCCGACCTTGCGCTGGTGATCAACGCCTGGAATGAACTGCGCGAGAAGATGGCTCAGGTGGCCAGCGCCTAGTCATGGCTAACACAAGCAAGGCGATTATCGGGCTGCAAAACCCCAAGAGCCCTACCAACGTGGGCGGCGTGATGCGCGCCGCCGGCTGTTATCGTGCCGATGAGGTGCGATACACGGGCAAGCGTTATGCGCTGGCCGCACAGCACAGGGGCGAGCAGTACAACACAGACACCAAGCGGGTGAGTCAGCATATTCCGCTAAAAGGGGTCGAGTCATTGCTGGATGAGCTCGATGTCGATACTAAGGTGATCTGTGTCGACCTGGTGGAAGGCGCCACGCCGCTGCCGGCGTTTATTCATCCAGAGAAAGCCATCTATCTCTTCGGCCCAGAAGACGGCACCCTAGATCAGGCGCTTATCGATCGTGCCGATGAGGTGGTCTATGTCCCAACAGTGGGCTGTATGAATCTGGCCTCCTCGGTTAATGTGTTGCTCTATGATCGGCTGGCGAAGGGCGAACACCTCGCAGGGGATGAGCTCATTCGGGCTAGCAGAGACACCAACAACCGCGTCAAGGTAAAGTCTTAGCCTTATTTATACAATGAAAACGCCGACTCCTTGAGTCGGCGTTTTGTTATCTGGTGGCTATATCGTTAATCATGCCAAGGAGTGACCATCGTCTTTTGGTTGCTAAACGGGCGAGGTTTTAATCCTTTCTCACAGCGCCTTACCCTTGATAAGCTTTCTCATCCACATACGATTGGGGTTGAGCAGGGTTAATATATCATTCGTCGCAGGTAGCAGCTCGCCGCACAGCTGAGCGGCTAAGATCTCTGCCGCCAATGGACCCGAGGTGAGACCGCGGGAGCCGAGTCCGCCGAGAATATACAGACCATGATGCACAGGAGCAGGTGTAGCCTGCCAATATTTGGCACTCTCCTTGGTATGCTGGTGCTCGCCGTAGGCTGCCAATATCGCCTCGAAATCTGGGGCGCAGCCCATCATGGGGGCGTGATCCCTAGTCACCATGCGCACGCCTACGCGAGCGCTATGGCCTGTGATGTCCACGGCCTTCGTCCAGTCTCCGCCGTAGCTGGTGCGGATCTTATCTAGGTTCTCTACTTGTTCCACCGCGCTGTAGTCGAGATTACTTGCGTCTTTCACATAGCTGGCGCCCGTACAGTGCAGCCTGTCGTGGGCGGGCGTGAGATAGCCGTGGGCGCAGAGTACCGTCTTAAGCTCGGCAAGTGGTGCTCTTGCCGGGATATGGCTGACCTGGCCGCGAAAACCGCTGATGGGTAAGTGTGCCGTTTGCGAAAAATCGGTCAGGTGACGGCCATTGGCCAGCACTAGGTTGGCAAAGGGGCCAAATTCTTGCCTCTGACCTTGCTGCACTGTGATCAGATACCATTGCTGATCTTCGAACCGAATAGCTGTGATCTGGCATTGGTAGTGTGTGCTCTGCTTACCGAGCTGCTCGGCTAGGCTGATGGCCGCGCGGGTAAATGCCTGGGGCGATACCCAGCCACCGAGCGGGTAGTAGATCCCCTCATGCTCTATGGTGACGCCGGCAAGCGCCGTAGCCTCTATCGCATTGACGGCCTGAGCGATAGAGTCAGCCCAGGGCTGGGTATTGATGATCTTAGCCAGGCGCTTATGGCTGCGTTCATCATGACCTGTCTGTAACACACCGCAAAAGTCATGGGGGATCTCGTGGCCGGCATCGACCAAGTGAGCGATGCGCTGGCGGCTAAAGAGATAGCCTTGCAAGAAGTAGTGGCTCAGGCTGCCGTGCTCGGGCGTGAGCAGTGGATAGATGGCGCCCTGTTTGTTGCCCGAGGCTTGCTCGCCGGGCGCCTTATCCATACAGAAGAGACTAACCGACTTGCCGCGCTCGGCCAGAGAGAGTGCTAAATTCGCGCTAGCCACCCCGCCACCTATGATGGCGGTTTCTCCTGCATATCCTTGATGCAGGGGATTGAAGGCAAGCCCATCATTTTGTTGACGCCTCAGGGCGCGACGCTCCTGCATTGCGATATCCATTGATGCTTTGCTCGGCTTATCTGCCAGAGTCATCAAGCGGTCATCTTTGGCAGATAGGTTAAGGCGATAGCAGGTAAATCCCGCCGTGGTGACTCGCTCGGTCAGCTCGTTTGCGGTAGCTGCGGCCGGTTTAGGATTTGAGTCTGTGCCCAACGATGCGTTATCCGCGCTAATATTACCGGGGTGAGCAAGTCGCACATCCGAGCGTTTTTCATCGGAAAGTTTTGCAGCGGCTAGCAGTATATTGGCGTTATCCTGGCTGAGGCGCGCCATCTGCCAGATGATTGCTTCATCCAGGAGATCTTGGTCGACCAGCCAGCTATGGATGGCTTGACTTGGCTCGCTCGGAGCGATCAAGGCCTTGAGCTGCGAGAGCGGCTCGCCCAGGTGAATGTCTATAATGAGCTGGGTGCTTGCTAGTTTTATCCTGTGGCAACCGGACACTTGGGCCTCGGCAATCGCCTTAATTTGCTCTCTGGCTGATGAGGTGAAGGCGTCACAGTTGGTAAGTGCGAGCAGCCATGGCGCCTGATGCTGGGCAAACAGGTGAAGATGAAGAGGCTGCCTAGCATGGGCTTGTTTTAATCGATCTGCTAGCAGTGCCACGGGCCAGTTGGCGTCACATCTTGGGAGTAGGGCGATAATGTGGGGAGTGTTTTGACCCGTTATCGCCGATAAATGGCTGAAAATTTCTTCGAATGTAGGCATTTTGTCACTATTTTGTGCGTTATTCGGGTGTTCGGTAGCCAATGAATTTACTCTCAAGGGGATATTAGGCATTATTTTACCTGCCTTTATGGAAAGCTGACCACTTAAATGCAGTAAAAGCGATACTATTGGCGCAGCTAAATTGGTACTAGACGTACGGAATGGATAGTAAATAATGAAAAGAGTCGTGATCACCGGCCTTGGCATAGTGTCAAGTATCGGTAACAACAAGCAAGAAGTCACCGAGTCACTCAAAGCGGGTCGCAGTGGTATTACCCACTCAGATCAGTTTGAAGAAATGAAGCTTCGTAGCCATGTTTGGGGCGACATTAAGTTAGACCCTAAAGAACATATCGACCGTAAAGCATTACGTTTTATGGGTGATGCAGCCGCATACGCTTATATTGCCATGGAGCAAGCGATAGCCGATGCTGGCCTCACCGAAGAACAATATTCAAATCACCGCGTCGGTATCATCGCCGGTACTGGCGGTGCGTCATCGGCTAACCAGGTTCAGGCGGCCGATACCCTGCGTGAAAAAGGTGTGAAGCGTGTAGGCCCTTATATCGTGCCACGCATCATGTCGAGCACGGCCAGTGCCTGTTTGGCCACGCCGTTTAAGATCAAGGGCATGAACTACTCAATCAGTTCGGCTTGTGCAACCAGTGCTCACTGTATCGGCCATGCTGTTGAATTGATCCAGATGGGTAAGCAAGACATGGTCTTCGCCGGTGGTGCCGAAGAGGTGGATTGGACCCTGACCATGGGCTTCGACGCCATGGGCGCACTGTCGACTAAGTATAACGACTGCCCTGAGAAGGCTTCTCGTACCTATGATGCGGACCGTGATGGTTTTGTTATCTCTGGCGGCGGCGGGATCGTGGTTGTCGAAGAGCTTGAGCATGCGCTCGCTCGCGGCGCTAAGATCTATGCCGAAGTGATCGGTTACGGTGCTTCTTCAGATGGTTACGACATGGTTGCACCATCGGGCGAAGGCGCGGTGCGTTGCATGAAGATGGCCCTCGAAGGTGTAGACACACCGATCGACTACATCAACACTCATGGTACTTCAACGCCTGTTGGCGACATGCGTGAGCTGGAAGCCTTGGCCGAAACCTTCGGTGACAACCTGCCTGCTATCGCATCGACCAAGTCTCTGACTGGTCATGCTCTGGGCGCCGCGGGTGTGCATGAGGCGATCTACAGCCTGATCATGATGGAGAACAGCTTCATCGCGCCAAGCATCAACATCGATACTCTCGACGAGAAGGCGCAAGGTATGCCTATCGTGACCGAATATCGTGATGCCGAGCTTAACACTATCATGAGCAACAGCTTTGGCTTCGGTGGCACAAACGCTACCTTGGTCATGCGCAAGTACAAGTAATTGCTAAGCTGTTTTTGACAGTTATTAGAAAAGGGAAGCAGATGCTTCCCTTTTTTGTGTCTAGCTTTAGCTGGTCATCTTACTGATAGACAGTAAAACACGCCTATAAAAGCGGGCGCGTGAGCTATGACTGAGGCTTAAACCACCGAGCTTTAAACTACCGTGCCTTAAACTGCTGAGTCTGAAACTACTGGGCGTTAAACTGCTGGCCCGTGACGCCTTTAGCGTCGTCACCCATGAGGTAGAGATAGGTCGCCATGATCTCTTCTGGCGCCTTGAGATCCTGTGGGTTCTCTGCCGGGTAGGCATTGGCGCGCATCTTAGTGCGAGTCGCACCTGGGTTGATGCTGTTGACGCGCAGGTTGCTGCCTTCATATTCGTGTGCCAGAGACTGCATCATGCCTTCGGTGGCAAATTTTGAGATGGCATACTCACCCCAGAAGGCGCGTCCCTGACGGCCAACGCTGCTGGAGGTGAACAGGATAGACGCAGAAGGGGCTTTCTTCATAACAGGCAGCAGCGCCTTGGTCATCATGATCTCGGCGACCAGGTTAACCTGTAGTACTTCCTTGACCGAATCCATCGAGATATGTTCGAATGGGCCTAACACGCCTAGCAGGCTGGCGTTGTGCAGCAGGCCGTCGAGGTGACCAAACTGCTGCTCTATGGTTTCGGCCATATCCTGGTAGTTTTGCTCTGTGGCGCCTTTGAGATCGAGTGGCACGATAGCAGGGGTAGGGTAGCCGGCCTGTTCTATCTCGTCATAGACGGCTTCCAGCTTCTTGACTGTCTTGCCAAGCAAGATAACGGTGGCACCATGTTCGGCGTAGGCCAGAGCAGCGGCGCGGCCAATACCATCTCCGGCGCCAGTGACCAGTATCGTTTTATCTTTAAGTAAATCTTTTGCTGCCTGATATTCCAACATGAGTCAATTTTTCCTGTAAGCGGAAATCCCCGCCATTTCTATGATTTATTCGAGCCTAATACGCATGTTTTAAACAAATGATTGATTAATGACCGTCAATCTGTTGTTTGTGTGTGACAAAATTGTAGCTAACTCAATAATTTTGCGTTAACTTGAGTGGCAATAAGGACGGTAAAAGTCCTATTGGTCACACAAGGAAGACTATTGTGACCAATTTTTGGGGAAAACAAAATTATTACAACAAGATTTGGGGAAAAAAGATGAAAAGACTCTTTTTGGGTGTCGCAATTGCATCCGCATTGGGAATGGCTGGTTGTAGCGAAGATAGCGTCGATCAACTCGCAGAGAAGACTGAGCCGCTAATCCCTCTTTCACATATGGTATTCGATCCTGAAAACAAGAAGGTACCATTACCCAACGATCTACTCTTTAGCGGTACCACTGACGGTACCCTGACCATGCCGGGCGAAAAAGCCGACGGCTCAAGCGATTACACCGACCCTCAGATGGCGCTGGGCGCACTGGACGGTTGGTCTACCACTTCTCCCATCTCTATCACGGTTGAACCTGCTACCGACCATGACGGCACTATGTTAACGCTGGCGGCAGCCTCTGTGGCCCAGCCTGGCGCGGTGCGCATGTTCGAAGCCACTGTAGGTGGTCCGCTATCATCGGATCCCGAGTGTCAGTCTGCACCATCTGTGTCAGCCTGTAAGATAGGCAACGAGCTTCAGTTTGGCGTAGACTTTGTCGCCAGCGCCTCGGGCAACACTATCGCTATCGTACCACTCAAGCCGCTTAAGGCGGGCCAATCTTATGTGTATGCCACCACAGACCTGATTCAAGACTCGGCTGGCCGCCCTATTGCGCCGTCGACCACCTATGCCACGCTGAAACTCGATATCGAGACCAAGCCGCTGCAGACACCCGATCAGCTGATGCTGCAAACGCTGGTGAACAGCTATGAGAAGGGCATGGTCGCCGCTCATGGCGTAGATAGCGCGACTATCAGCTATGCTGGCCTGTTTACTACCCAGGCGATCAGCGATGTCTATGAGACGACTAAGTTACTGATGCTGCAAGAGGGCACACCTTTTGCGCCGTCTATCTCAGTGCCTCAACCGCATCCGCTGGGGATCACGGTTGCCCAGGCGGCTGGTCTGACACCTGCCGATGGCGTGGCCTATGTGGTCTCTAGCCTGGCGGATGTTTATGTAGCAGAGCTGACCCTGCCTACTTATGGCGCCTGTAACTCTGTGATGTGTAATGGCATTAACGGTAACTGGCATGCGCTGGGTGACAGCCCTGTAGCCGTATTGTTAGCCCTGCAATCGGGTACCCTGAGCCAGCAAAATTACGGCGCTCAGGCCGTGGCGCACGGTATCGACCCCGCAGCGGGTCTGGCCGATCCTGCCCTGTTAGCGGGTAAGGCCTGGCTACTCGATGATGGCACGCCGGCCGATAAGGCCAAGCACCTGACTAAGTTCAACCCTATCCCTGCACCAACTGGCGCAGAGAAGGTCCCTGTGTTGATCTCTATGCCAAACGCCGAGCGTCTGGCGCAGTTCTACGCCTCACAAGGCTTACCATTTACGCCGCCAACGGGCGGTTGGACGACCACCATCGCCATGCATGGCCTGGGCGGTGGTAAAGAGATGTCACTGGCCTATGCCGGTAGTTATGCTGCTATGGGCGTTGCCACTATCGCCATCGATATGCCGCTGCACGGCGCTCGCTCATTCGATGCCAACGGTGATGGCATCTATGAGGTATCGGCTTCAGATCCAGCATTTGGCGCTGTAATAGGTAACCCAGATGCGTTTAAGAATGGTAACCCCTTGGTGTTTGTTAACATAGCGAGCACTCTGGCGGTACGTGATAACTTCAGACAGGCAACGGTTGACCATCTAGCGCTTCGCGCCGCCCTCACAGGGCTTGCCGGTGGCCTTGCCGCCGCGCAGATGCCGCAGATGTTCGATATCACCAAGATCAGCGCACAGGGCCTGAGCCTTGGCGCCATCGTCGGCACCGACTTTGCTACCTATGCTAACTCTGGCCTGAGCCATCCGGCTAACGGTGCGGACCTTAGCTATGTGCATAAACTCAATGCGGTTTCTCTGGTTGCGCCAACTGGCGGCTTGTCGGGCACCTTCATCGGCTCTGCCACCTTCGGCCCACTGCTGTTTGAAAATGTAACCGCCAGCGATACCTTCAAGGCGTTGGTGGACGAGGCAAACGTTGCCGGTTATGAGCCTGGTACGCCTGAGTATGCGGCGCTGGTTCAGGCTGTGTATGCCGAGTTCATTCCAACCTTCGCCTTCGCGGTACAAACTGCGGTAGATGGTGCGGATCCTATCAACCATGCAGCTACGCTTAAATCGACTGGCCTGCCTGTACATCTGATTGAAATCGTGGGAGATGGCAGCAACTTAGGGGATCAGGTGCTACCTAATCGCGTAGACAAGTTCCCTGTGGCGGGTACCGAGCCGCTGATTGCCAACCTGGGTCTTGAGTGTATAGATACCACGACAGTTGGCTCTGGCGCCGTGCGCTTTAGCAAGGGGCATCACAGCTCGCTGATTAGCCCAAGTGAGGTTCCTGGTGTGACAGATGGTAGCGCCGCCGCAGCTACGGTTGAGATGCAGCAGCAAGTTGCCGCGTTTGCCCTGACTGCGGGTAAGGGCCAGGCAAGTGTACTGGTGCAGGATGATTCAGTGATTCAGCCTTGCGCTGTGCCAGCTAACTAAGCCTAAATCCAAAAAGGATAAAATAAAAACCCAGCCTGGCTGGGTTTTTTTATGGCTGGATTTGTTATTGCCCTCAGGGCTGATAGAATAGCGGCCAGATTTTAAAGGCCTGATCACGGAGCTGAATTTTGGAATTTTTGTACGAGTATGGACTCTTTCTGGCGAAAGCCGTCACCATAGTGGTGGCTATCGTCGCCGTCGTGGTGTTGGTGCTGGCATCGGCGGTGAAGCAGAAGGCCGATAAGGGTGAGCTTAAGCTGACCAATGTGTCTGAAGATCTTAAGGCACTCAAACACGACTTAAAGGAAGAACTGCTGAGCAAGAAGCAGTTTAAGGCCTACGAGAAGGGCCTCAAGGCCGAGGCCAAAGCCAAGGAGAAGGCAGAGAAGGCCGATGGCGAAGCCGCGCCTACGCCTCGCGTATTTGTTATCGACTTCAAGGGCAGCATAGATGCCCATGAAGTGGCGTCACTGCGAGAAGAGATCAGCGCCATCCTGGCCATTGCCGAGCAAGGCGACGAAGTGGTGGTCAATGTCGAGAGTGGCGGCGGCATGGTGCATGGCTATGGCTTGGCGGCCAGCCAGCTCGACAGACTGCGCAGCGCACAGATCCCACTGACCATCTGTGTCGACAAGGTGGCCGCGAGCGGCGGCTATATGATGGCCTGTGTGGCCAATACCATCTATGCCGCGCCTTTTGCCATCGTCGGTTCTATCGGTGTGGTTGCGCAGATCCCTAACTTCAATCGCCTGCTGAAGAAGCATGATATAGATTATGAGCAGCACACCGCCGGTGACTTCAAGCGTACCCTGACCCTGTTTGGTGAAAACACCGACGAAGGAAGACAGAAGTTCCAGGAAGAGCTGGAAGAGACCCATGTACTGTTTAAAGCCTTCATCAGCAAGTACCGTCCTACATTGGACATTGCCAAGGTGGCGACAGGTGAGCACTGGTATGGTCAGCAGGCGTTGGATCTTGGTCTGGTCGATGGCCTCTCTACCAGCGACGATGTGGTGATGAAGCTTGCCGAAGAGAAGACAGTGATCAAGGTTCGCTATCAGCTGAAGAAGAAGATTGCCGACAAGCTTGCCCACAGCGCCTCACTGGCGGTCAATGCCGTGTTCAATCGCTTGGCGGAAAAGAATCAACCTCTTAACTAAGGCTTGTGACTTTCACCGGATAAAAACCCGCTCTCGGCGGGTTTTTACATATTTGTAACCTTTTATCCCTACTGGGCTTTTACTCGTCCCTAAAATCTTATACAAAATACTATTATCCTTGGATGTTGTAATGATGAGATGACGAGTAATACCCGCTATCAGGCGACATTAAAAGTTGGCGATCAATCTTATCCCGCCTATGAACTGAGAAGCCTGGTTCATTTCCTAGCCGAGCGTTACGGCAAGCATCATGCCGAGCAGCTGTGTCAGGAGATAGGCCTGGGGCTAAACGAGCTGGCCAGGTTAAACTTTGTCTATGTCTGGCAAGTGGATTACGCCATGGCCTTTCTGGGGAACTTAGCCGATGACCCTCAGATAGGTGCGCGGCTCGGCGAGACCTACAAGGTGGAAGAGCTGGCGCTTATCTGGCCCTATCTGGCCAAGTGTCAGACCTTAGGTGAATGCCTTGAGTTTGTTATCGCCCATCCCGAGCTGGTGGGCAGCGTCTCCGATACCTTGGTGAGCCATGGCGAGCGATGCCTCTATTTTCGCTGGCTCAATACGGCGAAGATCTCGGCGCGATATTTCAGCCTGCAGTTTCAAAACAGCGTCTGCTCCATGTTAGCCCTGGCGCGTCAGCTCACGGGTCAGATGGTGACACTCAAGCGGGTGCTGCTGGCCACTCCGGCTCACGACAGTGAATTTCTGGCAGGGTTTTGCCGGGCCGAGGTGAGCTTTAATCACGAGTTTTTCGAGTGGGCCATCTCCCATGAAATGCTTTCGCTGCCTGTTGTGTATGACTTCTCTCTGCTGCAACTTGATGAGCAGGCCCTGCATGACACCTCCTTGATCGAGAAAGTGTTGGCCATCCTAAACCAGGATTTTCCCAATAACCCTAAGCTGGAGTCGATGGCGCTAAGACTCAACATGAGTGATCGTACCCTGAGACGACACCTGGCGAGTGCCGGCACCAGCTATCAGAAGCTGGTGGATCAGGTGCGCTGCCAGACGGCCATTGGTCTCATCGTTCAGGGTGACAAGAGCATAGTGGATATCGCCGACATAATGGGGTTCGGCGATGTGAGCCATTTTCGTCAGAGCTTCAAACACTGGCTTGGTCTGCCGCCAGGCCAGTTTATTCGCAAGATCTAGCCTGCATGCTGGCAGTTGCCTAAACTTGGCGACAGGCGATCTATCCAGCTTTGTAGCACGGTCAATGCCTCCACATGGCTAAGGCTGCGGCCTATGGGCGGCATACGATCTTTGGGGGCATCGAGCATCTGGCGATAGAGCAAGATGGAGTGCTCGCTATCTCCGGGGATGATGTCGTAGGAGAGGCCCTTCTCGCCGCCGTCCCAGCCCGGTGGCTGCTTACAGATCCCATATAGATAGCTGGTGTGATCCACATAGAAACCCAGGCGCAGGCCTGAGATGCTGGCAAAGCCTTCGGCTCTGTGACAGTGGGCGCAGTTGATATCCAAATATCCCTTGGCTCTAATGGTCAGATCGCCGCTCTCATCTGTGATTGCAGGCGCCGAATCTGGGGCGCCGCCCTGCGGCAGGCCTTTCAAGCGCCCCTGGTCGCGCCAATGTTCGAGCTGATTCACCGTCTGATTCTCGACTAACACCTCATGGTTAAGCAGGTAGGGCTTGAGGCCTATGGGATAGATCTGGGCGCCTTTGTCACCGGCGCGTTGATGGCACACCTTGCATTCCGCCCGGCTGGGCACATGGTAGGTGAACTCCAGCTGCTCGCCCTGACGCGTCAGGCTGTGGGCCTGATTGGCGCCGGCAACGGCGAGACGCGCCTCGCCGCCTTGCCAGAGATAGGGCAGCGCCGTCCAGCCTTTTTCGCGGTGGATAAGCAGCCGGGTCTCGACCAAGGTCTCGTTGGCTTCACCTGTGAGCTGGGTGTCGCTCGGCAGGGCAAAGGTCTTGACCAGCACAGAGCCTACGGGGAGGTTGAAGGTATCGCTCGGGTGATAGTCGATTTGGCTGCCATCGGGCAGGAAGATGAAACGGTATTTATGGGCGTAGTTGGTAAACAGTTGGCTCGAGAGTTGATAGCTAAAACCTGGCCCATTAGGATCCGCTGTTGGTTTATCAGGCTGCTGAAACAGCCGATATTGGGACAGAAGCTGGCAGTCTTGCTCCATCAGCGCCTGCCAGTTGATCTCCCCCTCCTGGCTATCGCATATATCCGATGAGGGATCTGTGCCGCCCGTCGGCGGGGTCACAGGCGTTCCGGGCTGGTTGGTGTCTGTGCCTGTTTGATTGGTCGAGGAGTCATCGCTGCCGCCGCAGGCCGTGAGGCATAACAGCAAGAGAGCTAATAGAACTGGGCTCGAAAGCGGCAGCAAACCTTTTACTGGGCTGGTTAACATAGTTTCGGCTCGTGAGAAAAAGGGCCGCTAGATGGCGGCCCTTGTGTTGGAATTATTGAGAGCAGGTGGCCAGCGGTAATCGCTTGATCCACTCGGCAATCAAGGCCGTGCCTTCGGTGTGGGACAGGCTGCGACCTATCTCAGGCATGCGATCGCCAGGTACCGTGCTATCCATACGGAAGTGCAGGATAGAGGTCTCGCTCGAGCCAGGCACCACGTCGTAGCTCAGCGAGCCGCCGCCATAGGCGATTGGCGACTTACAGGTACCGTGAGAATAGCCGCTGTCCTCCTCGTAGGTACGCCAGTACTCCAGCTTCAGGCCTGTGTTAGAGGCGTTGCCTTCTGGGCGGTGACAGTGAGCGCAGTTGATATCCAGGTAGCCCTTGGCGGTTTGCATCAGCTCGGCATCTGTCATGGCTGCCACCTTGGCCTCATCACCATCGTGGAAGGCGGGCACTGTGGGGATGCTTGCCGTGTCTGGCACGCCCTGCAAGATACCGGCGGTCTGCCACTTCATCAGCTGATTCATGGTGCCGTCGCTATAGGCATAGTCCTTGTTCAGATGGCGCGCCTTAGGGCCTATGGGCACGAATACCGCGTTACTTGCATCATCACTCTTAAACTGGTGACACTGCTTACACTGGTTCATGCTGGGGACCACATAGTCGAAGTCCAGCGTCTTGCCGTTGTGAACCACTTGCTTGGCCTGGATAGCTCCGGCCTTGGCCAGCACGGCATCTGTCTGCTCTGCGTTAAACACATAGGGTAGGGCCGACCAGCCGGTGGCGCGCTTAATCAACAGTCGGGTCTCGACCAGTGTCTCGTTGGCCACGCCGCGCTTGCTGGTATCACTTGGCAGGGCGAAGGTCTTAGTGATCACAGTACCAACCGGGAAGTCCATGCTCTCGTTGGCCGAGTAGTTGGCCACCTTGCCCTCTGGCACGAAGACGAAGCGATACTTGCTGGCATAGTCGGTAAACAGCTGAGTGTTGAGATCGTAAGGAATACCGCCTGAGTTCGCCCCAGTGCTCGGATCCTTAGTATCGGCAAACAGCTGATAGTCTGAGAGGTTAGGGCAGTTGGCGCCCAGCAGGGCATCCCAATTTACGCCAGGGGTGGTGGTGCTACACAGACTAAGGTCACCATCGCCCACCAGACCACCTTCACCTTCGCCTATGGTGCCGCCGCCACCGACCAGGTTGCCGCCGTCACAGCCCTCGACATCGTCATCCACGCCGCAGCCGAAGATCTGATCGCCAAAGGTGACAGTATGCACGGGCAAACTGACCTGGGCACAGTTCATGATCTTATCCTGGGTCTTCTCATAGAGGACGTCGGCGATGCTGATATCTGTGTTGCTGTTGGCATAGAGACGACCGAAGGAGACATCGCCGTTATCCCGGGCACAGATGTTGTCGCTGCCATCATCGGCAAAAGGCAACTCCTTAAGCCCCAGATAGGCGGCGGTGCCGTTGTTGGAGAGCATCTCGCCCAGGCCATCGTAGAGGATCCCCGGGAAGGCGCCGTGGCTCAGCAGGTAGGCCTTGATGATATCTTCAATCAGATAGCCATTGGGCTTCTTGCCATAGTCTGTGATGACGTTGTCATGCAGATAGATGTTGCGTGGTGTCGGGCGCCAGCCATCTTCTATGGGTTGGCCCGGCTGGCCATAGTTGCCCACAAAGCTGGTCATGTCTGGCTCGGCGATGAAGAAGCTGGATACGGTCACGCCTAAGGTATCGTGGCCGGTGATCTCGTTGTTGAAGATCTCCACATCGTTAGTGGAGAGGATGATCACCCCTGTGCCTGGCGGCACGATATGCACTCCGGCAGGGTTAGAGGAGGCGTTGGCGAAGTTAGGGGTATTGTTGTTATACACCTTGTTGTTGAAGATACGCACGCTGGAGCCATATCTATGGTTGTTGATTGGCAGATCGAACACCAGGATGCCGCCTGTGTTACCCATGGCTTCGTTGTCATAGACGTCGGCGTATTTAGAGTTTTCAATCTCGATACCGGCGACGTTTTCCTTGGCGATATTACGGCGAACCACTATGTATTCAGACTGACCCACATAGATACCGGCGTCCGCACTACCGCGAACATAGGTGTCTTCGATGAGGATGTTTTCACACTCTACCGGATAGAGGCCATAGGCGCCGTTGTCTTCATCCAGTGCACCTTCCCATACTGTAGCAAGGCGTCTTAAGATGATGCCGTTGGTGTTTTTCAGCTTGATGCCGTTGTTCTTAGCCTCATTGACCGAGAGATCCTGGATGGTGATGTTAACGGCGTTCTGCACGAAGATACCATCGCCAGTGATCGACTCGGAGAAGTCTAGCACGGTCTCTTCCATGCCATAGCCCATGATGGTGATGTTCTTGGCATAGGCACCGTCACCGTCCACGTCGCCGTCAAACAGCAGGGTCGACGCTATCTTAAAGTAGCCCTTGGGCAGCACGATCACATCATTGCTCTGGGCGTTGATCAGGGCTTCCTGGATGCGGGTGGTGAGGTTTTCACCATCTTCTATGATGATGGCGCCGACGGGAAAGCTTGGGCCGGGATCCGTTGGTGTAGTGGTAACAGGTGGTGTCTCGACGTTAGGGGTATCTTCATCATCTGAGGAACAGGCGGTGATGGAGAGGGCCACTGCACTGGCCACTAGACTTGGGAGCAGCCACGAAGGCATCTTGTTGAACATAGTATCTCCTACTTATTGTTATTATTCCCACTCTAGATTGCACTGACGTACTAGATAAGCAATGTGAAATCTGGCCAACAAACCTTTAACATCCGTAACAATCAGTGGTTTAGTACATTTATCAAACAGGTGTTTGAGATAAAATTGATGGAAAACAGTGAGGTGTGTAATTTATCAAACGGTAAAATTTGCCACACTCAACTGGTAGGAGGAGTTGATTTTAGCATTCAAGCCTGATAGGGAGCCTAAACCGTTAGCCTTGAGGCTATTGTTTGAGGCTATTGTTTGGGGCTGTTGCTTGGGGCTTGGGGCTTGGTGGCATGGGCGGAAGCCGCTTGCGGTAAATCGTGGCGAGGCACAGATAGGCAGAGGCGTGAGAATTAGCATGGGCTTGAGCAAGCAGGGCCTTGGAGATATCTGGGCGCAGGTTAGTTTTAACAAAAGAAAATGGGAAACGCCAAGTGTACAGTCAGGGGCACTGTCAGCACTCGGCGTAATAGCTATGCCCCCAGGCAAACAGATCAGCATACCGGGATAGTCTGCCCAAATGCGTGCCCGAGGTGATCCTATTCACTCGATTGTTGCGTATCGATAAGCCAGGGGCGGATAAAGCTGACGATCTGTGGCTGTGCCTCCTCGTTGGGGTGTATGCCGTCGGCCTGCATCAGCTTGGGATGAATGGCTATTTCTGTCATAAAGAAGGGGACTAAGGTCACGCCATGCTCGGCCGCGAGCTCCTGGTAGACCTGGGTAAACTGTTTGGCGTAGCGCGGGCCATAGTTGGGCGGCACCATCACCTCGCTGAGCAGCACCTCTGCGCCTGAGTCCTTGGCGAGCAGAATCATTTTTGTAAGATTATTTTTCAATTGCTTAGGCGAAAATCCGCGCAGACCATCGTTGCCGCCGAGCTCGATAAAGACCCGCTTGGCCTTGGTCGAGTCAAGCAGGGCGGGCAGTCGGCGCAGGCCGCCGGCCGAGGTCTCACCGCTGACCGAGCCGTTGATGATGGTGACCTCGGGGGATTGTTGCTGCAAAAGATGCACCCAGCCCTTGTCTTGTTCCATGCCGTAGCTTGCGCTTAGGCTATCACCTAAGATCAATATCGGGTTAGCATGGGCCTGGGGGATCAAGAATAAGACAAGCAGGCAAGTGGCTTGCACCAAACGGCTTAAGCGACGAAGCGAGAAGGAATTTATGTTAGAAAATAGTGCTATCAAGGTCAGTGATCTCTATAAATCGGTAACTACCCAAGAGGGAGAGCTTACTATCCTCAATGGCATCAATCTGGATGTCAAGTCGGGGGAGAGTGTGGCGATTCTCGGTCCCTCGGGATCGGGGAAGTCGACCCTGCTCGGCCTGCTGGCGGCGCTCGATTCGCCCACTAAGGGGGAGATAGTCCTCGATGGCGTGACACTCAATGGTTTGGATGAGGAAGGCAAGGCCGCGCTGCGTAAACAGAAAGTTAGCTTCATCTTTCAGTCCTTTATGCTGGTTGATACCCTCAATGCCCTGGAGAACGTCATGCTACCGGCCGAGCTGTCTGGGATCAGTAACGCCAAGCAGAAGGCGCAGCGGATGCTGGATCGTGTGGGATTAAGCCACAGACTCAACCATTTCCCCAACCAGCTCTCGGGCGGCGAGCAGCAGCGCGTCGCCATTGCCAGAGCCTTTATCTGTGAGCCTAAGGTGCTGTTTGCCGACGAGCCGACGGGTAACCTGGATGGCGCCAACAGCGACCGGGTGGCGGACATGCTGTTTGAGCTCAACCGCGAGAGCGACACCACCCTGGTGCTGGTGACCCATGATCTCCAGCTGGCTAATCGTTGTCAGCGCCGCCTGAACATGCAGGCGGGGCAGTTGAGTGAGGTGGTGAGCGAAACTGACAACAGCGACGAGCAAGAGATTGCCCGTTCGAGCGCAGCGGAGGCGAGTTAATGGAGTCTCGCATCGCATGGAAGTTGTTTAAACGAGAGCTGCTGCAGGGACAGCTGTTACTTATCATATTGGCGATCACCCTGGCGGTCTTGTCGGTATCAGGCCTAGCGCGGGTGAGCGAGCGCCTGCAGCTGGCGATTAACGGCCAGGCCTCTAAATTTATCGCCGCCGATCGCATCATCAACTCACCGGTTCCGCTGGACGAAAAGATCTTAGCCAAGGCCGAGGCGCTGGGGCTAAAACACGTGGCCAGCATGCAGTTTAACTCCATGGCTTATGCAGGTGATGCCTTTCAGCTGGTGACGGTAAGGGCGGTTGGCGACGGTTACCCCTTAAAAGGCGTGATAGAGCTGAGTGATGGCCCGACCGATAAGCTGCCCAAGGCGGATCAGCTCTGGTACGAGACCCGCCTGGGTGGGATCTTGGGTTACCCTAAACAACTTGAGCTAGGTAATGCCAACTTCAGCCTGAGCGCCGAGATAGCCAGGCTACCCGATGCGGGCTTTAATCCCTTCGCCTCATCGCCCGTGGTGCTGATGCGACTTCAAGATGTGCCCAAGACTGGGGTGATCCAGCCGGGCAGCCGGGTGAGCTATATTCACCAGTTTGCAGGAGACGCAAGTCAGCTAAAGGCCTTCGAGGCCGAAGTTAAGCCGCTGCTGAACAACAGTCAGCGCTGGGTAGATGTGCAGTCGGGAGACTCGCCGATTGCCGGCGCGGTCAAACGGGCAGAGCGTTTCTTGCTGCTCGCCAGCCTTTTAGGTATCGCGCTCGCCTGCGCCGCCATAGGCATTGCGGCGCAGCGTTACTGTCAGCGCCATTTCGACGTGGTCGCCATGCTCAAGACCTTCGGCGCATCGAGTCGGCAGATCCGCATTCTCTTTGGCCTGCATCTACTATTAGTAACCCTTGCGGGTATCGCGTTGGGGCTTATAGGCGGTTTCCTGCTCGATACGTTGATCAGCGCCTATCTGCCAGCATCGATCTCGGCGTACTCGCCCCCGCTGTTTAGGCCTATCGCCTTAGGGGTTGCCACCGGGCTTATCTCGGCCTTCATGTTTTCAGCCTACCCACTGATGAGGCTGCTGGCCATTCCGCCCCTTAGGGTGTTGCAGCGCCAGCTGGAGGGGATCCAGCTGGGGATGTGGCTGCATCTGGTACTCAGCATATTGGCGATGGCGCTGCTGGGGTATCTCTATTCCCAGAGCCTGGTACTTACCCTGACTGTGGTCGCCGGCGTCCTGCTGCTCGGCGTCTTGCTGAGTCTGTTTGGTTTCTTGTTGATCCGCGCAGGACATGGCGTGGGGATGAAGACCACCAACCCTATGCAGCTCGCCTTGGCGGGGCTGAGACGCCGAGCCCGGCAGAACGCGGTGCAGCTGGTGGGCTTTAGCAGCGCCTTAGTGCTGCTGCTCACGATCATAGCGCTACGCCAGGATCTGCTCGATGAGTGGCATAAACAGCTGCCGGAGAAGTCGCCCAACTACTTCCTGGTGAACATAGCGCCCGAGGAGCAGGCGCCGCTGGAAGCCTATTTTAGTGACAATCGGGTTAAGGCGACGGATATCTATCCTGTGATCCGTGGCCGCCTAGTGGCGATCAATGGCGAGAAGCTGATCTCTGCCGAGCAGGCTGATGAGGGGGCCCAAGGCCGAGTAGGGATTTCCCGTGAGCTGAATCTGACCTGGCGTACCTCGCTGCCACCCAATAACGAGCTGGTGGCCGGGCATTTCAACCAAAAGGCAGATGAAGTCTCGGTCGAGTCTGGGGTGGCCGAGCGTCTCGGCATAGGCTTGGGGGATGAGCTGAGCTATGTGATCGACAATCAGCCGCTAACGGTGAAAGTTGCCAGCATCCGCACCGTTCACTGGGAGACGATGCAGCCGAATTTCTTCATGATCTTCCATCCCGACGCCTTAGCGCCCTTTGCCTACACCTCAATGGCGAGCTTCTATCTGGACGATAGCAAGCGCCCACTGGTGATCGAATTGATCAAACGTTTTCCCACGGTATCCATCATAGATGTCGGCGCCATGGTGAAGCAGCTTAGACAGATCATCGACCAGGTCTCTCTGTCGCTGACCCTGGTGTTGGTGTTGGTATTGCTAGCCAGCAGTCTGGTGATGATAGCTCAGACAGAGGCGGGCATGGCGACCCGACAACGTGAGCTGGCGGTGCTGCGAACATTTGGCGCCTCGGGTTGGTTGCTGCGTATGGCGACCGCGCTGGAGTTTGCCCTGCTTGGCCTGATAGCGGGCTTACTGGCGGCCATAGTGGCCGAGTTCACCATCTATCTGCTAAAGACCCAGGTGTTTGAGCTAGTGGTTTATATGCATTGGGACTGGTGGCTGTTGGCGCCACTTTCCGGTGCCGTCATCGTCGCCCTGCTGGGCACCTGGCGCTGTCGTCAGCTGCTACGGAAATCCTGTCGACAACTGCTGCAGGGCTAGGGCCTGTTGACCTTTTGAGAACAATTTTTGTTCTCATTGAGCACGTTCAAATCGCGGCATGAGGCTTGAAGTATAGTTATTCTATATAAAAGCCGAGTAACAAAGCGTTGAACGTGCTCAAGACGAACCCTGTGGGCAGCGTCTGTATCATTTTTCTACTGCGTTATCGCTCATTGATGCAGTGCACTACATTGCAATCGCTCTGCCTTGTATAAAAGCGATACAGAATGCTGGAAAAATGAACGCGAAAGATAAACAGGCCCTAGGGCCTGTTGACCGAGTGAGAAGAAGTGATAGGTGAGCGGCGCGAGTGTGTTATCACTGGCGCCGCAGCTCCTCGGTTTTAGGTTATAGCTTGTTTCTAGGTTATAGCTCGTTTCTAGGTTTTAGCGTCTGGCGATTTATGGATCGCCAAATAGACTCGCCAGTGCTTCATTTAGGTGGGTATAGTGAAAGCTAAAGCCTGCCTGGGTCAAACGCTCAGGATAGACGTATTGGCCTTCGAGTAATAGCTGAGACATCTCCCCGAGGGCCAGGCTTAACACGGGGGCGGGCATAGGTAGCAGGGTTGGGCGACTCAGGGCCGTGCCTAAGGCATTGGTAAATTCGCGATTGCTGACCGGATTAGGGGCGGTGGCATTATAGATCCCTTGGCACTGCTCGTTATTTAACAAGAATAGGATGATGGCGATCAGATCCTCTCTGTGGATCCAGCTCATTCCCTGTTTACCCGAGCCGACCACTCCACCTGCGCCCAGCTTGAAGGGTAACAACATCTTCTTCAGCGCGCCGCCGTTTAAGCCAAGTACCAGGCCGATGCGTATGATGCAGACGCGGGTTATCTCCTGGCATTGTAGGGCAAGTTCCTCCCACTTGGCGCAGACGCTATGGGGAAACTTTTCCTCTTCGCCTGTGTCTTTGAAGTGGGCCAGATCGAAGCTCTCGTCTAAGTGCTCCTGTTTGTCATGATCGCCATAGATGCCAATGGCCGAGCCGCTGATGAAGACTTTGGGCGGTGTCTTGCTGGCCTCGAAGAGTTTGGCTAGACGAGCGGTAATATCCCAGCGGCTGTCACAGATCTTCTGTTTAACGTCCAGGCTCCAGCGCTTGTCGGCAATGGGCTCACCCGCTAAGTTGATGACAGCATCGAAGCCGTCGAGGTTGGCCAGGGCACCAAGGTTGCCCAGCAACTTATGCTGATTGCCAACGATCAGGTGGGCCTTGCCAGCCGAACGGGTGAGCAAGGTGAGTTGATGTTCCTCTTCTAAGGCCTTCACTAAGGCCTTGCCGATGAATCCGGTACCGCCCGTGATCAAAATCCGCATGCCGACTCCATTTTTTTAGGGGATATCAAAAATATACACCATAGCGCGCGATTAGGATCACTTTTAGGCGGCAGTCGCGATGGGAATGTGATGAGGGCTTAGCCCTTTTGGTAGCAGAGCTGCATCGAGACCGAATCGGCAAATCTCAGGGCGTGTGGTTTGTCTATCTCCACAGAAGCAAAATCGACCCATTCGTGATCGCTGGCAATGCTTAACACCTGATCCGTGAGGTGTTCGAGCAACGAGAAACGATTGTTTTCAACTAAAGCAATGATTTTTTTCGTTATCGTGCGATAATTCAGGGCATCTTGCATATTATCGCTGTTGCGGGCCTTAGCGGCGCAATAATGGATTTCTGCGTTGATGGTGACGTCCTGCTTGTTGTTGATCTCATCTTCCTTTATGCCGATGTAGGTGCGAAGACGTAGGTTTTTAATTCGAATGATGGCAATTTCTGGTTTCATGAGCGTAATTTTTCTTGTGTAAGATTTAAGTTAAGCCTATCAATATTATGGGTAATTCAGAAGGACTTTATTTAGATGACTCGATTCGATAATCAGGGGGTTGCGTTTAAAGGCTTTGCCATCATGGCGTTTATTGTCGTGATCCTGGCAGGGATAAAAGCCGCCAGCCCTATCGTGGTTCCCTTTGTGTTGTCGGCCTTTATTGCGGTGATCTGCAATCCGGCAATCAACGGCATGACGCGGCTCAAGTTGCCTCGGGCTCTGGCGGTGGCCATCATGATGGTCTTTATCGTGTTAATGGGGCTCTGGCTGGCTTCTTTGGTGGGCAGTTCGATTAACGAATTTTCCCGTCAGCTGCCTGTCTATCGCGATCAACTGGTGGAGCAGTTTGCCTGGATATTGACTAAGTTGCAGGCATTCAATATCGAGTTATCCAAAGAGCAGATATTGGCCTATTTTGACCCAGGGATCGCCCTGTCGATGACCACTAACATGTTGTCCAGTGTCGGCGGCGTGATGGCTAACCTGTTTCTGATCATACTGACAGTGGTGTTTATGTTGTTTGAGGCCCAGGACTTGCCCAAGAAGCTGCATTTCGCGCTGGACGACCCGGACATGCGCATCAAGCAGATAGACAAGTTCCTGCAGTCGGTTAACCAGTACATGGTGATTAAGACGTTGGTGAGTGTGGGAACCGGCGTCGTCGTAGGGACGGGCCTGGCGATTATGGGGGTCGACTATGCCTTACTCTGGGCCGTGGTGGCCTTCCTGTTTAACTATATCCCTAACATAGGGTCTATCATCGCCGCGATTCCGCCTGTGCTGTTGGCCTTTATTCAACTCGGCCCTGCGGGGGCGGGCGGCACGGCGCTCCTCTATCTGGCGACCAATACCGTGATGGGGAACATAGTCGAGCCTAAATATATGGGACGAGGCCTGGGGTTATCGACCCTGGTGGTGTTCCTCTCTTTGATCTTCTGGGGCTGGCTGCTGGGCTCAGTGGGTATGCTGCTTTCGGTTCCGCTGACCATGATCGTTAAAATTGCACTTGAGTCGAGCCAGAGCGGTGGTTGGCTGGCCATCTTACTGGCCGATCGCGTCGACGAGACCTTGGTTAACGTCGAAGTGGAGGTTAGCGCCGAGTCCCAAGTTAACGCCGACGTAGAGAAGTAGTTCATTATTCATTAAAACAGACAGTATTAGTAATAGGTAAATAGCGTTAGATGGAGTCATTTAAACAAGCACTACAACAAGTGCAATTTTCTGAGGAAGCCGAGCGGCTGTTTCATGGCCGTGGTGGTCGCTATGCGGGGGCCGAGCATCTGTGTCTCGACTGGTTTCCGCCAGTCCTGCTGCTCACCAGCTTTAAAGAGATAGATGAGGCGGCGCTTGAGGAGCTAACCCAGGCGATTCAGGCGCGCTGGCGTGCAGAGAAAGGGGAGCAGGCCTTCAACCTGGTGTTTCAGCACAGGTGCGCCGGGCAGACCCAGACCCATCTGCTATATGGCGAGGTGCCAGAACCTCATATCGTCAGCGAAAACGGCGCGCGTTTTCAGGTGCATCTGCTGCGCGGGCAAAATCATGGCCTGTTTCTCGATATGCGCGCTGGACGTGCCTGGGTGAAGGCCAATGCGGCCCAAGCTAATGTGCTTAATCTGTTTGCCTATACCTGTGGCTTCTCTGTGATGGCGCTGCAGGGCGGTGCCGATCAGGTGGTTAATATCGACATGAGCAAGGGGGCATTAGCCATAGGCAAGCAGAACCACCTGCTAAATGAGCTGCCCCATGGCGCCCGTTTTCTGGGGCATGATATTTTTAAGTCCTGGGGTAAGCTAACCAAGATGGGACCTTATGATCTTATCATCGCCGATCCGCCGAGTAATCAGCGAGGTAGCTTTGTAGCCACTAAAGATTATGCTCGCCTGCTGCGCCGCCTGCCTCAGTTGTTGGCTCCAAATGGCGAGGTCTTGCTGTGTCTTAATGCGCCCGAGCTGGGGATAGATTTTCTTAAACAGCAGGTGGCAGAGCAGAGCCCAACGCTTGAGTTTGTCGAGCAGCTGGCTAATCCAGAGGTGTTCTTGGATAGCGATCCCGATAAGGCATTGAAGGTGTTGCGCTACCGCCAGCGGGAGCGGGCATAGCGCAACTGGGCTCTTGGCATGGCCATGAGCCGCTTAAATCAGTAGCGATAGAGTTCTTGAATCAAGGACTGACCGTGTGACTCGATGACCTGGGCTATCTGTTGCTGGTCCAGGTTTTTTAATGCCGAAATCTCGTTAAACAATTTTTCTTGTACGTCGAAGGGCATGGACATGGAGTCCATGAACATGTGGATAGATAAGGTGTCTCCCTGCGTAAACAGGTCGGCTAACCTTTGAGCCTCAAATTCGATCAGCGTGTTCATTGCATTACCTCATTCCTGCCTGCGCAAACCATTCGCTATTAATTAATTGATAGCAGTTCTCATTTGAGTCATTAGATCGTTTTATTGTAAAGAAAATGTTTTTTAGTTTTCGCAGCAGTAAAAAAATGAAAGACTTTCACCTTGCTCCTTGAATATTGACACTTTTAGGCTTTTTTTTGCTAAATGCGGCCACAATACTGAAAGTTTTCTGTAAGTCGTGGTTTTTTAGTGTTAGACTAGCGCCCATGAGTTAGCAGATAGTTGCAGCTTATACCCAAGGCAAAATGCACCAATAAAAAAGCATGCCTGTACCCTACACAAAAATCTGGAGTCGTTATGGAAGCCCGTGAATACGAGAACGCCTATTACCAAGTGCAAGATGAAGTAATTGAGTCATTACCCGTTGAGATGGATGACGAAGCGTTTTTGGATTAAGGAAATATCCAAACTGAATTTTCACCTTCGCGTTGAGTCTGACTGGATGCGTTAAAGTTGAGAGTCTTCAGACAAAAAGAGCAGCCCTAGGGCTGCTCTTTTTTGTGGTTGTTTTTGTGGTCGTTTTGTTGATTGGTATGCCGCGTAATGAGTCATGTTATTGGCTATGCGCCTTTAAACGTCAGCCCTGTTCTCGGCAAACTTATTTGAGACAAGCTCCTCTGACACTAGGCCCTTTAAGACAAGCCTTAGTTTAGGTTGCCTTTCTCTGGCAGGATTTCGACTATCACCCAACGTTTCTTTATCTTGTGCAGTCTTATGGTGCGATCGTCTATCCAGGGTTGTCCGCCCTTGAGCCCCTTCATCTTGACGATCACTGTGACATCCTTGGTAAATTTACGGAAGAAGTCGATATCTATCTCTTCGATCTCCAGGGTGACGTCGCGCATGGAGAGGTTTAACACATGGCGCTGCACCGAGGCGGCAATATAGTAATGCGACAATACCTTTTGCATCGGCTCATCGACAAACTGCTTGGCTTTCTCGACATCTCTGTCGACATAGATGGCTCTAAAGAATCCTAATGAGACCTGTTCTGGTGTCATGACGCCCGAGACGGTTTCCGAGTCCGGGCTGCACGCCGTTAAGAATAAAATGAAGATAAAGAGTAATTTTTTCATAGGGTTTAATCGATTGGCTTTGGTCTAGTATCGCGATTCTCTAATGCCTTGGCAAGCGGCGCACGTCAGTCGAAAGTACTTGACTCTTTAGGGCCGGGGTGGCATATCTGAATGAACAAATTGTTACGGTTATCCACAGAATCTGTGGACAAGTATGTTGAAGAGTCGATGCATAACTCTTAAGTGACTGAACTTAATTGGTAAATTAGTGTGGTCATTTTTTGACGCATTGTGCATCTATGAATATTTTTTAATCTTGCCAGACCGTTTAAGCATAAAAAAGCCTGTCTCATGACAGGCTTTTTTCGTTCTTTTGGCGTATTGCTCGGTGTTGCTTAGTTTTGTGAGGCCTGGATCGCTGTCAGCGCTATGGTGTAGACGATGTCGTCTACAAGGGCACCACGAGACAGATCGTTAACCGGCTTGCGCATACCTTGCAGCATAGGGCCGATACTGATCAGGTCCGCACTACGCTGAACCGCTTTATAGGTGGTGTTACCCGTGTTAAGGTCTGGGAAGACGAACACGGTTGCCTGGCCGGCCACGGGGCTGTTAGGCGCCTTAGACTGGGCGACATTTGGCATCACGGCGGCGTCATATTGCAGTGGGCCATCGATCACCAGCTCAGGACGTTTCTCTTTGGCGATACGGGTCGCTTCGCGCACCTTATCAACGTCAGAGCCTGTGCCTGAGCTACCGGTTGAGTAGCTGATCATGGCAACCTTAGGCTCGATGCCGAAGGCCGCGGCACTGTCGGCCGACTGAATGGCGATATCAGCCAGCTGCTCGGCATTTGGATCTGGGTTAATGGCGCAATCACCATAAACCAGTACCTGATCCGGCATCAGCATGAAGAAGATTGAAGATACCAGGCTAGAACCAGGTGCCGTCTTGATCAGCTGCAGTGGCGGACGTATGGTGTTGGCCGTGGTGTTTACCGCGCCCGAGACGATACCGTCGACTTCACCCTGCGCTAGCATCATGGTACCTAGCACCATGTTGTCTTCCAGCTGCTCACGGGCAACCACTTCTGTCATGCCTTTATGGCGACGCAGCTCAACCATTGGGGCCACATAGCGTTCGCGAGCGGCTTCAGGTTCGACAATTTCAACGCCTTCGCCTAGGGTCACACCCTGTTGGCCGGCGATACGCAGGATCTCTTCACGGTTACCGATCAGCACACAACGGGCGATGCCGCGATCGGCGCAGATGGCGGCAGCTTCGATAGTTCTTGGTTCGTCACCCTCTGGCAGTACCACAGTCTTTTGCGCGGCGCGGGCCAACTCGGTGAGCTTGTAACGGAACGCCGGCGGCGATAGTCTGTGCTCACGTGGCGAGTTCATGGTGATGCTTTCTACCCAGCTCTGGTCGATATGGCTGGCAACATATTCCTGCACCTCTTCGATACGTACGGCATCGTCCACCGGTACTTCATGGTCGAAGCGCTGGATGTTGAGCGAGGTCTGCCAGGTGTTGGTGTCGATCAAGAATACCGGTAGGCCAGTCTCGAAGGCTTGTTCACACAGGGCCATGATCTCAGGTTCTGGCTCGTAGCTACCGGTTAGCAGCAGTGCACCCACCTTGACGCCATTCATTGCTGCCAGACAGGCAGAGACGATCACGTCCGAGCGATCGCCCGAGGTCACCAGCAGAGAGTCTGTCTTGATGTGGGTAACCATGTTAGGAATACTGCGGGCGCAGAAGGTGACCTTGCGCAGACGACGGGTATTCATCTCACCGGCGTTGATGATGCGGGCACTCAAGTGCTTGGCCAAATCTGAGGCGCGTGGCGCGACCAGATTCAGGTTGTATGGCACGCTGCCTAAGATACGCAGCTTGCTCTTGCCGGGAAGCTGGAACATGCTGGCAGCGTCTGGACGCTGCACATCCTGGTGGTCGAACACCTCTGACAGATCCGGGCGAGCACGGCCTTCATCGTCTACCGGGGCACCAATCTTGTTGATGATGGCGCCGATGAGGCGTTTGTTCTTGCTGCCACCCCAGGCGTTGTGGGCGATCTCGAGACGGTTCATCAGGGCGGTAGGCGTTTCGTTACCCGGCGCGGCGACGAAGATGATGTCTGCATCCAGCGCCTTGGCGATCTCATAGTTGATGTCGTCAGAGAAAGGGTGGTTGCGGGTCTGCACCAGACCTTCGACGATCAGAGTCTCGCTTGGGTCGGCGCACTCGGTGGCGCGGGCGATGATCTGCTCCATCAAGACATCGGTCTGATCGGTGCGGATCAAGTGCTCGGCATGGGCCATGTCGAAGGGTTCGAGCGGATTAACCGTCGGTGATTTGCTAAGAATGGTGGTCGAACGCTCTGGGCCCTTATCGGTTGGGCGCTGTTGGGCGATAGGCTTGAAGAATCTCACCTTTACCCCGTGGCGCTCCAGCGCACGTACCATGCCTAGACTGATAGAAGTCAGGCCGACGCCGGTACCATTGGGGATGAGCATAATATTGCGAGACATAGTTACCTCTTATGCCCCGGCCAGTCTATCGGCCGGGTCTTGTCTAAATTCGTTGCGGCGCAAAGCGCCGCGATAGCATTTACTGCTTCGATAACATTACTTTAGCAGTGAAACGGCGTCTTCGGCGATCACCCACTCTTCGTTTGTTGGGATCACCATGGCTACAGGGCCATTGTCAGTCGTGATCTGGCCTTGGTTGCCAAAGCGCGCAGCCTTGTTACGTTCTGCATCTACCTCAAAGTTAAAGATGGCGAGCAGGTTAAGCACCTTCTCACGGATAAGGTCTGAGTTTTCGCCGATACCGCCGGTGAATACAAGTGCGTCTAAGCGCCCCAGTGGTACGGTGTAAGAGGCGATATATTTGGCCAGACGGTAGCAGAAGATCTCAAGCGCTAGCGTCGCGCCCTTATGGCCTTCGGCGTAACCTTCTTCGATGCCGCGACAGTCGTTGGTCAGCTCGGAGATGCCCAGTAGGCCGCTCTGCTTGTTCATCAGGTTGTTCACTTCATCTAGGGTGTAGCCCAGACGATCTACCAGGTGATAGATGATAGAAGGGTCGATGTCACCACAGCGGGTACCCATCACCAGGCCTTCGAGCGGCGTCAGGCCCATAGAGGTGTCGACACTCTTACCGCCTTTAACCGCAGTCACTGACGCGCCATTGCCAAGGTGGGCACAGATAACGTTAGTGTCGGCCAGCACTTTACCCAGCGCCTTGGCGGCTTCGCGGCTCACGAACAGGTGGCTGGTGCCATGCATGCCGTAGCGACGGATGCCGTGCTCGCGATAGAGCTTGTAGGGCAGGGCATACACGTAGGCACGCTCAGGCATGCTCTGGTGGAAGGCGGTGTCAAATACGGCAACCTGTGGCAGGTTAGGGAAAGAGGCCTGTGCGGCGCGAATACCGATAAGGTGCGCCGGGTTGTGCAGTGGCGCCAGGGCGGCACAATCTTCGATACCCGCGATCACGCTGTCGTCGATCACCACTGAATGGGTGAACTTCTCACCACCGTGTACGACACGGTGTCCGATTGCCTGGATCTGGGCGGCGACTTCAGGATACTGACCCAGAATCTCTTTAACGATAAACTCGACAGCCTCGCGGTGGGCGGTGAAGGCCCCAAGCTTAGACTCGAATTTGTTGCCATCGACTTTCCACTTAATGCGTGAATCTTCCAGACCAAAGCACTCTGCTAGACCTGAGATCTGGTCGTCACCTGTAAGCGCGTCGATAATGGCGAACTTCAGTGATGAGCTGCCGCAGTTTAGTACCAAAACCAGTTTGTTAGACATGTTTAAAACCTTTTGCAAAGTGAGTGAATGACTGGCATTCACCAAAATTAAATGACCTCAAGCCTAGGGCCGATGTCGCTTTAAATTCTCGTTCCTGAGATTAAGAGCCGGTCTCTGCCAAGGCGATGCCGCTTGGGGCTGGCGCTCGCCTTGTGCTATGGTAAAGACAGTCTCTTAAGTGTTAGGTGTCATCATTGACTGTTCAAGTGTTAAAAACCTTAGGGGTCGGTCGTCGCTATATGAAGACCTGGCCTATGGTTCGACAACTTAGCTTTTATTTTCCAGAGTATCGCGTGATCCGTGCGACCGCTCTGGCGATTCGTTTGATGCCGCCGCTGGCTCTGTTGGCCGGTGGCAGTCAACTCTATCTGTATGGTTGGGCCTGGTTACCTCAGGCTATCACCATTGCCTTATTCTTTATCAGCTTGCCTATTCAGGGCTTACTCTGGCTTGGCTGGCGCGCCAAGCATCCTCTGCCACTTTCTCTGCTGGACTGGGGCAATAATCTGTCTGCCAAGCTCCAGGGGATGGGGGTGGCCTGTAACCCCTTGGGTGCTAATGCCTGTTATCTCGATATGGCGGTCATCTTAAAAATGGCCTTCGAACGTCTCGATAAGCATTATTGGGAAGCGCTCTAGTTAGTAGACGGCGTTGATGCCAGCTTCCACAAACACCTGTTTAATCTGTTCCATGGTTTCGCGCGACGGGGGAGAGATATCCTTGAGGGTATACTCTTCGCCCATGGCTTCCCATTTGTGTTTACCCAGCTCGTGGTAGGGCAGCAGCTCTACCTTCTCCACGTTGGTCATAGGTTTAATAAATTCTGCCAGCCCCTTTGCCGATTCAACATCGTCGGTATAGCCGCCCACGACCACATAGCGTATCCACACTTTTTGTTGGCGTTTTTGTAGATATTGGGCAAATTGCAGGGTGCGATGATTGCTGACATGGGTTAAGGCGATGTGTTGGTCATCATCGATATGTTTGATATCGAGTAGGACCAGGTCTGTGTTATCGAGGAGCTCATCGATAACTGGGGTGTATTTACGTACGAAGCCGTTGGTGTCTAAGCAGGTGTGTATTCCTTGCGCTTTACAGGCCTTGAACAGGTCTGCGACAAATTCGGCTTGCAGTATGGCTTCGCCGCCACTGGCGGTGACGCCTCCGCCGCTGGACTCGAGAAAAGGTCGATAGCTGATGATCTGCTCCATCAGCTCGTCGACCTCGATTTCACGTCCACCGTGAAGATCCCAGGTATCACGATTATGGCAGTATTGGCAGCGCATCAAACAGCCTTGCATAAAGGTGATAAACCGAATGCCGGGACCGTCAACTGTGCCAAAGGATTCCAGTGAGTGAATCCGCCCTTTTACTGTCATTGTGACTCCGAAAACTTCAATTAAAGTAGGCTGTGCTAAATTAGTGCACAGCCTAGCTTATATTCACCAAAAATCTAGCGTTTGACCGCTCGATTGACGGAAATTACATCCCTTTGGTGAAAGTACGTGTAATGACGTCCTGTTGCTGCTCTGGAGTCAGTGCGTTGAAGCGCACGGCGTAACCAGAAACACGGATGGTCAGCTGTGGATACTTGTCTGGGTTAACCACGGCATCTTCCAGCATTTCGCGGTTCATCACGTTCACGTTAAGGTGCTGACCACCTTCACGAGTCTCGTTATGAGCGAAGTAACCGTCCATGAGCGCAGCCAGGTTGGCGCGGCGACCGTCTTCATCTTTACCCAGTGCGTTTGGCACGATAGAGAAGGTATAAGAGATACCGTCCTGTGCGTGAGCAAACGGCAGCTTGGCAACAGAAGTCAGCGAGGCGATAGCGCCTTTCTCGTCGCGGCCATGCATTGGGTTAGCACCCGGTGCAAATGGTGCGCCGGCTGGACGACCGTCTGGCGTAGTACCCGTCTTCTTACCATAAACCACGTTTGAGGTGATGGTGAGGATAGACTGAGTCGGGATCGCGTTACGGTACATCTTCTTGTGACGGATCTTAGCCATGAAGCGCTCAACCAGCTCGGTAGCCAGGTCATCGACGCGAGCATCGTTGTTACCAAACTTAGGATATTCACCCTCGATGTCGAAATCGACGGCGATGCCGTTTTCGTCACGAATTGGCTTAACCTTGGCAAACTTGATGGCTGACAGTGAATCGGCAGCAATCGATAGGCCTGCGATACCACATGCCATTGTGCGACGTACGTCTCTGTCGTGCAGTGCCATCAGGGCCGCTTCGTAAGAGTACTTGTCGTGCATGTAGTGGATGGCGTTGAGCGCAGACACATATTGGGTGGCTAACCACTCCATCATGGTGTCCAGACGACCCATTACATCGTCAAAGTCCAGCACTTCATCTTTGATTGGCTCAAACTTAGGACCGATCTGTGTCTTAAGCTTCTCATCCACACCGCCGTTGATGGCGTAAAGCATTGTCTTGGCTAGGTTGGCGCGGGCGCCGAAGAACTGCATGTGCTTACCCACAACCATAGGGCTCACACAACAGGCGATGGCGTAGTCGTCAGAGTCGAAATCGGGACGCATCAGATCATCGTTTTCGTACTGGATAGAGCTAGTGTCGATAGAGACCTTAGCGCAGTACTTCTTGAAGTTCAGCGGCAGCTTCTCTGACCAAAGCACTGTGATGTTTGGCTCAGGGCTTGGGCCCATGTTGTACAAGGTGTGCAGGAAGCGGAAGCTAGACTTAGTCACCAGAGTACGGCCGTCAAGACCCATACCTGCGATAGACTCGGTGGCCCAGATTGGATCGCCAGAGAATAGCTCATCGTATTCTGGTGTACGCAGGAAGCGTACCATACGCAGCTTCATCACGAAGTGGTCAACCATCTCCTGGGCTTGTTGCTCGGTCAGGACACCGTTCTTGATGTCGCGCTCGATGTAGACATCCAGGAAGCTAGAGGTACGGCCCAGAGACATGGCGGCGCCGTTTTGGCTCTTCACTGCGGCCAGGTAGCCGAAGTAAGTCCACTGAATCGCTTCTTTCGCGTTAGTCGCAGGACCAGAGATGTCACAGCCGTAGCTGGCAGCCATCTGCTTCATTTGACCTAGGGCTTTGTGCTGCTCGGCGATCTCTTCGCGTAGCTGCATGGTGGCAGAAAGATCTTCGCCTGCTTCAAACTGCGCTTGCAGTGAGCTGAACTGGGCAAATTTTTCCTGCATCAGGTAATCGATACCGTACAGGGCGATACGACGGTAGTCACCAATGATACGACCACGGCCGTAAGCATCTGGCAGACCAGTCAGTACGCCAGACTTACGGCAGCGCATGATCTCAGGGGTGTAGATGTCGAACACGCCTTGGTTGTGGGTCTTACGGAGTTCTGAGTAGACATACTTGATGTTTGGATCCAGTTCACGACCATAGGCAGCACATGAACCTTCGACCATGCGGATACCGCCATTGGGTAACATGGCACGCTTAAGTGGCGCGTCTGTTTGTAGACCGACAATGGTTTCAAGATCTTGGTCGATGTAACCTGCTGCATGAGAGGTAATGGTAGAGACTTTGTCGGTATCGAAATCAACCGGCGCGTGGGTGCGGTTTTCTTGCTTGATACCTTCCATCACTTTGTCCCAAAGCGCGCTGGTCGCTTCGGTGGCGCCGGCTAGGAAAGATTCGTCTCCTTCATAGGGCGTGTAGTTCTTTTGAATAAAGTCGCGTACATTTACTTCAGACTTCCAATCACCAGGAGTAAAACCTTCCCACGCTTTGGTGAACAGCTCAGTTTTTTCGGTCATCGTACTAATACCTTCTGTTTGAGATAAAGGTTATTGGTTATCGAGTGGCTGTCACTTAAGACGTTGCGATACACCAATAGCTATTCTTCGCAGCTCCCTTCAATGTATTACCCGGATGATGGGAACTGATTATCGAACCGGTAAACCGTGTCGATTTAAATCTGTTTTACGCGATATCCGAACTCGTTTGACACTTACTGTCTAAGCCGATTCGGCTATCGTTAAATTGGTAAGACCAATTAACCATATGAATAGTACCATATCTGCCTAGGTGCTGCATCTGAATCGCTCTGCTTTTGTCCGAGTTAATGCCAAAATTGCTATCGGGTTATCATTTTTGGCGCAAAATTTCGTTTGCATCTCACCTAAGAGTCGGTTATTTGCGCGAGGTGGTTCACACCTTTGTCTGACTGTCCGTGACATCGAGGGTAAGGGTGATTCCCTGGCGTTATGAGCGTCATGCCTATAGGGCATATTGATGCCGGTTATCAGCAAGTTTGATGTAAGTATAGGGGAGATAAAAAAGAAGAGGGCCTAAGCCCTCTTCGTTGTTGTTTGCGCGATTAAAGTAGCGCCGGGATCCCCTGAATCATACCCACTGCCAGCATGGCGGCGAGACAGATCACAAAGGCTAGCCCCGGTATGATCAGCCTGTCGGCCAGGCTTAGGCTGGCGGCACGTTCTTTGTCGCCAATCAGGCCATTGTTATCTAGCAACATGGTCAGCGCCCAGGCCAGTACAGGGTTAGCAACGAAAGAGGCGAAGATACAGATACCCGCCGCTTGGCTGCTTTGGGTGTCTTTCACCATCTGCATGCCGGCTTCCAGTAATGGCAGGAATACGCCAACCAGGAGGGCGATTGACATCACTGGACGCCATACGGTGACATCCATTGGGTAACCCAGTACCGCGACTATGATACACAGGCTACCTAGCAGGATGGCGCCGGCAGGAATAGGACGCTTAGCGATCGCCGCCGGGATCATATAGGTACCCCATGAAGAGGTGATGTTACCGCCACCCACAGCAGTACCGACGATTTGACGTAGTGAACAGGTGGTCATGGTGTCATCCACGTCCATCAGCACTTTCTCTGTGCCTTTAGGGTAGTTCAGCTCCTGGAAGATACGGTGACCCAAGAAATCGGGTGACCACATGGCAACCGCCAGGATGGCAAAGGGGAGTGACGCGATAAAGTGCTCGAAGTTAGGTAAACCTAGCTGCCAGCCATGCTCGGTAGAGCCCCACCAGTAGACGGGGTTCAGGTTAGGGATGCCTGGAGCGGTAACAAACTGCAGATCTAATCCCGCGCCTAGGGCGAAGGCCAGCGCAATCGCGGCGATAGAACAAAGTGGGATCGCCAGCCAACGTTTACCTACCTTGGCCAGATAGGCGTAGAGAACGACGTTTACCAAGAGGATGAAGAAGGCCACATACCCAAGGCTATAGTCCAGGGCATGCTTGGCCTGCAGGCCGCCGGCCCAGTCAAATAGCGAAGTGATCTGACTCTTGGCGCCCATGAAGCCGAGGAAGACCAAGAGGCCCCCCGCGACGCCGCTGGAGGTGAGGTTTACTAACCTGGAGCCCCCCTTAAAGTAACTGAGCAGCAGACCAAAGATACCCAGGAGGATCGCCAGTGCTAATGGGTGGGCACCGGCCAAGGCTATGGTACCGATAAGCGGGATCATGGGGCCGTGGTTGCCGCCAAGGTTGGCGCGAGGGTTGATAAATCCAGAACTGATGATACAGAAGAGCAGGGCGGGGATGAGCATTTCGACGCGAACCACCTGAATGGCGAATTCGGCGCCCAGGTTGATGTGATCCCAGCGCTCGCTCAGGCCCGATGCCCAGGCGGCCATTACGGCCGAATACATTACCGTGATGCCGATAGTGCCTGCGATGGCGGGCACTAGGTCTTCCCACTCAAAGCGGAAATCGCGTCCCGGCAGGTTGAGGCCCCAACGTCTGGGCTTCATGATCTGTAATTCGTGGTCTAAATATTCTTCACGAGTGGCAAACTCGCTGGCAGGACGGTGAAGCGCCTTGTAAGTCAGCTCAGAGGCTTCCATCTCTTCTTTTTTGACTGTTTCTGACATAATTTCTCATTCTCCGAAAAGAACTTATTGACTCATCAATTCGATGAAGACTTAGAGGTAATCCTTGCAAGTCAGCGAGTGTCGTTTGTTGAAAGACCCCCAGGTGCCACTCGAGTAACTTGTCCGCCCCCAAGAATGGATAAAACACCCTAAATCCGGTGAGCAGTTGCATCCCTAACGCTGTTTAAAATTGGTCTGACCAATTTACCTCATAAATCTTAACATAGTGACTTTTGCCTGACATTAACTATCAATAAACTTGAAACTGGTGATTAGATGATTTGGGAGCTAGTTAACATCTTGTGTCGCCATTTCAGATCAATTTTTACATTAGGCATATATATTGCGTTTGGTTTTAGATCGCGCCTTCTGTCAATTTTGAGAGCCACTCCGCCAATTCTTTGCAAATAAGAGGCGCCTCTCACACCTCACATTTTTAGCTGGGTCACGGCTCGCAAAAGGGGTGCTCATTGTGACCAGGGTCTCGCTAGGGGGCGCGAATGTCCGCCTTAGCCTTTTGCTATCTCGCCAGTTTGCCTTGGGAAAAAATTGGCTAGGGATGTTAATCAACTTGCCTTATAGCTTAGGCAATAGGTGGTCAGTTGCCAGTTTGCTAAAGCAAGCTAGGCGCCTTCGCGCCTCAACGCCGCATTCATAGGTTTTTATGTCGTTAACAATTGTTTTTATGTAAGCCTCTGTATTAAAGCGGTTTTAAGGTTATTTGTTATCGGCTTAACAAGCTCGTCACCTCAGTGTTTGGCTATCAAATTTACTGATTGCCTCATTCATTAATATCAAATTTTATTTCGCCTTTTTAGTGGCTAATCTCGGCATCAGAGAGCGAGGCAACAAGCTAACTCTTTGTAAAAACATTTATTAATCAATAGCCGTCTCTAGGGAGATGGCACTTGCGGAGATGATGTTAATGAAATTTCACCCCTGTTTTACGCTTGGCTGGAGAAGGACACGTCATGACGATACCTAATCTAGTGCCACTTGCCACCAGGCAGAGCCAGCCAGCGCCTTTGGCCGAGACTAGCCTATGCCAGCGCGCCGCGGTTTACGGTCAGGAGAAGGTGACTAAGCAGGCGATGCAGTCTATCGGCCAGGCGATGTTTGCTGGCGCCTTTATCGCACTCGCCTTCGTTTTTTATCTCACCGTCACCACTGGCGCATCGGGCGATTGGGGCATGGTGCGCCTGGTTGGCGGCCTGGCCTTTAGTCTGGGGCTGATGTTGGTGGTCATCTGCGGAGGCGAGCTCTTTACCAGTAGCGTACTGAGCAGCGTTGCCTGGGCGCAGAAACGCGTGAGCACGCGGCAGCTGCTGGTCTGTTGGGGACGTGTCTATTTGGGTAACTTCTGCGGCGCCATGATCATGCTGGCATTGATCCTCAGTGCCAAGATGTATCTGTTGGACGGCGGCTTGTGGGGGCTCAATGCCCTGAAGGTCGCACAACATAAGCTGCACCACTCCTGGGGCCAGGCCTTCACCTTGGGTATCTTATGTAACATGCTGGTTTGCTTAGGGGTTTGGATGACCTTTGCCAGCAAGGAGGCGCTCACCAAGGCCATTTTATTGATGCTACCCGTGGCGATGTTTGTCAGCAGCGGCTTCGAGCACAGCATAGCCAACCTCTTTATGGTGCCACTGGGGATCGCCATTAAGCAGCTGGCCATCTGGGACTGGTATCAGATCCCAGGGTTTACCGCTCAGCAATTTAATGACCTGACTCTGCTTCACTTTTTGGCCAATAACCTCATTCCTGTCACTGCGGGCAATATCGTCGGCGGCGGCATAGTGGTGGGCCTGGGCTACTGGTGGATAGATGCAGGCAAGGCTCGCGTCGTACCAGAAAAAGTGCCACTGAGGGCGGTACATCTGGAGCCAGTATTGAGCCGTGACCAGCAGGGCAATGAACAGAATAGCTACAGCGATAACGCTGCCAATACCATTTCAATTTTATCTAGTAAAGTTTGCAGGGGAGAGACCCAAATGCCTAAATCGATTCAAAAACTCAATGTCAGCGCCCTGATGGAGCAGACTCCTTTTACCCTAACCCCCGATCTATCCGTGTACGAGGGACTCAAGCAGCTCAACCAGGCGCAGCTGCGCGGCGCGCCTGTGGTCGATGCTCAGCAACGCCTGCTGGGGTTTGTTTCTCAGCAAGACCTGCTGCGTAGTCTCTGGTCAGAAGAGTTTGTCCGTGGCATAGGCTACAAGGTGGCCGACCTGATGCAAACCCGGGTGCTGACGGTAACCCCTGATGATGCGGTGGCCGATCTGATCGAAGTAATGGTGGTGGATCGTGACAAGTTGTTTCCGGTGAACGACATGGGCGTGCTGACCGGCAACACCTATGCCAGCTATGAGGAGCGGCTCCGTCACGCCAGCGCCAGCAAGCCGAGCTGCTTCCCTGTGGTCAGTGAAGGCAAGCTAGTGGGCGTGATCACCCGTGAGGCCATAGTGACCAAAGTGTGTGCTGTGTATGGCTAAGTCGTCGCAGATGAAACTCGGCAAAGATATGAATAAAGGGCCTGCGTGACTTTATACCAATCACAGTAAATATGTGATCAGAAATAGCGCAGGAAAAACGCTTGAGAACAAAGCAGGATTTTTAGATAAGTAGTTATTCTGCAATTAAAAATACTAATACAGTTATCGAGCGTTTTAACAAACTAGAATGATTAATTATTTACTACGATTGGTATTATAAGCCGTGTTGATGTCAATCGGCGAAAGTAGAAAGGGGCATTTGCCCCTTTCTTGCGGTTTGTACTGTCAGCTAAGCCTGCTTATCGGCTGGTCTTGGCGTGCTGACGATGCTTGCTGAGACGTCTGGCCTCGGTGATCACACAGTCTCGCAGCGGGTTTTCGCCCGAATCGCAGCGCCACACAAAAGAGAGGTGTCTCTGCATATTGAGCTGCGGTGTCGGTAAGATAACCAACTCGCCGGCGGCCACCTCTTTCTCCACATCCAGAAAAGGCAGGCTGCTGAGGTAGGGCCCATTCTTCACTAAGGCCTTGAGTAGCGAGACATGCTCATATTCTTTCCATACGTTGAGCTTTTCGATGACGCCATGAATGGCCCCCTCGAAGATGCGGCGAGTTCCTGCGCCTTGCTCGCGCAGCACCCATCTTGCCTGCTCTAACTGCGCCAGGCTGATGTTGGTCTGCTTGGCATAAGGGTGATGAGGCGAGGCGACTACCACCAGATGGTCGTCTAACCATTGCTCCTGATACAGACGGCTGTCGTCGTTGCGCCCCTCTATGATGCCAAAGTCATATTCGTAATTAAGCAGGCCCTCGACCACGTTCTCGGTATTTTCCACTGTGAGCTCGATCCTAAGTTCAGGAAAATCGGTATCGATTTTACTGATAAGCTCGGGGAGCAGATGCTCGGCGGCGGTCTGACTGGAGCATAAACGAAAACGACCGCTTATAAGGTGTTGTTCGTGAAGGCCTAATTCTATTTGTTGTGCATCTTGTAGCAGGCGCCGCGCCCTTGGGCGTAACCAGTTTCCCCAGTGACTCAGGGTGAGGCGATTACCCTGTCTGATAAAGAGGGGGCGGCCGAGTAGATTTTCCAGCTGCCCAAGGGACATGCTGACTGCAGACTGTGTCATCGACAGTTTGCGCGCCGCCGCACTCACACTTTCCAGGCTGGCTACGGCATCGAACACCATGATTTGTTTTAGGGAGTACTTCATTGACCTTGTGGCGTCCTAACTGAATTAACCAATAAAGAAAACTATCAATAAAATTGATGCTTGCGTGATATTGATTGTATGAGCGCCTGAAGGCTTTCACAAGTAACGCGTTGATTTTATCTGAGTTACTCGACATGCCTCACTCTTTAAGCGTGTCTTGTGCGCACCATGACATTTCTTGGCTACATGTGAGCCCAATCGAGCGGATGGCTTTGTTTGGGCGCTCCCAGTTTAGGCCATTCCAGTTTAGGCGATCCGAGCCGGTTGCTCTGCGCTTGATTGGTTCAGTGCCCAACGGGTGATTCTTGTGCAGCAGAGGGGGAATTGGTTTATATTGGCGGGCAATAACTTAGACTCCAAGAATAACCATGGAAAAACAATGGCAAATCAAGCGCCTTCTTCGGCGGCAAACCCGCAAAATAAAATCCCTTTACCCGACACCTTAGTGATCATCTTCTTTGTGGCCTTGGCAGCCATGTTGTTGACCTATCTGGTGCCCGTAGGTTCCTTCGAGACCCAGGAGATCCATTATCTTGCCGATGGCGTCGAAAAAACGCGTAGTGTGGTCGACCCTAACTCCTTTCGTTACAGTCTGAATGAGGCGGGAGAGCAGCTTAAACAGCCAGTAGCCCTGTTTGAAGGGGGCGGGGGCATAGGCTTCTTCAATTTTGCCTTCGAAGGTTTAACCTCGGGATCCAAGTGGGGTACCGCCATCGGGGTTATCATGTTTATGCTGGTGATCGGTGGTGCATTCGGCATAGTGATGGAAACCGGTACCATAGATAACGGCATCATAAGGCTTATTGATAAGACCCAGGGCAACGAGCGCCTCTTCATTCCCGTGCTCTTTATCCTGTTCTCCCTTGGGGGGGCCGTGTTTGGCATGGGGGAGGAGGCGATCGCCTTTGCCATCATTATTTGCCCTTTGATGATACGTTTAGGATTCGATGGCATCACCACCGTGATGGTGACCTATGTGGCGACTCAGGTGGGCTTTGCCAGTTCCTGGATGAACCCCTTTAGTGTGGCGATCGCTCAGGGGATTGCCGGCATTCCTGTGCTCTCAGGCGCCGGTGTAAGGGGACTCATGTGGGCTGGGTTCACCCTGATGGGGGTGATCTTTACCATGCGCTACGGCGCGAAGATCCAAGCGGATCCGCAAAGCTCGCTCTGCTTTGAGTCGGACAGATATTTCCGTGAGCATCATAATTCGAGCGAGTTACAGAGTCGCTTTAACCTTGGTGACAGTCTGGTACTGCTCACCATCTTGCTGACGGTCGTTTGGGTTATCTGGGGCGTTGTCACTCAGGCCTGGTTCATTCCCGAGATCGCCAGTCAGTTCTTTGCCATGGGGATTGTCGTAGGGATGATTGCGGTGATCTTCAGGTTAAATGGCATGACGCTTAATCGCATGGCCAGTAGTTTTAAGCAGGGAGCGGGCACCATGTTGGAGCCGGCCTTGCTGGTCGGTTGTGCCTCGGGGATCTTGCTGCTTTTGGGTGGTGGTAAGCCAGATGAGCCAAGTGTATTAAATACCTTACTCAATGGCGCCGGCAGCCTGATTGGTCAGCTCCCCGCGGTCGCCTCGGCCTGGTTTATGTTGCTGTTTCAATCTGTGTTTAATTTCTTTGTCACCTCGGGCTCGGGTCAGGCGGCATTGACCATGCCCTTGATGGCGCCCCTTGCCGACATCGTTGGGGTATCGCGTCAGGTGGCCGTGTTGGCTTTTCAGCTGGGCGACGGCTTTACCAATGTGCTGGTGCCGACATCGGCATCTCTGATGGCGACATTAGGCGTATGTCGGGTCGACTGGGGCATCTGGGTCAAGTTTATTTGGCGGTTTATGTTGGCGCTGTTTTTGGTGTCGAGCATTGTGGTGGTCGCCGCTCACTACCTCGGTTTCGTTTAAGAATGCACTTTCATTTAGGCAATAAAAAACGGCATCCTAGGATGCCGTTTTTTCGTTAAAGTTCAGTAAGATTAGAACTTCACTTCACCTTCTAGGAACCACTCACGACCGCGTGCGTTATACACTGAACGTGGGTAGTGCGGCCAAGAAGTGTAGGTTGGGTCGAAGTTTGGACCTGCGTCGAACAGGTTAACTACGCCAGCTTTCACCTTGATAGCATCTGTGATGTTGTAACCTGCAGTCAGGTTCCACTTAGTCTGTGATGCAACTTCGTGTGCGCTTTCATCGAATGGTAGGTTCTTGTCTTCGGCAGACTCTTTGTATGACTTGTACTGAAGACCGTGCATACGCGCAGTGTGGTATGCGCCTAAGGTCGCTTCGAAGTCATCGATATAGTAACCCAGTACTAGGTTAGCGCGGTACTGTGGCAGACCACCGTTGTCGATATCATCTTCAACAGGATCTGTTGGCGTAAGTTGATACTCAGACAACAGGATGTAGGTACCGTTGAAGTTAAGCTTCAGCTCACCATAGTTGTCTAGATCCCAGCCGTAGCCGGCCGTGATATCTAAACCACGCACTTTCTGGAATGCCAGGTTCTGCGCAACGGCGTTAACATGAGTGATCTTTCCAGATGCATCTCGAGTCAGCATGTCTTCATACTGTTCGTACTCACGTGCAGCCTTGCTAGCGCTGATGTCGCTAACCATGTCATCCAGTTTCCACTCCCAAAGGTCGAACGACGCGTTGAGTGAATCACCGCCCCATACTGCACCAATGTTAGCCGTGTAACCGGTTTCGGCTTCTAGATCTTTGTTAGCACCTGTTGTGGTGTCTACGTGAAGTTCTTTACAAACCTCATTTAGCGCAGGATCGTTGTCGTAACCTTGACCTGGTACACCGCCTAAAGCTTGACACTGCTTGAAGTCGATAACAGTAGAGAAGCCTTTAGTTGAGTCACCATATACGCGGTGCATGTCTGGCGCACGGAATACTGAGCTGATAGAACCACGAACCAACAACTCATCCAATGGACGGTATTCAATGGTTAGCTGCGGAGACAGGTTGCCACCGAAATCATCGTAGCGGTCATAACGTACTGCCGCATCAACGGTCAATACATCAAGTACTGGTAGGCTGATTTCGGCATAAGTTGCCCAGTAAGAACGCTCACCGGCACCTGAAGAACCACCTGTGGTCAGGATGGCACCTTTCTTAGACTCCGAGTCAGTGTTGGTTTCATAGTCTTGCTCTGTGTACTCGGCACCGAATGCAAATTGAGCATCGCCAGCTGGCATCTCGAACGCCATACCAGAAATGTTAGCCTGTACGTTCTTCTGAGTAGATTGAGCTTTCTCAAATGGAGAGTAGGCTACAGATTCTACGTCTTCTGCGCTCATGTTTTTCAGCAGAGAGTTACCGTTTTCACCGGCAGTGATGTAGTTGAACATGCCGCCAACAGTGGCGTAGCCGCTACGGAATACATCAACATTAGTACGGCCATAGTTTACTGACGCATCCCAGCTGTACTCATCAGCCAGTGTGCCTTCAAGACCTGCAGTGAAGAAGTAGTTACGTGTCTTAGTCTCGCCAGCGCGGTTGCTGAACTCGTGTAGACGACGCACATAGTAGTATTCGCCATCTTCTGCGTTGGCAAAATCACCGCCTAGGGCAGTCGTTTTGTCGTCGAAAGTCTTGCTAAGAGCGCCATTACTTACGGTGACACTGTTGCCTGCGACTGCAATGTCGTAGTCATTGATCGCCATAGGCTCGATGTTAGTGGTAGATTTCGCCTCGGCAAAATCTAGACGACCGACGAAGCTAATGTTATCAGACAGCTCGTAGTTGAAGTTGGTTGAGCTGATGAAACGTGAACTCTCAGGTTGTAGATCACGCCACTCAGAGCGGTCGAAACCACAAGTAGAACCCGTCCATAGGAATCCACCGGCTGTACACTCTTCAGGGGTTAATACGCGTTGACCTGTAGGGAAAGTTTCATCTTTTCTTTGTACAGATGCGATACGTGCGCCGTACGAGCTGTACGCTGAATGAGGGCTGTAAGGCACTTTATCTGTATGTAGACCGAAGTTTTCACGGTCAGTCGCTTTTAGCTGCTCGTTGTCGGTGAACTCGATGAAAGTCGATACGTTACCGCGATCAGATGAAGCACCTAGAGATAACGCGATACGGTCGCTTCCGCCGCCGCCATTAGTGGTATCACCGTGACGGTACTTAAGTGCAACACCTTCGAAATCTTTCTTCAGGATGATGTTGATCACGCCGCCGACAGCGTCAGCACCGTAGATTGCAGAACCACCAGATTGCAGTACTTCGATACGCTGTACGGCTTCCATAGGCAGGTTAGCAGTATCAACGAAGTTGTCCGTACCACCAGATGGCTTTGGATATTGGTTCAGACGCTTACCATTGATCAGTGTCAGTGTACGGTTAGCACCCGCACCACGTAGGCTGATAGAAGAGGCGGCAGGTGTGAAACCGTGAACAGACTGGGTAGTCATCGCACTGGTGGTTGAAGTCAAGCTTTCTAACGCATCTTGAATGTTAGTGAAGCCCTGTTTGGCCATGTCTTCAGCGCTCATGACGGTAACAGGTGTAGCCGTTTCCATATCGGTACGCTTAATACGTGAACCTGTTACTTGAATACGTTCAACGCTATCTTCATCTGCTGCATAAACGGCTGGCGCACTCAGTGCTGCCGTTGCGGCACCACCAATTAATGCGAAACGAACAGCTTTAGCCAATATAGAATTAGGCTGCATTGTGTTTCTCCCTGAGACTTATTTTAATTTTTGATTTGAACACTCTTGGACTGACCGAATATTTATTCGCTCTAAGTGTCGATCTTTATTTAGTAAAAACTTTTCAAATATTTACTTATATTGATAAATCTTTACCTCGTGCTCGATATAATCATAGAGAGATAACAACTGCAACAAGGCGGCTACAGCCGATACGCTTGCCAATCCATTTAGATGATTATCCTTTTTGCAACATAAAATAAACAACTAATGTCGCCGAGTGGTTAAAATGTAAGCCCGTTATTTCAAAGCGCCCCTCGATGTTGTTTTTGGTGCAGAATTGTTTTTGTGGTGTTAATGGTGGTGGGGTGTTGTGTTTTATTGGTGTTTTTAAATTTACGTTAATTTGTTTTTTGTTTGTGTTGATTGTTATTCAAAAAAAATACAAAAAATATGAAAAATATTGTGGAAATGATTTGTTTGTGAGCAAAATCACCTCTTTTTTTATCTGGTCTATTGTTGCCTTAATGTTAATTCTTAAGTGTTGAGGAATGACTTTCGAATACAAAGGTGTGGCATTTCACTTAATTTATGACCTATTTGGCGTCTATGATGCGTCATTATGATTAAGCTTGAGAGCTGGGGTTGTTAAATCAGTGTTACTTTGGCTGGTCATAGGAATGGCAGCGTAATCTTAGCTTCTGATTGGCCCTAGGAGCGGCTTATAGATTTAGCATTTGAGCTAAGCTCCTGCGGTTAAATTTTTTCCGTTATGTTCTTTTGGTTAAGTACTTTCGTTTAAGAGCTATCCGTTAAGCTTTAACCGTTTGGACAGTATTGGAACTAAAGCAAAATTAAGAGAGTAGAGAGTAGAGAGTAGAGAGTAGAGAGTAGAGAGTAGAGAAGCTAAAGAGAGTAAGAAGAATAGGGAAAGTCAGAAGCGAATAAGGGAGTATAGGTAGACCTCCTGCCGTTGCAGGCTGGTCTACCGGTTGGTTCATCCTCGGGCTCACCCTCGTTGAGTTCACCCCTAACATTTGCAACGACTGCTCATGGCTTGTGTGTTAAGGCTTGTGTGTTAAGGCTTGTGTTTTAAGGCGTTGGCTTACGGCTTATGTTTTACGGCTTGCGACGACAGCGAAGTAAGGTATGGCCTAAACCTATGTTATCGATATCTTCGTCAACATAGAGGCCTGCCGAGGAGATCAATTTTAGCAGATCTTTTGAATGGTACATGCGGCTATTGCCGTTGGCCATGGCGGTGAAGTAGAGCGATGTGGCGTTAACGCAATAGGCGCCAGCCTCGCAAGGTTGTCTGTCCCAGAAGGTCTCTAAGATGCAGAGCTCACTATGGGGGGCCATATTGGCGGCAGCCAGCTTTAATATGGCCAGAATCTGAGTCTCGGAGAAGCAATCTAAGAACTGACTCATCCAGTAGAGATCCCCACCCTCATAGAAAGGCGTATCAACCTTTAATAGATCGCATTCAAAGCCATGGATACGTTCGCTTAAGCCCTTGTCCTTGGCATTTTCCATAGCTACCTTGAGCTGACCGGGCAGATCCATGATGGTGACCTCGACATCGGCATCGTATTGGGTACAGGCCAGTGCCCATTTCCCCGTGTTGCCGCCGATATCCACCAAGGTTTTTGGTTGGGCCTTAAAGATCAACGGGAGCACAGTGCCAAAGGCGTGATCCGAATAGAAGTGGTCAAACTCGAACCAACTCTGCTTAGCTGCTACTGGCAATTGGCTTAGGCCGGGGTAGATGGTTTGCCAGTCGCCAAATACTTTCAAGCCACTGGCTTCGCCTTTTTCTAGCGCCTTGTCGAGTTCGAACATCCCTTGATAACAAACATCATGATTGAAGTTGAGGTTGACTCTGGACATCTCATCGTGAAGTAGGAAGTGGCCTATCTTATCCAGATGATAACCTTGCCCTGCTTGCCAGATGAGGCCCATGCTGAGGCCCATATCTAGCAGGACGCCGACTGCATAGTCTGACAGCTCAACCAGGTTAGAGAGTCTGGCTCGGCTCAAGCCTGGTTCGGATTCTATTTTCGCTAAGAGATCAAATTTCAACAGACAACGGGCAACCTGGAAGGTTATGGGAGCGAATGCGATTTTCTGTGCTTCGAATTTGGCATCAAATGCCGAAATTGTTTTCGGCGATTGGTAAAAGTCCATCAGAGTCCTGACGCTTGAGTGAGTGAAATGCCATCCACTCTAGCCGGATCCCCCGTTGAGTACATCAAGTCTATGTCGATTTATCGACCTGGCTCGCGAAATCTGACAAGAGATAGCTGAAATTAACGGCGATACAAAGCGTTATTGATCACAGTGCTGCTGAGTGTGAGGGTTGCGGGCTAGGTCAAGTGTTACTCAGGTGTTAATATGGGTAGGCTCAGCCGCCGACGGCTTGGACTGATAAGGATAGGTAAATGCAGCAACCTCTTAGTTATGTTGGACGTATCACCCACAGGGCCGATGGTGAGGCGCGGCGCGTGGCTATCTTAGAGGCGACCCTGCGGTTGATCATCAGGGAGGGGGTGCGCGGCGTACGCCATCGCGCCGTGGCAACCGAGGCGCAGGTACCACTGGCCTCGACCACCTATTACTTTAAAGACATCAAAGATCTGATCAGCGACGCCTTAACCTATTTTGCCGAGAAGACTCTGTGGATGAATAACACCCTGGAGGAAAAGAGTTTCCAGTTGCTCGAGGTGCTCAAGGCGGATAGTGAGTTGATGCCCCTCGATAACATCGCAGTACATCTGACCGAGTTTCTCTGTGAGCATATTCAGACTCAGGTGAGTCACAAAGACGATCGCATTCTCGAGCTGGCGTTTCACGAAGAGGCACTACGTAATCCAGTGCTCGCCGAGGCCATTCAGCTGCTGGATAATGGCTTCATCAGGACTATCGAGCAGTTTTTTACCGCCTTAGGATCATCCTCGGCCAATGCCGATGCCCATCAGCTGCTCGGGCTCATTCGTTGGGTAGAGTATCAGAGTCTGATTAGCGGCAATCTAGATAGTGACTTTCTCAAGCAGACGGTGGGCGCCTGTATCGATAAGATATTGCGCGCCATAAAATAAGCCCCCAATAGCTAGCAAAAACTATCGGGGGCTTGAGTCAGTTAACGCGCCGGATGAGGGCGAGTCTTACTGTACGTTTTCCGCGTCGCCAAATTGGCCCTGGAAGAGTACAGATGAGAGGTAACGTTCGGCTGCAGAGGGCAGGATCACTACGATGTTCTTGCCTTCAAATTCTGGCAGCTCGGCGATACGGTTTGCTGCAACCACGGCGGCACCAGAAGAGATACCCACCAGGATACCTTCCTCTTTCATCAGGCGCTGAGCCATCTCGATCGCTTCTTCGTTGGTCACGGCTTCAACACGGTCGACCACTTCGAGATCTAGGTTAGCCGGGATGAAACCAGCGCCGATACCTTGGATCTTATGTGGGCCAGGCTGCACGGGTTGACCGGCCATGGTCTGGCCAATGACCGGTGAGTCTGCGGGCTCAACCGCTACCGAGGTGATCGCCTTACCTTGGGTTTGCTTGATGTAACGGCTAACACCTGTGATGGTACCACCTGTGCCCACGCCGGCAACGACAACATCTACTTCACCGTCTGTGTCATTCCAAATCTCTGGACCCGTGGTCTTCTCGTGGATCTCTGGGTTAGCTGGGTTGTCGAATTGACCCAAGATCAGGTATTTCTCAGGTGCAGATTGACGCAGCTCCTCTGCCTTGTCGATGGCACCTTTCATGCCTTTAGCGCCTTCGGTTAGGACAAGGTTTGCGCCCAGCGCCTTAAGCAGCTTGCGACGCTCTAGACTCATGGTGTTTGGCATGGTTAGGGTTAACTTATACCCACGGGCCGCGGCGACATAGGCCAGCGCAATACCTGTGTTACCTGAAGTCGGCTCAATCAATTCTTTATCTTTAGTGAGCAAGCCCTTCTTTTCGGCGTCCCAAATCATATTCGCGCCGATACGACACTTTACACTAAAGCTAGGGTTACGGGCCTCAACCTTGGCGAGCACATTTCCCTTGCTGACGCGATTTAGGCGAACAAGAGGTGTATTACCTATGGTATATGAATTGTCTTCGAAAATTTTACTCATGGATTACTTGCTCCTTTATGTATACAGCTAAATCATAGTGTGGTTTCAGCGCATTAGAAATGATAGTTTCATATTCGTTATTCCTTTCTGTTATAAAAGCAGTCACTTATATCATAAATACCTCGCTGAGGGGGCTGGCCTAATGAGGATCCTATTGATAAGTTAGCAAAATGTATCCAGTCCGCTAACCCAAATAATCGGAATAAACTGCAGGGAGCAGATGAGTGACTAGCACAAACGATAGGACAGGGGATTCGGCACATATGGCGAACGCAGCGCATCGATCATCGAGTCCTAAATCCAGCGCGCCTAAAACCAGAGCGCCCAAAACTAAAGATCCCAAAACAATCGTCACCCCTTTCGCCTTTCATGTTGCGCCTGAGCTGCTTTATACCCCGCTGGCATCGCCGCTCAAGCGTGGTCTGGCCATGTTAATCGATGCCTTGTTGATCAGCGTGCTGGCTGAGCAGGCCGGCGGGCTGTTTATTCTCTTGGTTGGTTTAACTTTGGTCATTGAACGTCGCAGCCACCAACTGGGTAAGGCGCTGAAGTGGGGGCTCTATCTTGCCATGTTGCTAATGACTATCTGGGTCACCAGCGACAATATCATCTCTTACGGCGAAGGTGATAAAGCGGATGCGGGGAGCAAACCGGCTCAGACCACAGGGCTGCAGGCCGACTCGTTAGAGACACTGAAAATCATGCCGCAGATCTTATCTTTCAGCCTGTGTGAGGAGGCAGGCTGCGCCGATGAAAAGTTAACGACACTATTTGGCGCCCTCGATACCTTAAAGGCAAGTGACAGTGAAAAGGTCGCGCTGGTGTCTCAATTAATCACGGAGTTGTCGCTGTCGGACCAAGAAAAAGCGGTGCTGATGCAGCGTCTGACTCAGGGTTATCCGAACATAACGCCGGTTAGCAAGCCTGGTATGTCTAACCCTAGTATGTCTACCGAGGCAAACCTTGCCACCAGTGCCGCAGCGCCTAACGAAGAGCCTGCAGCAGGTACAAAGCCAGACCATCAGGAGATTGCCGATAAGATTACGCCGCTGGTTATCGATGCCGATAGACTCGATGAGGAAGATAAGCCCTCGCCCTACAGCCTACTCGAGTGGGCGAAGGGGATATTGAATGATCTCGGTTTAGGCTTTGGTTGGGCCGCCTTCTACTTTACCGTTTTCACCGCCTGGTTCGATGGCCAGACCTTAGGTAAGAAGCTGCTCAACATTCGGGTGGTGCCGCTTGATGCCTCGCGCATCACCCTTTGGGATGCCTTTGGTCGTTATGGAGGCTATGGTGCCGGTTTTGCTACCGGCCTGCTGGGATTCTTACAGATTTTTTGGGATGCCAATCGTCAGGCGATTCAAGATAAGATCTCAGAAACGGTCGTTGTTGACCTCTCTAAGCCCAGAGAAGTCCCAGTCGAGGAGCGCTCCACCGAGGTATATGGCGGCGCCTGATGCGTAATAAAAAGGCCTGCAATCGCAGGCCTTTTCTTTTGAAGTGAGTTTTATTCTGGGGCAATGTGCGCGTTGCGATAGGCGTCGCGATATTTGTCGACCCACATGGAGGTGGCACCGCAAATAGCGACCGGCATCACGATAAAGTTGATGATGGGGATCATCGAAAACAGGGTCACGGCGGCGCCGAAGCTAAAGCTGCTGCCCTTGGTCTGATTGAGGGCAAACTTCATATCATTAAAGGGCACCTTGTGGTTATCGAAGGAATAGTCACAGTATTGGATCGCCATCATCCAGGCGCTAAACAGAAACCAGAGTACAGGCGCGGCGGTCTGGCCGATGAAAGGTACCCAGAACAAAATGAGAAACAGTATGGCTCTGGGGAGATAATATTTAAGTTTGATCCATTCGCGCCCCAGGATGCGCGGCAGATCCTTAATCAGGTCGATAGTGCCGCCGGTATTAAGGTCTTTGCCGGTGAGATATTGCTCCACCTTCTCCGCCAACAGCCCGTTGAAGGGCGCAGCTATCCAGTTCATCACTGAACTGAAGACAAAGGAGAGCACCACCAACAGGGTGAGCACCGCCAGTGGCCAGAGCAGGAAGTTGAGCCAGCTGAGATAATCGGGCAGCTGACCATTGATCCATTGGAACACCTGTTCCAGCTGACCGATGGCGAAGTAGATCACCGCCGTAAACAGCACCAGGTTGACGCTGAGGGGGATGAAGACGAAGCGTCTCAGGCCCGGCTGTTTGATCAGCCGAAAGCCGTCGAGGAAATAGTTCACGCCACTCTTTGCTGGCTTAGCTGCCTTGCTTGCTTGTTGATTCATAGTCTTATCTGAATATCCTTAGATCTTGCTTAAGGGCGATTGTGTGTCAGCCCTGTTGTAAAAACAAGGGTGAAATCACGTCGGCGGGCAGAAAAAACGTTACAAAATGCGGCATGCTTTGATAAAGTGACAAGCAATAATAACTGCGATGCAAAGCGCGCCCTCCTGAAGACGACCAAACTGGCACAATGAGACTCACACAGATAAAACTTGCTGGATTTAAGTCGTTTGTCGATGTCACTAAAATCCCTTTTAACCAACCGCTTACGGCCATTATTGGGCCAAATGGCTGTGGTAAGTCCAATGTCATCGATGCCGTGCGCTGGGTGCTGGGTGAAAGCTCGGCCAAACATCTGCGTGGCGACTCCATGGCTGACGTTATCTTTAACGGCTCCTCGGCCAGACGCCCTGTCTCAGTCGCCAGCGTCGAGCTGAGCTTCGACAACCAGCAGGGGCGTCTGGGCGGTCAGTATGCCGGCTATCAGGCGATTGCCGTCAAACGTCAGGTGAGCCGGGACGGTGAATCCAGCTACTTTCTCAACGGGCAGAAGTGTCGCCGCAAGGACATTACCGATCTCTTCATGGGCACGGGCCTTGGCCCGCGCAGCTACGCCATCATAGAACAGGGCACCATCTCCCGCCTTATCGAGTCCAAGCCTCAGGAACTGAGAGTCTTTATCGAAGAGGCGGCGGGGATCTCCCGCTATAAGGAGCGACGCCGTGAGACGGAAAATCGCATCCGGCATACTCGCGAGAATCTCGAACGTTTAGGGGATATCCGTCAGGAGCTTGGTCGCCAGATCGACAAACTGGCCGAGCAGGCCGAGGCCGCGCGTCAATACCGGGCATTGAAACAGACAGAGCGGGAACAGCAGGCGCAGCTCGAGGTGGCCAAATACCTTGAACTCACGGCCCAGCATGACAAGTTGTCTCAGGAGATAGAGGCAAAGACGCTCACTCAGAGTGAGGGTGACGCCGGACGTGAGGCCCTGTCGCGCACCCTGACCGAACTCAAACTGAAACTCGATGAATTAGAGCGTCAGGAGCAGCAACAGGTCGAGGCCTTCTACCTCAATGGCAATCAGATCGCCAAGCTCGAGCAGGAGGTGAAGCACCGCCAGCAACAAGACGCGCACCTCAAGCAGCGTATCGCCCAGGACAAGGACAAGCTGGCGCTGCTGCAAGCCCAACATCAGGCGCTCACCTTGACCTGTGAAGATCTTAACGAGCGTAACAGTAGCGCCCAGCAAGCGCATCAGGCGTTGCAATTGCAGATTGAAATACTCGACGAGCAGCTCGGCGAGGTTGAGCTCTCGCTTGAGCAGGCGCAGGAGGCCGATAGCCAGGCCAAGCAGGCGGTCAATCAATGTCAGCTGCGCCTCGAACTCACCAAGGGTGAGCTGAAACATAAGCAGAGCGCCCTTACTCAACTAAGTGCTCAACATCAGCGCGCCGCCCAGCAGCTAGAGCAGTTATCCCATCAGGATGAGACGGCCAATCTAGCGCTGCAAAATGCCCAGTGTGAACGATTAGCCCTGCGAGTCGATGAGCTTAAGGGAGAAATTGACCAGGGCGTCGGCGCTCAGTCTCAGCTGCAGGAGCAGGCACGTCAGACCCAGACACAGGTCGATGCCTTGTCCCAGTCGCTGGCCGAGGAGCGAGGCCGCCTGGCGGTGGTCGAGCGCATCTTGCCTAAGGAAGACGCACTACAGGGGCGTGCCCTCTGGCAGGCGATTCAGGTCTTGCCGGGCTGGGAAGCGGCGGTCGACCTGCTGCTCGATGGTCTGCTTACCCAAAGCGTCAGCGACAAGCTGGTTGAGGATGAAACCGCCAATGCTACAGGCTTAGCGAGTGGTTTTCAGTTATGCGAGCCGCAGCAGTGGACAGGGCTCAGCAGCGAGGTCAACCTGGCGCCCTGGCTGTCGAGACTCAACTGGGCCGATAGCCTGAGTCAGGCAAAGGCCATGCTGGGATCACTCGAAGATGACGAGCGCATAGTGACCGCCGATGGCTACATAGTCGGTAAAGGCTTCGTGCTGCAAAAGGCAGAGCAGGGCAGCCAGCTGGTGCAGCTTAAGGCCGAGCAGGAAGCGCTGGAGCTCAGCATAGCAGCCAGTGTCGAGGCGATCGATGAGCGCAGGGCGGTGCTTGCCGAGGTCAATCAGGCCTTGGATGAGCAGCGTGAGGCGCTCACCCAGCTTAATACCTGTTTGCAGGGGACGCAGCTTGAGCGTGAACGCCTGCTGGCGCAGGCTCAGGCGACCCAGGAGCGTATCGCCCAGCAAGGTGAGCAGCAAGCCAGGCTAAGGGGGCAGCTCGACGAACAGTGCGGCGAGATAGAGACTCTGGAGCAGAGCCTAGGTGAGCTCACCAGTCGCCGCGACCAGGATGAGGCGCAGCTGGCTGAGCTTAAGCGCGCCGCCGACGGCAAGGTGACCGACCTCGCCGATCGCCGTGCCCAGCATAAGACCCTGGGGCGAGAGCGTCATGCCTTGGTGCAGCAGGCGCAGCAGCTACAGCAGTCACTGCAGGCGATCAATACCGAGCAGGCACTTAGCCGCCAACAGGGAGAGCAGCTCGATAGGCAGATGAGCGATCTGCGTCAGGAATTAACTCAGTTGCAGGAGCAACTCGAGGGGCAGGATAAGTCCGATGGTAAACTTCAGGCCGACGCTATGACCGCCCAGCTCAATCAAGCCCTGGCACGTCAGGCCGAGGTGCAGGCGAGGCTCGATGCGCTTCGCCTTCAGCAGGCAGAGCTGCAAAATCAAGCAGACGAGATAGGTGCCAAGCAAAAACAACAACTTGGCAAGTTAGAGCACTTGACTCAAGCCATCAGCGCGTTAAAGTTACGTCGCGAAGGGATAAAAGGTCAAATTGACAGTCAGTTAGCACAGCTTAATAGCCAAGAGGTGGAGATTGCTCAGGTGCAGCAGTCGCTGGATTTGAGTGTCAGCCTAAGCCATCGTCAGAAGGCGCTCGAGCGCACCCGGGCGCAGATCGAACATCTTGGCGCGATAAATTTGGCGGCGATTGAAGAGTTCGAGCAGCAGAGTCAACGCAAGGCCTATCTCGACAGTCAGGATGCGGACTTGGCCAAGGCCCTCGGCAGCCTGGAGGAGGCGATCCGCAAGATCGACCGCGAGACCAAGACGCGCTTTAAGGAGACCTTCGATAAGGTCAACCAAGATCTTGGGGTGCTGTTTCCTAAGGTGTTCGGCGGCGGCAGTGCCTATCTGGCGCTGACCGATGATGATCTGCTGGAGACTGGGGTCACCATTATGGCCAGACCGCCGGGGAAAAAGAATAGTACGATTCACCTGCTTTCGGGTGGAGAAAAAGCATTAACCGCTTTATCATTGGTATTTGCGATTTTCAGGCTGAATCCGGCGCCATTTTGTATGTTGGATGAGGTCGATGCACCGCTCGATGATGCCAATGTCGACAGGTTCTGTCGACTGGTAAAAGAGATGTCTCAGAGCGTGCAATTTGTTTATATTAGTCACAATAAGATCACCATGGAATTGGCCGATCAACTAATAGGTGTCACTATGCACGAGCCAGGGGTTTCACGCATAGTTGCCGTCGATATCGATGAGGCGGTGGCATTAGCCGACGCAGTATAATTTTGGGAAAAACAGGGTAATCAATGGAAAATTTGCAACTGGTATTGTTCGTGTTAGGCGCGGTAGCCATTATCGCGGTACTTGTGCATGGTTTTTGGTCCATTAGGCGGCAGCAACCTAAATCATTAAAAGAATCGCCCATGACAGGGCTATACACAGATAAGACACGTGACAGTGACGGTTTCGACGCCGATGGCGTTGGCCCTGTAAGAGTCGTTAAAAACAACGCAGAGCAAGGCATTCCCAAGGCCACCTCTAGCAGTCGTGCCACACCAGCCGGTGTGCGGGCACAAGAGCGCGAGGCTGAAGAGGCTTCACAGAGCTTCTCTCTGTCGGATGAGCCTAAGCAGAAGGCGCCCCGTTCGCGTCAAGAGCCGGTATTGTCGGCGACTCCGGGCGAGGAGGTTGCTGATGCCCAACTTGAGCAGATGGAATTAGGCCTTGGTCAGGCGCCGGCGCAGCCCTCGCTGTTTGAAGATCCTGTCACCGAGCGCAAGCAGGAGCCAGTGCGCCCGGCGCCTCAGGTCGACGCGGCGCAGCCAGCCCAAGCGACCCAAGCACAACCAACCCAAGCACAGCCTGTTGAACCACAGCAAGTTGAGTCTAAGCCAGAGCCACAAGTAGCCGAAGAGGCACCTCTGGGCGAGCCACAGGATGTACTTGTGCTGCACGTGGTGGCCAAAGAGGGTGAGGCCCTCAACGGCGCCGAGTTATTGCCAAGCCTGCTGACCCTAAACTTCAAGTTTGGTGAAATGGATATCTTCCATCGTCATGAGGATAACGCTGGGACTGGTAAGGTGCTGTTTTCATTGGCTAACATGGTTAAACCTGGGGTATTCAACCCAGATGAGATGGAGCAGTTTACCACTCAGGGCATAGTGCTGTTTATGACACTGCCTTGCTATGGCGACCCGCTGATGAATTTCTCCATCATGCTTAATTCGGCCCATCAGCTGGCCGACGATCTCGGCGGTGAAGTGCTCGACGGTGGTCGCGGCGCCTGGAGTGAGCAGACTAAACAGTCTTACCTGCAGCGCATTCGCGCGCAGATGTGATACCTAATCGGATATTCAAGATAGAGGCCGCATCAGCGGCCTCTGTTGCTTAAACTGGATAAGAAACCATGCAAGCCATACAAGATGAGATTAAACAGTTAACCGACGAGCTCAATCAGCACAACTATCGCTACTATGTCGATGATGCGCCTTCGATCCCCGATGCCGAATATGATCGCCTCATGCGTCGCCTTCAGGCACTAGAAGCTGAGCATCCGGAGCTGGCACAGGTCGACTCGCCAACCCAGAGAGTAGGCGGCGAGGCCCTGAGCAAGTTCACCCAGGTGACTCACCTCAAGCCCATGTTGAGCCTGGATAACGTCTTTAGCGAAGAGGAATTTAACGCCTTCTACAAGCGTGTCGGCGACAAGCTGCCTGAGGCGCCTGCATTTTGCTGTGAGCCCAAGTTAGACGGCTTGGCGGTGAGTATTCTCTATCGTGATGGTGTGTTCGAGCGCGCCGCTACTCGTGGCGACGGCACGGTCGGTGAGGATATTACCGAGAACGTCCGCACCATCAAATCTGTGCCCCTGAAACTCAGAGGCAGCGGTTTCCCTCCACTGCTTGAGGTGCGCGGCGAGGTCTTCATGCCTAAGGCGGCCTTTGAGGCGGTTAACGATAAGGCCCGCGCCCGCGGCGAGAAACTCTTCGTCAATCCGCGTAATGCCGCCGCCGGTAGCCTGCGTCAGCTAGACAGCAAGATCACCGCCAGTCGCTCCTTGGCATTCTATGCCTACGCTCTGGGCGTGGTGGAGCCGACAACCTGGCCGCTGGCAGCAAGCCATTTCGAGCAGTTGATGCAGCTTAAGGAGTGGGGCTGCCCGGTGAGCAGCGAAGTCATGGTATGTGAGGATATCCCCAGCGTGCTGGCCTATTATCAGGATATCCTGACCCGCCGCGGCGATCTGGCCTATGAGATAGACGGCGTGGTGCTTAAGGTGAACGATATCGCCCAGCAACAGACACTGGGCTTCGTGGCCAAGGCGCCTCGATGGGCGACGGCCTATAAGTTCCCGGCCCAGGAGGAGATCACCCTGCTCGAAGGGGTAGACTTCCAGGTGGGCCGTACCGGCGCCGTGACCCCGGTTGCGCGCCTGCAACCTGTCTTTGTCGGTGGGGTTACCGTCTCCAACGCCACCTTGCATAATGCCGATGAAATTGCCCGCCTCGGGGTGATGATTGGCGACAGCGTGATCATCCGCCGCGCCGGCGATGTGATCCCCCAGATTGTTGCCGTGGTGCCCGAGAAGCGCCCGAGTGATGCCCAGGCGATCGCCTTCCCCCCGCAATGTCCCGTGTGCGGCAGCGACGTGGAGCGTGTCGAGGGAGAGGCGGTCGCCCGTTGTACCGGTGGTCTCTACTGTGAGGCCCAGCGTAAGGAGGCGATCAAGCACTTCGCCTCACGCAAGGCGCTAGATATCGACGGTATGGGTGACAAGGTGGTGGAGCAGTTGATCGACAAGGAGCTGGTGGCCAGCCCCGCGGATCTGTTCAAGCTCACCGCGTCGGCAATCACCATGCTGGATCGTATGGGGATGAAGTCGGCCACTAACCTAGTCAACGCCCTGGAAGCGGCCAAGCAAACCACTTTTGCGCGCTTCCTCTATTCTCTTGGGATCCGCGAGGTTGGCGAAGCCACAGCGGCAAACCTGGCAAACCATTTCAAGACGCTTGAGAAACTTAAGCAGGCGGATGCAGAGACCTTTATGAAGGTTGATGATGTCGGGGTGATAGTCGCCCAGCATCTGGTGCACTTCTTCGAGCAGCCTCATAACCTCGAGGTGATAGATGGCCTGCTCCAGGCAGGTGTAAATTGGCCCGACATCGAAGAGGTGGCCGAAGAGGAGCTCTCCCTGAAGGGGCAGACCTGGGTGCTGACCGGTACCCTGACTCAGCTGAACCGTAACGATGCCAAGGCCAAGTTACAGGTGCTTGGGGCCAAGGTGGCCGGCAGCGTCTCGAAGAACACAGACTGCTTGGTCGCCGGTGAGGCCGCTGGTTCTAAATTGACCAAGGCGCAAGAGCTTGGGGTCAAGGTGATCGATGAAGCCGAGCTCTTGGCTATTCTCGGCGCCTAAACTGGATGCGTGAATTAGCTGAGTAAATCAAGGTTAAAGCCTATGGGAGCGCCATCGAGAGATGGCGCTTTTTTTATCTCACATGGCCGCTTTTTGTTAATGGTTGTTGAAATCCGCGACATCATCACCATATAGAGAGAAACAGGGGAGGGAGAACACTATTGAATTTTGGACATATTAATTGGTTAGACGATAAGGGACACTTTAAGCCGCCGCTTATGTTGTACCTGATGCTGGCCTTTATCGCCCGGGGATGGTGCGTGTTTATCGCCTCCCTGACTCAGGCCAGCGATCGAGCCGGTTTGGTGGCTCTCATCTATCCGCAAAAGTCTGACTTCTTAATGGCCTTGGCGGCAGGTGTCGGCGGCTTAGTCCTCTATGGCTTAGTGATCGCCGAGCGCAAACGCTCACCCCTCTGGCTTAGACCCGCCTTCAATCAACTCAAACCTCTGCTGATCGGACTCTTGATGCTGGATGCCGGCCTCTTGTTGCAGCGCCTCATTCACAACCATTTTCTTTATAGCTGGAGTTTCGGCCTGGACGCGCTATTTCTCTTCTGGAGCCTGCTCTATATTGGCAAGTCGAAGCACCTCAAGTGCTACCTGCAAGATTGGCGCAACCAGGTAGATTAGTAAAAAAAAGCGCTGCAAGATGCAGCGCTAAGCATATCTCTTTGAATGAAAATTCAGTCTCAAGATATTGGAATGTTACAAAATACCTTATAAATCAATGTGAAAAACAACAAATTCACAAGACCTATATTAAGGACAATTGACAGCAACACTCTTTAAAGAAACATAATCCGGGGTTGCTATGTATCTTCAAAGAACAGAGCCATACTAACATCATTTGAATATTGTATATAATATCTGGTTGTGAAAATTGGCTGCGATTTTTTGCATATCTTATAACCAGCAGAGACTCGCCTCTGGGAGGGCTTTGTCGTCAATTTGTGCGTAAGTGGTCAATTTAATGACAGATTGTACAAATTGAGTTGCTATTGACTATAGTTATGTTATTAAAGTTAGGTTGCTTTTCATATTCTTAGGGGATTATCTCGCATCCACATCTGGTCGCGGGGACCCAATGGGTATGGGGAAAATCAATGGAGTTGCTTCGAGTGGCCAGAGCTGAGCCGATACAATTACCCCTGTCAAAGTTACAAACAGGCATCACTGTTAAATTACCCTTGTCTTGGAAAAACCATCCTTTCCTTTTTAACCGTATCAAGATTGAAGAAGAAGCGCAGATAGAGCTGATTAAGAGTCTCGGCGTGCCTTATGTGCTTCTCGTTTCAGGCGAAGAGTTGCTGGCGGAAGAGAGCACCGAGACGGATGAGCAGGCGGTCAAGGCCGAAGAGGTAGTGGATCCCATTGCCGAAGCCAAACGCAATGTGCGTAAATCACTGCGTCTGAGTCAGAAGCGTTTCATCGACTGTGTCAACGAGTGCCGCTCGACCTTCAGCAAGGTGGCCAGCGATCCCGAGGGCGCCTATCGTGAGGCGGCCTCTTTGGTGGAGTCGCTCATAGAGCATATGTTTGAGTACGAGCAGACGCATCTTGCCCTGGTGACCGCAGGTGAGAGTGATAACAGCGTGACGCAGCATGGCATCTCGGTGGCGGTGTTGGCGCTGATGATCGCCAGGGCCATGGAGCTGCCTAAATCGGATATGCGCGACATCGCCCTGGGCTGCCTGTTCCATGATATAGGAAAGCTCAAGGTGCCCGAGTCTATCCGCCGTAAGAAAACACCGTTAACGGCCTCCGAGGCCAATTTCCTCAAGATGCACCCCAACTTTGGCTATGAGATGCTCAACAAGACGGGCCTGTTTAACAAGGCAGTGCTCAGTATCATCTTGCATCATCACGAGTTTATCGACGGTTCGGGCTTTCCCGACGGCCTGACGGAGAAGAAGATCCCCATCACCACTCAGCTGGTGAGCCTGGCTAACGATTATGACGGTCAGCTGTGGGCCGAAGAGAGCCGCTCGCCTCAGGTCGCCTTGGGTTACCTGTTTAAGAACCATGCGGGGAAACATTCGGAGACACTGATTGCCGTATTGGTCAAACTGCTGGGGATCTATCCGCCGGGCACTCTGGTGCGCTTAAGCGATGGTGATGTCGGCAAGGTGATGGTCACCACTCAATCGGTTAAACAGCCTCAGGTGTGGGCCTGTCATCCAGACGGTAGCGAGCCGGGCCTGCGCTTCCTCAGTCAGGAGGAGGTGTTTGTCGATAGCGTGCTAAAGCTTGAAGAATTAACCGAAGGTGCAATGCGCGTGTTACAGGCCGACAGTGGAATTAGTTTTTATTTTGCTGGCACCCCCTAGTCCCGTTGCGTTATTTTAGAAGTCTGGTTTCAAGTCAAAATATTTTAATTTAGAGCATTCAAGATGATAACTTCTGTTGCCGTCGTCGGCTGCGGCTGGTTTGGTCTGCCTCTCGCCAAGGCATTGGTGGCCGAAGGCTTTAAGGTCACAGGTTCGAAACGGGCCCAAGAAGATGCGAAGGCCCTATCTGCCGATGGGATTGTGGGCTTTGCGCTGGATCTCGAGCAATTAAGTGATAGTGACACCCTCTGCGATAAAGACAGTGAAGCGATAACCCGTGGCCTCGAGTGCGATGCCATAGTGATCAACATTCCTCCCCGGCTGCGTCGTGGCGATAATGATTATCTCAAGCGCCTAAAGCGCCTCAAGGCGTTAATGGGGAGCCATAGCTACCAGCGCATCATCTTCATCAGCACCACAGGCGTTTATCCTTCTGGTGGTGATTGCACCGAGCGCGATGCCAAGGCCCACAGCCCGGCGAGTGAGACTCTGCTGGCGGCCGAAGCGCTTTTTTCGGCAGATGAGGCGCTCTTGTTGGCAGATAACAGTGTTGACGGCAAGCAAGCTGCGAGTCACTGCGTCGTCCTGCGTTTTGCCGGGCTTATTGGTCCCAAGCGGCATCCGGGGCGCTTCCTGGCGGGAAGAGAAGGTATCCCCGGTGGTAACCTGGCGGTGAATCTGGTGCATCTCGATGACTGCATAGGCGCCGTAGTTGCGCTGCTTAAAGCACAGGGGCCTTTATCGCCTGCCTATAATCTCTGCGCGCCGCTGCATCCCACCAAGGCGGAATTTTATCGATTGGCGGCGACTCAGTTGGGGCTCACGCCACCAAGCTTTGTCGAGGGGGACTCGGTTGACGATAAGCGTGTCGATGGAGGCCTTATCACGCAGGAGCTAAACTATCAGTATCAGTTTACGGATCCTTTGGCCATGTTGGCGCATTGCTAATGTTTAACTAAACCTAAATTAGGCCTAAGCTTTGATGAGCTAGAGGAAGAAACATTTTTCAATAATAAGAAGAGTTGGTTATGAAAAGAGTCATGAATCTATGTCGTTATATAAGCCTGTTGTTCGTCGTCCTGGCCGCGTTTCAGGTGAGTGCCCAGGCTAAGTATGTCGAAGGGGTCGATTATGTGAAGGTGGCCGGGATCCCCGAGGTGAACCAGCCCGTGGTGCGTGAGTTCTTCTCCTACAACTGCCCCCACTGTTATCGCCAGGATGACTTGATCAGTTCGGCCGTGGCCAAGTTAAAGGCGGAGATGGGGGATAAGCTGGCATTTGAGCGCACGCCGGTGGCGGGCGGCCGCGCGGCCTGGCAGCTGAGCCAGGAGGCCTATTATCTGGCGAAGAAGTTTCATGTCACCGAACAGGCCCATGGCAATCTGTTTAAGCGGATCCACGAGGGCGATGGCGCCTTTAAGCGCCAGGAGGAGCTGAGTCAGTTCTTCGTTGAGCAAGGCCTGCCAAAGACTGAGATAGATAAGGCGCTGGCATCTGTGGATAACAAGTTAGCCATTGCCGATTATGATACCCAGGCGCAACTATCAGGGATCCGCGGCGTGCCTTCTTTACTGGTAAACGGCAAATATCTGGTAAGCAATAAGCAGCGCAGTGCAGAGGAGCTGGCGGACCTGCTCGCCTATCTATCGACGCTGGAATAGCGCGTTTTTGCCTCCCGGTAGGAAAGCTCCTTTAATCCCTCAAGCCGCCTCCTGGCGGCTTTTTTGTACATTCCGTTAACATTTTTGTTCGACCTTAGTCTAGTTTGCAAGCCTATGAAAATTATAGGTTTACGCTGGCGTCAACTTTGATCCTCTTGTTTTGTAAAGAAAATGTGCAAATTCGCCTAAAGGTTGACGCTGGCGTTAGACCAAAGTCGCGATTGTCCTAAAGACTGCGCTTGCTAGATTAATTCATGACTTAATAATAATCAGCACAGGGGAGTCGCAATGGCTTTTGAAAATAACGAAAAGGCAGAAGGTTACTGGCGTGAAAATTTACGTCTAGTGCTCGGACTGCTATCAATTTGGGCTGCAGTATCATTTGGCTGCGGTATTTTACTGGTCGATGTACTCAATGAGATCCATTTCATGGGCTTTAAGCTGGGCTTCTGGTTTGCACAGCAGGGGGCCATGTATGTATTCGTTGCACTGATTTTTGTCTACGTGGCGAAAGCCAATGCGCTGGACAAAAAATACAATGTTCATGAAGACTAAGGAGCAATGAGATGGATGTTCAAACGTTAACTTATTTGATAGTGGGCCTGACCTTTGCCCTCTATATTGGCATTGCGATCTGGTCTCGCGCCGGCTCAACGAAAGAGTTCTATGTTGCCGGTGGTGGTGTACACCCTGTGATGAACGGTATGGCCACCGCGGCTGACTGGATGTCGGCAGCCTCTTTCATCTCCCTGGCGGGTATCGTTTCCTTCGTTGGTTACGATGGTTCCGTTTACCTGATGGGCTGGACCGGGGGCTATGTGCTCTTGGCGCTCTGTATGGCACCTTACCTGCGTAAGTTTGGCAAGTTTACCGTGCCCGACTTTATCGGCGATCGTTACTACTCTCAGGCGGCCCGTACCGTTGCGGTGGTCTGTGCCATCTTCATCTGTTTCACCTACATTGCAGGTCAGATGCGTGGCGTGGGCGTGGTATTCTCGCGCTTCTTGGAAGTGGACGTCGATACCGGTGTTTATATCGGTATGGCCGTGGTCTTCTTCTACGCCGTACTCGGCGGCATGAAAGGGATCACTTATACCCAGGTGGCTCAGTACTGCGTATTGATCTTCGCCTTCATGGTTCCGGCTATCTTCATCTCTGTGATGATGACGGGTCATATCCTACCTCAGTTAGGTTTTGGCGCCGAGTTGGTCGACGCGGCTGGCAACGGTACAGGCACATATCTGCTTGAAAAACTCGATGGTCTGTCGGCACAGCTTGGTTTCTCTCAGTATACGGAGGGCTCTAAGGGGATGATCGACGTCTTCTTTATCACGGGCGCACTGATGTTTGGTACTGCGGGCCTGCCACACGTGATCGTTCGCTTCTTCACCGTACCTAAGGTGAAAGATGCGCGTGTGTCAGCGGGTTGGGCATTGGTGTTTATCGCCATCATGTATACCACCATTCCTGCGCTGGCCGCCTTCTCTCGTGTGAACATGATTGAGACCATCAACGGCCCTGAGTCTACAGGTGTGGCCTATGAAACGGCGCCAGATTGGATCAAGAACTGGGAGAAGACAGGTCTTATCAAGTGGGACGACAAGAACAGCGATGGCAAGATCTACTATGCCAAGGGTGAAACCAACGAGATGAAGATCGACCGCGACATCATGGTACTGGCTACCCCTGAGATCGCCAATCTTCCAGCCTGGGTAATCGCTTTGGTGGCTGCCGGTGGTCTGGCGGCGGCGCTGTCAACCTCTGCGGGTCTGCTACTGGTGATCTCTACATCGGTTTCACACGACCTGTTGAAGAAGAACTTCATGCCGGATATCTCGGACAAACAGGAGCTGCTCTATGCCCGTATCGCCGCGGCGCTGGGTATCGTCATGGCGGGTTACTTCGGTATTAACCCTCCAGGATTCGTGGCAGCGGTGGTGGCAATCGCCTTCGGCTTGGCGGCATCGTCACTCTTCCCGGCGATCATCATGGGCATCTTCTCTCGCACCATGAATAAAGAGGGCGCCATCGCCGGTATGGTGATCGGTCTGCTGTTCTCGGCCAGCTACATCATCTACTTCAAGTTTGTGAACCCTGCCGATAACAACGCGGCCAACTGGTTGTTTGGTATCTCTCCTGAAGGCATAGGCATGCTGGGTATGCTAGTTAACTTCGGTGTGGCCTTCATCGTCAGCAAGGTGACCGCTGCGGTGCCACAGAATGTAGTGGATATGGTGGAGTCTATCCGCTTCCCTAAGGGAGCCGGCGAGGCCCACGACCATTAATCGATGGAATGATTAGCGACTAATTGTTATGAGTATCGACCTAGGGAGCGCAGTGCGCTCCCTTTTTTTATTTTATATCTAATTGATTTAGCGAGTGCTTATCTGGCAGTCTCTGTGAAAGGATGATTAACCAAGGTGAGCGGGAGTCGGTGTGAGTAACTATCAAATCTCTGTGGCGACATTCAATAAGCTGGCGCGCCAGTATCAGGACAAATATATGCAGATGCCGCTCTATGAGCCCACCTATGATCAGTTTAGCGAGTTACTCGGTGAGCGGGATAGGGTATTGGAGCTGGCCTGCGGGCCGGGTAACATCGCCCGTTATCTGTTGGCGCGTCGTCCTCAGCTCGATTACTTAGGCACAGACCTAGCCCCTCAGATGGTGAGTCTGGCAAGAGAGAATAATCCCACCGCCCAGTTTGAGGTAATGGACTGTATGGCAATCGATAGCTTGTCTCAGATGTTTGATGCCATAGTGTGTGGATTTTGCCTGCCTTACCTGGACAAACACGAGGCGAAGGCCTTGATCGAGGCAATGGCGAAGCGGCTTAAGCCTGGCGGCCTGCTCTATTTGAGCACCATGGAGGGTGACTATGACGACTCGGCGATGCAGACTTCCAGTAGCGGCGATCAGGCCTTTATCTATTATCACTGCGGCGAACGACTCACCCATATCTTAAATATGGCCGGATTTGAGCTGCAAAGCTGTCACCGCCAGGACTATCCGGAGCGGGGGGATGTGGATCTCTTTATCATCGCCAGGCGTCGTTAAGCCCTTAGCTGGCCTTTAGTCGTATAGCAAGAGTTTGTTTGTTAAGGCTATAGTGAATAAAACGGCCGATGCTTGGCGAGAGTCCAGGGCGAGATGCCGACCATAGCGTAAGAGGGAGATCATGGACGCGAGCGAACTGCAACCTATTACCCAATTTTTAGGCCAGCTGACGCCGTTTGACAGCTTATCTGAGAAGACCTTGGAGCGATGCTGCCGCGCGCTGAGCGTCGGCTATTACAGTCGCTCCTCTGTCTATGTCCCGCTGGATGCCGACAACCCCCAGCTCTATATCGTCCGCAGCGGTGCCTTCGAGGTGCGCGGCGAAGATGGCGATCTCATTGACCGTCTCGGTGACGGCGATTTCTTCGGTTTTCCCTCGCTGCTCTCCGGTGAGATGGTGAGTAACCGGGTTCAGATCCTCGAAGATGGCCTGGTGTACCACCTGGACCCGGAAACCTTTAATCAACTGAGAAGCGAGAGCCGCGAGTTCGACCGCTTCTTCAACCGCGCCTTTGCCAAGCGTCTGCGCCACCAGGGGCGCTTCAAGGCCAAGGAGCTTGGCTCGACCAACAGGGTCAGCAGCCTGATGTCCAAGCAGCCCCTGTGTCTGGATATCAATGCCAGTGTCAGCGACGCCGCCCGCCTGATGCGGGATAACAGGGTCTCCTCAGTGCTCATTATCGATAACCATAAGCTGGCCGGAATTTTGACCGACAGGGATCTGCGCAATCGTGTGCTGGCAGAGTCTCTCGATGGCAGCCTGCCTGTGCATCAGGCGATGACGGTGAATCCGACCACCCTGAGTGCCAATGCCCTGGTATTCGAGGCCATGTTATTGATGAGCCAGCACAATATTCATCATTTGCCCATCATGGATGAGGGCAAGCCGAGCGGGGTGATCACCAGTACAGATATCTTACGCGGGCAGAGCTCACAGCCATTGCTGCTGATCGGCGAGATAGAGCGTCAGCAGAATCTCGAGAGTCTTATCCATGTCTCCAAGCAGATCCCGCTCTTGCTGCAAAACCTGATCAGTGCCGACGCCAGGGCCGAAGAGATAGGCCGGGTCCTAACCTCGGTTACCGACGCCTTGACCCGTCGCCTTATTGTGCTCAATCAGCAGATACTCGGTCAGGCTCCCATGCCATTTTGCTGGCTGGCGTTTGGCTCGCAGGGACGCCAGGATCAGGCGGCCTGCTCGGATCAGGACAATGGCCTGTTGCTGGCCCATGAGATGGATGAGCATGCCCAGGGCTATTTCGAGGCGCTGACCAAGGCGGTCTGTGCGGGGCTGGATCGCTGCGGCTATGTCTACTGCCCAGGGGACATCATGGCGCAGAACCCTAAGTGGCGGCTTACCCTGGAACAGTGGCAGCAGAAGTTTGCCAACTGGGTCGAGCATCCCGAGCCCAAGGCCTTGATGCATGCCAGCATCTTCTTCGATATGCGCTGCGTCTATGGGCCATCTAGCCTGTTCGAGGGACTGCAGTCGCAGGTTCTGGAGTCCACCAAGGATAATGACATCTTCCTCGCCGGCATGGCGGGCAATGCATTGCAGGTGTCGCCGCCGCTGGGCTTCTTCAAGAAGTTTGTTCTGGAGCGCGACGGCCAGGAGGTGAAGGGGATAGATCTTAAGCATAAGGGCAGTGCTCTCATCAATGATATCGCTAGAATCTACGCCCTGTCGGCAGGGATCAGTGAGGTCAATACCGCCAAACGCATCCGTCTCTTGATGGAGCAGAACATCATCAATCGCAAAGATGCCCTGAATCTCGCCGACGCGCATGAGTTTATCGCCCACATGCGCCTGTCAAATCAGGGTTTTCAATATACTCATAATCAACCCCTCACGAACTATTTGATGCCACAACAGCTCTCCTCCCTGGTGCGCCATCAGCTGCGCGACGCCTTCAAGGTGGTACATGACGCGCAGGCGGGCTTAAAGCTTAAATTTACCCGGAGTTTCTAGGTGCTAGCAGGCATTAAGATCAGATCACAGCTCTGTTGGCGAGCCCTGATGGCAAAAGATGCCATGCTCAAGGGGTATCTGCAGTCGTTGATGCCGGTTATTGATGAGTCTTTTATGGAGGCAGAGCTGCTGGCCATCGATCTCGAGATGACGGGGCTCGATGCCAACTTCGATCAGATCTTGAGTATCGGCGTGGTGCCTATTCGTCGGGGGCAGCTTATTCTGAGCGAGGCACAGCACAAGCTGGTGCAGATAGAGGGCAGCGTGGGACAAAGCGCCACCATACATGGCATCTTAGATGCACATCTGGATGCGGCATTGACGCCCGAGCAGGCGATGGCCTGGTTTTTAACTGTGAGCCAAGGCAAAGTATTGGTGGCCCATCACGCGCCGCTGGATCTCGCCTTCCTACAATCTGGCTTGCAGGCCTCTCTAGGGGAGAAGACGCGCCTGCTTGCCATAGATACCCTGCAGCTTGAGAAGCGGCGCCTGCTCAGACAACACGAGCATCTGCAAGAGGGAAGTCTGCGTCTCGGTCGTAGCCGCGCCCGTTACGGCCTGCCCGTGTATGCGGCCCATAATGCGCTCATCGATGCGCTCGCCTGCGGTGAGCTCTTGCTGGCGCAGGTGGCGGCGATGGGCGGCGCAAATAAGGTGAAGATTGCCGAGCTGCTGGCCTAATATCGTGTGGCAAGAATATACTTGGTTACATTTTGCGCCTTTATCTTTGGCTAGTTTTCGCCATTATCTCAATAGAGACAGTATGTTGGATGTTTAGCATCTTAGGCGTCCGACAAGGGGTGAGCTAAGGTTGAGAGGATTATCATGGCGCTTCCTTTACTCTGGCTCGGTGGGGCCGCTCTGGGGGCTGCCTTTATCGCCGATGCCAAGCAGAAACAAAAGCAGTTAACCTTAGACAGGCGATTGGGCCGTGCACCTAAGGCGGCCGATGATAAGCGGGTGAGTCCGCTATCGCCCAGCGTATTGCATCTTGGTGAGGTCAAGGTGGCGCCTAAGCCTGGCGCCTTGGTGTGCTGCTTCGTCTTTGGGGTGATAGAGCATACCGGGATCTGGCTCGGTGATGACACCCTGCTAGAGCTTCACGGCAGCGGGCTTATTCGGCCTGTCTCATCGAGGCGTTTTCTCGCCGGACGCACGGGCAGTCGTATCTTCGTCGCCTGTGACCATCAGCATAGGTCATTAATCGGTGAATCTGTGCTGACGAGGGCGCAGCAGACCCTCTATCAGTATCGCGACTATGATCTTTTCGATAATAACTGTCACCGTTTCGTCTGGTCGTGTCTCACCGGCGAGGAGCTGAGCATCTCGAGTTTCGACAAGTTTAACCGTCTGCTGTCTCGCCATTTCGCCCAGGCCATCTATTGGGATGAGGCGGCTATTCCTAAGCTTTAACGGCCAGAGCATGATTAAGATGGTTCGATTAAGCCAGCGGGGATTATGCTTGAGGTGAGTGAACCTGGGCTGATTGAGCTAGGGGCAGTGGCCAGGACCGATTGAGTTAGGCCTATGGATATTCATAAACCTTTGGACAAAAAAAATGCCGACATCATGTCGGCATCTTCTATTTCTGTTTAGCGATTACTCGCCGCAGAAGTAATTTACGGCGCGCTGTACCAGTTCGATACCGGTTTTATCGCAAGGTGGTAGCTCGGCATCAGACTCGCTGATTGGCGTGACGCGCTCGCCCCACTTGAATAGCACTGCCGCAGAGGTCAGGCCGGCACCGAAGGCGCAAGACAATATGGTCTGATTCGGCTTGATCAGTCCCTTCTCCAGTGCGTCACAGATGGCGATAGGGATAGTGGCCGCCGAGGTGTTGCCGTAGTTGGCGATGTTGACCACTGCCTTTTCTTTCGGGATCTTCATGCGGTTGATCAGGGTATCGATAATGCGCTCGTTCGCTTGGTGTGGGATCACCAGATCCACTTCGTCTTTGTCGACGCCACATTTTTCCAGCACTGTGTTGCTGAGCTTACCCATACCCGCGATGGCGCGCTTAAAGATCTCCTGACCATTGAATTCGATATAGAAATCCAGTGAAGCGGCGTTGAATCTGTCCATGGCGGTACCAAAGCCCGCCTTAAGGATATCGCGACCGGCAGGATCGTTGTTGAGCTCATAGCCCAACACGCCCCCTGGCTGATCTGTGGCTTCGACAACTACGGCGCCCGCGCCGTCACCGAAAAGTACGGCAGTTTCACGACGTGACCAGTCTAGGTAGAAAGAGAGACGCTCGGCACCGATCACCAAGACTTTCTTCGACTGACCGCTCTTGATCTGCGAGCTGGCCAGACCCAGGCCGTAGAGAAAACCACTACAGGCGGCGTTGATATCGAACGCGCCGCAGCTGGCACCTATGTTGGCCTGTACGGTAGAGGCTATGTTGGGGATCAGCGTATCTGGGCTGGCGGTGGCCAGAATGATAAGATCTATCTCTTCGCCCTTGATGCCGGCAGCGGCCAGTGCGCGCTGGGCGGCGACGGTTGCCAGTTCAGAGGTGTCGACATGACTGATGTGTCGCTGACTGATCCCAGTACGCGGCTTAATCCATTCATCGGAAGTATCGATAAAGGTGGCAAGATCATGGTTGGTAAGCGTTGCGGGGGGAACACATTTTCCCCAGCCGGTAATGGTGGCGTACTGCATCTGAATATTCTCTCAAAAATAAAAAGGCAGAGTACATCAGCTCTGCCTTATCAAACTAATCTAATAAGCCTAGCAATAAGTCAAGCAAGCTACAGTGATTTAGCTCACCTGTTGGGCAACCAGCTCACGTATGGCGTTGGCTGCATGTAATATATGGTCTCTCAGCAGCGTGACGGCCTTGTCGATCTCTTGATTGCGACAATAGGTCAGCAAGTCTCTGTGGTCTTGCGCCGCTCTGGGAATGCCGCCTGCCAGCAGCAGCTGTAGACGAATGTAGCGATCACAGTTGGTATTTAGACCGTGTACCACTTCCATGGTATGAGGACGATTGGCCGCCTGATACAGGCAGGAATGGAACTTGGTATTGAGTTCGCTCCAGCTGCTCACGGCGTCTTCCTGTTGGAAGGCAGCCTCCAGCTCATCCAGGTAACCCTGAGCCTGTGCCAGCATCTCCTCATCGAGATTCGGGATCGCCTTGGCAAGCAGATCGGTTTCGATAAGGGCTCTTAGCTCAAACAGCTCGGTAACCTGATCGACCGACAATTCGGTAGCGGTAGCGCCCTTATGGGCTTCAAACTTTACGAGTCCTTCGGCTTCCAGTTGCAGCAGGGCTTCTCTGACCGGGATGCGACTGACGTTCAGTGCCTCGGCTAAGGCGCTCTGGCGTAAAGGTTCGCCGGCGGCAATTTCGCCTGAAAGGATTTTCTCTCTTAAGACTTCCACCACGACCTGGGTGCGCGTTTTATGAACGATTGGCGTTGTTCGGCTCATAGTTCCCGTAATGTCTTTTCGTTATTATATGTGATCCGCATAAGATTACCGCTTATAGCACTATAAATAAAGGGAAACCGTGGTTTCCCTTTATTTAATATGCCTGTTAGAAGCGCTTTAGGAGACTTTGTCCATCTCGCAATGCTTCGGGCAGCAAAGCAGATGGCATGTTTTGATAGCAGATGGGCCGTGTCCAGCGGTGGATAGCCATGCTGCCCACCGAGGTGCTGCGACTGTCGGTGCTGGCAGGGTAGGGACCGCCATGGTTCATCGAGTGACACACCTCGACGCCTGTTGGCATCTGATTGAAGATAAGCCTGCCGACACGCTGACCTATGGCATCCACCAGGCTATGGGCGTGAGCCCAATCACCCTCGTCGCCATGAAGCGTGGCGGTAAGCTGCCCCTCGAGCTGCTCGGCAACGGCCTGCATCTGCGCGGCGTCCTGGCACTCGACCACTATCGCGAAGGGACCAAAGACCTCTTGTTGTAGGGCGCTGTCGGCCAGATAGCCTGCCGCATCCACCTTTACCGCCGCCGGGCGGGTATGGTGGCTGGCCTCGGCCGCCTTGCCCTGAGCAAGTAGCGTTAGCCGTGGATCTGCCAGCAGTGCCTCTGTCTGCTGCTGATAGGTGGCGGCGATGCCTGGGGTGAGCATGGCGCCGGCAGCCTGTTCGGCCAGGGCCTGGCTGAGTCTGTCACAGTAGCGGGTCAGCGCCTCGCCCTTGACGGCGACAATCACCCCTGGGCTGGTACAGAACTGACCGTGGCCCATCATCATAGATTGCACCTGAGTCTCGGCCAGCGTCTCTGCCTGCTCGGTGAGTATCCCAGGCAGTAGGAATTGTGGGTTGGTAGAGCCAAGCTCACCATAGAAGGGAATAGGCTCGGGGCGCGCCGCGCAGCGATCGGCCAGGATGCGACCCACCTTTAACGAGCCGGTGAAACCCACCGCCTTGATCTCTGGCGCCTCGACCAAGCCCGTCGAGAGGTCCGGGGTATGTCCCTGCAGCAGACTAAATACGCCGGCTGGCATGTCGCAAGCCTTGATCGCCTTTTCTATGGCCTGGGTGACCAGCTCACTGGTGGCCGGATGCGCCGGATGGCCCTTGACGATAACGGGGCAACCTGCGGCGAGCGCCGATGCGGTGTCGCCCCCCGCGGTGGAAAATGCCAGCGGGAAGTTTGACGCGCCGAAGACGACGATCGGCCCTAGGGCGACCCGCCCGAGTCGGGTATCGGCCTTTGGCAATGGCTGACGTTCGGGCTGCGCCATGTCGGCAATTGACTGCTCTATTGGGTTAACAAGGTTTTGGGCAAACAGGCGCAGCTGGCCGCAGGTACGCCCGGTTTCGCCCTGTAATCTGGCCAGAGGCAGGCCGGTTTCGAGGTGGGCGGCTTCTATGATCGCCTCTTTGTCGGCCTCGATATGCTCGGCAATGGCGCTCAGAAAGGCGGCGCGCTCACTGTCGCTCTTTTTGCGATAGCTGTTAAAGGCCTGCTCAGCCGCCTTGGTGGCCTGGGCGAGCTGCTCGTTGCTGGCGCTGGCAAAGTGCCAGGCAATTGGAGTATTAGCTACGGGGTTAAAGCTTTGAAAGGCGCAGGCTTCGCCCTGCCACTCGCCATTGATGTAATGCTGGCCGGTTAATCTGTTGGTGATGCTTAGTGTCATTGCTATTGTCCTTTTGAGGTGGCCGGTTAGACCACCTGAAATCCGAAGGCATAGGGATCGTCATCGTCGACCGTGATGGCGTTGTGCCCGGTGATCCGCGCCCAGCCCTTGATACTTGGCATGATGGCGTCAAACTCGCCCACTTTGGTGGCGGCTTCGATGCGGCCGACAAACTGGCTGCCTATGATGCTTTCATGGGTGTACTCATCGCCGACCTTGAGCTCGCCGCGGCTGTAGAGCTGAGCCAGACGGGCGCTGGTGCCTGTGCCGCAGGGTGAACGGTCGATCGCCTTGTCGCCATAGAACACAGCATTAGCGCCATTGGAGCCCTGGCTGATGGTATCGCCGGTCCAGAGCACGTGGGAGACGCCGTTGACCGTGGGGTCGTCTGGGTGCACGCAGTTTAGTTCTCTATGGGCGATTTCGCGCACGATCGGGCTCCAGCGCAGGATATCGCCGGCGCTCCAGTGGCGCAGGCCGGGGAAGTTGGCCTGGGGATCGACGATGGCGTAGTAGTTACCGCCGTAGGAGACATCTATCTTGAGCGGCCCAAGGCCTGGGATATCCAGCACCACATCTTTATGGGCTAGATAGGCGGGCACGTTGAAGATCTTGACCCAATCTACCTTGGCGCCGCTTTGCTGATACTGCACCTTAATTTGCCCGGCGGGCACATCTATGGTGAGCTGACCCGGCGTTTTAGGGGTTAACAGGCCAGACTCGAGCGCGGCGGTGATGGTGCCTATGGTGCCGTGGCCACACATGGGCAGGCAACCGCTGGTCTCGATAAACAGGATGGCGGCGTCGGCGTTGTCGCTGCAAGGGGGATAGAGGAAGGCTCCGGACATCATGTCGTGGCCCCTGGGTTCAAACATAAGCGCCTTGCGGATCCAGTCATACTGCGCCAGGAAATCCTGGCGCTTCTCGCTCATAGTGCGACCCTTGAGGTCCGGATGGCCACTGGTGACCAAACGGACCGGGTTACCGCAGGTATGAGCATCGACGCAAAAGAAGGTACCTTTTAACATCTATGCCGTACTCCCTAGAATTAGTTGAGGTTGTACTTGTCGAGATCTAGGCGGGTAGCCAAGGCTTCGGCCATCACCTTTTCCACATAGGCACGTTCGTCACCGATCAAGGTCATGCGCGGCAGGCGCACATTTTCGCTGCCGCGGCCGACGATCTGCTCGGCAAACTTGATGCACTGTACCAGGGTCGGAATGGTGTCTAGGCGCAGCAGCGGCATAAACCAGCGGTAGATCTCACGGGCTTCTTCGATACGACCGGCACGGGCCAGTTTAAACAGAGTAACAGATTCTCTTGGGAAGACATTGGTTAGGCCAGAGATCCAACCTGTGGCGCCCAGTAGAATGCTTTCTAGCGCAATATCGTCGACACCGCAGAGGATGTTAAAACGGTCGCCAAAGCGGCTCTGCAACTCGGTGAGACGGCGGGTATCTGTGGTCGATTCCTTGATGGCCACTATGTTTGGCTCTTCGGCCAGCACGGCGGTCATCTCCAGGTTGATGTCGACGCCATAACCCACAGGGTTGTTATAGATCATGATAGGCAGCTTGGTCGAGCGCGCCACGTGTTGATAGTGGGCGATCACCTCGCGGTCAGTGCCGCGGTAGACCATGGCGGGCAGTAACATTAGGCCATCGACACCGAGCGCCTCGACATCCTGAGCATATTTCGCCGCCTGCTGGGCTGTGTTCTCGGTGCAGCCAGAGAGCACCAGGATGCGGCCATTGACCGTCTCGACCGTGTGCTTGATAAATTCACGTTTTTCTTGCGGAGAAAGGGAGGCGTTCTCGCCTATGGTACCCAGGGCGATCACCCCATCGATACCGTCACGAATGAGGTCTTCCAGCATTCTTGCGTTCGACTCATAGTTGATCGAACCATCGTCATTAAATTGGGTAGAAATTGCTGGGAATACACCTTGCCAGTTTACTTTCATGTTCAGACCTCTATAGATATTGCCGTGCAACGTGCGCGGCGAAAAAGTGATATCAAGTTTTGGCGTTTACCAAAAGCTATAGTATATTGTATACAATTTTAAGGGGAAGAAAAGCCCCTTGGTGAGATTGCCGCTATTTATGTTTTTATCTCTCACCGGTAAATACTATATATTGCATACAAACAATAACAAAGGAAGTCCCGATGCGCCTATTAGATTTAAGTCCTAGCTTTCTCGATGCCTGTGCCCGATTCAAGACCCTCGACGCTCACACCGAAGGCGAGCCGCTGCGGATCCTGCTGGAGGGATACCCCGAGATCCCCGGGGACACCATATTGGCCAAACGCAGATATCTCACGGCGCATCTGGACCATTATCGTCAGCTTTTGATGCATGAGCCCAGGGGCCATGCCGACATGTATGGCGCCATCATCACTGCGCCCATTACCCCCGGCGCGGATTTCGGCGTGCTGTTTCTCCATAACGAGGGTTACAGCAGCATGTGCGGTCACGGCATCTTGGCCTTGGTAACTGTGGCAGTCGAGACGGGCACCCTAGCGCTTGGCGATACGCCAAGAGAGATAAAGATAGATGCGCCGGCCGGGCTTATCCATGCCAGGGCCTGTCGCGACGGCGCGGGCGAGGTCAAGGTGAGTTTTCGTAACGTGCCTTCCTGGGCCGAGGCGCTGGATTGTCACGTAACCGTCGAGGGCATAGGCGAGGTGGCTTACGACATAGGTTTCGGCGGTGCCTATTACGCTTATGTTGATGCCGATGCGCTGGGGTTAAGCTGCGCGCCGGATAATGTCGCCCAGATGATAGATTGGGGACGTTGTATCAAGCACGCCGTGATGGCTCAGCATCCTTTAGCTCATCCATTAGAAGCGGATTTAGGCTTTCTCTACGGCACCATCTTTACATCGAGTAAGACCAGCTCTGCGGATGCCCACTCGCGCCATGTGTGCGTCTTTGCCGATGGCGAGGTGGATCGCTCGCCCACAGGCACTGGGGTCGCCGGTCGAATAGCTTTGCTTCACACTCGAGGCGAGGTCGCACTGGGCGAGTGCCTGAAGATTGAGAGCATAGTCGATGGCGCCATGCAGGTTTGCGCGCTGGATAACGCCGACTTTTATGGCAAGGCGGCGGTGATCCCCGAGGTGAGCGGCCGCGCCTTTATCACCGGGCGTCATGAGTTTATCTTAGATCCTAAGGATCAGTTTCAGCAGGGATTTATGCTCAGATGATCGAGGCTAAACATATGACAAACCATGAGTTAACAGACCAGGATAAAGTCTCACAGGCCAGCTCTGCCTCTACCCAAAACGCGGATATCACTGTCATAGGCGCTGGTGTTATAGGCCTTGCCAATGCCATCGCCTTGCAAAAGGCTGGCTTTAGTGTGCGCGTCATCGACAAGCAAGGGGTAGCGGCGGGCGCCTCCTTTGGTAACGCGGGCCACTTCGCCACCGAGCAGGTGTTTCCCCTGGCCGACCCGGCCATGTTACTCAAACTGCCAGGCATGTTGCTCGACCCATTAGGGCCGTTTCGCATTCAGCCGCGCTATTTCCTCAAGGCCTTGCCTTGGTTTATGCGCTTCTTAGTCAATATGTTGCCCGCAAAACGCGCCCATAACTCGGCGGCGATCAAGGCGTTAAATCAAAAGAGTATCTATGCCTGGCAGCAGCTGGTGAGCGAGTGCGGCTGCTCCGAGCTACTCAAACTCGAGGGTAGTCTCTTGGTGTTTGAACAGACGCCTTTTATCGAGGTCGAGCGGGTATACAAGAGCTACCGTGAAGCCGGCGTGGCGGTGAAGTTAATCAGTGGCGAGGAGGTGAGGGCGCTAGAGCCGGATCTTAGCCCCAATATCAACCACGGACTGTGGTTTACCCAGGTCGGCCATACGCCGGACCCGGCCGAGCTGTGTCATCGCTTGGCGACCCAGTTTGAGAAGCTGGGGGGCGAGCTGGTGATCGGAGAGGTAATTCAGTTAGCTGCTGAATGTAAGGGAGATAATAAAGAGAAAGGTGTTAATGTCAGTGTCGCTAGCGGAGTAACTTATCATAGTGATAAGTTGCTGCTCAGCGCCGGCGCCTGGTCTAAGCCCTTAGCGCAACAGCTTGGCTTTAAGGTACCGCTGGAAACCGAGCGTGGCTATCATCTGATGATGCCACAACACAGTCGTCTGCAGCGGCCGGTGGCATCTTTCGAGCGTAAGTTCATCATCACCCCCATGAACCGCGGGACCTGTCTGGCCGGCACGGTTGAATTTGGCGGTCTTAAGGCGCCGCTGGTCGAGGCCAGAGCCGACTGTCTGCTGCCCCATGCCAAGGCGCTGCTGCCCGAAGTACTGGTTGGCGCTACAACTTCTCAGGGGGAGCGGTGGATGGGCTTTAGGCCATCGCTCCCCGACTCCCTGCCTGTGCTGGGTGCCTCACCCAAGAGCGATAAGATCTTCTTTGCCTTTGGTCACCAGCACCTGGGACTCACCTGGGCCGCCTTTAGTGCCCAGCTTATGGCGGAGGCCATCAAAGAAGAGAAGACTCAGGTGGATATAACCCCTTACCGTATAGACCGTTTTTAAGCGGCATGCTAAGAGACAAACTTAGAGATTTAAGGATAACGAGATAGAAGGAAGGCGGGCATGCATGTCTGAAAGATTGCTTCTCGGCGAAGATTCGATTGCGCTTTAGCTTTGGCATTGCTGTAGCATTATAGTGGCTAATAATATTTTGCCGGAGCTTTTATGGAAACCTTAGATCAACTACTCGAGCGTATTGCCCGCTGTCAGATCTGCCAGCCGCATCTTAGCCATAAGGTGCGGCCCGTGTTGCAGGCGGCATCGAACGCCAGGGTACTGATTGTCGGTCAGGCGCCGGGCACTAAGGCCGCGGCCAGCGGGCTTCCCTTTGACGATCCCAGCGGTGACAGGCTCAGGGATTGGCTCGGTGTTAGCCGCGAGCAGTTTTACGATCCAAACCTTTTTGCCATCGTCCCTATGGGGTTTTGCTATCCGGGGAAGGGGCGCTCTGGGGATCTGCCGCCCAGGGCTGAATGCGCGCCAGCATGGCGCGAGCAATTGTTGGCGCACCTTAGGGATATTCGCCTCACCTTGGTGATAGGCCAATACGCTCAGGCCTATCATTTCGGTAAGCAGTGCGGCGGGGTGACTGAGTGTGTGCGAGATTGGCAACAACATGGCAGCCACATAATTCCGCTACCTCATCCCAGCCCTCGCAATAATCTCTGGCTTAGGCGTAATCCTTGGTTTGAAACCGAATTGTTGCCAGTGCTCAAGGCAAGGGTGGCGAGCGCTCTCGCGCAATAGCGTCTTTAGAGTTCTAAGCCCAAGAAACCTCGAGTCATTAGAACCCTAATACTGTTATAGCGCTCACGTCATTAAAACTAGCGCCGTTATAACGCTAGCCGCGCGCCATGAAGGCCTCGATCTCGGCAATTGACCTAGGTACTTTCTCTGACAGGTTTTCATGGCCGTCAGCAGTAACCAGGATATCATCTTCGATGCGGATCCCCATGCCGCGAAAAGCTTCGGGTACATCTGTGGTAGAGGCCGGTATATAGATGCCGGGCTCTATGGTAAAGATCATCCCTGGCTCAAGCTTGCGCCACTCGCCATCGTCATCATGATAGGGGCCGACGTCGTGGACGTCCATCCCCAACCAGTGCCCCGTCTTATGCACAGTGAAGCGTTTGTAACTTTCGCTGGCCATCACCTCCTCATAGCTCCCCTGTAATAGGCCGAGTTCGATGAGGCCGCGGGCCATCACCTGCATGCAGGTCTCATAGATCTCGTTCCATTGCGTGCCGGGGGTTACCTTGGCGATGGCGGCATCCAGTGCATCCAATACTAGCTGGTAGATCGCCCCTTGGGCTTGGGTAAACTTACCATCGACCGGATAGCTGCGGGTGATATCGGCGGCGTAGTGGTTGAGCTCGGCGCCGGCGTCGATCAGCAGCATCTGGCCAGATTGGGTCTGACAGCAGTTCTCTTCATAGTGGAGGCAGCAGGCGTTGTTGCCCGCCGCCACTATGTTGGGATAGGCGACCTCGTTAGCGCCGTTTGCGGCGATAGCATAGTTAAAGGTTGCGGCCAGCTGCGCCTCATTGATGTCTGCGCGGCAGGCCTTCATCACTGCCTTGTGGCCGTCGACAGAAGCGTTAACCGCGGTGCGTATTGCCGCTTGTTCGCTCTCGTCTTTAATCACCCTAAGTGGGTGAAGGTATTTGGCCAGTGGCGTGATGCTCCGATAGCATTTGGGGGTATCGAAACCGCTGGCTTGGCGCTGGGTGTTACACCAATCGATTAATTTGTGGTTAAAGCGGCCCAGTTCGTCACTGATAAATACCTGACGCTGATGGGTGAGACTCGATGCCATCACGGTATCTAGCTCGGCGATGTCAAAGGCCTGAGTCGCGCCGAATTTTTCGATGGCACCGGTAATGCCCGCCCTGGCACCGAAACTGACCTCCTGTTGTGGATCATTTGGGCGGCATAGCAAGGTATAGATTATCTCTCCTTGGGGCCCACGATAGAGCAATGCGACGGCGTCAGGCTCGTTAAACCCAGTTAGGTAAAGAAAATCATTGTCTTGGCGAAAGTGATACTTGATGTTTTTGCTACGTACCTTTTGCTGATAACCGACAAGAATCACAAAGCTGTCGTCGGGGAGCTTATCCATGAGGCGTTGGCGTCTGATTGAGTGAAGGGTGTTTACTGGCATCTCTATCTCTTGTGTAGCTATTAGCTATTAGCGATTGGCTTAACTATATTTGTATATTTTATTCATTTCTAGCCCCCTTCGACTTTATTCGTGATTGTGCGGTGCATTTTGTTGATTCAAGTGTGATAATACTGTTCAACTAATTATTGGGTTCAGTCGAATTGGGGAAGTTTTCGTGAATCGTGCCGTTTTCCTGGATAGAGATGGAGTGATTAATGTCGACCATGGTTATGTGCATCAGGTCGATGATTTCGAATATGTCGAAGGCGTATTCGAAGCGTGCGCCGCGTTAAAGCAGCAAGGCTATAAGCTGGTGGTGGTGACTAATCAGTCGGGTATTGCCCGTGGACTCTATACGGAAGATCAGTTTCATAGTCTGACCGAATGGATGGATTGGAATTTCGCCGACAAAGGCGTCGACCTCGATGGTATCTATTACTGTCCCCATCACAGTGAGAAAGGCATAGGCGAGTATAAGCAGGACTGTGATTGCCGTAAGCCAAAGCCTGGCATGCTCAAGAGTGCGGCGCAGTTCTTGAAGATAGATCTTAGCCGTTCTGTCATGGTGGGCGACAAGCGTGACGACATGTTGGCTGCGCAGGCCGCAGGAGTGCCGATCCGTATCTTAGTGCGCACGGGTAAAACGGTGACTGATGAGGCTATTGCCGCCGCCAGCGTCGTTTTAGACTCTGTCGCCGATGTGCCCGCTTACCTAAGTTCTTTGCAAGATGCTTAATGGTTTAAGCGCAGCATTTAATTTAAACCCGATTCGCTGATTAATGCTTATCTAGGCTAGTGTTTACCTAGATTAGTCTTTACCTAGGCGGCGATACATTTTGTCCCTTGGCATGCTCAGCGCCATCAGCGTTGGCGCTGAGTAGCCGCTGCTTAAAGGAAAGGCTACACTCGCTGCGCGGCGTGTCAATAAAGTCAGCTTGATAGTGTTGACATAGTGAATCGAGCATAGCTTCCCAAGGCGCATCGCCCGAATAGTCACTGAGGGTATGCCAGCGTTTGTTTGCCGTATCGACTAAGATAAGGCGCTCATCTTTAGGTAGCATGACCAGTTGCCATTGCTGGGCATACACTGAACGCTGCTTTAACCGTATATTGTTGTGATAGGACTCAGGTTTCATCACAGCGCGACCATCTTTTCTAATTTCGTAATGAGATGCGGTTTCTGACATCACCTTTTTATCATCGATAAAGCTGGTATTAATTGAGGCTACCGGAAGCGATGACTCGACAAAGATATGTCTCTGGTTGTCGCTAGGAGTCAGTGGTTCTGTTAAATCTTGAGGTAGTGGCTGACCGTCAAACTTCAAATTTTCAGATACCATTGCCTCGTTGTTTGTGGCAGAGAGGTTGGCAACTATGCTGGGTGCGACGTCAACCAGTGAAAATAAACCATCGACTTTGCCTGCTGGATTTACTGGTTTACCATTTCGATATCTTAATGAGGCGAGCAGCACTTGCGATTGCTCCTGAGATAAAACATTGGTGCCATGGCCCCAGGCCGCAACATTGAGCGCCATTGGCTGCGCAGCATCGGCTATTTGCGTTTCAGTATCGATTGCCGCGAGTCTATCTTGACTCAACATGAACCCCTCACCGTGATCCGATAACAGGTACACCACAGCATTGTCTAATAGACCTCCCCGACGTAATTGGGCGATAAAGTCGGCTATTTGCATATCGACTTTTCTAATCATTTCGCCATACATATAGTGGTTGTAGTTACCATCCCAACGCGATTTATCTAATTCGATAAAATCTTTTGAGGTGAAGGGCCAGTGTAATTGACAGAAATGTACGGCCAAAAAATTGGGTTTATCGACTGATAAGCTGTGTATCACCTCATGATTAAACTGCAAGGGATGGTAAGTTTTACCGTATGCGCGATTGATATAGAGGTAGGGAAATAAGTCACCCAATAACGGCAAGTTAATTGCCAGGTTTACCAAGGGAAGATCGGCCACATTTGCTATAATCGCATCGGCGGCGCCTACCTTAGGACCAATCACACGATCAAAGCCGTAACTCTTATCGATTTGGTTGAAGCGACGTTCATCTATGGCATAGGTAGTCTGATAGCCATTGGCGGCAAGCCGTTCTAATAGGGGGAAGGGTTTACTAACCAGTTCTGGCGGGGCAAGGTTGAATCTGGCCCCGTTATTTGTCGGATATAAGCCCGATAAAATTCCCATCCAGGCCACAAAGGTGCGTCCCAGTGGCGTATAGGTACGATCATAAATCAGAGACTCTGCTAATAGTTGATTCAGTGTTGGCGCAAGCGATGGGTCGGCGCCGCGATAGGCTAGATGATCTGGGCGCAAACCATCAATACCAATGACAACAATATTAGGTTGATCACTCTTCTGGAAAAAAACGGGCGTGGTTGTGTGGCGGGTAAATACATAGAGAGGCATAAAGCTAAATACCAATAGGCTAAATACAAATAGCCCCTTCAATTCTCTGTTGTAATTGGCCAGAGCGCCCAGTAAAGCATATATAAGGTTGGCTAACAATAAGAGCCCCAAGGCGACTAGGGTGAAACCCGTCGCCAGTGGCGTGCCGCGAAAAAAACCCAGTAATGATGTTGGATAGAAATAGGCATTGGCCGACAGAACCCAAATGCAATGCAGGAGTAACAACACTAACCAAATTTGTGTCTTAACACTGTCATTAGATGTGATGGCAAACCAAGGACGGAAGGAAAGGGTGATCACCAACGCCCAGCATACATGGAGTATCAACACCATAAGCGCAAAATAACTTAGGTCTAACAATAATCCTTCACTGAGCAGATGCTCAGCTTCGATGCGCGTCATGGCATTGGCAAGAGAAAAGGCAGAGTAATGCTGCAGTAACTGTTTATAGTTAATCGCAATGACCATAAAAAAAATGAGCATGGCTAGCGTTCTAAAAAAAGTGCGCTTGAGTGAGATGGCATTCGTCGATGTTGTGGCTAACTCTGCGTCGTCAGACATAGCTTCTCTCTATTGGATTGCGGCGTAAATAATCAAGTATCTCTATCCTCATTTGACGTCGTTCAGCTCATTTCGCTCTTTAATCATCCTTCATAGTGCGTCATCGTTGCGGTAATGGGGCAACGGCCCGCTCTCTTGCTGTTTGCGCATTGAGTGTCGTAGGCGGCATTAGTGTTGAGTCAGTTGACAAATCCTTTGTTTTGACCTGAAAGTCGTTGAAGTGATTCAATAAACCATCTTCATTGCCAGAGGGCCAATCACCTAGCAATAAATAGCGCTCAGCTAATGTTGCGCCAGATTTAACCTCGGTTTTTAGCTTAAAACGAGCATTTGCCACGGTTAAAGCGGGATAGATAATGACCAGCAGTAATACGATTATCAGCAAAATCAAACTCAGCTGAAGTATCTGCTGGCGAGTTAACTCCATTTTTATCATGGTGTTATATCGTCCTATTGATGTGATCTCATCTATAAAAGAGGCGATTAGTTACCTGTTGGGTAAAGTATAGATGAATAATTTATCTCTGATGTTTAGGCGATTTGGAGGACGATAGTTCAAGCTTTTAAATTAAGAAATAGTCTTGTCTTAGCGCCATGCCTGAACTAAACCTGAGCTAACCCTAATGATGAATTTGTCTCTTTGCCGCCAGAAAGGTCGTTGCACTGACCACTGCCGGTTGGCGTGATTTACCTATAATGTTACAGAAGGATACCGTCACTATATTTCTTCTGTTGAATAGGATGGGCTCGACAATATGAAATTGATCTTATCTTATATCCCGACCGTTTTTGCTTGTTTAATTAGCGCTAGCCTGAATTTCATAGGTCAATCCGCGCTGGCGGCAGACAATATGGCTCAGGGGACGCCGTTAAACCATCAAGTCGTGACCAGTGAGCCTGAATTTATTTGGTTCGATCAGCGAGGGCCCAGGCCGTTAACCCTGGAGATGCTTGCCTTAGCCCAGGAACTAGGTTTTTGGCAGCAGATAGGCTTGTCAACGAATGAGGCGAGTGCGCAGGTGACAAGAGACTTAGACGATAGATATTCGCAGCTCTTTATTGAAATGCTGAAAACATTAAGGCTAGGGCAGGGAGATGAAGCCTTGTCGAGCATTCAACAGCTACGCCGCGCAGTGCAAACTGAGCAGCTACATGAGCTACTCGACACCATGCTACCTGAGCACAAGCAGGTGCAACTGTTACGTGAACAAATTAGACGCTATCAACAGCTTGAAAAGTATGTATGGCCAGCCATCTCCGCTAGGCAATACCGTTTGGGTCAGCGGTCGCCCGAAATCGCCAAGTTGAGGTGGATGCTCACTCAATTAGGCGACTTACCAATTAAACCGTCTAATACCTATAGAGAGGCGATTTATGACCCTGCTATCGTCAGCGCCATAAAGCATTTTCAACTAAGGCATGGGCTACCTGAAAGCGGAGAGCTAGATAGCTCGACCCGCAAAGCGCTGCAGATATCACCCTCACAAAAGATTGCTCATCTGCGCCAAGCGTTGTTTCGTTGGTTTGCGTTACCCAATCAATTGCCGGAGAGATACTTGTGGGTCAATATTCCTGCGTACCAATTACAGGTAATGGAGAATGATACCAGTGTATTGAGTATGCGAGTGATTGTCGGCAAACCCGAAACGCCGACGCCACAAATGGTGACAACACTGAACCTGGTGACACTGAATCCAACCTGGACTCCACCTCGAAGTATTGTCTATGGTGAGTTACTGCCGAAAAATGGTCAAAATCCTGGGTATCTTGCCGCCCACGGATTTGAGCTGCGTAAGGTGACTCAGGGTCACTCCTTAGCGTTACCATTAACAAACCATTCTTCTAAGCAAATTGCGGCGCTATTGGGCGAGTATCAACTTGTTCAGCAACCAGGTGCTAATAATTCATTGGGACGGTATAGATTTTCGATTCCGAATAATGCAGCCATTTACTTGCATGACACGCCCGTAAAGAAACTGTTTATGCGTCAAGATCGCGCCTTGAGTCATGGCTGTGTGCGTTTAGAAAAAGCTGACATCTTAGCCAAGTACCTTTTTACTCGGTACACTGATCAGTCGCCAGTGGTTATCAAAGAAGCATTAGCACAAAAATTGCCGCGATATTATAAGCTCGCTGAGCCTTTACCCGTACTGATTACCTATTTAACGACTTGGGTAGACACTGGAGGAGTGGTGCAATTTCGCCCCGATATCTACAAGTTGAATTCAACTCTAGCAGAGAGAGCCTCAGTTACAGATTTGGGGTTATAGGCCATCGCCTATAAACACTTTTATATCTTATCTAAGTGTTTAGCGTTCTCCTGGTTAATACTTTTGATTGACTTGATTGACTTGATTGACTTGATTGACTTGATTGACTTGATTGACTTGATTGGCAAATTTGATATTGGCTTTCGCTGTCAAATACACAATGTATCATCAAGTCTTACGTCTTCTTCTTAGGACAAAATCTCGCAACTACTTGTTAGTAAGAGCTTTCCAAACTAGCTAGGTTTGAATAAAAATTAGCTCCCCATAGCACAATAATCCTCTTAAAGTTGTTTGTTTTTTAATCTATGTATCGTGAAAACTTTGCTACCCTTAAATGTAACAGCAATGTTGGATTATGCAGTTTTTCCAATATTGCTGTTCGACAGGTTAGGTAGCGAGTGATGAAGCTTATTCCTGTCATGATTAAAAATTGGCAACAGGAACGCATATTCGGTAGCAAGTCATGGCACTGATGGATACGAGGTGATGAAGCTGATAGCAAGGCAAGATAGATGGGTAATCGCTTCTGTGAGCTCAGCGGCTATACAAAGCACCTCTTTGGGTCGTTAGGAGAAAACTATGAACCTTACAAGCTTATTTAAAGATTTTATTGAAGATGAAAGTGGCTTAACGGCAGTGGAATATGCCATTGCCGGTGGCCTGGTTGTGGGCGGGATGATTGCCGCATTTAACCTATTAGGTGAAAACGCAACAGATAAGATTGATTGTCTAGCCTCTGCTGTTAATGGTAATAGCCAAGACTGTACAAACTAAATAAGGCATTCAGCTTGTGATAGAGGTGCCTAGTTTGGCTTGAATACTAGGCACCTATGTTATTTGGATAATGTTAAATGCCTATCTAAGAGATACGATCTCAATGACAGATGCCCAATTATTACTTCAAATCACGTTGGCGGCGCTGTTTTTCATCATAGCCATCGCCACAGATTTAAGGTCGCATCGCATTCCTAACGCTTTGTCGCTTGCGGCGATTTTCTGTGGTTTTGCCATCAACGGATATTATGCACAACTCAATGGTTTACTCTTAGCCAGTTTTGGTTTTGCACTGGCGTTTATTATTTTGTTTCCTGTCTTCATTTTTAGGCTACTTGGCGCTGGCGATATTAAATTGATGATGGGAATTGGTGCCCTAATGGGGCCAGAGCTTTTGGCATGGAGTCTCTTATATGGCGTCGCCGCAGGCGCTGTCACTAGCGTATTACTCGTATTGTGGCGCACGGGGTTGAGTGGCGTTGTTAACACCCTTAAACGTTATTGGGACTGTATTTATTGCAGAACCTATTTTAAACCTGAGCCTAATGAAGCTGCAGGGCAGAAAGTGCCCTATGCACCGGCATTGGCCATAGGCTGGCTGGTGGCTTGCAGTATTAACTATGATTTGCCAAGTGTCTATTTGCAGTTAAGTCATTATTTGGGATAGGAAGTCTAATTATGTTGCAATCAGATGTGGGTCATTCTGTAGATGTTCAATCATCATCTCAGCCTAGAGACCATGAATACATTGGTGATGTGAGTAAGTTGGCTCCCAAGCCTATTTCCATAGATGATACAGGTTTATCTGAAGCATTATTATTAGATTTATTGGTTAAACACATATTTACCGCAGGTGTAGTCACTAAAGAATTGATGGTCGCCAAAATGGGCATAACGGGAGGTATCTTGCAACAATTGCTCGATACTGCCAAGAAGCTAGGCTGGGTTGAAAACCGACAAACGACGGCTGATGGCCAGATGCGCTATGCCTTGAGTCATACGGGCGAGATTCACGCAAAGTTAGTTTTTAGCCGCAGCGGTTATCTCGGACTGGCTCCTGTACCGCTTAAACAATACATTCCCATCTGTAAACAACAATCTAGCAGAGCACGGCCCATTACCTATGAGATGCTTGAGCAAGGGCTTAAAGCGCTCGTGTTACCGCAAGACCTACTCTATAAAATTGGGCCGGCAATGAATTCCAGTCGTCCTGTATTGATATACGGTCCACCAGGAACAGGTAAAAGTTATCTGTGTCGGAACCTAAATCTGACTTTGGGCGATGCTGTGCTAATTCCTTATGCGATTGCTATTGGCAATGAAATCATTCAGGTCTTTGACCCTGAATTACATCATCGCACCGAAGTTGAGGCAACGAATAACCCATTAGATTTAGGCAGTGGCCATGATCCAAGATGGATTCAATGCCAACGTCCGCTTCGGATCACTGGTGGTGAGCTCACGAGTGAAATGCTAGAGGTACAATTTGATGCCCATAGCCGGACGTATATGGCCCCACTGCAGCTTAAGGCCAACAATGGCATCTTGTTACTCGATGATTTAGGGCGACAACGCATTAGTGCGAAACAACTCTTTAATCGTTGGATCATACCGATGGAAGAACATAGAGATTTTTTGAGCCTACAGTCTGGCGAACATTTTGAGATCCCATTCGAGCTAATTTTACTCTTCTCTACTAACCTTGATCCTAAAGAGTTAGTCGACGAAGCATTTCTTCGGCGACTTGGTTACAAGATCCATTTTGATGCACTGGATGAGTCACTCTATCGTAAAATTTGGTTTCAGGTATGTGATGAATTAGAGCTGAGCTGTGACGAAGAGGCATTTACATATCTGCTGAGGGAATATCATCAAAAGTTTGCTAAGCCTTTGATTCCTTGTTATCCACGAGATCTTCTCGGCATTATGTTTGACCAAATTTGTTTTATGAAGCTCGAACCAGTGGTGACACAGTCTCTCATCGACTCAGCATGGTCCATATATTTTGTTGAGAGTTGATGTTAAGGCGCTGTCTTAGTTGACATTATGGTTAACGACGGGAGTTCATTATGAATAACAAAACGATTCTATTTGTCGTCTTGTCAATGATATTTGGTGTGATAGCGGTTTTCCTCGCTCAAAATTGGCTTGAGTCAAACACCAGTGGAACTAAGGAGGCAAATACCACCAATGTGGTAACAGTGTCTAGCTTGGTACCTATGGGGACTATTGTTGATCGCAAGCATTTAGTTCTCACCGCTGTTCCTGAAGGCATAGTGCCTAAGGGCTCTGTGACCAAGTTTGAAGATGCCGAAGGAAAAGTCGTAAATCAAAAGCTGTATCCCGGTGAGATTTTACGCCAAGAAAAACTGATCAATAAAGGTGAGGGGAGCACGTTAGCTAGCCTTATTCAGCCTAATATGCGCGCGGTTACCATAAGGGTAAACGATGTGGTTGGCGTAGCAGGTTTCTTGCTCCCAGGTAACCGAGTAGATGTAATCAACCTTTTTAAAGAGGGGGATTATAAGACCGATGTGGTGCTTTCTAATGTAAAGATTTTGGCTATCGATCAACGAGCGTCAAACGATGAGAATAAACCCGTGTTGGTTAGAGCGGTTACCTTAGAGTTGAGTATGGCTCAAGCGGAACAGTTGTTGGTTGCGAAAGGACGAGGCTCACTGCAATTAGCCTTAAGAAACCCCAATGATGATGCACAAGTTGAGGTGGCTTTACTCAATCAAGAGAAATCTGAGCCGTCCGAGTCGAATAAGCCAATCGTTGAGGCTCAGCCAGTAGTCGTTAAGCCATCAATACCAACTGAAAAGGTCGTATATGTTCAGTCTGGCTCTAAATCTAAAGTGCGAATCTTAAAAGGAATGAAAGAGCAAGAGGTTAAGGTGAATGATTAATCGCTTGAATACTTACATGATACAACCCATGGGTTGAAGAGGAGTGGACTATGCTACGTTCGACTGGCAAAAACTGGAAGCTAGGATGCATGTTCTTGGTGTTCATTTCGGCCTTGATGCATCTACCAGTAATGGCTGGAGGGCCATTTGAGGGAGCAAAGGAGTTAAAGCAGATCCCTATCTTTAAGTCTCGTGTCTTACCATTACCTAAATCGGTACAAAGAGTCTCTGTTGGGAACCCTGATATCGCAGATATCAAGCTCTTACCCAAGAATAATCTGTATGTACTGGGTAAAAAGTTGGGTAGTACGAATGTGATGATCTGGGATGAAAACGAAATATTAACCAGTGTCATGGATATTGAAGTGACCCATGACTTAAATGGATTAAAATTACGTTTGCATGAGTTTTTACCCACAGAAAAATTGGCAGTACAAACCTCTCAGGGACAACTTCTATTAAGTGGTCAGGCCTCCAATCTACAAAAAATGAACACTGCAATGGAGTTGGCTCAGGCATATGTGGATGCAGCGCCTACGGTAGGTAAACCCAAAAGTACGGTATTAAATATGATGACCATAGGAGGCGGTCACCAAGTGATGCTTGAAGTGGTCGTTGCCGAGGTTCAGCGTGAAATTGCGCGTCAGTTTGATTCAAAATTTCTGATCTTTAATCAAGGCTCACACCTGTCCGGTGGTGTCGTTGGTGGCGGTGGTGGATTCGTCGATTCGGGTATTGGTGGGGTAACCAGTAAAGGCTTTTTCGCTCAGTATATTAACCAAGACTTACTCATAAACTTTGCCCTCGATGTGGCTAAACAAAATGGATTAGCCAAGGTGTTGGCTGAGCCCAATGTGACTGCTATGAGTGGTCAATCGGCCGAGTTCTTATCCGGTGGCGAATTTCCTGTACCTGTGCCAGACAAAGATGGTAGCACTACGATTCAATATCGTGATTTTGGTGTTGGTGTGAAGTTTTTACCCACTGTGTTGGATTCAGGCCAGATAAATTTAAATTTGGACGTAGTCGTTAGTGAATTAAGTAATTCTAATTCTGTTTCGATATCAGGGAGTAATACCACTTCAGTGTTAATTGTTCCCTCTCTGGTTAAACGCAGCACAGCGACAACTGTTGAGTTGGCCGACGGTCAAACGATAGCCATTAGTGGCCTGATTAGCGACACCTTACGTGAAAATATCGATAAGGTGCCAGGTCTCGGTGATGTTCCTGTATTTGGACAGCTCTTTTCCAGCAAGAGCTTTCGTAGTGGTCAGACAGAGCTAGTGATTTTAGTGACACCACGCTTAGTGAGACCTTTCAATAAAAAGGATGTTGTCCTTCCCACAGATGGCTTTGTTGCTCCATCGGATGTCGAGTTTTATCTACTGGGTAAAAGCTCTACCAAAGAGCGTCCTAAGGACAAGGCGGATACGCCATACGAACCTGTGATGTCTAATATCAAGATTGAAAACAGTGGCACTCAACAGAAATACGGCCATTCACTTTAGATTGGAGTGATGAGTATGAACAATTTTAATGTCAGAGTGAGTGAAGTGAACAAGTGGCTATGTGTTATTGCATGCAGTTTACTTGTGTCGGCTTGTGCTAACGAACACAACTTTTCTATGGGAGACAGCTATTTACAAGTGAGAGATGTTCAAGTTCTCGATCCTGAAGCCTCTGAGCGTAACGACGGATTAGTCTTAAGTTTAGAGGGTAACTATGGTCGTCAAGTGATGTTGAATTATCGAGAAAGTAGTGAAAGTCCCACTAAGGCCAAAGAGCTAGGCACCTCGATGATAATTGAATAATTATTAGTCGGAGATCAAATATGTATGGCACGTCAGGCAAGGACTCGATAACGCATATAGGTGTAAGGCATCAACGCGGTGCAATTTTGGTAATGTTTACCATAGGCTTATTTTCGTTGCTTGCAGTGGCCGCATTAGCCCTAGATGGTGGTCATATGTTACTGAGCAAGGGGCGGTTACAAAATGCTGTGGATGCCTCGGCCCTGCATGCCGCTAAAGCACTCGATAACGGTGCAACGCTAGCGCAAGCAAGGCAGGCGGCAGTGAGCATGTTGTCACAGAATCTTGCTTTTAAAGAAAACAATGAACTGGAAACTAATATCAGCTTTAGCCCTGCCGATTACAGCACAAATAATGTAACCAGTAATATCTCGATTGAATTCTCAGTTTTGCCCGACCCCTTTATTCCTGTCACTATCGAAGGGAGTGAATATGTCAGAGTGAGAGTTGAAAATGTTGGTTTAGATAATTTTCTTGCCCAACTGTTGAGTTTCAATAAACGTGTTAGGGCATCAGCGGTCGCGGGGCGAAGTACTGATATAACGTGCAACAATAAAATTGTGCCCTTATTGGTTTGTGCAGTGAATGATGATCCCGATTATACAGTAACCGGCCCAAATGGAGAGCAAGTACCGGCCCCCTATGGCATAGAGACTAACAGCCTGTACGCTATGAAGTCAGGTTCAGCGCAGGCAAGTGATGAAGCTATCGGGCCGGGTAATTTTCAATTATTAGCTTTGGATGGTACAGGGGCCGATGTTATGCGCGAGGCGCTGGCGGGTGAATACTCAACTAATAGTTGTGTCGGAGCAGGTGATTTTGTACCGACAGAGCCTGGTAATAATGTTGGTCCTGTGTCTCAAGGTCTGAATACCCGTTTTGGTCAGTGGCAAGGCGGGGGATTAAATTCCACGGATCACCCAAGAGATCGCAACATATGCCAGGGAGAACGCATTAATCTTGATGCCGATGGTAACATAGCGAACCCTAGCGCCTCTTACTATAGTCATAGCCAATATTTAGCGGATTCCAATATTGATAATTGTATAGACAGTACCATAGACGCAAATTATCGCAGAGAGATGCCAGTGGTTATTGGTGTTTGCGATGGACTGACCAATGGCCGTAATGAAATTGAAGTTAAAACGACTGGCTGTTTTTTCTTGGTACAAGATGTTGACCAAGGTGGGCAAGAATCCTTTGTAGTGGGGGAATTTGTGACCGAATGCCCAGGAACTGGCAATGCATCGGTCGATCCCGATTTCGTCAGCAATAATCATACAATAGTGCTCTATAAAGATCCTGATAGCCCAGACTCCTAGGAGAATGCAATGAACTTTTCGTTACAAAAGGGCGTCGCGGCAGTTGAAATGACCATTCTATTGCCTTTTATGTTGCTACTGGTTTTTGCAACCGGAGAGTTGGGTCATTTTTTGTTTCAATATAATACCCTGACTAAGTTAGTTCGCGATGCTGGATTGTATTTAGGGGCTCATGCCGATACTCAGCAAACATCGATCCTTCCCAATCCATTGATTGATGAAGAGTGTGGTAATTGTATTTCAAAGACTAAAAATTTACTCCTCTATGGTAAGACGACTGTAGGGGCAAGCCCGATCTTAAAAGGGTTGACTGCGTCAGATATTAATATTGTTGAGTCTCCAGCCGGCAGCCGAAGATTGGTTATTTCGGTGTCGTACGACTGGCAACCGATACTGGGGGAGAAACTTACTACTTTTGGCCTGGGCAATGAGGTCGATCTTAGTTTTAATCTCAATGCTCACTATGCGGTCACAGTATTATGAATAGAGATAAAGGCATCTATACTGTCGAGTTTGCAATTGTTGCGGCAGTGTTTTTTATCTTACTGTTTGGTGCCATTGAGGTTGGGCGACTATTGTATACATACAGTGTTCTGCAGGAAGCTTCGCGCCGCGCCGCGAGATTAGCAATTGTGTGCCAGCCGACCACAAATATAGACAGTTTGGCCTTGTTTAACGGCAACAATTTGGTTCCTAACTTAACTGCCGCTAACCTTGACATTAGCTATCTTCGCGATAATGGCGATCCGGCAACTGGCGCCGATATCGAGTTGGTCAAAGCAGAAATTAAAAATTATCAGCATGATCTCTGGATACCCGGATTACATCTCAGCCTAAATTCGCCAGTATTTACCACCACGCTCCCGCGAGAGAGCTTGGGGGTTTTTCCTGGAGGAAGCACCATCTGTCAATAATCACGATATTAGTGTGATGACTCTCCGAATTAGCGACTATAGTAATGATAAGGATTGTTGTAGTAACTCAGGGTTGGCTATATGGACAAACCATTGAAATTATTCACTAGTGAATCTAGTAATGCTTCGAGTTTAGAGGAGAATATGGATTTTTATATGCCTTCTCCATTGAACGTCTTGTTGATAGATGTGCAAAAAGAGTTTTTACCTAAAATTGAGGCTAGTTTAACTCAGTGTGTCAATTTACATTGGGAGAAAACTACAGATTTGACAGGAAGTAAAAATGCAGATGCGTCAGGTAAGTCTTTTAACCTAGTTTTGTTGGTCATTCCAAATGAAGAAGTGTTAGCTCAACAAGCCTTAGCATGTGCTGCCAGTTATAAGTCAGAGGTGATAATTCTAGGAAGAGATACCCCCCAAAAAGTAATACGACATGCCTTTCAATATGGAGTGAGTGATTTTATTCCTTTGGATGCGCCCGATATTGAACTGATCACAGCGCTTAAAAACATTGCTCAGCTGTTAAGCACTAAGGCTGAGCTTGCTCCTGTGTTAGCCGTTGTTAACGGTAAGGGCGGATCCGGGGCCAGTTTTATTGCGTCAAGCTTGGCAGCTATCGCCGCTGAGCGAGGTGATATGGATGTAGCTTTGTTAGATACCGACTTACACCATGGGGCATTAGCACACATTTTAGGCGTGGAGCCCAATTATTACCTTGTGGATGCTTTACAGGCCTTGGATGAGCTCGATGAGGTTGCATTGCGTAGTGCAATGATTTCGAAAGGTAAGTTACACCTGCTTGCCGCGGCTCCTTTCTCATTATTAAATTTGCACCATGATATTAAGTTGGAAAATATATACGACTTAATATGGAAGTGCCGTCAGTTTAATGATCAAGTTATTTTAGATTATTCTCGTGGCCCAGAGCATTGGAATATTGAATTGCTCCGCAATGCCGATATTTTGTTGGTTGCGCAGCAAAACCTGATCATAATTAGAGAGGTGAAGGCGCTTATTCAACAGCTAATTAATCATTTGGGAATTGATAAGAGTAAAATCCATATATTGGTTAATCGATACAATAAGTCCGATGCACAAATAAAAATAAATGATATTAAGCATGCGCTTGGTATTTATTCAGTGTTTGTTGTGGGGAATGATTATAACTTGGCAAGCCAATGTGAGGACTTGGGGCGACCCATCACGGAAATAGCTAAAAAACAGAGAATGTATCTAGATTTAATCGACTTGACTCAAAATTTAATTCCTGCGAATGGTAATGAGCCTAAAAAAGAGAAAGGCTTTTTGTCGCGTTTATTGGGACATTAGTTGAGGTGTCTTATGATGGAGAATAAGAGTTTTTCTGGTGAGGAAAGTTATCAACCTCTGAGTGTTGAAGAGCAAGAACTAAAAATCAAGTTATATGATAAGTTGTTAGGGGTGATGGATCTGTCATTGATTGAAACGGTTTCAGCAGATCAAGCTCGGGGTCAAATAAGTGAAATATGCGACAGGCTCATGAGTGATTTGCATATTCCAATTAACCTTGCATCTAGAAAAAGATTAATAAAACTCATTATTGATGAAGTATTAGGCTTGGGACCGCTAGAGACATTATTAGCTGATCCGACAGTTTCAGATATTTTGGTTAATTCTTTTGACAGGGTATATGTGGAGCGTCATGGTAAATTAGAGCATGTTAATGTTAAATTCCATAGCAATGCTCACCTTCTCAATATCATAGATCGTATTGTCTCTAGTGTAGGGCGTCGTATTGATGAGTCATCGCCCATGGTTGATGCTCGATTGGCTGATGGCTCAAGGGTCAATGCCATCATTCCTCCCCTGGCCTTAGATGGCCCTTCGCTATCTATTCGACGCTTTGGCGTTGATAAATTAACGGCAAAAGAATTGATCGATTATGAGTCAATTACAGCTGACATGGTCGAACTTCTTCAAGGTGGCGTTAAGGGAAAGTTAAATGTATTGGTCTCAGGCGGTACCGGTAGCGGTAAAACAACATTACTAAATATGTTGTCTGGCTATATTCCTTCTGATGAACGCATTGTAACCATTGAAGATTCCGCCGAGCTGCAATTGCAGCAACCTCATACAGTCAGATTAGAGACACGACCGCAAAACATCGAAGGTCGTGGTGAGGTGACGCAGCGAGATCTCGTTAAGAACTGTCTGCGTATGCGACCAGATAGAATCGTGGTCGGAGAGGTTCGTGGTGGTGAAGCATTAGACATGCTTACTGCGATGAATACTGGTCATGAAGGCTCGCTTACCACATTGCATGCCAATAGCCCTAGAGACGCGCTCGGCAGATTAGAGTATATGGTTTGCATGGCTGGATTTGATATGCCAGTGAGTAACATTAGAACTCAAATTGCTTCGGCTATCGATTTGGTCGTTCAACTTGAACGCCAAGAGGATGGGCGAAGGCGTGTGATTAGTATTCAGGAAATTAACGGCATGGAAGGCGATGTCATCACTATGTCTGAGATATTCCGTTTTACTCGCGAAGGTATCGATGAACATGGTCAGATAAAGGGCAGTTTTGAGGCTACTGGCGTAATCCCGGGTTTTCACTCTAAACTCAAACAACGTGGCATCGATTTACCTTATAAGTTGTTTAACTGCGGTGATCCTTTCGCTAAGTTTTAGGAGATACACCTATGCTTTCTAATGAAATGATATTTTTAGGGTTAATATTCATCGCGGTTATTTTCCTATCTCAAGCCCTATTTTTACCCGTGTATAGTCCACAGCGTGCTAATACCGCTCAGGTTAGGAAACGTTTACAGAAGTTATCGCAGGAGTCTGGTGATGGAGTACTGGAAACCTCGTTGCTTAGAAAGAATCGCTTAAGCAAAGTGGGCGCGATAGGTCGAGCATTAGAGCATATAGGTTTTATAGAAGATTTAAGCTATCGACTGGAGCTCGCTGATTATCGTTTATTGGGTCATCAGTTCTTACTGTTAGCCTTGGTGACTGCCAGTGTGATTGGTGGGGCTAGCTGGTGGTATATGCGTGAACCATTAATGACTGTCTTCGTTGTTTTCATGGTTTTCATGTTGTTCTTTTTCAAGCTCAATAGAGACACTGCCAAAAGAATGGATGCGATCGAAGCGAGCTTTCCCGATGCGCTTGATGTTCTGAGACGTGCCTTACAAGCGGGCTATTCTTTTTCTGATGCCATTAAGTTAATCACTGAAGAGATGGATGGACCGCTAGCTAAAGAGTTCAGTCTAATGTTTGCCAACATCAATTACAGCAAAGACACTAAAAGGGCTATTCTCGGATTCATCGAACGTGTACCAAGCGTGTCAGCCATGGCATTTGCAAGTGCCGTCATGGTGCAGAAGGAAACTGGTGGTAATTTAGCAGAAAATATCGACAACCTGTCTCAAGTTATCCGTAAGCGTTTTATGTTTCGTCGACGAGTGAAAACGCTATCGGCTGAGGGACGGCTTTCTGCTTGGATTTTAATTTTATTACCTTTTGTACTCTTTGCTGTGATCTACATCCAGACACCTAGTTATGTCGGCGAACTCACAGGAACCGAAGATGGGCGTCGTCTATTAATATGGGGCGCGATTGGTATGACACTCGGTGGCCTTTGGATCAGTAAATTGATTAGGATTGATATGTGATATGGACTATTTAATAGGACTTATTAATCAGATCTTTGATGACCCCAAACACGTTGAATGGGCAATTTATATCGTTGCTGCGATAGTGGGAATAACACTCGCATTATCGGTATCTTTCCTGATTAGCGGCGTCTATTCGCCCGTAAGAAAGCGTTTACAGCATATTACGGGTGAGCAGAGCCAATCAGGTGCCTATGAGCAAAGTGAAGTAAACAAGACCTTAGAGCATGGTATTGGAAAGTTAAGTAAGCTCTCTTTTTTGAATTTATCTAATGACGAAACTCGTCGACTACTAATACATGCGGGCTTGCATTCAGATAATGCATTGGCGGTATTTAGTGCAATTCGACTTTTGTTATTGCTGATTGGTGCAGTGATCTCTGTAGTGCTACTTCAATATTTTAATGATTTATCAGTCATGATCAGTATCTATTTAGTCTGTTTGATCATGGGGATTTTGTTTTTGGCGCCATCTACTATTTTGACCTATATGGCACATAAACGTATGCGTGCGCTGAGGGTAGGATTTCCTGATGCACTTGACTTGCTGGTTGTTTGTTGTGAGGCGGGGTTAGGGCTTTTAGCGGCGTTACAGCGTGTCGCGAGAGAGCTTTCATTAAGTCATCCTGACCTATCCAGTGAACTCGAATTGGTGTGCAATAAAATTAGAGCGGGACTGACAGTAAAAGTGGCCCTGAATGAGTTTACGGAACGCACAGGGCTAGAGGATATTAAGGGACTCAATTCGGCTATCTCACAGAGTATAAGGTTAGGTACCGGAATCGCAGCCACTCTAAGGGTGTTTTCTGAGGAATACCGAGATAAGCGCTTACAACAAGCCGAAGAACAAGCGGCAAAGATGGCTGTAAAAATGATTTTTCCTATGATGTTCTGTATATGGCCCTCTTTCTTTATTGTTGCCGTGGGCCCTGCTGTGATGAAAGTGATGAAAGTCTGGGGGCAAGCTTTCTAATTTAGCAATGGGGCAATATGTTGTGCTTTAAATAAACTAAGGAGTGAGTTTATGTTAACAAGGTTCGGGGGATCGCGGCGATTGACAGTTGTCGTGTTGGTTTTTTCACTCATTTTGTGTGGTTGCGCATCTACCAATGAGGAAGCTCAAATTTCTCCCAAACCGCAGCGCCAAGATCTATATAAGGGACAGTCTCAAATTGCTTTGGGAGCTAGTGCGCCCATGTCTGAGCAGGATGCACTTAATCGAGCCATCGATGCAGAGCGAGCAGGTGACCTGGATAAGGCGCTTTATGCTTATATTCAAGCGTTAGATTTTAATCAGAATAATGCTGATACTTTTTATCAAATTGCCCGAATTAACTTAGCAAAAGGTAATCAAGACATAGCGTTTAAAGCGTATAACGAAGCTCTTACTATCGCTCCAGAGCACAAGTTAGCCAATGCTGAATTAGGGATTCTTGAGATTGACCAGCGTCAATACGCATTGGCTCGCAAACACCTTGAAAAGACCGTCATGCTCGATCAACAAAGATTAGCGGAGCAGAAGACGGCCGCTGCGAATACAGGGTATATTGCTTTGGATGAGCTATCTCCTTTAAGAGTGTATAACGCATTGGGGATTTTAGAAGACCTCGAGAATTACCATCAGATGGCGAGAACCTATTTTTTGTTGGTCTTAGCGTTTCAGCCGCAATCGTCAATAATTGCCACTAACCTAGGTTATTCATTTTATCTTGTTGGAGACTATGAAAAGGCAGAAGTCTATCTTAAGCAGGCATTAAGAGCCGATCCCAGTTTTAATCGTGCGTGGTCAAATTTAGGTCTGGTCTACATACGTCAAGGGTTGTATCGAAAAGCCCTGGCTAGTTTTGAGCAAACAATGTCCAAAGCTGATGCATTAAATGATCTGGGTTACTTTTTAATGTTAGAAGGCAAGTATGAGCAAGCGATCACTATGTTTAAGCAAGCGATAGACACTTCACCCACGTATTTTGAGCGTGCACAGAAAAACCTGAAGATAGCCTTGGCTTCTAAAATGAATTAACAATCAGGTCAGTTAACTCGATTTTAGCTTTAGCTAAGGCCTAGTCGAAGTATAATGACTCTTACTGGTTTTTTTAGATTTTTCAAGATAGATCTATGCTGTCATAAGAGGTAATTAAATCATTAACGCAGGCATATCTGTGGTTTAGGGCAACCATAGGGTAAATAAAGGTACACTTTGATAGTGTTAAGTCTATGCCAGTATGCTCATGATAGTGGCGTGTATGCTCAAAGAGATGCACTGTCTTTAACGAGAGAGCAGAGCCGGCTTGTCGTGGATGGAGCCTAGATGACTATATGCCCTTTGGGCAGAGGGCATGTTTGCCGAGCAGGGGCGCCGACCTGTATTTCAGCGCTCATCGGTGAAACGGTTATATACAGTCATGGCTTGTCTTAATCATGACTTGGCTTAATCAAGACTTAGCTTAATCAGCGCAAAGCTTTAAACTCTCCTATCTTTCTGTCCTACCTCTCTGTCCTACCTCTCTGTGCTATCCGTAGCTTCTATGGTGGGGATGAAGCGAGGTTTGGGGCCGATAGCCAGGTTATTATCTATTAAAAAATCGCTTTTCTGATGGGGAATTCACCACATTGTTCGATGTTTGAGCATTTGAGCCAAATTTATAAAACATTCTGAGAAAAGGCCTTGACGCCTTAGTTGCGCTGAGTAGAATACGCAGCCCTAGCCACTTGGAACGGTTCACAAAGAACACCAAGTCGGCATGCTCTTTAACAATTTATCAAGTAATCTGTGTGGACACTCACAGGTATTGAGTTAATCGAAAACGATTTAAATCTCAATGCAATTTCTCAACTAGAAATAGTGAGTGTTCATAGCAATATGTCTTACGCTCATGTTTTTACAAGAGTGTAAGTATCGAGTTTACTGCTTCTTTATGAATGCAGTGAATGAGAAACAGTAGAATTCATTGAGTCGTTTGGCGCAAGCCAAACAAAAAAACTTTTAATTGAAGAGTTTGATCATGGCTCAGATTGAACGCTGGCGGCAGGCCTAACACATGCAAGTCGAGCGGTAACAGAAAGTAGCTTGCTACTTTGCTGACGAGCGGCGGACGGGTGAGTAATGCCTAGGGAACTGCCCAGTCGAGGGGGATAACAGTTGGAAACGACTGCTAATACCGCATACGCCCTACGGGGGAAAAGAGGGGATCTTCGGACCTTCTGCGATTGGATGTACCTAGGT